>PZPK01000013.1 GCA_006212045.1 Oleiphilus sp. | reverse complement strand
TTGGCACGACTGCCTACACACAAAAACAATCGGCTGGATGAGTTGTTGCCTCACAACTGGCAAGCGGATCAATAGGGTTTTACCGGACGCTTACCTTGAAGATAAGCAAGGGACAAACATAAGCGGTGAGAAGACCGGGGGCATCTTTAGATGAATCGGCTCAAAGGGGCGTTTACTTGAAGAGATGGAATTGGAAAAACAGATGCAGGCTTAAAATGAACTGCCAAACTAAAAAAGCGAAAGATTTTTGACACTACCAGGAAATTAGTGGCGATTCAGTATTTAATGAGGCTGGGAAGTGTCTAATTAATTAGTGGCGATTCAGTATTATTATATTCAGAACGTTAATTGCGAAAAAACACGAGGCTGTAAAGACAATGCGTAGATTTAGAGCTTTTAGGGATTCAACCTCAGTAGGCTTTATTTTCAGAAAATTGTTCTTCGTAGCTCTCTACCTTGCCATACTCAGAATACTCACCATTTTCTTTTAGAAGCCATACTTTATAGGGCTGAAAACGAGAGCCACTTTCCATGCCAGGGCTACCAATAGGCATTCCAGGAACCACCAAGCCTTTTGCACCACTGGGCGGGCTATCAACAAATTGCTGAATCATTTTGGCAGGAATATGCCCTTCAAACACATATTTACCTTGGTAGATAGCTGTATGACAGGATTGCGCATTTACAGCGATGCCATACTGTTTCTTGATTGCGGACAAGTTTGATTTATTAACAATATCGGTTTCAAATCCCACCTCTTGCATATGGTCGATCCACTTTCTGCAACAACCACAAGTCGGAGATTTATAAACCACCAAAGTGTCCCTAGAACTGGATAAATTATCACCGTCTTTACTCGCACTGCACCCGATCAGTGCTATTCCCAGCAATACCAATACACCTATTCGATAGATCACATTCACTCCAAAAGTTGGTTCAATCCGTCCACATAAAAGCGTTAACAAAAAGCCATTGGGCACTCTAATCTAAATAGAGCGCCCGGTTATGTTATTTGCTTTTTAATTGTTGGGGCAACTCTTTAGAAAGAGTGCCCCTCACCACTTAGTGACGTGTTCCATTTTAATCGAACATAAGTCGTTTTTTCTGATGAGCGGTTAAGTCGCGGGGCATATCCGACCATGCAGACCTGACGGTATGCTTATGCACATTATGACCATGTGACTCATAATCCCCTTTAGAGCCTGCGGCAGTATCTCCGTGCATTTTATGGATATGGTCAATGACTATAGCAGTATCTTGCCGATGCGCTCTTCTATCAGCCAACCCTTCGGTTCCTCCCATCGCCCCACTCAGGGCTCTTTGATTACTGTGGACATGATCTATACCTGAAGGAGTAGACCACACTTCTGACTGCCTTTCTGCCAAGCCCTCAGCTAAAGAGATTTGGGCCAAAAAGAAAGTAGAAATAGCTATAACTAAGATAGATTTAATATACATAATAATTGCCTCGTTAATTTAAAAAGAAAGTTTAAAAATGATCGAGGTAATTATTTCGGTGGCTTAAATATCCCATAGTAAGGTTGTTTAGATGTTGTTATCTGAGCTAGAAACTGTTGAGAATCATCTGTATTGCCCTGAAATACGCCGGTCTCAACGACTGCAATACAAACAACACAATGGCAATGATTTCCTGAATTACTAACATCGTCACAATGATCTGAAAGTTGGGTATTCTGATGCCCTGCGACAATGGTTTGTTCAATCGTTGAATGGTCCATTTGTACCATACCCGCCAAAGCATTCAGCGCACTTAGCTGAAAGATAAAAACGAGACAGAGTCGGGCCATTAATTTCATGATTTTGAATCACTTTGTGCTTAAGTTAATAAACACTTTACACCTGTGTCCAAGACACAGGTCAATATTAAATACGTAATATTGATCAATTTAATAAAGTGTAGTGGTGAATCGCCATGAGTTAAATTATCTTAGTGGCTATGAGCTGCGCCATTCAGCAAGTAGTGAACGAGTGCTTCTAGACTCTTATCCGACATTTTCCATTTAGGCATCGTCTCATGTAGTTTTTCTCCACCTGGATTAATTCCCATTACAATGGCATCTCTTAGCGCCACCTCATCATAGGAAGCATGTGCATGACCATCATTATACTCCTTTGATAAAGCATCAAAGGTCAGTGCGGGTGCGACTACCCAAAAACGCGGCCACATTCTCGTACCACCTTCTTTATCAGCTCCATGGCACGTCACACAGCTCCCACCATGCATCTGCATATGATGATGCCCGCTAATAGGAATCATCGGATCTCCTGAACTTGAAACACCTGTAAAATAAAGTCGTTCGCCTTCGCTGTTAAACTTTGCACCTTGAAACTGATTTGCCTGATTACCATGCATCGAGTCCATACAGCCAGACATCACGAATGTTGATGCCAAAATGATTGATAGCTTAATTGCCACGTCATTTCTCCTTGTTATTTACGCTTTGAATGGCAAGACCAAGGTTCATACTTGGCGTTTTCTTTAATATTATCGTCAGTATACTCATACCAACTTTTTTTGAAGCCAGTCCACCGGTCGCCGGCAGTCTTTAAAAAATGTTGATCGAGTACTTTTTCGATGTCTCGCAGGCTTTTATAAGAGGCGTCGTAAGCAATCGTGATCAAATCTTGTTTCTGATCCAGATGGACCTCATCAATCCCCATTAGCTGATCAATTTCACTTTCGATTTCCTCCCAAGGAATATCACTCTTACCCTCAAGTTTTAAGGAACGCTTAACTAAATGGTTTTCATCGACGCTCGGTTTATGCAAATTTTTCGTCATATCCGCCTCCTAATTTTGTTGAGTGATTTCTAGCCATCGCGAATAAACATCTTCTGACCAAAAGCTCTGAAAATAGGCAATCACAGCCAGTTGTTCCTCTTCAGAGAGTACGTCTTTAAAGGGTGGCATTTTACCGCCAAAACTTTTCCCTCCGAGCTGAATAACCGTCAGTAAAACTTCTACAGAATGATGCCAAGCATGCGCGCTTCCATTTAGAGGTGGTGGTGGATAGGAACCATCTTCTAATGTTTTTTTCCAATTGCTTGTTCCTGTTGCTCTTTCAAAATGGCATCCTAAGCAATTTGCCTCATAAACTTGCTCACCTATTGCCACTTGCTTATTGCTGTACCATCGTTTGTTTTTCTCTAATTTAGGAACTGCACTCTCTTCTCTACTACATGCAGCGAGCAGTAATACGCCGATAAGAACAACGCAGTATTTTAACTTTTTTGAATAGGGCTCAAGCATGCCAATGCTCTTCATTAACCTTTCCTAATTTAGTCAGAAACCTGGGGGTTCGTTCTGCATAACGGCGATATTCATCACCAAACTCAGCTAGAGCAATTTGCTCCTCTCTGAGCGCTAATTTGACGTAGATAATCACCATTATTGGGAATAGCACTAACGTTGGGATCGTAGGCCATTGCAATAAGAAGCCAAACATAATCAGAATAAATGCGACATACTGAGGATGTCGACATCTGGCATACCAACCCTGTATCGCCAAAACACGCAGCTTCTGCGCCTGATGAAGCACATTCCACGCGGAAGAAAGCAAAAAGAACCCCAAAACTATCAAAACATTGCTCGCAATATGCAAAGGGTCCCAATGAGGATCTCCGTCAAAACCAATCAAGGTGTGTAAAAGGTGACCATTGTTATGGCTCAGAAAATCAATACCGGGGTAGTTTTCTGTTAGCCAGCCCGACAGAAAATATATAGTTAGAGGGAAGCCATACAATTCAGTAAACAATGCCACAACGAAAGCTGAAAATGCGCCTAAGCTTCGCCAATCTAGCTTCGTCTTTGGCTTGACGAAACTAAATGCGAAAAAAATAAAAATAGCCGAATTGAGAATCACCAAAGGCCATAAACCGTAACCACTTTCACCATGCATCATTATTCACCGTTATTTTGAACGCGGACCATTATGATCGTCCCGATTACTATGACGGTCTCGCCCTTGCTGTCTTCCGTCTTCTAAACCTTTCTGATAAGCCTCTTCAGAAGAGGCTTGATTCTCATGATGGCCGTGCCCACGATGCATCATGAGATGCATTAAAGGGCAGGCCAACAAGATCAGATAAGGTAAAAACTCAACAATATGTTGCCGGTGTTCTATGAAAAGAAAGTAGCTTGCAGCTCCAATTAATCCTAGTGCCGCCAATCCTCTGGAACTCGTCCAGAATGAAGTTTTAGTCACCATAACTTGCTCCCCTACTTAGAGCATCATCCTTAACGTTTAACTCTCCTCGATACATTTGCATTTGACAGCTAAAGTCATATGTCCCCGCCGTTAAAGGTGGCAGTGTGATACGTGTCTGCTTGCCTACCGGAAGCTCTGCGCTAATATCTAACTGAGGAATCAGCAAGGTTCCGGCACAGGGGCTAGCATCCTTTCTCAAGAACACTAACTGCGCCTCCTGTGATGAGGGAATGGCAATTCGAGAAGGGATATAAACACCGTTTTCGACGATGATTACCGGAAAACTCCCATCACTACCTTTTTCTGTCGGTTTGTATAACCAGAACCACCATATAATGGCAACAATGAGTGCTAGGCCTAATAAATTAATTAACATCATTGGGAAGCTCCTCCAAGTTAGTGATCGCCAGCCTTGAACAAGCGTAATCGATTTGCATTGGTCACTACGGTGGCAGACGAAAAAGCCATTGCTGCACCTGCTATAACTGGATTCAGCAAAACCCCGAACAGGGGATAAAAGACACCTGCCGCGAACGGGATACCAGCCACGTTATACATAAAGGCCCCGAATAAATTCTGCCGAATATTCCTAAGTGTCGCCTTGCTCACCGCTATCGCATCGGCCAAACCATGCAACGAGCCGCGCATTAAGGTAATATCAGCACTTTCAATCGCAACATCGGTGCCAGTGCCGATTGCGAACCCCACATCTGCCATCGCCAACGCGGGCGCATCATTAATGCCATCACCGGTCATGCCGACGATATCCCCCATTTTTTGTAGCTCAGCGACTTTGTTGGATTTATCTTCGGGTAGCACCTCCGCAAAGAACTCGGTGATACCTACTTTTGCAGCTACGGCTTTCGCGGTTTCACGATTATCTCCTGTCAGCATCACAACCCTAACCCCGACACGCTGAAGCCTTTTAATGGCTTCAATGGAGTCATTCTTAATTGGATCAGAAACGGCGACAATTGCGGCTAGCCCCCCTTCTATCGCGAAATACATGGGTGTTTTTGCTTGCGACGCCATCGTTTGCGCGACAGAGATCGCGTCCCCTACATTGATGCCTTGTTCACGCATGAGTTTTTCATTGCCGAAAAGCAATCGTCTGTGTTCAACTACACCTTCAACACCATGACCGGCAATAGCCTTAAACTCTGATACCAAGGGAATCACTAATTCTCTTTCCTTCGCTGATTCAACGATGGATTGTGCTAAAGGGTGTTCTGAACCTTGTTCCAGCGCAGCGGCCAACCTTAATATCTCGTTCTTGTCACCACCTTGTATGACGTGAATTTCAGTTACCTTTGGCGCACCTAAAGTAATGGTTCCTGTTTTATCCAGAACCATTGCGGTAATTTTCGACGCTGTTTGTAAAGCCTCGCCATTTCGTATTAGTACACCAGCTTCCGCCGCTTTTCCGACACCAACCATGACAGACATGGGCGTCGCGAGCCCCAGAGCGCAGGGGCAGGCAATGATGAGCACCGTGGTAGCGGAGACAACGGCGAAGGCCACAACAGGGTCGGGGCCAAAATTCAGCCAAACGAGTGCGCTAACGATGGCGATAATCATTACCACGGGGACAAAGTAAGCCGAAATGATGTCGGCCAATCGGCCAATGGGGGGCTTTGAGTTTTGGGCACGTTTTACCATATTGATGATTTGTGCCAGAGCTGTATCTTTTCCGACTTTCTTGGCTACAAAAATGACTGATCCCGATTTATTTAAGGTACCAGCCACCAGTTCGTCACCCACGTTTTTCTCAACCGGCATCGGTTCACCCGTTAACATGGACTCATCAACAGTGGAATGCCCCTGGGTAATTATGCCGTCTACCGGGATCTTTTCACCGGGCCGAACCCTGACTTCATCATCCAATAGTACATGCTCAATTGGAATATCGATTTCCTTATCATCTCTTATCACCCTTGCAGTTTTAGCTTGCAAACCAATAAGTCGTTTAATCGCCTGAGAGGTTCTGCCTCGGGCTTTCAACTCGAGTGCAAGCCCTAAATCAATAAGGCCAATGATCATGGCGGTTGCTTCAAAATACACATGCCGAGCCATTTCAGGAACAACATTGGGAGCCAAAACCACCACCATGGAATATAGCCAAGCCGCTCCAGTACCCAGTGCAATCAAGGTATCCATGTTGGCGCTGTGGTTAAGAAAAGACTTCCAGGCCCCCACATAAAAGTGTTTACCGGAAAAGTACATGACGGCAGCGGTCATTAGACCCACCACCAACCAAGAGAACCTTTCGGTCGTTGTGGTCACGGTCATTTCGCCAATAAATAACCCATAGATCATTAGCGGTATCCCGAGGGACAAAGCAATAGCCATCTCGCGCATTAATTTAACGTAGTATTCTAGATCCGCCTTTTCTTTTTCTTCTAGCGCGTCGCTGTCTTCGGAATTGTGGCCTATCTTCGCATTGTATCCCGCCTGTTCAACGGCTTGAATGAGCTGTGCTCTTGATGCATTGCCTGTTACGCTCACCGTTCGTTGAGCAAAATTCATCTCAGCGTCAATAACACCTTCAACTTTGTTTAAGGCACTTTCGATCTTGCCTACACAACTAGCACAACCCGCGCCTTCTATTAGCAATTCTACAGGTGCCAAACTGTTATTCTTCGATTGACTGAGCGCTGTGTCCGGGAGTGTAGTTGTGTGTGAATCCATTTTTGTTCCTCTGTTTACTGAGTCGATGACTTAGTTTTAGCTAAGGTACACCTGTGTCTAAAACACAGGTCAACAAAAAGATTTAGTTCAAATTCAAGCAGACTGCCGTAGCTCAACTTCATCCCACATTTCAATAAGATCGCACACAGAATCCCCATCGGGAACGCTATCAGGCATCGTTTCCCAAGTATCTGAGGCCTTTTGCATACATGCTCGAAGCCGGGATAGTTCATCTATTTTCTGTGCCGTTTCGTCAATATGCTTATGAATGATTTCACGTGCTCGACAACAGGGAGAAGTACCTTTATTGGATAGATTAATAATCTCTTCAATTTCGGAAACGGCAAAACCGAGATGACGCGCTTTAAGGATAAAACCTAAGCGCTTTTGATCAGTGGATGCATAGTTTTTATAACCATTCTCTATGTTCTTTGTGGGCGTAAGCAGGCCAATACGAGTGTAATATCTGACAGTATCAGGCGTAACGCCAACCTTTTTAGCTAGTTCATTTACACGCATTTTTAACTCCCGATGCCCCCCGCGATCTCTGGGGGGCATTCATCATCTTGTTCCTAATATTAGTTACCTTCAAATAACACTGGGCTGTGCATACCCGCCTGATAATGACCAGGAATATTGCAA
This sequence comes from Oleiphilus sp., assembly GCA_006212045.1. GTDB lineage: Bacteria > Pseudomonadota > Gammaproteobacteria > Pseudomonadales > Oleiphilaceae > PZPK01. The sequence goes on along the minus strand of PZPK01000013.1, from coordinate 142,962 downwards.
GCTGCCTGTACCTCCCACGCCTCTTCAAAATACCAGAGGAGTGTTTCGGTTTTACCCGGGGCGATCGTAATGGAAGACCCTCCGGGACCATGATGCATATCGGGGTTGTCCATCATCATTTTGCCGTGGGCCATATGCTCGTCTTTGGTACCAATTGAAAATTCATGCGGGATGGCACCTTTATTGGTGATTTCAAACTTAATTGTCTCGCCCGTTTTGACCTTGATTGGATCATGAATAAAGCGCATGGAGTCATTAGCTTCTACATTAACGACACGATCCACTTCACTCTCTTTACCAGGGCGACCGGCAAGAGAGTCGCCATGCCCCATACCATGGTGCCCTGAACCATGATGCCCCATTTCTCCATGCCCTGCTCCATCCATATGGTGGCCACCACTCTGGCCCCCATCCATCATGTCTTTGTGATGATCATTCATCATCTCCTGATGCTGACCATGAGAGTGTCCAGCCGTTTCACTATCCTCATGCTCGTGATCATGGTTCGCGCAACCTGCGGCAAGCAATGTTGTACCTAAGATGGTGGGAAGTAGTAGTGCTTTCATAAAAACCTCGTTCTCTTTTGTGTTGTCATAAATCGTTAAGGGCAAGCATTTCAGAAGCCGGCGCTCTCTATAACGGTCGCCTAATCATCATTTTCTTGTTTAATGCCTGCTTGCTTCCAGATGTAAAAGATCACCGGAATCACTAGTAGGGTTAAGATAACTGTTGAAATCATGCCGCCGATCATGGGACCAGCAATACGCTGCATTACTTCTGATCCCGTACCGCTACCGATCATGATTGGAACTAAACCGACAATGATTGCCATCACCGTCATCATGATGGGGCGAACTCTCAGTCCAGCGCCTTCGATAACGGCTTGTCTAACATCTGCTTTTAAAAAAATACGCCCATCCCTGGACGCTTCTAATCGCAAGCGCTCAAACGACTGGTTAAGATAAACCAGCATCAATACACCTATCTCTACAGCAACACCCGCCAAGGCGATAAAGCCAACGGCTACGGCAATAGACATGTTGTATTCCAGCCAATACATCAACCAAAGCCCACCAATTAAGGCAAAAGGTACTGTACCCATAATGATGAGCACTTCGACTATATTTCTGAAATTCATGTACAAGAGCAGCATAATGATGGCGAGAGTCAGTGGTACAACAACCGTTAAACGCTCCTGCGCACGCAACATATATTCATATTGGCCTGACCAGGCAATGGAATAACCAGCAGGGATCTCGACTTGTTCAGTTACCACGCGTTGCGCTTCTTCAACATATGACCCCAAATCACGGTCCGCAATATCCACCAGTGTCCAACCATTTAAGCGGGCGTTTTCACTTTTGATCCCTGGTGGGCCATCAGACACATAGACATCCGCCACATCTGCCAAAGCGATACGTTGTTTTGAAGGGGTGACGATAGGCAATAATTTCAGCTTCTCTTCCGAATCACGATAGCTTTGTGGATAGCGAACATTCACTGGATATCGTTCCAGCCCTTCGACGGTTTCAGTCACATTCATACCACCGATGGAAGCGCGAACATGGGACTGAATATCAGCAACCGATAAGCCAAAACGCGCCGCTCGCACTCTATCGATATCGACTTTCACATAGCGACCACCTGCAACACGCTCTGAATAAACCGAAGCCGTACCAGGAACGCTTGGCAGCACCTCTTCCAGCCGTTTACCGATTTTCTCGATCTCGGCCAAGTCAGGCCCAGCGACCTTAATTCCTACCGGTGTTTTAATGCCCGTCGACAACATATCGATGCGTGTTTTAATCGGCATTACCCAGGCATTAGTGAGGCCAGGGAATTTCACCAAACTATCGAATTCAGCGCGCAGGCTCTCGGTCGTCACACCCTCTCGCCATTCACTGCGAGGCTTAAGCTGAATGAAGGTTTCGATCATGGTGAGTGGCGCCGGATCGGTAGCGGTTTCGGCTCTGCCGACTTTACCGAATACGCTTTCGACTTCAGGAACTGTCTTGATGAGTTTATCGGTCTGCTGAAGAAGTTCTCGCGCTTTGCCTATCGACACAGCTGCATAGGTCGTGGGCATATACATCAAATCGCCTTCGTCTAAGGGCGGCATAAACTCACTACCGATTTTCGTCATGGGCCATAAGCCGACAGCCAAGCCGAGCACGGTAAACAACAGAATGGTTTTTGGGTAGTTCAACACACCATGAATGACGGGCCTGTATGCCGCTGTCATCAAGCGATTGAATGGGTTTTTATGTTCGGGCGTTACTTTACCGCGAATAAAGTAGCCCATAAGCACGGGGACTAAGGTAATTGCTAAACCTGCCGCTGCGGCCATCGCATAGGTTTTCGTAAACGCCAAGGGTGAAAACAGCTTTCCTTCTTGTGCCTCCAGCGTGAATACAGGTAAAAAGCTCATCGTGATGATCAGTAAAGAGAAAAACAGTGGCGGGCCTACTTCGGTCGCGGCCTTACTGATCACATCCCAACGATTTTCATTTGTAAGCTCCGTCTTCTCCATATGCTTGTGAACATTCTCGATCATCACGATGGCGCCATCCACCATGGCTCCTATCGCAATAGCGATTCCGCCCAAGGACATAATATTCGCATTGAGACCCTGCTGATACATCACGATAAAGGCCGCCAAGATACCGACAGGCAAACTAACAATAATGACCAGAGAAGAACGAAGGTGGAACAAGAAAATGGCGCAAATAAGTGTTACAACAATAAACTCTTCGAGTAGCTTTTCGTAAAGGTTATCGATGGCATTGCCGATCAAGCTAGAGCGATCATAGGTGGTCACGACCTCCACACCCTCTGGTAGGCCTTTTTTCAAATCCTCCAATTTTGCTTTAACGTTATCGATGACCGTCTGCGCGTTCTCACCAAAGCGCATCACGACGATGCCACCGACAACTTCACCTTCGCCATCAAGTTCCGCAACACCTCGTCGCATTTGAGGCCCCAAGCTAACCCTAGCAACATCTTTCAACATGAGCGGGGTGTTCTTGGCATTCACACCAAGGGGAATATTCTCAATATCCTCGATACTCTGAAGATAACCACTTACACGCACCATGTACTCTGCTTCGGCCATTTCAATGACCGAAGCACCAGTTTCCTGATTGGCTCTTTTGACTGCCATGCTGATGTGCGATAAGGGGATGTCATAAGCTCGCAGTAAATTAGGATCGACTTCAATCTGATATTGCCGAACCATACCGCCCACGGTAGCGACCTCAGAGACTCCTTCCACTGTTTGAAGTTCATACTTTAAAAACCAGTCTTGAATACTACGTAGCTGCGCTAGATCGTGTTGACCCGTTCGGTCGACTAGCGCATATAAATACACCCAGCCGACACCGGTGGCATCCGGTCCTAGCTGAGGTTTGGCGGAATTAGGTAATGACCCGGCTACCTGATTTAAATATTCAAGTACGCGTGAACGCGCCCAATAAATATCAGTGCCATCTTCAAAAATCACGTATACATAGGAGTCGCCGAAGAATGAAAAGCCGCGAACAGTAATTGCGCCGGGCACAGATAGCATTGCAGTGGTTAAGGGGTAAGTCACCTGGTCTTCCACTACTTGCGGCGCTTGGCCTGGATAACTGGTTTTAATGATCACCTGCACATCTGACAAGTCAGGAATGGCATCTATCGGCGTATTTTTAACGGAATAAGCTCCAAAACCAATGAGAATGGCTGTACCAAGTAACACAAAAAACCGATTCGCGATTGACCACCGAATGATTGCAGCAATCATTATCTACTCCACTTACGTAATATTCACTCTGTTTAAACAGCTTCCTTATTGATGTTCAATACGCACATCAATAAGGAAGAATCCTTCTTAGGAACCCGCTTTATTTGACGACGAGTTCTTTGATAACGTAGTTATTGTCGTCATCAACCAGCAGCTTAAAGTCGACCTGCTGCCCCGGTTTTAGTTTGCTTAAATCTACTTGCTTTTGCGTTCTGAAGTTCATGCTCATTTGTGGCCAATTCATCTCTGGCATTGGCTCATGCTTTATGTTCAACATACCGTGTTCTGCCATGACTTTATTTACGCGACCATGTCCCATTACTTCACGCATGTGTGAATCCATATTCTCACCATACTGCCCCATCCCGTTTTGATTCATCATGTGTCCGTCGCCACTCATTTGATCGGCATGACCATGGTGGTGGCCGTCATTGCCATCAGCAAAAACAGGCAATGCCAGCCCTAAGCTTGTTGAAATTACTGCAACTGAAATGATTGATTTGATTTTCATAGGTTTATCCTCTGGTTAAACTTCGTTTATTGGTTTCAGTTTCCAAATCTGACTATTTCTTGATCCTGACCTTGGTCATTTCATAATCTCCGCTCTCTAATTCTCGTAAAGCAAAGTTAACTTCATCACCTTCTTTGAGTTCCGGCAGAGACTCACCTTCGGGCACAACAAAGGTCATACTCATCACCGGCCATTCCCATTCGGGAATCGGTTCGTGAACCACTTCGAGCATGTTCATATCCAACATAAGCATTTTTATTTTGCCGCTGGACATAACAGTATCTTTTGGCAGGTCAGCCATCGACATTTCCATCGTCGATGCATCGTGGTTCATCGATTCAGTTTGAAGGCCTTCGCCAACCGCGGTGATTAAATAATCCCAATCTCCTGTTTTCTCGAGTTCAAATTGAATCGTTTCGCCAGCTTTTAAATCAGCCAGTGCAACAGAGTTTCCTACAGGAAAGTCCATCTTCATGGTGGGCCAGTCCCACTCAGGAATCGGGTCGTGGGTAATACTGACCATCCCCATTTGATCCATCACTTTGTGTACCTTTCCTGAGGTGATGACCTTGTTTGTAGGCTCCGCTTGCGACTCGGGTTCCATCGGCTCTTCCATTCGAAGTAGCTCGGCATCAATATTTGATTCGGAATCGATCAAGAACTGTGCAGAGGTCACGACCAAGTCACCTTCACTTAATCCTTTGGTGATCTGAATTCGACTTTCAGTAAGCAAACCATGTTCTGTTTCTGAACGGCTTTCGCCCTCAAGGCCCGCTTCAACAAGAACCGATTGATAACGTCCATCGCCTAAAGATTTCACCACTCGATTATGATGGCCCGCCTTGATTACGGCTTGACGCGGAATGCTCAATGACTCGTTAGCGGCCTCGCCCAAAATATTCAAGTTCATCAACATATTGGGTTTTAGCGCGTGGTCATCATTGGAAAGCCGAATACGAACCGCCAATGTACGCGTTTTAACGTCCAATTCTGGGTAGATATAATTGACGCTGCCTTGCCAGACTTTGCCAGGCATCGCACTCAACTCTGCTTCAACCGTTTGGCCCTGTTTGACTAAATAGGCTTGTCGCTCAAAGACTTCACCCAGCACCCATACAGAATCCAAAGAACCAAAGGACATGACCTCGGTTGCCGGTTTGATATACATGCCTTTGCGCACATTTAGGTCTATGACAATTCCATCTTGCTCGGCAACGACGCTAATGGTTTGTTCAACCTTTCGGCGTTTCTCCAAGTCTTTAACCTGCTCAGGGGTAATACCTAAGGCGTATAATCTCGACTTAGATGCCTTCGTCAGATTTTTATTTCCACTTCTAAAGGCAGCCAGGTATTCTTCTTGGGCACTTACCAAAGCAGGTGAATAAAGCTCGAACAGCGTTTGGCCTTTTGAAACGCGATCACCACTCGCCGCAACGCCTAAACGCTCAATCCAGCCTTCAACCCGGCTGTGCACATGCGTAATTCTACTTTCGTCAAATTGCACTGTGCCCACTGTATTGATAGGCATGAATAGCTTTTCTGTGGTTACGTAGGCTACTTTTACCCCCAAATTATTCTCAACCACTGGCGAGACCTTAATACTATTATCATCACCACCGGAGACGTCCTCCTCATAGACAGGAACCAGATCCATTCCCATGGGCGACTGACCCGGGCCATCACGGCGATAGTTCTTGTCCATCGGCGCCACCCAATACAGTGGTTTTTTCTCTCCAGAGTCCGTCGCCATATCACTACCGGACGATCCACTGCTTAAAAATTGCTTACCTGCTAAAAGTCCAAGAGCAAAAGTCACTATTATTAAAATTACATTCTTCATTCTTACTGGGCTCCGTTTTTAGCGTGTGTTGAATCTAGTCCGAGCAGGTAATTTAGGGAGGAAATCAATTTTTGTTCATTAACGCGTAAACGCTGGCGCATTGTTTTCGCACTTTGCTCTTTCAAAAATAAGTTCATTACAAGATTAAAATTGCCTTTGTCAGATTCATAAGATTGCAAAGCACTTTTTCTTTGTCTCTCCAGGGTTGGCAGAATGTTAATCTCATAAAGGCGGCGTTGTTCTTGAGTGTTTCGATACTGTTGGATGAGGTTATCGACTTCAAAACGCATTTGGCTCAACGCTTCATCTCGCTTGATCTGAGACACTCGCGATCTCTGTGAAGCCGCGTATTGGTTTTGCTGTTGTTTATTATTTGAGAACAATGGTATTTGAACGTTTACACCGGCAGAAAAGAAATCTGGCCGATCTGAGCCATCCATATTCTCTCCACCGCGCAAGCCATAGCTCACTTCAAGACTCCAAGCAGGTTCGAAGTCTTGGTTAACTAGATCTACTTTCCTATCTGCTAACACAATCTTTTGATTGAGCAGCTCAATTTTAGGATGTTGAAGCAGGTAGTTTCTTAACTCAGATTGCTTAACATTTTCAAAATCTAATTGCGTCAGGTCTGGAAGAATTGGGCTTAATTCACTGCCTACTAGTTCCTGATTCGCTAAGGTATTGAGCTGCTGTCGAAATATCTGATACTTGCGTTTTTCTTCGATACGCTTTTCATTTAGCTTGATCAATTCAAGGTCTGCACCGATTAAATCACTCTGGTCTTTGGCGCCTACTTCATAAAGTGATCGAACAAACTCTTGTACTTGCCCCAGGAAAACCTGATCCTCTTCCAAGAGCGCTAAACGTTTTTGCGAATACCAAGCTTCTAGCCAAGCGTGCTCACTTTGTTGTTTGCGTTCTAGCCATCTAAGTTTGCTAGCTATCGACTGTGCATCCGACTGAATAACAGATATGTCAGACTTGATATCCAGGACATCACCTTTGGGAAACATCTGTCTGACACCAACACGTAACTGCGTCATTGGTTCTTGATCGAAATCGAAAGTATCGGTCGGCAAACTTTGAAGTGCCGCAAAGACAGTAGGGTCTGGTAAATAAGATGCTGCTTCAGAGTCAGCCAAAAAGGCTTTTGACTCTTCATGCAACTGCTTTAGGCGAAAGTCATTCTCTTTGACAACAGTCAATACTAAATCGAGTGATAAATTCTGATCCGATAATTCATTCGCTACCGAGTTATTAACGTTACCTGCACTAAGAACACCTGCAACCAACATTGGAGCACAGTATCTCCCTAATCGGCTGAGAGAAAATAAGCCTGACATAGACATTTCCACATTACATTGAATATTTCTAATCGCTACACGACGACTAATAAGTAAAAACGCGCCTGATTAATTTGCCATTGAGACAAAATTTGGGCGTAACTAGAGTGTGGAATCTAGATAATAGGTGGGGGAGTTAAAGAACTAAGCGTTGGACTTAGATAAGTTGCAACGTTGGAATAGGAAAACTGAGAGTTCACATCCAAGGATGAATTAGTGTAACCAATAGTAGCGAGAGGAGAGTGGCAACCACTCTGCCCGCACATGCAAGGTTCTTCACAGCAATCACTGTGCTTGGGTCCTGAATCATTCTCTGATGGAGATGGATTAGCTGCCGCATGTTCATGACAACTTTCACTCTTATCGTAAGACATCTCCGTAGATGTGACATCATGAATAGAATTATCGAGCAAGACAGATCCTGCCATTCCTACGAGAGGATTTAGCAACATTGCTACAAGTAATACCAACGATGGCAATTTCGATATAAATTTTCCATTCATCACCAAACGATGGCAGATTATTATAAGTTTAGCAACTAACAGATTGTTAAACCCCAATAGACGCGCCTTTCCATTTTGATGTTCAGATAGAGGTTTAAGCCAACTTCTCAAGATAATCGGGGATTTATCGGTAAAAATAGAGTAAGTGATTTAGTAAGAGCACGGCTTAGGCCTTGCATCAAAATTCTAAGATCAAGACATGCCAAATTAGTCTTATATACTCCATTGTTCCGGTTACATTTTACTTGCATGCTCTGGCCCAAACGTAACTTATAAATGGTCAGGTCGCATTCAGGCTTTTAAAATTTAATTCATCGCCCTGTCCCGCATCCAATTCTGTGATCGATACGCGGGCATTCGCTGCCCGTGATCGATATAGTGCATTCCCCAAAACCACTAAACGCCATTTCGCCTCATGAATAACACTCTTTACAGATCAGAGATCGATGGCTTAAGAGCGATAGCCGTCGTCGTTGTGATTCTGTTTCATTTCGGCATCGCACCTTTTGGGGGCGGCTTTGTCGGCGTTGATGTCTTCTTTGTAATCAGTGGCTATCTGATTACCCGACTCATCACCAAAGAACAGCAAGCCGACCGGTTTACCTTTGGTAATTTCTACAGCCGGCGTATCAGACGACTGTTCCCTGCATTATTTGTCGTACTGTTTGCCTGTTTTGTCGCGGCATTCATGATGTTCTCTCCGGAGCATATGGAGCGGTTTTCAGGCGCTCTTTTTTATGCTCTGGCGTCCATTTCAAATCTTTATTTCTGGATGGAAAGCGGATATTTTGACCTATCTTCCTCGGTCAAACCCCTTCTGCATACCTGGTCATTAAGTGTTGAAGAACAATTCTATCTTGTCTGGCCGCTTTTCATTGTTCTGCTGGTAAAACATACAACCAAAGCGCTTCTTATTTCCACCATTGCTCTCATCAGCATAACGACACTACTTTACGCCGAATATCTGCTGACCGACCACGCCTCATCAGCCTTTTATCTCACACCATTCAGAATTTACGAATTCGGGATAGGGGCATTGCTGGTATTTTTACCTCGCAGAACACTATCAAATACTTACAAAGAGATTCTGGCATTCGGGGGCTTCGCTCTGCTGATTTACTCGGTAGTGTTTTTTTCGGAAGCAACTCCATTTCCCGGGCTCCACGCTCTCATCCCCTGTTTGGGGGCTGCCTGTTTAATCATCGCTGGCGACAGCCGGGCCCTTGGTTCAGTTTTGCGGGCACGCATCATGGTTCGCCTGGGATTGACCAGCTACTCCGCCTATCTTGTCCACTGGCCGCTCTACGTGTTTTACAGTTACGCCGTACACCGCGAACTCGATTGGCCTGATTTTGTCGTTTTATTCGTAGCGACCATGGTACTTGCTGAACTCTCTTACCGCTTCGTTGAAAGCCCCTTTAGGCGTCGACAAGATTCGCATAGAACTGCCGGCGATCCGGGATTCGCCCTCGCATGCCTTTCGATGGTTCTGATCCTTTCTGTTCCGGCCGCAACTGCATGGTCGCAGAATGGCTGGAGCTGGAGAACCGCCGATGAAATTCAGGAACTTGCCAAATTGGGTGACAGACCAACCGAGCTGGATGCCGAGGCATGGGGGCTGGGATCCTGTTATATCGGAGGCATCGGAGGCAGCTTCGTCAAGACAAACGAAATATTCCCGGATGATTTTGATGTCAAAAACTGCTTTGCCATCGATGATGAAAAACCGAATGTCATGCTGATTGGAGACTCAACAGCAGCGCACCTCATATATGGTTTGCGAAAGCAATTTCCAGAAGTAAGATTTATCCAGGTCACGGCATCTTCATGTCGCCCCATCATTAACTGGAGTGCCAAGCACCGCTGTAATGATCTGGTAGATTTCGCATTATTCAAGTACCTGCCCAAGTATCAGAATGCCATCTCTGCCGTCATATTTGCCGGAAGATGGTATGGCGAGGATTTAACGATAAAACGGCTCGCTCAAACGGTAAAACGCGTCAGGCGAGACAGCCATAACGTCGACCTGATCGTACTTGGCGATCAATTGGAATATAAGGAAGGAATCTCCAGTCTTGCTTCGAAACATGGAAGGTTAAGCGGACTGAATCAATTTCTGGAAAAAAGCCGCACCAAATACGAGCAAAGCAGCAATACGCTCCTACGCGAAGAAGTCTCCAGATGGGCAGGATTTGAGGATTTCCATGACTATTTGTGCAAGGAAACCTGCAGTATATTCATTGATAACGAGCTGACCCGGCCACTAACGCTGGACGGCGTTCACCTTACCCGGGAAGGCTCGGATTATATCGCCAGACGACTTCGTGAGGGCGGATTTCTGTCCAAGTACATCAATCAGCGAATCAGCTATGCGATCCACAATACATCTGCGGTGTCGCGCTGATACCTCTGGAATAAACACCCGCTTTTGGCGACAGACAATATCAATCAGCTGCACCGTAACGTGCACACGTTAGTTAATGCGACAAACTTCGCTCTTCACTGGGCGTCAGGCCATAAAGGTTTCGATAGGCTGTGCTGAAGTGCGCGCTGGTTTTGAAACCGGTCTCCAGCGCGATCTGAGAGAGGGACAGAGGCGATTCCCGCACAAGCTCCCGCGCATGCTCCAACCGCATTTGCTGATAGTAGCGCGAGGGTACCGAATCCAGATACTTGCGAAAAAGGCGTTCCAGCTGCCGCCGTGAGATGGCAACATGTTGCGCCAGATCATCTGTGCTAAGCGGCTCGTCAATATTGGCAGCCATCAGATCGACGGCTTCCGCCAGTTTTGGCTGTTCGGCGCGCAGTATATCATTCAGAGACTGTCGCTCATGTGCTTCACCGGCGGCTCCCAGGCGCTCGCGCACGAAATACTGTGCCAAGGCCTCAAGCATTTCATTGCCCTGATCCTGCGCGATCAACATCGACAGCATATCCAACGCAGACGTGGCGCCCCGACAAGTCGCCCGGTTGCCGTCAATGCAAAAGAGATCCGTGGAAAAGTACACTTCAGGAAATTGCTCCCTCAAGCCGGCCAGACTGAACCAGTGCACCGATGCTTTTTTATGTTTCAGTAACCCGGCCCGTGCCATCAGATAACTACCACTGGCAATACCGCACACTCGGGTAGACGCCGAAGCAAAGTCTGACAGCGTTTCCAGCATGGCCTGATCGGAGCCGTAATTGGCTGGAGCCCCGCCACAAATAATGAGCATATCCAGTGCAGGCTCTGCTTGCGTAACGGGCAGTGTATCTATCACAACAGCGCTATCTGATTGCGCGCTGGTGCCAGCCCCCAACATCATAAACCGGTAACGCTCTTCGCCAGAAATACGATTGCATGCCAACAAAGGCTCAATGGCTGAAGCATAAGCCAGCATCGAAAATCCGGGCAACAGGTAAAAGCCAACACGCGATGCGTGTTGCTTCCTTTGCACCTGTTCAACGGTCATTCAAATTGACCCTTTACCAACACTTCACCCTCGCGCATTAACCATTTCCCTCCTGCCATCACACTCTCTATTTGCATACTGTCCGGATCAATGACCAGCAAATCCGCTGGTCCTCCAGCCTGTAATTGACCTCGCCCCTGTAACTTGAGAATGCGTGCCGGATTTCGCGTCACTACCGACAATGCAAGTGAAGGTTCAATCTGTTCATCCAGGATGGCATCCCGAACTTCCTGCCAAAGACTCGCAAGGTTGCCGACCTTGAGCCCGCTCAACTCACCCTTGGCATCGAACAGGGGCAGACTGGCCTGACCATCAGAACTGAAACTTACCCGCTCTAACGGCACTCTGCGATCGATTAGAAGCTTGAGTGCCCGACTGCATTTGATTTCACCCGAAGCCAGAATATCGGGCGTCGTGCTCGTGGTGAGATCAATCGCACCGCCCTGTCGGGCAAAATGCATCCCGGCATCGAATAAACGCGGGTTTCGGTTAATGTGGGTGGGGTAAAACTGACCCAGCGGGATGTCGCTGCTCATGCCAACCTCCAGCAGTGGATCCAGGCAGCCATCGCCATCACCCACGTGAACACTGACGATACCGGCTTTGCCGGCAATCATCCCCGCTACGCGCGCCTCCGCGGCAAGCTTCGCAAGCTCGCTTGCAATCGGCTGGCTGGAGCGGTGATCTGAAATAGCCACCTCACCCACACCAATCATCTCCGGGATAAAAACGATATCGCGCTCGACTGAACCGCAAAGCGTCTTGACCGGAAAATGGTAGGAGCCGGTATAACACAGGCAATGCAGGCCAGCAGCATTCAGTTCTCGCACTTTGGCGATCAGATTGCTGAGGTTCCGCGTCAGGGAATCGGTCCCAAGTGCACCGACCAGGGTCGTCACACCTGCCCGCACTGCATCAGACAATTGCAGTTCCGGAGTGCGGCTGCCAAAGCCGCCTTCCCCACCACCTCCGGTGATATGCACCAGCGAATCCACAAAGCCCGGCACCAGCCATTTGCCGCTCAGATCAATTTCGTCAACGAGCTTCTCACCGACGAGATCGATCTGTCGTTCAAGCGCAATGATTTCGCCTCCCCCGATAAGGAGTTCTGACTTACCAATATTCTCGGGTGTAAACACTTCCGCTGCGCGCAACAGAGCTAGCATATTACCGGTACTCCCCAAATTCTATTTTCCTGCTGGAACTATAGACGATCCGTCCCGCTCTGGCCGCTTCAGACAAATGCAACTCGAAGCGGGCAAGCATGCTGTGGTCAACTTTAATTAGAAGGTTAATCTCACAATAAAAACACGCCGGTGACACAACATGATAAAGCTAAACGGATTCTCCCTCACGATCTTTCAGCGCGTATTGCTGATGAGCCTTGTGCTGGCAGGCATTCTTCTGGTTGCGATGCTGGTTCAGACACAAGGTGTCGCGCACATGGTCAGGTTGATTAACAGCCAGTCCATGCTCACGCAACAGCAGGATGACGCGATCCGGACACAAAGCCAGCTGCTGGATGAACAGGACCGTTTGCTCGCACTTCAGAAGTCGGCACAGGAAGCCTTTAACCTCTATTTTCAGTATCAGTTCTGGCGCTATAACTCGGTGGTGACCGAGGACGATATGGCGGTCAACAATGCCGATGAAGCGGAGCAAGCACTGCGCAAGAAGCTGGCAGAGATCTACGAACTTGACGAAGAGCTTGGCGAAGCTGCCGATGTTGTCGCGAATTACCTCGATGATTTCAACGACAAGATTAATACTGCCCTTGATTATGCCCGCTCCGGCGAGTCCCGGAATCGTATAATTTCAAAAGTCGGACAGGCGCAGAGTGACGGCATGGCCATGAACGCCATGTTCGACACCATTCTTTCTGAAGCCGCCAATGCCGTCTCGGAGGCTGTTGAATCCGTCAAGAAGGAAGGGGCCCAAGTGGTACAGGCCGCCGCGAAGGTGCAAAAGGCCAGTGCTGATGCGGCGGCGCGCGGTGCACAAATCGAAGCTTCTGCCATGGTGATTGTCAGTATTGCTGTATTCAGCAGCATTCTGGTCGGCATACTGTTTTCCCGTTCCATTACCCTGCCTATCCAGCGCCTGCATCGTGTTATCGGGGAAATTGAACAAAAATCCGATCTCACCCGCCGGGTGAATTACCACAAGGCGAATGAAATTGGTGCGATCGCCCAGGCTTTTAACGCCATGCTCGACAAATTCCAGGGCATCATTCGTACCGTTGCTGACGATAGTTCGCGGCTGGCAGAATCCTCCAGGCAAAGCGCGTCGATCAGCGATCAGAATAGCCAGAGCGCCAGACAATTGCAGGAAGAAACCGACATGGTGGCAACGGCAGTGACCCAGATGTCGGCCACGGTGAAAGGCATTGTTGTCCGCCTAGCCGGGCTTTTGTTCGCTGGCAAGCAAACTGAGAAACTTCTCGAACCGTCTCCGCCGGGTCTCTGGTTTTTTCGCACTGATTAGACCGTGCGCAATCACGTAGCGGCTCGATTTAGTGAGCGATTCGAAAAATTGCTTTGCCTTTGGCTTGCCTTCCAGTGCAGACAGAAAATCCGCTGGTACTTTCATGTCACTCGCCACATAGGCATTTTCCCATCGACCGTCCTCCTTGGCGGCACGCACATGCACCAGCCCCGGCGCCATCATTCTGCCCTCGCCTATCAAACGTTCGACATGATCCCTGTTTCTTTTGGACCAATGACTGCGTACTTTTCTGGGCGTGATGCGTTGAAGATAAGCCAGATCATCGATGGACTTCTTGATGCCGTCGATCCAACCCCAGCATAGCGCCTCAATGACGACTTCATCCCAGGTAACGCTCGCAATACCTGTATTCTTCTTGAAAATTTTCACCCACAACTCGGATTCGCTGGCATGATGCTGCTTGAGCCACCGGCCGAGTTCTTCCGGCTTTGCGAAGGTCAGTATTTTGGCTGGATCAGGCTCGGGCATGAATTTAAATGCTCTTTGTTCAGCGGAAAAAGCAGCGGTTTTTGAGCCGTCATTAACGTTATTTTTTCAATGTGCGTTTTGGATGCATGCCATTCACCATCCCCATAAAAGGCGGGTGGATCGAGTAGCCCACCATACTCAGCAACGGCTCCGGAAGGGCCGCCAGGGTATCCTCGCTCAGCTCCAGAAAAAAGTTTTCCTGCGGTCTCAACCATGGCTCACAGTATTGGCAGGTCGCGGCGAGTCGCGGCGCATCGCTTTGGTTACTTCCGCCGCCATGCCAGGTCGTGCCAAGGAAAAACACAACAGAGCCCGCAGGCATCACGGCAGGCACCGTGAGGCCACGGTCAGTGATGATTTCCTGACCTAACAGGTGGCTCTCAGGAATCAGCACAGTCGCGCCGTTGTCCTCAGTGAATTCATCGATCGCCCAAACGGTCGCGGCACCAAAAGGCTTGCGGGGGCGCGGGACGGGATAAAACCCGTCATCATAGTGCAGCGGCTGAGCCTCTTCACCAGGCAGAATATTGATGATTTGCGCCTGACTAAGCAGGTAGTTGGGCTGAAACAGGCGATTCAACAACCCCGTAATGCGCGGGTGAACAGCCAAAGAATCAATAACACGCGTTTGCTCCAACACATTGTATACACGCTGTGTTTTAACACCCTCAAAGTTGTTCCGCCCTGATTTTCCCAACAGCGGCAAGGATTCTTCACGAATCGCTTTCAGTTCGGTTTCTGAAAGCAAGCCTTCAATAATCACATAGCCGTTTTTCTGCAAGGTCTCAAAGTCATCTGCGATTTGCGCCTTCAGGCTTTGCGCTTCGTCAGGCCGATAGGCTTTGTGCTTGTTTGCGAGGTCACCTTGAAGTTCGATGATCGAATCGATTTTTCGGGTTTCGGCCATAGTTAAGGGGTCCTTGGGTGTTGGTATGCTGCCAGTCGAATGTTCTCTACAGATGCGCTCCACCTCTCTGGTTCGTTTGCATCAGGGCAAATGAACCAGCGTTATCCGGGCATCACTTAACTACAGGACCCAAAACCATAAAGTTTTGACTCCGCCCCAAAATATTATCAAAACACCTTAGGGTACGACCGGACTCCATTCCAGATAAACAACGGCTTTCACAGCCTTGCCAGGGTTCAGTTCTGCATAGCCAATATCAGCAACATCATCTGCCAGCAAGAAGGTCTCTCCCGCCTGAATAATGAAATCCTGTTCTTGCAGGTCACTGTCATCGTCGAGCCCCAGTGCGTCATAGCGGTTAATAAATTCTCTACTGACAAGATAACCCTGAGCATCAAAGTAGTTTACTCTGAAGGTATCATCCTCCAATTTGATCGCCATGCCCAAGGTGTTGGTGAAGGAGGCTTCGATACCAATATTGCCACCAAAATATTTCCATTCAAAAGAATTCGCTTGCAGCGCTCCCCACTCAACTGCGGTGCCCCCAAATGGATTCGAAGGCACTTCAAAGTCGGAGGTCATATTTGCGACGCCAAGGTTTGCAAGAGCAATTGGCGCCCCGCTGCCGCTTATCTGTTGTGAGGCGGTGCCATAAAGACTGAGTGTTTGACCGGGTTTAATGCAGTCTTTGGTGTAGCCAAAATTCAACCCGGGTAAACGGAAGATATTGCCTCGGGTAGACATGTTTATTTTGACAACCTCCTGCCCGGTAGCATCCATGACATAGGCATCGTCCACGCCATCACACAGCAGGTCTGATGAGTGATTGGTCAGATCCAGGCTAAAGTACCAATTGATAAAGGTATAGTTGAGCCCCTGGTGAGACAGGGTCCAGGTTGAGCGCGAAAGTTTTGCATGGCTATCAAAGCTTAGTCCGTCCACTGCTCCAATCACATTAACCGGTAACTCGAGTCGCTCCGTATCGGGGTTTAGTACCCCGAAACATTTCTCGTTATTGACAGTAAATCCATAGGCGTTGTTGGCCTGCTGACTCACAGCGGTGGCGATATTGGGATCACAAATGCCATCCGCACCACCCCCTACAGAACCGCCGCCATTGTCCGAGACCTCATCTTCCGGGGTCCACTCAATTGAACCTGAGATACGCAACTCGGTAGAAGTAAGTTCGTTGACAAAAAGGGCGTTCTCAAATGAAATTTGCCGATTGTCGTAATCGATCACTATGTTGCAGTCGATCGTGCAAGCGTACTCGTAGCCGACACTATCTACCTGAATAATCAAGGCACTGCCGACGTCAATTGCCGCATCGAGTGCTACCAGTAAAAAGCCATCGCTGAACGCAGACGATGGGCTTTCCAGATCACTCACGTCCAATCCTCGACCGGTCATTACCACAGACTCGGTAACACCGGTAAACGCTTCATCCCCGTACACGATATCCTGTGCTGATAATCTCGAACCAACAAATTCTACGTCAGGCCCTGATAGGGCGAGAGTTCCAACAGGGGGACGGTCATTGCTTAAATCAAAAAGTGAGTCTTGCAAATGCAGGCGTGCATCGGATGCCGATACAAGATTTCGTGGACCCGCACTCGTAAGAGCGGTCAATTCTGCAAGCATCACGGCGTGCTCACTTGCATTGGCAAAGGCCTCTACAGAAAGCGAAAAATCAACTGTAAAATCCAGAGCAGCCGCACTTACGGCCGGTGTAATAGTGATGCCGTCATCGGGGTCGCCATTATCATCAAGGGTTTGCAGCAGGCGTGCGATGTTGAGGACCTGATCGTCGGAAACACTCGCGGCATGGGGAACCAAATCCAAGGGCGTAACTATACTCCCGCCCATGACACTACCAATGATAATTCCGCCAATCGAAAAGGTCACTGTTTCGCCTTCTATATATCGAAAGACGCCATTGGCATCCGTAATCCCAGATAGCGTTGGGGTCGTGTACGTGAGTCCGACCACAACACTGTCAATAAATACGCCACTCGCACGGCTCTCTTCCGAAGTCCCGACGTTTCCGCCACCACCTCCGCCGCCTCCGCAAGCAGACAGAACAAGGAGACAGAGCATCAAACCAAGGGTTTTGTAAAGGGAGATATTCATCGAAAAATTCCTTTTAAAGTGCAATCCATGGATGCGTAGTATGGTATCTGATTACTACACTTTTATGTGCCATGCTTACTATTTAACCTATTTTTTCAGCCCTGCACAACTGGCATGCCGTAAACTGAAACGCGAAGAAAAGCACATAGCATCCGCTCGCCTGCAAGCAAGATAGAAATACCAAGCGTATCAAGTAGCTTCCGGCCCATCCATTGCCATCTGGCTGAATTGCATTAAGATGAGTCTATCCGGGATTCACTCATATACAGGAGCCGGTGCCATGACAACATCCACCCGCTCACCTGCCGTTTCCGGGTTGTTTTATCCGGACGACGCAAACGAGCTCACGACTCAGATCGCCCACTATCTTGCGCAAGCCGAGGCCGCAGACTGTCGCCCCAAAGCGCTGATTGCCCCCCATGCCGGCTATATGTACTCGGGACTGACCGCAGCCTATGCTTACAAGAATCTGATACCGATCGCCGGTGACATTTCTCGAGTGGTGCTCTTGGGGCCTTCGCATCGTGTCGGTTTTTCCGGAATGGCGGTGCCATCCAGCACGGCGTTTGGTACGCCACTGGGCGACGTGCCTTTGGATCTGGATGCCATTGAAGCTTTGAGTGCACTACCGCAAATTGCGCGACGTGACGATGCCCATGCGGCTGAACACAGCCTGGAGGTGCACCTGCCCTTTCTGCAACACATTCTCTCCGACTTTAAACTACTCCCCATCGTCGTGGGAGATTGCACTGCGGAAGAGGTCTCCGAAGTGATTGAACGGCTCTGGGGAAAGGAGGAAACCCTGATCGTTGTCAGTTCTGATTTGAGCCACTTTCACGATTATGGGCAGGCACAGGAAATCGACCGCCGCACCGGACAACTGATAGAAAATTATGTGCCGGAACTGGTTGGTGCGCAGGCCTGTGGCTGCAAGCCCATCAATGGGCTTTTGTTAAGCGCGCGCCGGCATGGTCTGAGCATTCAGCCACTCGATATGCGAAATTCCGGCGATACTTCAGGCCCCAAAGACCGAGTCGTCGGCTATGCCTCCTATGCCCTGCACTGAACTGTCTCCACAAGAGCAAACCGCACTGCTGGCACTGGCACGACAGTCGATAAACTATGGCCAAAGGCACCCTGCCGTGCCAACGTTGCAGCAGGAAGACTACCCGCCCTCCCTGCAAAAACAAGGCTGTTGCTTTGTGACCTTGCATAGCAATGGCCAGCTGCGTGGTTGCATCGGTGCACTGGAGCCATACCAGCCTTTATTCAGGGATGTCGCCGAGCACGCCTACGCGGCGGCCTATCAGGACCCGCGTTTTCCCGGCGTAAGTGAAGCGGAAATTCCGAAACTGCAGATCAGTATTTCGGTGCTGTCGGCGCCAAGTCCGATTGAATCGAACAGCGAGACCGATTTACTCAGGCAGATCGAAACAGGGCGCGACGGCATTATTCTCGAAGAACATGACGCCCGGGGCCGATTACAGCATAAGGCCACTTACCTGCCCTCGGTCTGGGAGCAGCTGCCGAACAAGCAGGATTTTATTGCGTCACTGAAGCAGAAAGCCGGACTACCGACAGATTACTGGTCTGACCAGTTGCGATTCTGGCGCTATGTAACACATAGCTTCAGCGAATAAACGCAAATAGGCTTTCAAACGCCTCTGAATCATGGGGCATGAAACTCAGATACCGGCATCCACATCCGGTGCGCGCCGATAGTCAGAAGGTCTTTGCCCGGTCCATTTTTTGAAAGCCCGACAGAAGTTGGCCGCTTCGCGATAGCCTAGCGCGTCGGCAATCTGGGCGATGGAATACCGTGCATCGCGCAGCATGCGTTCGGCGTGGCGCTGGCGCTCTTCCTCCAGAATGTTCCGATAAGATTGGTGACAGCGCTTCAACCTGCGGATCATCGTTCGTTCGGTGATATTCATGGCCTCACATAGCGCTTTCTGCGAAGGCGGTGCGGACATGCTCTGATCGAGCATGACGCGTTCAAAATGATTCTGCAGCCGGAGGCGCACCTGCATGTCTATACGTCCCTGTTCTGCCTGCGCCGCCAGCAGTTGCCGGCATTTTCCAAGATTAAATTCATAGGCATCCCGATCATACAAGGGTGACCGAAAAAACCAGATGTCCTTGGGTACAGACATTTTGTTCTCATTCGCGGCGAAGACGAGCCGGGAATCATATTCGGCGCACATCTGTGCCCGCCGGTTAATGGCTTCACTTGCAAAATACAGCGTCGTTTGGTGCTTGGGCGCTTCAGCCATCAGTGTCGCGATCAGCACTTCAAAAGCCCGCAAAAAGGCTTCCGCAAAGAACGTTTCAAATGCACGATCACCGCTGGTATCACTGATCGTGATTTCGTAGGCATCTTCCCGTTCCGATATTCTCGCCGCATAGGTATCGCAGCGGATACGAAACCATTCCACAAAAGTGGTGAGGGCCTTGCCAACGGTGGGCGCACTGAGCGTTGCATAGCCGACAGGCCCATGACTGGCAACCCCAAGATGACGCCCCATAATCGCCGCCATATTCACTTCTTGACTGTGCAGGTAGAGCTTGTGAACCAGCTGAACCGCATCTTCCAGAGCAATGCGATCATGCTTTTCCAACTGTTCGAGCAGCCCCGGATTATCCTCCAGCAAACGCTCTACAGGCGCAAACTGGAGGTTAATGGCAATGGCGACATAGGCCTTGACGATTCCCGGCATGACTTACCTGCTAAGTGTAAAAGTTGAGCGATATTTGCCAGCCCAAGCCAAATCATCAGATGCCTGGAAATCCGGTCAGCACCCAAATGAGGTCGTACGAAGCATGCAACAAATGTCAGTTTATGACAATAAATAAGTCAAAATATGAAATCACACAATACACCGGACTGGTTTAAAGTGAAGCCCATCATCACGAAGAGAACCGTTTATGAAGTCTTCCTGTCAGACAGTCCGGCAACACAGCGCAGCGCCCACCATGGGGTCGACGAAAGCAACAGAGGTGCTCTACGAGCCCACTTCAGACGAGACGGCGCCCAAGCTTCACGATGCTGGCATGTGGCAGGCATTCGTTCCCGAATTGGCTTGGGGAACACTGTTGCTTCTGGCGGGCATACTATTGGGCTATGCGCTGGTGATACCGGCGGCAATGCAAGGCTATCTGCCCTACCCCCTGGCGACACTGGTGTGCGCCTATCTGGCTTATGCCAGTTTCACCGTCATGCATGACGCCGGTCATGGCAGCCTGATACAGGTCGGATCACGCCTTAAGAAGCTGGAAGCAATGATTGGCTGGCTGGCGTCGATACCGCTGTTAATTGCGCCCTATCGGCTGTTTCAGAAAATCCATGATCGTCACCACGCCTTCACTAATGATCCGGAACGGGACCCGGACCATTATTCGTTTGGAGACAAATGGTATCTCGTGGTGCTCAACAGTCTGTTTATCCCGCTGCAGTACCATATTATGTCGGTCACGACGCTGCGCCATCTCAAAGTGATTCGGGCCACTTACTCCAGCTCGCTGCTCTATCTGGTTCTGGTCGTTGGTAGCCTGGCCATGCTGGCAAGTTCCGGCTATGCGCGCGAAGTCATGTATTTTGCGGTCGCTCCGGCAATCATCGCGGTGTTTTTTCTGGCGATGTTTTTTGACTATATTCCGCATCATCCGCACAAGTCACTCGGGCGCTATCACAACACACGTATATTCCCCGGGCGTATTGGCAACATTGTATTGTTAGGCCAGAACTATCACCTGATTCATCATCTGTATCCGCGCGTCCCCTGGTACCGCTATGTTGATGTGTACCAACGCATTCTGCCGGAACTGGAAGCCCGGCGCGCGCCCATTGAAGACCTGAGCGGCAAACGCCGACCCGCTTGGCTGCAGTCGCCTGATGCCCGGAATCTTCAGGATGAGGGGCGCACCCTGCACCATGTGCTGCGTGTCAAAGAGATTGAGCAACTCACCCCGGATGCGCTTGCAATCAGCTTTGAACTGCCCGAGGGCCAACGCCTTGATTATCAGGCAGGCCAATATATCACGCTGAGCAAGTGGCTGAATGGTCAGCAACAGAGTCGCTGCTATTCACTTTGTAGCAGCCCGGCACGTGGACAACTTAAAGTCGGAGTAAAACATCTGCCCGGCGGCAGCGTTTCCGGCTTTATTCATAAACAATTGCATGTGGGCGACGAACTTGTCGTGCAGGGACCGGGAGGCGATTTTGTCTACCCACCGAAGCATCAACAGAGATTCGATCATTTGTTGCTGGTCGCAGGTGGTAGCGGCATTACACCGATTCTGGCCATTTTAGAGAGCGCGCTGGAAGATGTCTCGGATACACCGGTGACGCTCGTCTACGTTTCACGCGACCGTGCGCACTGCATGTTCCTGAAGCACCTGGAAGCACTGGCCAGACAACACCATAACCGCTTCAAACTGTACACCCTGTTCTCTGCTGAAAATGCGGCCACCGGACACACGCTGAATGCTGACACATTGACGCAGTTGCTTTCACTCCGGTTTGAGGATGCCAAGGCTGGAAACCTCCAAAAAGCCGAGTGCTACGTTTGCGGTCCGGAAGGACTGAAACAAACCGTAGTCGAGACCCTGTCGAAGCAGATGGTCGACCCCTTACGCCTGCACAGTGAGGAGTTTATTGCAGGAATAACGGCCCCCAAGGGACCACAACATAGCGTGCATGTCACTCTGGCCGATGGGCAGTCTCATCACCTGAAAGTGGCTTCCAATCAAACCGTTCTGGAAGTCGCCAAAGCAGAGGGCGTGGCGCTGCCCCATGCCTGCGGCACCGGCACCTGTGGCACTTGCAAGCTAAAGCTGGACAAAGGCGACATTGTGCCCCTCGCCGGAGAGACGCCCGGACTGACGGCACCGGAATCTGCCGCTGGCTTCACCCTGGCGTGCCAATGCCGACCACTCGAAGCACTATCGCTTTCGGAAAGTCGTTTTTAGGATTGCAAAACCGGAAGCATTCGCATGCGGTATTCATTTTCCCAAACAGTATGGTATCTTCTTGCCATCATGACGCACGCAGAGCCCTCTGACACCCCTGTCTCACCGTCAGTGAATACCCTGCAATGGTTCTTCGTGCCGTTGACAAATCTGCAAGCAGCGCGATACAGGGGATGCCCGCACGCCAATGGACAACGATACGACAGCATCAGCCCCCATTCTGTTTCTTGGTCCAGAAGACTCGCCCTTGCTGTCATGGCTGCGTGAGCAAGGCGAAGAGGTCGCTCAGACAGAAGACAAACTGATTCCGGAAAACATCGCCGCACAAGGTTTCGATTTTCTGATCAGTTATGGCTATCGGCATATCCTTTCCAAAGACATTCTCGAAATGTTCCCTAACAGGGCCATCAACCTGCACATTTCTTACCTGCCCTGGAACCGGGGGGCCGACCCTAATTTCTGGAGTTTTTTCGACAATACACCGAAAGGCGTGACCATTCACTATCTGGACGAGGGGCTGGATACCGGGGACATTATCGTCCAGCAAGCGATGGTATTTGATACGCATACTGAAACACTGGCCAGTAGCTATACGAAATTGCATCACACACTGCAATCCCTGTTCAAACAGCATTGGCAGCAAATTAAATCAGGCGATTGTGCGCGCTCTGCCCAGCAAGGACGCGGTTCAAGCCACACACTCAAGGACCGGGAAGCGCACGCGCATCTGCTCAAGCATGGTTGGGATACACCTGTCTCACAGTTGGAGCCCTCGCTCAGAGCTTCGACCTAACAGAAGAATTGCGAGCACAGCCAGCTACACCACGACTAAACGTCTAAAAAAGGAAGAAGGAAGAATGGATCGAAACGATGTCCCGGCAAGACTAGCTTAGCAATACTGGACTTGACTCCCGGCATCTACATGGCATCAAGCAAGAACCATGTCCAGATGGTGACGCATGCACACATCCTGCTGCTTGGCTTTGCCATCTCGTTTGTCTGCGGCGTGTGCCAAAAGTTATGGCTAACAGACGTCCCGGGTGCGCTGGCGCGTCTGCAATTCTACCTGCACCAGATCGGCGCTGTGGTGTTGCTGATAAGACTGTTCTTGATGTTTGGACAAAGTGTCGAGGAAAAGATTCTGGGGCCAATATTGGGCATGAAGTAGCAAGCCCTTTGCCCGGCACAATGCCGGGCCGGTTTCAACTGCCTTGCGAATCAGGCTACTGCGCGCTTGGCTTCCTGACTGGCCAGATATTCGTCATAAGTGCCCTGAAAGTCGATCAGTTGCTGATCCTTGATTTCAATCACACGTGTCGCCAGGGAAGATACAAACTCACGGTCGTGACTGACAAAGATCAGCGTGCCTTCGTATAAAGCCAGTGCATTGTTGAGGGCTTCGATCGCTTCCATGTCCAGGTGGTTGGTCGGTTCGTCCATCACCAGCACATTGATTTCCTGCATCATCAACTTACCAAACAGCAGGCGGTTTTTCTCTCCACCCGAACAAACACGTACTTGCTTGTTGATGTCGTCGGCACTGAATAGAAGCCTCCCCAGAATTGCCCTCACCTTGAGATCATCATGTTCCGGGGTGCGCCATTGCGACATCCACTCGAACAGATTCAGATCACAATCAAACTCGGCGCTACTGTCTTGAGGACAATAGCCAATGGCCGCATTTTCGGACCACTTGACGACTCCCTGCTGCGCTTCCAATGCGCCAACCAGACAACGCAAAAACGTGGTTTTACCTGCGCCGTTCTCACCGATCACCGCCAAACGTGCACCCGCCTCCAGAATCAGATCGCCACCTTCGAACAAGGCGCCTTCATCAAAACCATGGCCCAACTGCTCCAGCACCAGCGCTTGCCGATGCAGCTTCTGATGCTGTTCAAAACGGATATAAGGTGACACACGACTCGAGGCTTTCACTTCATCCAGCGTGATTTTTTCCAGGCGTTTGGCGCGCGACGTTGCCTGTTTGGCTTTGGAGGCGTTGGCTGAAAAGCGATTAACAAATGCCTGGAGGTCTTCGATTTCGGCGCTTTTCTTGGCATTCTCATTCAGCAGCTGTTCACGAATCAGCGTCGAGGCCTCAACGAAGGCATCGTAGTTGCCGGGATAAACCCGCAACTCGCCATAATCAATGTCTGCCATATGGGTACAAACAGCATTCAGGAAATGACGGTCGTGCGAGATGATCACCATGGTGCTGGAGCGTGCATTGAGCATATCCGCCAGCCAACTGATGGTATGAATATCGAGGTTGTTGGTCGGCTCATCAAGCAACAGAATATCCGGATCTGCAAACAGGGCTTGCGCCAGCAACACACGCAGTTTAACGCCGGGAGGCACCTGACTCATCAAGCCGAAGTGCAGGCTCTCTTCGATCCCCGCCTGAAGCAGGATTTCACCCGCGCGACTTTCCGCACTGTAGCCGTCCATTTCGGCAAACTTCACTTCCAGATCGGCCACAGCCATGCCGTCTTCTTCGCTCATTTCTGCCTTGGCATAAATTTCATCGCGCGCTTTTTTCACTTTCCAGAGTTCGACATCGCCCATGATGACCGCATCAACGACACTGTATTCCTCAAAGGCAAACTGGTCCTGGCTCAGCGTCCCCAGAGTGCAACCCGGATCAATAGACACATTGCCAGCCGTTGGCGCCAGCGCACCGCTCAGGATTTTCATAAACGTGGACTTGCCACAACCATTCGCTCCGATAAGACCGTAGCGGTTACCGTTGCCAAATTTGGCGGAGATGTTTTCAAACAATGGCTTGGCGCCAAACTGCATCGTAATATTTGCGGTGGAGATCAAATGAAGGAACCTTGAGAATAATCGCGACTACGTGGAACCCGCCTTGTGAAAGGCTCCACCCAAAAGGGGGCGGACTATACCGTTTGCGTGGTGCAAAGTCGAGGCGAATTGAATAGAAAACGTACAGTTTTTCGACGCACAAATCGCGCGCCGATACGCGAACGCAAAATTGACGACAGTGGTTTCAAAGAAACCGGACCGCTGAATCAATCGACTTTTGGCTTTAACGTTTGTATGTTGCATAACCAAAGGCGACCTGACGCCAGTGTCGACCAGAAACAGTTGCACAAAAAACAACGACATCAAAAAAATCAAAGGAGGAACACATGCCAGGAAAATACCCCGATAAGATGCGCACCCTGCCGCTCTTTGACGGCCGTTTCGACGCATATCGACTGGCGGCAGAAGGCGCGGATGTGCTGTTTGCATCTTACCCGGCCGGGACCAGCATTCCAGCGCATAGCCACCCCACGGAGAATCATGGCATTATTATTCGGGGTGAACTGATTCTTCACATGGAGGGCAAAACTGAAAGATTCGGTGTCGGCGATTGGTATCATGTACCTGCGGGCGTTGAGCATGCCGCGGAGTTTGAGCAGGAAACAGACGAAATCGAATTCTGGTTTGCGCCCGACGACAAAGCCTCAACAGATTAAGCACTTAAACACGCACTCACTGAAGGTGATTGATCAAAACTTATTGTCCCTTAGGCTGGATAGCCACATCATCCACATATTGCTTCTGTATAGGAGCATCCGGCCGTGCTGAAGCTTAACTAAGCTTCACAGCACCTCGTCATTGCCCCAACACCTCATCAATGCCCCAACATCCCGTCATTGTCTCCCCACTTCTCGTCATTGCCGCGAAGGCGGCAATCCATGTGGCTCGAACTGAAACGAAGTCTGGTCGAAATTCTATCGCCGCTGGTTGTATTCGCGTTGGTTTCATAGACAAAGCGGACTGAAGCTTTGAGTTTTGTTTTAGTCTCAAGACATTTGGCAGCTGAGGGGATGACGTACCGAATTTTCAGTCTGCTTCTCCCTCACTGCGGACCTAAATTGGAGGGTGACACCGCATTTGCTGTTGGTGAAGAGCAGACATTCCAGCCGATTAAAATCAAACTCCATCCGAAGGGCAAAGCGGACGTTTTTGGGTGCCTTTATTACAGATTTATGAAAGGGTCCGCTTTTTCCTCTCTGCTCCCGATAGCTAGCTTACGTAGCCCATTGATTTAAAATAGAAAAATCTAAATGCGTACAATCCCCTAAGAGAAAAGGCGAACAATCGGTCCGCTTTTTTCAATGACATATATCTCATCAGTTGCCGTAAATAACTGATATGATTGGGTAATCGTAAATTAATCAAAACGTAGATAACGTGTTTAGCGGACCGGAAGGTTCGTTAAACACACTGTTAGTGCTTTAAGAAGCATGGCGGCTCTGTTTCACGTCATCTGCAAGCCAAACTTTAATCAATGATTGATAAGGCATATCTCTTCGATTAGCTTCAATCTTAATACTTTCAAGTAAAGACTCAGGCAGGCGCAAAGAAATGGTCTTTGTAGATGGCTTTAAATTGGGCATAGTCACTTTCTCAGCTTTGCTCCAATCCAAATATTCCGTTGAGTCATTTTGCTCCCAAAATGTTCTCTCTTCGGCCTCTGTTTTAAACTTTGGAGGCTGTTTATGCTTGTTCATAAAATTTCCTCTCTTTCTTGTGCATTGGGCGTGAGGAGATCACTCTTATCAAGGTATTATCTTCACGCAGCGTAAACGTAATATGCAGCTGTCGCCCTTGATCTGTAATACCAAGGGCATGGTATCTAGGTTCTTTATCACTATGCTTCTTGTCTGGCAGAAGCAGTAAAGGCTCGTTAAAAAACAACTGTTCGGCTTCTAATTGGCTAACACTGTGCTTATCAGCGCTTTTTCTTTCGTTACTAGCATCCCAGTTAAAGCCTTTAATTTGTTTCCAATTAATCATTTCTGTATATTATCACCATATACAAATAATGGCACTAAAACGTGTTTAGCGGACCGGAAGGTTCGTTAAACACACTGTTAGTTGTCATTAGAGAATGGATGCAATGAAATATCCCACGAGAAATGAAGTAGCAAAGGTTAAAACGTTTTATCGGATTTGTGCTGGCTTCCTCTTCTTCTTTTCTGCGCTCGAAGTATTGCTTGTTTGCTTTATTATGTTCATAGAGCCATTTGAATTAATTATGTTATCAGGTGTTTTCATTGGGTTGGTTTTAAGTCATATCTCAGGTAGCGTCGTATTCACGAGTTTCGCTCCTAAGTACCTTCTTTTTACACATGGTGCTAAAAGTGACAACTAAAACGTGTTTAGCGGACTGGAAGGTTCGTTAAACACACTGTTAGCTGTCATGAAGTAATCACAAAGCGGAGTCAAAATAGCGATTTTTCTTTAGTTTAAAATCTTCGCTGTCACCTTTTGTGCAAAAACACGCACAAAAGCCGCCATCAAAAATTTGCTCGGTGAGCCGGGCGTTCTGGCTGTAGAGAAACTCCATCGATTTTAATTCTGTAGAATTCGTATAATATTTGATCTAAAAATGACATCGCTACGTGAAAAGCAGCTAGATTTTGGGTCTACTTTTGTTCTTAAATTAACCCAAGTGCGCTTCGTTGAAAGCCCCTGAGGTTTTTCTACAGGCTCCGCAGCTTACTGATGTGATCACTTGTTTATTGCGCGAGGACCAAGGTGCAAAAAATCAGAGGACCTTTCGGCCCCCTGCTCTCTCCAATAGATCATTTTTAAAGGCTAGGATTGTTCCCCGGCGGCTTGTTTCGCTTGATGGCCATCTTTGCCTTTGGGTCGATAATCCGACATGTTTGATATACCGCCATCCACAATTTCTTCCAGCGTCGTGCCGCCTTTGGCGTCGAACTCCAGTGTGCGAATAGGAAACGGGATCAGAATGTCCGCCTTCTCCAGCGCCTGTTTCACTTTCACGATGCCCTGGTGACGCGCTTCCATATAGCCGGTCTCGCCCGGATAGTCGATCCAGAACCAGACCGTCAAGTTCACGGAAGAGTCCCCGAACCCTTCGGCATACACGGCGGTTTGATCCGGATCCCTGACGAAGTCACAGGCGTTGATCGCTTCTACGATCACTTCCCGCGCCTTCTCCGGGTCATCGGCATAGGAAATACCGACAGGAATATCGACACGGCGTTTCTGATAGCGGGTAAAGTTGGTCAGCACGTTTCGGAACAGGACTTTGTTGGGAACCACTTCCATCTGCCCGGAGAACGTTTCGATCAGGGTGTTGCGCAGGTTAATCGCCTTTACGGTTCCGAACACACCATCGGCCGAGATGATATCGCCCAGCTGAAAGGGTTTACGAATACCCATGGCAATACCGGCAATCAGGTTCTCGGTCATATCCTGAAAGGCAAAACCCAAAGCCAGCCCAATGATACCGGCACCGGCAAGGAGCGAAGTTACGGTACCTTTCAGACCAAGCAGTTCAAGCGCTACAAAGGCCCCGATTGCCAGGATGAACACCCGAAGTATTGACACGATCAGGTCCGCAATCTGTTGCGATTCCATCGAGCGACGGAATACCTTGCGCATGAGGCTTGTGGCGATCTTTGCAATGAGCGCAAAGACGCAAACTACCAGTACGGCAACGATAACGTTCGGAATATGCTGAATGGCCAGCTCGAGCCAGTTGTCGACCTTATCGCTGATCAATGCCCAGAATTTATCAAAGGCTTCAAGATCGAGATTGACGTTCATGATGGGATTCTCCTTGTGCTGTGCATAAGCATTCGGAGATAAGCTTTGCCAAGCCCGTGCCAAATCAACAAGAACTAATATATGTATTTGTTTTTATTAGCTTTTGTAGCCGTCTAAAAAAGCATAAACGTCTTCGGTGATGAAGAATATTCAAGGTCGCCAGGTAATATCTACTGACCTTATCACGGGCCTGTGCCGATCTTGCTGGAGGCAGACCAAGCCCCCATTCCATCCACCGCGTTCTTTTTCAGCAGGGACTGACACCGTGTATAGGCAGCATGTGCCAATTGCAATACCTGCTCGGGAATCTCGATCGAAGCGTGACTCTCCGTCTCTTTGATGGTACCGGCACGAATGTTATCCAAAGGATCGCCACGCCCCTTGCTGGCAGTGTGGTTGAAGGTGGAATAATTGGCATCCAGTGGCTCCTTCAGTGACAACCAGTCAGATAAACGGGCGAGCACAAGGTCGGAATGTTTTACCAGCTCATCCGCTTCCAGAAAGAAATAGTTTCCCTCGAGAAGGGCCGCATATGCCTCAAGATTCGATAATCGCGAACAATAGTATTCCTGCGCTCTTTTCGGATTCTGATACCAGTCTACGCCTGTCATTTGCCCCATGTAGATGATGCTTTTCAAGGTGCTTTCCGGTTCTCTGATCAAAAAGATAACCTTGGGTTTGACCGATTGTATGAGGTCCTTTGATAGGACAAGCTTGTTATGCAGAATTTTATCGAGAAGATATTTGTCCTTCAGATCACAACCAAGATCATTATGGAGCTCCAGCCGCATTCGAAGCAGACTCATGGGAGATTCATAGGAAAGATGCAGTTCGCTATAGCCGCAAACGCCTTCATTGCTTCCCAGAATATGAGACAGCACCGAGGAACGACTCCTCATATGACCAAGAATAAATAGATACTTTGATTGACTGGCAATAATGCCCGGGTGCAGCGCAAGTGAAGACAGCTTTTTCACTTTGCTCAGAATTGACATTGTCCGCTTTCCTTACGTATCCGCTTCAACAACAATCGCCCAATATGAAACGGGTATATTAATGCCTAGTTCGGCATCTGATAAACAGCAAACTGCTCATTTCGTCGACGCCAGATCAAAAGGAGTGAAGGAGAATTATATCGGGGATCACAACGGATGTATCGCCTATTTCGTTTCAAAAGGCGTTGATTTGTCACAATATGGTGCTATGAACCTGGCCCGCCTTGCCAAGCCAAGGCCAGGAACAACCATTCAAACCGGCCGGGATAATGCGCGAACCCAACAGAGGCCAGGGATTGCCAACGGTCATGCCGCCCCTCAGGTTTCAGCCTCAAGCTTCGAGATTTCCTGCCAGAGTTTATCGGCGTCATTCATCAGAAAAGAATAACTTTTAATATCGCCTCTGCGCTGCGCGTGCATGGCCTGTTCAAGCTTTTGTTCGTATTGTTTGTGCAGTTTTTTCTTCGGGTCTGCTTTAAAGAGCGAAAGCATGCTGAATCTCCTGATGGATTGTCTATGCATACTTACGCAGCTGACTCAAAGATGGATCAAATGACCAGCCACGAGTGCTAACCGCCAAGCCATTTCATTGCACCAGCCAGCCATATGCGACAGTGTGATGTGCACTTCACACCCTTCTGTTTTTGTCTGAGGTTAAAATAGTAACAGAACAAACACCTCTGACCTTTTTCGCATATTGAGCTTCAGCATTGAATTCTCACTATTCACATCAGGTGAATCCGGTGCGGTGCACCTTCGGATCCCGGAAAAACAGCAGGGCTTTACTCTGATAGAGCTGGTCATGGTTATTACTCTACTTGGCATACTCGCCGCCGTCGCAATTCCAAAATCCAGCGACCTGTCCCGTTCGGCACGCATCGCCACGCTGGAAGGAATTGCAGGTGCGATGCGCTCGACCATCATTATTATTTAAAGTAAAGCGCATGTGAAAGGCTTATCAATCGCGCCCGCCAATCCGCCGAGTCAGGCGGGTTACATTGTTGAACCCGAGGCCGGGACGTCAGAAGTAGACTGGCGCAACCTGTGCCCGGAGAGCCGGGCCGAATTGGGCGACGCATTGAATGGAGACCCCAACTGCACCGTTTCCGTGGTTACTACGGATTGCTAAGCCAGTTCGCCAAACGCTATTCCTTGATCGCTTCGGCCACCAGAAAGGCCATCTCCAGCACCTGATCCGCATTCAGTCTCGGATCACACTGGGTTTTATAGCACTGCGCCAGATCATCATCACTAATCTTGTAAGCCCCCCCGGTGCACTCCGTGACATGCTGACCCGTCATTTCCAGATGAATGCCGCCCGGATAGGTGCCCTCCGCCCGGTGGGCCTGGAAAAACTCGCGTATCTCTTTGAGAATGGCATCGAAATCCCGGGTCTTGTAGCCACTAGAGGCCTTGACGGTATTGCCGTGCATGGGATCGGAACTCCAAACCACATGCCGCCCTTCCTGTTTCACCCTGCGCAACAGAGCCGGTAGTTTGGCGCCGATATTATCGGCTCCCATACGCGTGATCAGCGTCAGGCGGCCGGGATCATTGTCCGGATTCAAAGCGTCTATCAAACGTATTAATTCATCTTCCTTGATCGAGGGGCCCACTTTCACGCCGATCGGGTTATGTATTCCCCTGAAAAACTCAACATGGGCATGGTCCAGTTGTCGGGTACGCTCACCGATCCAGAGCATGTGCGCCGAACAGGCGTACCAGTTTCCGCTGATGGTATCGGTACGCGTCAGTGCCTCTTCGTAATTCAGCAATAGTGCTTCGTGAGAGGTAAATAAGGTCGTCTCATAGATCGCGGGCGTGTTGGCACTATTGATGCCCAACACTTCCATAAATGACAAAGCGTCCTGAATCCGTTGCGCCAGACCCACATACAATTCTTTCTGGGGATTATTCTCCAGAAAACTCATATTCCAGCGATTTACCTCATGCAAGTCTGCCAGCCCGCCCTGCGCAAACGCCCGCAGCAGGTTCATGGTCGCGGCCGACCTGAAATAGGCATCTTTCAAGCGATTCGGGTTTGGCATGCGATCAGCCTCTGTGAAGCCGAAACGGTTGACAATATCGCCCCGATAACTGGGTAACTGTTTGCCATCGACTTCTTCAAAATCGGCTGAACGCGGTTTGGCATACTGGCCGGCCATGCGCGCAACCTTCGTCACAGGGCATCTTGCCGCAAATGTCATCACCACCGCCATTTGCAGGATGACCTTGAAGGTATCGCGTATCTTGGGAGCATTGAAATCTTCAAAGGATTCGGCGCAGTCCCCGCCTTGCAAGAGAAAGCCCTTGCCAAGCGCAACATCACTCAATTGCTTGCGCAGGGTGCGTGCCTCTGCCGCAAAGACCAAAGGCGGATAGCCGCTCAGATCCTGTTCGACCTGAGCCAGTTGATTCTGATCGTGATAGCCGGGTTGCTGAACAATCGGGTAATTGCGCCAGCTGTCGGGTTGCCAGTGTTTCAGTGTGAAGCCCTCTTTGAGATTGGTGTTGGAATGTTTCGCGTCTCAGTCCGGAGGCGCAGATAAACAGGTTTAAAAGAACAAAATCCGATTCTCATTCAGAAAGCGCCAGGGCGCAAGACATACCGGAGTGCAGCACGGTATCTTTTTCCTAATAACAGGATTGGGTTCTCTCGCGGGCTTGGGTAAACTGTTGCAATACCGGCTGAGCTTTACCGGCAGATGAATGACCGGCAGCCACTTTTCACGGACGCATACTGTTAATGACCTCGAAGCCAAGCCCGACCATACGCTATTGCAATCGCACTACCCTTTTCAAACATTCCCGGCAGATGCTCCTTTCAGCACTCGGTATTGTGTTACTGCAACTGGCCGCATACACACAGGCAAGCACCTGTCTGGAGCGCGCTTTGATCGGCGCCGACGACCAACTAACCGTCGGTGAAATCAAAAAGCAATGTGAGGAACTAAAGACGACCGGCCCAGCCTCGGAACGACTCGAACGCGAAAAACTGGTGCAGCAAAGTGCTTTTGTGATTACACCACACCGGCAAAACTATATGTTGCTAGGTACCTATAATGACCGCCCGAATCAAGCCCCATGGACGGCACCCGAAGCTTTCCCGGAGTTTGAAAAGCCATTGCAGCATCAGGAAGCCAAATTACAGATCAGTTTCAAAGTACCTCTGCTGAAGGAGCGTTTGCTGGTCGAAAACGACAACATCTATTTCGGTTTTACGCTTAAATCCTTCTGGCAGATGTACAACAAGAAACTCTCCGCGCCCTTCAGAGAGACCAATTACCGGCCCGAAATATTCTACCGTGCCCCGCTAGGGATTCGTTTTATGGATGGCGAATTTGTTGGTCGTGTCGGTTTTGAGCACGAATCCAATGGACGTAGCCAGTTTTTTAGCCGCAGCTGGAACCGTATCTATGCGGGGCTAGGCTATCACCGCGACAATTGGGTGCTTTACCTACAACCCTGGTACCGTTTACCCGAGAGTCAGAAAGTCGACGACGGAGACCCCGACACCCTGCCTCCCGCCAAAGGCGATGATAACCCGAACATCGATGACTACATGGGCTATTACGAGTTTTATGCCATCTACAAAAACAACGATATCGAAGTATCCAGCATGTTCCGACAGCATTTCTCGACAGGGAAAGGCGCTTACGAAGCCGGCATCAGCTTTCCCCTGTTCAATCGCATTCGCGGTTATGTGCAGTATTTCAATGGCTATGGCGAAAGCCTGATTGACTATGACCATTCAGTCCAGCGTATTGGTATCGGTGTGTTGCTGACTGACTATCTGAGAATATAGAAAGGCTCCCCGAGAAAAAACTATCCGGGCACCGCGCGACGGCACAAACCAACCCGCGGCGGCACAATTCTGCGCTGACATGCACAGATACGTGCTATGCTGTTGGAGAAAACTGAAAGCTCTGCATCCATGTCATCGTTAATGCTACGAGGATCTGCGCACATGCAATATGAACTCAGCGAACGCCCTTCTCATCTGGAATGTGCCGAACTGGACCAGCACTTCCATTCCCACATTCGCGACAACTATGCCCTACCCGACGCCTCTGAAGACTGTCGCTTTTTGATTAGTATCCGCAATGAACACGGCGATATGGTTGGCGGGGTCCGGGCCAATGCATACTGGGACGGCCTGGAAATTGAAACCCTCTGGGTCGATCAGAAGTATCGAGAGAAAGGGCTCGGACACAATCTTCTGCAACGCGCAGAAGCCCATGGCAAGGAGCATGGTGCCGTGATCGCCTTCTTGAAAACCGTGGATGCTTTGGCCTTTTATGAAAAGCGAGGCTATCGCGTATACGGTGTTCTGGAAGACCGGCCCATTGGTTCTTCGCTCTATCACCTCAAGAAACGACTGGACTCGTGAGCGGATGACCGGGGACAAGCATCGGCTATTCCTCTGATTTTTTAGTGTGCAGAAAACGTCGTTAGGCTAAGCTTCTATCCATCGAGTTACAATCCAGCTGCTTATGCCAAATATCGACCGAAGCCAACTCAAAATTCTGCTGTTGCAGATCCGCGAAACGGCGCGTGTGAAACAGGAAGAGCTTGAGAGTTTTGCCCGCTACAGCAAACTCGATGTAAAGCAATTCGATGTGCTGAATGTATTTGAGCAACCGGAATTTCCGGCTGACGCGGCGCATGGCTATGACGCCCTGTTTGTCGGTGGTGCCAGCGAAGCCAATGTCCTGGAACCGGAAATCTATTCCTTTGTCCCGTTCGCCGAACGCCTACTCCTGAAGTGCATTGAAGACGAAACCCCGGTCTTTGCCTCCTGTTTCGGTTTCCAGTTAGCCGCGCAGGCGCTGGGAAGGCAAATCATTGATGATAAAACCCTCTACGAAATGGGAACGGTTCCTGTTTCTCTAACCCAACATGCCGCCTCCGATCCCGTTTTCTCTGACGTTCCGGATGGCTTCCTGGCCGTGTCAGTACACCAGCAAAAGGCGACATCGCCACCTGAAGGCTGTATTGAACTGGCCTATACCGACATGTGTTGCCATGCCTTCAGGGTGGAAGGCAAACCATTCTGGGCGTTTCAGTTTCACCCGGAAGTAGACCGCAACATACTGGTTGAGCGCCTGACTTACTACAAGGAAAAATATACTGACGATGACGGTCATCTGGCAAAGGTGCTCGAAAACGCTCAGGAAACGCCTGTCTCGAATCAATTAATAGGAAGCTTTGTTGATCGCGTATTACTGGAGTCTTAACGCTGGATGGGAAACGGAAGACGGGAGACGCCTGCACGACGCCTAGAACACTCGAATGAGACGACTTCGAAACTACACTGAAAAGTTAAATATACAAGCGCAAAGCTTAAGCCTTGAAAAGTAAGAATTCATGACTCTGACCCCGGTAGTCGCTATTCGTCAGCTATGCTTAGTAAACTTCGAACAAGTTTACAGAATTATTATGCGTTTATCGGACACTCGAGTTCAACGGCAATCAGGAAATGAGCGCGCCGCGGCCTTACATCGCGATTGGTTTACTCGCTATCGATTGTCTTTCTTCTTGCTTCTTTGGCTAGTGTTAGCGACCGCTGCCACTGCTGACGAAAGCGTTACCTTAGAGACGTTTTTCTACCACGACCTGAGCGGTGCAATGACGCTCGAGCATATTGAACGTTTGCCATTGGATCGCTGGCAGCGCCCTCACAACGATACCATTGGGTATCGATTAAGCGACCCTGAATACTGGAGCGCATCACAGGGAAGCGTGCTTTGGCTAAAATTAGACATCCCTGAGTCATCAAGGCTTGACAGGGTGTGGCTTGAGTTGCTGCCCAATACCGGAATAGATGGAAAAATTGCTTTTCTTCGGCAAGGTGAATGGCAATGGTATTCTCCTGTCAATAGAGCGGCCGAGAGTGCCATTCTGCAACCTGCTCGCTACCTGACATTCATTCTCAACACCGCCATTCCCAATAAAACAGCTTATGTACGTTTAACCGGTGAGCAGGTATTTCAGTTCAGTATCAAGGCGACCCTGGTAGACGGTTTGCTATGGTACTTTCTGAAAAGCAATCTGTTCTTCGGCATGGTCCTTGGCATGCTGTTCCTGGCCAAGAGTTACAACTTGGCGATCGGATTGCGCGCCCGCGAATCCATGTACCTGACGTACGCCTTCTATGTCTGCTGCAATCTTGTTTATTTGCTTGTTACCGGTGGCTATTTCCGCTTACTTGGGCCGGAATGGGGCGGTAGTGCATTACTCTCGAATACGATGACAACCCTTGTGGTAATCGCGGGCTGTATCTTTATCCGGGAGTTTCTTGAAACGCGCCGTATTATGCCGGGCGTCGATAAGATCATACTGGGGATCATCGTTTTCCTTGCGCTTGCAATGCTTAGCTACAGTTTCATCCCCAATTCACTGAGCTATCTACTGACGATTTCTACAGGTGTCATCGACCCGGCGATTGCGATTGTGGTAGGCGTGATTGCGCTGCGTCAGGCACACCCGATGGCTATATACTTTGCAATTGCCTGGAGTTTATATCTCGTATCCGCCGGTTTCTGGGGCTGGATGTGGCTTGGCTATGTTGAACCCAAAGAATGGGTCGTCTGGCTGTATTATCTGGGCACCTTGACTGAAGTTGTTTTGCTATCTGTTGTCTTGGGCTTCCGCTTCAGCCATTTGAAGCAACAGACAGAGACTTTGGGAGCCGAAAAATCACGCTATAAGAAGCTAAGTTTTACCGATGAGTTAACCGGCATCTTCAACCGTCGTGGTTTTGTAGAGAGCGTTGAAGAACAGTTGACCGCGAGCGAAAGCGGTAGTCTGATCTGGTTGGCACTCGACGTGGATCACTTCAAAAAATTCAACGATCAACATGGCCACCCGGCCGGCGATGCGCTATTGAGAAAAATGGGTAGTATGCTGGTGAAATCGAAACGCAAGAACGATATAGCAGGCCGAATCGGAGGTGAGGAATTTGCTTTGCTGCTGGTTGATTGTGATTTACCGAATGCGGAGAAATTTACCACCCGCTTACTCAAGCACTTTGCTGAGATGAAAGTGACGGCTCCCGATGGCAAGCCTGTCGGGACAACACTGTCAATTGGCGCCACGGCTGTGGTATCGGGCGAAAGCATGGAGCAGGTATGGAAACGCGCAGATTATCTGCTCTATGAAGCAAAATCCAAGGGCCGGAATCGCGTGCAGATAGGCTAGATTGATTGGACGCCACAACTGCAGTGGCGTCTTGGCCGAATACCGGGTGGAAGACGGAATACGCCCTCACCGAAACAGACATGCTTAGGAGACTTTCTGCACAGCTATATATCAAACCGGAAAACAAAATGTCCCCTTTTTCTCTGGTTCTAAACTCAAATCATGTCACAAATCGTACTCAAAACTTAAACATTAGAATCATCTAAATTTAACAATCAAGATCTTTTTTTGCGGTATGATTTTGAGCATAACAAGGTGTTGATGTAAGCGCTGTAGCACTCCCAATAACTGAGTATTTTTACAAATTAACCAGTCTCTAATTAGGGGAAAACTAATGATCAATCGAATTGTTCTCGCGCTTATGGCGAGCCTGCTCAGTGTGTCTGCACATGCTGCTGGCGTTGCACCGAACCCCAACGGTACGGGCAACATTATCTTTCAACCCACCAACCAGGACATCGACATTATCAGCATCACCGATTCGGGTGTTCTATGGGACTATACCTTATACATGTTCGACGAAGCGACGATCTTGAATCACTATAACCCCAACAGCCCGAACTTCGTGAATGACCAGACACTACTCTCCATCGACCCTGTACCAATGCAGGTCGAGTTCAATGGTTTGACTGCAACACACAATCAAACGGGCGATGTGCTTGAGCTCGTCGGTGACTCATCGTTTATTTTCGGTTTATGGAACCACAACTTCAATGGCGGCATGTGGATAGAGGCAAGCTACGCGACTTTGAAATATCAGGGTATTCAAGATATTTATGACATCAGCTTTCAGTTCGACAATCCAAACAACGGCGTGAACGAAACAGTGGCGTTTGGTGTCGATCTGACACCTGTGCCTCTTCCTGCGGGAGTCTGGCTGTTTATGAGCGGTTTAGGCATGCTTATCGCATACCGCAAAACATCTGCCTGACCCTCAATCGCCAGATACAAAGCACTTTTGCGTCAGGTGAAGGTGCGCCGAACGGTTAGTGAGGTCCCTTACAAACGCGATTTCCCGGTAGTTTTTGCCCACGGTTGGGCGACTCTGTCCTTTCAACGGGCCCAAAACTTATGTTTGTTCGCGGTTTTGGTTGTGCACCGAAATGACGGACTCGGCACTGCGCAAGTGCAGATCGCGCTGGGGAAACGGCACCTCGATACCATATTTACGAAACGCATCATCCAGCGCCCATAGGTAGTCTGAGGTCAAGGCGGTTGGACGCTTCACCTGCTCCGGTGAAACCCAGACAGCCAAAGTGAAATCCAGAGAACTGTCTCCAAAGCCGGTCATCCAGACCGAGGTTTCCCGGCCCGCCCGATCAAGCGTGTATGGGACACTATCAGCGGCTTCAAGCGCAGCCTTTTTTACCGCCTGCTTGTCACTACCATAAGCCACGCCAAACGCGATACGAAAACGGCGAATGTTTTCTTCCAGTGTCCAGTTGGTGAGCTGATTTCCGATCACTTCTGCATTGGGTATCAGAATATCAACATTGTCGTTAGTACGAATAAGCGTGGAGCGCATATTGATTTCTTTGACCTCCCCTACGAGGCCGTTGGACAGTTCAATAAAGTCACCCACCTTCAACGAACGTTCAAAAAGAATCACCAGTCCGGAAACAAAATTGTTGACGATATTCTGCAGACCCAGGCCAATACCAATGCCAAGCGCGCCGGCGAGTATCGCCAGTTTTCCGACATCGATGCCGACGGTGGATAAAGCCACCACAAAACCAACAACCAGAATCAGGTAGTGGACAATACGCTCCAATGCGTAGATCTGGGCGGCACTGAAGACAAACTCACGGGAACGCAGTCGATGCATGGCCATGCGGATCACTTTTGAGATGATCAGAGTGACAATCAAGACCAGAAAAAAGGCCATAATCTGGCCGAGGGTGATGGCATAATCACCGCTTTTGAATAGAGCAAAACTTAACCATTCAAACTCAAACATGGGAATCCTTGCACAAGCAACTTGTGCCCGATAAGTCTATCGCTATAGGCAAACATACTGCTGAAACATCAATGCACGCCAGATTTTCAGACACTGATGATGCCTGTTCCAAGCAGCTGCTGATTCTGATGTCTACCACATCAGATCATCAGGAATCTTGTAATCCGCATACGGGTCGTCGTCTGAAACCTGATCCTGCTCTACTTTGACAGGAATGATCGCATCCGCATTGCGCTGTGCGATTTTCTCTGCCACGCCGTTTGGTATCAGATGATAACGATCTTCCAGCTTGGCAATCGACAACTGTCCGCGGGAAAGTTGTTCGACCAGGCGGCTGGAGATATAGATTTTCTGGATCTTTTTGCCATCGGCAAACTGGTAACCCACATCATCCTGTTCAGCTTCAATCCGGTTACTTTCGATCAGCTGTTTGATCTGGGCGGCAATGGCACGTTCCTGCACCTGCGCTTCACGTTGCCTGTTCAGTTCGCGATCACGCTCGACCTTCTCAAGTCGCTCCCGCTCCAGACGCAGTTTGTTTTCGTCTATTTCCTGCTGCCCTTTGGGCGCTTTCTGCTGCTGTTTTTTCTGTTTGCGTTGCGCCTGTTTGATCGCTTTGACCTTTTTGTTGTCGACCAGGCCTGCGCCCATTAGTTGTTCCTGAAGAGACTTCATGACATGTTCCGAGAAAACGTTGATCCGCTGATTATAGTGCGAATGTGCCACTGCCTTAAAGGCGCAGGTAAGCACTACTGCACTTTATATTTGCTCACCAGAACTGCCAAAGCGCGGTTTTCCCCCAATACCTGCTCACTTAGGCGTGCCGTTTGCTGCATGCCCTCGCTCGTGTTCTTGGCAATAGCGACAATATCCTGCACCTTGTGACTCATCTCACCGGCAACTTCAGATTGCTGTTTGAAGGCGCTGGCGACCGCATGGTTAATATCCTTAATCCTGAGGATATCCTGTGTTATCTGCGCGAGTGCACCTTGCACCTCTTCACTTCGGGTCACAGTTTGGAGACTCTGTTCATCACTACGCACCATCACGCCCACGGCGTTTTCCGAGCTGAACTTTAAACGACCAATAATTCCCTGAATATGTTCTGCGCTCTCTTGGGTACGCACGGCAAGACTGCGTACTTCGTCAGCCACTACCGCAAAGCCGCGCCCCTGTTCGCCGGCCCGTGCCGCTTCGATCGCTGCGTTCAAGGCCAACAGATTGGTCTGTTCGGCAATCCCGACAATCACATCCAGTGCTTTGACGATATCGGATACATCATCCTCCAGCCCTCCGATCACGTTCGCAGCTTCTGAAATATCGGCTGAAAGGTGACGTATCGTCTGAATGGCATCAGAAACGGTGGCCTGTGCCTGTTGTGCACTGTCATCCGCATCAGAAGCGGTGGTCGCTGCCATCTGGGTATTCTGAACAATATCTTTCCCGGTATTGAACATCTCCAGAATGGCCACAGCCATCTGGTCGGTCAGCGATTTCTGTCGCAGTACCTCATTTTCCGTCAATTGCGCACTTTGATTCATTTCAGCCATGGCGTCGCCCATACGCTCGCAACGATCCAGTAACTGTTTTACCAGAACATGTACATTCTCCAACAGCTGATCAAAACTCCCGGACAACTCTCCATACTCAGCCCGGTTATCCAGCTGAATTCTGTCTGTTAAATCCAGCTCACCCGAGGCCATTTCCTGCACACGCTTGCGCATCATGTTCAATGGCCCAAGAATTGAGCGCAGGATAAACCAACAGGCACCAAGACCCAGGAAAAACCCGACCATTAGGGTCCACTGCATCCGGATGTGCGCCTTCTCGCTGTCCTGTCCCAACTCAACCACCCGTTCCTGCACCCGGCCAAACCCTTGCTCCTGCAATAACTGTATGTGCGCCCGTAGGCGGGAAGCCGAGGCGTAATATTCGTCAACCGAAGCATGGTAGGTTTTGGTCGCTGCAATCAGTCTGGCAGTCAGATCGGTATGTTTTTCATAGAAAGCCTCATACACTTCGGCAATCGAGCCCTGCCCCCACTCAGCGTGAGTGGAAAAGGTCAGTCCACCGCCGGAACCAGCCGCAAACAGGGCTGCCTGTTGCTGAGCCAGAGCTTGCTCAATAGCCGTCTGGGTAGCAGCATCACTGTTATCACGATCAAGCAGCCGATTGACCTGATAAAGTCCTGTCAAATAGGCGCGATAGGCGGCACTAAGATATGAATCAACCTTAGTTGCAGGGTCATCTGCGATCGACCCACTTTGCAAATACTCGGAAAAGCCCCGAAAACGTTCGGCATTGTGTTCGAACTGCTGACGCGCCGAAACAAAGGCCCGGTGGCTTTCAATGGTGGATTTTGCAGCGCCTGTAAAGTCCTGCTCGAAGGCTTGCAAGGCTTCAGCGTCCAATCGGGATATCCATTCCGAACCTTTCAAATGATCCAGCGCCTGCTGCACCTTTTTCCTTTCGGCCTCTAGCCAGCCCAGCTCGGTATCAATATCCTCGCCATTCAGCAGTTGCGCCAACGCAAGCATCTTGGCGTTCAGGCCGCCCTCGATGGCGCCAAGCTGTCTTGAGGTGTCCAGTGCAGGCCCGGAAACAAAAGCCAGATTGTCGGACACTTGCTTTATGCCCTGATAGCCCGAAAGCCATACCATCAACACGACACATCCCATCAGCGCAAAACCGGTCATCACTTTGGCGCGTAGAGTGAACTGAGAGAAAAATGTCATGCTGCGGGTTTCCCTGATTGATAAAGACTTTCGATACCGGAATGCTTCACGCCATGCAGCATGCAGTCCACTACCGTCATTATTACCCCTAACAGCGTAGTCGATTGTGGGAGATTTGCCGCCGCTTAAGTGAGCCCAACACGCCAATACTGAAGTAGATCGAAGATCTTTATTTCAGGGCCGCGAGTAGCTGATCTGCATTGAACCGCATCATCTCCAGATAGCTTGTTGCCTGTTGTTTCGACAAGGCACCCGAATACAGTTTCCCGCCGAGTTTGAGGTTCGCTTCACTGGCCACACGCTCAATCAGCTTTTGACTCGAGGTATTTTCTCCGAAGACTGCATCAATGCCCTGGGCCCGTATCGTTCTGACAATGCTTGCAAATGCGGCGGCAGACGATTCGGATTCGGTCGACATCCCCTGCAGGCTATGGAAGGTAATGCCATAGTCACGTTCAAAATACTTAAACGCGGCATGGGGCACGACCACTTGGCGGCGGGTCTTCGGCAACGCATCAACAGCCTCACGAATTGAGGCGTCCAATGCAGTTAAAGCCTGCTGATAGGCCAGACGGTTCTGCTCGATCACGTCCTGAATTGATGGATCAACACGCTTAAGGGCGCGCGCAATGTTATCAACATAGCGTTTTGCAGCCCTCGGGCTTAACCAGGCGTGAGGGTCGACGTACCGACCATCCATCCGGGTATGCAAGCCATGTCCGTCTCCATGCAGATCATCATTTTCATGGTGGTGATGCGCGTGGGGGCGCATCAATCCAAGATAAATTGGCTCGATACCTGCGGAAGCGCGCACCAAAGTACCCTGGAAACCCGATGCTTCAATCAGGCGCTCCAGCCAGCCTTCCAGCCCCATCCCGTTAATGATCATGATATCGGCATGCGCCAGGTCCTGCAGATCATCGGGCGAAGCACGATAGACATGAACATCTTCATCCGGTCCCACCAGACTCAGAACCTCAATGTGTCCTCCGCCCAGCACCCTGACCCAATCCGCCAATATGCTAAAGCTGGTAATGACTTTCAGTTTCGACTCCGCATAGCCGGTGACCGGCAAACACAGAATAGACGTCAGGACCATCATCGCCAGCGGGAGTCCGAACCCTGGTCGGGAGGCACATTTTATACGATTGGTAAGGGGCAATAACTTCATAAACTAGGGAACCTGATCATTCGATAGAGGCCAAAGATAAAGGCCAAAAATAGTAGCCAAAAAGGTGCGGCCATGAAAACACAACAAACGTTATAATATAACAGCATCTGGCAAGAGCTACAGGTTCTCTGCGCGCTTAAAGCATCCTTGCAACTGCCTTGCTCAGGATTCAACCCCACTTTTTGCCCGGCCAAGGCTGCAAATTCAGCATAGTGCCGCCTGCGCTTTTACCGTAAGATGCAAGACAAGCCTGCCTTCACGGAAATAGGCATTTATAGCAGGCAGCGTCTTGCTCACCCAATTCTATCGACCGCATTCCGGCGAGGAACATCACTCACAATGGAACAAAGTATTCTCGACTGGTTACTGACCTACCAGTTCAATGTTTTCCTGACACTGATCGTCTTCACCATCTACTTTGCCTTTCGCTCCTTTGCCGGCAAGCGAATACGCAAACAGGCCAAGCAGGGGCGGCTGAAACTGGACGCCACGACCAAGGCACTTTCGGCATTGAATATTTTGCTGGGTATTGCCGCGGTCTCCAGTACGCTGATTGTCTGGGGCTTTGATTTCAGGGGCTTACTGACGCTGTCGGCGAGTATTCTGGCGGTCACCGGTGTCGCCCTGTTTGCCGGCTGGTCGGTCCTGAGTAATGTCACCGCATTTTTTATTCTGCTCGCGCATTCGTCTTTCAGGCGCGGAAATTTTATCCGGGTGATTGATATCGACAATTATGTCGAGGGCTATATCTCGGAAATCAATATGTTCAACACCAAGCTGATCAGCGAAAACCGGGAAGTCATTATCTATCCCAACAACCTGCTGGTTGCGCGCCCCATGTTTGTCAACCCGCGTGAGCGCATGTCCGTCATCGGGAAGATCAACGAAGGCAGGCCTGAATGCATTGAACCCGAAAAGGAAACAGAAAAGAAACCCCGGAAAAAGTCAGACACTGCTCAAGACACTGCCCGGGTG
Organism: Oleiphilus sp.; assembly: GCA_006212045.1. GTDB lineage: Bacteria > Pseudomonadota > Gammaproteobacteria > Pseudomonadales > Oleiphilaceae > PZPK01. The sequence continues at coordinate 98,930 of PZPK01000013.1, read as the reverse complement.
AAAAGCAAGGCCGATGCCAAACAGACCCCGTAAATCAGTGATTGTTATCGGGCACCTGCGAGCGAAGATACCCTGCCAGGCAAGTTGTCAGTTCAGTGCGGGCAACTGCTCCCGCAGTTGACGGCGAATAACCTTGCCGTTTGCGGTGCGCGGAAAACCGTCCATCACGTGAATCGCCTTTGGCACCTTATATGCCGCCAAATGTGCCGCAGCATAGTTCAATAAGTCATCTTTTATCAGTGTTAAGCCCGGTTTAGTGATGACGCAGGCGACCACAAGCACCTTGTCGGCCGTCACAGCCTGCCCTAATGCCACACAGTCTGCGACATGCGCATGGCCTTTCAACACCCGTTCGATCTCGTGCGGAGAGATCCGGTAGCCGAAGCTGTTAATGATGTCGTCCCTGCGACCATGAAACCAGAAATAACCCTCGTCATCCCGGCGGGCATAGTCTCCAGTGAGAAAGTAGCCCTGATGCCTGACGGCTTCATTTTCCTCAGGTCGATGCCAGTATTCCAGAAATAACCCGGGATCATCCAGACCGATGCACAACATGCCTTCTTCGCCGGCCGGCACTTCATTCATGTGCTCATCCAGCAAGGCGACATGATGTCCCGGTTGCGGAAATCCGGCCGAACCGGGTCGTAATGCTCTACCCGGGTGTTGGGACAAATAGTAGGAACATTCCGACATACCAATCGCTTCATAAATGTTCTGCCCGAAACGGGCCTGCCATGCATGCAGTATTTCATCCGAAAGGTGCTCTCCGGCTGACATACAATGGCGCAAGGTAGGTACATCAGTCTTGCCCAACCCGGTCTTCTGAATAATCTGGCGATAAATGGTGGGCACACCGATAAAGATACTGCATTGGTGGCGCGCAATCAGTCCCGGCCAGGTCGCCGCTTCACTTTTGCCCTCATGTACCACCACCGTCTGACCTCGATACAGCGGGTCCATCAGGGCGGTACCGAGCACGTAGGTCCAATTGAATTTGCCGGAATGCAGGATGCGGTCACCATTGGCCTGATAGTCGAACCAATAGTCTCCGGCCGGCATGCGACCGAGCAAGGCGCGATGCGCATGCAGGACTCCCTTGGGGTAGCCTGTGGTTCCGGAGGTGTAAACCAGATAGGCCGGATCTTCGGCGCGTGTCTGAACGCCTACCGCTGTGGTACTGCCGGTATCCAGCAAGGTTTGAAATGACTGTAGCAGGTGATCATCAGCGGCTGTGGTCGGCGTCGGTTCATCTATCAGGATAGCCTGTTCCAGACCATGCTGCGCCGGTACTTGCCGGATCAATCGTGACCACAGCTCCCTGTTAGTCACCAGCGCGCGTGCGCCACTGTCATTGGCCAGAAATTCGAGTTCTTCGGCTGCCAGCATGATGGATGCCGGCACCGCAATCAGTCCGGCCTTCAGGCAGGCAAAAAATGCGACAGGAAACTCGATACAGTTAGGTAACCACAAAAGCACGCGGTCACCCTGTTTATAGCCTAGCGCCAACAAGGCATGGGCAAAGCGATTGGACAGCGCATCGAGTTGTGCATAGCTCAGCGCGCTAATCTTCGTATCATCGGCATCCACATTCCCCTGATGCACAATGATGGCGGGATGATCCACATGAAAGGAAGCCCCGGCCCGATGCGCAAGTGTGCAGGCCTGCCCGATGTTAAAGTACTCGGGAATCCCAGGCTTGCTTTCCTGCACGTTCAGGCCGCCAGAATTCTGCTCCCCGTCTGTCATCAACCGGCTTCCATATCCAGCATGATCTTGCCAATATGCTGACTGCTTTCCATCAGTTGATGCGCCTGCACTACTTGCTCCATCGGAAATACGCTGGCAATTACCGGTTTCAGGGTGTTGTCTGCATACAGAGGCCAGACCTTTTCTTTCAGTTCGGTAGCGATGCCGGCCTTGACCGCATCAGACTGCGGACGCAAGGTAGAGCCGGTCAGCGTCAGGCGCTTGAGCATGACCGGCATAAAGTTGACCTCTGCCTTGGCGCCCTGCAGATAAGCGATATTCACGATCCGGCCATCACGGGCCGCCAGAAATATATTCTTTTGCAGATAGTCACCGCCGACCATATCCAGAATCACATCCACGCCCTGTTTTCCCAGGGTTTCCTTAAGCACTTCGAGGAAGTCGGCTTCACGGTAGGGAATCGCTTGTTCGGCTCCCAAAGCCTCGCACTGCGCGCACTTCTCTGCACTCCCGGCCGTCGTAAACACCCGCGCACCAAAAGCCCTGGCCAATTGAATCGCGCAGGTGCCAATGCCGCTTGAACCGCCATGCACGAGAAAGGATTCTCCCGCTTTCAAAGCAGCGCGCTGGAAAACGTTTGACCAGACCGTGAAATGCGTTTCGGGAAGGGATGCCGCTTCAACCATGCTCAAACCTTCAGGGATCGGCAGGCATTGCCCGGCCGGGACACAGACACTGTCGGCATAACCACCGCCATTGCTGAGTGCGCAGACCTTATCACCCACCTGCCATTGACTGACACCACTGCCCACTTGCTCAATGATGCCTGCGACTTCGAGCCCCAGAATCGGAGAAGCACCAGGTGGCGCCGGATAATGTCCCTGCCGCTGGATCACGTCTGGACGATTCACGCCCGCGGCCTTCACAGCGATACGCACTTCATGCGCCTTGCATTCAGGCGCTTCACTTTCTGCCAGGCACATGACCTCGGGTGCTCCGAATTCAGGTGTATCGATATAGCGCATACTTTCTTCCTTTAAGATTTGAGTGTGTAAATTCCCGGAACTTCGCTTGCCGTATGGTCCACATGAGGTTTACCCGCCAATGAAAGCAGTGCTACCACGGCAAGACCTCACCATTGGAATGCCAGAAAGTGCCTGAAGTTTCCATTGTCAGTGCATCAATCCGATCTGCCAGCGCTTCCGCTGCCTGCTCGGGCGTCAGGTTGCCGTGGCCGCCGATCATATCGGTCCCGACCAAGCCGGGATGCAGGATCGCCACAGCGATATTACGCGGCGCAAGATCCCGCGCCAGGGAAACAGAAGCAATATTCAGCGCGGCTTTGGACATACGATAGCCATAACGGCCGCCACTGGTATTGTCGGCAACCGAACCCATGCGGCTGGTAATATTTGCGACCTTGGCACCGTCTCGTAAATGGTGACGCAAAGCTTCGGTGACACGCAAAGGCCCCAAGGCATTGGTCTGGAATTGCGCTTCAATTTGCGCGTAGTCGATGCTGCCAAGTACTTCATCTAGCAATATGCCGGCATTGTTGATCAGAAGGTCCAGATGACGCTCACCCAGGGCGTTTCTTAGGGTGATCATTGCGGAAGCCTGGCTAACGTCAATGCCTGCGATGATCTCAACACCCAAACTGTTTAGCGCCTCACTGGGCGTGCGGCAGGCTGCGATCACTGTGTCGCCGCGTGCCCGGTAAACCTCGCAAAAAGCCAGACCGATCCCCCGACTGGCACCGGTAATTAATACTGTTTGACTCATCCTGAACCTCCCCATAAATTCTGATGACATCGTGCAAGCTGCGCTATTCTGAGCCTGCCCATATCTGCCCACGTGCCAACGATGTTGATAGCCGACCATGCAATCGAACTATAATAAACACTTGTCCGCCAGACACCAACCACAGGGGCGCATGCCGCAAGGAAGATTCGATGGACTACAACGAAGCCAAAGCCTATCTCTTATCCAAACCGGAAGCGCAGGAAGATTACCCTTTCGGCGCAGATGTGATGGTGCCAAAAGTAAAAGGGAAGATGTTCGCCACGCTCGCTTACAATGGCGATACTGCCAATATGAATCTCAAATGTGAGCCCCATCAGGCGCAGGAGCTGCGTGATCTGTTCGAAGCCGTCCAGCCCGGTTACCACATGAACAAGAGGCACTGGAATACCATTGTTCTGGACAGCTCCATACCACGCGGCGAGATCGAGCGAATGATCGATCATTCCTATGGGCTGGTGGTGAAAGGGCTGAAACGGGCGGAGCGACAGGCACTCGAACTGTCCTATGGCAAGGCGCAGCTGTATCGGGATTAAGCGGGGTTTGCTATGAGGTCCCTCCCCTTTACCATTGCTGCTCAATCAGCAATAGCCCTTCAACACTTGCCCAGTAGATCGCTGTGCACCAAAAGAATGTCGCAATTATCAGCTCCAGCATGATTGATGATCGACGCTCCTTCAAGCGCCGCGCCAGCAAGGCATAGCTGGGAATGCCGAGCAGTACCGGGGACAGAAGCAGCGCAGTACCCTTGCCGTAATGCCGCCATATTCTGAGCGCTTTACGCAGATTCCTGCTGAAACCTTTGGATTTTGATTGCCGCTTTGCCATCCACAAGTCGGTTGCAAACATAGTCGCGGCGGCAGACATCATTGCCGCCCCCATGTTGAACACTAGCATCTCCCAGTAAGCGAAATGCAATCCGGCCGCGATGGCCGGACCGATATAGGTTTTCCAGGCACTGAAAAACATCATGCCCAGTGCTTGCAGGATATAGGTTTCATCCATCTTTAGAACTCAGAGCAAGGAGATAGGAATTCTTTTTTATTTTCAGGGAAATAGCCAGTCTTTTCCTGGCAATGCCGCAGCCGATATCTGTGCGGCGCAGAAAATCCGGTACTTCCGATCACATCCGTGGAGGATTCTCTTAACCCGCAGGTCGTCCCATCAACAGGGTCCAGTAGCTGGAGTAATCGGAACCGGAGGGAAGATATAAGGCGGTCGCGGTTTCTTCATAGTGCTCATTCATTATGGTACGGCAGTGGCTGGGACTTTCGAGCCAACCTTTCATCACAGCATTTACCGATGAAAAGCCCACCGCAATATTCTCACCCACCATGCTCCAGTTGTAACCCGCCTGATCAGCGCGTGCACCCACACGCAAACCATCTGATCCGGTATGGCTGAAGAAGTTGTTATCACCCATATCTTCAGAATGCATGTGGGCAGCATCTTCCAGCGTGCAATTCCAGACAACAGGGGCAACGGCCTCCTGATAGCTGTCGCCGCAATAGCGTGCCTGCGCTCTCACTTCATTGAGTTTTGCCAAAAGTTTTTCATCGAGCACACTGAGACGGCAATCCCCCACCGGCTGCATGGTGGCTGATCCGCCTTCGCTACTGGTTTCTGAGCTTGAGGCAACGGCCTCGGGAAAAGCATTGTTGTCGCGCGCGAGACCGCTGACGTCCTCGGTGGCAGTTGAAGTTTCGCCTTCGATACAGCCCACCAGCAATACAGAAGCACAAACACTCAATACTGAGCTCTTTGCTGACTTGATCATTATGGTACCCGTTTTTGAGTAGTGCAGGATTTCTGCGAATCCTGTCTTGTCACTTGTGTGGATACCCTAAGTCTGGCGAGGAATCGTAAATTTAACCGTTGGTGATCTGTATAGAGCTGTTACCTCGCCGGCCAATACATAACACTTGATTGCGAAGCGTAAAATAGTGTGAAACGTGAGTTTGTTATGTAACCCGATAAGGCGCTCGGACAAGCGGTTTCGACGCGATTAGCGTGCAAAGCTAAATGTGAGGACTCTCTCAACTTTTTCCAATAAATCTGACATTAATGCTATATGCGCACCTGTTTAGGCACTTGGTACATATTTGGACTCTCCAGACAGCGAGCCTTGAGTGATAGTTGAGAAGCGTTGACCGTAGGCCTAACCCAATGGTTCGCGAAGTCAAAGACGGGAAGCTTTGCACTTGTTTTCTTAGAGGAAAGCAAGGCCGTCATCAGGATTCAACAATGATAATAATTTCAGACCTTTCTGAAGGAAATTACGATGCGAAATCTATTCTCACAACTCAAGCTGAAAACCTTTGCCGGTTTTATCGGAGCAGCCCTGCTCTCCGCCAATGCACTGGCATTCGACGAAATTTACATCTTCGGTGACAGTTTGTCCGACACGGGCAATATCAATGTCATCATCCCGCAAGCCCCCCTTCGCTTCTCCAACGGCCCTGTGGCCGTGGATATTCTGACAGCGCAATATGGCCTGGACGCAGTGCCTTCACTGCTAGGTGGTAACAATTTCGCTTTTGGTGGCGCACGTGCAATCGGTAGCGAAACAGAGTTCGATACCAACCTGCCTATACAGGTCAATTCCTACCTGCAGGCGAGCGGTAATATGGCTGACCCCAATGCCCTGTATGTCTTGATTATTGGCGGTAATGACTTGTTTTTTGCAGAGTCGATCCGGGCACAAACAATCGCGGAAGACTCCGGACCGGTCCGTCAGGATTTGCGCAAGCAGGCAGAAGCCTATGTCTCTCAGGCGGTTACTTCGATCGAAAACCAGCTGCTGAAACTCGTCGCTGCCGGTGCCACAAATATTCTGGTCGGAAACGCACCTGATGTTGCCCAGACCCCTTCATCCCTGATGAGAGCAGCGGCTGCAGAAGCGGCTGCCGATGACCATCAGGAAGCCAAACGGGCAAGCAAGTACGGCAAGTATATTTCCAAATTAACCTCTCAATTCAATGAAGAGCTCGCAGCTGCTGTTGCACGTGTTGAAGTCGCGGCTAACATCGAAATTGTAGAGTGGGACCTGGCCAGTTTCCTGTCTAACCAGATTGAAGACGCAGACGTTCTTGGATTCGACAACACCACTTCGGCATGTATTGAAGATTTCAGCAATCTGCCAGCGTGCGAGGGCTACATTTTCTTCGATACGGTACACCCGACCACTGCCGTGCACACGGCTGCGGGCATTCAGGTATTCCAGTTACTGAATTAAGTCTGACCGTGGGTATGCGCCACGAAACCGGCGCTGAAAACGAAAAAAGCCCTGCAGCATTGTTGCGGGGCTTTTTCATACAACTCACTCTGGACGACTAAAATCGCTCAAGGAAGCGTAACAAGGCTAGTATTTGTCAGTATTCTCTGGACGTTGGCCAATGATCGCCAGGGCCGCCACTCGATAAGCTTCCGCCAGCGTCGGGAAATTGAAGATACTTTCGACAAAGATATCCACCGGGCTGCCGGCAATCATGGCCATCTGACCGATATGAATCAGCTCGGTCGCCCCCTCACCCACAATCTGAACACCCAGAATCTGTTTACCCTCACCATCCGCGATAATCTTCAGCATACCATCACGAATACCGTTGATCTGGCCCCGGGAGATCTCTTCAAAGTGCGCACGTCCGACCAACACTTCGCTATGCTCTTTCTGTGCCTGCTGCTCAGTCATGCCAACTGCAGACAGTTCGGGGATGCCATAGATGCCGGAAGGGATCATTTTGGTAATCGCACCAACCTCCATGCCCATAGCATTGCAACTGGCTCGACGACCCTGCTCCATTGACGCTGAGGCTAGCGAAGGCGGTCCAATCACGTCGCCGGCAGCATAGATATGCGGCACTTCGGTTTGTAGCAATTCATTGACTGAAATATTGCCCGTTTCATTCAGACTCAAGCCAGCTTTTTCTATTTCGAGGTCCTTCACATTCGCCACTCGGCCTGCTGCACAGAGCAACTTGGAGGATTTAATGATAGTACCGTCTTCACATGTGGTGACCACTTGGGAAAGCCCGTCCCATTCGACAGATTTCACCTGTTTCTCACCTATCCAGGTACCTCCCATTTCTGTAAACGAACGTACAAATTTCTCTGTCAGATCCGCATCCATAAAGCCCAATGGCAAGGGATACCGATCTATCATGGTCACTTTTACCCCGAGCGCCTGGAATATCGACGCGTACTCACTGGCAATGACGCCTCCGCCGAGCACCGTCAGACTGGGCGGCAGATAAAGCATGCTCAACACGGAGTCACTATCAAAAATGTTTTCGTGGTCTATCGGAATATTATCTGGCTGGCGAGGAATTGAGCCCGACGCGATAATAAAACTGTCAGCCTGTATGACTTCAGCCTCACCCTTCACTTTGGTAATAAAAAGTTGCTTGGGTGACAGGAAACGGGCACGACCATGAATGCGTGTAATATGATTGCGCTCGATCTGATTCACCATAAAACCGTCATGCGCTTTGATAACGCGCGTCAGTCGGTCAATCAGGGTCGACATTTCGGTATCTTCGGCCAATTCAAACTGGCAAAGGGCTGCATTTTCGCGCATTTTCTTCACCCGCAAAGCGTTTTCCCGCAAGGTTTTACTCGGAATGGTGCCCCGATGCACACAGGCACCACCCAACCATTTATCACGCTCAATTAAAGCAACAGATTTGCCCGCTTTCGCCGCCTGAACCGCGGCTTTCTGGCCCGCCGGTCCACTACCGATAACGACTACATCGAAATGACTCATGCCCGAATTGCCTCCACACCTGCCTTCACGGCATCTTCGCGCGCCAGTACCTGTTCAATCTCATCTTCGTAAAGATTCAGGTCGGCAAACACTTCGTTCAGTTTTAACTGGTCCACACTATATTCTTCCGGCCATAAGGTCACCTCAGCGGCTTTTCCAGCGGCATAGACCACCATTGCCTGCTCTGCCTTGTTCTCCGCTTCGCTGTAGTTAAGGTAATACTTGACCGACTCACATACGATCAACGGCATTTCCCACTTCTCTACAATCGCCACGCCATAAGGCACATGGAAGTGATCCTCGAGGCTACGGTTTTCATCAGGACTCAAAACCGCTTCATGCTTGCCTTCGAGATCGGCAATACATTGCAGAACGGCTGGCCGACCAATGGAATGCAGGAGGCCGCACAAAAACGATGCTTCCACATTCTGCTTTGAAGCGCGCGCGATCTCCTTACCCCAGAACGCGGCACACAACGCATGCTGCCAGATCGCATCCATACGCTTTTCAAATCCCGGCGCCTTGAATAACTTGGAGTTCAGCGAGGCTGCGATGGCTATTTCAGAAATCAGATCCATGCCCAATCGAGCAACCGCTTGCTGCAGTGACACCATTGATGCATTCGGCGTATAGGCCGCGGAGTTGGCAATGCGCATCACGTGCCCTGCCAGGGCCTGATCACTCTGGATCAGGTTTGCAAGCTGCTGCGCATCCGAATCCGGGTCATTTGAAAGGTGCAAAACACGACTCGCAACATCCGGTAAAAGTGGCACATCTATATGATTACTAAGTAATTGTTGTTCAAGCAGACTGGCAACTTCAATTCCGTTGTCGCTCAGATTAGGAATGTTACTGGTCACAGATATAGGACTCCCTGTTTGAAGCAGTGATGAAAATTATTCGATTTATCCCTCAAGTGTAGACCAGCCTTGGCAAGGCCTCTAATTATCCTTTCGATTGTTTGGACCGTAATAACGGCAACGCAACCTCACGCATTGTTTAGCCTTGTTCACTTACAAAAACAAACTGTTCATTATTTAGCCAGATCGGAGTGTTTGCGTTATAGTATGTTCAGCAACATTGCCACTGAAGCCGGCGCTCAACACCCCGAACCCCGGCTTGCTGTTATCGGGTTTACCAAACCTGTTCTGGTAAGGAGCGCAATATGTCATCTCTATCCGTGCCGCTCGAGCATGCACGTCAATCTGGCGTTTTCGAGCAACTTCAGCAGTTCGAACTGGAAGCCCTGCATTTTCGTTCAGACCCTGCCCACCGGCTTCAAGCCATTATCGCAATCCATAGTACTTCGCTTGGACCTGCCCTCGGCGGCTGCCGCTGCATTGAATACGACAACGAGACCCAGGCATTAACCGATGCCGCACGTTTGGCGCGCGGCATGAGTTACAAGGCCGCGCTAGCAGGGGTACCTCAGGGAGGCGGTAAGTCAGTCATTCTCAAACCCGCCCGCATCGTGGATCGGCGAGCGCTGTATCAGGCGTTCGGTGATTTTGTCGATGCCTTGGGCGGTCGCTACATCACCGCCATCGATAGCGGCACAACGCTGTCGGATATGGATGCCGTAGCCACACGCACAGCCCATGTGGGTGGCTCGCATCGCGATGGTCTGGACCCTTCACCGATTACCGCTCTGGGTGTCTATTCCGGACTTCGGGCCGCCGTAAAAGCACGCCTCGGCAGCGATCAAGTCAAGGGCCTTCGCGTAGCTCTGCAAGGGTTGGGGAACGTGGGTTACGAACTGGCCAAACTTCTGCATGCAGACGGCGCCGATCTTTTGGTCGCGGACATTGACCCCGATAAAGTGGCTCGTTGTGTCAACGAATTCTCAGCCAGGCCCATCGACCCGGAACAGATCAGCACAGTGGAATGCGAGGTATTTTGCCCCTGTGGTCTGGGCGCGGTGATCAATGACTGGAGTATCGACCGTCTGCGCTGCAAGGTCATTGCAGGTTCGGCCAATAACCAGCTTGCCGAACACTACCACGGCAAGCTTCTGCACGAACAGGAAATTCTGTATGCCCCTGACTATGTCATCAATGCCGGAGGGCTAATTAACGTCTCACTCGGGATGCATAAGATGCCGGCTGAACAGATTAAACAGAAAACCCGCAAGATCGGTGACACGCTTTCGGATATCTTTGATCGCTCTGCACAGAGCGATACTCCCACCAGTGAAGTCGCCGATCGACTGGCCGAGGAAATACTGAACAAGGCAACGAAGCCCTGAGTCTACGGGGTCGAAAATAACCCTTCATCAGATGGCTCTCCGGGTGATCCCCGGCCCAGATGAATACAGGCAACCAAAAGTTGCCGGGAGAAATGCAATGTATGAACCACTTCAGATTCTGAACGAAGAAGGGCACTTGAATGCGGGCAAGACGAGCCCACTCGCAAGCCCTGACCTGATCAAAGCCTACGAAACCATGGTACTGATACGTCAGTTTGACCAAAAAGCCGTCGCTCTCCAGCGCACCGGTCAAATGGGCACCTACCCTTCCTGCCTCGGACAAGAGGCTTTCAGCACGGGAATCGGTTTGGCCATGCACGAAGACGACGTTCTGGCGCCCTACTATCGGGATCAGGCCGCTCAGTATTTGCGCGGTGTCAGGTTGCATCAACTTTTGCAACTCTGGGGCGGAGACGAACGCGGCAATCTGTTTTCGGGCGCCGCTGCGCAGGATCTTCCGGTGTGTGTGCCGATCGCCACCCAAATTACGCATGCTGCGGGCATTGCCACTGCAATCAAAGCACGTGCGCAACATCGCGCCGTTGTCACCACCTGTGGTGATGGTGCCACGTCCCGTGGTGACTTTTACGAAAGCCTCAATCTGGCCGGCGTTTGGCAATTACCTTTAGTGATCGTCGTCAACAACAACCAGTGGGCGATCTCGGTGCCCCGTCATTTGCAAACCGGGGCCGCCACCATTGCCCAGAAGGCCCAGGCTGCCGGCATAGCGGGCTGTGTTGTTGATGGCAATGATGTCTGTGCGGTGTATCAGGCCTGCAACGAGGCGCTTCAAAAAGCCCGGGCAGGCAAAGGGGCGACCCTGATTGAAGCCATCAGTTACCGCTTGTGCGATCACACCACCGCAGACGATGCATCACGCTATCGCGATCACGCCGAGGTCAAAGCGGCATGGCAGAAGGAGCCCGTCAAACGCCTGCAAGCCTTCTTACATCAGCAGAAACTCTGGTCAGCCGAACAGGAACAGGCTTTGCTGGCCGGCGTTTCCAGCCAGATAGAAGACGCTGTCAGTACCTACCTCAATACACCAAAACAACCCCCGGAAGCCTTATTTGACTATCTGTTCGAAGAACTGCCGGAGGCTTTACACGCACAGAGAACACAGATTTCGCACAAGGCCGCGATGGCGGGAGGGCAGACGCATGGGCATTGATCATCAAATCGCCGTTACGGCAGACCTCAAGCTGTCCGATACCAAGGTTGTGACAATGGTTGAAGCCGTCAATCTGGCCTTGCACCGGGCTATGCAGGAAGACGAAAACGTGGTGGTACTCGGAGAGGATGTGGCGACCAATGGCGGCGTTTTTCGCGCCACCGTCGACCTGAAAGATCGCTACGGCTGTAAACGTGTCATGGATACCCCGCTGGCCGAAAGCCTGATCGCAGGTATTTCGGTCGGCATGGCAACACAGGGCCTCAGGCCGGTGGCCGAAATGCAGTTTATGGGTTTTATCTACGCTGCGGTGGAGCACATGATATCGCATGCCGCGCGTATGCGAAATCGCACCCGTGGAAGGTTGAGCTGCCCGATGGTACTGCGTGCGCCCTATGGCGGTGGTATTCATGCACCGGAGCACCACTCGGAAAGCACAGAAGCACTATTTGCGCACATTCCCGGTTTGCGTGTTGTGATTCCGTCCTCCCCTACTCGCGCCTATGGACTCTTGCTCAGCGCTATTGCGGACCCGGATCCGGTAGTATTTCTTGAGCCCAAACGCATCTATCGCATGGCAAGACAGGAAATCCGGGACAATGGCGAAGGACTACCACTTGATACCTGCTTTACCCTGCGTACCGGACGGGACATCAGCCTGATTTCCTGGGGCGCGATGATGCATGAAACCCTGGCTGCCGCCCAAGCGTTGGAACGACTTGGCATTGATGCCGAGGTCATAGACGTCGCCACCATCAGTCCGCTGGATATGGAGACCATCTGCACTTCAGTTGAAAAAACCGGTCGAGCGGTGGTCGTTCAGGAAGCGGCAAGACAATGCGGGCTTGCCTCGGAGATCTCGGCCAACATCAGCGAGCGCTGCCTGCTCCACCTTCAGGCTCCGGTGCAAAGAGTGACCGGATACGACACGCCCATGCCCTATTTCAGTAATGAACAGCTGTACATGCCCAGCGTGGATGACATTCTTGCCGCAGTGAAGAACTGCCTGGAGTTCGCATGAAATACTTCAAACTACCCGATCTTGGAGAGGGCCTTCAGGAAGCTGAAATTGTCGAATGGCATGTCAACGTGGGTGATTCAGTCGAGCTTGATCAATTGCTGGTATCCGTCGAAACAGCCAAAGCCATTGTTGAGGTACCCTCGCCTCAGGCTGGTGTCATCGCTGAATTGTTTGGCCAGGAGGGCGATCTGATTCATATCGGCGAGCCACTGCTGGAATATGCCAATGAGGAGCAGGAGGACAGCGGCACCGTTGTCGGCAAGGTAAAAACCGAAGCCGAACGATCAGATCATTCCAGGCCTGAAGTCGATCAGTTTATCATTGGCAGCCCGGACCGAAAAACCTCAACTCAAGCCCTGGCGACACCCGCAATCCGTGCACTGGCAAAGCGCCTCAACGTTTCGCTGGATGGCATCAAGGGCAGCGGTCGTCAGGGCCTGATCACCGGAGATGATGTGGAAAAGGCCGCTCGAATGGAGCAGGATTTCGGCCAGTCTGAACCGCTTAAGGGCGTGCGTCGGGTGATGGCGAAGAATATGGCCAAAGCCCATGCCGAGGTGGTGAAAGTCACGATTCATGACCTCGCGGACATTCATCACTGGTTTGGCTCGGACGATCCTACCCTGCGATTGATCAAGGCAATGTCATCCGCCATCAAGGCCGAGCCAAATCTGAATGCATGGTATAACGGTGAGCAGATGAGTTTACGTGTTATTGAATCCATCGATCTCGGCATCGCCGTCGATACACCGGATGGTTTATTCGTGCCCGTGCTAAGAGATATCGGACAGCGCACGGACGCCAATATAAGACAAGGACTGGATGCCCTGCGTGCTGATGTGAAAACACGTACCATCCCGCCTAAAGAATTGATGGGCGCGACGATCACGTTGTCCAATTACGGTACCATCGCAGGCCGCTTCGGCAATCCGGTAATTGTACCCCCAATGGTAGCCATTCTGGGTGCAGGAAAGATTCATGAAGCTGTGGTGCCGCACAAAGGTAAACCGGTGATTCACGCGATGCTGCCATTATCTCTGAGCTTTGACCACAGAGCGATCACGGGAGGCGAAGCAGCCCGGTTTCTGGCACAGGTGATTGAAAGCCTTCAGCAGTAAACGGAGTTATTTATTCGGCAAGGCACCGGTGCAATAGATTAGAAAAAATCATCGATATAATGCCCTACAATTTTCGCTGGCGCTTTGTCCTGCTCTTTTTCAGACTCAACCGGCAAGTCGGGCACCTGCCGCTCGTTGAAATGCTCTGCAACAAAAGATTGAGTGGAATTGCTTTTACGGTAACGCTTTACTACACGCGTGATCATGAGTACCAACAGAATAGCCACTACACCCTCGACAAAGTAAATGACTTCTTTAGGGATAACGGTATTCAGCAGCGAAGGGATAGGCTCAACCACACCCACAGATTCCAATCTTCATGCATTTTTTAGTGCGCATATACTAACCAGCTAATACTACTTGTCGGTAGGCACCCTGCCACTGGGCACCCGCGTTATAAAGGCCTGTCTTTTTTAAGACTTCATTTCTATAGTAGAGCAGATTCGGGATTTGCCAAGATTATGAGTAAAATTCAGATAATAACTGACCAATTGATCAGCGCTAACATTCTGTTATTGTTGCGCTTCTATTTCATTAAACAATGAATTCCCACTCAAACATTTGATCGCAACAAAGCCTGCAAAGAATCGCCTAATCGACCTTCATCGCATTGACCAGAGCCTCGTAACTCGCCTGTAAGGACGGAAATGACTGCTTCAGGCCTTGTTGCTCCTCTGCACGCGCTGCCAGCTCCACTTGCATAGCCACTGACATCAACTGCATGCCACCGAGACTGGAAGCCACACCCTTGATTGAATGCGCCGCTATCTTGGCAGCAGCAAAATCCTTCTCGGCAATTGCCGTCTCCAGTCGGTGGATATTGGCAGGGATATCTTCCAGAGCCGCTTCACTCAGCTGGTCATAGAGCTCTTCATTGCCGCCAAGGTTCTGCAAAGCGGTATCCCTATCCCAGATGAGCGTAGTTTTGTCTTCACTATGATCTGAAGGTTCTTCCTGAGCAGACGCTTCCAGTTTGTCCTGCACGCCTTCTTGACGTATTTTTTCACGTAGTCCGTCCAGATAGATCAAGGGTTCATCCAGAAGCCAACGTTCCAATGTTTCCTGTAAAACACTCCCCTCTATGGGTTTGCTGATGTAGTCATTCATGCCGGCTGCCAGACATTTTTCACGATCACCTTTCATCGCATTGGCAGTCATTGCGATAATCAGGATATCTTGATAACGCGCGCCGGCGGCACCATTACGGATATCACGTCCAGCCGCATAGCCATCCATTTCCGGCATTTGGCAATCCATAAAGATCAGATGGTAAGGCATATCATCAGGGGAGTTTTTCAAGGCTTCCAAGGCTTCCAAACCGTTTCCCGCCAGATCACAACTGAACCCGAATTGCTCCAGCAAGGCTGATGCTACCAACTGATTGACCGGGTTATCCTCCACCAACAATATACGCAGAGCTGAGGCAACGCTGTTTAGTTTATTTTCCTGTCCAGCCTGGACTGGCGTCCTGGTAGTCCCGGAGTCGGACTTCGGCGCCTCCGAGACACGCGAAAAGGTCAGTAAAGCCTGATGCAAATCAAGCGGTTTCAGGGGCTTACGCAAACAGACATCCACACCTGACTGCAGGTACTGATGCCCCTCTTCCTGCAAACTGGGAGGCAGTAACGCAATAATTCTCAAACCCTGATAGCGGGCGTCCTCTTTGATCGCTTTCAACTGATGAGTCAATGCTGCAGTATGTTGTTCCTCTTCGCTTGCCGAATGCACTGAATGCGGCAAACCGGTATCCACGATGATTACATCCACAACTTGATGCAGCTCTTCAGCGCTTGCCAATGCATCCATCATCTGAAGGGGGTCTTCCGCTTCGAGCACCTCAACCTGCCAGCTTTCGCATTGTTGACGAACAGCATGACGCCGTGATGCGCTGGTGTCCGCAATCAATACTCTCAAATAAGGTGGCAAAGTCGGTAAGCGATTTTCCTTGTCAACTTCGCTGGCCGACAGATTTACCGAAAAGGAAAAGACGCTCCCCTTGCCCGGTTCGCTCTTCACTTCCACTGCTCCACCCATCAACTCACATAACTGTTTCACGATGGTCAGACCCAGTCCTGTACCGCCAAACTTGCGTGTGGTTGAGGCATCTACCTGTGAAAAGGACTCGAACAGGGCATGCAGTTTTTGGGGTGAAATTCCAATCCCCGTATCGCACACCGAAATCTCCAACTTCCTCCGGCCCCGATAACTCTGCCGGAGCTTCGCTTTCAGGCTTACTTCACCCCGCTCAGTAAACTTGAGCGCATTGCCGACAAGGTTGATCAGAATCTGACGCAGTCTGCCCGGATCGCCCCGAACCCACGTGTGCTCCACGCCACTCAGATCCAGCACGAATTCCAGACCCTTGTCCTGAAATCGCGGTGCTATGGTATCTGCAAACTCACAGATTTCGGAAATCAGATTGAAATCCATCGCTTCGAGATCAAGCTTACCAGCCTCGATCTTCGAAAAATCAAGAATGTCGTTAATGATGTTCAACAAGGATTCAGCACTGCTGTACGCCAGATCAACCTGTCTCTTCTGCTCTTGATCCAGTTGGGTTCTCTTAACCAGATTCAGCATCCCCAATACACCATTCATTGGTGTCCGAATTTCGTGGCTCATGCTGGCCAAAAACTCACTCTTGGCACGCGCAGCATCTTCAGCAGATTCCTTGGCCTCTATCAGCTGCTGTTCGGCCAGCTTGCTCATCGTGATATCGGTACGAAGAGCAATATAACTCTTTGGCTTGCCATCGCGCATAAATGCCACAACGGTAGTATCCACCCAGAACAACGAACCATCCCTGGCACGATTACATATGTCCGCTCGCCAGCTATTGCCCGTACTGATCTGCAAAAACATTTCGCGCCAGAAGGCTTCATCATGCTCGCCGGAACTCAGCATGCGATGATTTTGCCCGATCAGTTCGTCAGCGTCATATCCGCTGATTTCTTCGAACTTTTCGTTTACATAGGTAATGGTCCCGGCCACGTCGGTCACAGCAACGATGGAGTGCTGGTCGAGCGCGAATTTCAACTCCATTAGTGTTTGCATTGCCTCTTCAGAAGCGCTGACTCTCGCCTGCAAAGCCTGTTCATCATTTTCAATTTTCGCGAGCATCTGCATAGAAGACCGGGCCACGGCATCAATCTCGCTGCAATCACTGCTTATGGCCACTTGCCCCCTTTCGCCCTTCGCTACACGTCCATTCAGCTCGCTTATTTCCGAAAGAGGACCACCTAAACGTCTGGAGACACGGCGCACCATCAACAAAAACAGCGCTACGGTCGCCACAATCAGAATCAGGCCGATCCAGAACACCCGCTGCAAAACCCCGGCTGTCTGGCTTTGGTCAAGCGTTGAGATCAACACCCAATATGAGCCCATGACCTCCAAAATATTGGCTTGCGCCACCCGCATCATCCCATTGTCGCTGCGGTATTCGATGATCGTACTTAAAGGGGAAAGATGCGAACCCAAAGGAAGCCGCACCGATTCGTTCTGTTTCTTCTGATCAGACTGAATAACTGAATTTATGAGTGACTGAAAAACAATGCGATCCTGCTCAGAGGGCAGTCCCGAATCATCTACACGAGGGTCATGGACAATTTTTCCATCGTCCTCAATTTGCATGAGATAGGAAAGATAGCGCTTTGACTGAATGCTCTGGATGTCCGCCTGCATCGCCCGCAGATCCAGGCGCTGGACCACCAAGCCGAGCATGCTGCCATCAGGATTTGCAACCGGCATACTCATTAATACAAAAGGTTGTTCAAGTCCCTGCCGTTTACTGACAAGCAATTGCGCTGCCGGAGACCTCAGGGAACGATTCAGCAAAGGCTTCAACCCAGAGCGCGAAAGGTCAGCAGTCAAAACACTTTGGCCGACGATGCTTTGGTCTTGCGCGGCAAACAGCAGTCTGCCTTGCGGGTTGAGTAAGTAAAAATCCTCAATATAGGCACTATTGCTTACTTGTCTTGATAAACTTTGCTGCGGATGGCCTGATGATATTCTTCCCGCGGCTTCCCACGGATCGCGGGTGGCAGCGTCAATTTGTTCTCCATACTCGAGAAAGTGTGCTTGCAATGCTCGAAGAAAGTCGGCGATGCTCTCTTGCCCGGTCAATGAGGCGAGCTGCTGTTCGCGTTCTTCAAACCAGCGCACGACCGAACCGAACTCAAGCTCTGCGGCTACCTGCAAGCTATTGGCATGCTGGGAATGCAAGTCATGCTTGATCTGCCAATGCAACCAGACCAGGACAGAAACCAAGGGAACCAGAATCAATAACAAAAAAGAGCGGATCAACTGATGGGACAAAGATCGACGCTTTCGGCGTTCTGCGGGATCCGCGGCTATATTATCAGCACCAGCCCATTGTTTGATTCTGCGCGTACTCAGTTTGGCGCGGGAGCTGTCATCGTCCGCCGTCCCTACCGCCTGGATAAACTTTTGTTCTTTATCTGGCAAATGCGCTCACCTTGTCGCTTATGTCTGCATCAACTAAAAGAGGATCGATACCCCTGATGGCAACCTCGGTTCCCAATCTATAGGTATAGACCAGCTTTTGCATCAATGGAGCATTTCTGTCTTTTCCGGAACTCATCCTTGACGCTGCGAAACAAACAAAAAACCTTCAGATAGACGTCTGACCGTGACTGTTTTCATCGAGCACTGAAGTATAGGCTGTCATACCCCGGTGTAAAATCCGGAAAAACATCGCGCAAGGCTGTCGCCCCCAGACGGGTATCCAAAAGCTGCCAAAGCACCTCTCGCAAATCCGTAGTAATGGCCAGGTCTTCTCCTGCATCAAGATCTTCATTTGCCAGACCCGGCCACTCACCATATACCTGTCCTCCGACCACGCCGCCGCCGATAAGGTAGGCCAGCGAACCGGTACCATGATCAACGCCACCCGACGCATTGGGAAACACACGCCTACCGAATTCTGTTTGTACCAGTACCGTAATGGAATCCATCCGGTCTCCCATATCCTGATAAAACGCACGAATGGCCTCCGCCAGTTCCGTCAATGACAAGTCCAGATATAAGGCAAGGTTCTCGTGATGGTCCCAGCCGTCAGTATCCATACAAATCACCTCCACCGGCAGCGAGGATTTGATCAGTTTAGCCGCCTGAGCCAATTTGCCACCCAATGGCGTATCGGGATATACGGCATCATTTTCCGGCGTAATGCTATCCAACTGCGCGTCCTGCAACTCATCAATCGCTCCCAGAGCCGCCAGGGCAGGCGAACTGAAGGGCAAGCCGTCACGAAACAAACTGGAAAGAATCCGGGTATAACCGGTATCAATAACTTCCTGATCAAAAGAAAATTCACTGAGATTGCTGACCGCCAGAGGTTCCTCGACTCCGGTGAGAGATACCGGTACATTTCCGCTCAGCGCGACCGCCCTGAAAGCCGAATTCGACGTTGCCGGATGGGCCGCCAGGTAGCGCCCGAGCCATCCTCCACCGGCTTCGCTGGCCTTGCTGACCACTCCCCTCTCGACCAGAACCTGGGCATCGAAATGGGATCGTGAGCCATGCGGAAATCCGCAGGCATGCACCAGAGCCATGTTGTTATCATGCGTATAAATATCAAGCAAAGGCGAAAGCGCCGGATGCAAGCCAAAAAATCCGTCCAGATCCAGCGCGCCATTCGGCTGCCCAGGTATGGGAACCGCTAGGCTGTCTCTCTGAGTCGCATAATTCGCGTCGCCATGTGGCACCAGAGAATTCAGCCCATCCGCGGCCCCGCGCTGAAAAATACAAAGCAATACATCCTTGTTGGCGGGTAAGGCCTGAAAACCAAGCATGGCCCTGCGAGTCATCTTTTTCTGCACGGTTGGTTTAGTCATTGCTCACCTCAACTGGAAATAGGCGGAACTGATCAAAACAGCCGCAACCAGGGCCGCGACGCCCTGTGCCTCTTCGGGACTGAGTTCCTGGTCAGCCTCTCCACCGTACCCCTCCTCCAAACCATTGGTGATGATACGGCGGTCTTTCCCCGATAGAGATCGCATCAGCACATTGGCTTCCAGCCCGCTGATGATGTCATTGAGCGTTCGGGCTCCATTCGTCAGCGTTTCATAGTCAATGTCAAACACGTCGATTTCAGGCAATACCGGCGCCAGACTCAAAAACGACATACGCCAGCGATTCAGCATGCCCCCGGTGCTCGCCCAATAGGATGATTCAGAAGGAAATCCATCCGGTGTTGGCCAGAAAAACGGCAACTGTCCCAGAATCGCCTGCGCGAAATAAAACAACTGGCCATTGTCGCTTGGCAAGCTGCCGCTACCCAGGCCCCGTGCAATGCGCGCAAGAAATTCACTGGGTCTGGTCAAGCGGGTATCCTGGCTGTCCAAAAATACCTGGCTGGCAAATATCACCCGCAAGCTTGTTTTGATATCACCATTGCTTGCACTAAAGGCAGCTGCCACCTCGGCAACGATAGACGCTGGGGGACTGTCTGAAATAAAACGCTGGCAAAGCTTGGTGGCTATAAATGTGGCCGTGGAAGGATGCGCCAGAAGAATATCGAGTACCTGTTCTCCATCGGAAATACCACCTCCAGCCGCAATCGTTTCTCCCAACACCTCTTTCTCACCATCGTCATGCCAGGCCGACTGGTAATTGAACTGGCCATAAGGCTCCTGCCACGGAAAGTTAAGTGTCCAGCCGGTAAAGCAGCGCGCGACTTCCTTGATATCATTCTCGGTGTAGCCGCCATCAACGCCCAGGGTGTGCAGCTCCATCAGTTCTCGGGCATAGTTCTCATTCGGTGCAGTTACCAGATTGTTGTAGTTGTCGAGGTAAAACAACATCGCCGGACTTTTGGCAGAAGCTCGAAGCAGGTCGCCGAAATTACCCAGCGCATGGGCCCTGATCACATTTCTGTCATCATCGGGCTTCAGGGTTGGCCCCAGACCATTGACCAGATGAATATTGAAATGGTCGCTCCAGAACTCGACCATCACTTCGTAAAGCTGACGTGGACTGAACATCTGTCGATACTGCGTCGCAGAAGCCATCTGAATCGCGACGCTCTGGATATTATCGGGAAAACCATCGATCAAGGTGTCGGCATTTTGAGTCGAGAGAGGAAACGCTGCGGCGATGCTGGCTTCCAATTCACTGACGTCAATGCTTTCGTAAGCCAGCTGCGTCAACAGATAAGGATCTATTCCGCGATCCAGTATTTCGGACATTGCCGCCTGATTAGGGCCAAAGCTGGTACGCATCAGAACTGAGTATTCCGCCGACGGCCGAGGGATTGTTGCGGAGCGACTTTTGCCCGCAGATGGCGCGCTGCCGGAACCACCGCAAGCACTAACCCCTCCCGCCAGAGCCAATACCGAGAGACCCTGCCCGCCAACTTTGATTAGATCCCTTCGGCTGAGCTTCTTTTCTATCAGTTTCAGCAGGGATGTTTTGGAATGGATACCGGGCATAGTGCAGGTCTCTTAACAGCTTGTCCCTGCATGGCTTAGAATGTCCGTTCAGGGCTTCGATGCATTTTGAAGGTATTCGATCATTTGATCCAGTGGCAGGGGCCTGGACCAGAAATAACCTTGCGCTGCGTCACACCCGATATTGCGCAGGTATGCCAGCGTCGCTTCGTCCTCCACGCCCTCGGCTACGGATCGCATGCCCAACTCTTCACAAATCTGCAGTATCGCCCGCACGATCGCCTGGTTATTGGTATTTTCAGGCAAGTCGGACACAAAGGAACGATCTATTTTGAGGGTTTCCACATCAAAGCGTTTCAAATACCCCAAATTACTGTAACCGGTCCCGAAATCATCAATGGACAGGGACATACCCAATTCGCGCAGGTGGTCTAGATTTGAGCTCAACTGGCTATGGTCATTTGCAAGCAGGGTTTCGGTTAACTCCAGGTCGATGGCGCCGGGTTCCAGTCCATAACGATCCAGAATCTCGGCCACCTGCGTGCGCAGATTCTGATTTTGCAACTGCGCGATCGATACATTGATGCTCAAGTGGAACTGTTCAAAACCCAGGTTTTTCAGAAACCTGAGGTCTTTGCAGGCCTCTTCAATTACCCAGTAACCAAGATCATGAATAAATCCGGAAGACTCAGCCAGAGGAATCAGCTCATTGGGCGAGACACTCCCGTAGGTTTCGCTGTTCCAGCGAATCAGAGCTTCAGCACCAATCACGCAATTATCCGACAGACGGACCTTGGGCTGATACAAGAGGGAAAATTCGTTGTCCGGAATGGCATGCCGCATGTGGCTGACCAGTTCCACTTTGCGGTTGGCATCCTGCTGCAGACGCTCATCAAAATACTGATAATTATTGCGCCCTTCGTCCTTGGCCAGGTACATCGCCATGTCCGCATTTTTCAGCAAGGCATCAAAGTCATCACCATCTTCAGGAGCAATCGTAATGCCAATCGAAGCAGAGCAACTATGTTCCATATCGAAGATTTTCAGCGGCTCTGAAATGGCGGCAATCAACTTGCTTGCCAGTCGACCCAGTGCCTTTTCATCCACGACGTCATTGACGATGACCAGAAACTCGTCACCTCCGAGTCGGCATACTGTATCCGAATCGCGCAAGCAGGATTGCAACCTCTTTCCAACCACCTGCAGCAACCTGTCGCCGGCCTCGTGACCACTGCTGTCATTGACGATCTTGAACTCATCCAGATCGATGAACAGCAAGGCAAGTTTCGCATTTTTTCTTTTGGATAATTCGAACAGCGCGTTAAAACGCTCACGGGCCAGTCTGCGGTTAGGCAAACCGGTCAGGGCGTCATGCAGAGCAATATGCTGAACCCGCTTCCGGGTTTCCCTGTATCGTCGGTTTTCTGCCTGCAATTTGGATAAAAGACGCACAAGATCCATATGCAAGACGTAAATACTGAAGCCATTGACCAGCAAGGCAATCGAAATGATCAGAGCCGTAGAGATACCGGTCGCTTCCGTCTCATGCTGCCACCACCCCAACTCCAGGCCAAGCCCTGTCAGCATCAGATAACTCACGATGGTAATGACCACCATGAGGGTGCGCTTCAGACTAAGCAACATGCCCGAGACAATGATCACACCGGGAAACACATATAGAACAGCGTCGCGCAAGCCGCCACCGAGCATCGCCATCAGCCCTGCCATGGTCATCAGAATCACGATAATAGCCGTTGCAGCCTGTTCTACCCGGCCCCGCCTGAGCCGAAGCAGCAGTACGCCACACAACATGGCAACCACGGCCAGAATGACCACTTCATGGTAGGCCTGATGATAGAACTGTATGCCCGCAACGCAGAGCAAGCCAATGATCACGCTGACGGTGATCTGCGCGACGCGTCGAGTGCGAATCAAGTCGTAATGCTTCTTTGCCGCGAATGGAGAGGCATCGCCCCTGTGATCTGGCGTGCTTTCTGATGAATCTATAGCGCTCATTCCGAATAGGTAAAAGTTGGGGGGTCTTAATCAAGCATAGCCCAGAAACTAATCCCCCGTGTCCACAGATGAAAACAATTGTCTCAGTCAGAATTCCCGATGGGAAACCAAAGCTTTCAAAGCATTCCACTAAGATCTACATGAATGGATTCACGCCCTGTCAGCCTTTAGAGCAGCAAACTGGTGAGATACAGAACAGAACGATCGTTTTTGCAATTCCCGCGGCTGATTCCGCAAAAGCATTCTTGCGAGTGATCCGGACAGAAAGAGCGCGCGTATCTGACCCTGAGCGCTCACGAACTTCTGCCGGCTCAGGAAAAGAAAACTGAAATCCATCCTCGACCATGCAGCAGAAACTAACGTTTTTATTTACAGGCTCGCTAAGGCGTGCTTGATCTTAAGAAAGGTAACTGCAAATGTTTAATCGAACAATTTCCAGACCAGGGAAAAAGTCCTCTGCGGCGCTTCTAGCCTCTTTAACGCTTTTAATGACCGGGTGCAGCGATAGTGATGATCCCTTGGTCCTTGAAGAAAAAACTTACGTGAGAGCGGTACATGCCGTCCCGGATGCGCCTCCCGTCAACATTCTTTTTAACGGTAACGCACGGATTTCCATGCTGGACTACGCCAACAGTTCAGGATTCAAAGGCATTGATGACGGCACATACGACATTGCTGTGTCAGCGATTGTGCCCGGCGACGACCCTTCTGTGATTGAGGTTAATGGTACCGCCCTGGCAGAAGATGCCATGACCACGATCTTTGCGGTGGGCACGGTAGACACCGGCGACGATGCTGATCCGTCCAAACAACTGGACGCACTCATCGTGTCGGATCCGGTAAACGAACCGGAAGCTGACGAAATCACAATCAAGGTAGTGCATGCGGCTCCGGTCGCCGCTGATGTGGATATTTACATCACAGCGTTCGGGGGCGCTCTAAGTTCCCCTATCGATGCAGATTATCTTGACAGTGCAGAGCTTCCGGCTCCGGTGGACGCTACTGCGAGCTATCAGGTGCGGATCACTGAGGATGGTAATAGCGCTAATGTACTTTATGACTCGGGCGAACTGGATTTGAGCGCATACGCCGGTGAGAAATTGCTGATTGCGGCCATGAACACGACCAACCAGCTGGAACTCGATTCCTCACCTGTGAAACTGGTCGTGATCACTGAGGCAAGCTCCAGAGCTGTTGCCAACAACAACTCATTGGACACCACTCTGCTGGATACTGACACGGAGACCGGCGCAAAAGTGGTTCACCTGTCACCCGACGCGGCAGACGCAGCTGGCGGGGCGGTAGAAGTCTACGCCAATGGCACAGTGCAGCTGATCGATGAATTCTCCTACGGTGATATCGTCGTTGATACGGATGAGTATGCCCCGGTGGCAGCGGGTGACTATATCTTCAGTGTTTCACCAGACACCGACACTAATGCCGATGCCGTTTACACCAGCGGCGAGCTGGCCCTGTTGGCAGGCGCAGAAAATACGGTCATCGCTGTGGGTTATGTCGTGCCGACCGATGACCAACCGGCATTTGAGCTGATCGCCAGTGCAGATGAAAATCGTGCCTACGCCACGCATGCGCGGGTTAAAGTGATCCATGCGGCAGCGGCGGTTGAAGACGTGGATGTTTATGTCACAGCAGCCGGCGACTTTAATAGCACCAATGTGGTCGCTGGTGCGACGGCTCTGCTGACAGACTTCGCCTTCAAGGGCGACAGCGGATACGTGGATGTCGCCGCTGATGCGTTGGGCACAGATTATGACATTTTCGTGATGGCCGCAGGCACCAGCACTCTGGTCACTGAGGCACTATCGGTGACCATTACGGCGGGAGACGTGCTGTCTGTTGTTGCCAGAGGTCCGGATGAAAGTGCCGGTGCAGTGATTACAACAGCCGGCTTGGTCGTGCTGACCAACTAAGGGGCATTCGTTCTGCAAGTACCCTGCCCCGGGCTAGTCCCGGGCTTATGCTTTTCAAGTATCGCCTACGTGACATTCGAGCAACTGAATCTAAAATTCCCGAACACAGCAGATCTCACACCGGATCGACATCATCAACCATTTCGGTAGAATAGCGCTCTTTTTACGGGAACAATCCGGCTTCCCGCATGCCAGACAAGGTTCGCTATGCAAAAAAAGTACATCAGCGCTCAACAGCTCCTGGAAGACTCGTTCAAACTCGGTTTACAGGTGTACGAAAGTGGCTTTCGGCCGGATTATATCGTGGGCGTATGGCGCGGGGGCGCACCGGTCGGTATTGCGGTACAGGAGTTATTGCATGTTTTGGGTGTGCCGTCGGATCATATTGCGATTCGCACCTCCAGCTACACCGGAATCGGCGAACGCAGTAAACGCGTGCAGGTGCATGGATTGAATTACCTGATCAAGCGTCTTGAAAGCGAGCACAGCCTGCTGATTGTCGACGATGTCCATGATAGCGGTTTGAGTATTGAACAGATCATCATCGAACTGAAGCGGGCCTGTAAAAAGAACACACCTGAGATCCGAGTCGCTACGCCCTACTTTAAGCCTGAGAACAACAAAACAGACCGCACTCCGGACTACTATCTTTACAAGAGTAATGAATGGTTGGTGTTTCCGCATGAAATCGACGGATTAAGCCCGGACGAGATTCGCACCAACCGTCCGGAACTGTCAGACATTGCAGACCGCATAGAGCAATTGAAGGATCGATAACCCGTTAACGGGGTGTCAGATCCTCTGATATCACGGTTAAGCGTTTCCGGGAGGCGTTAACCCGACACCCTTTAGAATCACCTGACACAAAAAGCGCTTGATCTGCTCCACATCGTCGCTGTCGTACTCCTGTTTATTGCTCACCGTCAGTATCTGCGCTTCGAAGTCCGCATAATGCTGGGTGCTGGACCAGATTAGAAAGATCAACTGATTGGGGTCGACACGATCCATCTTGCCCTGTGCGATCCAAGCTTCAATAACGCGTGTTTTTTCGCGCAGCCAGGTACGCAAACCGGTTCGCATATGCTCTTTCAGATTAGGAGCACCCTGAATGATCTCGGTCGCATAGATCTTTGACGCATTCGGATATTGAATCGCCAGATCCACTTTGTTCCGAATATAGTTATTGAGGACTTCGCCCGGATCCTGACTTTCGTGCATGTCATCCAGGTTGCTGTCCCAGCGCTCGGCAATCGCAGACAGAACCGCGACATAAAGATTTTTTTTACTGCTGAAATAATACAGAACGTTGGCTTTTGGCAACTCCGCAGCATCTGCAATGTTTTGCATGCTCGTGCCCTTAAAACCGTGCTTGACGAATTCAGCCTCTGCGGCTGCCAGGATCTTGAGGCTATTCTGCTCTCGTATCCTGCCGGTTTTGACTTTCATAGGATGGATCTTGCTGCATTTTGTGGCTACTGTGTGCTCTCAATGGCATTTGTCGATTCGATTTCCTTTTCAAATTTTCGTAATCACACGGGGGATTCGGATACAAACGCCTGTCACACGGACGGGCGGAGTTTAGGGAGTGCGGCAATGTTTTGCCGTGATCACCGTCTAACATGCGCAAAAAATTTGAAATAATTCCTGCGTTGAACGAAAAACCATCCTAATCGCTTCATAAACGTCCCCAAAAACAGAAAAGGGAAAACCACGCAACAGCGGATTTTCCCTTTTCTGTTTTCTTGCAATGAGCTGCCGCCCCGGAAATTAGAGGCCGTTCCAAGATATCAGGACTGAGGCAACTTGCCTTGAACACCCTGCAGATAATAATTCATCCCCAGCAAAGCGGCGTCTTCCAGACTTTCACCGGCAGGCACGACCATCTCTCCTTTCTGATTCACCACCGGACCATCAAATACACGCAGGGTTCCGGCTTTAATCGCCGCTTTCTTCTCTGCTACCAGCTGCTTCACTTCTTCGGGCACAGCCGCATTCAAAGGCGCAATATCCGTCGTCCCTTCTGCAATCCCAGGCCACAGATCGACCGCCTTCCAACTTCCATCGATGACTTGCTGAGCCTTCTCAAGATACAGAGGCCCCCAATTATGCACGGTAGCGGTCAGGTGTGCGTCTTTACCATAAAGTGACATGTCCGAATGATAGCCGATCGCGTAAACACCCTTGGCCTGAGCTGACTGAATGATCGCCGCAGAATCCGTATGCTGCGTCAGTACGTCCGCATTCTGAAGGATCAGGGTTTCTGCCGCCTCCCTCTCCTTGGCCGGATCATACCAAGTGCTGGCCCATACAACCTTTACCGTGACATCCGGGTTCGCTTCACGAGCGCCTTTGGTAAACGCATTGATTCCCCGAATTACTTCAGGAATCGGGAAGGAAGCTACATAGCCAAGCACGTTGGTCTTTGTCATCTTGCCGGCAACCAGTCCTGTCAGGTAACGCCCTTGGTAGGCACGTGTGAAATAGGTGCCCATATTTTTCGCCCGCTTATAGCCGGACGCATGCTCGAAGACCACTTTCGGGAAACGTTTGGCCACCTTTAAAGTGGGATTCATATAACCGAAGGACGTCGTAAATATCAGTTCATGTCCCTTTGACGCCATCTGGTGAATCACGCGCTCGGCATCGGCCCCTTCAGACACACTCTCGACATAGCTCGTTTCCACTTTGTCGCCTAGCTGCGCCTCTACATACTGCCGGCCCAGATCATGGGAATATGTCCACCCCGCATCACCGGTAGGCCCCACATAGATAAACCCTACTTTAAGCGGATCAGCGTTGACCGTGGCAGCAATGGCGGCCAGACCCGCGGCAACAGCAAAGGAGCCAAGCGGCCTCTTGATTATGTTTTTAAACCTTTGCATCGGGTTCATATTTTCTCCTGTTAACTATCGCACGGTGCCCGTGCTTGGTTTTTATAAATGCCAACAACCGTTAGCGTTGACCTGACATCGAGGACATCCCTTATGTAAAGCTCACAATTGTGGCCGAAATGGTTTGCCCAAGGCAAATGGCGTATTCAGTCGCGCTTTGATTGCATCATTGGCAATCAGCATTAACACGAGAATGGTCGCCACGTAAGGCAGCATCGCCAACAAATTGGGTGACGCTTCAAATCCCAGACCCTGTAGCACCAGATGCAAAATACTGGCCGCTCCGAACAGATAGGCGCCCAAAAGTACACGTTCCGGTCGCCAGGATGCAAACACCACCAGCGCGAGAGCAATCCAGCCGCGCCCTGCAGACATTCCCTCCGTCCAAAGCGGCGTATAGGCAAGCGACAGATACGCGCCCGCCAAACCTGCCATAGCACCACCGAAGGCCACGGCGGCATATCGCACCAGAAAAACGCGCATGCCGAGCGCATTGGCCGCTTCGGGGTTCTCGCCAACAGCCCTAATAATGAGCCCCGCCCGGCTGGACCGAAAACACCAGTACACCGCAATGAACAAAATCCAGGAGACATAGACCAAAGGGTCATGTGAGAAAAATATCTTGCCCAGCACCGGCACTTCACTCAGCAGTGGCAGTTCCCAGGGTGTGAAGCCCTCAATACCAATTCCCACATAGCTGCTTCCGAGAAAAGCACTTAAACCGCCACCAAAAATAGTGAGGGCCAAACCTGTCGCAACCTGGTTGGACACCAGCGTAATGGCAAGAAATCCGAACAGCAGAGCCATACCGATGCCACACAAAACCGCCACAAGCACTCCGGTAAACAGACTGCCTGAGACAACAGCTGCCATAAACCCTGTGACTGCGCCCATCAATACCATGCCCTCCTGCCCGAGGTTCAGTACGCCCGATTTTTCGCAGACCAATTCACCGAGGGCAATCAGCAACAAAGGCGTACCGGTACGAAGCGTCGCGTAGAGGATATTGATGATCAGATCGGCATCCATTTCTTACTCCTGGGCCTTTTGTGCAATATCGACAGTTGAAATCTTGCGATTCGGGCGCGACCACTGCAGCTGGTATCCGATCAGAAAATCGCAGGCCAGCAGGAAAAACAGCAACATGCCCTGGAATAGCCCGGTCAGGGATTTGGGCAAGGTCAGTTCCATTTGCACCATTTCACCGCCCATAAACGTCAGGGCCAGCAAAACGCTTGCGAACAGAATACCAACCGGGTGCATGCGCCCCAGAAAGACCACAATGATTGCAGCATAGCCGTAGCCAAGAGAAATATTGGCATTCAATTGGCCCACAGGCCCGGTCACCTCTGAAATGCCTGCCAGGCCGGCCAATGCCCCGCAAACCAGCAACGCCAGCCAGACAAGGCGATTCTGTTTAAAGCCAGCGTAACGGGCTGCCGAGGCATCCTCGCCCAATACGGCAATCTGGAACCCGAACAAGGTGCGCGACATTAATGTCCAAACGCAGGCCAGCGCCAAAAGTGCGAAATAAAGGCTGATGTTGAGTCGATAGCCGTCAAACAGCAAGGGCAACAGGCTGCTGTCCGAAAACAGTGCAGATTCGGGAAAGTTATATCCGGCCGGATCTTTGAGGGGGCCATACACCGAATAATACAGCCAGTTCAGCGCAATATAATTGAGCATAATGGTGGTCAAAATTTCATTGCAGGCAAAGCGGGTTTTAAGGAGTGCCGCCAACGCTGCCCAGAGCATGCCGCACAAGGCGCCAAAAGCAACCACCGCAAACAGCACCCATGGTCCCTCCATGGAGTCCAATTGCAGCGCCATATAACCGCCACCCAGTGCACCAATAATAAACTGGCCCTCAGCACCAATATTCCAGATTTTGGCTTTGAAGCAGAGCACCAGCCCCATCGCACACAACAACAGCGGGGAGGCTTTCAAACCCAGTTCAGTCCAGCCGTAGAAGTCTTCCAGAGGCTGAAGGAAAAAGGTATAGAGTGCCGCACCGGGTGCATGCCCCAAAGACGCAAAAATTCCCGCACCACACAACAGTGTCAGCAGTATCGCCAGCAACGGGGAGCAATAAGCCATCCATCGCGAATCAGAAGCTCTTTTTTCCAGACGCACACCGAACAGATGTTTAGACCGCTGCGAACTCAAAGCGCCTGTTCCTCTATCGAATTGGAATCGGTGATTGAATCCGATAATTCGGACTCCACGTCGAACTGGCCCGCCATCCACTGCCCTAGCTCGTTAATCGACAGATCGCCGGTTTTTCTGACAGGGGACAGGCGGCCATCGCAAATACCGCAGAGCCGGTCACAAATCATAAACAACTCATCAATATCTTCAGAGACCATCAGTACCGCCGCGCCCTGGTCACGCAGCTCAATCAGGGCATGCCGAATCAGGATCGCAGCACCAATATCAACGCCCCAGGTTGGATGCGAACAGATCAGTACCCTGGGTTGCTGAAGAATTTCCCGTCCAAGTATGAATTTTTGCAGATTACCGCCCGAAAGACTCTTGGCCTGCGCCAATGACCCCTCTGCTTTGACATTAAACCGGGACAGAATGCGCTGTGTAAATTTCCTGATCTGCCCCAGATTGAGCCAGCCATTCCCAGACACCAGACCGGATTGATAGGCCGTCAGCAGGGCATTGTTCTCAAGCGACATATCGGCCACTGCCCCACGCCCCAAGCGTTCCTCTGGCACCACGCACAAGCCCTGTGCGCGCCGTTTGGCCGGCCCGTCCTTTCCGATCGAGCGACCATTTAACACCACCGTATCTGCCGCCGACGTTTCTTCCCCACTGATCAGCCGCATCAATTCTTCCTGACCATTTCCCGCAACACCTGCGATACCCAGAATTTCACCCGCTTTCAGTTGCAGTGAAATCGCCTGAAGCGCGCTCGCAAAAGGGTCCTCTGGCCGATAGTTCAGTTTGCGACACTCCAGTAAAATTTCACCACCGTCCTTTTTACTGTAGTTTTCGCTGAGTGGTGTTTCGTCCCCGACCATCATTCTGGCAAGCTCCTCAACACTGACCTGTTCCGGAACGCACTCGCCTGTGACCTGACCTGCACGCAGAATGGTGGCACGATCACACAACGCGATCACCTCATCCAGTTTATGCGAAATAAACAGTATGCTGCAGCCTTCAGCGGCCAGCTGGTGCAAGGTGGCAAAAAGCGTTTCGACTTCCTGCGGCGTCAGAACCGAGGTTGGCTCATCCAGAATCAATAACTTGACGTTCTGCAGCAGGCAACGCACGATCTCCACCCGCTGCTGTTCGCCAATGCTCAACGAATGCACGGTTCTGTCGGGATCCAGCCTCATGCCGTAACGCACCGACACTTCGGTAATACGCGCCTTGAGCGTGTCCATCGATCCAACTTCGCTCGCAGGCAGACTCAGCGCTATGTTTTCAGCGACGGTCAGGGTTTCAAACAAGGAAAAATGCTGGAACACCATGCCAATACCAAGGCCTCGCGCATGACCTGCACCCCGTATTTCAACATGCTCGCCTTCCCAGAACAGATCTCCGGCATCGGGCTTCACGACACCATAGATAATCTTCATCAAGGTGCTTTTACCGGCGCCATTCTCTCCCAACAGGGCATGGATTTCTCCGCCATCAACCGACAGAGATACGTCCCGGTTTGCGACACATCCGGGATAGCGTTTGGTAATTCGGTTCAGCTCGATTCGTGTCATTCTATGATCTTGTCTCGTCCGCCACGTGGCGAATACGGTTTATATTTTTGTTCAAACCCTCCGCTGCAAACCAATCATGCATTCAGCGCGCCGAAGTGAATTATGTTTCAGTTTGAACTATGGTATTAGCTACCGAGGCATTCTCATCAATAACCACGGGGTTACCCATGATCAGCACCGAGCCGGCTCGATGAAAACCATCCACCCCAGCCTCTACCGAGGCACCATTTTGCACTTTTTGTCCGACCCTGCAATAGACGGACCGGCGGCTTACGAATTCATTGAAGACGGCGTGCTGGTGGTTGACCAGGGCAAAGTCGTCGCAATAGGAGAGGCAGAGCCCATGATCAGGGCGCTGGACCACCCGGCCAACCTGACCGATCTGACAGGTTACCTGTTAATGCCGGGCTTTATCGACCCCCATATTCATTTCCCTCAGACCGAAATAATCGCCTCCTATGGCCGTCAGCTGCTCGACTGGTTGCAACGCTATACCTTTCCGGCCGAAGCGCGCTTCAAAGACCCTCGCTATGCCCTTAAAATGGCGGAAGTATTTCTGCGGGAATTATTACGCAATGGTACAACGACTGCGGCGGTCTTCGGCTCTGTCCACAAGACATCTGTGGAAGCCTTCTTTGAAGTTTCTGCCAGACTGAATACCCGCATGGTCTGCGGCAAGGTTCTGATGGATCGCCGTGCACCGGAAGAACTTTGCGATACGCCCGAAAGCGGGTATGAAGACAGCAGGCAATTGATCGAACAGTGGCACAACACTGGTCGACAACAATATGCTTTAACCCCGCGTTTCGCTATTACTTCCAGTCCGGAACAGCTCCAGCAGACGCAGGCACTGAGTCGTGATTACCCTGATTTACTGCTACAAAGCCACTTGTCCGAAACCCCCGAAGAAATGGCGCTTGTCGCCAAATTGTTTCCGGATGCACGCGACTATCTGGATGTGTATGACCGTTATGGGCTGGTACATGAGCGCAGTATTTATGCGCATGGCATTCATCTCAATGAGAGAGAACTGGCACGTCTCAAGGAAACCGGCGCGAGTGTGGCGTTTTGCCCGAGCTCCAACCTATTTCTCGGAAGCGGACTACTCGATACAGCGCGTCTGGATAAGCACGGGGTTCGGTATGGTATCGCTACCGACATAGGCGCCGGAACCAGTTTTTCCATGCTGCATACCTTAAATGAAGCCTATAAGGTATCGCGCATGCAGCAAGCCACTCTGGAGCCGCTTCACGCGTTCTATCTCGCCACGCTTGGAAATGCGAAATTACTACATCTTGAGGATCGCATCGGCTCTTTTAAACAGGGCAATGAAGCTGACTTTCTGGTGATAGATCGCGCCGCCACGCCTCTGATGAAGCTTAAACAGACACACTGCGAAAGCCTGCAGGAACAGTTATTTACGTTAATGATGCTTGGCGATGATCGAGCGATCAAACAGACCTATATTGCGGGGCAACTCAGGCACGACAGAGACCGTCACATGCCCGATCACAATGACTGAGAACAAAGACCCATTTTCTAATTAAAACATCGCCCACGCGGACCGGCGATCAGGCGGTGCGAGCGGCACTGTTGCTTTCAAGTAACGCCAGTAGTGGTGAAGTCAGTTTGGACATTTCCCGGTTTACATCAAACTGCTCAAACAGCCCTTCCAGAAGTTTTGCCGGGCGGTCAAATCGCTCGGCATCGTTAAATGCCTCACGGACACCTTGGGCAAATTCCGCCAAAGGTTCGGACAGGCCTCTCGGCAAAGCCGGTTGAGCATAGGCCCGGGGGCCAGAACGATAGGTTCCATATTCAATCGCACTCAGCTGCTGCTGTTGCAGATTCAGACTGAACTGCGCGATCTCATCGGGATCACTGGTAAGCTCCATCGCCATTTGGAAAGCCGTCTGCAAATCTCCCTGATAAAATTCAGTGGCCAGTGCATCCACCTGTGTCAGCAAGTCGGCGATAGCGCGTTTTTCATCCTCATCCAGAAAGCCCTGAATTACCAGGTCGAAGCCGCCGCTCTGACGAAAGTCGAAAGCGGCATATTTGGCAGCGCCGCTTTCACCCCGAATACGGGCACTCTCAACTGAAAAACTCTGATTGTAGAATGCCGAAATATCCACAGTGTCGCCGTCCTGTGTGGTCAACTGAAAACTGAAGGTTTCGCTTTGCTCGCGACGCGCCTCCAAATAGGAAAAGCGCTTCAGCGCCGGCGTATCATCCCGGCCTGTGCTCCCTACAGCGCCTGATTCCCTTTCTGTCCGGCTATCAAGATTCTCCGATCTACTCGTCTTGACTGATTCAGGTGAAAGAGTTGAACCCGTAATCCCCGGCTCCGTGCCAAGCAGACGCCCCTCCAGTTTATCGACACCCTGATAAATTCTGTTCTCGGCGGTATCGATATTGTCCGCCAGCGGCTCGTTCATTTTTTCAAGGGCAATAATTTGCTCTCGTGCTTCTGAAAATCCCTGCTCGACACCTTTGCGGGCGGCAGAAAACATGCCCTCTAGCTCCTCATCGCTGGCACCGTCCGCGCGGGCCCCTACGATCCGGCTTTCAACAAACTGCATCACCGTATCCACGACCTTGTCGATATCGAAACCCTTGGGCGTAGGTTTTACCGCCTGCTCATCCAGCTCGACCCCCAGGCCTTTTTTCAGTCCCAGGTTCAAACTCGATGCTACCGGCGCGTCCTGTCCTGCCATTCCCGGAGCGACCCTGGATTGAAACTGCTGAAAGTAGGATTCACTCTGACTGAAAAGCGACGCTGAAACAGAAAACATAATACACCCCGGTGCCGAAGGCCCTAAACGCAACAATGGTTAGGCCTTGTATCGGCAGGCTGCAGAAGAGCTTTAGTGCAATGCTAGATCAATTGGCAGTGAAAACCGGGTGATTTATGGTCATCCGGGATAAGCAGATGAATGCGCTTGGGGAAATCAGGTTAGGGATTCTGACCCCGCCTGTTTGCAAAGCTGCATCAACTGCCGCATTTCTTCCGGATCCTTGATGGCATGACCGGAAAGCGCCGCAGATTGATAACCACTGGCATGGAAACTGGCCAGACGACTGATCCAGAAACGTAGCGCCGCCAATTCCAGCAGATAGGGCCAGGCGCGCTGCTCTGCCTCAGACCAGGGACGAACCCCCTGATAGGCCTGAATCAGGGCATCGAGCCGGCCCTGATTGCGGACGTTCCCTGTATCAATAGTCCAGTCATTGGCAGCAACGGCGAGATCGTAAAGCAATGTGGCATCACTGGCATTGTAGAAATCAATCACTCCGCTGATCTTGTCGTCGTTGAACAGCACATTGTCACGAAACAGGTCGCCATGCACAGTGCCTTGCGTACAGCTGTTGAGCAAACCCAAGTGCGCTTCGTAACGCGCAATGGCAGATTCCAGCTCATCGAACACGGACGGCGCCAGGGCTACGTTTAACCTCTTACAATGTGCACGCATCCAGCCTGCATTTCGAACCAATGGCCTTTTACCGCGGAAGTCCTTCAAACACAGGTGCATATGTGCAATCCAGCGACCCAGCTCTGCGCACTCTTGCTCGTTGACCTGCGGCTTGGCTTTCCCGCCCAATCGAGGCACGATCATGCCATAACGATCTCGCGCCTGGAAAAGCACCCTCCCGTCTTGCATCTTCACCGGTGCTGGCACCGCAAAACCGGCAGATGCAAGGTGCTCAGTGAGCTGCGCAAAGTAGGGAAGCTCTTTCCCCTCAAGGTTTTCAAACAGTGTCAGCACCGAACGTTGCTTCTGACCAGCATCACTAAGCGTATCCAGAAAATAATTGGTATTTTCGATACCTTCCCCAATGGGTTCCAAAGCGGTACAAACACCCAGAGCATACTTTTCCAGAATCTGGTCGACATCGCTTTTACTGAGCTCGGTGAATACTGCCATTGCGCTAAACAGCCGGGGCCCCTAGAACCGCCAGTAGTTTGGGCAGATCATCGAGACGCCCTTCTACGGCAGCCTCAAAGATGCACTGGTAATGCTGCGCCGAGAATGCGATCGGGTTTCCGGATGCCGCAGCATCCGCCTCTGCCATACGACCTACCCGTTCGGCCATATCGGTATCGATATTCATTTCAGACAAGCGGTGGGGAATCTGCAAATGCGAGCGCATGTCCAGCACCCAGCTTAGAAAACTTTCGAAACAGGGCTCAGGTAATTGCAGGTAATGTGCAACACGGCCCAAACGCTCCGAAATTGCCGCGGTATTGGCTCTCAAAACATAAGGCATCAAGACCGCATTCAAGGTACCGTGGTGCGCGTCATAAAGCGCACCCAGGGCATGTGCGATCGCATGCATACCGCCCAGCCCGCGCTGAAAGGCTGTTGCCCCCATGGCCGATGCCACCAGCATTTGCTGCCGCGCATCCACATCCCGGCCATCATCAAAAGCGCGCGGTAAATACAAGTGGATCAGACGCATGGACTCCAGCGCAATACCTTCGGCCATCGGATGGTAGGCGTTGGAGCAAAAGGCTTCGAGGCTATGGGACAAGGCATCCATTCCGGTTGCCGCTGTCATCGCGGGTGGCAGGCCAAGCGTTAATTCGGCATCCAGTATGACTAGTTCCGGAAGCATTTTTGGATGAAAGATAATGCGTTTACACTGGGTCTCTTCGTCGGTAATGACCGAGGCCCTTCCGACTTCCGAGCCCGTGCCCGCGGTGGTGGGAATGGCAATGACCCGCGCCATCCCTTCTTCGCGGACACGCAACCAGTTATCGCCAACATCCTCAAAGTCCCATAGCGGCCTATCCTGCCCCGACATCAAGGCGATCGCTTTGGCGGCATCGATTGCCGACCCTCCCCCCAAAGCGATTACCCCATCGTGCTCGCCGTCCTGATACACGCGCACACCGTCATACACGTTCTGCCCGTTGGGGTTGGCTTTGACCTGGCTAAAAGTCCCCAGGGCCAAGCCCGCATCCTTGCAGTTGTCCAGCAGGGCTTGTGTCATGGGCAATTGGATCAGGCCCGGGTCTGTCACCAGCAACGGGGATCGAAAGCCAAGCTCGAAACACTTTTCCGGCAAACTCTTGACCTCCCCGGGTCCGCAACAGATTCGGGTCGGATAATTCCATTGGGCAGTCAGTGCATTCATGCAGATCTCTTCGCTCCTGTTTTCCAGATCACCAAACGATAGGACACCATCAACTTCCGTCAAAAGCCCATTCGGCTTTTGTCAATTCCAGG
Source organism: Oleiphilus sp. (assembly GCA_006212045.1). Taxonomy (GTDB): domain Bacteria; phylum Pseudomonadota; class Gammaproteobacteria; order Pseudomonadales; family Oleiphilaceae; genus PZPK01. The sequence goes on along the minus strand of PZPK01000013.1, from coordinate 61,900 downwards.
TGCTCCGGTTATTCGTCGGGTTTCAACTCTGGACATGTTTGATATGAAAGCTTTTCGGCCGGGTTAGCTGCTCAAAACCAATCCCCGAAAGGGTACAGCCTTTGCCGGAATTCTTTACACCGGTCCAGGCCAGAGCCGGATCCAGATAATCACAACGATTAAGAAATACCGTCCCGGCTTCCAATTGCCCGGCGATTTGCGTACCCGCATGAATATCGCGGGTAAAGACCGCCGCGGTCAAGCCAAACTCGCTGTCATTCATCATCTGTATCGCATCCTCATCATGATCGACTTTCTGGATACCCAGAACCGGCCCGAAGGATTCTTCCGTCATGATGCGCATGGAATGGTTTACGTCCACCAGAATCTGGGGCGCCATGTAGGGGGTGCCGCTCCGGCTCAGCGCAAAGGCCGATTCTTCAATCAGTGTTTTGGCCCCGGCGGCGACGGCCTCGGCGATCTGTTCGCGCACAAAATCTGCCGCTTCCGGCTTCACCATCGGCCCAAGCGTTGTGGCGGCGTCGTTGGAAGGCCCCAACACATACTGTTTTACCAAATCAACCGCGCCTGCCACAAAGGTTTCATAGACCTCAGCGTGCACGTAAGCCCGTTCAATCCCGCAACAGGACTGTCCTGAATTGAAGAAAGCGCCATCGACAATGGTTTCAATCGCCTGCGGCACATCAGCATCGGCACGAACATAGGCAGGATCCTTGCCTCCCAATTCCAATCCCAATGTTTTAAATTGGCCTGCCACGGCTTCCTCAACCATTCGCCCTCCGGCAACAGAGCCGGTAAACGCCACATGATTCACCAAGGGTGACTTGAGCAGCCCCGCTGTTTGCTGGTGATCCAAATGCAGGGCCTGAAATACCCCGGCCGGCAGCCCTGCTGCATCAAATGCAGCCTGAAAGCGTTCCGCGCACAAGGGGGTCTGTACCGAGTGCTTAAGCATCACAACGTTGCCCGCCAGCAATGCCGGGACAATGGCATTCACAGCGGTCAGAAAGGGGTAGTTCCAAGGAGCGAGCACCACGACAAGCCCAAGAGGTTCGCGCCGAATAAAGCGTTCAAATCCGGGCTTGGGCGGTAAGCGTATTTCTTTCAAAGACTCGCTCGCAATCTCCATCATATACTCAGCACGCTCTGCCAAACCTGACAACTCTCCCGCCGCATAGCGAATAGGTCGCCCCATCTGCCAGCTTATTTCCTCTGCGATGGCTTCCTTGTTCTGCGCAAAGTAATCCAGCATCCTGCGACAGTACTTCTGACGCGCTTCCAGCGGCATATCACGCCATGAGGGCTGTGCCTGCACAGCCCTTTGCACGGCTGCCTGTACAGATTGCTCGTCAGCATATTTTCGACTGACATAGACCTCTCCATTGACCGGAGATATGCTTGAAAACTCAGACATCCTGGCTCCTGTTTAAACGGTCCCGACAGGACCTTGTCCGACTATACCGGCCGGATTTTACACAATGCTTACCCGGGCGCACTCATATAATCTCAAAGTAACGCTGCAGCTCCCAGTCACTGATATGTTTGCGATATTCTCGACATTCCCAGGTACGTGTGCCCGCATAATGATTCACAAACGCATCCCCGAAAAGCGACCTCGCCAGCGTTGAACCGGCCAGACGATCAACCGCTTCATCCAATGTACCCGGAAGCGCCAGGTGGCGCGGAAAACTCTGCTCATAGGCATTGCCTGTCACTTGCGGTTCCGGCTCAAGTTTCTGTTCAATCCCCATCAGCCCGGAACCCAGTGCGGCTGCCAGCGCAATATAAGGATTGGCATCAGCGGAGCCCAGCCGGAATTCAACCCGCTGGGAAGATTCACTGCCGGTAATGACGCGTAATGCGGTGGTTCGGTTTTCGATACCCCACGTGGCGTCGGTCGGTGCCCAGAATCCCGGCACCATGCGACTGTAGGCATTGACTGTTTGCGCATACATGGCGCATAGCTCCGGCATGAAGGCCTGTTGTCCCGCCAGAAACTGCCGCTGCAGATCACTCATGTTTGCGCTTTTGCTTTCGTCGAAAAAGACATTCTCGCCGGAATCAATCCGCTGTAATGAAACATGTATATGGCCACTCTGCCCCGGGTAGTCATTGGACCATTTCGCCATAAAGGTCGCCATCATGTCCCGTCGCTGCGCCCAGACCTTTACAAAGGACTTAAACAGATTCGCTTTGTCTGCGGCACTGCCCGCCTCATCGACAGTAATCGCCGCTTCAAGCACACCTGGACCGGTTTCCGTATGCAGACCTTCAAGCGGAAAATCCATCACCTCACAGAGTTCCAGCAGATCCTGATACATTTCAGCATGCACCGAGTTCCTCAACACCGAATAACCGAAGTAACCGGGCGTAATTGGCTGCAAGCCACGAAAGCCTTTTTCCCGAATGGAATCCGGCGTTTCATCAAACAGGAAAAACTCATACTCGAAGGCCGCCCTCGCCATCAATCCCATATCTTCGGCTTTGCTGATGACTTTGCGCAAACTCGCGCGCGGGCAGATCGCTTCGGCCTGACCTTCAAACTCCGCCAGAAAGAACAGCATGCCAGGCTCATCATGCATTTCACGGCAGGTATCAGGCAGAATGCGCACCGGCGCATCCGGGTATCCGGTTTTCCACCCTGTATACTCAACGCCGACATTTTCGTAGAGCTGATCATTGGAGTCCCAGCCCACCACCACATCACAAAACGCAAAGCCCTTATCCAGCGCCGAAAAGAATTTGTCACGCGACATATACTTCCCGCGTAATACGCCATCAATATCTGTCAGGCCCACCTTGACGTGCTTAAGACCACGATCGGAGACAATGGCCTTTGCCTGCTGCACTGTTTTGACTTCTCTCGGATTCATTTGGGACGACATGCCCTCTCCTTTTTAATTGTATCGCCGGTAAGTTTCAGCAATCAGCGGATGACCTGCGTTCAGGTACCCGGCACACCAAATTTCAGGCCCTTATCCTTATACTCCTGCAAATGAATACCAAAAGCGCCATCGGTAAAAATTTCTTTGACGCGGATCGGCTGTCCATTTTTGTCTTTCTGTTCCACGCTCAGGTCCATGATACGTTCCGGACATAGTTTTTTATCAGGATTACGAACAACAATTAATTTGGGGCGAAGCTTGTTGCGAGGCGGGCACGAAAGAATAATACCGACTTCACCACTGGACAGCTCCGCAATATGCCCGGGCGGATAAATCCCGATCAGGCGTATCAAAGCCCGTACAATCTCCTCATCAAAATGCTGCCCCCGGCAGTCGTATAGAATGCGCAACGCTTCAAGCACCGAGCGCCCTTTACTGTACACCCGATCACTGGTGATGGCATCAAAGGCATCCACCACGGCGACAATTTTGGCAAAATAGGGAATCTTTTCTGCGGTAACGCCCCTTGGATAGCCCTTTCCATTTGGCTGTTCATGGTGACAGTAAGCAACATCGACCGTCACCGGCGGCACATCGGATTTGGACATCAGCAGTTTTCGTCCAGCCGTAGTGTGGGTCTTGATGATCTCGTATTCTTCGCTACTCAGAGCCCCTTCCTTGTTCAGAATCTCATTCGGGATTCTGACCTTGCCGACATCATGCAACATACCCGCGACCCCCAGATCTTCCAGTTCCTGCTCCAGTAGATCCAGTTCCCTTCCCAAGGCAACAGACATGACTGAAACGCGCAAGCTGTGTTCCGCGGTGTAATCGTCCTTGTTCTTGATCTGGGTCAGCCACATCATCGCATTGGGGTTCTTCAACACGCTTTTGACGCAGCTCCGCACCGCGGATTTGACCTCCTGGGTATTGATGTCCTGGGACAAACGCAATGAAGTCAGAACGGTATCGACCGTGCGCTTGGCCTGATCATAATGTCCAATCGCTTCAGGCAGCGCTTTCTCTGTCGGGATTTTGTAGATGCGTCTGTTCTTCAGCTGGCTTTTAGAGCGCCCTTTGTCCTGATATTTCACCTCCGTTTGAGAAACATCGATATAAACAAACTTGCAGTACTCGGCCAACTGATCAATTTCTTCTTCCGAGCTGATAATAAAGCCCTGATACAGGAAGGGGGTTTCCAGCCTTGGGCGATCCAGTTCCACGACATACATGCCCAGTCTCAGGTCATAAACCGACACCTTTTCGCGTACCAGTTTCTTGCTGACCTTGTACGTACTGTAGTTGTGTTCACCCAATGTCATCACAAAGACCCACCTGATCAAATAATTGCCCGGACAAAAAAGTCTTTAGACCCCCTTTTGCCAGTGGCGACTACCTTAAATCTAGCAAATGATTCTCAATAAAGCTTTAAAAGCGGCCAAGCAGGTCCAAGATTGACCCGCAAGTAAAAAAGACTACAATTCACGCACATTTTAAGGAAGCCCCCGGCTTGGCATTTTCCTGACAGCCTTTGCCGAGAAAATACCTGACTAAATTACTTGGTTATTGTACAATCGCGTCACTGAACCACTGGGTAACTGCCACTTCGGCTTACTTTGTGCCGTTCAAACCAACGTCTGATCTGACAATAATCATAATAGAAGAACCTCGCAGTATGCTGCGATTCTCAAGCGAAAGGTTTGGCGAGTGGAAAATGTGCGAGCTGTTTCGCACACGTGAGACCGAGACCTGTACAGGACGAATGTGTAATGTCTGAATCAGATAAAGCTGTCAAAGAGCTTATCAAACGCGAATACGAACACGGATTCGTCACCGAGATCGAGTCCGAAACATTCGAGCCCGGATTAAACGAAGACGTAATCCGGCGTCTTTCCGCCAAAAAGAAAGAACCCGAATGGATGCTTGAGTGGCGGCTGAAGGCCTACCACCAGTGGCTCGAAATGGAAGAGCCGGAATGGGCACACGTGAACTTCCCCAAGATCGACTACAATTCGATTGCCTATTACTCGGCGCCCAAATCTAAAGACGATGCGCCAAAAAGTCTGGACGAAGTGGATCCCGAGCTGCTCAAAACCTACGAGAAGCTGGGCATCCCCCTGCATGAACGCGCGCGCCTGGCAGGTGTTGCCGTGGATGCTGTATTCGACAGCGTATCGATTACCACCACCTTCAAAGAAAAGCTTACCGAAGCCGGCGTCATTTTCTGCCCGATTTCAGAAGCGGTACACAAGCATCCGGAGCTGATCAAAAAGTACATTGGCTCGGTCGTACCACAAAAAGACAACTTTTTTGCGGCCTTGAACTCCGCCGTCTTCAGTGACGGCTCGTTTGTTTACATTCCCAAAGGCGTGCGTTGCCCGCTGGAACTGTCGACCTACTTCCGTATTAACGAAGCCAACACCGGCCAGTTTGAGCGCACATTGATCGTTGCCGAAGAAGGCAGTCACGTGAGCTACCTTGAAGGCTGTACCGCCCCCATGCGTGATGAAAACCAGCTGCATGCGGCCGTGGTCGAATTGGTAGCGCTTGACGATGCCGAGATCAAATATTCCACAGTTCAAAACTGGTATCCGGGCGACGAGGAAGGCAAAGGCGGCATCTACAACTTTGTCACCAAACGCGGCGCCTGCATTGGAAAGAACTCAAAAATTTCGTGGACACAGGTAGAAACCGGCTCTGCGATCACCTGGAAGTACCCCAGCTGCGTATTGCGCGGCGAGAACAGCGTAGGCGAGTTCTATTCGGTTGCGCTGACCAACAACTTCCAGCAAGCCGACACGGGAACCAAGATGATTCATCTGGGCAAGAACACGCGCAGCACGATCATTTCCAAAGGTATCTCGGCGGGCAAGAGTAACAGCTCTTACCGTGGCCTCGTGCGCATTGGCCCCGGCGCCGAGAACGCGCGCAACTATACCCAGTGCGACTCTTTGCTGATTGGTGACAAGTGTGGTGCCCACACCTTCCCGTACATCGAAAACAAAAACAAATCGGCCATTGTGGAGCACGAAGCCACCACTTCCAAAGTGAGTGATGACCAACTGTTTTTGTGTCAACAACGCGGCATAGACGCGGAGCATGCAGTATCCATGATCGTGAATGGCTTCTGTAAGGAAGTGTTCAAAGAGCTGCCCATGGAGTTTGCGGTTGAAGCGACCAAGTTGCTTGAAGTGAGCCTCGAAGGCTCCGTCGGCTAAGCACCACTGCACCCAAGACTAAATTCTTAAAGTAACGCGCCAAGTACGCGCTACTGAAAAACGAGAGAGAAACATGTTAAGTATCAAAAACCTGCAAGCACAAGTTGAAGACAAGCAGATTCTGAAAGGCCTAAATCTGGAAATCAAGGCCGGTGAAGTGCACGCCATTATGGGCCCTAACGGTTCCGGCAAGAGTACACTGTCACAGGTATTGGCCGGCAATGAAGCCTTTGAGGTGACCGGCGGTAGCGTGCGCTATCAAGACCAGGACCTGTTGGAAATGTCGACCGAGGATCGTGCGCGTGAAGGACTGTTTCTGGCCTTTCAATATCCGGTGGAAATTCCCGGCGTCAGCAACCTGCAGTTTTTAAAGACCGCGATCAACAACATTCGCCAACATCGTGGTGAAGGCGAAATCAACGCCGCAGAATTTATGAAGCTGGCCAAGGAGAAGATCAAACAGGTGAATCTTAATCCCTCCTTTCTGAAGCGCGGCGTCAACGAAGGCTTCTCTGGCGGTGAGAAAAAACGCAACGAAATCATGCAAATGCTGATGCTCGAACCCAAGCTCGCGATTCTGGATGAAACCGATTCCGGTTTGGACATCGACGCCCTGCGCGTCGTCGCCGACGGCGTTAACGCACTGCGCTCACCCGAGCGTGCCGTGATTATGGTTACCCACTATCAGCGTCTGTTGGACTACATCGTCCCCGACTACGTTCATGTATTGTCGCAAGGCCGCATCATCAAGTCGGGCGGCAAAGAACTGGCCCTTGAGCTGGAAGAAAAAGGCTATGGCTGGTTGGGCATTGACGAGCAGGCCGAAGCCTAAGGAAGTACAGACCATGACAAACATGCGAGAAGTGCTGCCACAGGCAGCCGCCGAGCCCGATCTTCCTCCTGCTTTGCAGGATTTTGCCAAGCAACGCTTCGAAGGGCTGACTGGCATTGCACGCCCCAGCCGCAAAACCGAGGCCTGGAAATACTCTGCCAAACGGCTGAACAAGCTCGAAGGCTTGCAACTGGCCGGCAATGCCGGAGAAGAAAATGCGCCAGCAGATTTATTGCTAGGCAATGTGCAAAGCCATCAGCTTGTGCTGAGCAATGGCCACCTACCCTCGTCGTTGCCTCAAATTGAAGGTGTGAGCATCAAGGCCTTTTCGGCACTGAGCGAGGCTGAAGCGCAGCAGGTTGCCAAGGGTCTGATTGCCACGCGCGATGATCTGCCCTTTGCCGAAATCAATCATGCCGGCTTAGGCGAAGGTCTTTACATCGAAGTCGCCAAGAATACGCAGGTGGAATTACCCATTCACCTCTTGCTGGTGCATCAGGGTGAAGGCATGAGCCTGCCCCGCATTTTTGTGCATCTGCAAACCGGCAGCAGCGTGTCACTGATCGAGAGCGTTTGTGCAGTAAGCGCAAGCAGTGAACAGAGCCTGTGCAATCAGGTAAGCGACTTTCTCATCGAAGATAATGCGGCTCTCACCTATTACCGGGTGAACGATGATCATGACCAACTGCCTCAAGTGGCGGCCACTGGCGCGCAACTGAAGCGCGATGCGCGCTTCTTCAGCCATGTACTTTCTTTGGGTTGCCCTCTGGGTCGTCATGATCTGCAGGTGCAGCTCTTGGGTAGCGGCGCCGAATGCGATCTGAATGGCGTTTGCGTAGCGCAAGACCGTCAGCACTTTGACCACCATACCTGCATTGAGCATATTGCGTCTCACTGCAACAGCAACGAGAACTACCGCTGCATCGCCGACGATAAGGCGCAGATTGTGTTTAATGGCCGCATACATATTCATCCCGATGCACAGAAAACTCTGGGTGAGATGAGCAACAAGAACCTGCTCTTGAGTTCCGAGGCCGAAATCGACAGTAAGCCTGAGCTAGAGATCTATGCCGACGACGTAAAATGTGCCCACGGCACCACTATCGGCCAGCTCAATGAAAAAGAGGTGTATTACCTCAAAACACGTGGCATTCGTAAAGAACAGGCCCGGCAGATGCTGACCCTGGGCTTTGTGCTTGAAATCGTACGCGCCGCACCCATAGCGGAATTAGCCGAACGTTGGGAACAGCGTTTGAGTGAGCTGTTAAGTTTTGAAGACTGAGAAGAATTCCATGGCTTTGAATGTAAACGTCCTGCGTGAAGAATTCCCGATCCTGCATCAGGAAGTGAACAACAAACCACTAATCTATCTGGATAGCGCAGCCAGCTCGCAAAAACCGCGAGCTGTCATGCAGGCCATGGACCACTATTACGAAACCGCCAATGCCAATGTGCATCGCGGCGCGCATACCCTGGGTGATCGCGCCACGCAATCCTATGAAGCTGTGCGCGATACCGTGGCCACTTTTATCAACGCCAAATCGCGCCAGGAAATTATCTGGACCAAAGGCACCACCGAAGCCATGAATCTGTTAGCCAGCGGCCTCTCGCAGAGCTGGCAAGCCGGTGATGAGGTGATCGTGTCGCGCATGGAGCATCACGCCAATATCGTGCCCTGGCAAATGGCGGCAGAGCGCACCGGCGCGATCGTCAAGGTACTGGAAATCAATGACAAGGGCGAATTACGCATGGAGCAGCTCGATGAGCTGATCAGCGAGCGCACCAAAGTAATTGCCATTGGCCATGTGTCCAACGTACTGGGCACCATCAATCCGGTAAAAGAAATTATTGCCAAGGCAAAAGCCAAAGGCATAGTGACTATCATTGATGGCGCGCAAGCTGTGCCGCATTTCAAAGTCGACGTGCAGGATCTGGATTGCGACTTTTATGCGTTTTCATCGCACAAGCTTTTTGGCCCCACCGGACTTGGCGTACTGTATGGTAAACAAGCGCGTCTTGAAGCCCTGCCCCCCTATCAGGGCGGCGGTGAGATGATCGAGCGCGTGAGTTTTGAAGGCACCACCTTCAACAAACTGCCTTACAAATTTGAAGCCGGTACGCCGGCCATTGCGGAAGTGGTTGGCCTGGGCGCCGCAATCAAGTATCTCGAAAGCCAGGATCGCTCAGCCATTGAAGCGCACGAGCAGGCCTTACTGAAGCGGGCTGAGGAACTGGCGGCCGACATCCCGGGTCTAAGAGTCATTGGCGAAGCGAGTAATAAAGTGCCGGTGCTGTCATTTGTGATGGACGGCTTGCATCCAAGCGACTTGGGCACCCTGCTTGACCAACAGGGCATTGGCATACGTACCGGCCACCACTGTGCCATGCCACTGATGGAAGCCTTCAAGGTGCCGGGCACCGCACGGGCATCGTTCGCTTTTTATAATACCCTGGAAGAAGTCGAGGCCCTGTTTGCCGGGCTCGCCAAAATCCAGCGTATGTTTACTTGATGGAGCGTCACAGAGAACTATGAGTGCATCGAATTCGAGTGTTGAAAGTTTTACTCCCGACGTGGGCATTACCGTGACTGATGCCGCTATCGCCCATATCCGCAAGGAATTGGCTAAAGCGAAGGGTATGAGCGCTTTTCGGCTTTACCTGCAAACCAGCGGCTGTTCCGGTTTTATGTACGAAACCGAACTGGTAGCCAGCCCCCGGGAAGACGATACGGCGTTTGAGGTGGATGACAACCTGAAGGTATATGTCCCGCACAAAGATTTGCCCTTGCTTAATGGCACGGTGATCGACTTCATAACAGTCGGACTAAATTCCATGTTCCAGTTTCGTAATCCTAATGTCACAGGCGAATGCGGCTGCGGCGAAAGTTTTACGGTGAATGAAGAGTAAGGCATGCACGAAAGAGAAGTTGTAGTCACCAAACGGGAATGCGAAGCGCGACTGGTTCCTGCCGGTACCGAGATCATGATTCCCAAAGGCAGCTTTGTGACCATCACCCAGGCGCTGGGCGGCACCTTTACCGTCGCCGTCAATGGCAATCTGGCGCGTATTGAAGGCAAAGATGCCGATGCACTGGGCAAGACCGTCGAGCTGGAGGAATTTGAAACACCGGCAGACGGCAGCGTGAATGAGAAGCAGGTATGGGCCGCCATTCGACAATGCTACGACCCTGAAATTCCCGTCAACGTGGTCGAACTGGGGCTGATATATGACTGCCAGGTGATCACCAATGACGCCGGTGAGCATATCGTGCAGATAAAAATGACTCTGACCGCCCCCGGCTGCGGCATGGGGCCGGCCATTGTTGAAGATGTTCGCTCTAAAGTCTCTCAGGTGCCAGGTGTGTCCGGTGTCGACGTTGAACTGGTATTCGATCCGCCCTGGAATAACGACATGCTTTCAGACGAAGCCAAACTGGAACTGGGACTGCTATGAGCCTGCCAAACCTGGAAACATTCAAAAACAATCCTTACGGGACCGAAACAGCCATTGACGATGTATTGGAAAACTTTGAGTTTCTGGACGACTGGGAAGAACGCTATAGCTATATTATAGATCTGGGTAAATCCTTGCCCGAGTTTCCGGAATCCGAAAAAATCGAGGCCAATTATGTGCATGGTTGCCAGAGTCAGGTCTGGCTTATTCATATGCAGGACCCCGCGGACGGAAAGATCTATCTGATGATCGACAGCGATGCCATTATTGTAAAAGGCCTGGCGGCCGTTGTGCTCTGCATCCTGAATGCCAAAACTGCTTCGGAAATTACCAATACTGATGTCGAAGCCATATTCGAACAAATGGATCTTATTCGGCACATTAGTCCGACAAGAGGCAACGGACTCAGATCGATGATTGAACTGGTGAAGTCCATTGCCAGCCAGCAATAGGCCGCAACGCCCATACTGAAGCGAAAAAATCGCAATGCGTGAAACCCTCTTCACCAATGGCAGTGACTACTTTGAAGCGCTTCTCTCTGCCATCTCGCAGGCCCGCTTTCAAATTGACCTCGAAGTCTACATTTATGAATCAGGCCACATCGGCCAACGCATATATCAGGCGCTCGCAGATGCCGCAGCACGCAAGGTTGCCGTGCGCGTGGTCGTGGATGGCGCTGGCATCAGTTACGATTTCACTCACATTGCGCAAAAACTCGAAAGCGCGGGCGTTCAGGTGCGGATATTCAGGCCCCTACCGTGGCGTCTGGAACAATGGAAGTATTCGCTGATTTCGGTCAAGGGTTTCATAAAATTCTGGCGTCTTCTGAGCGAAATCAATCACCGCAATCATCGCAAGATGCTGATTATTGATCAGCGTTCTGTCTGGCTTGGCAGCATGAATATCAGTCAGGTCCACCTGGCCCCGGAACTTGGAGGGCAAGGCTGGCGAGATACCGCAGTCCATATTGAGGACGAGGCGCTAGGCGATCCGGTAGAAGCCTTTAACCTGATCTGGAATCGGTCTCGCCGGCAGCATCGCCGACAAATTGCCAAGAGCCAGATCCACTCTCCTTTTCGCTTCAATTATCATGGCAGCCTCAGACGACTGCAGCAACGACAGCTGGTCCGGCGCATCAGGAATGCCAAACACCATATCTGGATCACCAATGCCTATTTTGCACCTGACACTCGCCTGGTACGTGCACTGGAATATGCAGCCCAGCATGGCGTAGACGTCAAGATCCTGCTCCCTAAACAGTCCGATGTCTTTTTTATGTCGTGGGTGTCTGCATTTTTCTATCAGCGCCTGCTGTCCTCTGCTATTCGTGTTTTTGAGTATCAGCCAGCGATGCTGCATGCCAAAACGCTGGTGATCGACCAATGGGCCAGCGTCGGTTCCAGTAATCTGAATCGGCGCAGTCACTTGCATGACCTGGAAGTCGACTATTGTCTGCAGAATCAAAGCAACGTCGATCGACTAAAACAGTGTTTCGTTGAAGATATGGCGCAAAGCCGGGAACTGCATGAAGAGGATATTCAGGGGCGAAAGAAGTGGAAGATCTGGCTTGGCGGTCTCTTTCTGCTGCTGTTCGGTCCATGGCTATAATTCCGCTGGAAGCCAAATTCACCTCCCCGCTGCGCAGAATGCCACTATACTTTTATCAGAACATTTCCAGAGAATAATTTATGGCCAGCTCACAGAAAGCTTTATACACGCCGACACGCCCATTGTTACCGATCCTGCTTTGCTCGTTTTTGCTCAGCGCTTGCGATGGACCCTTTGCGGATTACAGTAACGCCGAACTCAGACAGGAATTCTCACAATGCGACTACGATACGCTGAATGCCGTCGGCGCCCAACGCTGCAACAATATCAAGGCAGAGTGCGATAAACGCAAGAAGGCATCCGGCTTTCGCTGTTAGGATCTTCAGCGCAAGATTCTATCTCGCTGTGGCAATCAGGCTGTTTGCCACCCTTAACAAAGTGTTCTACCAGGCGATCAGCAGATCATCTTCCTGAATATTGATACGACCCGGTTCAATGCCAATGGTGCCGGACCCGAATTCCGGGTGAACCTGCGATACCGTCAGAACAGTCTTCACGTTCTGCAGTTCAATACCACTCATGCGCTGCGCATCAAAAAAGTTATAGGTACGATACAGCGCAAATTTGTCGCCCGGTCGAATACCCGTACTTGCGCCGGAGGTAAAGTGCAGGGTTTTGCCACTAATTCTGGAAATACGTGTCATAAATGGCTGACAGCGCAGCTGTTCGTCAACAAGATAGGCCATGGTATTAATCAGCTTTTTGACTTCTTGCCCATAAGACATTCGCCAGAATTCGCTGCTGCCGAAGCCGATTTTTTCAGAAGGCGACGCGCTCCAGTCCGCTTTGGCAACAAAGTTTTTATGCCAGATAATCGAACCACTGAATCCATCATGCACGAACAGATCGACCGAAAAGTTTCGCGTCACGTTACTCAGATTACCGAAGCGCAACATTTTCTGTAGCGGACTACCGCCAAATGCGTCCTGGTCCTCGACGCTCAGATCCCGAACCACCCCGGAAACAACAAACTGGGCACCCAGATGTCGCGCCAGCTCTGCGGCATTGGTCATCTGCTGCTCAACCGTATAACGCGTCGGTGCGTTGACGCTGTCCTGATATAAACGGGTATCGCCGCCCGCAAACAGAATCAGACCATCCTGCTTCCTCAGTGCCTCCTGCAGCGCACGCGATAATCCCTGATCAACACCATATAAATTACCGAGCGCCGCCTGATGTGGCGACTGTAGAGAAAAACCCATGACAGCCAAGCCTTTGCGGTACTGGCTGGCTTGGGAGTCGGGGCAGGAAGCCACTTCTTCCATCTGCACGTTCATCACCACATGCAGAAAACCGTTGGACAGATATTCTTCCTGCACCTCCGAACGCCTGACTTTGGCATTGGCATCCACTTTCAGATAATCACGCGTCAGTTCTCCGCGCTTCACTTCCTGCTGGCTATGCACTTGTGCACCAAATTTCATCACCGCTTTCTGCAAGGCATCATCGCGCGCACGGGCACGGGCCTGATCAAACAGACCGTTTTCAACCATCGCACTCCCGGTCACCTGAACCCACTCGGCATGGGCCGACAAGCACCCGCTGCACAGAAACAGAAAGAGCAAGAAGTGACGACGCAGTCGGATCGGATCATTCATAAAAAAACCATTACCAAGTTAAGGCCAGACACTAGTTCAGATGGTAAATCGAACGCATGCGCGGCTCTCGGCGTTGCCGCTCGATTTCCTGGCTAGACGGCGGTTCAAGGCCAGCAGTTGTTATCGGCCGCAGGCAGTCCAGTCGGTGCTTAAAGTTATTCAGTTTATTCAGACAACTTTGAAAGCCGCCCGGCAATTCAAGCTCAACCACTGTTTCAATGCCGGTTTTCGGATTGTCCGATATCGACACCACCCGTGCGCCACGCACAACAGAATCCACGCTGGTTGCAAACTGGTCAGAGGCCAGTGAAAAGTCCTTAACCGAAGAAGTGCCCGTGACCGAGTAGCCATATACCCTTTCGGCAAGATTGCGATAGGCATCCAGTCTGGACGCGCGAATTGCCAACAATCTCTTGCTGGCACTGTTCTTGGCTTTATCGTCATAGAGTCCATAGCCCGTGACCCTGATAATCGTAGGTAGTTTTGACACGGCCGTGACATCCGAGCCTGAATCAGTTTCCATGTCTACCGGGTCGTCATAGCCCGCACTCGACCCGTTACCGCTTTTGGCATCAATCAGAACTTTACGGGTCATGGTGTCAGCCGGGGATGCCGCGCTGAACAAACACAAAACAAGCATGGCTACCGCCATTAATAATCCCTGGCCGTGTCGCTTGATGGCGACATAAAGAGGTGCATAGCTGTACATAATTAATCGTTCCAGAGTTTTTGGATTCTTTCCGAAAGACCCATACTGCCTTGTGGCATGCAGCATGCGCGTCACCAAACCGTCATCTTGGCTATTTACTAGAAAGAATCATGCCACCCTTTCCTGGCCGCACAGGCAAGGAGGCACGATAGTGCGTTAACATCGCTATCGCTCTGGAGAAGAGCGAAATCCGGGCCATATTCAGGAGCCATCGCAAATTCGGCGCTTTCAAACCGGCTCGACTGGTAACTTTGTTTGAGCGAATGGGAAACAGATTGCCGCTCTCCGGCAACAAACGGCAAGCATAAGACGACAAGCCTAAAGACAAATTATTCTGATAAATCGTGACGTGCCCATCGTTGTCGATAGCCTGTTTGGGTTAGACTGCGCACTTGTTTTTTATTTGCCCGAATGCATACCGATCAGGGATTCTTTACAGGATGATGACCAGAACGCTGAAAAGCCTTGCCGTTCTTTTTTCCTTGCTTTGCCTTTGCTTTGAGACTTTTGCCGGTTACCGCACCTACCTTGACCCCAGGTCTATGGCCCTGGGGGGAACGGGGGTCGCCTCTGCAACAAAGTTCAATGCTTCATACCATAACCCTGCGTTGATTGCGTTCAACCGCGGCGACAAGCCGGACAAAATCTATATCAGCGCTTCTCAGGGTTTACGCGAAATTCATACCGGTGATTTTGAGAAGGAACTCACCTCATTTCAGAATTCAGGATTGACTTCAGACTTTATTGAAACCGTGGAAAATGGATCTGATCAGGAAATTCTGGAGGTCGGGAATCGGTATCGGGACGCGCTTAGAAACATGAACCTGACCAGTTACAGAAAAGATGAACTCAGCGCATTCAATCTCCTGGCCGATACGCGCCCAATCACGGTGAATTTTTATGTCAGGTCTGATTACCGCGAAATGACAACAATCAGAAATCTTGATGAAACTCTTCTAGAGGCCACATTGGAACGCGCTGACGACCCAGAACAAAGCGGAAACAGTTCCGTGATCGGTAACAAACTATCAAGCACTGTAGATGATACGACTTACCAACTCACCGAGTTTGGCGGCACCGTTGCAACCACCAACGTCATTGATTACAACATACCCATTTCCTGGGGCTTTACCCCTAAACTGATCCAGATTAATGCCTCTCACCAAGCCAGAAAACTGGCCGGTTACAGCCTGAACAACAGACCCTCTCCCAGGGTCAGTAATGACTTTCTGGAATGGAATCTGGATGTTGGCTTTGCCGCCTTGCTGACCGACGCCTATTTGCGCGAAGTTTTTGGCCTCGACGGCTGGTGGCTGGAAGGCGAATGGGTGGTGGGTCTGACCGGTATGAATCTATTCCCGACCGATTTCACACCCTTCTTCGAACCCCGAAATCGCGGCCAGTTTCCAGGCAAGAAAACAGCCGTGCAGGCGCTTTATCAGTTCGGTCTTGCCCATTACCGTGAAGACTACATGATCACAATGGATATTGATCTGACTGAAAATGAAGTCTATGACTTTGAAGGACTGACGCGATTTATCTCTTTCGGTGGTGAATATTTCTGGCGAGATGACTTCCACCTTCGCGCGGGCGTGCGATTCAATGCCGCTCAAACAATGGGTGCCGGCCAGGAAAAAGCCTTGTTGACAGGCGGTTTCCTGTACCAGCCTCACGGATTCAGCGTCGAAGCCAGCGCCCTGATCAATGACGTCGAAAAAGGCGGAACCGTTGGCTTCGGGCTGGCATTTTAGACCTCGCTTTCATCCGACTACAGATCGTGACATAGTAGCTTTTCGCATACATGAAAAAGCCTCTGCCGCTGCATGGCTGAAACTGTATCCGACGACTCTCATTCGAATTCAAACATCATGACTAAGCTGAATTACTACCTGGTGGGCGGCGCTGTTCGCGATCAATTGCTGGGCCTCGAAATCAAAGACCGCGACTGGGTTGTGGTAGGCGCAACTCCCGCTAGGATGCTGGAACTGGGATACAAGCAGGTTGGCGCCGACTTCCCGGTATTTCTGCACCCCGAAACGTCCGAGGAATATGCGCTGGCAAGAACCGAACGCAAGACAGGCTCCGGTTATCAGGGTTTCGAGTGCAACAGCGACGCCAGCGTGACGCTGGAAGAGGATCTGCAGCGGCGCGACCTGACCATCAATGCCATGGCGCTTGACCCTCAGGGCAAACTGATTGATCCCTACGGTGGTAAGAACGACCTCGATGCCCGAATACTGCGCCACGTTTCGCCTGCTTTTTCCGAGGACCCATTAAGAGTCTTGCGCCTTGCAAGATTCGCAGCACGGTTTGCCGCATCGGGCTTTCATATTGCAACTGAGACCAAGGCACTTTGCGCACAGATCAGACAGTCAGGCGAACTGGAACACCTGACATCGGAGCGTGTTTGGCAGGAAACACAAACCGCGTTGGCCGAAGCTTCACCCGAGGTGTATTTCGAGGTATTGCAGGAAGTTGGCGCTCTCGAGGTTTTATTCCCTGAACTGCATCGGCTGTTTGGCGTACCACAACCTGAACAGTATCACCCGGAAATCGATTGCGGTATTCACGCCATCATGTCGCTGCAACAGGCCTGTCGCCTGTCCAGCGATACAGAGATACGCTTTGCTGCACTGGTTCATGATCTGGGAAAAGCCCTGACGCCACCGGATAATTGGCCACGCCACCATGGCCATGAACTCAAAGGGGTCAAGCCGATAAAAGCGCTATGCAAACGTCTTACGGCCCCCAAACGCTATATGGAATTGGCCTGTCTGGTCAGCGAATTCCATACCCATATCCACCGTGCGTCGGAATTACGCCCTGATACGGTACTGAAAGTACTGAAACGCTGCGATGCTTTCCGAAAACCGGCCAGATTTGAACAAATACTGCTGACCAGCATGGCAGACGCAAGAGGCCGGACCGGTTTTGAGGATAACGATTATCCTCAGGCAGAGCTGTTTCGAGCGTATTTGGAAGCAGTACTCAAGGTCAATGCAAAAGCATTGGTAGAACAGGGCCTGCAAGCCAAAGCCCTGGGTGATGCGATTGATCTGCAAAGACGGGAAGAGATCGAAAAAATCAAAGAACAGCGAGACAGATAAATGCCTGAGTCGAACACAATAGCGGAGCAACTCCAGATGGTTACGGACAGGGTAGCCCTGGTAACCGGAGCCGCACGCCGGCTGGGCCGTGAAATCAGCCAGCATCTGCATACATCCGGCTATCGCGTGATTCTCCATTACAGCCAAAGCAAACAGGAGGCTCTGGATCTGGCCGCAGGCTTTAATCGGGTAAGGGCCGACAGTGCCGTCACGTTGCAGGCAGACCTGACCGACATCACACAGGTCGAACAGCTGGCAGCTAGCACCAAAACCGTTTGGGGCAGACTCGACCTGCTGATCAATAACGCCTCGGTATTTATGCCAGACAACATTGCATCGACCCCGGCTTCTCACGCCTGCTATCAGGCTAATTTTCGGGTCAACTCAGAAGCCCCCTATATTCTGTCAACACGCCTGGCGCCAGAACTTTCCCAGAGGCAGGGACAAATCATCAACATGGTCGACATTTATGCGGACAGGCCATTAAATGCACACACCAGCTACTCGATGAGCAAAGCCGCCAACGCCATGCTGGTGCAAAGCCTCGCGATCGAGCTGGCACCAGAAGTACGGGTCAATGGTATTGCCCCGGGAGCCATTCTCTGGCCGGAGCAAACCCGGGACCCTGCGTTTGAAAACTACAAAGAGACGCTACTTGATAAAATTCCGCTTCGTAAACTGGGAACGCTGGAAGACATCACACGGGCTTTACAGTTCATCCTTGAGTGCGGCTACCTGAACGGGCAAATCCTGCGCATCGATGGCGGCCGTTCCGTGACGATATAATACCCACCCTGACTGGCAATTAGACTTTTTGATCGGAAAGCCTGCATGTTTAATATTGTTTTATTTGAGCCTGAAATTCCGCCCAACACCGGAAACATTATCCGCCTTGCGGCCAATACAGGATGCCAACTGCACCTGATTGAACCGCTGGGTTTTGATATGAGTGAAAAAAAATTACGCAGAGCCGGCCTGGACTACCATGAGTTCGCCAAGGTAAGTACCTACCCCTCATATTCTGCATTTCTGAAACAAACACAGGCCCAGCGCGTTTTTGGACTGACAACGAAAGGGCATCGTGGGCACAGCGACGTTGCCTATCGTGAGGGAGACTATTTGCTGTTTGGACCGGAAACACGCGGTCTACCCGAGGATATCCGCTCCGGTTTGGGAAGGGACTACTGTATCAGGATACCCATGCTGCCTGAGAGTCGCAGCCTGAACCTGTCAAATGCCGTCGCTATTGTGCTGTTCGAAGCCTGGCGGCAACTGGATTTCAGTGGGCATCGCTGAATAACAGGTTATCGCCAGCGAGCATTCGGGAGCGATTCAGTCATGCAACCGCTCCCGTAAAGACTCGCCACAAATGTCAAATCAGTGCGTCGTAGAATCTTCGGCCTGGGCAGCCGCTTCGGCCTGCGCCTTCTCCAGCTCGGCCTGCTTCTTGCGAACAGCATTGGCAAAGATGGCATCAAAGTTAACCGGCGCCAGATAGGACGGCGCGAAGCTCCCTTTGACGATCACATTGTCCATTGCTTCACGCAGATAGGGAAACAACACCGTTGGGCACGCTGAACTGAGCACCTGTGCCAGCTGCAAGCCCTGCACACCAACAACCTGGAAGACACCGCCCTGCTCAACTTCAGCGATATAGGCCGTCATACCCTCAACCGTCGCAGTGAGCGTCACGCAAACGCTCACTTCATAGACACCTTCCTCGACGGGCTTGTGCTTGGTGTTGAGGTCCATTTTAAATTCCGGGTTCCATTCTTTGGCAAAGACTTCCGGAGCATTTGGCGACTCAAAGGAAAGATCTTTCAAATAGACTCTGTCGAGAGCAAAACCAGCCTGGGCTTGCTGTGCATTGTCTGATGGCGCGGCTGCACCTTCCTGGTTTTCGGGGGTGGTTTCATTCTCGGACATAATCAACCTTATTTTGTACTTGATAGTTTGAGGTGGCTTCTGTGTCTGGGGACACCTCCTGAAAGCCTACCCTGTTGCATCGGCACCAAGACCCGTAGCCTCGGTCCTTACAGCCAAAACCAGACGTTTGACTGTTAATTAACATAGCGCGAAATAGTATGCCCATGCTGCACTAAACGCGAGTGCACAGCTCTCTTTTTTCGGAAATCCTGTCTATCAGGCCAGAGTACTGGCCGGATTATCCTGAGTCCTAAGCATGCAACATCGCATCGAGTCTGCCGCTACGCTCCAGCGCCAACAACTCATCACAGCCGCCCACATGCTCATCCCCAATCCAGATCTGGGGAACGGTATGGCGACCGGAGGCGTCCATCATGACCTTCCGCAGCGCAGCATCACCATCCACAATCCGCTCGTCCAGATCAACATTTTTTTGCTGCAACACGGCTTTTGCGCGAAAGCAAAAGGGGCAAAAGCGGGACGAATACATGACAACTTTCATGGGTAACCTCAATACGGCCGATTTATTTTCTCACCAGCGGCATATTGCTGTTTTTCCACTCTGAAATACCACCCTGCAAACGACAAACATTGTCAAACCCTTCGGCCATCAGAATTTTTCCGGCAGCTCCAGAATGCTGCCCCATCTTGTCCACTAGAATAATCTGTTTTTCCTTATGCTTTTCCAGCTCGGTGCACCGGCTCTTCAGACTGTTGAATGGAATATGCAATGCGCCGGTAATCCAGCCTTCGGAATACTCTTTCTTTTCGCGCACATCGACAATGACCGCATCATCAGCATTAATCATTCGTGTCAATTCGCTAGGCGTAACGGAACGACCCGAACGGGACTTTTCCGTGTACCAGAGCGCCGCCAGAAAAAACACAAACAAACCCGATAATTCGAGGTGATTGCCAATAAACTCTATTAATCGATCCATTCTGAAAACCCGTTTTTAAAATCGCGCCGCATTATACACATGCCCGATTCCGGCCCACAACACAAAGCGGGCCTCAGACGCGGCATAAAGATAATTTACGGGTTTATTGACACACGCCCTGCGATGAGTCGCCAGCGCGGCGCTTTCAAGGTAGAATTGCCCTCCAAATTTTGAGCGCTGGACAGGTAAGCGTCCGGGCAAACAGAAAGCAGTACATGAGCGTTGATCTATGAGCAAACAAACTACCGCACTTATCATTCTGGATGGCTGGGGCCACCGTGAAGATATCGAGCATAACGCGATTCATCAGGCAAATACGCCGTTCTGGGACACGATATGGGCGGAGCAACCGCATAACCTGATTGCGACCTCGGGAATGGCCGTGGGACTGCCCGAAGGTCAGATGGGTAACTCGGAAGTGGGACACATGAATCTTGGTGCCGGTCGTATCGTTTATCAGAACTATACCCGTATCACCAAAGATATCGAAGATGGCGAATTTGCGCATAACCCGGCCCTGACGCAGGCGATTGACAAGGCCGTCTCTGCAGGCAAAGCCGTGCATATCATGGGCCTGCTCTCCCCCGGGGGCGTCCACAGCCATGAAGACCATATTATGGCCGCCATTCGCATGGCAGCCGAGCGTGGCGCACAGAAGATATACGTGCACGCTTTTCTGGACGGCCGGGATATGCCCCCCCGCAGTGCGGAGGCCTCGCTGGTAAAAGTCGATAGCTTGCTTAAAGATCTGAATGTAGGCTACCTGGCCAGTATGATTGGTCGCTACTATGCCATGGATCGGGATAATCGCTGGGATCGTGTACAGCGTGCCTATGACCTGCTGACGCAGGGCAAATCATCGCACATCTACCGGGATCCCACAGCCGCGCTCGCAGCGGCCTACGAACGTGACGAAAACGACGAATTTGTCGATGCCACCTCTATTCAGCCAGAGATGGCAGGGGCAGCTGTCATCGGTGATGGAGACACCGTATTGTTTATGAACTTCAGGGCAGACCGTGCGCGCGAAATAACACGCGCTTTTGTTGAGTCGGGCTTTGACGGATTTGAACAGGCAGTCCGGCCCGAGCTGGCAGATTTTGTGATGTTGACGGAATATGCGGCAGACATTGATACCAGCTGTGCCTACCCCTCATCTGATCTGCCCAACAGTTTGGGCGAATACATGGCCACACTCGGTAAAACCCAGTTACGCATCGCCGAAACTGAAAAGTACGCCCATGTGACGTTTTTCTTCAGCGGAGGACGTGAAGCCTGTTTTGAAGGCGAAACCCGTGAACTGATTCCTTCTCCCGATGTTGCAACCTACGATCTCAAACCCGAAATGAGTGCCCCGGAAGTGACTGACAAGCTGGTAGAAGCGATTGAAAGTGGCCACTATGACCTGGTGGTCTGTAACTACGCCAACGGCGACATGGTCGGCCATACCGGAAAATTTGATGCCGCAGTCAAAGCTGCGGAATGTCTGGATCGCTGTCTGAAACGTGTTGCCGCTGCCTTGCAAAAAGTCGAAGGCCAATGTCTGATCACCGCCGATCATGGCAACGCCGAACAGATGGTAGACCCGGATTCAGGACAGGTGCACACAGCACATACAAAACTGCCTGTGCCGCTGGTCTATCTCGGTCCCAAAAAGCTTCGCATCCGAGACGGTGGCAAACTAAGCGATGTGGCGCCTTCCCTGCTTGACCTGATGTCAATAGGCAAACCGGACGAGATGACCGGGGAGTCTCTAATAGACATCATCTAACATCGGCAATACGAATTACACAAACAACTCACGGATACAGGAAGGCCAGCTGACACGATGAATACACGCTACTTTGTGATGATTGCGGGTATTCTGTGTCTGGCCTTTGGTGTCGCGGTCAAAGCCGAATTTGATCAGCATGCATCCCAGCAACAGCTCAAACAGCTCAAGGAAAATATCCGTGAACTGGGGAACTGGCTTACCAAGGCGAACACGGAAAAAAGCGGACTTTCAAGGCAGCTGCAAAAGATTGAAAAGGACATTGCACGCACGACCATCGAAATTCGCGAACTCAGTGCCAGAAGCAAGAAACTGACAACTCAGCTGCAAACCCTGCGAAAACAGGAGCGCGAGCAACTTGCCTCGCTGAATGTGCAGAAAGACACGCTGATCAAGCAGCTGAAAGCCATTTACCTTCAAGGCAAGCAACCTGCCCTGAAGCTACTCCTTGACGCCGAAGATCCGCAAAATCTATCGAGATATATCCGTTACTTTTCCTATCTCAAAGATGCCCGCGGCGAAAAAATCGAGCGCTTTAAAGCCTCTCTGGACACCCTTGAAAGTACCCGAAGAGAAACCCTGTCGCAGCAGGCACAGCTTGCCAAAAATACTGAGCAACTCAAACAGCGAAAACTGCAGCTGACCGAGGAATCCGGACAGCGTAAAAATGTACTGCAAAAGCTGGAGGCTTCCATTGCTTCGGGTTCGGAGAAATTACAAAAGCTGCAAGCTGATCAGAGTCGACTGGAACAATTGCTTCTGGAGGTCGAAGAAGCCATCGCCAATATTCCCCTGCCACAGGATGCGACGCCGTTCTCACAACAAAAAGCCAAGCTTCCATGGCCGACACGTGGTAAAGTTCAGGAACGTTTTGGCTCACGTATCGCACAGGGCAAGCTCCGTTCGAATGGTATTCGTATTGCCACGAAAGGGAATACCAAGGTTCAGGCGGTACATTATGGCCGCATCGTATTTTCGGACTGGCTACGA
This sequence comes from Oleiphilus sp., assembly GCA_006212045.1. Classification (GTDB taxonomy): domain Bacteria; phylum Pseudomonadota; class Gammaproteobacteria; order Pseudomonadales; family Oleiphilaceae; genus PZPK01. The sequence goes on along the minus strand of PZPK01000013.1, from coordinate 38,862 downwards.
GGTTTCGGGCTGTTACTCATCATTGACCACGGCGATGGTTATATGAGCCTGTATGGCAATAACAGCAGTTTGCTGAAGGAAACCGGAGACTGGGTTTCCGCAGGTGACCTGATTTCATATTCAGGAGAATCCGGGGGAGCCAGCGAAACCGGCCTATACTTTGAAATACGACGCAACGGAAAACCACTCAATCCGGCAAAATGGCTCAGGAAATAGATTCAGGAACGACTTAATGACACCACGCTTACTTACTACTGCACTTATTTGTGCCGCGCTCTCCAGCTTCACTTTCGCAGACACTCCGGATCAGGCACCAGAATCTAAGGACAACATCGCAGAACCGGCGACTGACGCAGCACCGACCGGAAACCAGGAACCTTTGCCCTTGCCTTTGGATTCACTGCGAAAGTTTGCGGATGTCTTCGGTAAGATCAAACAGGACTACGTTGAGGAAATCGACGATGTTACGCTGCTGAACTATGCCATACGCGGCATGCTGGCAGATCTGGATCCACATTCCGCCTACCTGGAACCAAGTGCATTCACTGACCTGAAGGAAAATACCACCGGCAGTTTTGGAGGTCTGGGTATTGAGGTTGGTATGGAGAACGGATTTGTAAAAGTTATCGCACCCATTGATGACACCCCCGCAGCCAAAGGCGGAGTCGAAGCCGGAGATCTGATTATCCAGCTCGACGAAACTCCGGTTAAAGGCATGAGTCTGAGTAAGGCGGTTGAAATGATGCGCGGTGAAGCCGGCACTTCAATTGTTCTGACCATTTTGCGAGCCAAAGAACGCGAACCGATCAAAATCAAACTGGTGCGTGACGACATCCAGGTGACCAGTGTCAAAACAGTGAATCTGGACGAATCCTACGGCTATATTCGGATTACCCAGTTTCAGGCGCAAACCGGAGAAGATTTTGCCAACGGTCTGAAAACCCTGTCCGAAAAAGCGGACAAGTTGACCGGGCTTATTATCGATCTGCGCAACAATCCAGGCGGCGTGCTACAGGCAGCCGTTGATGTCGCCGACCAGTTGCTGGAAGAAGGTCTGATTGTCTACACCGAAGGTCGGTCCTCGGTTTCAGAACTCAGCTACAGCGCAACGCCAGGTGACAGCACCAATGGCATGCCCATTGTCGTGCTCATTGATGGTGGTTCCGCCTCGGCATCTGAAATTCTCGCTGGCGCTTTGCAGGACCACGACCGGGCCGTGATTATGGGGACTCAGAGTTTCGGTAAGGGCTCAGTGCAAAATGTCATGTCTCTTGGCGATGACTATGCCCTGAAGCTGACCACTGCAAGATATTTCACCCCGAATGGCCGATCCATTCAGGCACAGGGCATCGAGCCGGACATTGAAGTCAACCGCGCCAAGCTGAGCGACGAAAAGCAGCAGAATACTTATCGCGAAGCAGATCTTGCCGGCCACTTGAGCAATGGAAAGGAAAACGAAGCGGAGCAGGAAGAACAAAACCAGGATAGCGAAGAAGCCAGAATCAAGGACATTCTGCAGAAAGACTTCCAACTTCAGGAAGCCCTGAACCTGCTCAAGGCAATTGACATTCTCAACATCAAATACGGAAGCAACAAGGACGCATAATGCTGTGTGAAAGACAGCATTCCCTCCTTATCTGCTTGCTGGCGGTATTACTGCTCACTGTGAGGCCGGCTGATGCCGCCTCGCAGCAGCAGCCTACTATCGCAATCATCATTGATGACATGGGACACAATTACCAAACCGGCTATGAACTGGCGGCCCTGCCCTATCCGATCACACTTTCTTTCCTTCCAGGCAGACGATTTACCCTGGCGCTTGCCGAATTTGCGGCCTCGCAGAACAAGGAAATCATGCTGCATGTACCGATGGAAAATACACAGGGTATTGCGCTTGGGATCGGTGCGCTGAAGCGCGGCATGACCGAAGCCGATTTCAAGGAATCACTGAATCAGAGTATTAGTGCGATCCCCTATGCCGTTGGCCTGAACAATCACATGGGAAGCCTTTTGACGGCGGACAACGAGGCTATGCGCTGGGTAATGGAAACCCTGCAATCAAACCGGCTGTACTTTGTTGACAGCAGAACCACCGCCAAGTCTGTCGCCGCCAGACTGGCAAGCCGCTTTGGGATTCCAAATCTCGTCAGGGATGTATTTCTGGACCATGAGCAATCCTACGGCTACATACGAAGCCAGTTTCGCAAACTGCTTGCGCATGCGCGTGAACATGGTTCAGCGATTGCGATTGCGCATCCACACAGGGTTACCACGGAGTTCCTCAAAGAGCATTTACCGGAGCTCGATCAGCAGGGTTTCGCATTGGCCACCGCCAGCGGGCTTTGGCAGATAAAACACCCCGTCGCCCACATGCACGCCACTACCCCACCTGCTTCGCGTATCGCACAGAGGAGATGCGTTCCGAGCGTGACCCCTGACACCGGCGCAGTAAAGTGAAACGCCCACTCGCTCTATCCTGAAAGAACCTGCGCCACTGATACTTCTGCATGATTCCTGCGCCGGGAGGCGCCCATTCCGGGTGTTCCCGGGAGATGGCGTCAATGCGCAGACTAACCCTGGTATATTTCCCAGTGCTGGCCAAGGTCAATGGGTTCCTGGTCGGTCAACGGCTGATTCGGAAGATAGCGTACGACCTTGATGGACGGCTTGCTCCATTCCCCGTGGTCGGTGCGCTCCATTGAATCCAGATCCACCGATCGGACCTGATAAACCACCTGGTCGTAAATCACTTTGGAGCGATGGGAAAGGCCGAACACAAAGCGGCAATAATCAAGTTTGAGTCCATAGAGGTTTTGTTCTGTTTTATTTATTTTTCGAATCAGGACATCTTTAAGGCCTGAAGCATATTCACTCATATGTTCCACTTGCATTCCTTGAAAGAGACTTTTCTTATTCTTATGGAGCGCGCGAGCTGCTTCAATCGAAGTACGAAAACAAATCGGCTCCCTGAGGTGCGATCACTTGCATTATAGGAGCTTCTTCAATGCGCTGGCCAGACCCTCCGGCGAGGTATTGTGATCGAGTACACGAACCAATTTTCCTTGCCCATCGATCACATAGAAATAGGCCGTATGGTCTACCGAGTAGTTCCCATTTTCATCGGGCACATTCTTCATAAAATAGGTGCCATACTGCGTTGCGACTTTTTTGATTTGCTCAAGCTCACCCGTCAGCCCAAGCAAATTTTCATGAAAAAAGGAAAGATACTCGTTCAATCGGGATAAATTATCCCGCTCAGGATCCAGGGTAACAAACAGGGTTTTGACTGAAGCTAAACGCTCATCACTGTTAAGCGCATCACGAATGACCGTCAGTCCCAGCGGGCACACATCGGGGCAATATGTGAACCCGAAATACAGCACGACGGGAGTGCCCCTGAAATCGGATAGCCTGGTGGCCCCCGAACCACTTGTCAGAACAAAATCGCCCGCGGGCAAATAGGCGGCCTTGAGATCAATCTCTTCCTCGCTCTGTCCGGTCAAACTCAGGTAGCTCAGGATGCCGGCCACAACACAGCTCGTGAGTAATAGGACCGTAAGAAGCTTTTTATTCATGTACCTACCATATCAATCGCGTGCCCGACTTTAAAGTCAGGCACTAGTGAGTGTCATGACGCGTCATGATCTCAAACACCACTCGCGTCAGCTGCCCATTGTAGGCAAATTGCACATTCAGCAACCAGACCATCCGTTCATCAATCGAACAGACAGGAATCATGCCTGAAAAATAGAGCAAGTCTGAGCTGGATTGCGCCGGGCCGGATTTGGGCGAGAAAAAATGTCTTCCCATCTCCATGTCCTGACCCTCAAACCACACGAGCCAGTCATTAGCATGACTGGCAAACGTGCCAGCCAGTTCCAGCGTGAGTGGTGTCAATGCCGGCAGCCCTTGAGGGCGCAAAGTAATAGCCAGCGGTCCATCCTCTATCTGAACAATACAGCCCTGCGTTGCCAGCGGGCAATCGGAATGAAGAGTCTGATCTGCGAGCGGTGGCATTGCTATATGAAGGGGCATGTCTGTGCGAGGCGATTGCGATTGAAGCAGGAACCAACCGGAAGCACCCAGAACGCAGAGCAGAACCATCAGGACAGGAAAAACAAGCCTGTTCCGAGGTTCAACCACCATCCGCCATCCGGCTGCTCTCGAAATACTTCAGGGCCCGCTCAATCTTGATCAGATCGATATCCATCTCATGTCGATCAAGTTTAGTCGCGAAAATAAACTCTACGCCGTAGTCGAAGCGACTATGTACCTTGCTCTTGTAGCGAACAATGCCTTTGATCGCCGGAATCTTGACCTCGAGATCTTCCTTTTCAAGATCAAATGTCAGCTGAACTTCTTCGCCGATTTCAAATGCTTCGTCAGTTTGTATCCCCAAGCCGAAACGGCTGAAATCGAATGGGACTACCGGGATCCATTCCTTCACAAAGAACGAGCGTTTAATGAAAACCTTCGCTTCAAAAGTCAACCAGGAAAATCTTTCTGAGCGTCGCCGTCCTTCGTTCATAGCGTTTTCACTTCTTCTGTTTTTATCACTGGATCATCATTCCCTGAGCAATTTTATTTTATAGGTTACACGTTTGCCTTCAAGTCTCGCACCGGCGGGATAGGTTTGCACCTCCCCCATTGCCATGATTTCAATTTCGTCCACATTACTCTTGAGGAATACGGTTTTCTCGTCTTTCTCAAGCACATCAAAATAGGCGTAGCCGTTTTCCTTGGCGATCTCCGCACAACGTTTCAGAACAAAACTGTGCAACTGCTCCCAGTCCACACGGGCGGCTTCGGTATACTCAACGTAGTAGGTATCCCTATCGATTCTCAAATCACGATAGCCGGCCACACCTTCCTCAGCGGCCTTATAGGTGGCGACACAGGCAATCAATGCCAATGACAAAAGACTTAGGGTCAAAACTTTAAAGGATAGGCGCATGCTCAACACAAGACTCATTCGAGGTCACATATTATGGTCCAATGACAAGCCCATAGACTATCGATTTCCGGAGCGTATGCAAGCTGAAAATAACATGCCCTGCATGCATCCACCAGCCAGCGGGAAGACAGTGCCTAGATCACCCCTTTAAAGTCCTCCAGAGGAATCTCGAACCGCGGCGCATCCAAGTCCTCAATGATACGGGTGTAAGCCCCTACGAAGCGGCTGACGTCCAGTAATTTCGAAAAAGCCTGATCCTGCACTTTCGATAATTCAGATCCTGTCATGGTTGCCACCGTCAGTTTTTCGAAACTTTGAGCGGCGGCAAGAATGATGTGTTTACGCCTTGAATCCAAGGCCTGATTCATATCTTGCAGCAATTTACCATAACCGGACCATGTTTCACCTGAATTAACCATAATTCCTCCTCGCGCCACTGATAGACTGCCAGGCGCAATCGATTCACATCTGCGGATGCAACATTAGTGCTACATCCACCGCCATCGTGGAGCAGATTTTTAGAGCAATCACACTAATCTGCTGGCGAAGGGTCCTATGCACGGCCCCAAAAGTCCGTGCACGCACGTATAAAAGCCACCGGCTCCTCCAGCTGCGGATAATGACCCACCCCGGGTAGGCGATAGATATATTCGCGAGAGACCAGGGCCTCATAGCGGGCCACCATATGTTCTCCAGAAATAGGGTCTTCGACCCCGTTGATCAGGCACATCGCTCCCGGAAATTCCTGTAACGCAGTCACCCATCGTTCCCGGTGCTGACGCCGTTCTTCCATGTAGTGAATCAACTTATACATTACCCTGCGGCCTTGCTGGAGATTGATCAAGCGCCAATGCTCGCGCAAGTCGTCTTCGCCGATAGGACGCGCACAGATATGATCAAAATTACCTTTAAACCTGCGAAAACTGGCCAGACGCGCCACCCAGGGCCCCAGAGAACTCATCAGCAAGCGCTGTATCAACACAGGACGATGGGTTTCCGGAAACAACCCGCCATTAGTCAGCACCACCGTTTCAATCAACGACGTTTCGCGGGCATTGTCACGGGCAACCAATTCTTGTGCCACGGTATCGCCAAAGTCATGCGCCAATAGATGGAAGCGTTGAACCTTCTCGTGGGCCAACAAGGCTTCCACAATCGTCGCCTGCTCCCGGACATGGTAATGGTGATCGCGGGGTTTGTCCGACGCGCCAAAGCCGATAAAATCGAGCGCCAGCACTCTGAAGTGCCGACACAAATCATCCCAGATCAGTTGCCAATCCCAGGATGAAGTCGGAAAACCATGCAGTAAAACCAGCCAGGGCTTGTCTTCGCTTCCCTCAAGCACATAAAAAATCTGCTTTCCCTCAAACTCGAAATATTGCCCTTTGTTTATCCATTCCTGCGTTGAATACATTGCGTCTACCCGGTTGCTGTTGAGGGGAAGGCTTTCTTTATGCCTGAGAGTTTCCGGTCTCGTAGCCTTTGATTTCGTCGTCTCCGCGGGCAATTTTCTTGAGTACGCCCGGACCGACTTCCGGACGAATCTCCCGCGCATCAATTGGCTCGTCACAAACATCACATACCATCTTCGGGTGCGTCGGTTGACCGCAAGCGAGATGCCGAAAAACAACTGGGGAACCATCTCCGTCACAGGCCCACTTGTCACCCCAGTTCACCACCGACATCAGAACAGGATAGAGATCGAGCCCCTTTTCGGTCAATCGGTACTCATAGCGAGCGCGCTTGGCATCATAAAGTCGTTTTTCAAGAATACCGTACTCGACCAACCGGCTGAGACGATCGGACAAGCGATGCCGTGTAATTCCGAGCGATTTCTGAAAATCCGAAAAACGCCGGACCCGTCGAAATGCATCGCGAATAATCAGCAGCGTCCAGCGATCCCCAAAAATTGCCAGCGCCCTGGCAATGGAGCATACCTGTCCGTCAATCTCTTCCCAACGCATTCTCTGCCCCCCATCTTGGATTTGAAACGCATGTCGGTTCACCTGAGCAGGTCCCGACTTTGGGACTCATCAGCTCAGTCAAGAATACAATGATAACTTGACAGGTTCTATTTTGGAACCATATACTGACTTCAGGGTTCCATATTAGAACCGATGATGGTAGAACCTTTGGTTGCGAGATGGATACTGCTGTAACGATGATCCATGGACTCGGAATTAGTTTGTTTAACCTAGATCAGGAGGTACATCATGATCTTGCTCAACATGATAAATAACTGGATGACACACTATCTGGGTCTCGATCATATTGATCTGGAACTGGAAGCCAGTGATCTGAGCTGAGCTCAAGGTATGCACCTTGAACTCATCATCAACCAATACAGGAGATAACATGATGTTTGGTTTTCCGTTTATCACATCACTTGTACTGTCCGTTTCGGCGCTTATCGTAGTTTCATTGGCGGTCCATAAGGGCTTCAAGGCACGCAATAAGCTCAAACACGCTGAGGACTAGTGATCCATCGAGGTAAGAATAAATTGAAACAACACTCCTCTATTTAGGCCACCCTGCTTCAAGGGTGGTCTTTCTTCCGCTGTTTCCTGTCATGGCTCGAGATGTAAACATCTCTCTCCGCCAACTTCCGACTATTTATCTAACGCACATATTCCTGTTAAGGTAAGGTTCAAGCCAAGTCACTTTAAACTTTTCATCGTATGCTGCCATTCAGTTTTCTGACCGCAAAACATATCCTGTGTGAAGCAGGCGCATGTTCCGATCTGGGCAAGGCCTGCCAGGGTTTTTCAGCAAAACGCTGCCTGATCATTACTGACCCTGGCATTTTTTCTCTCGATCTTCATCAAACGGCACACGAGTCCCTCAGCAAGACCGGGATTGATGTACAGGTGTTCCATGATGTCGTGGCAGACCCGTCCGAACATGTTGTCAATCTCGCACTTGGTATGGCCAAGTCGATGAAGGCTGAACTGATCGTTGGCTTGGGAGGCGGAAGCTCAATGGATGTTGCCAAGCTGGTCGCTTTTCTTGCCCATCCGGATTGCAATCAATCCTTATCCGAAGTCTATGGCGTAGAAAACGCGCATGGAAAGCGACTGCCGCTGGTACAGATCCCCACGACTGCCGGCACCGGCTCGGAAGTTACCCCTGTGGCCATCATCACCACCGGTGAAACCACCAAAATGGGCGCTGTTTCCCCTCTGTTTCTGCCGGATATGGCAGTACTGGATGCCAAACTGACGACAGGTCTGCCGCAAGCCGAGACAGCGGCGACAGGTATCGATGCCATGGTGCATGCCATCGAAGCCTATACCAGCAAACTAAGAAAGAATCCGCTGTCCGACATGGCTGCGCGCGAAGCCTTGCGTTTGCTGGGTGACAACCTGCTGATTGCATTTCAAGACGGAGACAATCTGACAGCCAGACAGAATGTATTGCTCGGCGCCATGCTTGCCGGTCAGGCTTTTGCGAATGCTCCGGTCGCTGCAGTTCATGCCCTGGCCTACCCGCTTGGCGGTCATTTCCATATTCCCCATGGCTTAAGTAATTCTCTGGTGCTGCCCCATGTACTGCGATTCAATGCCGACGTGGCGGCAGACCTGTATGCGGAACTTTCCCCCATCCTGATCCCGGCTTCACAGTTGGCGAAGCACGCTTCGGCGCGTGCCCAACAACTCATCGAGGCCTTGGAAAACCTGATCGCCAAACTGGCGCTGCCGACCAGGCTGAGTGATATGGGGGTACGTGAAGATCAACTGGCGATGCTGGCAAAAGATGCCATGTTGCAGGAGCGCCTTCTGATCAACAATCCGCGTCCCGTCACCGAGCGCGATGCTTTAAACCTTTACCAGGCGGCCTTCTAAACGATACAGCCCCTTTTGACCAATCGACACTGGAGATTCACATGCTTGCTCCATCCTATCCCTACTATCTCGCCAATCGCCCCGTATCATCCGATCAGAGCCTGATTGTACGCGACAAGTATTCAGGTGAAGAGGCTACCAGTGTGGCCCGGGCTGACCGAAACGCCATTGATCTGGCGATTACGAGAGCTGTCGAGGCAGCACCCGCGATGGCCGCTATGCCAGCCTATCAGCGGCAGGCTGTGCTGGAACATTGCGTGGCGCAGTTTAGGGCCCGGGAAAGTGAGCTTGCCGAAGCGCTATGCATCGAAGCCGGCAAGCCCATCAAGGACGCCGAAGGCGAAGTGACACGGCTGATCGACACCTTTAAGATCGCTGCAGAAGAAGCGACGCGCATTGGTGGAGAAGTGATTCCCATGGATATCAGTCCACGCGCAGTGAACTATCGCGGCCACTACAAACGCGTTCCAATCGGCCCGTGTTCCTTTATCAGTCCGTTCAACTTCCCTTTGAATCTTGTGGCACATAAAGTGGCCCCCGCCATTGCCGCCGGTTGCCCCTTCGTCCTGAAACCCGCCAGTCTCACACCTGTCGGGGCGCTGATCATTGGCGATATTCTTGCCGAAACATCCCTCCCCGAAGGCGCTTTTTCCATCCTGCCATGCAGTCGGGATGACGCAGAGCTGTTCACCACTGATGAGCGCCTGAAACTATTGAGCTTTACCGGATCTCCTGATGTCGGCTGGGCGCTCAAAGCCAAGGCAGGCAAAAAACCGGTCATACTGGAATTGGGCGGCAATGCCGCCTGCGTGGTAAACCACGATGCAGATCTGGAAGACGCCGTAGAGCGCATTGTTTTCGGCGCATTCTATCAAAGCGGTCAAAGTTGTATCGGCGTTCAGCGCATCTATGCACATGAAGCTGTTTACGACGAATTCAAAGAACGTTTTATCAAGGCCACGAAGGCTCTCAAGGCTGGCGACCCCAAACAAAGGGATACCTTTATCGGCCCGATGATTTCAAGCGCAGAAGCCGAACGACTGGAAGACTGGATCAACCAGGCATTGGACAATGGTGCCAGACAATTGGCAGGCGGCCCGCGCGAGGACAATAGAATGCCTGCATGGGTGCTCGAAAATGTCGGTCCTGATCAACCTTTACGCAATGAAGAAGCCTTCGGTCCGGCGGCCATCCTGGACAGTTTCTCGGATTTCGATGAGGTTCTGGCGGACATTAATCGCAGCCGGTTTGGCTTGCAGGCCGGGATTTTCACCCGGGACATATACCTTGCACAAAAGGCCTTCGACACCCTGGAGGTCGGCGCAGTGATCATTGGCGATGTCCCTTCCTGGCGCATCGACCACATGCCCTATGGGGGCGTTAAGGACTCAGGCCTCGGACGCGAAGGGCTCCGGTATGCGATCGAGGACATGACCGAAATACGCTTGATGGTGGTAAGAACGCCACCAAAGAAAACTTCATCATAAGGCAAGCTGGCAGGGTGATATTTCTGTTATAAGAAGTGCGCTGGCATGCTCGCTCTCTATCCTCCCCTTGCCGCGCACAGCATGCGATCAAAGGGAGTTTCCTGACTCCAGCAAAAATACAGAGCGGCTCCGCTTGTTGCGTTAATTTGCCGAGCGTTGCACTTGGCTACATGCTGTCACCCACGCACAATTTTTTCTGCGCGCCATTTAATTATCCTTGACCCCATAGCAATCAAGAACAACCGGGGGAATCACATGGCTGTCAACATGATGCCAATCAATCCATCTGTCATGCTACTGGATCCACAAAGCAGTTCCGGCAGCGCCAGACGTAATAGCAATACCGAAAGCACAAGTCAGGGAACGCAACGCGCGAGTGTCAATCAGGACGCACTGATCGCCGAAAATCCGTTAAGCCGTCTGTCCGATAACTTTGAAGACTCAACCAGAATCGCGGAAGATCCGGTCAACCGTAGCCGTGAATCCGGACAAACCAGCCGGGAACCGGTCTATAGCCGATATCAGCTGGAATCAGCTCGGCTTGAAAACGAAGCACAACGCGCCGCCGACTTTGAACAAGGCAGCACCCGTCGCCCCCCGGACCAATTGGCACAACTTAGCGAGACCAGCGAACGCGGCAGCATCGTGGATGTGTTTGCCTGAAGCTAAAAAACAATGTGTCCGCGCTGGCACAGTGAACTTTTTCGCCTGCGCGATGTCATGATTACCATAGCCCTGAATGTGCGTGAGATTTTCGTTGCTTCGAAATTACCGGCACACATTGAAAGCCGGGCTATGCTTAAGAAAGCCACTGTTTTTTGTTCACCCCAGGTAGCCGTCCCTTTCTTTCCGGAACGGGCATGGGCGGAGTGATTGCAAAGTCAGCAAAGTGGCGTTCATTGACATCAAAGGAGAAGGAAATGCCCAGAAGAAGGTCTCCCCACAAACGGAAACCAAATCGTGACCGTTTGATTCGGGTACCCACAACGACAAACGGGCCTTTGGACAAGGCTCAGTAAGTTAACCATTCAATGCGCTTGCGCATACTAACCGAAAAACAAACAGGAACCGAAAGAGGCCGCTAACAATTCCTCGATACCATTCGGTTCCTGAAATACGCCTCAGTTATTCCTGTCTCTTCATTCAAACAGCCAAATAATATCGAGCTTTTAAGTAAGAGTAAGAAAACTAGTCCTCTTGCATGGATGCCAGTTCGGCCAGAATCTTCCTGTTCAGGACGGCATCACCACTGATCAGGGTAAACACCTGCTGCTCATTCAGCGGACAACATTCATGCCGCTTCAGATACGCATACATCGCAAGCGTCATTGCATCGTGCAAAGGCGAATTGTAGCCGGGGTTCCCGGCATGCTCGGCTGCAGCGATCAGATCATCGTATTGTTCTGAAAGGCCCCAATGCTTTCGAATACGTTTGCATAGGGACCAACGCATCTGTCCGATAACGGCCATGCGTGTCCAGATATCAATTTCGCCATCCCCGGAAGACTCTGCCTGAAGATCCTCCAGGCTGCGCTGAATAAGCAGCAGTGAGAGCGCTGGCAACAGACCGAGCAGGTAGAGGCTACCGGACGTCAGACCACTGGCCTGGCCGTAGCGATCATTTGCACTTCCCGACATCAGTGCCCAGGACCAAACATATTCGCTGAATGCACTGCTTTCCTTGCTATTGCGGTTTCTGAATACCGGATTCATCACCGTCGCCGAGATGACACGGCGTATTCCACCTGTTCCCAACAGACGGATCGCATGCTCGATGGTATCGACACTCTCCGAGCCAGTCTTGAAAAATGGGGAATTCGCCGTATTGAGAATGCGTGAGGTCAGCGCAGGATCCGACAACAGGATCTCCGCAATTTCGGAAAACGCCAGATCCTCATCCTTCAGCACTTTAATCAGCATCGGGAGCGAAGCCGGCCGCCGGGGTAGGTTTTCAAGCCTTAGCTTCCCCTGTAACAAGCGCCGGGTCAAAGCCCTCGCCCGCTCCGTCACGTCTTCTGCCTTCTCATCGAGCAGATCCTCCGGCGTTTCCGTCACGAAAAACAGAAAGGCCTGATCCAGTTCTGAAAAGTATTCCCGGAACAGAGATGGAGGGGTTTTGGGGCGCGCAATGACCTGACTGCGAGCACCCGCTTTGGTGCGCACCAACGCGGGACCATCAGGTCGGGAGAACAATCGGTTAAACCATTGCAGGGCCATAGATTTGCTCGCTGGCAGGATCACTATCCTGAGTTATCCTGGGCTATCCGAAAGACGCTGACAGCAGAGCTGGCTACAACAACCCAAAATGCCGCAACACAAAACATCTGTCAGGCATTTCAATCCATATATGACATCAAAGATGGACGCAGTTTATTCAGGCCCGGACTCCAGGAACCAAACACTTGGTACTCTTTGCAGTAAAGGCCAGCGTCCCGATCTTGTCAAAAAGGCCCGGCAGAACAATTCAGCAGTGGCTAGGGTTCCGTCGGCTTCGTCAAGGGTATAAACGGTGGAACCGAGGGGTCCTGTCTGGCACTCAGCACGCGTTGGTATAATTGCGCCCGCACTTCATCCGACACTTCCGGATAATCGTCCGGAAACGAACTTTTAAAGGAATCAAAGCCGGGGCTTTCAATCTGTGCACGCATCTCTTCCCAAGTCATCAGCCTGCCAAACTGGTTCTGTTCCATGAAATTGATCGCCCGATAGGCATCCATACCATAGGTCCATGCAATTTTCTGATGTTCGATAAACTCATCCGTTCTCGGGATCGATTCAAACTCAATGGCATTGCCAAGCAGAACCGCAATATTGGCCTGAATCTCAAGATGCCCGCTATCCCGAATCACGATCTGCTCTTCAAGACTTAATGCCTGCCGCGCAAAATGTTCGAATTCTCCAGGACGCATGTTAGCGACTTCACGTTCATATTCACGTAGCAAATCATCCAGCGTAGAGCCCACCGACGATGCAGATGGCGCTTCCGGTGCAGCTTCTGTTACTGGCCTTGTCGGGGTTTCCGCCTGCTCTTCTGGCCCTTGCGTCAGGCGCGCCAGCCGATCAGATTGCTGATCCGGATCGGCCATCATCAACGAATGTTCGGTTTGGGTGCCGAGAAAAAACAAATACCCACCAACCACCGACGCTAAAAAAAACAAGCCCAGCAGCCATTTCATTCGGCTGACTCCGGAGCATTTCGGAGCCGCCGCGTCTGCAGCCTTTTCTTTATTCGGCGCATGTCGGCTCTGCCTGTTTTCGCAGCAGACTGACCGCATAGCGGATCTGTTCATAGTCGACCGCTTCATCGGCTTCGTCATACACCGGTTTGATTCGCGCCGGTTTATCAAGCGCTTTCCATAGGCCCTGAATATAGCTTATCTGCTCCGGGCTGATTAGCGGGTCCAGATCGACGGCTTCACCGTTCAACTTGAGGCGGTACAGATGGCGCGCTATTGTCTGGGCAGTCAAGCCCCGCTGGGCCGCAATTTCCGCAACACTCAGCCCCTGACCAAACAGTTGCAGGGTTTCGAGATGTGTATCGCTGACACCGGCAATGGCAAAATCATCCACCACGCGCGGGGTGGTCTCTTTCACAACTTTACCACTACCCAAAGAGCGCTCGGCCTCTGGTACATTGTCCCGGATACAGGCCAGAAATGCCGCCCCGTATTTATCGCGCTTGTAACTGCCAACACCGCTAACATCCATCAGGGCAGATACTGTACCCGGTTTTATACGCGCCATATCCTTTAGGCTGGCATCCGAAAAAATGGTAAAGGGTTTCACATCATCCTGTTCGGAAATTTCCCGCCGCAGTTCCTTAAGCTTGGTAAATAATGCCGTATCGTAGTCTTCAATCGCAGGCGTGTTCAGCTGCTTGGCTTTGAAGTCCACCTCTTGGGGTTCACACAATTGCACCGACACCTCACCTTTCAGCACCGGGCGCGACAATTCAGTCAGAATAATGGCATTGTGGCGGGTATAGTCGATCGCCAAATAGCCGCGGTCGATCAACTGCGTGATGTAATGACGCCAACTCTTCCAGTCTATGTCCTGCCCGGCGCCATAGGTCTTGATCTGGTCAAATCCACGGCTGATGACTTCCCGGCTCGATGAACCACGCAGCACGTCAATCAGCATGTTGGCACCGACCTGTTGCTGCAACCAGTAACAGGCAGACAAGGCCTTTTGAGCGATCACGGTACCGTCAAAGGAACGAGGGGGATTCAGGCAATGGTCACAATGCCCGCAATTACGCTCGCGGTGCTCACCAAAATAGCCGAGTATGAACTTGGTTCGGCAGGACGTGGCTTGCGTGTACTCCCACATACGTGACAGCTTGGCGTGCTGCAGTGCTTTAAAATCCGGGTGGCTATCTCCATCGTCAATAAACTGGGCCAGTGTGCGCATATCGCCGTAACCGGCAAACAGCAATGCTTCCGCAGGGTCACCATCGCGCCCTGCACGACCGATCTCCTGATAGTAGCTTTCAATGTTCTTGGGCAGGTTGTAATGGACGATCCAGCGAATATTTGGTTTATCAATCCCCATCCCGAATGCAATGGTGGCACAGATAATCTGCACCTCATCACGCTGAAAGCTGTCCTGCACCGCTTTGCGCTCTTCACTGCCCATCGCCGCATGGTAGTGGCGCGCGGCATAACCTGCCTGACGCAATTTCTCAGCCACTTGCTCGGTCGATTTTCGACTCAGACAGTACACAATACCACACTCCCGGCTGTGGCTTTCCAGAAACCGCAGCATGACCCGGATGCGATTCTGGGCAGGTAACACATCGACCTGAATATTCTTACGCTCAAAACTGGATAAAAACACTTCGCAGTCGGGCAGCGCCAATTGCTGCAGTATGTCATGTCTGGTGGCACTGTCAGCTGTCGCCGTCAGTGCGGCGACAGGAATGCCGGGGAATCGCTCGATCAGGGCATTCAGACGCGTATATTCGGGCCTGAAATCATTGCCCCACACAGATACGCAGTGCGCCTCATCGATGGCCACCTGAGCCACCTTCTGATGCGCAATCCAGGATAGAAAACCCGGACTCACCGCACGTTCAGGGGATACATAGAGGAGCTTCAGCCGGCCCTGTTCCACCCCCTGTCTGATCTGCGCTTCTTCGCCCGGCTCGCAGGCACTATTGAGTGCTTCGGCCGCGATACCTGACGCCTGCAAAGCCGCCACCTGATCCTGCATCAGGGCAATCAGTGGCGAAACGACAATCGTCAAGCCGTCCAGCAACACGGCCGGCAACTGGTAGCAAAGCGATTTTCCGCCCCCTGTTGGCATAATCACCAGGCTGCTTTTTCCTGCCATGGTGCGGTCAATCACATCGGATTGATGCAGCCGAAAGGCATCGTAACCAAAATATTCCTGCAAGGCCTGAAGCGCGCGATCGTGCATTGAGCTCATCCCCTGTATTCCCACCTTGCGCGATTCACAGAATACTGGGAGCTCTGAATAGAGCGCGACTGGCATCTCAAATTTTGTGACGGTATATCTGATACAGCAGGGCAGTCCATCATGGTGTATACAAGGTCCGGGGTGTGAAGACTTGGTTTTTTCGAGGCCCACAGTTTAGCATTGATGGCGACTCGCTTTCTGCAAAGATTCGAAATTCTTTACCCGACAAAACTGAATCCTGCACCGCAGGTGATAGAATGGACCGCATCAACATCGCGTTAAAAGTGAGGCGGGCCAATGAGACGCAAACATCGCAGACCAACATGGCGCTGACTCCGGCAATGCGCGCGCTTTTCCGTGCCTGTTTCGGCACCGTAGGCCTCACCAGTCTCTGCCTGGCTCTGTTCTTTTGGGTTGAAGCACAAGCCACTTTATATCTTGATCGGGAAGCCATTATTCAGGGACAGTGGTGGCGACTGCTGAGTGGCCATCTGGCACATGCCAGCAGCCCCCATTTAGCGCTGAACCTCTTCGCCTTTTGCCTGCTGGCCGGCTACACAGAATACAGGTCCCGAAAACTATTCTGCCTGACCCTGCTGGCCGGGCTGATATCGGTAAACGCCCTGTTGATGTCGCCCTGGAGTGAGCTGGAACGCTACAGCGGATTATCCGGCATACTGAATGCTCTCTTTGTCACCGCGCTGTACTTGACGGCCCGGCAGCTAGGAAAAACCTGGCTGGTTCTAGTGACGCTTGCCTACATTGCCAAGCTCTCGTTTGAGCTGCGCTCCGCGTCCGTCGGGGTTGTCATCCCGGGCTGGCCACCCTATCCGCCCGCCCATATTGCCGGAGCACTTGGCGGGCTGTTATCTTTAATCGTCTATACCTCGATCAACAGGGGTTCTGCCAATCAGCAACAGGAACACGTTCAATGAATATTTGGGTCGACGCCGATGCCTGCCCCGTGGTGATCAAGGAAATTCTGTTTCGCGCTGCGACACGCACCCAAACCGCTGTCACGCTGGTTGCCAATCAACCATTGCGCGTGCCACCATCGCCCCATATCCGGTTTCTGCAGGTCAGCTCGGGATTCGATGTCGCGGATGATGAGATTGTCCAACGCGTGCAAAAGGATGACCTGGTGATTACTGCGGATATTCCACTTGCCGCTGAATGCATCGAAAAAGGGGCTCTGGCCTTGAATCCGCGTGGTGAACTTTACACCAGCAACAACATTAAGGCCCGACTGAACATGCGCGACTTTATGGACACCATGCGGTCCAGCGGTTTGGAATCAGGCGGACCGCCAGCACTGAACCAGAGTGACCGACAGGCCTTCGCAAATCAGCTCGACAAATGGCTGGCACGCAAGGCCCGAAAATCCGGACCTTCCAAAGGATAAACCCAAGGGTCCTGCAACCGGAGCGGCCAGCATGGTCGAAAGCAGAGAAAGCATCTTTCTTAAACAAACAGGCGACTGAAAAATATATCGAATAGGCTCACCTGCAACATCTCTCAAAAAGTGGAAATCGGCCATATAGCTACTAGAATCAGCGTATGAGGTTTCTGCGTTAATACCTCAAGTAATGACTGAGGAGGCCGCATGGCAGTATGTCGGTTAGAGCAAATTCTATCCCAGCTTGTTGGTGAAGATCAGGCGGATTACCTGACGCGAGCCATCGAGATCCACCCCGAATTGCAGTCCATTGATGCGGCGCATCTGACGCGCGCACAAATTGCTCAGCTCCTGAGCATGCAATTACTTCATCAGCTGTTCAGCACAGTGCCAGATGCCAAAGCCTATGCGGACGAACAAATGGCAACCGGGCGAAAAATCATTCTGGACCATGGCGCCTTGCGCACCGTTTCACTACAGATGCGCTGCCTGCCGCGAGGAAAGGATGCATTTTCCCGAATCCTGGAGCCTTTGGGCTACGCCATGGTCGGCGAATACCCCCTGGATAAGCTCCATATGTGTGGCTTTGTGTTCTGTCACCGTGACTATCCGGAATCCATTGCCCAGTATTTTGTCAGCGAACTCTATACAGACCGCTTCAGCACCGAATTTGAGAACACCGTGCGAGACATCGTTTACGAATCCAATGACCCTGTCAGTGAGCGTGGACAGCGGCGACTGGATCATCTTGCAAGTGCAGGCGTGCTGGATACCGGGGAATCAGTGGCGCTATTGAAGGAGTTGCCAGGCTGTTTTGCCCGTCAACACCCCATGCCCACACTGGAACATTACAAGACCTTGCTGAACGAAAGCGCTGAAATGGCCTGGATTGCCACCGAAGGCAATGTCTTTAATCATGCCACCGACCGGGTAGAAAATCTGGACGCCGTTGCTGCGCAGGAGAAAGCCAAGGGCCGCGCCATGAAGCCCCATATTGAAGAAGGCGCAAACGCCAATATTCGTCAGACGGCTTATCGGGCCGCAAGCGTAAACCGGAGTTTTCCCTCGTCAGAAGGATTGTTGGAACGTAGCGTTCCCGGTTCATTTTTCGAGTTTATTGAGCGTGGCCAGATCAATGACCCGCACACCGGAAAACCGCGACTGGATCTGCGCTTTGACAGTCAGAATGCACAAGGTATTTTTACAATGACGCGTTAGCAGGCCCGCAACAGATCGACAGGCATCTTCAGTCGTCAAAGACAAGACCGCAGCTTTAAGGTGTCCAGCTGTTGCATGATGCCCGGTAACTTATCGAGGTAGTCGGATGCGCACTGGATTAAGTACCAACAAGAACGCTGAATTCACACTTCCCCCTCCCGTATTAATGCTGTTCGACTGGCACGGAACGCTGGTGAATACCCATCAAGCAATGTATCGGGCCGTTGAAGAAATGCTGCTCCAGCTGGAAGAGCTGGATCTGATAAAACACCTGCTGCCGGAGGAGCAGGCAAAGACAGAAGACGACGCCAAATTACTGCGCTACATCCGTATTTTTCGTAATCTGCATCCGCGCGTGCTGGCTGAACAGCGCATTTCACGCACCGATATTTTTGATGCCTTGTTTGGTGAACACAATGTCGAGGCGCAGATGATCGCGCATCAGGCCTATAACGAGGCCTATCGGAACCACTATGGCAAGATTTTCCCGTTTCAGGATGCTGTGCTCGACTACCTGAAATACATCCGAAACCTGGGCATCAAAATCGGCGTAATGACCAACCGAAACCGCGAGTTTCTGGCCGACGAATTATCGACCATTGAAGACGGACAATGGCTGAATCTCTTTGATGTTACCCTTTGCGGCAACGAAGCCAGTCGGTATAAACCGGCTCCCGACGGCATTATCGAAGCTGCCGCGAAACTCAAGCTGTCACCCGCCGATGGCATCTGGTATGTCGGCGACAGCGTGACAGATATGGTGACTGCCAGACAGGCCGATGTCTGCTCGGTTTTTTACAACGGTGCACTCTGGGAACAGGAATGGTTTACGCAGATGTTTCACGAACACGGTCGGGCACATGCCAAACCCGATGCCATCGTCGATAACTTCGACCAGCTACTGGACCTTTTGGAGCAATCGGGTCACACATTACCGGGGCGACCGTCGCGCCTGCCTGCGCGAAAACCACCGCCTGCAAGACAGGAACCTGACTGGCACCCTGCCATCGCACAACTGACTCCACCACGCATTCTTCTGTTCGACTGGCATGCCACGCTGGTAGACACTCTCGACGCCATGTATCACGCCGTGGACGACATGCTCAAGGAACTCAAGACCATGGGGCTGCTGGAACATCTGACACCCAGCGAGCATTGCAAGTCGCCCGAAGACAGTCGTCTGGTCGACTATGTGCGAGAGCACTTGGCACTGCACCCAAAAATCAAACTTGATCGCAAAATATCCCGTACCGATATTTTTGAAGTCCTGTTCAGCGACAACGAAACAGCCAAGAAAATAGCCCATGCCGGATTCAATAAACACTACCGCCATTACTTCGGCACCGCCCTTCCCTTCGAACCCAAAGTAAGACCGGTACTTGAAGGGCTGCGCACACTGGGCCTGACGCTCGGCGTCATTACCAATCGCGACCGGGAATTTTTTGTACACGAACTCGCGACGATCGACCAGGATGGCTGGGGCCATCTGTTCGACACCGATGTCTGCGGCGACGATACACTGCAGCGCAAACCCCATACCGACCAGATTCTCAAAGCCGCGGAGAATCTGCATTGCTCACTCGGTCCGGACATATGGTATGTGGGCGACAGCACCACTGATGTGATCGCCGCCAAAAGCGCCGGTATTACCAGCGTGTTCTTCAATGGCGCCCTATGGGACCTGCCCTGGCTGAACACGATATTTCCGGGTAATGCGCGTTATCCCTACAAACCGGACGTGGTCGTCAACGACTTTTCGGAATTCTGGGCTCTGGTACTGGCCTGCATGAAAAAGGCCGGTAAGCTTTAATTTAGCAAACACAAACTGTAAAAATTAACAGGGATAATTAAAACCCGGCGCTATATACTGAAGACAACACACACAAACGGCGCTGAATGAGATGAGACTTCTGCGGTTGGCAATTAGCGTTCTGATCGTTGTGAACATCCCTCTGAATCTTGCACATTCAGCGCCTCTGCTTATTCAGACAGAAGCGTGGCCACCCCTGGTAATGCAGGACAGCAAAGGCCGCCCCACGGGCCACGATTACGAAATCATGGCCGCCGTATTTGACGCGATGGGCGTGGACTTCGAATTCGAGTTTGTTCCATGGAAACGTCTGATCAACAATTTGAAAGGCAAAACAGCAGATGCCGTATTGGGAATTATTGTGACGGAAGAGCGCAAAGGTTTTCTGTATTTCCCGGAAGAACCGGTATCGACAGGAGGCTATGTACTCTTTTACCGTAAATCCGAACCTTTCGACTATCAGGACCTGACAAGCCTTAAGGGGAAAAGAGTCGGAACGATCGGAGGCTACAGCTATAGCGAAGCGTTTAAAGCCGCCGACAACTTTGTAAAAGACGCCCTGGTTGGAGAAAACGCACTGACAAGCAATTTTCGTAAATTGCTGCTGCGCCGTTTAGACCTCGTGATCGCCAACAAAAATGTCGGTATATTTACTGCAGGCAATCTGGGGATTCTCGACCAATTGGGGTATACCAAAAATTATGTTTCTGGCAGCTCCGGGTTTCATCTGGGTTTTGCAAAAATTCCGGAACATCAATTGATGGCCGAACGCTTTTCCATGGAACTTAAACGCTTCAAGAAGACGCCGGCTTATCAGGCGATTCTCAGAAATTACGGCCTACACTCCAACTCGAACTGATTGCTATACGGAACCCGCGACCCAAAGCCAGGATCAAAACGATTTCTGCTGCGATCATCGGCACTTAATTAAGCTGCCACAAATACCTTCAGGCTGATACACTCTTGCGCAATCCTTACTCGCATACTGACAGGGAAGCATCATGGAATTTGTCGTTGAATACTGGCACTGGTTGATACTGGGTATCGCCTTGTCATTACTGGAAATATTTCTACCCAGCTTTGTCTTTTTGATGTTCGGGGTGGGTGCGGGTGTGGTCGCTCTCCTGCTCTATTTTATGCCGACACTGGCACTCTCCACGCAAGTATTGATCTGGGCATTGGCCATCTGCGGCAATGCGGTGGTCTGGTTCAAACTCGTCAAACCCAAACTTGTTGACCGCACTATGGCGGGACTTTCGCTGGAGATGATCTCCAACAAAACCGGCATCGTGCTGGAAGCCCCTACGGAGGCCAACAAAAATGGCCGCCTCAGATTTACAGTACCAGTGCTCGGTAATGATGAATGGGAGTTCATCTGCGAGTCTGCCGTCAGTCCGGGCGACCGGGTCACAGTAGTGGAAATTTCCGGCAACACTCTGGTCGTCGCCAAACGCTAGTTCAATCTCACTTTTTTATTTTTTTGGAGCTTTAAATGGATATTAGTCTCATCATCTTTTCCGCACTACTGTTGCTGGTCGTCGTTACACTGTTTCTCGGGATCAAGCTGGTCCCACAAGGGTCCAAGTGGGTCATCCAGCGTCTTGGCAAATTTCATAAAACCCTCTCGCCCGGCCTCAATCTGATCATTCCCTATGTCGACAGTGTGGCTTACCGGGTCACGACCAAGGACATCGTACTGGAAATTCCGGCTCAGGAAGTCATTACCAACGACAACGCCTCGATTCGTGCCAATGCCGTGGCTTACATCAATATTCTCTCGCCCGACAAAGCAGTCTATGGTGTGGAAAACTATAGCATTGCGATTCAGACACTGGTGCAAACATCTCTGCGTTCGATCATCGGTGAAATGAAACTCGATGAATGCCTGTCATCGCGCGAGTTGATCAAAACCAAACTCAAGAGTTCGATTTCGGATGATATTTCGGACTGGGGGATCACACTGAAAACGGTCGAGATTCAGGACATCAACCCCTCTACCACCATGCAAACAGCGATGGAAGAACAGGCCGCCGCAGAACGGGCAAGGCGAGCAGCCGTAACCAAAGCCGAAGGTGAAAAACAGGCCCAGATTCTCGAAGCCGATGGCCGTCTGGAAGCTTCCAGACGGGATGCCGAGGCACAAGTCGTGTTGGCAGACGCTTCGGGAGAAGCGATCAAACGCATTTCCGATGCAGTTGGCGACAAGGAGCTTCCAGCCATGTATTTACTCGGTGAAAAATACATTCACTCGATCACCGAGCTGTCCCAGTCCGACAACGCAAAAACACTCATTTATCCAGCCGACATCGCCAATACGCTCAAGGGCATTCTCAACAAATAACCAAAAACCTCGTGACGTGGCGCACCGCGTCACGAGGGAAGTTCAGATCTCGCCCTGCTCATCATCGCCCATGCCTTCCGGTAATTCAGGCAAATCCTGCACTTTGGGCTGTCGGCGTCGTCGTGTTTTCGCCGGCACCATGCCCCGCATGGATTCTAACTTGCCAAAACACAGCAGCTTGTCATTGGCTTCCAACACCCGCTCATTTTTGGGATTCGGAATGGTCTTGCTACCGCGATAAAGCGTCAGAACATTAATGTCCTGATCGCGCAGTTTGGTTTCAGCAATCGACAACCCTTCGAATTTCGAGCCTTCCGGGACGTAAATTTCACTGACGCCGTATCCCTTGCTGACTGTCAGCCGCTGGCGCACGTCGATCTCGGGAAAGTCGACGCGTGCCGCGATATACTCGATCACCGCACCGGCCACATCTAGTCCGGTCGCGGTTTCGATGCCTTCCAGCCCCGGCGAGGAATTCACTTCCATGATCTGCGGGCCATTCTTGGCTTCCAGCATGTCTACACCGGCCACCTGCAAGCCGAGAATCTGGGCTGCACGCACGGCGGTATCAACGTATTCTTCGGATAATTCGACCGGTTCGGCAACACCACCACGGTGCACATTACTGCGAAATTCCTGCCCCTGGGCAACACGTCTCATCGCCGCGACGACACGATCACCCACCACAAAGGCACGAATATCCTTGCCTTTGCTTTCCGCCACAAATTTCTGGATCAGCACGTTCTGTTTCTGGCTTTGCAGCAATTCGATTATCGATTCAGCGGCGGTTACAGTCTCCGCCAAAAGTACGCCAATACCCTGCGTACCCTCGATCAGCTTGATAATAACGGGCGCACCGCCAACACGCTCAATAGCCGCCAGCACATCTTTTTTGTCACGTACAAAGGTGGTGCGGGGAATACCGATATGATGACGACTCAGAATCTGCAGGCTACGCAATTTATCACGCGAATTATTAATGCCATGCGCGGTATTGGCACAGAACACATCCATTTCCTGAAACTGCCTGACCACGGCCGTACCATAGTACGTAATCGAAGCCCCGATACGCGGCAACACCGCATCATAATCGCTGAGCGGTTTCTGGCGATAATACAGATCCGGCACACCACGCTGCAGATCGATGGCAAACTTCAGGGTATTCAGGACTTTGACCTGATGCCCGCGCTGCAACGCGGCTTCTTTTAAACGCTGGGTACTGTAGCTTTTCGGACCACAGGAGAGAATTGCAAGCTTCATTGCACTGCACCTCATTAGGCTCGCCGTGACGACAATATCACAGCGCCGGTGCCTTGCACCGGTTCCTCAGTATAGGCGCATGCGTTGCCCACGCCTATCATCGGGAACAAAAAATTAGCTTGGGGTGCTTCCAACTTTAATTCACGGCCCTAAACTGGCAATCTTGCTGTAAAACCCAATTATCATACGGAAAAGCAAGGTGTTCATAGGTCAAATTTCAGAACTAACAGGCGCATCCATCAAGGCCATTCGGCATTATGAAGCCCTTGGCCTGCTGAATAAGGTCGGCAGATCAGGCAAATACAGAACCTATCACAGGCAACATATTGCACTGGTCAGGCTGATCCTGAAAGCCAAGTCTCTCGGATTCAGGTTGTCGGAAATCAAACGTGTCGTGGAGCAGACAGACAGCAGGTCTCCTTGGGAATCCATCCTCCTGATGATTGCGGAAAAACAACAACAGATTGACGAGACGATTGAAGCGCTGCAAACGCAGAAACAGGCACTCGCCAACTATCACAACATCATTGTGGACTGTTTAAACGAAAGCCCCGATTGTGCATTGGATGAAGCAGCCCTTGACTCTGCCACTAAGGGGAGACTTTAGACTCGGTGTTTCAACTCATTGCAAATGGAGAAACACGATGTTGTCGTTCCTGTCCCGCACCCTGCTGGCATTCGTACTCGTATGCAGCGTACTGGGTTTTACTCTCGCTTATACACTGGAATGGAACCTTGAATTAGCCGTATTCGCCGCAACCCTGCTCACCTTGTTGACCGCCATGGTGCTGGAGCGTGTAATGCCCTATCGCCTCCAGTGGAACGAGAATCAGGGCGATCTCGGAACCGATCTCACCAGTGCGCTGGTTCTGGTCGGCCTGACAGACCCCTTGATTAAATTGCTCGCTCCCTTGGTCGTCGTTGCGGCGTATGCCCGGTTAAACCTGCCGAGCGAGATTGTCCTCGTTGGCTCGTTGCCGTTTCTCGTACAAGTCATTCTGGTGACACTGCTTATTGAACTGGGAAGATACTGGTCGCACCGCCTGCATCATAGTACTCGGCCTCTTTGGCAACTGCACGCCATGCATCACAGCAGCCAACGACTCTATACCCTGAATAACCTGCGTTTCCACCCGCTCAACTACATTCTGAACTTCTGCATTGGCGTGCTGCCAGCGATGCTTTTGGGCTTCCCTTCCGATGCCCTGCTGGCTTACCTGGCGATCAGCCAGCCGGTTCTGATGCTGCAACACGCCAATCTTCGTCTCAATAGTGGCTTGCTGAACTACGTCTTCAGCACCAACGAAGTGCATCGTTGGCACCACTCCAGCCAGACAACAGAAGCGAATTCAAACTACGGTAACGCCATCGTTCTTTGGGACCAGGTATTCGGCACGTTTCACTACGCACCTGATGGCCGCAATGAGCCCGAAGCTATCGGCCTGTTCTCATCAAGCAATCATTACCCGGCCAATGCCGGTTACTTCCGACAACTTTGCGCTTCCTTCAGGCCGCAGTGTTGCACTGGCTAATATTGGCTACTTGTTCTGGATTTGCCGCTTCTATCTCTTGGCAGAAGTTCAGGGCGACCGGCTTTTATGCGCCAGAGTATGTGCGTTCTTTTCCCAATTCCGGCCATCGAACTCGGTGATGCGAACGGACGAAGGCTCGGTATCCAGGCAATGTACGTTGACATCCACACCATCGGGGTTGGAGCGAGGCGTATAGAAAGGTTTGATTCCACAGACTCGGCAAAAGGTATGTTGGGCAATGCCTGAACCGTAGCTGTAAGTGGCGATGGCATCCTTTCCTGTCAGGAGTCTGAACTTCTTGAGGGGAACAATCAGATGCAAATAGCCCGACTTGGAACAAATCGAGCAGTTGCAATAGTCCGCTTCAATATGCTCTGGCGCTTCCACTTCAAACGTAATGGCTTTGCAGTGACAACTGCCTTGATAAATCATCTTTTCACCCTGGAGGAATTAATGCCCTAAAAAAGAAGTGGCGACGCACACGCAGGCTCACTTTTTCGGAAACCATGGAAAAAACATAGCGGTTTTTTCCTGATACGCCGCATAGGCATCCCGCTTGCGCACCGAGAAATATTCTGCGGGCTTCGCGCCGGTTAAATGCACCAAACAGAGGTACATGGTGACACCCACACCGGCAAGGCCCAGCATTAGAATCACGCCGGATAGCCCACTGATTTGTTCCAATAATGTCATCAGAGAAGGTAGCGCCGCAATACTTAGTCCGCACCAAACCAGCCACTCGGCAAAGTAATTCGGGTGTCGGCTAAAACGCCACAAGCCGATATTGCAGACAGCGTTTTTGGGATGTTTGGAAATAAACAGCAGCTTCTGTGTATCCGCAATACTTTCAATCACATAAGCGATGCCCCAAAGCCCGAACCCCAGAATTTCAAGCAAACCGAGGCCAGGCGCATCATTACTCGCAATCAACAATGCCGGAATCGAAAGCACCGAAGCATTGGCCAGGCCCTGAATCCACACTTCCATCTGCAAATGTGCCCGAATGCGTTTCACCCCCGCTTGTTCCAGCATCAGGCGACGATAGTTGTAGCGGGGAAACTCATGTTTGAAAATCACACCCGTACTGCGGCCCATGGCGACGGCCGCGATGCCCATTCGTAAACCAATCGCCAGATAAATACCGCTTGCAATGGTGGCACGCAACACCTCGCCTTCGGTATAGAACAGTAACTGTGCGCCAGTCAACGCCACACCAAAGGGCCAGGCAATATCCACAAAAGACATCCGTCCCGTGCGCCACAGCGGAATACTAGCCACCAGCAAAAACAGCAGGCCCTGAAACACGCCGTTGTAAAACGCAAACTGTGCAATAAAGGCATGATCGAAGTTGATCAGGATCAGCCACAAAGCCGCAAAAGAGATAAACATCGATGACAGAATACTCACGGAAACTCCTTTTTATTTTTATGTGGGTACTTATTGTGGCCGACCGTATCTCTATTGAGAAGGACACAAATCCCGCAGCCAGAGTAGCGCCAGAAAGCACCATGATTTGAAACCTCTGCCTGACTTTTGTTCCGGCTATGCGCTTCATTAAGCCTGATTGAGACTTTCAGCTTTCCTCAATTGCGCAATCGCCGAAATAAGCCCGACGAGGAAAACTTGCTTAACACACTGTTTTCGTAGAACTATTCATGCACGCCAATGTTAATTGCTGGCGGGCTGATAGCGGTAACGCTCAAGTATGCGCTGATAATCTCCAGAGGCCTTTAATTCTTTTAAACGTTGATTAAATTCATCCCGCATCGTGTTATTTCGAAACAGATAACCGTTGGGGCTTTCGCCAAAGAAACCGAAACGATCAACCTCTCCCGAGGTGTCGATCTCTCCTTTCTGCCCTACTTCCGTTCGATAATAATCGAAAATCTGCTTGCCCATCTGAACCACGTCAACACGCTCAAGATAAAGCATCTTGACCTGTAGAGACTGATCATGGTGTTCACTGTACAGAGGGTTATTCTCGGCCATTTTTGCGTATTCATCGCCCAAATGTAAGGTTGCGCCCTGCCAGGACAACATACTGTAATCGGACAGATCCATCATGGACTTGAATTGGAAATTTCTCTTTTTCAGAGTGTAGGCAAAGTTTTCATAGGAATAGGCAATGTCGGAAAAAAATCCGACCAACTGCTCGCCTTTTATGGTATTCGGGTTAATATCCGAAACCACATCAACCCGACCGAGTTTGTAAGATTTTAAGCGACGTGCATAGGGCAGATACACCTTCTCAATCTCATAGCCCAAGGGATTCATCGCCGCTTCGATAATCTCAATGATAATGCCTTTATGCTTGTCCGGCATCACCCAGGGCGCAAGTGCATTGCCGAAAGCTACCTTGATTTTCTGATCAGCCATCAGGCTGGCGCTTGAGGATAACACTATTAAAGAGAGGATCAGGTGCCGGATCAGATACTTCATACAGGACTCACAGGCGTTATTATGTCCCTGTAAAGTAGGTCAGAATAGCGAGTGCCGCAAATGTCGAAGCGAGTATCAGCAAAGTAATTCTGTAATCCCGAAGACAAACTCGCGCTTAATTTAAGCCAAAGTTATCACTGGCCACCTTATTCTCAGCGCGAAACCCTCGCCACAACCTGTTTGCCTATGCGACATACCTGGGTTTCCGCACTGCCCTTGCGGTCCAGTGTTTTTGCCAGCGCTTTTGAGGTTTCATCGCTTCCGGCTTTTATCGCAGGTGCGAGGTCTTGAATCAGCGCCCAGCTGGCCGAGTAGTAATCCTTCTCGGCGCCAAGGAAGCATTTGAAATGACTGATCGCGGCGATTTGTCCAAGCGCAAACAGGGATTCGCTCAGCTCTGTCTCAAGAGATGAGGTGTCGGTCACGCTGCTTTGGTTAAGCTGCGTGATACGGAAGTCCTCGCCCAACATCGCCAAACCTGCTTCGACGCCTTCTTTCAAGCGTTGATCAGGTATCGATAAAGCCGCTTGCTGCTGTGTTTTGCCACTGCGAATCACATCCAGCTTCTGGGGTTGCGCAGCCCACTGGCCGCCAAAATCATCATAGAGCCGCGACACCTGGGAATCCATGCCGACCGGTAGCATCAGTACGACCGCGAATGCGACGGCCACACCGGCGCCACCTGTGGCCATGACAGCCCGCACATGTTCGGCCAGAAACTGCCCAATGCGTGATACCAGGGTCGTTGGTCGTTCGGAACTCGTTTCGAAACTGACATT
Organism: Oleiphilus sp.; assembly: GCA_006212045.1. Classification (GTDB taxonomy): domain Bacteria; phylum Pseudomonadota; class Gammaproteobacteria; order Pseudomonadales; family Oleiphilaceae; genus PZPK01. The sequence goes on along the minus strand of PZPK01000013.1, from coordinate 10,386 downwards.
CTCGGCGAAGTTGCCCACCTGGAGAGTTTTAGCCATGTCGACGGCGTTCATCCAGCGCGAAAAGGTTTCCGGGTCATTGGCAATCGCATCCATGATCTGCGCCTTGCGGGTCGGATCCAGCGCCTGCGCTGCTTCGCTATCAAGCAACTGCGCCATTTCCTCTTCGCTGGGCGGCAAAAATTTGGCCTGTTCACGGGTCATCCCGAGGGCCAATAAAGCTTCTGCTGCTTTACGCGCATCTTCTGGTTTGGTCATTACGTACTCCGGTTCGTCTGGTTCAATCGGGTTAGACGGACAGGCATGGAAAACTGAACAGATATTTTCATCATCTTATGCCATCCCGAGTAAGCCATCGATCTCGATACCACACTTCTGAATCGCATGTGAAATTCGATCGAGCGCCTCATTCACCATGCGACCGGCCTGATGCGCAGGCAACCCCAGTGCTTTGGAGGTCGCCGATTTGGATAAACCTTCGACGAAGATCATCCGCAACATGATTTTTTCCTGGTCGTTCAACTGCAGGGCCGTGCGCAGGGACTCCAGATTCTGCTGCTGGGCGGAAACCCTGGTATCCATCTGATTTGCAGCCTCCTGATGGAAGTCATGATTGGCCACATCTTCATTACAGACCGCTTTTACCATCATCAGAAGTTCGGCATAGAAAGGATTTTCGAATTCCGGTTGTTCACTGTCGCAGTGCGCCTGCTCGGCTTGCTGGGCGTCACTCAGACGATCAATGTCATCGGCCAGTTCGGTATCCCGGTTAGACTGGCCACAGGTAGGAATACGCGCCTTGATCACGCGGGCGGCCTGCTCTACTGCTTGCGGCTCCCGGAAATCCCGCTGTGTGTAACGATCCACCAGGGTCGGCAAGGGCTGACGTTCCAGACACAGGCTGCGCCAAAGCTTAATCCACATATCGCCCAGTTCCTGTAACCAGGTCGGGGGACGAGGCCGCCCAAAGCGCTTGCGGGAGAATTCCTCCAGGGCATTGTTACTCAGGGTATAAAGAAAGGTTTTGATCTGGGACTTACCCTGAAAGGATTTGCACTTCTCCCAGTCATCCCGCGACAAATATTCGATGACATAAGTGCCAGCTTCTTCAGCCAACGCCCCCTGCCCAAAACGGCGTTCGGCAAGCTTATTGATGGCAGCCATGAACTCTGGTGCGAATACAATTTCGGACCATACCAACCCGCTGTCATTTTCCTTCATGCTTTCGCCCTGTCTGCCACAGATTCCAAGGTCCGACGCTCCGGTCGAAACACGTGCTGCCAAATGTACTATCGACGTCCTGCGATTACCAGTTGCCAGGCGCAGAATCCCTTTGATTCGGAAGAGTTATCGGAAAATTTAATAAAGAATTTAACATTTATGAGAAAAAAATATTTCAATTTCCGTTCAATGTCCGTCTAATGAAATTGTCCCGCATGAGGTACTCCTGATCCAAGAGGATAAAGGTTTGAGGGACAAGGAAAATCCACATACTAGAGGACAAGAAAATGAAACTAAAACACACCATCGTTTCGGCCTTCATCGCCGGCACTTTTTTGGCAGGCGCCGCTTCAGTTCATGCGGCAGACGTCAAAGGCAACGTGAAGTCTGATGTCAAGGCTGGCGTTGTTCTGCAAAAGAACACCGGCATTGCCAACAAGAACGAAGCCAATATCGGTTCCGTGACGGGCAAAAGCACAAGCGTTGGCGGAAACGTCACTACCAAGGTAACAACCGGTGCGGTTATCCAGAACAACACAGGTATTGCCAACAAAAATGAAGTCAATATCGGGTCAGTTACCGATTAGTCGATGATCGGGGCGGGTTTACGCCTATCGGGATGAATACCGCCCCCGATTTTACAGAAAACTTTCGGACATGGGCCGAGCAAAAAGGGGGAACGAAGATCATGAAAACGTTAATCAGCAGTCTGTTTTTACTTTCACTCGCCAGCACCAACTGCCTGGCCGGTGATATCTGGGGCCATGATGGTGACTTTATGGACGATGATTCCAACGCCAAAGTACAGCGCCATGTCGCGCAACAACGCGCGCTGGAAGCCAACATGTCGGAAGAAGAACTGGCTGAATCCAGAAAACGCCGAAGCGAATGCGGAGCTCTGGACGTAGGTAACGTTCAAGGCGGCGGTCGCAAGGTTGAAAATGTCACCGTCATCAAAGGTGATGTCATTAACGTAGCCGGCAAGTGCCGCTCAACACGCTAGACAAAAAAAGGTATCGGGGACAGGAAAATGAGGACTTTGAAGAAACTATCCATGGTTGTGATGTGCGGGCTGATTTCGGCCTGTGCCACACAGCAATCTGTGCATGAGGAAGTCAAGAAATTGCAGACCGGCCCTTCTGCCACGCCTCATAAATCCATCACCAATTTTGCATCCGGTCTGCGCTGCATGGACAACATGATGATCGAGTACGGCGTGCAGGATATTTCCATGCTGGTCGAAGATCTGTCCGACCAGACAGGCAAGGTCAATGCCGGTACCAAAGACATGCTCATTACAGCGGTGTCTGACATGACCCGCCGCAGCCGCGCGGTCAAGCTCATTCCGTTTGGCAACGACTCGGGCAACCTGATTTCGTTTCTGGGCGCCGCCGGATCACAAACCGCATACAACGTGATCCCACAGTATGATATTCGCGGTTCGATATCCCAGCTCGACAGCAGCGTGGTGCGCGAGCAGGTTGGTGCGTCAGTGGCCGCTGCCAAATGGGGCCTGGGCGCCTCTGCCAGCACCGCTGGCTCCATTCTCGGTATTGATCTGAGCGTTCTGCGAACCGAAGATTTGTCGGTCATTCCCGGCGTTACCTCAAGCAATGCCGTGGTCCTGTTCAAATCCGGCGTAGGTGCCGATACCGATGCCACGATCAAGAAAACCGGTATCAGTTTCGACTTTCAGGTCGCCAAAAATGACGCGACTGTACAGGCCCTGCGTAACCTGATCGAACTTGCCAGTATCGAACTGGTCGGTCGACTGGTAAAAGTACCCTACTGGCAGTGTATCGACATTCCGGATGACACCCCCGAGATCGTGCGCGAAATGGAAGACTGGTATTACGCCATGCGCGCCCATGGCGAGTTGGAATCCTATGTCCGCTCGCAGCTGATTGCTCGCGGCCACTATCCGATGAGCCAGACCGATGCGGCCGCGGCCATGACTCTGGGCATCAAAGACTTTCAGCAAGCCGCGGGCCTGCCCAAAACAGGCAATATTGACTACCCCACTTTCAAGTCGCTGCTTACCGGTAAAAATGCACCCACCGTGGCGCAGGCGCCCAGTAAAAAGCCGGCAGTACCTGCAGGTAATTCGGCCCCCGAAAGTGGTAATGCGATTAGCCTTAATCTGCAAACAGCTTCAGGCAAAGACCGCTTTGCGCCAGGAGAGAATCTGTCGATTATCGCCAGCAGCAACCGCTCGGCCTACCTGTTCTGCTTTTATTCGGATGCAAGCGGCGAGATTCAGCGCTTCTTCCCCAACCGTTTTGCGAATGACAATTTCCTGAGCGCTGGCGCACAACTGCAGTTGCCGGGGAATATGCCTTTCGATATTTACGCCAACGAGGAAGGCAAATCCGAAACCATCGCCTGCTTCGCCAGCACCAACAACATTTATCACGACCTGCCTCTGGAATTACGCAGCTATGACTTTGAAGCGCTATCCATCGCCTCGCTGGACGAGGTCAGACAGGGCTTTATGAAGGCCAGCCAGGGTCAGATCGCTGAAGCCAACATCCGGGTCGAAACCCATTAGGAGAATCACCATGAACGCTATTCAGAGCACACCAAAATTAAGAATGAGTTGCCTGGGCATCATCGGCATCCTCCTGACACTGGCCAGCGCCAGTCAGGTGGGCGCCGAGGTCAAGGCCCGGCAGGATAGTTCCGACACGGCAGCGCTTACTCAGGCCAACCCGGAGACCGCAGCCGCAAAATCAACCAGCAGCAAGGTTCAGTCATTTTCTAACCTTCGCTGCTGGCAGGACGGCACCCTGCTTTTCGAAGAAACCAACCTGAATGACCAGGCACTGGCGAAAGCAAAACAGGTGCTGGTTTTTGACCAAAAGGACGTCCAGGGCGAAGGCGAAGTTTTCCTGATCGAAACCGGCTCAACCACTTGCCTCTATAAGAAGGCATAAGCAAAAAGGCATCAGCAAAAAGGTATGAGCAAGGCAATCGATCCCTGGATTCAGAACATAAAACATCAACAAGATGACGTAAACACAGTACAACGAGGGTAATACAATGAAACGCTTCACACACACATATCCGACACTTCGACACGGCATGTCGGGCCTGATCATGGCACTGCTGCTGGCCAATACAGCCATGGCCGAATCTCCCGAAACGGTGCATCTGGGTAAATCCGACGTCAGCAAAGAGCAAGTCATCAAACTGCTGGCTCCGGAGCAAAAACCGGTGCTCAAAACACGTGGACTGCGTGTGCATGCGGCGGATGCAGAGGTCAATGCGAATGCACCGTCAAGCGCAAGCAACACCCCAAAAGCGCTGTCACTGGAAGTCTATTTCGAATTCAATTCGGCCCAGCTGAGTCAGGAAGCGATTGAACAGTTGTCTCCGGTTGGCGAAGCCCTGCAATCAAACGAACTGTCGGGGCTCGATTTCACGCTGGAAGGCCATACGGATGCCAGCGGCGATGAGCACTATAATTTATCCCTGTCGGAGAAACGCGCGAATTCGGTTAAACAGTTCTTTATTGAAAAGTATTCCCTGTCTCCAAAACGTCTGCGCGCAGAAGGCAAGGGAGAGTCAGAGCTGATTGAAGGGACACCACCCAACAGCGGCATTAACCGACGCGTCACGATTATTGCCCAATGAACATGTTCATTCCCCATACTCGTCGCAGTGCAAATACGCCGACAAGCAAGCCCGGGTATCATTACCCAGGCTTGTGGCGGCAGGCGCTCGTGCGGTCAAGCGCGCTGATCTTAGGCCTTGTGCTCAGCATGGCAAGCCATGGCATTGAGCTGTTCGAAGAAGACGAGATGGGCAATATCAATCAACGCAATATTGGCGTGTTCAAGTCGCAGCAGTTAATTCAGAGCAGCGGCGACAGTTTTAGACTGGAGAAACAGTCGCGCCCCTTACCGGCGTTTACGGCCATTACGCTGGGCACACCAGCCGAGCTGGAATACAGCGAAACCGGGCCAAACCGCATCGAGATCGAAGCGCCTGCCGCAACACTGCGTGCCCTGCGCGTAGAGGTCAGGGCCGGCAAGTTGATCATCGACACGAATGGCCTACAGCCTGATAGTACGCCGACCCTCAGGGTCTTTGGACAGCATCTCGAAGAACTGGATATCCGCACCGCCGCCAATGCCCGACTGCACGACATTCTGGCGAAGCGCTTTCATCTGAAGGTCAAAGGCGCCAGCGATATCGAGATTTCAGGTCAGGCCAAAGATTGCGAACTGGATATCCAGGGCGCCAGCGATATTGATCAGTCCGGACTGCGCTGTGACCACATCGCCCTTCGCACCTTTGGCGCCAATGATATTCGGCTGCACGCCAGTCAATCCGTAAGTGGACGTGTTCAGGGTGCAGGCGACATCGACGTCAGCGGTAATCCGGCCCGGCGCGAAGTCCAAGTGATGGGTGCCAGCGATATCCACTTTCACTGAACCGACGCGCCTTCTTACCTGCTCCCAAAAAATTCCTTTTATGTGCGTTCAAGGTGAATCGCCTGTCCCTCTATGAGTGTATAGCGCAAGCAAGCCACCAACGTCGCTTTGGAAGCTGCGAGGCATGCAACACACTGAACAACGCTATACCAATAACGACTCACGAAAAACTTAGGGGAACCACATGAAAAAGCATCTCAACACCACACTCGTCGCCATGGCATTGGCCATGTTTTCTCACGCCACTCTGGCTGCCGATGTCAAAGGTTCGGTCACCTCTTCGGTGGCGGCAGGCGTCGTACTGCAAAAGAACACCGGCATCGCAAATAAAAACGAAGCCTTACTTGGATCGGTGACCGGCAAGAGCACCAGCATCGGTGGCAACTTCAGCGCCAATGTCAAAACGGCTGCAGTGATACAGACCAATACCGGCATTGCCAACAAAAACGAATTGGTGATGGGTTCGGTGACTGATTAAACCGAAGCACCCCAAAACCAGAGGCCGGTGCTTTTTACTGCAATCCATCAGAATCACTGGCCTGTCATAAACATTTTGTAATATGCTCGCTTTTTGAAAGTTGCGCTTGCTGTACGTGACCCACGAAAGCCTTAACAACAGACAAGATCAAAAGGACGTTACTCATGACACTGTTTGCCAAACAAACGCCTTCAATACTTACAGCAAGCCTGCTCCTGGGCTATGCCAACGTTTCGCTTGCCGCACCCATCGATAATATTCCCGGTGCAAACCCGACCATTCAAAGTCTTGCCAACATGATTGATGATTATCTCAACACCACCAATCGTGCCGAACTCAACAATGCGAAAGAGCGCGAGCTTTTTGACATCTGTGATGCGTATCGCACAGATATTGGTAATGCAGAGACCCAAGATCAGATCAATGATGCGATCGCTCTGTTAGAGCTGGTTTCTCACGAGGAGGTTGGGGCTGTCGGTTCCGGTTTCACTGATACCGGCCAGGATCTGGTCGGCAATGCCATTGGCCGCATGCAATTTTTGCGAACCGGCACACCTGCATTGGCCAGCAACAGCTTTCTCCTGGGACAAACAGGCGGCGCGGCCGGCGACGATTTTAGCCGTCTCAGCGTATACAGCAACCTGAGCTATGGAGACGGATCCAAGGACCAAACCCTGAATGAGCAGGGGTTTGACTTTGATTCACAGACCCTGACCCTTGGCGGCGACTACCGCTTCTCTAACAATCTGGTTGGTGGCATGGCAATAGGATACGGCGCCTCCGAAGTCGATATGGATAACAATACAGGGGAAACCGAAGCAGACACTTTATCCATTACCGCTTATACCAGCATCTATGAAGGCAACTGGTACATGGACGCTTCTATCGGGTTTGGCATGCACGAATACGACACCTCACGCAGAGTCAGAGACATCGGGCTGGGTGTCAGTCAAACGCTCACGGCCAAGCCTGAAGGCGACTCACTGAATCTCTCTCTGGGTGCCGGTTTTGACCAGCAACTGGGTCAAATCTCTGCAAACTATTCTCTTAGAATCGACAGTGTTTCTGCTTCTGTAGATGGCTATTCTGAAGCGGGTGGTTCGCTTGCACTCGATATTGGCAAACAGGAGGTGGACTCTCTGCAAGGTGTTCTCGGCACCCAATTCAGTATGCCGATCAGTACTGACTCAGGCGTGTTCGTGCCGAGTTTCGGTATCGAAATGCACCAGGAATTCGATGACGAAACGCGCATCGTCACAGCCAGTTATCGATTCGATCCGGGCAACAACCAGTTCAGCTTTACCTCGGACGATGCCGATGAAAACTTTTTCCTGATCAGTACCGGCGCCTCTTGGGTTATGTCCCAGGGGAATCAGTTGTTCCTGAACTGGGATCACTTGGCCGGGCTCGATGATGTATCCAGCAACACCATCACGGCGGGTTTACGCTTGGAGCTATAGTCCTACCCCAGCCCCAATCAAAAAAGCCCGGTCACGCTGGGCTTTTTTATGCCTGCTTACGGTGTATCGTTTGAAGCAATCTGCTGGAGAATCCCGGGCCAAACTTCGGTCCAGCAACAGCGATGATCCATACCCTCTAGCACCGTGAGTGTTTCTGGTCGTTGCAGCACTGAAGCGATCCAGGCAGGTGGCGTGATACTGTCCTGCTCACCGACAAAGTGAAATTGCTGTATCGCGGCCGGTAAGGGAAAGTCACGCGGGTTCAGCGATCCTTTCAGGGGAGAATACGCGTGTAACGCTGCCCAGGACGCAATATCGGCATTTCCGGCCAGTGTCACCACCGTCACCACATCATCACGACGGGCGGCCAACAGCATCGCCAAGGCCCCTCCTCCGCTGTGGCCAATCAACCGGATACCCGCATACTTCATCGCGAACGCATCAAGTATGGTATCAATACTCTGTACAATTTCAGGTGCAAAGCGTTGATGCGTCCACCAGATCGGCTCGCAGGCTGGATCTTCACTCGCAAAATAACACGGCCGCCCCAGGAACAGGGCAGCGCCCTCATCCTGCGCCATTAAGTCCATCATCAGTGAAAACGGAGGTGTCGGGTCCCAGGCGACGACATTCCGTTGATGCCATGGCCGCCCATCCCCTTCGATATAGACATTAAGAAAGCCGCGTTTACTTTCCTGTCTCGCCCGTGCATTCAAGACAAGCTGATGCAGAAAAGGCGCACCCTGCACTCTTCTCACATCGAACTCGGCTGAATCCCGATATGGCGCCAAAGGCGCGCTCTGGCAAGCCGACAATAGCCAAACGGTCAACAACCAACTGGCGTTTCTAAGTGATTTCATGCGCCCTGAATGCCTGGTACAAAAATTTATTTTCATTTTTTTCGTTCGGTTTTCAAGCCTTGGCCCTCTATAGGGTTATAGCGCAAAACAATACGTGTTTCGCACTAGCTTAAACATACTCAACTCACTTAATAAACGAATTTACTTAAACAAACGGGAACGACTCATGAAATCAATACTCTCAGCTACTCTGATCACTTTTACTCTGGCCGCTTTTTCAAGTGCAGCGTTCGCCGCTGACGTGAAAGGCAACGTAAAATCTTCTGTCGCCGCAGGCGTGGTATTGCAGAAAAATACCGGCATCGCCAACAAGAACGAAACGGCGCTGGGTTCGGTCACAGGCAAAAGCACCAGCATCGGCGGCAACTTCACCACGAACGTAAAAACCGCAGCCGTGATCCAGACCAACACAGGTATCGCCAACAAAAACGAACTGGCGATGGGTTCGGTCACTGAGTAAGTCCAACGAACAGCAACACAGAAAAAAGGGGCGACAGATCAACACTGTCGCCCCTTTTTTCTTTTCGCTTGCCTGCCAGTGCATCCGATTGAATCCTTGTCCGGGCTTTTCTTACATTGCCAACGTTAAGGAATAGATTTATGGGCTTATAAATAGATCTGTCACCTTTTTAAAGAGTTTGTTTTTGCGGCTTGCCACTTTTTGCAAGCAAGGTGACGAGCCTTGTTGTGACAAATGGAGGCTTTATTCTCTATTTGTCCGATGCCACTATGCTTTGATCTTGCTCAACCTGCCGGTGGCCATTGTTGAGCGTCATGCAGCACACGTAGTATTTCTACTTGGTTAAGGCTTTCAACTTTCCGGTAGATCACGATAAACGGTATACCATCGATGACCAGTTCTCGTGTTCCTTGTAGTCTACCGAAACGGCCACCTTCTGGATGATCCGGTAAAATCATTTCTGTGGTGTTGATTATGTTTAGCACTACATCAATCGCCACGAGCGGGCTATTTTCTTTCGTTATGTAGTCTTCGATATGGTCTAGGTCAGCATCCGCTAAGTCAGTCCATTTGAGCTGCACGTTTGGCCTCCCATTTGGCTTTTACATCGCTATGATCGATGAGCCTGCCAGCATCAGCCGCTTCAACACCTTTCTTAACTTCACTAATAAACCGCTCTTCACGATCTACATAGTCTTTGATTGCTTTTGCCATTAACCATGCACGTGGTCTTTCCATAGCTTCTGCCATCTGACCAATACGCTCTAACGTCTCATCATCTAGTCTTACGGATGTCGCTTGCAAAGGCATAAAGATTCTCCGAGGTTCTCCAAGAACCTAAACTGTAACCAATTTAGCTTTCACTGTCTAATGCCACGCCTTCAGCCCACTGAATTCGGGGGAACCACCCTTTGCACAGCATGTGCATAGGGTGTGTAAGTATTATTAGAACGCTGGCGACGATTTAAAGGCGCAAAGAGCCATTCAAAACTGCTTCGCCCAAACAGCAAAAGCCCAGCGAACTGGGCTAGTTTTTAGGTTCGATAAATAGATCTGTCACCTTTTCAGTATTCACCACGAACGTAAAAACCGCAGCCGTGATCCAGACCAACACAGGTATCGCCAACAAAAACGAACTGGCGATGGGTTCGGTTACTGAATAAGTCCAACCAACAGCAACACAGTAAAAAAGGGGCGACAGATCAACACTGTCGCCCCTTTTTTCTTTTAGCTTGCCTGCCAGTGCATCCGATTGAATCCTTGTCCCGGCTTTTCTTACATTGCCAACGTTAAGGAATAGATTTATGGGCTTATAAATAGATCTGTCACCTTTTTATCGTTGTGACACGCTAAAGGGCTTTGACCCCTTATTATGCGAAGAAAAGGTGTCAGATCTGAATGGCACTTACTTAAGCATTAAGGGTGTCCATTTTCAATTACCTCTATTCGTGCCAAGTTCCGATGTTTCTTAAGT
>PZPK01000073.1 GCA_006212045.1 Oleiphilus sp. | reverse complement strand
ACCAAGACACCTACATTGAATACTGGGGCGAAATCTTCGTCTCTGCCCGCATCATTGAATTTGGCATCACGTTCGAGCGCTTTCTTAAAGATCCTTGGAAGCACTTGATGTCCTGTGGCCAAGAGTCTGCTCCAGACGCGATTGCTGAAGGGATGCTGCCATTGCTACCAGCCCAGGCAGAAGTTGCTAGGCGCATTCGGGAAAGTGAGCAACGAGCCCTGATGTCCACAGACTCGGAGAAAGGGAAGTCTCAAAGCAGTAACATCGTGGTGCCACTGGTTCGGGTAGCGCATTGATAGCGGCTATCATCAATGACACGAAACAAGGCCTTCACGCCCATAACTGAGCGGCAATTGCAATCCAGATCAAAAAGTTGCCGCTTAGCCTTCCCTACAAAATAATTTGTGATAGGATGACACCTAATAAAATTAATTAGGTTGAAGCCTATTAAGTGTTTTATGTCCATCTGTCCAGCTTCAACCGGTAGAGATTGCTAAGTCATTGCGAATAAAGAGTAGCATTGAGTGACACTATTCAATGTTATTACGCGATGTCTGACCGTACTTTATAAACAGAGTTTTAAGAATCTGGTTGAATTGGATAAATAAGACGCATGACAAATGATGGTCTGAAACAAACAGTAGTGGCGAAGCCAGATAGGCTTTCGCAGATAGCGCAGTTGCCACAAGCAACCAGGGATCGCATTGCCCACATCGACTTCACCTTATTGTTTAAGGGAGAAGCGGTACGGGCGGATTTAGTCGATCGCTTCAGCATAGCGGCCGCACAAGCAACGAAAGACTTCACAATGTACCGAGAGCTTGCACCAGGCAACATTGAGTATGACCAAAAGCTCAAACTGCATAAGCGTGGTGAAGCTTTTGAGCCCTTGTTCGAGTACGACGTTGTGAGAACACTGGCAACCATTAGCCAAGGGTACGGTGATGGCTTCACTGGAAAGGTAACCCCCCCCCTTGCTTGTGAAGCGCCTTTTCACCTCAACAAGCCGAGTTTATCGATAGTGGCGAAAGTCTCCGAGGCCATACACAAAGGCAAAGCCTTGCGTATCACCTATGTGTCGTTATCGAGCGGTGAAACCACGCGTGAAATTGTGCCGCATACGCTGGTGGACAATGGCCTGCGTTGGCATGTTCGTGGTTTTGACCGCAAGCATGTACTGACCCGAATTAAAGCTGCGGTTGTGCTTGAGGATTCCACTCTGTCAGAGGCTGAACTTGAAACCCAAGACCGGCAATGGAATCGCTTTGTTGAGCTGGAGTTAGTGCCGCACCCACGCATAGAGCACAGCGAAGCGATTGAACTGGATTATGGCATGGCAGGTGGCGTTCTAAAGGTTGAGATTAGAGCTGCAATTGCGGGGTATTTGCTCAGGCTTTGGAATGTTGATTGTTCCGAGACCGCTTGCTTATCAGACAGCCATTGCCAACTGGCATTAAACAATCGTGCCGCGCTGTATGGGGTTCAAAACCTCGCAATTGCGCCGGGTTATGTCACTTAGACGATGAGCACAACCCAGACAACCGCTTTTTATGACTAGAGATTAATCATCAGAATTAAATAAGAATTTAAGGAATACCGATGCCAACGTTGGATTTTAAAGGTAAACAGTTTGTTTATTCACACCACCTGAGTGTGCCGTTTCGTGAACTAAAAGTGGTTGCAGATAAATCGTTACCGCAGGTGGGCAAGACGGCATCACTGGATGACAACCTTATCATCCATGGCGACAACCTCGAAGCTCTTAAGGCGTTACTGCCAACTCATGCCGGCAAAGTAGACTGCATTTTTATCGACCCGCCGTACAACACAGGCAATGAAGGCTGGTGTTATAACGACAATGTGCGCTCGCCTCTGATGCAGGAGTGGCTGAAAAAGTCAGCTAATCCTGTTGATAAAGAAGACTTGGAACGTCATGACAAATGGCTTTGCATGATGTGGCCGAGACTTATGTTGTTGAAAGAACTGCTGTCAAACGATGGAAGTATTTGGTTAACGTTGGATGACAATGAAGTTAATAGCGCAAAGTTATTGATGGATGAAGTCTTTGGTGATGATAAGTTTGTTGGTTTATTTGTTGTCGTCAATAACTTAAAAGGACGAAATGATAAAGAGCATATAGCGATCACGCATGAGTATATTTTAGTCTACTCAGGAGATGAATTTGTCTCGAAAGGTTTGGATCTGACAGAAGAACAGCTAAAAGACTTCACGTTAAAAGATGAAAGTGGTTGTCTTTATTCATTACGTGATCTTCGTAAGAGAGGGAGTGAAGACAGAAGAGAAGATCGGCCTAAAATGTTCTATCCGATTTTTTGGAATAAAAGTGCTAATACTTTGTCTCTTGAAAGGTCATCAAACAATGACATTGAAATATTGCCAATGAGAGGAGATGGAACTCATGGGCGTTGGCGATGGGGAAAGGCGCGAGCATTTCAAAACTTAAAGAATTTGGAAGCTAGAGAATCTAGTAAAGGACGGTTTGATGTGTCCTACAGGGTTTATCTAGATGAGACTGATGGGAAAAAATCAAAATCGTTTTGGCAGGGAACTGAATTTGCCACCGATTTAGGAACAACGTTACTTAAAAATATTTTTGCAGGGCAAAACCCACTTGGTCACGCTCCCAAAACTTTAGCGCATGTTCAGCGCTGTATTGAATTGTCTATTGGTAGAGAAGGCATCGTACTCGATTCATTTGCTGGCTCTGGAACTACCGCTCATGCAGTTCTTGAAGCTAATAAAAAAGACAATGGCAGCCGTAAGTTTATCTTAGTCGAGTGTGAAGACTACGCCGATACATTAACTGCTGAACGTGTTCGTCGTGTTATTAACGGTTACCCCTTTAAAGGCAACCAGAAGCAAGAACTGCTTTCTGAAAAAATCACGTGGTCGGTCTTTGAGAAAAAACACGCGGAGTTGCTTGAAAAAATAGCCAAAGTTGAAGAAAAACACAGCAAGGATTTTGACAAAATCAAGAAAGAGCTCAAAGACGGTGTACTTACTGTAACTGGTGAGCGTAAAGTGGATGATTTTGCGCCAGGCATTGGTGGTAGTTTCACTTATTGTACTTTGGGTGAACCGATTCAAATTGAAAGTTTACTTACTGGCGAAGCGATGCCATCGTTCGACGCGCTTGCACGTTATGTGTTTTATACCGCAACTGGGCAGTCATTAGAAACTGTTGCTAAAGCTTCTGCCGATGGTTTTATCGGTGAAACAGATCTATTCCGTATTCATCTGTTCTATCGTCCAGATAGCGAATGGTTGCGTTCAAATGAAGCCGCATTAAACGCGGACAAAGTAGAGGCTATAGCTAAAAACAATACTACGAAGAAACGCACTATTGTATTTGCTGTAGCGAAATTTATGAGTCAGAAGGACTTAACTGAAAAACGCATTGAGTTTTGCCAGTTGCCTTACGCTATCCATCGTATTATGGGGGCGTAACATGGAGTTAAAAGACTACCAAAATGGTGTGCTGGATAAGCTGGACTATTACTTAAAAAAGCTGGCCGACACCAAGGAAGAAGCGGAAGACTTTGTTGCTTTTCAGAAAATGAAAGGCAAAGACGCTCGCTTAACCGATTATGCCAAAGACACGTGGGAAGCTCTGGTACAGGAGCGCCGTATTGACCTACTTAAAGACAAAAGCGGTCACTTGGTGCCCGCACCTTATGTCACAAGATTTGACGGATTAGAGCGGCCAATTCCTAACGTGTGCCTGAAAGTACCGACAGGTGGTGGTAAAACCTTACTTGGTGTTGCTGCGGTTGAGCGCCTGCAAACTGATTTGTTTACGCAACAGACAGGTATGGTGCTCTGGGTGGTGCCGTCGGATGCCATTTACAAACAAACCTGGAAACAGTTGGCCAATCGTGAGCATCCGTATAGGCAAATGCTAGAGCGTGCTTCGGGTGGACGAGTAAAAATGCTCGAAAAGAACGATGCATTTACCAAGCGGGATACCGACGAAAACCTGTGCGTTATGTTGTTGATGCTGCAATCCAGTGCGCGTCAATCCAAAGAAACCCTACGCATGTTCCGTGATAGTGGGCGATTTACCACCTTCTTCCCGATTGAAGATGACACCACAGCCAATGAGGCGCTATTGAGCAGTATTCGTAATTTAGATTGTAATGATCTTTCAGATTACGGTTGGCAAGAAGGCATAGCGCCAGGCTCAGTGTCAGTCAAACAAAGCTTAGGCAATGTGTTACGCATGGTTCGCCCAATGATTATTGTGGATGAGGGGCATAAAGCCTATAGCGAAACCGCAAGAGAAACCCTGTGTGGCTTTAACCCTAAGTTTATTCTTGAGCTTTCTGCCACGCCTAACGCAAACGGTAAGCATCACTCAAATGTGCTGGTGAATGTGTCTGGGCAAGCTTTGAAAGATGAGCAAATGATTAAGTTGCCCATCAACTTAATCAACGAAGACAAAAGTGACTGGAAGCATACCTTGTCGCTTGCGCACGCTAAATTGGCAGAGCTTGAACAGGATGCCGGGCAACTACAAAACGAAACCGGTCGCTATATTCGTCCCATCATGCTGATCCGAGTTGAGCGCACAGGTAAAGATCAGCGTGATTCAGCATTTGTGCATGCGGAAGATGCCCGCGAGTATTTGATGGACAAATTGGGCGTGAATGAAAATGAAATCCGCCTGAAAACGTCTGATAAAGACGAGTTGGGTGATGATGATTTGCTCAGCGAAATGTGCCCAGTTAAATACATCATCACAAAGGATGCGCTACGTGAAGGTTGGGATTGTCCTTTCGCTTATGTATTAACCGTGTTGTCAAAAATGACCGCAAAAACGGCAATTACCCAAATGATTGGCCGTGTACTACGTCAACCACATGCGCGATTGACGCAAAAAGCAAGCTTAGATGAGTGTTATGTCTATACCTTTGATCAAGACGTGATGGAAGCTGTTGCTGGTGTTAAGCAAGGTTTAGAAGAAGAAGGGATGGGAGATGTGGCGAATCAAGTTAAAGCTACAGAAGCCAATAAACCCGCCGCAGTAGTGAGCAAAGAAACCTTATTGCGTAGAGAGCGTTTTCGTAACCTACCTAAAATATTCTTGCCTAGGGTTTTACATCGCGATGCTGGGTACAAAGACGGCTACCGTTTGTTTGACTATGAACGGGATGTGCTGGGTGACCTAGATTGGGAATCGCTGTCTTATTTGAATGCTGAGAACTTCCAGCTAGTGGACGATAAGTTAAAGCGCACGATTGCCCGTATCGACTACAAAATGTCAAAGGATAACCAAGGCGAATTGGACTTAGCCGATCCGGTTCACGAGAACATCGAGTTTGACCCGAATGCAGGCCTGGATATCTCCTTTATGGTAAGGCAGCTCACCGATGTTATTCCAAACCCATGGCAAGCCATGCGGGTGTTAACGCACACGTTAGACATCTTGCGTGGTAATGGCGTTTCTGAGGAGGCCTTGTTTACTAACCGCCTTGAGCTGCTCAAAGAGATGAAGCGCGACATTAAACAACAGGTCGCGCAATTATCGGAGCAAATCTTCAGATCTAAGTTGGACAAGGGTGATATCTCCCTACGTCTACTCGCTTCAGACAACGAAAAGCTAAATTGGGAACTGGCGCAAACCTTAGAGGTTAATGTCAGTGAACATGATCAGGTGCTTCGCCGCAAAGATGGATCAGTACTCGAAAAAAGCCTGTTTGAAAAGGTCTATCAAAATGGGCTGAACAATTTAGAGCGCGACACAGCCTGGTATTTGGATAAGCAAGCGTCTGTGTATTGGTGGCATCGTATTGCAGTAAATCAACGCGAGTACAGCCTACAAGGCTGGCAAAAGCAAAAGGTTTACCCTGACTTGTTGGTGTGCGTCGAACAGCCAAACTCTGGCAGTTACCGCTTCTCTGTACTGGAAACCAAGGGTGAGCATTTAAAAGGAAACGATGACACTGAGTACAAGCGCCGATTGTTTGAGCTATTAACTGAGCACGTCAAGACGGCGGTAGATGCTGGCGAACTTACGTTGGAAGCAGCGTCGGGTGGTATGTCGTTCAGAATGCTGATGGAAGACAGTTGGTCACAGGAAATCGTGCCTGA
>PZPK01000066.1 GCA_006212045.1 Oleiphilus sp. | reverse complement strand
CGCTGTAGTTGCCAATGCGAGAAACAACCCCAAAGTTAGCGCTAGGCTAAGCAGGTGCCACATCATTCGTTTCTCGCTCTCTATCAGCCTCAAATCAGTGTAAGAGCAGGGCGCAGCCAGCACCAAGACGGCAATCAATGCTTTTAAAATATCCATTGGTTATTATTCCCCTGCCTTTGATTGATTGTGTTTCTCCATCTCACCAATCGTTTGACGCACGAAATCAGACTTTCCTTCCTTTACACCGAGACCGCTAGTTCCTCTTGACTCGCAATCCACAATTCCACCTGGCCAAGGGACGTGGCTGTTTGTTACTTTTAGCTTATTCATTGCGTTATCTAACTCTTCTTTTCCACTCATGACTATTTATTCCCTCTATTTCTGAACCTGCTGTTCTGCCCATTTCCAGCCACTTATCCACTCAGCTTTAGACCATGTATTTTCATTAAAAGGACATGATGTTAGCGCATTACCTAACGCATGGGCACGCTCACCCATTTCGAATGATGCTATTTGATTCTGAGCGAATCCTAGAGACACCAGCGGTAATAACATCGCAGCGAATATGAATCCAGTGTTGATCATCAACGCCAATAAAACACAAAGAACTGAGGAACAAATCAGCATATACCGCGCCCTTTGGAATGGAGTGTTCACACTCCAGCTACTCATGAATACTCCCCTTAGGCCTCGTATAGCATTCTTAGACGTTTGTATTCCTTGTTACAGCAAACACAGTGTCGAGCTTCTTCTACACCTTCACCAGTGAAATCAGCCCCTCGTTTTAGGTTGTATCGTTTCACCACATTCCATTTACCTGGCTTATGTATTCCTAATCTGCAAATTAAACGGATGGGTTCTTCATTTGGTGCACTGATTTGATCTGTTTGAATCGTCATATTTTTTCCCCTAATGTTCTTCGACTTTTTCTTTGCCGCGTTTTGTATAAATAAAGTACACAAGGAATGCTCCAAAAGTTACACTCGATCCCACATCTACACGCCACAGAAATGACAGTAAAATACCTATTACCGCCACCAGTGTTAGAACCAATTTAGCATCCATCACATCCACCTGAACTTGAGCTGGCTCCAGCACTCATTGCTCCATCACCTGAAGATGATTTATTGGGCCGCTCATCTCCAATATTGCTAGTTAGTACAGGCAAAGCAAAAAGAATAGGTATCAGGCATGGGATAGCCAGACCAGGCTCAATGAACAACATAGCCACTGCTAGCAATATAAAAAAACCAGCAAACCCTTTTGCAACTTGCATTTCCTCAGATGTTAGTTTGCTCACCATTTTTCCCCCTGATTGAATCTACGCCGCCAGTGGCAGTAGAATACTGGTCATAAGCGACATCGCACCAATTGCCCCCACAACATAAACTGCACCGTATACTGACGTTTGCACAAAACCTTTAGGCGGCTTCTTTAAAGCCATAAAAAAAGGTACCAAACCAGCTAAAGCTAATATGAAAGCTACTGCCGCTGGTATCGATGGCAATATTTCAAAAACTGTCTCCATATTATTCCCCGACCTTAGCCAAAATAAAGACTCTGCAATAATCGTTAGATTTAATAACTATTAAACATATGTGATATATTAATGCATATTATGAAGTAAAAATAGACGCCAGAATGTGTCACAACGAAGGAAAAGTAACTTTATAGCGTTAGAGTTCTTACCCCTCCACGTATGGAGGGAACTGCACCGCGCTGGCTAAAAGCTTCAATCTGTTCCGATAACCCCTCCCCAATGGAGGGAACCCTAGGCACTTTCTAGGTTGCCTAATCCTTTGATTCTATGCACCCTTTCTCTTTATCTAATAAGCGTTGTTTAGTAGGGATGAAAAAATTGTTCAAAACAAGAATGGATATCCAGACAGAGATATACAGAACTTGAAAAAACAGGTTTTGCTTACCGGTTATAACTATAAAAAGAAACAACGGTAAAAGGCCGATGACTGAGCCACCTATTACATATGTAATAAAGTCAGACTCCTTGTATCCATATTTATCAATAATCATTATCCCCTATAAAATCGCCGATTTTGCCTATGTTAAAACTGAAGTGTAGAGTAGGGCAATGGCCATTCCTCTAGAGACCACATACTAAGCAATGTTGGTTAGCCTTCCCATCGCTATTTTCCCTCAACGATTCTCTGAATCTGATTTCCAAGCCTCTTCCCGTTCCATAACAGGTGCAAACCAAGCACCTGTTATCCCGCTTAGCCATGCTCTATGTATTTCAGATCTCGCTATTAGTTTTCGAAACCTCCTTGGAAGAGCTGCCTGTTTATATCCGACATGAAAGAAAAATTCTGGGACATTTCCTGCGCATTCAAAACACTGTTTAAGCTCCCAAAACTTCATGTAGTTATTTCCCGGAGCTGTTTTCATACTTTTCGAGTTCAGATATCACATCTCCAGAACTTACTGCAGTAACCTCGCCCCGTGTAATTTGTTTCCAAATCCTAGGGTATTAACAATAGTTTTTCTGTCTTCTTCGTTGTCAGGCAGCTTAATAACTACACTTAGGAATCTTTTATCTAAGTCGTAACTCATATTTATCACCCTGATTCTCTATGAGTCGCCAAATCATCAACAATGTTATTAAATGATGGGTCGTCATGCTGAATACACTTGCGCCAATAAATAATTGATCTGTAGATCCAATAAACGGTACCGACGTGTAAGGAGATAACGAATAGGGCAAAGTAAGCATCCATTTCTTTTGGGATGCTGTTTGCCATTAAGAAAATTAAGCATCCAATTGATGCAGTCAAATTAAACAGTACCCAAGTGTATTTGTTACCCATAATTATTCCCCTACGCTCGACTCGCGCTCTTTGATGAAAACCAAGCAGCCTCTTTCGCAGTAGAGTAGGTCCCTGCAATTGCGACTAACAACGTAAACGCTGTAGTCATAATCGAAGCTTCTGAAAAAATCGACACGAAGAATCCAGCCATTGCTAAGCAAGTTGCGGCCAAGGAAACAAAGGCTAATTTCTTGTGAGTTTCAGCGTTGATTCCGATATCATCCCCCTACTTAATCTGCCCTTTGTGCTTACCGAAGCTTGGCACGTTATAGTGGCGCCAGGCTAACCTTCTGCATATAAGCCATAGTGCGACACCTACCGCAAGCATAAGGGGAGGGTATCCTGCCAACCTTCCGTATTTAATCATTGAAAAAACCGCAACAACAAACCCAGCTAATATTATGAGCACTCCGCTAAAGTAATGATTGCTTGGCTCAACACTATCTATAATATTCAATGCTTTCTTTATTCGCTGCTCGGTCCATTCAACTGAAAGTATTAGATAGGAGCCACACACTGCAAACATTAGTAGCAATGGCATCAACCCTGGGCCACGCACGGAAATAAACTCAACAAACCATTCGCCGCTTAATGTTTTATCAGGCTTGAGAACAAACAAATCTAAAGCAGCAGTCCCAAGAAAAAAACCTATGAATAAAAGGCAGTGCCATTTCTTGAAAACACTGCTCGTCTTCTTATTCTCAGAATACGTTTCTTTATCATTAGCCATAACAAATATTTCCCTAACACTGAGTGTCGTTGTTTACTGTGTTTAAAAGGATAGGGGAGGGTATTAAAACACCAGCACCGATCATGAAAACCCATGGAGACGTTGGTCCAGCGAAAGCATAACCTAGACTAATGGCCAATAGGCAAAGAGAGCCTACTGTTTGAGCAATGAGTCCTATCATTTTTATTCTCCAGTTTCGTGCTAAGCACTTTTTAAGTGCCTGTTAATCTTCTTTGCTTTACGCCTCTTTACCGCGATAATAGCTCCGAAAATTTTTGAGGTGCTGAGTCCATTCATACTTACAATTAAAGTAAAGGCATTAATACCCCATCGCATGAACGTTATACTTATAGTACATAATATATGTATTATTGCATATTATTAACGAAGTTTTTAACACCTGACAGTGTTCATAGGGCGGCACGTTTCAGACAGGGGCTATTTGTGCCCCGGTTCTCAATATTCCTACTTGAGACTAATTTTGCCACTGATAGCCATCATCGATATATCCTGACGACATTTTCTCACTGCAGAGTTATGTTCCGCCAATTGATCTTGCTTGATTCCTTGATAGGATGAAGTAGTCACCGTAACTGTACCTTCGGTTACTTCAATATTATCAAATTGACCACCCAAAGAATTCTTGATTTCTGAAATAACGCTGGGATCATTTGGATCGACATAGAAGCTAACAGTTTCATTCGTTGAAGATCCTTTGCTCGATATATTTCCACATATTTGATCTGCTAATTGCGCTATTAGTTTTCGAAACCACCTTGGAAGAGCTGCCTGTTTATATCCGACAACAAAGAAAAATTCTGGGACACTTCCTGCGCATTCAAAACACTGTTTAAGCTCCCAAAACTTCATGTAGTTTTTCCCCTTAGGTTATCGCAGCTACAAAACAAGTTATTACGCCAATAATTGCTATCAAGAATCCTATGTTCGCAGTAGCGCTATCTCGGAAATATTTGATATAACCAATATCGTTCAAATACAGAGAAAATAAGCATATTGAAAAGCCAATCATAGTAATAGGCATCCCAATTGGAATATGCGAGTATGTAAAACTAATGCATACCAATATACTTGCGATTATTAGAAGACATAGGTAAATGAATCCACTCCAAGTATTAGGCTTAAGTTTCGTGAAAAACGTAGTCATATTATTCCCTTAGTCCTTTTTCTCAACGGTTAACTCTATATGCTTAGAATCTCCCGCAAACCACTTTTGTAGGTAAACGCTCCCTACGATGGGCGCTTTCCCTTCCTCAGGGATTTCTTTGAAACGAATACTGTTCTTTGTTTCCTTTTCAAATTCCAGCTTTACCGTTGTCTTTGTCATTTTGAATTATTCCCCGTTGTTTATCTGTTGAGATCTAACAAGGCTAGTACTGAATAACATCACCAGGAAAGTCGGTAGTCCAATAATGACTAATTGCTG
>PZPK01000036.1 GCA_006212045.1 Oleiphilus sp. | reverse complement strand
CAAAATTATCGAATAAGATAATTCAGCTATCGCCTCAAGCGGATCCGCGAAGGGCGAACACGTAAAGAAAAGGCCACACATGTGGTCTTTTTAGCATGCGAACGGCGCGAGCTGTGCGAGCGACCATAGGTGCGGGCGTTGTAGCGGACATTATCAGGTGAATAGTCTCGGCTTTTGTTCCTGTCGACTTCCGAAAAACGGGAACAAATTTCGTGCAGGAAAATGGCTCCATCAAGGCTGCTGCGGCAGCTTTTTTTATTTTCTTTAAATGGCGGATTTATCACGGTAATCCGGTTGACACCAAATGGGCCAATACGTACAATGCGGCTCCTTTTTTGTACAGGCGCCATGTGACGTACGTCGGGCATGGCAATAACTGGAGTTTTGGTAACTATGCAAGGCCAAAAAATCAGAATCAGACTGAAGGCATTTGACTACCGTCTGATCGATCAATCTACGCAAGAAATCGTAGATACGGCAAAGAGAACTGGCGCGCAGGTGCGTGGCCCTATCCCTCTGCCTACTAAGAAAGAAAGGTTTACTGTATTGATCTCTCCTCACGTGAATAAAGATGCGCGAGACCAATACGAAATCCGCACGCATAAACGCATGATGGATATTGTTGAGCCTACAGAAAAAACTGTAGACGCACTGATGAAGCTTGACCTCGCTGCTGGTGTTGATGTCCAGATCAGTCTGAGTTAAGTCAGTCGCTCGTTTCGAGCGGCGGCCGGATGCAGAGAAGCGTGTCCGGTTAAGTGTAACTACCTATTCATTAGGGCCATAGAGGGTGAGAGCCCCGTACACTTAAGAGGTGAAAAATGGCAATTGGTTTAGTCGGCCGAAAGGCTGGTATGACCCGTATTTTTACGGATGAGGGTCAATCTGTCCCCGTGACGGTTATCGAAGTTGAAGGTAACAGGGTCACTCAAAAGCGCACGACAGAAGTTGATGGTTATGATGCTGTTCAGGTAACAGTGGGTGCCCGTCGAGCTTCGCGTGTATCCAAGTCGGCAGCCGGTCACTTTGCAAAAGCAGGTGTAGAGGCTGGTCGTGGTCTTTGGGAATTCCGCCTCGCTGAAGGTGAAGGCGAAGAGCTCAAGGCTGGTGACACTCTGGATGTTTCGGTTTTTGAAGCAGGCCAGATGGTTGATGTTACCGGTCAGTCCAAAGGTAAGGGTTTTCAGGGTGGTGTAAAACGCTGGAACTTCCGTATGCAAGATGCAACCCATGGTAACTCTCTTTCCCACCGTGCACCAGGTTCCATCGGGCAGTGCCAAACGCCTGGTCGTGTCTTTAAAGGCAAGAAAATGGCTGGTCACATGGGTGCAGAGCAGGTCACTGTGCAGCACTTGGAAATCGTTCGCGTAGACGCAGATCGTAATCTCCTTCTTGTGAAGGGTGCGGTGCCTGGCGCTACAGGTGCGGATGTTGTTGTCAAGCCGTCGGTTAAGGCATAGGGGGTCGCATGGAATTAGCTATAACAGGTTCCAAGGGTAGTGTTGCGGTCTCTGAAGCAACCTTCTCAAGAGAATTTAACGAAGCACTGGTTCACCAGGTTGTAACAGCTTATATGGCTGGTGCTCGTCAGGGTACACGTGCTCAGAAGACGCGTTCGGAAGTAAGTGGTGGCGGTAAAAAGCCATGGCGTCAAAAGGGTACAGGCCGCGCGCGCGCAGGTACGATTCGTAGTCCTATCTGGCGTTCAGGTGGTGTGACGTTTGCAGCCAAGCCGCAAAGCTATGAGCAGAAAGTCAATCGCAAGATGTATCGCGCAGCGATGCAGGCAATTCTTTCCGAGCTTGTGCGTCAAGAGCGTTTGGTGGTTGTGGAGGAGATGGCTGTAGAGTCACCCAAGACCAAAGCATTTGCTGCCAAGCTGAAAGAGCAGAACCTTCTGGATGGCGCGCTGATTATCGCCGATGAAGTGGAGCAAAATCTTTATCTGGCTTCTCGAAATCTCCCGAATATCGATGTGCGGGATGTGTCGGGTATTGATCCAGTGAGCCTTGTTGCGCATGAGAAAGTGGTAGTGACAGTTCCGGCGCTGAAAAAGATTGAGGAGATGTTGGGATGAACGAAGAACGTATTTATAAGGTTCTGTTAGGCCCGCATATTTCTGAAAAGTCTTCAATTGCGGCCGAGAGTAACCAGGTCTGTTTTAAGGTGGCGCCAGACGCAACCAAGCCTGAGATCAAAAAGGCGGTTGAGAAGCTTTTCAAAGTAAATGTGGAAGGCGTGCAGACAGTGAATATCAAAGGCAAGACCAAGTTTACGAAAAATGGTCTTGGTAAGCGTAAGGATATCCGTAAAGCCTATGTCAGGTTGGCTGAAGGTCAGGATATCGATTTTATGGACGTGGAATAAGGTAGGGTAAAGTTATGCCAGTCGTAAAAGCTAAACCAACTTCTGCCGGTCGTCGTCACGTAGTTAAGGTTGTTAATACCGAACTACACAAAGGTCGTCCTTACGCGCCGCTGGTAGAAAAGAAATCAAAGAAAGGTGGTCGTAACAACAACGGTCGAATTACGACACGCCATAAAGGTGGTGGTCACAAGCAGCATTACCGGATTATCGATTTTAAACGTGGGAAGGATGGTATTCCTGCGGTAGTAGAGCGCTTGGAGTACGATCCAAACCGTTCTGCGCACATTGCATTGCTGAAATATGCCGATGGTGAGCGTCGCTATATCATTGCTCCCAAAGGTCTGAAGGCAGGTGATGAAGTTCGTTCTGGTGAAGACGCACCGATCAAGGTGGGTAGTACTTTGCCAATGCGAAATATACCTGTGGGTAGTGTGATTCACTGTATTGAAATGAAGCCTGGAAAAGGTGCACAGATTGCCCGTAGTGCTGGTACTTCTGCGCAGCTGGTTGCTCGCGAAGGTGCTTACGCAACGCTTCGTCTGCGTTCGGGTGAGATGCGTAAAGTGCTGGCTGAATGTCGAGCGACTTTGGGCGAAGTTTCTAACAGTGAGCACAGTCTACGCCAGTTAGGTAAAGCGGGTGCATCACGTTGGCGCGGTATCCGACCAACGGTGCGTGGTGTTGTTATGAACCCAGTTGACCATCCACATGGTGGTGGTGAAGGGCGAACCTCTGGTGGTCGTCACCCTGTTACTCCTTGGGGTGTTCCTACCAAAGGTCATAAGACTCGCAAGAACAAACGCACTGACAAGATGATCGTACGTCGTCGGTCGGCCAAGTAACAGATAAGAGGATTGCGCTGTGCCACGTTCTTTGAAGAAAGGTCCATTTATTGACCTTCATTTATTGAAGAAAGTAGAAACGGCTCTGGAAAAGGGTGATAAGAAGCCAATTAAAACCTGGTCTCGTCGCTCAACGATATTTCCGGAGATGGTAGGTTTGACCATAGCTGTACATAACGGACGTCAACACGTCCCGGTTTATGTGACAGAAGATATGGTTGGCCATAAATTGGGTGAATTTGCTGCAACGCGCACTTATCGCGGTCATATCGCTGATAAGAAAGCCAAGCGCTAATTCTGAGAGGTTAAAAAGATGGAAGTAGCTGCAAAGCATAGAGGTGCTCGACTATCTGCTCAGAAAGCACGGTTGGTTGCAGATCAGATTCGAGGTAAAGGTGTAGAAGAGGCGCTGGAGATTCTGGATTTCAGCACCAAAAAAGCTGCACGTTTAATGAAAAAAGTATTGGATTCCGCCATCGCAAATGCCGAGCATAACGATGGTCTGGACATTGATGACCTGCGTGTATCGACCGTGTTTGTTGATGAAGGTCCGACGATGAAGCGAATCCGTCCACGTGCCAAGGGGCGTGCTGATCGTATTTTCAAGCGCACCTGTCATATCACGGTCAAAGTGGCCGATAACTAGGAGATACTGAGATGGGTCAGAAAGTTAATCCAAATGGTATCAGACTGGGTATTGTGAAAGACCACAACTCCGTTTGGTATGCAGAAAAGGGCGACTACGCTAAAAACCTGTTGAACGACATTCAGGTGCGCGAGCACCTGATGAAGCGCCTCGAAAAGGCGTCTGTCAGCAAGATTACAATTGAGCGGCCAGCGCAGAATGCCCGGCTTACCATTCACACGGCTCGTCCTGGAATCGTGATTGGTAAGAAAGGTGAAGATGTTGAGCGTCTGCGCAAGGATGTCAGCGAATTGATGGGCGTTCCCGTTCATATCAATATCGAGGAAATTCGTAAGCCGGATCTGGATGCGAAGCTGGTTGCGGCCAGTGTGGCTAGCCAGCTCGAGCGACGTGTAATGTTCCGTCGTGCCATGAAGCGTGCAGTTCAGAATGCGATGCGTCAGGGCGCGAAAGGGATCAAGATTCAGGTTGGTGGTCGTTTGGGTGGCGCTGAGATAGCCAGAAGCGAGTGGTATAGGGAAGGTCGTGTACCTCTTCACACACTTCGTGCTGACGTTGATTATGCAACGCACGAAGCAAGTACTACTTACGGCATCATTGGCGTGAAAGTGTGGATTTTCAAGGGCGAGATTCTTGGCGGTATTGAACAAGTCCGCGAAGAGAAAAAAGCCGCTCGCAAGAAAGCTGGTAAGTAAGGGGCCGAGAAATGTTACAACCAAAACGTACCAAATTCAGAAAAGTACAAAAAGGTCGTAATCGCGGTCTCGCTCATCGAGGCAGTAAAGTGAGCTTTGGTGAGTATGGCTTGAAAGCGACTGGACGAGGCCGAATCACGGCGCGTCAAATCGAGGCGGCTCGTCGAACCATCTCGCGTAAGGTAAAGCGTGGAGGCAAAATCTGGATTCGTGTATTTCCGGACAAGCCGATTACGCAAAAGCCCTTGGAAGTTCGTCAAGGTAAAGGTAAGGGTAATGTTGAATACTGGGTCTGCCAGATTCAGCCAGGCCGTGTTCTGTATGAGATCGAAGGTGTATCTGAGGACTTGGCTCGCGAAGCATTCTCTCTGGCTGCTGCGAAATTACCTGTTCCAACAACCTTTGTTGAAAGGACGGTGATGTAATGAAAGCAAGTGAACTTAGAGAAAAGTCAGTTGATGAATTGAACCAGGAAATGCTTGGTTTATTGAAAGAGCAGTTTAACTTGCGTTTGCGCAAGGCATCCGGGCAATTGAATCAGTCACACCTGCTGACGCAGGTGCGTAAAGATATCGCCCGAATCAAGACTGTATTGACGCAAAAGGCGGGTGAGTGATTATGACTGAAGCTGCACAAAATACGGCGCGCACCATCAGTGGTAAGGTCGTCAGCGACAAGATGGATAAATCCATTACAGTGCTGGTTGAAAGACGTGTTAAGCATCCGATCTACGGAAAGTACGTTAAGCGTTCAACCAAGCTGCACGCACATGATGAAAATAACGAATGCACCATCGGTGATGTCGTTACTATTCAGGAATCTCGTCCGATATCCAAGACGAAATCCTGGAAGCTGGTAACGATCGTCGAGAAAGCATCCAAGGTGTAACCCGGGAAAGTTTGGAGATCCAAGATGATTCAGACGGAAAGTATGCTGGACGTTGCCGACAACAGTGGCGCACGTCGAGTTCAATGCATCAAAGTACTGGGTGGTTCGCATAGGCGTTATGCTCGTATTGGCGATGTAATTAAAGTGACCGTCAAGGAAGCAATTCCTCGCGGTAAAGTTAAGAAAGGTCAGGTTCTGAACGCGGTTGTCGTGCGAACTCGAAAAGGGGTCCGTCGCCAGGACGGTTCACTGATCAAGTTCGATGGTAATGCGGCGGTATTATTGAATGCCCAGGATGCACCGATCGGAACCCGTATTTTTGGCCCGGTGACGCGTGAACTGCGTGGCGAGAAATACATGAAAATTATCTCTTTAGCACCAGAAGTGCTGTAAGGACGTGAGGCCGGTTATGAAAAAGATCAAACGTGATGATGAAGTGATTGTCATAGCAGGCAAGGACAATGGTAAGCGTGGTACAGTCAATCGCGTGATGAAGGATGGCCGTCTGGTCGTATCCGGAGTCAACATGATTAAGCGCCACACGAAACCAAACCCTATGCTTGGCACACCCGGTGGGATTGTTGAAAAGGAAGCACCTATTCAGGCTTCCAACGTTGCGATTTTCAATCCAACAACCAACAAAGCAGACCGGGTTGGCTTCAAGGTCCTTGAAGATGGCAAAAAGGTACGCGTGTTCAAGTCTAACGACGAACTCGTAGACAAGTAAGGTAGCAGGTGAACCCAATGGCACATATGAAAGAAGTTTACAGAAGTGAAGTGGTCCCTGCTCTGCAGAAAGAGTTCAGCTACAAGAGCGTGATGCAGGTACCCAAAATCGAGAAAATTACCCTGAACATGGGTGTGGGTGAAGCGCTGGCTGACAAGAAATTGTTGGACCATGCTGTTTCGGACCTTGAGACGCTTGCTGGCCAAAAGCCGGTAATCACCAAGGCGCGAAAATCCGTTGCGGGCTTTAAGGTTCGTGAAGGGTTTCCGATCGGTTGCAAGGTAACACTGCGTGGTGAGCGTATGTGGGAATTCTTTGAGCGACTGGTGGGTATCGCGATTCCCCGTATCCGTGACTTCCGTGGTTTGAACGACAAGTCATTTGACGGTCGTGGCAACTACAGCATGGGTGTGAAAGAGCAAATCATTTTCCCTGAAATTGATTATGACAAAGTCGACAAGATTCGTGGTTTGGATATCACTATCACGACTTCTGCTCAAACGGATGATGAAGGTCGTGCTTTGCTGCGTGCCTTTAACTTCCCATTTAGAAAGTAAGGTTAAAGGATATGGCTAAGATCGCAATGAAAGAGCGCGAATTGAAGCGCGAAAAAACGGTTGCCAAATATGCGGCCAAGCGTGCCGAGCTGAAAGCAATTATTTCGAGCGTCAACAGTTCCGATGAAGAACGTTGGGAAGCGCAGAAAAAATTGCAGAAGTTGCCTCGTGACGCTAGCCCGAGCCGTTTGCGTAACCGTTGTCAGGTTACCGGACGTCCTCACGGTGTCTACCGCAAG
This sequence comes from Oleiphilus sp., assembly GCA_006212045.1. GTDB lineage: Bacteria > Pseudomonadota > Gammaproteobacteria > Pseudomonadales > Oleiphilaceae > PZPK01. The sequence goes on along the minus strand of PZPK01000036.1, from coordinate 20,414 downwards.
TTTAAACTGTCGCGAATCAAGCTTCGCGAACAGGGTATGAGTGGTAACGTACCAGGCCTTAAAAAGGCAAGCTGGTAATTAATTAAGCAGTTTTGTTGTTGGTAAGCAGATCGCTCCCTCCAATTGCGTCTGCTGCACAACTAAAATGATCAGGAGAACATACGATGAGTATGCAAGATACGCTTGCGGATATGTTTACGCGTATTCGTAACGCGCAGATGGCAGAGAAGCAAACTGTCTCGATTCCTTCATCCAAGATGAAGTTGTCGGTGTTGGAAGTCCTCAAATCAGAAGGCTATATCGAAAGCTTTGCGGTTGATGGTGACGTTAAGCCAGAAGTCACGGTCGAACTCAAATATTTCGACGGGAAGCCTGTTATCGAAGAGATTAAAAGACAAAGCCGTCCAGGTTTGCGCAACTATAGGGGTTCGGATGAACTTCCTACGGTGCGCGGTGGTCTGGGTATTGCGATTGTTTCTACTTCACAAGGCGTCATGACCGACCACGCGGCACGAAAAGCGGGCATCGGTGGTGAAGTTATCTGCACAGTTTTCTAGGGGGAAGTATGTCTAGGGTTGCTAATAGTCCTGTCGAGCTGCCTTCTGGTGTAGAAGTGAAGATGGCCGACGGCGAAATCGAAGTTAAAGGTGGTAAGGGCTCCCTTAAATTGGCTCTTAATCCTGTCGTAGAAGTGAACCAGGACGGTTCAAAGTTAACCTTTGCGGCCAAAAATGGCAGCAAGTTTTCACGCGCAATGTCTGGTACTACCAGAGCGTTGGTTAACAATATGGTGACTGGTGTCTCCTCTGGCTTCAGTAAAAAGCTCGAGTTGGTTGGTGTTGGTTACAGGGTGCAGGTTCAGGGTCAGAAACTGAATTTGACACTGGGCTTTTCACACCCCGTCGTGTACGAGCTTCCGAAAGAAGTGAAGGCAGAAGCACCATCCCAAACTGAAATCGTACTGAACTGTATCGATAAGCAGTTGTTAGGACAGGTTGCTGCGGAAATTCGGGCTTATCGTCCGCCAGAGCCTTATAAGGGTAAGGGTGTTCGCTATGCTGACGAATACGTCAGACGTAAAGAAGCCAAGAAGAAATAGGTGAGACCATGAGCACAAAGAAAGATTCAAGATTACGCAGAGCGAAGAAAACGCGTTTCAAATTGAAGTCTCTGGGTGAAACGAGATTGACCATTCACCGTACGCCTCGGCATATCTATGCGCAGGTTATTGCACCTGAAGGCGACAAGGTTCTGGCTTCGGCGTCAACTGTCGAGAAAGAACTTCGTGGCGACGCAACCGGAAATTCGGAAGCGGCAGTCAAGGTTGGAAAATTGATAGCAGAACGAGCTAAATCAGCAGGCATCTCGCGTGTTGCTTTTGATCGAGCAGGCTTCAAATACCACGGTCGTGTTAAAGCATTGGCTGACGCAGCGCGTGAAGCCGGATTGGAATTCTAAGGGGCATTACGATGAGTGTAGAAGATCAAAAAGGCTCTGAGCTGCAAGAAAAGCTGGTTCAGGTTAACCGTGTTGCAAAAGTTGTTAAAGGTGGTCGAATCTTCGGCTTCACTGCGCTGACAGTGGTTGGTGACGGCGAAGGTCGCGTTGGTTTCGGCCGGGGTAAAGCGCGGGAAGTACCAATTGCTATCCAGAAAGCAATGGATGCTGCACGCAAGAATATGGTGAGCGTTCCTTTGAAGGGAACGACGCTTCAATACCCGATCAATGCCCGTCATGGCGGTTCCAAGGTATATATGCAGCCAGCATCAGAAGGTACCGGAATCATCGCCGGTGGTGCGATGCGTGCAGTGCTTGAAGTTGCCGGTGTACAGAACGTACTAGCCAAGTGCTACGGTTCAACCAATCCGGTTAACGTCGTTCGCGCAACGATAAATGGTTTGAAAGCAATGAAGTCTCCTGACGACGTCGCTGCCAAGCGTGGTAAATCTGTAGAAGAGATTGCAGGGTAGGATCATGGCGAAAAGTAAAACGATTAAAGTGACGCTTTTCCGAAGTCCGATCGGGCAACTGCCAAAACACAAGGCATGCGTCACTGGGCTGGGTTTGCGTAAAATTGGTCAGACTGTTGAGCTGGAAGATACTCCTTCGGTTCGCGGAATGGTGAACAAAGTTAACTACATGGTTAAAATTGAGGGGGAGTGATATGCGTCTTAACACATTGAGTCCAGCTCCTGGATCCAAATCGGCTGCAAAACGTGTAGGTCGTGGTATTGGTAGCGGCTTGGGCAAGACTGGTGGTCGCGGTCACAAGGGTTTGAAAGCCCGTTCTGGTGGTTCTGTAGCACCCGGTTTTGAGGGTGGTCAGCAGCCTTTACAGCGACGACTGCCAAAGTTCGGTTTTTCGTCCAGAATGGCAAAATATGTCGCGGAAATTCGTTTGAATGAATTAGCGACAGTCGAGGCGGACGTGATTGATCTGGATGCGTTGAAGAATGCTAATCTGGTTCGTCGCGATACCAAAGTGGCAAAAGTGATTCTGTCCGGTGAGATTTCGAAAGCAGTCACTATACAGGGTTTGAGAGTTACCAAAGGCGCCCGTTCAGCGATTGAAGCGGCAGGCGGAAAGGTCGAGGACTAATTTGGCATGGCTAAAGCACCAGGAATGACGCCGGGCGCCGGCAAGGGTTTCGCGGAACTTAAATCACGTTTGTGGTTTGTGTTCGTTGCGATCGTGATCTATCGAATAGGGGCTCACATCCCCGTTCCTGGTATTAACCCTGATCGTTTGGCGGCCTTGTTCGAACAGAACCAGGGAACGATATTGAGCCTGTTCAATATGTTTTCCGGTGGTGCACTCGAGCGCATGAGTATTTTCGCGCTCGGAATCATGCCTTATATCTCTGCGTCGATCATCATGCAGTTGATGACCGCGGTGACGCCCAGTTTGGAACAGCTCAAGAAAGAAGGTGAAGCCGGACGTCGGAAGCTGAGTCAATATACCCGTTACGGTACGGTACTGTTGGCATTTATTCAGGCTTCCGGAATGTCCGTGGGTCTGGCGTCTCAGGGCGTGACCTTTACAGATGGAATGAGTTTTTATTTTCTCGCAGTTACAACCTTTGTGTGTGGTGCGGTATTTATGATGTGGCTTGGTGAGCAGATCACCGAGCGCGGCATTGGGAACGGCATTTCACTGTTGATTTTCGCAGGCATAGTTGCAGGTTTGCCGGGAGCAATCGGGCAGTCTTTCGAAGCCGCCCGACAAGGTGAGCTCAACATTTTGGCGCTGTTGGTGATTGGTGTCTTGGCAATTGCGACGGTCGGCTTTGTTGTGTTTATGGAACGGGGCCAGCGTCGGATTACCGTTAACTATGCGAAAAGGCAGACGGCGCGTGGTGTGCCTTCGCAACAATCCAGCCACCTGCCTTTAAAAGTGAATATGGCCGGGGTTATCCCACCCATTTTTGCATCCAGTATCCTGCTCTTCCCTGCGTCCCTGGGGCAGTGGTTTGGTCAGGGTGAAGGCATGGATTGGTTGGCTGATATTTCACAGGCGCTTGGCCCGAGCCAACCCCTGTACATAATTTTGTTCGCAGCTGCTGTTGTATTTTTCTGCTTCTTTTATACGGCACTGATGTACAACCCTAAAGAGGTTGCGGACAACTTGAAGAAATCGGGTGCCTTTGTACCCGGTATCCGACCCGGAGAACATACCGCTAACTATATAGACAATGTCCTGACACGATTGACTGTGTTTGGCGCGGCTTATATTGCAGCAGTATCTCTCTTGCCACAATTTATGGTGGTTTGGTTCAACGTTCCTTTCTATTTTGGAGGTACGTCGCTGCTAATTGCTGTTGTGGTAGTCATGGACTTTATGGCGCAAGTGCAATCGCACCTTATGTCGCACCAATATGAGTCTCTAATGAAAAAATCGAACCTCAAAGGTTACGGTGGCGGCGGCATGCTGCGCTAACCGCAATTTCATTGCAAGGTAAAGTTTGGAGTAGCACATGAAAGTTCGAGCTTCGGTAAAGAAAATTTGCCGTAACTGTAAAGTAATACGTCGTAATGGCTCTGTAAGAGTCATTTGTTCAGAACCTCGTCATAAGCAACGCCAGGGTTAACTGGCCGCGCAAGAAGGTCGTTGTGATAGCGCTTGATTTATTTTTGATCAGCGGCTATGATTCGCGCCTTTTTTAAAGACGGTAACCAAAATGACAGCGCGCAAGCACTGTTGTTTTTAATAAAGCGGAGTTAGATGGATGGCACGTATAGCCGGTGTCAATATACCCGACAATAAGCATGCAGTAATTTCGCTTACTTACATCTTCGGAGTAGGTAAGACAACTGCAACAAAACTTTGCGAGGCAACGGGAGTAACCCCGACTGACAAGATCAGTGCTTTGACTGAAGAACAACTCGATTCTCTTCGTAATGAAGTGAGCAAGTTGGAAGTTGAAGGTGATTTGCGTCGTGAAATTCAAATGAATATCAAACGGTTGAAAGATCTGGGTTGCTACCGTGGTCTTCGTCATCGTCACAGCTTGCCTGTGCGCGGTCAGCGAAGCAAAACCAACGCACGTACCCGTAAAGGTCCTCGTAAACCAATTCGTAAATAGTAGGAAACAGTAATGGCAAAGCCAGGTACACGTACCCGTAAAAAGGTGAAAAAGACTGTCGTTGATGGGATGGCGCATATTCACGCTTCCTTCAACAACACGATCGTGACCATCACTGATCGTCAGGGAAATGCACTTTCCTGGGCGACTGCTGGAGGCTCCGGCTTCCGTGGTTCACGTAAGAGTACACCTTTTGCTGCGCAGGTAGCAGCTGAAAGAGCCGGTAACGCGGCTGCTGAATACGGCCTGAAAAACCTTGAAGTTATGGTTAAAGGGCCTGGGCCAGGACGCGAGTCCGCTGTTCGAGCACTAAACGCATGTGGTTATAAAATCACTAACATCACTGACGTCACACCGATTCCACACAACGGTTGTCGTCCACCGAAGAAACGTCGCGTTTAGGGGAACAGTCAATGGCTCGTTATATTGGACCAAAATGTAAACTGTCTCGTCGTGAAGGGACAGACCTGTTTTTGAAGAGTGGTGCAAAAGCACTTGATTCGAAATGTAATATAGAAACCGCACCAGGGATGCACGGCGCACGACGCGGCCGCTTATCTGAGTACGGTACACAGCTCCGTGAGAAACAAAAAGTTCGTCGTTTATATGGCGTTCTGGAGAAGCAGTTCCGTGGCTATTACAAGGAAGCGGCTCGTCGTAAAGGCGCGACCGGTGAGAACTTGCTTCAGCTGTTAGAGCAACGCCTTGATAATGTTGTATACCGAATGGGATTCGGGTCAACGCGTGCCGAATCACGTCAATTGGTATCGCACAAAGCCATCTTGGTAAATGATCAGGTAGTGAATATTGCCTCGTATCAGGTCAAGGCTGGTGATGTGGTATCTGTACGTGAAAAAGCCAAGAACCAGTTGCGTGTTAAAAGCGCAGTGGACCTTGCTGCGAATCGTGCATCAGTTGATTGGGTTGAAGTTGACGCAGGTAAGCTGGCTGGGACATTTAAGTCTGTTCCAGAGCGTTCTGACTTGCCAGCAGACATCAATGAAAACCTGATTGTAGAGCTTTACTCCAAGTAGAGCTTAGGACAGACAACATAACCTATAGGGGCGACTATGCAGCGTTCAGTAAACGAATTCCTGAATCCTCGCAATATTGAAGTTCAGGATATCAGTCCAACTCATGCAAAAGTGATTTTGGAACCTTTAGAGCGTGGCTTTGGCCACACTCTGGGTAGCGCATTGCGCAGAATTCTATTGTCATCGATGCCGGGTTGTGCGGTTGTTGAAGCTGAGATCGATGGCGTGTTGCACGAGTACAGCGCGATCGAAGGCGTTCAGGAAGATGTGATCGAGATTCTTCTGAACCTGAAAGGCCTTGCTATCAACATGCACACGCGTGATGAAGCGAGCCTGCAAGTGACCAAGAAGGGCGCGGGCCCGGTTCTGGCGAGCGACATTCAGCTAGACCATGATATTGAAATACTTAATCCCGATCACGTTATCTGTAATCTGGGTGACAAGGGCGAGATCAACATGACGCTGAAAGTGGCGCGTGGCCGTGGCTATGTTCCGGCTGATCAGCGCACCAGTGGTGATGACGAAACGCGAGCAATTGGTCGTTTGCAGCTAGACGCATCATACAGCCCGGTTGCGCGAGTCGCCTATTCCGTCGAGAACGCACGTGTTGAACAGCGTACGGATCTGGACAAGCTGGTCATTGATCTGGAAACAAATGGCACGATCGATCCTGAAGAGTCGATCAGAAGAGCGGCAACAATCCTGCAGCAGCAGCTGTCAGTATTTGTTGATTTTGATAATGAGAAAGAGCCTGTACAAGAGGAAGAAGAGGAAGAAGTCGATCCAATTCTGCTTCGTCCGGTGGACGACCTTGAACTGACTGTTCGTTCTGCGAACTGTTTGAAGGCTGAGAATATTTACTATATCGGTGACCTCATCCAACGGACTGAGGTAGAGCTGCTTAAAACTCCGAACTTGGGTAAAAAGTCGCTAACCGAAATTAAGGATGTTCTGGCATCGCGTGGTCTTTCTTTGGGTATGCGCCTTGAAAACTGGCCCCCTGCCAGCCTAAAAGGTGATGATCGGGTATTGGCTGTTTAAGCCGTACTCGACTGACAGGTAAGGAATTATAAAATGCGTCATCGTAAAAGTGGTCGTAAATTTAATCGAAACAGCTCGCACAGGAAAGCTATGTTCAAGAACATGGCCGCTTCTCTGGTTGAGCATGAGTTGATCAAAACAACATTGCCGAAAGCCAAAGAGTTGCGACGCGTAGCAGAGCCTCTTATCACACTGGCTAAAAATGACTCGGTTGCCAATCGTCGTCTCGCGTTCTCCCGAGTACGCAACGACGCTGTGGTTGCCAAGTTGTTCAACGAACTCGGTCCAAGATATCAGGAACGCCCAGGTGGATACATCCGTATTCTCAAGTGTGGCTATCGTCCTGGTGATGCGGCACCAATGGCCTATGTTGAACTGGTAGATCGTCCTGTAGACACTTCAGTTGAAGACGACGAGGACTAGGTTCTCGGAAATGAAAAAGCCGGCGATTGCCGGCTTTTTTTTGCGTGGTCGAATGTCGGACGCCAGAGGTCTGACGCAATATAGAATCAAAACACTGGCCTAATTAGTGGTGTATAGCCGCATCACACGTGTCCGTAAGGTGGATTGCTCCGCGCCAGCATCAGACGTCCGATGTCTAGCGTCGGTCTTTCCTCACAATATGGGCTTTAAAAACTGACCCGTAAACGAACCCGAAACTTCTGCGACCTGTTCCGGTGTGCCTTCTGCAACAATATGGCCGCCACGTACGCCACCTTCTGGACCCAGATCTACAATCCAGTCCGCAGTTTTGATCACATCCAGATTATGCTCAATGACGACAATCGTATTGCCATGGTCCCTGAGTCGATGCAAGACGTTGAGCAATTGCTGGATATCATAGAAGTGGAGTCCCGTCGTAGGCTCATCCAGGATGTACAGCGTTTTACCGGTATCTCGCTTGGAAAGTTCTTTCGCCAGTTTTACGCGCTGCGCTTCGCCGCCTGATAGTGTCACTGCGCTTTGGCCGAGACGTATATAGGAAAGTCCGACGTCGATGAGCGTTTGTAATTTTCTGGCGATAAAAGGCACCGCGTCGAAAAACTCCCGCGCATCCTCAATGGTCAGTTCCAGAACTTCATGGATATTCTTGCCTTTGTATTTAACGTCGAGTGTTTCCCGGTTATAGCGCTTGCCCTTGCAAACATCACAAGGAACATAGACGTCGGGCAAAAAGTGCATTTCGACTTTGATCACGCCGTCCCCCTGGCATGACTCACAGCGTCCACCTTTGACGTTAAAGCTGAAACGGCCGGGTTTGTAACCGCGCGAGCGCGCTTCCTGAGTGCCGGAGAACAGTTCTCTAATGGGTGTAAACAGGCCAGTATATGTCGCGGGATTCGATCTCGGCGTACGTCCAATCGGGCTCTGATCTATATCAATGACCTTGTCGAACAATTGCAGGCCGTCAATGTCCTGGTGGGAACTGGCTGTCAGTGTTGTTGCCTTGTTCAGCTCGGTTGCCGCCAATGGATACAGGGTAGAATTAATTAACGTTGATTTACCGGACCCCGAAACACCCGTTACGCAGGTGAACAGTCCAAACGGTATCTTCAGGGTTACGTCGTTCAGATTATTGCCGGAGGCTCCGGTTAATGTCAGCCATTTATCGGGTTGGGGTGTGTGGCGTTTGTCTGGGGTGGCAATGCGTTTTTTCCCGGAGAGATACTGCCCTGTTAAGGAGTCTTTGCTTTGCATGATCGTATCCGGGGTTCCCTGGGCAATAATCTGACCACCATGGACGCCGGCCCCGGGGCCTATATCCACCACATGATCTGCCAGACGAATGGCGTCTTCATCATGTTCAACAACAATCACCGTGTTCCCGAGATCTCTCAGGTGTGTCAGGGTCTTGAGTAGCCGGTCATTGTCACGTTGGTGCAAGCCGATGGAGGGTTCATCAAGAATGTACATGACGCCAACCAGACCCGCGCCAATTTGACTGGCCAGACGAATTCGCTGGGCTTCGCCGCCCGACAAAGTTTCGGCACTGCGATCCAGGGTCAGATAATCCAGGCCCACGTTCACCAGAAATTCCAGTCGAAGCTGGATTTCTTTCAATACTTTTTCTGCAATCTCACCGCGCTTGCCGGGTAATTGCAGGCCGGCAAAATAGTCCAGTAGCTCGCCGACCGGCAGACAGGTAATTTCCGGAAGCGTGTGCTCATCAACAAATACATTGCGGGAAGCCTCTTTTAGACGCGAACCATGGCAGCTGGGGCAGGCCTGATTGGTTTGATAGCCGGACAGGTCTTCCCGGACCAGCTGTGATTCGGTCTCCCGATAGCGGCGCTCCATATTGGGAATGACACCTTCAAAAGGATGTTTGCGTGTGACCGTATCGCCTCGTGTATTGATATAACTGAAACTGATCTGTTCGCCGGCGCTGCCATACAGCAGGATCTTCTTGAAATCGTCAGGCAGGTCTTTAAACGGCTGGTCTATGTTTATCTCGAAGTGCCTGGCGACACTGTTCAGCAGCTGAAAATAATACACGGTGCGCCGATCCCAGCCTTTGATCGCGCCTTCAGCAAGGCTCAGGCTATCATCCTGGACGATGCGGGCAGGGTCGAAGAATTGTTTTAGGCCCAGCCCGTCACAGTTTCCGCATGCACCATTCGGATTGTTGAATGAGAACATACGGGGCTCAAGTTCGGTGATGGCATAACCACATTTTGGGCAGGCATAACGCGAGGAAAAAACAACTTCCTCCAGTTGGCTGGCCTTGTCCATCGGCGCCACCAGCGCAATGCCATCGGTAAGTTCCAGGCATGTTTCGAACGACTCGGCCAGCCGTTGCTGAATATCTTCACGCACCTTGAATCGATCGACGACAACCTCGATCGTATGCTTTTTGTTTTTGTCCAGAGCAGGGGCGTCATCCAAGTCAATCACGATACCGTCGATACGCGCTCTGATAAAGCCCTGTGTTTGCAACTCCTGCAAGACATGCAGGTGTTCGCCTTTGCGACCCTGTACGACTGGGGCCAGCATCAACAGGCGTTCGCCTTCGTCCATCGTCATGACATGGTCGACCATCTGGCTCACCGTCTGGGCATCCAGTGCCAGGCCGTGGGTCGGGCAGCGAGGTTCGCCGGCGCGCGCAAACAGTAATCTAAGATAGTCATATATCTCGGTAATGGTGCCAACAGTAGAGCGCGGGTTATGGGAGGTCGATTTTTGCTCGATGGAAATCGCCGGAGAGAGCCCTTCAATATGGTCAACATCCGGCTTGTCCATCATCGATAAAAACTGACGGGCATAGGTAGAAAGCGATTCAACGTATCGTCGCTGACCCTCGGCATACAGAGTGTCGAAGGCGAGGGAAGATTTTCCTGAACCGGATAGACCGGTAATTACGATCAATTTGTCTCGAGGAAGATCCAGATCGATGTTTTTCAGGTTGTGCGTGCGTGCGCCGCGTATATGTATTGTTTCCATGCCCTGTTCCGAAAGTCGAAACCGGCCATTATACCTTTTCGGGCGCCGTCATGAATCGAATTTCTCATCTAATTGAAGATACGCCATCAAGTCTCTTTTGGTGCTAGAATAGCGCGCCTTATTACTAACCCCCTGTTGAGAAAAAGGTTCCCTGGTTGAGATGACTGGATTTGAAAAGCGTGCAGTGTTGTCACTGGCATTTTTGTATTCTTCTCGCATGCTCGGCCTGTTCATGGTGCTCCCCGTTTTCATTATTTACGGGCAGGATCTAGAGGGAGCCAATGAGATGCTGATTGGCTTGGCCATTGGTGCTTATGGCTTAAGTCAGGCCATTTTTCAGGTTCCCTTCGGGGCTTTGTCCGACCGTCTCGGAAGAAAGCCCCTGATTCTGGCAGGTCTCATCCTGTTTTTTTGCGGGAGTGTGTTGGCGGCGAGTTCCACAAGTATTGAAGGTGTTATTGTTGGCCGCTTTCTTCAGGGGGCGGGTGCCATCGCCAGTGTACTCATGGCCTTGCTAAGCGATCTGACCAGTGAGGAGAGTCGCACCAAGGCGATGGCGATGATCGGGATGTCGATTGGCGTTTCGTTTTCCCTCGCGCTGATCCTTGGGCCTGTGGTGGCAGAGTGGCAAGGCCTGAGCGGTATTTTCTGGCTAACGGCAGGGCTCGCACTGGTAGGCATGGCTTGGTTGTTTTCCTTTGTCCCAAGTCCTGTTCAGCATTTCAGAAACCGGGATACGCGCCTGTTCAGGGATCAGTTGGGAGAGGTGGCCGGTAACACAGAATTGTTGCGTTTGGACTTCGGTATTTTTGCCTTGCATCTTTGTCTCACGGCGATGTTTGTTGCCGTTCCATTCTCTCTGGTACAGGAAGCAAACCTGCCTGCAAGTGAGCATTGGCTGGTCTATCTGACGGTGATGGTTCTGTCGTTTTTCGCGATGGTGCCTCTAATCATTATTGGTGAGAAGCGTAGGCAAATGAAGACAGTGTTTGTATTCGCGATTACCTTACTGGGAGCTGCATCCTTGAGTGTTCAGTGGAGCCAGAGTCATTTCGGGTTATTCTGGCTTAGTCTGTTCTTCTTTTTTATGGCGTTTAATTTGCTGGAGGCCAGTTTGCCGTCGCTGGTCAGCAAACTGTCGCCAGCGGGCAGCAAAGGCACGGCAATGGGGGTTTATTCAACCGCGCAGTTTCTCGGGGCGTTTGTGGGTGGTGTCAGTGGTGGCTGGCTGTTAGGCCAATGGGGGCTGGAAGCGGTTTATGTGTTTGTCGCGACAGTCTGTTTGCTTTGGTTGCTGGTCGCCTTATTTATGCGCAATCCCAATCCGGAAACTGGACTGACCCTGACCTTTCGAAGTGCCTACAATGTGTCTGTGGCAGAAGCCTTGACGAGCGAGTTAAGCCAGATAAAGGGCGTCGAGGAGGTGGTTGCCATTCCCGGAGAAAAACTCGCCTACCTCAAGGTCGTCAAAAACCAGCTGGATGAAAACGCTTTGAAAGCGGTCCATGAGCGTTTTGATGTCTAGAAAACCTTGCATGGAACCTGCGCGAGTTCTTGGAAACACAGGTGCTTCCGTGCGACAATCGGCGGTATGGTTCCGGCTAAGACAGGACACCAAAAATTGCACGACCTGCTCGACTAAAGGGCATTTGTTCAAGTGAGAGAAAATGTCAAAGGACTGACAAGATAAGGGGTAAAAAATGGCAAGAGGCATAAACAAGGTCATTCTGATCGGCAATCTGGGCAATGACCCGGATACTCGTTTCACCGCGCAGGGATCGGCCGTGACTAATCTGAGTCTGGCAACCGATGAGAGTTACAAAGACAAGAATACGGGCCAAATGGTGCCCAAAACTGAATGGCACCGTATTGTGTTGTTCAATCGCTTGGCAGAAATTGCCAAAGAGTATTTGAAGAAAGGTTCCAAAGTCTATATCGAAGGTCGCCTGCAAACACGCAAGTGGCAGGATCAGTCTGGTCAGGAGCGTTACACGACAGAAATTGTAGCGAACGATCTGCAAATGCTGGATTCGCGTCAGGGTGGGGGTTACGAACAGAATGCAGGGGCTGCGCCCCAGCACCAGGCCGCACCTGCATACGGGCAACAGGCACCAGCGCCACAATCCGGACATGCTCCAGCGCCACAAGCGGCACCCCAGCCGGCTCAGGTAAACGACTTTGACGACGATATTCCGTTCTGATCCGGATATATAATTAAGTGTTAAGTTGTTAGGATGTGATTTTCCTACAACATACTGATTTAATAATATTTTTTTCTTAATAAAGCCTTCAGTGACTGTAAAGTTGTTGAAGGCTTTTTTATTTGCTGTTAATCTTGTTTTTTATAATTTCGCATAAATATCAAAATGTAAATATAAGGATTTTTATATTTATTGTGTAAAGGTGTGGAGAGAGACTGATGAATGTGAGGGTGGTGCAGCATCCTTCTGGTGAGCTGATTCCTATTCTCTTAGATGAGTTGGATGTGCCCCTATGTTTGCCAAACGAGTTCATCTTAGGGCGAAGGGCTCTCGCGTCAAACACATTGATTCGAAATTCAAGAGAGTTGGCAGTGCTGCATAGTTGGGCCATGACTGATGAAGTGGATCTAATGGATCTGGTTATTGGTAGAGTTCCATTGACTGAGGCTTTGGTGCGAGGAAGCATGGTCGAGTTCTTGCGTAGGGATCAGTCAAAAAACAAATTAGTCGTTAGTCCCCACACCTTTAATCAGCGCTTAACTACAGTAAGGCTGTATCTTTCTTGGTTGTTTGATCTCCAGTTATCTGGCCTCATATCTTCGGATTCTGTATATGAGAATATGCTTGTAAGGAAGAAGCAGTTATGTAAATGGATAGATTCCAGTTTTATAAGCTCTCCACCGTCGAATACTCAAATTAGTAAGGGACTTTCACCTGCAGAGGTGAGCAATCTCGTTTCGCTTTTGTATCCCGGGGGCAATAGGGTTATTGGTCGGGATGAGGCTGTCAGGCACCGAAATTATGTGATGACCATGATTATGCTTTCACTAGGGTTGCGGCCAGGAGAATTGTTAAGTCTTAAGGTACAGGATATTGAAATAGGTGCTGTGTCATCTGTACGGGTAGAGCGTCGTCCACCAGACAAAAATGACTTGCGACGGCCTCGGCCACAAATCAAGAGAAATGGCAGGATCATTCCCATTGTTGATAAATCATTCGCTCATGAGCTTGATGAATATATCTTAGTATGGCGAGAGCGCTTAGAAGATAAGTCCGAGTTTGAAACAGACTATTTAATTCTGAGTGACCAAGGGGAGCCGCTTTCCCAATCTTCAGTTACACAGTTTTATCAGATACTTCGGTCGAAATATCCTTCTGAATTGCCGAGTAATTTATCTGCGAAGTCCTTGCGTCATACCTTTTCGTCGAGGATGGAAAGAGCTTTGCGAGAGTCAGGGATGGATGAGGAAAGAAGAAAAAAAGCACTGGCCTTGCTGCGTGGTGATAGTAGTCTCGAATCTCAAGCGGTTTATATAGATCAGGAAATTGAGCAGTCTTCTCGAAAAGCATTAGATAGTTATCAGCGGAAGATTTTTAGTAACGAAGAGGGAGAGTGATCTTGATTTCAGAAAGTAACGTCACTGAAGTTCTATCGCCAATAAATAGAAGTCAATTGATATCCCGCGAAGGAAGTGTTGTTGACGCCTCTACAGATGTATGGAATCTACCTTACACCATCTACCCTACAGCAACTGTTGATTTTGGGAAAATCGAAAATAAAGCACTTCGAGAAGTAACGCGAGAGTATATTGCCGAGAGGTTGGTGACCACCTCTACGCATGCGGCATATACCGCATTTACATATCTTTGGACAGAGTTTTTTTCTGTTTATCAAGAGATGCTTACAGATGATTTAGAGGCGTCCCTCGTTCGCTGTTTTGAAAAAATGTTAAATCGGGCAAGGTCTAACCACAGATTGTGGGCGATGTACCGTCCCATTCGTTGGTTTATTTGGTGTGCAGATAATTACCCTGAGAACGGGTTTTCTATCGATTACTCGTTTGAGTTAGAAGCGATAAGCATACCAGGAAATCCAAAGGGGGAGGCAGTAAGGCTCGAAGACCCAGACAAAGGCCCTTTGAATCGATCTATAGAGCTGCCATTGTTGATTTCCGCAATGAAAGAGGACAAGTGCGACGAATACGAGCATCTTCAGCAGAGAGCGATCATGGCTCTATCTATTGCGTATGGTCGAAATCCGGCAAATTTGACATATTTGAAGGAGATCGATTTAAAAAACATTGCCCCCGTTGAAAGTGATCCATGCTTCATCCTTCGAATTCCAAGAATAAAAAAACGATTGTTAAATCCAAGGGACGACTTTCTAGATGAGTATCTGAATCAGGATTTCGCTAATTATTTAATTGAGTTAATAGAAGCGTCAAAACAATTTGCTACATGTGTTGATACTGGCTCTGGAATGATAGAAGTGGAGCGCCCTCTGTTTTTTAAAAGGGGTATGAACCAGGCTGCTATCAGGGCTCAGCAATGGGATAGTGCATATAACTTGACGACCAAGGATGTGGGTAATCTCATTAAAGCGTTTGTTAAGCGTCATAATATTATCTCGCCTATCACGGGTGAGCTAATGCATGTTACGCCACGGCGATTGCGATATACCATGGCGACGGGGTTGGCGGCTGAAGGTATTAGCAAGCGTGAGTTGGCCAGAATACTGGATCATACCGATACCCAACACGTGAATGTCTATTTTGAGATGGCTGGCAGAATAGTTGAGCACCTAGACAAAGCAACCGCGAAAGGTTTCTCGAAGTACCTCAATTTTTTCAAAGGCAGGCTAATCGATAGTGATGAAGATGCTGTCAATGGTGAGCGAGATGACAAGCATCTAACGTTTGTCGATGATCCGAATCCTGCTGATCAAGCTGATATTGGCGTGTGTGGTGAATCTAGCGTCTGCCACCTTGATCCCCCCTACTCATGTTATTTGTGCCCCAAGTTTCAGCCTTATCGTCATGCTGATCATGAGCATGTCCTGGAATGCTTGCTGGCCGGTCGCGAAGAGCGTTTAAAAAAGTACGAGAATGCGCGATTAGGCATACAGCTTGACGAGGTTATCGCTGCGGTCGCACAAGTGGTCAAACTCTGTGAGGTGGGAGCGCACAATGTCTGATGGTCGCTCTAATCGCAAGGCCAAGGTCGTTCCTTTTCTTGATCGTCTGGAGCGTGACAGGAATGAAAACCTCAAATCATTAGTCGGCAAAGCAAAGCTAATGAAGCTGGAAGGGTTTGAGTCGGTTGTTTGGGATGATCCAGAATGGCAAGTCAATGCAGGGCGACTGGTCAAGTTAACTGGTAAAAACACGAAATCAGCCTCTTTTGGTTTTTCGCTGCCTCCGAAGCTGGGCTCTGAGCCACTAGTCGGTTGCTGGGAATTGGTTGCTAAAGCATTGTTTGTTCTCCGGTTTCACAGAAAACATCAATCAGCACCGAATCAACGCAGTTTCATTACCGCTATTGGATATGTCTCATTTGCAGCAAAACAGCTAGGGCAGCAGTTAGTTGGGCTTACGCCAGAGGCTCTGGATAATGCGTCTGATTTAATCTCAAAACACTACAGTGAATCTACTGCCTATAACCTTCACAAACATGTTGCAGAGTTCGCAGCGCATTGTGATTCGAATGGTCTATGTCGGGTTTTATTACAGTACAAATACGCTAGGATGAGGCGGCCAGCGAGCACGGGAGGGATAAATCACAAAAGGTTGGATGATCCAGATGTCCTGGAGACAAAGTCAGATAAACTAGTTGATCCCACTGTGTTTCGGGTCATTGGTGAACTCTACTTAAACGTTCCCCAAGATCATAAGTATCGCTTCTATGTCCTGATTCTGACTTTGCTTGTTTGTACTGGGCGACGGTTCAGCGAAGTTTCACTACTACCCAATCAGCAGATGTCTTTTGATGAGGAGGGTAACGCCTATATCGAATACTTTCCGAGGAAAGCTAGCCGAGGAGATGTATTTACGCCAAAGCGTAGGCTGTACTTGCCGTCAGAGGTCATCTCCATCGTTGGTGATGTGCTCATTGAAATAACTGAAGTCACGGCAGAAGCGCGGGAAACAGCTAGATATATGGCTGAGAATGGAAAGGCAGATACGCGATTCTTGGACAATATTTCGAGCGGCCAGAAATTATTCAAGTCCGATTTGGTACAGTTAGGAATACCTAAAAACGTTATCGACACTGCAGGCTGGTGTGCAAAAAATGCAGAGGTGTTCAGAGAGATAAGGTCTGGAGTTGGGGTCACTACTAGGCAGGTTCTATTCACTTATCGAAAATCAATCGAAGCGTACTGCCAAAAGGATTTTCTTTCGTCGATGGTACAGCCTATCCATATTGATCAGTTCGGCAAGGAGTACTATCTGGGCGACTTGCTATTTATTCGCTTCCAAGGATTGTCTACCGGTGCTTACTCTCGTTGGATAGCGACAAAATGCACCCATGCCATGCTTGCCACATTTCTTCGTTATTTACCCACGCTTGCCGCCGAATACGCTTCCAGCAGTATCGAGGTGGATTTTACCAGTCACCATTTCCGTCACACACTTAATACTCTGCTTGATGAAGGCGGGTTAAGTGATCTTCTGCAAACTGAATGGTTTGGTCGAATCAACCCAAGAGACACCAAAGCATACCAGCACTCATCCCGCGAAAAACGAGCACTGATGCTCCGTGAAGACATCAAAAAAGGCTTGGTTGGAGGCCAGTTAGCTGAGCAAATCAAAGTAGTTCCGGTAGAAGTCCAGGATGCGATTCTGAAAGCGCGAATTCAGGCTGTGCATGATGTCGGTACGGGTATCTGTATCCACAATTTCTCTCAAACACCCTGCGAGCGGCATTTGCAATGTTCGGCGGAATGCAAAGACTACGTGTGGGCTAAGGATGATAAGGGTCGTCTGGACGAGCAGAAGCGCCAGTATGCTCTCACTGCTCTAGCCCGAAAAAATGCTGAAAAGCAGTTGGGTAGCGCTAAGCCGAAAAAGAGTGCTGACTGGCTGGCACACAACGATAAAAAACTGAAAACACTGGCTTCCCAACTGGCCGACAACGGGGTGGAGCACTTTGATCCCGAAGAATACCTAAATGAGGTAGAACATGGTTAAACGCTTCAGACGCATGTCCGACAGTGACATCAATACAATCGTTGCCGATTTAGACCGCTGGGCGCTGGGCGAGCTAGGATCAAAACTAACCTGGGCTGTGCTGGAAGAGCGCTTTGGCTTTAGCCGCCAGTCGCTCCAGGCTAAATCTGAGATCAAAGCTGCCTATGACAACGCCAAACGAGCATTGTCGGGCGGATTGGTGAAAACCAAAGAACAGGCCACTAAAGAGGCCGAAGAGCTCCAGGTAGAGGTGGATCGCCTCAAGGCAGAGCTAGAGGCCTACAAGCGAAAGGAAGAGCAATGGCTGCGCCGCTGGCAGCAAATCGCCTTTCATGTGCGGCAGAAAGGCATTCAGATGGCCAGCGTTGATAAAGCCTCGCCAGAAGGGGCTGCTCTACCCTCTAACACTGAAACCGCGCAGATTCTCCGACCGTTTGATAAAGAGATACCGCCATCCGGGCGGGTATAAGAGGGATCAAATGCGTGGATTTTGTAAGCAAAACGCAGTACATTGTACGGCATTATAATTGCTGAGGGTTGGCAGTGACACGGGCTAAAGATGAAACCTTGTCGTTTCGCACATCTAAAGAAATTAAACAGCTATTAAAAGCTGCGGCAGAGAAAGAGCACCGTTCTCAGGCCTCCATGCTTGAGGTATTGATCCTTGAGTATGCCAAGCAGCACGGTATCCAGTCTGCCGAAAACGATATATCGCAAAAGTAGGGTTGCTATTGCAGTCGCGTTTTCTGTGTAAGTGATATTTGACGAATAAATAGAAGAATCTGAGGAATATCTGTGTCTCGATTGACCGATTTAATAGCCAGAGCCAGTGCGAAAGACGCGGCTTTAGGGGAAGAGCTGGAAAAAGAGTTCAAGGCGCTCTCATCAAGGCGTGCCTTTGGGTTGAATTTTGAGCGCCACAAGCCAGAGAGCGTTGAGCTGCCTGGACGACCCGTGCGCAAAGGCGACAAAGTTAGAATTCTCCCTCCTCGCGGATCAACTAAAAAGGGCGATCAAACACTTTGGAAAGTTCTGAAAATCAGTAAATCAGAAAATGTTCGAGTTGCTGAGCTTGAACAGATTGATGTTGAGAATCCTCAAGTTTCGGAAGTAGCCGTTGATGATTTAGTGGTTGTCGCAGAGTTTCGTGATTACATCTATCCCGGTCTGGTTAGTACTGGAAAAGTTGAGCGCGGCGGAGATAAGCCATACCACACGGTAATTAATGGAGAAAACTTTCATGTGCTGGAGGCATTGACCTATACCCATAGGTCAATGATTGATTTGATTTATATAGACCCTCCATACAATTCTGGTGCGCGAGATTGGAAATATAATAATGATTACGTTGAAGAAGAAGATTTATATCGACACTCCAAATGGCTAGCCTTTATTGAACGTAGACTTAAATTGGCAACACTGTTGTTAAAGCCTTCCTCTGTATTGATTGTCGCTATAGATGAAAAAGAATATTTGAGATTGGGCCTATTGTTGGAGCAAACATTCCCAGAAGCTCGAATTCAAATGGTAAGTGCATTGATAAATCCAGCCGCTGTGGCTCGTGTAGGTGGGTTTGGTCGAAGTGATGAATATCTATTCTTCGTCTTTCTGGGTGATATGGCGCCGTCTCGCGTGCGTTTGGATAGGGAATGGGTATCAGGAAAAGGACGAACACACACGGGAAAAATTCGATGGGACCTTTTACGTCGTTCAGGAACAAATGCTGAAAGATCTCATTCGCCAGGCTGTTTTTACCCAATATATGTCGATCCTAACAAAGTCAGAGTAGTTGAGATTGGTGAGCCATTACCTCAAGGCGTTTCGAAGGCGCCAGAAAAACAAGGGCTCGTAGCCGTTCTACCAATAAGGAAAGATGGAAGTGAGGGCAACTGGCAATGGTCTCCGGAAACCTTCAGAGAACGCTTTGCCCAAGGAAGAGTTAAAATAGGTGGATCAAAAAAACGAGGCTTTACTGTTTACATTCTAAAACCTGGTGAATATTCAAAAATTGAGCGAGGTGAATTTAAGCTAGCAGGAAGAGCCGAAGACGGATCTCTAATTGTTGAGGATAATGATCCCAGTGTTGTCACTGCCATTCCTGGAAGCCAGTGGCGAATATCTCGACATGACTCAACACAATACGGTAGTAGATTGATTTCTTCATTTGTTCCGGGAAGGAAGTTCCCTTTTCCAAAAAGCATCTATGCGGTTGAAGATGCAATAAGGTTTTTCGTTGCAGATAACCCAAGTGCAATTGTTTTGGATTTTTTTGCTGGTTCTGGAACAACTGCGCATGCAGTAATGCGCCTTAACAGGCAGGATTCTGGAAAAAGGCAAACTATATCAATTACCAATAATGAAGTAGCAGCTGAAGAGCAGGTTAATCTGAAAAAGAAAAAGCTTCGTCCAGGGGATGATGATTGGGAGCAATGGGGTATTTGCGATTACATTACCAAGCCAAGAATCCAAGCCGCTATTACAGGGAGAACGCCAGAAGGAAAAAGCATCGAAGGTGACTATAAATTTACAGATGAATTTCCTATGGCGGATGGCTTTGAGGAGAACGCAGAGTTCTTCACCCTCACTTATGAAACCCCTGTTGCCGTTCGACACAATGTCGCCTTTGAGCGAATAGCCCCGTTACTTTGGATGCGAGCAGGTTCTCAAGGGAGTCGAATTGAGAAAATACCTGAACATGGTTGGGATGTGGTTGAGGCCTACGGAGTTTTAGTAAACCTCGATCAATCCACAATGTTTTGTAGGGCTATAAAGGCTAAAAAGGGCGTGCATATTGCCTATATCGTAACCGACGATGATCGCCGTTTTCAGGCAGTAGCTCGTCACTTATCTGATTCGGTTGAGCCTGTACGCTTGTATGAGTCTTATTTGTCCAATTTTCGCTTTTCGATGGGCCGCTAAAAATGAAGTTTACGTTAAAAGATTATCAGGAAGATGCCGTTAGAGATGTGCTTGTCAATTTGAAAAAGGCATCTAAGCGTTGGTTGGAAGATGGTGACAAACACGCATTTTCGCTGACGGCGACGACGGGTGCCGGTAAAACAGTCATGGCGGCAGCGGTATTTGAAGCGCTATTTCATGGTGACGACAATTTCGATTTTGAACCTGACGCTGGCGCTGTTGTGATTT
>PZPK01000035.1 GCA_006212045.1 Oleiphilus sp. | reverse complement strand
AGAAATAAACGAAGGCCGTGGTTTCCGGCTAACCGCACATCCAGCTAACGAAGGCGGTCGTGATCGGTGGCGATAAAGAACCCGGGGGTTGATGACACACTCTCTTGGCGTTCAAAACAATAGGCTCCCGCCTGCGCTGGAGCGACAAACACATTTTGGATTCAGCGTCTGGTCGGAGGATAGGCCCCCGCCTGAACGGGAGCGAAGTGGATTCTGATCGTTCGGCCGGGAATGGAAAGCCATAAAAACCAACACTTAGCCGCCATCGAAACTCGCTAAAACATTCTGACTTCAGACAACGACAGGCATGCTATGGAGACGATGCTTCCGGCGCCATCAATCCCGGCGAGTAATGCATCTTTCGCTGAGCGTCGATAATGATGGCATCGTAACCGTCGATGTTCTCAATCACTGACAAGCCCTTCTCTACGCCAAGAACAAAAATGGCGGTCGATAGTCCGTCGGTCCTGATGGCGCGTGGACCGATCACGGTGACACTTTGTATGCCCTGAGCGGGCTTTCCGGTTTTGGGTGAGAGAATATGGTGGATGCGTTTGCCCTGTGCATCGATGAAGTAGCGTTCGTAATCACCCGAGGTGGAAATCGCGATATCTTCAAGCGGCAACACGACGGCATGGTCCTCGGGCTGTCGAGGGTCTTTGATGCCAATGGTCCAGGCTTCGCCGCGTTTCGAACCCAGCAAACGCATATCGCCACCAGCACTCAGGCGTGCAGAGCGAACCCCTTCGGTCGCGAGCAGTGCGATCGCCTGATCAACCGCATAGCCTTTGGCAATGCCACCCAGATCGACCAACACTCCTTTTTCTGCATAGCGCACTGAACGCCCGCCCGAATCGAGTTGCACCAGCTGATAGTTGATTAATGCCTGAAGTGCATCGCGCTGCTGATCGGACGGCAGACGCCTGGCGCGGTAATCATACAAATACCCCAGCGAAGCAAAGGTGATGTCGAATGCGCCCTGTGTCAGCCGGGCAATGCTCTGTGCTTCGGCAAGCACCTCGAACAGCTCGGCAGATACCGGCATCGGTTTTTGATATGCGGAGCGGTTTAGCACAGACAGCTCGGAATCTTCGCGATAGCGGCTCATGCGCTGCTCAATTTCTTCAAATAGCTGCACGACCTCAAGCGACAGCGCCTTGGCGCGCTCAGCGTCGGGCTCCCAGAGTTCCAGCTCGATGCGGGTGGTCATCGCAGTAAAATGGCTTGAATGCCATTGCGCCGACACAGGTGTTATCAGGCCCAGAGCGATAACCAGCGCCAAACAGCGTTTTACGGGTAACACGGTGGATTTTACCGGACACCGCATCAGGGTTGGGTATCCATGGGATAGACTTCCACTTCCTTGATTTCCAGGGCTTTGTTTGGCGCAGCCGAAACCGCGATATAACGCGCCTGCTCTCCGGACGCAGGGATGCGTAAGATACGGCGGGAGAATTGTTCCTGACGCAACAGACGAAAGCCCCCATCCGCTTGCTCGGACACCCAAACAGAGACCGGAAAAGCGCTATAGTTCAGGCCATACAGCGCGACTTCGCCAAGTGCATAGACCTGCCCAAGATCCAGCTTCCAGGAAGATAAACCACGCGCTTCTGATATAAAACCATCGCTTTTTCGGTCCCCGTCCACGGCTTTACTGGGCGGATTGAGATAGGGCATCTGGCTATTGGCAATCGAACTGGCTGCGGCTTTCTTTCCATAGGCGATATTCTCCTGCGACGGGAAATCCTTGCTGGACCATTCATAGCGGGAACGAATTTCACCCTGCTCATAAAAACTCTGAACCCAGGCCCAATAGCCTGCGCCAGCCAGCAGCACACCAACGAGCAAGGCCGGATAGCGCATTCCCGCGTTTGATCTCAGCGCCATCAAAGCGAAAAAGACACACAGAGCCAGGAAGGAGATCATCAGCCCCGTTTCGGTGTAGGGACTGGTATAGCGCAGCAGAATTTCATGCGCACCCGCTTCAACGGGCAATGCCAATTCGTGCCCATTCGCCCTGTAGGTTTTGACGGGCTTCCCGTTAATCATGGCTTCCCAAGCCTCTGAATAGGGAATATTACTGACAAACAGGGCGGACTGCGCAGCGCTGATTTCGAACCCCAGTTCATTGAAGGTTGCGCGTTTCAGGCGAATCCGGTCCAACACCGAGCCATCGGCTTCAGGCATGATAGTCATGGTCTCATCGGTCCAGACAACCGCCTGCCCCGCCTTTCGGTCATTACTCAGAAATGCCCATATCTGCTCGCCATCGTTCATCGCGCGCACGTCACGGTAAAGGCGGGCAAGATAAGGGTTCAGAAAGCTTCTGGTCAGTTGCTCTGCAACAACAACGGAATTCAGGCCAAAACCCGGCGTGGCCTCGGTCTCAAACACTTTGAACTTGTTACGATCCATGGCTTCCAGTGTTTGAGTGCGCTTCTGGCTCTCCACCCAGGTGCCATATCGCAACGAGAGAGCCGTTTGCGCCAGTACACCCAGACACAGCAAGCAAACCAGATAGCGGGAAAAGGACTTACCCAGAGTGCGACTGCTTATCCAGCCCAGCATCAGCGCCAGGTTAACCAGACCAAGGTAAAACCAGAGATCATAGGTAAACGCTGAAATATCATTGATCTTTGACGGGACCCAGATGCCTGACGCCGGCAGGCTGTCATCCACCCAAAGATTGGCTACCAGATACACCACCAGCGCAAGGCCCGCTGAGCCGAGCAGCAGTTTCTGTCGCCTGCTGTGGCCTCCTTCTTCAGTTTCCGAACCCAGATGTGCAAATAACCATGCGGCCAATAGCAGGAGAGGAAATATCAGCCACAACGAATAGCGCCCCGGCACCCTGAAGCTGTCTGCCATCGGAAAGTATTTCCAGACCAGATAATGCACAGGTGTCGCATCACCAAACACCAGCAGCAACGACAGAATGAGGATGCCGACGATTGCCCAGATTACCTTCGGCACGCGTTGAAAGAATAATAGAAATGGTAACGTCAACAACAGCCAAAGCGGAAAGATGCTGCCACCAAAAGCGCTCATTACATCGGATTTCAAGGGTGCGTAAAAGTTTCTTAGAACGCCCCCGACGCTGTCCTGATAGGACAGGGACCACTGATAGGGGTTCATGGTTCGCAGCGAGGTGCTGCCCAGGAACTCGAAATAGAACGGCAGCACATAAGGCGCAGCGCAAAGCATGCCCAGTACGACGACACAGAGCAGAAGCGCCCATTGCTTAACCAGCGCCGCGCGATCGGCCGTCAAGGACACCTCCTCCCTGCCCTGGAGCTTCGCCATCGCATCCAGAAAAAACGGTGCCACCAGTGCCAGCAAAGCGGTACTTAAAAAACCTAGATAGGCAATCTGGGGGTGCCCTCCCACGACCAGCAGATAGGACGATACAAATATCACGGGCAGCACCCAGCCGGCTGTCGGTTTCCGGAAGTACAGCAGAATCCCGGCTCCCAGAGTGAGAAAAGCAACGTGATTTTCCAACGAAGCGCCATAACGAAAATGATCCAGCATCCTCAGGTTGTAAACCGACACCAACGACAAAACAAAGGCGAGTACCCAGCTTAGCCCCATCGCGCGCAAGGCAAGCAAAAGCAATAGGTGTGCGAGCCCCAGCTCTACCAAGCGCAAAACAGTATTGATGTTGAGCGCGCTTCCTTCCCAGTAACCCGGCAGCAGGCGAGCAATATGTGTGATGGGATGGTAGGCCTGACCAAGCGTCATCGCCGCCGCACTCTGACCTCCGGCGAAGCCCGGTGCGTAAAGCGGAAAGGTGCCATGCTCAATGGAATGATTCACTTCCATTTGCGCCTCTATCGGATAGTGCCGGTAATCCGCGCCGATAGTGAGAGAAGAAAACGAAGGCACGAGCCAGTAAAGCACCACAAAGGGCAGGAGCATGACCAGTAAAACCCTGAATATGTTCTGCAGTCGCATTCGACGTGTATCCCCTCGCTCGGTGTTCGCGTTATTGTTTATTATGTCTGACTAAAAAACAGGCAGGCGTATCCGTTTTGGCTGAAGCGCATTCTAAGATAGACCGCGGTTCAAAACACCGCCCGGATTGTTTTTTCTAGACATGGTCACATTTCCGCCTGCACACAGCCCCGGCTTTTTGCTCCGTCCGCCGCATTAGGCTATATTGCCCGGCAGTTTTTTCAACAAGAGCCTGATGCATGTCCATCCCTCAACTCTGCCCGGAAGTCTCGATTGTCGTTCCCTTGTTTAATGAAATGGGCAATGTGGAAGTACTGGTCGATGCGCTGGAAACGGAACTCGCGACAACCGACCACCGTTTCGAAATAATACTGGTGGATGACGGCAGTCAGGACAACACCTGGGAGCAGGTCGCAGCAATCGCCAACCGAAGTCAGCACACCATCGGATTGCGACTGTCCCGAAACTTCGGCCACCAGAATGCCTTGCTTGCTGGGCTAAGCAAGGCGCGTGGCGAAGCCATTATCTCGATGGATGGCGACATGCAGCATCCACCGTCTGCCGTCCCCGAACTGCTGAGACTGTGGCAACAGGGAAACAAGGTGGTTTCGACCAAACGCCAGAGCACTGAACATCTGGGCTGGTTTAAAACCAAGACCTCGGAGTGGTTCTATCGCATCTTTTCCTGGTTATCCGGCGTAGAAATCGAAAAAGGCAGTTCCGATTTCCGATTGATTGACCGGCAAGTACTTGATCAACTGCTCAAATTCAACGATGTGAACCCTTTTTTGAGAGGGGCGGTCAAGTGGATCGGTTTTGAATACGGCAGTACCTGTCTTGAATACAAGGTCGGAGAGCGTCTGGAGGGAGAATCCAGCTACACCCTGAAACGCATGCTCCGTTTTGCCAACAGTGCCATCGTCTCTTTTTCAACCAAACCCCTTGTGATTGGTATCTGGCTCGGCATGGCAACCAGTCTGCTGGCCTTTGCCGAGCTGTTCTACATCGTGCTGCAATGGTCTCTGGGCCAAACGGTTCCGGGTTGGGCATCGACGGTTGGCATCATGGCGTTGCTGTTCGGAATTCTGTTCGTACTGCTCGGCGTGATCGGACTCTATCTTTCGCGTATCCATACGGCCCTGCAACAAAGGCCCAAGTTTATTATTGGCGATGTCGCCCGGATGATCGATGAGGAAACGTCATGAAGCCGCTGCTCTGGTTTCCCTCCCTGATTCTGTTTTATGCTGCGGTCAGCGCCTATGGCCTCTATCTGCTGAAGGCCTCGGAGCACTGGAAAAGCATGACCTTTGTTCTGGGTTTCGGTCTCTATGGGGCAGGTTTCCTGATCTGGATCTTCATTCTCAGAATGTTTCCGCTCTCAATCGCTTTTCCGGCAGCCGCCGGTGCCCTGATTCTGGCGACCCAGATCGCGGGCATTATTTACCTGAAAGAACCCGTTCACGCGAGTGCAATGGCCGGTATCGGTTTTATTGCAATCGGCATTATTCTGATTTATTCCAGCATGGCGACGCACGATGGATAAGATTCAACAACAACGCGAGCATTTCAACGCCGTTGCTGACCGCTACCGCGAAGCGCGTACGCATGGCAATCACCTGCTGCTGAAGGACCTGATATGGTCCAGCTTTCTGGAACCGCACAAGGATCTGGGATCAGGGACGCCAAAGGTACTGGAAGCCATGTGCGGCTTTGGTGATGGAAAAAAAATTCTTGAAACGACCCTGAATACCGACATCGAATACGAAGGCTTCGATTATAGTGATGAAGTGCTCGAAACCTTGAAAGAAGACCAACCGGAACTGAAAGTCTTTCATGCCGACGCAGGAACTGTCGAACTGCCGGAAAACACTTACGACATCATTATTCTGCTGGGCGGCCTGCACCATGTACCGCACATCGCCAAACCAGTGGTAGAAAGGCTGTGTCGTGCCATCAAACCCGGCGGACATTTCATCAACCTGGAACCGACAAACGGCAATCCGGTGTTCAAAGCCGTTCGTGACCGGATCTATGATAAGAACTCGCTATTTGACGAAGAAACCGAACGCGCCTTTGACGTGAAGGAGTTGTTCGATTTTTTCGAAAGCGCTGGCATGCAAGCACGCGACATCACCTACCCCGGCCTCAGTGCCTATGTGATGTACTACAACCCTGATGCTTTCCCGTTTTTGAACCGGGGCGGCAAGGGGCTGGTGAAATTCATGTTTGCTTTGGACCGCTTATTCATGCGCAATCGCATCGGGCGCATTTTTTCCTTTGCGACACTGAGCCTGTGGCAAAAGCCGAAGACCTGATCGGCTTCGCAAGCTTGCGGGCAAGGCGCAAACCTGACTATACTTTGACAGCCTGTTAAGTCGAACAATGTTCGCGGCACGAATCAACGAATCGTCATCACAATTGAACAAACAAATATAACAGTCATCAAAAGGTGAAAAGATATGGGTGAGCAGTTAGCAAACTGGTTTAATGCACAGGGAGAGTACGTAACAGGAGCGCTTTTCGGTCTCCTGACGCTGGATATTTTTATGTTTCTGGTGCATTGCATTACCGAACGCACAACGGAAGGCTATGGACTGACATCCCTCATTATTGTTCTTGGCCTGTACATAGTGGCCAGCGTAGAACGACTCTACAGCCAGCAAGAGGCTGAACACCACTAGCTCCTCTTCCACAAAGAGCGTAAAGGGCGACCATTGCAGATCTGCGAAACCCCGTTTCCACATGGGCGCCCTCTAATCCCTTTTTCTACTCTTCTAGCTTTTTAGCCCTTTGGCAAACACCGGTTTTTCCAGGGCTTGGCAGTAATTCCCTGAACACAGGCCCTTCGAGTCAATTTCGGCGCTTGACTTCAACCCTCTGGTATCAAATTTGCTATTAATCCTGTAAATCGGTTTTGCGCGATGTTTTTGTCAGAAAACGGTCAAGCTTTGCCGATCTGATAAACGCCTGTCCTGTTGGCTCAAGCACGATCATAGTGATGAGCCAAGCGGCAGGAATAGATCCGAAACCACTTTGATTGACAGCAGGTTATGGCACAGATAAGCACTGAACAAGCGTTGCAGATCCCACAGCAACTCAAGCGCCAGAGCTCGCAATCCGGCTCTGATCGACAAACCGTCGCTACCCCGGTAAAAGAGGCTACCAAGTCTGGCAAAGCCATCAGCGATGATTCCGTCACGATCAGACTGGAACAGAGCGAGCAGACGCTCAAAAAAATCAGCGTCAGCGACTTTAAACAGTCACTGGGACAAGACAACGCCTACGTGAAGGAAACGCTAAAGAACAAACTGTCTGAATTTAATCTCAACCCCAATACACCACTGTCCTTGGGGCGGGACATGTTCGGTAATCTTGAGATCAAAGGCCCGCTATTGCAGGGAGACATCGAGCAGATTCGACAGGATCTGGAAAAAAGTCCGGAATTTATGAATGCATTCCACAGACTGAGCCAGCATCAGCCCACACTGGATTATGTCGACAATGTCGTCAAACTGTCCAAAGCCTATGGTGTCAGCAATGCCCTGTTCAACTCGATCGTCAGTGAAGACCAGCAGTTCAACGGTCTGACAGATATTGCCCATCGTTATCAGGCCATGAAAACCACGAATGAGATTCCACCGGAAGACAGCCTTAGCGAAGGACATTTCAAGCTGACGGTTAACTAGCGTAGCACCGGGATACTCTAATCCCGGTCAGTACTGCAGGCTGCACGGAAATGACTAGAACATGCTCTCGTCCCACATCGGACGTCCGACTTAGCGGTCTTATGCGCCTCCCGCCCAGCGTCTCCCGCAAAACGCCCAGCGCCAAACACTACACAAACGCGCTGATATCACCACAGCCTTCGCGCAGCACCTTCGGCTCGTCGTCGCTCAGATCAATCACGGAAGTCGCTTCGAATCCGCAGAAACCGCCATCGATCACAAGATCCAGCTGATGTTCCAGACTGGCGCGAATGTCGTAAGGGTCGGTCATGGGGGTATCTTCACCCGGCAGAATCAGGGACGAACTCATCAAGGGATGGTGAAGCTCTTCCAACAATGCCAGCGCAATTTTGTTGTCCGGGATTCGAATACCGATCTGACGACGCTTCGGATGCATCAGTCTCCTTGGTACTTCCGAGGTTCCCTTCAGAATAAAGGTAAAAGGGCCAGGAGTATGGGCTTTGATCTGTCGGTATTCGGTATTATCGAGCTTTGCATAGGTCGCAATATTGGACAGGTCGCGACACATCAGTGTGAAATTATGCTTGTCGGTCAAACGCCGGATCTGACGAATCCGGTCTGCCGCTGACTTGTTGCCCAGATCACAACCCAGCGCATAGGCAGAGTCAGTGGGATAAGCAATTACGCCACCCTGCTCCACGATGTCCACTGCCTGACGAATCAATCGGGCCTGGGGGTTTTCAGGATGTATCTGAAAAAACTGGCTCACGCGGTGTTTTCCTTTCTAATAGTTTGCTCTTGAGTGCACTGGCAGCGCCTCAATCTTTAATCGCTTTTTTTGGAACCGCCCATACAATCCGGAGAATCCGGAACAGTATTCCCGGCGGACTGCCACTCACCAACGGTATGGGTGTGCAGTGCCAGAGCATGCAGCCCTTCCTGCATCATCGACGACAACAATGCATATACCGCCTGATGCCGTTTTACCTTGCTCTGACCTTCGAAGTCGTCACTGACAAGCACTACCTTGAAGTGTGTCTCGGAATTCGGCGGGACACTGTGCATGTGGCTTTCGTTCATCACTTCCAAGTGCTGAAGAGCAAAATTCTGATTGAGAATCTCGGTAATTTGGCGCTCTCGCTGCATGTTTCCTCTCATTCTGGCCGACTCTGGAACGTGGAGCATACTAATCCCAAAGGACCGATAATGCGAGCACTTCATGCCTCCTTACCGAGGCCTGATCAAGGCCCTGAATTTTCTTCTGCAGGGCAGACTAAACAAAAGCCTACAAAGCGTGACAAACGGCGAGCATTTGTCACCAAACTTATCTGGTAAAACCTAAATTAAAATCGGAAAATCCCAAATAGCATCTACACTAAGAACCATAAGAATCCAAATAATATTAATAAGATAGCGTATGAATTGCGGTTGCGATTGCGCTAACAATCCGCAGGGGGAACGTAGAGATGAAAATAGCATTGCTTGAGGACGAAGTAGAACAAGCACAAAACTTGAGTGATCTTTTGGCACAAAACCAGCACAGCTGTGATTGCTTTCATACCGGGAAGTCATTCCTTTATTCGGTATTGCACAACAGCTATGACCTGCTGATTATGGACTGGCAACTGCCGGACATGGAAGGTACCGAGGTTTTAAAACAGGTGCGCGCCGAACTGAACTGGCGTGTACCGGTTCTGTTTTTGACGCAACGCGACAGCGAAGCTGACATTATCACCGCGCTCGACGCAGGTGCAGATGATTATCTCGTGAAACCGGCTCGACCGGGCGAGCTGACCGCGCGATTGCATGCACTTGAGAGACGAAGCAGTGGAGAAAACGAAACACAGGAAGAACTCGAGATCGGCCCCTACACGATTGACCTGAGCAAACGCACCATCGTACACAGGGGCGAGGAAGTCACACTGACCGACAAGGACTTTGATCTGGCAGTATTCATGTTTCAGAATATCGGCCGATTACTATCGAGAGACTTCCTGCTCGAACGGGTCTGGGGTATTTCCTCAGACATTAACACCCGCACAGTAGACACTCACGTCAGTCGACTGCGCAGGAAGCTGGACATCAAGCCTGAAAACGGTTTTCGTATCAAAACCATTTATCAGCACGGCTACAGGCTTGAAAAAACCAGTGAATAAATGGAGTCAGGGCTTTTACCCCTGACTGTTCAATCATTGCAACACAGCGTCATCATGTGGTGACAGTCGGGATTCGATGAGCTTTATTTCCACCAGGCAGACTTTCCATTGCTTTCACATGATGCTCCAGTTGCTGGTTCTGCTGGCATTGGCGCCTCAGGTGACTGCGGAGCCGCAAGTGACAGAATCTAACGGCGACTGGTATTACACCTTTCGCCCGACCGATTCCATGCAGTCCATCAGCAAGCGCTTTCTGAATACCAATCATGACTGGCCGGAACTGGTCCGTTATAACCGCATCGATGATGTCAACAGTCTGCAGGCAGGTTCGATCATTCGAATTCCGATTGCCTGGCTGAAGTTCCAGCCCCAACCCGCCAAAGTACTGTCGGTCGATGGCAATGTATTGATCAAGAAAGACCGCTTTTCCCAATACCAGCTCTTGAAGGCCAATACGCTGATTCAAGTGGGCTTTGAAATTATGAGTCGCAACGGGACCGCCCTGATCAAGCTGGCCGACAATTCAATCGTCCGCGTCGAAAGTGATACCCAGCTGAGTTTCAATCGTATGTCACATTTCGGAGAGACCGGCATGGTCGACACCCGACTTCGCCTCAAGAAAGGCGGCGTGATTTCTGAAGTGGCACCACTGGAAAAAGGTTCGCGTTTTGAAATCCGGACACCTTCAGCGGTGGCGGCTGTGCGCGGTACGGAATTCAGACTAAGATCCGATGCCAGCGGTAGCCAGATAGAAGTGACGGAAGGCAATGTTGAATTCAGCCATGCCCATGGATCCCAAACGGTGGGCGCTGGCGAAGGTGCCCGCGTGAACGTCAACAGTGCCATCATAACAAGCAAAAAGCTTTATGAGGCCCCTGCCCGCAGCTTCAGCGCAAAATCGGTGGGAGAGCTGCCCTTCAAACTCAGCTGGGAACCCAGTGCCGGTGCGAAAAGCTACAAATACGAGTTAAGAGTTGACTCACCTGCAGGCAATGTACTGCAAAGCAAACAGCTGTCCTCACCTGAAGTCGAACTCGAACATGTCAGCAATGGTGATTATCAGGTGGCTATGCGTGCTATCGACAAGGACGGTTTCGAAGGTATGGATGATGTCGCATCGGTATCAGTTGAGTTGGATGGTGACACACCCTCTTTGCTGCTGCCGATCCAAAGCAGCATCGTGAACTCATCCGAGCTGGAATTCGGCTGGTCCTTGAAACGTCCCGAAACAAAGAGCAAATTGCAGGTCTCTACTGACCGTGATTTCGTGGACTTTGTCTACGAAGGACAGTTTCAGTCCGAAACCAAGCTGGCCATGAACAACCAGCTCGATCCGGGCGTTTACTACTGGCGCGTGATCGGACTCAGCGCGGATCATGTCGAATCCGCCAGTGACAGCCGTAAGCTGAGTGTCCGCGGCCTAATGAACGAAACCCGGATCCTCAGCGTCAATTACGTTGGCAACCAGGTCGGCCTGTTCTGGAACTCGATTGACGAGGCCAATGGCTACATCCTGCAGATTTCCGATTCCAAAAACTTCTTGCGCATCCTGCGCGAGGAAACGATACAAAAACCCAGTGCTTTCCTAAAACTTACGCCGGGCAAAAACTACTATGCTAGGATTAAAGGCATCCCCAACGAATTGTTTGAATCGGAGTTCGGCCCCAGTGAGACTTTGTTTATCCCGGAAGATGCAGCACCGTAGCCGGACAGAAGAATGCTCATACATGGTTGACGACTGTCAGGGAATGGCCGTAAAACAATAATGTCCAGAGACATCAACGACCCTCATCCGTACGAGCAACCCTTGCTCACTTTAGCGCTGCTGCTGATTTGCGTTTTTCTGGTACACACGCAAGCGGCAAAGCGTCTGGATTTGATGGCCTATGATGCAGCCATTAAAGTGCTGCATACACCGACAGATTCCGATGTTGTGATTGTCGCCATAGACGAGAAAAGTCTCAACGGCATCGGACAATGGCCATGGCGCCGCGCCATTCATGCCCAGTTGATCGACAAGCTGAA
The DNA here is from genome assembly GCA_006212045.1 of Oleiphilus sp. Classification (GTDB taxonomy): domain Bacteria; phylum Pseudomonadota; class Gammaproteobacteria; order Pseudomonadales; family Oleiphilaceae; genus PZPK01. The sequence goes on along the minus strand of PZPK01000035.1, from coordinate 15,842 downwards.
TCGTTACAATGCCTCCCTGATTGCCTTTGATATCATTTTTTCCGAACGAGACACCTCCCACCCGGAAGATGACCGCATACTGGCGGATTCCGTGCGCTCTGCGGGGAATGTCATTCTGCCCATGCATATTCATCCCTTGAGCTATGGCTCATCCATGTCCGAGATTCTGCCGATTCCACCACTGATTAGTGCCGCTAAATCACTCGGGCACGTCCATGTTGAGCTGGATGAAGATGGTCTGGCTCGAGGTATTTATCTCAACTCAGGTGTAGGCGACGCACACTGGCCAGCGCTGTCGATGGCGATGGCCACAGAAACCAACCCGATGATACGTTATCTCAAAAGCGCAGAGGACCGGGTAAAGGCACCCTATATGTCGGTGAAAACGGAATATCGACTGATCCCTTTTGCCGGTCAACGCGGCAGCTACCCTTCCTACAGTTATCTGGACGTCATGGCCGACCAGGTTCCCGCGGAAGCATTCAGGGACAAAGTCGTTCTGATTGGTGCCAGCGCTGTCGGCCTGGGAGATATTATTCCGACACCGATCACCTCACAGAATACTCCGCTTTCCGGCGTCGAGTTCCATGCCAATGCCTATGCCGCCATTATGAATAACACCGCGATCAGAAATGTCGGTCCAGTCTGGAGTTATCTGCTGACCTTTGCCTTCATCATGATTCCGATTCTGGTATTCCCCAGACTCAGCCCCGGATTCGTAATGCCGTCTGCCGTGATATTGATGGCCATCGTTGCCGGCTTCAGCTATACCCTGCTCAGAACGGACCATACCTGGTTTGGCCCGGTCAATGCACTGATCGGCATCCTGCTGGCGTACCCCTTGTGGAGCTGGCAGCGCATGCGACATCTGAATCGTTTCTTCTCGCAGGAAATCGAACGTCTGAATCAGGAACCTGATCTCGGCTTTCGCTCCCTCGGAGAGCGCAATATCGAGAAAATATTCCTGTCACTTCTGGCCTTGCTCAAACCCAGTTATTACGTCATGCAGCTCAATAACCAGACCGTGCATGCCTATGACAAAGACAAGCTGGAACCGCTTAAACTTAATGAAGAATCAAGGTGGGTTCACAGCGCCCATACCAGCTGGATTGAACTCAAAGAAGGACAGTCGCACTACAAGCTGGGACTGGGCTGGGAAACAGACAAGCATCGCAGCCGGGTCAAGAATTTTCTGGACAAGCTGGATCTTAATATTCTCCCGACAGAAACCCCAAAACGCTATTACGAACAGATCAGTAATCGCATCGTTCAAATCCGGGATGCCATCAGTTCGATGCAGGACATGCGTACTTTCATCTCCAAAGGTTTTGAGGAAATGCCCGGCGCCGTTCTGGTATGCGATCCGGTCGGCAACGTTGTGTATTGTAATACCTGCACCTCAAACTGGCTCAATACCAGCAGTGACCAGATTGTTGATCATTCCATATTCAAAGTGTTGCCACACAGCCTTTCGGAGCCGGACCGCTTTGACCTGGCCATCGGAAAGGTTCTGCTGGAGGGTGAGGAAAGCCAGTTCGAATGTCGCCTTCTGGAGCGCGACGTAATTGTCCACTGCCTCCCATTTATCGTGGACGACAATAGCGATGCCGGCATGATGATCAGCATGTCGGATATATCCCAGATCCGCCAGCAACAGCGTGAAAAGAATCAATTGATTGATTTTCTTTCCCATGATGTGCGCTCGCCCCTAGTCTCCCAGCTGGCGCTGCTGAACGGGCTTAAAAGCGGACGAATTAAATGGCAACCGGAACTGGTTCAGGATATCGAAGGCCATACCCAGCGCAGCCTCAATCTCGCAGACCAATTCCTGCAGATCACCCGTGCTGAACAGGTCGATGAAAACGACTTCTACGAGTTTGAGCTGCTCAGTACACTGGAAAATGCAATCGACTCAGTCACTCACCTGGCGAAAGAAAGACAGATCAGCATCCATCTTACCGGCGAAGACGAGGTCTGGCTGAACGGCAATGCCGAATTGATTGAACGCGCAATCATTAATCTGCTCAATAACGCCATCAAGTACAGCCCGGAAACAACCCATGTGGATGTTGAGTTAAGACATGATAGCAAGTATGCAAGCGTACTGATTCGGGATCAGGGCTTTGGCATCGCCAGTGAAGAAATTGCGCATATCTTTGACCGCTTCCGCCGGCAACGCTCATCGGAAACCCAAGGAGATAAAGGTGCAGGACTGGGTCTCAACTTTGTTAAAGTGGTGATGGAAAAACATCAGGTCGACCTGAAAGTGGATAGCTCCCTTGGACAGGGCACAACCTTTACTCTAGTATTTCCTCTTCCGGCCGGTACAGACACCAGCAAACCATAAGACTGCACCCGCCATCCCGTTCCAACCACATGTCGCAGGAATTTCCTATGCCCTTTATGCACCGCATCAAAGTGTCTCTTTTTTTGAGTCTTTGTCTTTCTCTGGTCGCCTGTACAGGATCCAGACCAGCGCATCTGGGCTCCCCTCTCAAGGCATTGGAAGCCTGCCCGGAGAGTCCTAATTGCGTCAGCAGTCAGGCAAGTAAGGACGATGAGGAACATTATATCGAAGCACTTGGCGACTGGATTCCGGGACTGGGGTCCCCGATCAACGTGCTCGCCGCCGTGGTCGAAAAAGATCCTGACGCGGAAATAATCGTCAGGTCTGAACACTATCTCTACGCCGAGTACACCAGTGACCTGCTGCGTTTCGTCGATGATGTTGAGTTTCTGTTTCAGCCGGAAACTGGTCTGATGCAGGTACGCTCCGCCTCACGTCTGGGATATGCAGATTTTGGCGTCAATCGGGAACGCATTGAAGCCATTCGCAAACAACTGCAATCATCGCCATAAAGGGCCAAGGCATGTCAGATCCAGTACAACGCGTATTATTTATTGGCCTTGGCGTAATGGGCTACCACATGGCAGGGCACCTTTCCGGGCAATTTCATACCCGGGTTTTCAATCGAACTGCGACCAGGGCGCAGCAGTGGCTGAAAGAATTCGAGGGCGAACACTGCACTCATCTGGGTCCGCTCCCGGAAGATCTGGATATCATCTTGACCTGTATTGGGGACGACAGGGACTTACGGCAAATCTACTTCGGCAATGCCGGCCTCATTGCCAATGCCAGTCCGGGCACCATACTGATCGATCACACGACCGCTTCGGCAGATATCGCGAGAGAAATCGCCCAGTCCGCAAAAGCACGCGGTATCGGCTTTATTGATGCGCCTGTTTCAGGTGGTGAGCAAGGGGCCGTCAATGGCCAGTTGACTGTCATGTGTGGTGGTGAACCGGCAATCTTTGAACGTGCGAAGCCCGTGATGGACGTTTACGCCAAGGCAATCAATCTGCTGGGTAGCGCCGGTTCCGGACAACTTACCAAAATGTGTAATCAGATCGCCATTGCCGGTTTGGTTCAGGGGCTTTCGGAAGCTATCCACTTTTCAGAACAGGCCGGACTGGATGCGCAACAGGTCATTGATGTGATCTCGAAAGGTGCGGCGCAGTCCTGGCAAATGGATAACCGGCATAAAACCATGATTGACGGTAAATACGAACATGGCTTTGCGGTTGACTGGATGCGAAAGGATCTGGGAATCTGTCTCGAAGAGGCGCGCCGCAACGAGGCTAAATTGCCGGTAACAGCGCTGGTCGACCAGTTTTATGCGGATATACAGGCGATGGGTGGAAAACGCTGGGACACGTCGAGCCTGTTGGAGAGACTGCGCAACAGGCGCAGTTAACACAGACGTCCCAACGAACGCCGTGGCTGGTGTGATCAGCGGTTGTTTTTTTCAACGTATTCTATCGCTTGCGTTACTGCTTCACGAGCCTTGTCCTCCAGCTCTTTGCGCTCAATCGGCGAGGTATAAAACAACATATCGACCCCATGACGGAAATATCTGGGAGGCAGGTGGTTAAGCGCCACACAAACCACGTCTGTCATAAATTCGAGTTCCAGCTCCTGTCCCTTGTAATGCTCTGCAAGCATTTCAACCACCAGGGTTTCATAATAATTCTGAATATTGTCGAGTAGCGACATGAAGACAGCTCCACTTTTCCGATAGTTTTGAATTCTTAAGACTAGCCCCAATATTTGTGATCAACAACATATGCTTTGTTCCACACAGTTGGAGGCAGTTTAACAATTGAACACCTATAATAGAAAAAGGCCAAAGGCTTTAACAAAACTTAATCGCCTCTGCTATGGAGACCACAGAGGCAATCACCTACAATCGGTAGGCTTATCCAGACATTTCGGGTCGTTTTTTATGTTACCAGTACGCATGTTTTTCGCGTTATCCATTCTGCTTTTCTCACAAATAGGTTTTACCGTCACCGTACCTGACGATGAAACACTTCTGCAATCGCTGCTGGAACAGGCCAAGGACTTCGATGAGCTCAAGCCGGAGCGAGAGCAGCGGGAAGCCAGTATTCATATCGCCAGGTCCCTGTTATTGAGCCACTATCGCAAGCAGGACATCGACAAGTCGCTGTCGGACAAGGTTTATGACAATTACCTCAGTTCGCTCGATCCTCAAAAACTGTACTTTCTGGCCAGCGACATTGAAGAGTTCGAACCTTATCGCTATCGCCTGCATGGCGCGTTGAAGACAGGGCAATTGGAGCCCGGATTCAAAATCTATAACCGCTATCAGGAGCGCTACATCGAAAGCCTGACCAAAAAAATCGCGTTTATTGAAGATCATTTCGATTCGCTTAACTTTGATCTAGATGAGTACATACTGGCTGACCGCAAAGATCAGCCCTGGGCAAAAAGCCAACAGGAGCTGGACGATGTCTGGCGCAAGCGGATCAAGAGTGCTGCACTGTCGCTGAAACTGGCAGGTAAAACCGTCGAAGAAGCCAAGGACACGTTACTCAAACGCTATCGAAACCAGCTGAAACGCAGCCTGCAGGCGCGCAGTGAGGATGCCTTTCAGGCCTACATGAATGCATTCACGACGGTCTATGACCCGCACACAACCTATTTTTCCCCGCGCACTTCTGAAAACTTCAACATCAACATGAGTCTGTCACTGGAAGGTATCGGTGCGGTGCTGCAAAGTGAAAACGAATTTACCAAGGTCGTGCGGCTGGTGACCGGAGGTCCCGCTGAAACACAAAGTACCCTGAAAGCGGCTGACCGCATCGTTGGTGTTGCCCAAGGTGTCGATGGCGAAATGGTGAATGTCATCGGCTGGCGGCTCGATGAAGTCGTTGACCTGATTCGCGGCCCGAAAAAGTCTGTCGTCAGGTTGGAAGTCATTCCTGCCGAAGCAACACTCGATACCGACACCAAGACGCTTAAAATAGTGCGCGACAAAGTTAAGCTGGAAGATCAAGCGGCAAGTAAATCCGTTCTGGAACTGGAACGTAACGGCGCCAAAAAGACGGTCGGCGTGATCTCCATTCCTACCTTCTATGCTGATTTCAGTGCGATGCAGAGTGGTGATCCCAACTACAAAAGCACCACACGGGACGTCGTTAAATTACTGAAAGAACTGCAGGAAGAAACAGAACTGGATGGCCTGGTCATTGATCTTCGCGGCAATGGTGGCGGTTCGCTGGATGAAGCCAACCAACTCACAGGACTGTTTATCGAAAAAGGTCCGACAGTGCAGATTCGGGGCGCCAATGACAGAGTCGAAACTATGACCGACCCTGACCCCCAACTGGTATACGGCGGCCCACTGATCGTGCTCGTCGACCGACTCAGCGCTTCGGCTTCTGAAATTTTTGCAGGCGCGATTCAGGATTATGGCCGCGGCATCATTATGGGCTCCCAAACCTTTGGCAAGGGCACTGTTCAGTCGGTACGTCCCCTGAACCATGGACAATTGAAAATTACGCAGGCCAAGTTTTACCGTATCTCGGGCGCGAGTACCCAGCATAAAGGCGTTATTCCGGATATCGTCATCCCTGAAACCGTGGACAGGAAAAAAGTGGGAGAAGACTCTCTCGAGCATGCCCTGACCTGGGATGCAATCGAAGCGGCGGCCTACACTAACCAGAATGCGGTGTCACCGTTTACCCAACAATTGATTACCCGACATCAGCAACGCTTCGAGCAGGACCCGGAGTACAAACTACTTCTGGAAGAGATCGGGCTGCTGGAAGAACAACGCAAGAAAAAGAAAGTCACGCTGAACAAGACCAAGCGTATGTTGGAGGATGAAGCGTTTGAAGCGGCGCAGTTGAACATCGTTAATAAACGCAGAAAGCTGGAAGGCAAAGAGCCCTTCAAAGATATCGAGGCCTGGGAAGAGTATCTCGAAGCCGAGGCGAACAAAGGCAGTACCGAGCCGGAACCCGATTTTGTCGTCAAGGAAGGGGCAGAGGTTCTGTTGGATTTGATTGAACTGCAAACCCAGGTTGCCGCAAAATCTGCGGCCTGAGCTGCACCAGCCGCCAGAGGCCAAGCTGTGACGACAAAGAAAAATAGAGACTCAAGCCCGCGGACAAGGCGCAAGTCGCCCGACACGGATGATGAAGGCGCTGGCGGCAGCTCTGAAGACAGGGCCGGGTCGCAAAAACGTGCGGAAGAACCGTCAAAGTCAGACAGCCAGAAAGCGCATAAAAAGAGCGAAAGAAGGCGCCCAGACCCTGACGAGTCTCCTGAGCCCTGGGTAAGCGAAGAAACGCTGACAGGCATCTTTGACCGCATTAGCGACGTGACAAGTAGCGCCTTCCGTTTCGCCAAGAAAACAACCGACACCTCCTACAAGGTTGGCAAGGCGCTGATGCAGTCGCAGGACCAGCTCAAATTGATGGTTGCCGCAGGCCAGTCGCTGAAAGACCTGCGCGAAGTCGCCGGACTTACGATTTCAGAACTCAATGATGCGCTGCAGCTGAAGGACAAATCCTTTCTTGAAGCCGTCGAAAATGGCACCGCCACCCTCTCCTTCGAACTGATCTTACGGCTGTCTGCCCTGCTTGCGCGTAATGACCCTGTACCCTTTATTTTGAAATACAGTCGCGCCTATTCTCCCGAAACCTGGAAGCTATTGAACGACTGGGGCGCCGGACGGCTTCCGTTACAGTATCAACGGGAACGGGAATTCATCAACATTTTTCGCTCAAAGGATCAGGCCAGGCAATTGTCGGACGAGGGCTACAGCAAAGTACTGGAATTTACCCGGGAAGCCTTTAACATGTCCCTCCACTTTATTGCCGAACAGGAACAAGCGGTTGAAGCCTTGCGCACGCACGCTTCCAACAGCGGCAAGTCGAAACAACGGGAACCACGCACAAACAAATCACATGAGCAGTCAACAGCCCCAAACTCAGACCGGGATAAACATAACTAAGGCAGCAATGTGCCCATTGCCCGTTACGCTGCCCACAACACCTGCCCAACAAAAGTCACACCCAGCCTTTGATTAAAAAAGATCTGACTACCGGCGACGTCGGCAAACACCTGTATGACATGACGGTGCCCATGATCTGGGGCATCCTGTCGATCATGTCCATGAATATCGTCGATACTTTCTACGTCGGACAGTTAGGCACAGAACCCTTGGCTGCAATGGGCTTCACCATTCCGATTGTGTCGATCCTGCTGAGCCTCGCTTTTGGTGTCGGAATTGGCGCATCTTCAGTGATAGCAAGGGCCATCGGTGCTCAGGAAATCGACAAGGTTCGAAGTTACACGGCCCACTCCATCCTGATTGCCTTATGCATTGCCGTCACCTTTGCCATGCTTGGCTATCATTATATGGACGAGATATTCACACTATTGGGGGCACCAAAAACATTATTTCCGCTGATCCATCAGTTTATGGACATCTGGTTTCTCGGCAGTTTTGTCGTGGTAGTACCGATGGTGGGCAACTCCGCTATTCGCGCCTCCGGGAATACGCGTATTCCCGGAGTGGTCATGATCAGTGTCGCTATCGTAAACATCATTCTTGATCCCATTCTGATCTTCGGACTTTTCGGCTTTCCGCGCATGGAACTGGCGGGTGCGGCCCTGGCCACCGTCATTTCCTACTCCATCGCCCTGGTCATTGGGCTGTATTTTCTGACCGTTAAACTCAAGTTCGTCAGTTTGGCAGCATTCCTGTCCAACATCGGACATAGCTGGTGGTCGATACTTCGTATCAGCCTGCCAGCGACCGGCACCAACCTGATTGCACCCTTCTCAATTTCAATTACAACCGGGCTTGTTGCCGTACATGGACCGGAAGCCGTTGCCGGTTTTGCCGTCGCCTCGCGCATCGAATCCATATGTATCGTTATCATCATGGCTCTTTCGTCCATTATGGGGCCCTTTGTCGGGCAAAATTGGGGTGCACAACGACAGGATCGCGTGAGTCAGGCACTGCGCATCAGTTTCCGTTTTATTTTTGTCTGGAGTCTGTCTGCTTCGGCTTTGCTGCTGTTGTTCGGCAGTTCTCTGGCGAGCCTGTTCAACGACCACCCCAAGGTACTGGAATCCACAACGATGTATCTCTGGATGGTGCCTGTTTCTTACGTTTTCCTGGGCATCATTATGACCAGCGCATCGGCGGCCAATGGCACAGGAGATCCGAAGCCTTCTCTGATAATGTCCTTTCTGCGCCTGATTGGCGTATATCTTCCGCTGGCCTTTATTCTGAACCAACAGTTCGGTTTGCCGGGCCTGTACGCCGCCACCAGCGCCGCCAATATCATCGTTGGTCTGGCTGCGTTAAAATGGAGCCGCACACTCACAGGTAAGGGATAAAACATGCCTCCAAAGCGCACACTGGTCTACTCAACTGAGTATGGGCGTCTATGCCCGGAATGCGAAAGCCCCATAGACCAATGCCAGTGCAAACAGGAATCAATACCTGCCGGCGATGGCATCGTCCGAATCAGTCGGGAAACAAAAGGTCGAAAAGGCAAAGGCGTTACGTTGGTCAACGGCCTTTTGCTGGCTCCGGCCGAGATGAAAACACTGGCCAAGGAACTGAAGAAAAAATGCGGCGTTGGTGGTGCGGTGAAAAACGGCACCATTGAAATTCAGGGCGATTACCGGGAACACATTCGGGATCTGCTTCAGGCCAAGGGTTATACCGTCAAACTGGCGGGTGGCTAGATAGCGAAAACTGGCGACTCCTCCACCCCGACTCTCACATTGCATAACTATCGAGCACCATTCCGGTTCTGAAGGTCTATACTTGTTGCATCCGGCCAGCCGGTTTACAGACTTACGCTCACCTCTAAGCCTGCTAGGCTGGCACAATATCAGCCGCGAAGGAGTGGCGCCTATGCTTTCGAGCTTTGAAAACAAATACCTGGTCAGCGGCCTGGGCTATCTTGGCGCCTTTGCCATCTTTGCCTTTGCCGTCATCAGGTATATTGAAGGCAATCTCGAACTGGCTTTGCTCGACATTATTCTTGCCGTTTTGTTGTTTAGCGTCAGTGTTTTCATTCAGGTCACGGGCAAGATGCGGCTGGCAAAATATGGTGCTGCGGCGATTGCACTGACCGGGCCCTTACTGATACTCAGTTACGCACCCTACACGGGCATGCTTTGGTTGTACGTTGTGACGGCAACCTTTTACTTTTTTCTTCCCCTTAAGCAGGCAACGCTATTCGCCGCTGTCCTGATCATCAGCGCGGGCGTGCTGCTGTTTGGCGAGATCGATTTGCTTTTGTTCTGCAGTCTGATCGTAACGCTATCGTTAATCTGCGGGTTTTCGTTTATTTCGGCCATTAACAGCGAACACTTTCGCTCCCAGCTCCTGCAGCTATCAAAAGAGGATGCGCTTACAGGCACCGGAAATCGCAGAGCTTTTGAAATACATGCCGATCAGGCCATGTGGAACTTCAAACGCCATCGGCTGGTCTCCAGTCTGATTTACATTGACATCGATCATTTCAAACAGGTCAATGACAAATATGGGCACTCTCTGGGAGATTCGGTACTACAGGGTGTCGTCAGGTGTGTACAGGGTAATCTTCGACAGGATGATCATCTGTTTCGTTTGGGCGGCGATGAATTCGTCATCATCGCCAATGGCGCAAAACTGCAGCAGGCCGCACAGGTTGCAGAGCGCTTGCGCCAGGATATCGAATCACAGAATTTTTCGGAATATGATATCTCCCTCTCCATCGGAATTTCGGCGACGCGCGCTAAAGACAGCGTAGAAGAATGGGTCGCCCGAGCCGATGCTGCGCTTTACCAGTCCAAAGAGCAGGGGCGAAACCGAGTATCGATCGAAGACGCTGACGAAATCAGAGCTTAGGATCTCGCCCATCTGCTTCTCTCGTTAGAAAGGCCCTAACAATCCTTACCCCCAGTGAATAGTCGTCTGAAATCGGTTTCAGAAAGGTTTTCCAGTCGGCGGATATTATCCTCCGGGATGCCTTCTGTGTCCGGATGCAGTGCCCGGGCGCGTTCGACGCTGTCCTCCCTTAGCACATGCACGATGGGATAAGGCGCGCGATTGGTATAGTTCTCCCGGTCTTCCAATTGCGTACCCTCAAACTGGTACAAGGGATGGAAACTCGCCAACTGCAAATGACCGCGCCAACCAGACAGGTCGATCAGGGCGTTCAGTTCTTCCAGGATATCCAGATAATCCGAAAAGTCCTCATATCCCTCGGCCAGCACCAACAGCATCGAATCAATGTCTTCAGCGGGTGTCCCGTTCAGACGATGCATTTGGGTCATACAGAATTCCAGCACCGATTCATGGCCTCCACTTGGACACAATTCGATCGTCACCTGCTGACGCACCCAGGGTTGCCGCGCAAAGGGGCAGAGATTCAAACCGATCACCACGTCTTCCAGCCAGCGAACAACCCGGTCCCTTACCAGCGTTTCAGCGTTTTCATGCATGGCCGAATAGTGCCTGCATCTTGTTGATGTCGGGATCAAATATGCAGCCTTTGTCAGTCACAATCACATCGATCAATTCTGCCGGAGTCACATCAAATACTGGGTTGAACACCTCTACATTCTCTGGCGCAATGCGCTGGCCTGCAAGACTGGTCAATTCTTCCTGAGCGCGTTGCTCTATCTCGATACCTTTGCCTGACATTAGCGACATGTCTACCGTGCTTTCAGGAGCCACCACCATGAAACGAATGCCATGATGCCGGGCAAGAACCGCCAGACTGTAGGTGCCTATCTTGTTCGCAACGTCTCCATTGGCGGCAATGCGATCGGCGCCCACGATGACCCATCTGACCCTGTCGTTTGCCATGAGCCAGGCAGCCGCTGAATCGGTATTCAATACCACCGGAATCCCGTCTTTTTGCAGTTCCCATGCGGTTAATCGTGCGCCCTGTAACCATGGGCGTGTTTCATCCGCATACACCTGATCAATCAAGCCCTTTGACCAGGCGCTGCGAATCACCCCGAGTGCCGTGCCGTAGCCACCTGTGGCAAGGCTACCGGTATTGCAATGCGTCAATACACCAAAAGGTGTGTCTCCCTCCTGCCCCAGAACTTCGGCGCCAGACTCACCCATCAACAAATTGGCTGCGAGATCATCCTGATGAATACGCTTGGCCAACGCCAGCAGGGCATCACCCAGCACGTCCCATGCATAGTTTTGCATCAGTGTCCGGGCTTCGTTCACTGCCCAGGCAAGATTAACAGCCGTCGGGCGCGCCTCTGCCAACGTATCCAGCTGCGTACGCAATGCTTCGGATGCCCCCACTGATGCCTTGGAGGCTTGCTCCCGATACGCCAGCACAGCACCGTAAGCCGCGGCAATGCCTATCGCCGGTGCACCACGCACCACCATTTTCTGAATGGCGTCGATCACGTCCTGTGGGTTTCGGCACTCCAGCCATACCTCGCTGGCGGGCAATACCCGCTGATCCAGCAACAGCAAGGTATCATCACGCCATTGAATGGGGCTTAATATGCAGTCCCTTGGCGTGACGGATTGTGCTGCTGTTTGAGTCTCTGTGGTTTGCAAAATTGACCTTCTGTTTATCTCTGTTCAAATGGTTGGCAGCCACGCCTGCTATTCGGCGCCCTGCACCTGTATTTCACTGATATAACCTTCGTGAAGATGATTATCGAGAACACAAAACAGATACACGGTTTCGTGCGCCTCAAACTGAATAATCACCTCTTTGAATTCCCAGGGTTTCACGAGCACCCTGGGATTCCGGTCCATCGTCAGTACAATCGGCAGCGGTTTATCCACCGAAGACACAATGTGGCTGTGGTGTGCATCCGGCGTTTTCTCAGCCTGGGCATGATAGACTTCATCCGCAATCGCATGACCGAATTCGTGATCGGCAATCACCGCTTCAGGCTCCTTTGCGAAGGCCAGTACATGCAGATCGTCTGATTTATTGGTGACCACAAACCGGATATTCTCGTTCGCAGCCACACGCTGCGTTTTAGGCCAGAGCAATTTGTAGAGTATCTCCACCTGTACGGTTTGTTTGGCCGCCGCACTGCCAAACAGCGGGTCGTTCCAGTAGTCACCCAACACATCTTCGGGCTTCAGTGCATGCGCCTGCGCGCACATCACCAACAAGATGATTAATGAAAACAGTTTATGGCTTAGCAGCATTGTCTGGTTTTGTTTCCGTTCACTCGTGCATCATCTATTATCTGTCTTACGCATTCCGGCTAGCATAGCGTGACGGCAAAAAACTACAACTCAAGTGATGATAGAAACCCATGCAGACCCAAAACATTCAATGAAACAAGCCATTGTACTCTCAATTGCCGGATCGGACTCCGGCGCCGGTGCCGGTATACAGGCCGACATCAAGGTATGCGCATCGCTGGGCGTTTATTGTGCCAGTGTGATCACAGCGATAACGGCCCAGAATACGCAAGGCGTGTCGGCTTTGACCTGTCTTGAACCGGCCCTGGTCAAAGCTCAGCTCGACAGCATTGCAGAAGATTTCAATATTCAGGCGATCAAAATCGGAATGCTCGGTCATCTGGCAATTGCTGAATGCGTTGCCGACTTTCTCAGGGCACAGCCCGCGATTCCGGTGATCCTGGACCCGGTATTGGTCAGTACCAGCGGTCATTCGCTGGTGGCCGGGAAAGATCTGGATGGGCAAGCCAAGTCAGATACCTTTGAAGCGCAACAGCTGCTGCAGTTTTATCGCCAGACCCTAATCCCGATGGCCTTTCTCACAACACCAAACTTAGCGGAAGCCGCGCAATTGCTGGACTGCCCCGAGGCAACCAGTACCGAGCAAATGGAGCAGCAAGCTGAGAAACTGCTGAAAATGGGTGCAGCCAATGTATTGATCAAGGGAGGACATCTGGAAGCGCAAATGCTGACCGACCTGTTGCACACGCCTACGGAAACCCATCGCTATCGTCATGAGAAGATTAGTACTCGCAATACGCATGGTACGGGTTGCACGCTATCATCGGCCATCGCGGCCAAACTCTGTCAGGGACTGCCCCTTCCCCGCGCCGTAGATGAGGCCATTGCACACTTACAGAAGGCAATTCAGGCCAACAGGAATGTAATGATCGGAACTGGCTACGGGCCGGTCAACCCTTTCTACTCAGACTAGGCAGCCACCCTGCTCTGAATTGTGCAAAGTGAGAAGAGGTCTACTATCCAGACTCCACTCTGGTTTGACATAATAACGCGCAAATAATCATGGATAAGGGACATCCTTACAATGCCTTTCAATCTAAGCGTTTCTATCGTCAAACCGTTCGTCATCTGTTGTTGCCTGATTCTTGCGGCATGCGCCAACCAACAGGTCGCGGCGACCAAAGTGATTGAATCCGTCGCGGCAAAGAAAGCCGAGAAAAGGGTCGTCACACCGCAGGAAGCGATAGCCGTCGCCGACGAAGAAATGATTCGTGCAGAAAAGGAAAATCTGCGTTTCTTTTCCCCCTTGCATCTTACCCAGGCCGAACAGAATCTGGCGCTCGCTAAAACTCTGCTGGTAAAACCCAAAGCCGGCGAACCTAACGCTGCCATTGAAGCCGCCATCTCAGCCATCGAATTCCTGAAAAAAGGATTCACCAATAAGTCAGACGTTCAGGTCTACCTGAAAGAAGCCATCGCACACAAACGATTGCTCCAGAAACTTGAGGTACCGGAACGCTATCCGGAAGCTTACGGAGAAGTCCTGTTTGAATTTTCCAAACTGATCAAAATCATCGAGGAAGGCGAACCGGACGTTGCTCTCAACAAGCAGAAACCTTTGCGTGCCAGAATGTATGAGCTGGAAATCGCTGCGCTGACAGACATCCACTTAAGTGAAGCGAAAAAGGTGTTACTGCAGGCTGAAGAAAATGATGCTGAGCGCTACGCTCCCGCCAGCTACTTTAATGCCAAGTATAAAATTGATTCGACCGAACAATACATTCAGGACAACTACCGGGATCGAAAGGGCATCGAAAAGGCCGGCAAGATGTCTCTGCTGCTTGCCAAGGTTGCCCATGAGGTTGGCATCGAGTCGAAGAAAATAATGAACTTGGACAGTCCCGGCAGCGAAGCCTATGTACTGGCACAAGTCAAAAGGCTTCAAAGCTTTCAGGACCTGCTGGAAGCAGGAGAGCTGCCACCCCAGTCACTTGAGCGGTCTAGCATGGCTGTAAAAACAGCCCTGCAGAACGTGCTGACGGGTCGTGAACAGGCAAAAACAGAAATCGCATCACTCAAGGCGGAACTCGAAAAATACAACGCCGTCTCCATCAATCCCCTGTCTGAACAGATCGACTCAGGCGTATCCGTTCTTCAAACGCTCAATACCAAAGATTTGGGTGACGCCCCCGCCCTGCAAGATGGCGAACAGGGTTTTGACAGCGTGGAATACGTGGGAGAAGAATAGCCAGGAAACACACCTCGGGATGAGCACTGCCCTCGTCCCGGGATACGGTTTCTGTCATCTCCCGTGCCCTCATGGGTGAGGCATTCGATGCTGCCATTTCATTTTGGGAATGCGGCCGAATGCAGACCTGCGGGGTTGGTTAGGTTTGCATTGGTTTCATAGACAAAGCGGACTGCCATTTTTCGACTAGCGCTGAAGATTGAATTGGGAGGACACGTCCTCTTTGGCGTGACTGCAAACTCTTACCCGTCATCTGCTGCCAGCCCCGGACTTCTATCAAGTAGATTGTTTAAACCTTTGACTAAAGTATTCGTGGAAAGCAATACTGCCTTCACGAAGGGCCTTGTTTTGTTCGAAGTCAAACTCAATATCGGGCGTAATTGGATCAAAACTACAATGGACAACATTCCACTCACCCCAGCCGTTTTCAATATAGATTTGCCTGAGTTCCGTCATCTTAACTTGGATCTGCCATCGACGTTCGTCAAACTCCCAATTAAGTCCGGGCACGTTGTTTGAATCAGACAGATAAAAGAATGTAGTGTCTACGAACCCTTGACCCAGATACATCAAAAAATGAATGTTGTTATACTCCTCTTTAAAGTGCTCGTACAACAAGCTTGCTACGTCCTGATAAATTTTCTGATCTTTATTCATAGGCTACTTGTAATCCCTCTATTTTGGACAGTCGCTTAAGCGACTTCTCTCTTATTTGATTGAGTGGTTTCCTACCAATTGGTTTCTTCAATATAATCCTTGTTAGACCTCTTTCCGAGAGTCCGATGATTGCGTTCACTGTTGTAAAACTGCAAGTACTACCCTACGCAATAGGCGCCCAATATTGCCATTCGGGTCAGAGTCATTGATTCGTGACTACGCAGCCTCAAAAGAAACTGCTTGGACATTACCCAGATTAGTGCTTTGTTTCGCTTGCCAAAGATCGTAGTTATCTTGCATTGCAAGCCAACTCTCAGGAGTACGGCCTACAGCTTTTGAAAGTCGCAACGCCATCTCAGGCGTAATGCCGCTTTGTCCCTTTAAAATACGATTTAGCGTGGATGATGCGACATCCA
>PZPK01000012.1 GCA_006212045.1 Oleiphilus sp. | reverse complement strand
CGAAGTTCGCCCTGATCGGTTTCCAGTTCGCTCCACATACCGTGCAAATGCATGGGGTGAGTCATCATGGTGTCGTTTTGCAGGATGATTCTGACCCGTTCATTATGGCGCAATGATACCGGCGTACTTTTGCCAAATTCGAGCCCATCAAACGACCAGCTGTAACGTTCCATATTACCGGTGAGGTGGAGTTCGAGTTCCCTCACTGGTTCGCGCTGGTCATCCAAAACGCCGTCAATGGATTTCAAATCTGCAAGAGTTAATACGCGGTGGCCCTGTGGCCGGAGTCCTTTTTCGCTTAGATCTCGAAGGCCTATGCCAGGATCATCCAAAGTAGTACGGGGTGTATTGACGCGTTGATCGACAGATGGGCCATACTCCGTGCGTGCGTGACGCACGGTAGACGAGGGCTTGGCGAGAGGGCTGCGTGTGGCCTGGTTCAGGCCCGACATACTTTGGCCGCTGTGCTGGCTGTGATCCATTGCCATACCACCATGCTTGTTAGAGTGATCCATGCCGCCCATATCCATGTTACCCATGCTCATCGCACTGTGATCCATACCTTTTTGGTTCATTCCCTGGTGACTCATGGCGCCCATCATGTCGGTCATGGTCAGCCATTCCACCGGATCAAGTGCTGGTATGGGAGCCGACAAGCCTTGGCGAGTGGCCAGTGTGCCTAGAGCATAGCCGCTGCGCTCCATGCTTTGTGCAAATAGGGTATAAGCATCGTCTTTAGGTTCTACTAGCACATCGTAAGTTTCACCTGGGCCAAAACGGAATTCATCGATGTTTACTGGCTCAACATCCTGGCCATCCGATTGGATGACGGTCATTTTTAAGCCGGGAATGCGCACGTCAAAAAAGCTGTTACTGGCAGCATTGATAAAACGCAGTTACTCGGTCTCCTTTGTTAAACAGCCCCGTCCAATTGCTAGCAGGAGCAGTGCCATTCGTTAAATACGTGAACGTAGCTGCCGACAGATCGGCAAGGTCGGTGGGGTTCATGCGCATCTGATTCCACATCTGACGCTTATCCAATGCTGCTTGAAGACCCATGTTCGATACATCACGGGTAAAATCAAAAAACGTAGGCTGGCTGAAGTTGTAGATATCACTCTGCATTTTCAGCTTGCTGAAGGCATGCATCGGGTCTTCATCCGTCCAGTCGGAAAGCTGCACCACGTGATCTTGATCGGTGTGATGTCTTTCACCAGCTCGGGGCTCGATGATCAAAGCGCCGTACATCCCCGTCATTTCCTGAAAGCCGGAATGGCTGTGATACCAATAGGTGCCGCTCTGGCGCAGTGTAAAGCGATAGGTAAAGGTTTCGCCGGGTGCGATACCTTTGAAGCTGATGCCGGGCACACCATCCATCTGATAAGGCAACAGGATGCCGTGCCAGTGTATCGAGGTAGCCACAGGCAGGCGATTTGTCACGCGGATTGTGACCTCATCACCTTCGCGCAAGCGCAGCGTTGGGGCCGGGATTGATCCATTGATGGTCGTGGCCATCCGTGAGACACCGGTAAAATTGACCGGTGTCTCAGCGATGACCAGGTCAATTTCACGACCGCTAAGCACGGGCGCTGAGCCGAGAGTAGTTGCGCTTTTTACAGCAGCCTGCAACCAGGACGGCGTAGCGGCCAGTACGCCACCGGCTGCCAGGCCTTGCACAAATCGGCGGCGACTGAGCGGCCAGGACTGTTTGGGTTGGTGAAACCATGAAGTCATTGCTAAATCTCTTGTTAGGGATGTGTTGGTTGTTCCATATCTTGGTTCCGCATACTAGCCAGTGGTGCCTGACACCCGCATGACTCCAAAATGACAAAGTTGTAATCTAGGCGTCATCTTACTGTGGGTTAGCTAAGTTTAGGCTGTTTACAAACCCATTCTGAAACGACGGAGTAGGACAACGATGCGGTTATTGGTGGTCGAAGACGAAATCAAGACTGGGGACTATCTACATCAGGGCCTGTCCGAGGCTGGATTTATGGTCACATTGGCGCGCACTGGCCTCGATGGTCATCATTTGGCGATGACGGAAACGTTTGATCTGTTGGTACTGGATGTCATGCTGCCGGATGTGGATGGCTGGCGCATTGTACAGTCCATCCGTGAAGCGGGGCGTCAAACGCCAGTACTTTTTCTGACTGCCCGCGACAGCATCGATGATCGTGTAAAAGGTCTTGAATTAGGGGCCGACGATTACCTGGTGAAGCCCTTTGCCTTTGCCGAACTCTTGGCCCGAGTTCGGACGCTGTTACGTCGCAGTTCAGTACCAGTGATGACGGATCAGATGCGCGTCGCCGATCTCATTCTGGATTTGCCGCGACATCGAGCCATGCGTGCGGGCCGTAAAATTAACCTAAGCCACAAGGAGTTTTGCCTACTGGAGCTGTTAGTCCGCCGTCAGGGCGAGGTCCTGCCACGATCCCTGATTGCGTCGCAAGTGTGGGATATGAATTTTGACTCAGACACCAATGTGATCGATGTTGCGATCCGTCGCCTGCGAGCCAAGATTGATGATGATTTTGAAACTAAATTGATCCATACGGTCAGAGGAATGGGATACAAGCTGGAACTGGACGACGAGCATGACTAGTCGTCTAGGAAAACGTCCGCTATCCCTCACCACCCGGGTGATGACCTTTGTGGCCCTAGCCATTGGCCTTAGCCTTCTTGGGATCGGCTATCTGGTGAATAGTGCGGTCGAGCACCATTTCGCCGAACAGGATGCTGACGAGCTGGAGGTCATGACAAGGGCAGTGGACCGTGCTTTGCGCAAAACGAGTGACGGTTCTTCACGCTTGGATGAGGCGTTGTCGCACGCAGTATCAGGTCATCACGGTGTCTATTTCCAGGTATGGGATAAGGAACAACGGCTGATCTATGGACCATCAACTGATGATTATTTAACGCCCATTGGTAGATTTGCTCCGGTTTCTCGCATTCAAGTTAGTAACCAATATCAATGGCAGGCTGAAGGAAAAACCTACCGGGGAGTCATCACCCAAACCCAAGTTGGTGGCTTCGAATACATCATCGTCGCTGCCATAGACATGGATGCTCATATCCAGTTTCTCAAGAATTTTCGCCGAAGTCTGTGGCTCATAATGATACTCGCAGGTACGGTCACGCTGTTGGCAACCTGGTATGGCGTGCATCAGGGGCATGCGCCACTGCGTGGGCTGAGCGGAACTATGCGAGAGATACAGGCTGACCGCCTTCATGTTCGCCTTGAGCCCGACGGTGTACCCAGAGAATTGCAACAGCTTGTCACCTCATTCAACGACATGATCGGCCGCTTGGAGGACAGCTTCGTTCGACTCACCCATTTCTCCGCGGACATCGCCCATGAGTTGCGCACGCCGATAACCAATATCGTCACCCAGACCCAAGTTGTATTAGGCAAGTCTCGCAGTCTGGATGAATACCGCGAGTTGCACTACTCAAATCTGGAAGAGTTGGACCGTTTGACCAAGATGGTTAACGATATGCTTTGGTTGGCACAGAGTGAACATGGATTGCTAAAACCAATACGGGAGCCACTTGATATGAACCAGGAAGTACGCGAGCTATTTGAGTTTTTCGAAGCGCTGGCGGAAGAAAAGCAGGTCCGGTTAGAAATTGAGGGACAGGCCCCCAGGATAATGGGTGACCGCGCCATGCTTCGGCGGGCTCTTTCGAATCTGTTATCCAACGCATTACGCCACTCTCCTTTAGGAGAAAGCGTGAAAGTTCGCTTAGAGCAGTCGGACGATGGTCAGGTTTTACTTAGCGTGCAGAATGTAGGGCCGGAAATTCCCGACGAACACCAGCCTAGAATTTTCGACCGATTCTATCGGGTTGATCCGTCACGCCAGCGTCAAAGCGAAGGAGCTGGATTAGGGCTGGCAATCGTTAAGTCCATTGTGGAAGCACACGGCGGTCGGATTGATGTCTCTTCTTTCCACGGAGTAACCACTTTCACTATCCGTTTGCCCCAAGCTGCTGTCGGTACGGTGTAGCACCGTTAAATCGAGAGCTATCAGAGGCGCTAGGAGCTTGACTTTATTGCTTATATCGAAACGGCTGCACAAGTTGGGGTAAATAATTAACCGGGTAATCTGGATCTGATGAAATCCCTAGATCTCTTGATCCTATCGACCGGTTATCGTAGTGCCAGGTCCCCAACAAGTGATCGGTTAACGTTGTAAAGAGCCCAAAATTGACATCTCCTTCTTCAGCGGTGTTCAAATGGTGGAATCGATGTACCCCATTAATGGCCAGTATGAACTTCAGCGGACCCACGTAGTAGGCTACATTGGAATGTTGCAGCAGCAGTTGCAAGACAACGGCAACTGCGAGCAGTGCCATGACCTCGGATGACGCCCCAATCAAGAGTAGCGGTGTCACGCCTGCGGTGGTTTCGATGAGCTGATGCAGTGGGTGCTTCATCAAGCCATTAAACCCATACATCCGCTTAACGCTATGGTGTACCGCATGTAATTTCCACAAAAAGCGCATTCGGTGACTGGCATAGTGTGCCAGCGAAATTCCGACATCCGCAATGAATATGGCCAGGACGAGTTGTAATGCCAAAGGCCAATCATTCGGCCAAAAGGATATCACGGTTACTGATCCACTGATCACCGGCAAGATCCAGAGCCCCACCACAGTTAACGACTCGTTGATGATTGCATGACAAATATCCCTGGCCCTATCTCCCACCGGACGATTGAATACCACATCGTAGGGCACTAACTTCTCTGCCAGAAATGAAAGCCCGATGAATACAAACATCCAGACGATCAGCCAGACTTTGGGAAGCCCTTCACTGATCCAGAATACGGCCACGCCGTTGCCAACCAAAAGAAATACTGGCAGATAAAGGGAGCGTACCATTAACTCAAGCACTCTTTGCATCGGTCTAATATCTCATGTGTCACGTCGATAGGACTATTTTGTCATTGCTCGTGAAATAAGCCTTGAACGAAACAGCTATTCTTCGGACAGCAGTTTAATGATGGTGGTCGAGCTGACCCCAAAGGCTTGCGTGATGGTGCGACAGAAATGGGCTTGATCGGAAAATCCAGCTGTGATGGCTGCATCCGCCAGTGGCATTTGACGGGAAAGTTCAAAGCCAACCAACAGCTTTAACCACTTCTTATAGCTACGCAAAGGCAGACCGGTTTGCTCGGAAAACCAATGAGAAAAACGGCTAGGTGACAGGCAAACCAATTCTGCTAATTGACTGAGAGGTGTATTGGTGCCGCTGGTGACGTCTTGCTTCAATCTGGACAGGATGCGATTCAGTCGGTTGTCTGTATTTTGCATTGGATAATGATGATACAGCGCTTGAAATGTCTGCAATGCGCATTGAAGGTTGTCGGTTTTGGACACGCATTGTACCAGCTCGGTGGCCATATTCTTGCCTATGGGGCTCACTGATTTTTCGCTATACGGGAATGAAGCTAACAGTGCAGAACAGATCTGATGAATGGGATCAACATACAGACTCACCACCTCAGCATGCCCAAGTTGATGAAGTTCTCCTGCTGGAATCCATAAACCAGTATCTCGATAGCGCGCACCACCGGCAACGACTTCGACTTCCCCATTAAGCGCAACAACCAATTGATGCGCCCAATGCTTGTGGGGCTTATTGTCGCCTGAAATTCCGACGAATGCACCAATGCCCGCCGACATAGCGACGCGACCAGACCAGGGCCTTCGGTTTGGAAAGATTATTGCCACGTTTTATGAGTCTTGTTCATCATCAAGTTCCTCTAGAATTGGGCAACCTGATGTACTTTCACTACATAGATTCGTAAGCAGCCGTAGCTCGTCTCTCAGTACGGTCAATTCCTCCAAGTGATGTTGAATGTCTTCCAGCTTGTGATGCGCCAGTTCCCGGACTTTGGGCTTGGCTTTTTGCGGGTTTTCCCGAAACTGGAGTAGCTGTTTGATTTCGTCCAGACTGAAGCCCATCTTTTGCGCCCGCCTGATAAAACGCAGTCGTGAGAGATCTTTATCGGAATACAGCCGGACTCCGGCATCATTGCGATGTACTTTGGGCACCAGTTTGATTTTTTCGTAATAACGCAGGGTATCAGCACTGATATCCAATGTTGCGACCACTTCACCAATTCGCATCATGATCTAAAACCAAAAATAGTATTCATTGAGCAGGTAAACCCCAACGGTCATTAAGGTGATGCCACCAGCAATCTCAAAACCACGACGCCAACGCTCGATGGTTTTCAGGTTTTCCAACCAGCCGATGCTGACAGCACCCACGGCAAACGGGATCACCCGCCCGAGAGCAAACGCCAACATCAGCAAACCACCATACATGACCGAACCGATCGAGGCACTCACACCGAGTCCGATCCATAACCCCGGCGAACAGACCGGACAGATCCCGACCGTAAACGGCATACCCAATAAGAAAGCGCCCCAGAGCGTCGCCGCTCGTTTTCCCCGCAATGGCAACCAGGGCAATGGAATTTTCAACCAACCCGTCCAGAGCAACCCCAGCAAGATCAAAACCGGCCCGAGAATGACGCCCCATTGCCGACTGAGGAGCGATTGCGCCCAGGCACCACCTAGCGCTGCACCGATACCTAACACCACATGGGTGAGTATGAGCCCGGCGGCAAAGGCCAGGCCATAAGCCTCGCGGAAAGCGCGTGCGCGAGTGACGTAGGCCAGTACAACAGGAATGGAGGCGAAAGCCACCGGCGTAAAGCTGAACAGAAAACCAGCCAATAAGGCCGCGCCTAAACCGGCAACTCCGCCCATTTGCATCCAGGCTGTGGTATCCATCAGTGCGCTTTACCTTGATCGGTTGGATGCCCTCCCAATCGATCAAGAATAGCCTGACGCAGCTTTGCCTTTGAAGGTGGTGCCGCAAACACCAGTACACCGTCTAATGCGATAGCGGGTGTACTCATTACTCCGAGACTGACTGCATAATCGATGTCATCGACGACATTGATCTCTTGATAGCGCACCCGGTCGTCGCTCAATTCGGCGATCACCGCTTTTGCCAGCGCTTTGATCTTTTGACAACGACCGCATCCGGAAGCCGACAATACTTCCACTAAGACCGATTGGCTTTCCGTTTCTACGCTCATGACAGACTTTCCCACCACACAGTGACCGGCAACAAGGCGTATGCCGCAAAAAGGGAAAGCAGAAGTATCACGGTGCTCGCCCACAATATTGCCTTTTGCCATCGCAAGCGGCTTTTGTCCGCCAGAGAGCAGACCTTGATCCGATGCAATCGCCAGTAGCTATAAATCAATACAACAGCAGTTAATGAAAAAGTGATGACTTTATACTGCGACAATGTCGTTAACCACGGCATTACGGCAACCATCGAAGCCACAGCGCTTCCGAGCCCAAGCGCGACCAATACAATCGGCAGTGCGCAACAGGTGGTACCGATAATGGCAAGTCCCAGGCCGCTGAATAAAGAGGTGTCCGTTTTCATTTGCTCTGTGTTCATCGAAATAGAATCACTGTAATCACTCTTGTTTGGGATTTATGGGTTGCACCTGAAATTGGCGTAAGGTAAAACCGGAATCGTTGATCAAGGTTTTAAGAGATGCTTGATCCATGGGTTCCGGCGTGTCAGCCTCAAAGATCACTAGCCCATCGTTCAATTTGATTTCCACACTGGACGTATCTACGCCATCGAGCGCTTTGATTTTCTTTTCGATCCCATAAGCGCAATACGGACAGGCCATGCCATCAACATGCAGCTCATAGTGTCGGTCAGCCGCTTGCGCCATGAATGAAAGCATCATTAATGCTGCCATAAATATGCACTGTCTCATGGTTAAACTCCTAAAACTGTTGTCTTTTTACAGGTGCCATTCCAGCTCAATTTTGGCACGGTAATCGTCTTGCTCCTGACCGGCCGACAGATCATCGATCACGAGCAGTTGTACGCCTGCCTTTAAGGCAAAATTCCGATGGGTCCACATCAAACCGGGTGACAGAAACCACTGATTGCCACCCAGTTGCTTTTCCGCACTTCCCACACTTTGTGTGACGTTTTCAATCAACTCACCATTTAATTCCAGCATCCATACCCAGTCAGGTTCATGATATTCCGTGGGTGAAAAACGAACGCCGCCCACCAGATCCACTAACCAGACGCCCGGTCGCGTTAGGCCGGTTGTGGTTTCCGCATTGATCCGATGGCGGACGGACGCCCAGCGATACCATTTTCGCCCCTCAAAGCCATAGGCCAACCCCAACAGGTAGTCATTGCCGTCCGGCTCTGCGCCGTGGCCGCTGTCACCATCATCGAAGATCACTTTGCCGAAAACCGCCGCCGACTCCTGAGCGCCGAAGGTATCGTGTCGCCAGAATCGGTATTTGGTTGAAAAGCTCGACGGTCCACGTCCGCTCTCGTTGGCGTCGTGCCCACTTATGGTCTGGTAGGAAGTGCCGATACCAGCGACCCAGTCGCCGGTAATGCCATACTTGAACTCGAATTCAGCATCAGTATGACGATCATCGGATTTTTCCTGATGAGCCCCCAGATGGACTTCGAAACCGTCCTTATACAATACGTGTGGTCCAACGCCGAATACAGGATCATGAGCGGATGCGCACTCCGGATAAACGATGACCATAGCCAAGAAGACGCCAATTAGCGGACCCTGTGCTTTCATTATCACGATCATATCCTCGGATGATTGATATTTATGGATCATCCTACTACTTGGAGTTGACTCCAAGTCAAGCACTTGTCATACAGTTCTTTCTATCCATCCTTATCAATCAGAACGTCCAGCTTTTCCATCAATACCAACGAAGCATTGTTCGAAAGCTGCTGGCCTTCCTCAATATATTCCCAAACCGTGGCGTCATTTTTCCAACCACCTTGTTTCTTGATCAGCTCAAAATCGACCCGTTCCCGTGCCGCCGAAGTGGATAAACCACGCCGAATACTGTGGCTACTCAGATCAGGCACAAAGTCGAACCGGCAAGCGTCGCCCAGCGCTTTCAGGAGATCATTGATAGCGCCCGGATTCAGGTGTTTTTCCTGAACCTGATCCCAACGATTTACCGGCCGGAAAAGCGGACCACTCGCGATGTCTGCGCTTTCCAGCCAAATTTTTACAGCCTTGGCAGGACAACAACTGGATGCTGCTCCAAAGGGCAGCGCACGCGCCAGACCTGTTGCTTGCTGGTCCGTTTTGGAGCGAGGTAACCGGATGATCAGACCTTCAGGCTCCCACAGCAGATCGCTGACTTGGATGGCAACCAGTTCGCTGCGGCGAAAGGCCCCGAAAAAACCGGTTAACAGCATCGCCATATCCCGATGCTTCTTTTTGCTGTCGGGCAGGTGCCTCAGGTAATTCACCATCTGAGCAATGTGCTCCAGACGCAGTGCCTTGGCTTTACGTTTGGGCTGGCCATGGGTGCGTCGAATGCCTTCCATCGTTTTGCGAACCAGGGGATCTTTCACGGGGTCTACGATGCCCTGGTAGTAGTGCCATTGCCCGATAGCCGTCAGATGGAGATCCAGGGTTCGAGAGTTAAGCGACTCCGCGCGGGCTAACAGGTAGCGAACCACCGTATCCCGATCTGTCGGCAGACGCCCACCCCATTTTTCAAACTGCCTGATGGCCGATCGATACGCCTTGCGGGTGTTGTCGGAGGTGGCTGCCTGGAGGTAATGACGCAGTGCTTCGGAGCCATGGGAGGCAATCTGACCTGGCTCCGTATTACGTAACGATAGGTCAGCGGCCAATTTGGGCGGTTTATTGTTCATGAATCGGATTCCTACTGGCGTCGCCCAACAGGCGGCTATGTACCGGCGTTACAAGTGTAAAATTTCTGTCTGATCGCCATAACCTACGATAATAGTCATTATCAGCGGTTAAAAATTGAAATTCAAGTGCGCTTGAAAGACATCAATATAATGTTATATTACGTGTTACATAATACGCTATTAAATAATCTGAGAGGAATTCACCGTGGCCCGTGCCGGTGTTACTTACCACGACGTTGCCAAAGCCGCTGAGGCCATCAAAAGTCAGCGCCAAGAACCAACTGTAGACAGGGTGCGTGAACATCTCGGCACCGGCAGCAAAAGCACCATCGCACCATTGCTCAAGCGTTGGCGATCGGCCAATGGGGAGGCCGCCGATATCGGCGGGCTACCGAACGACTTGATCGAAGTGGTAAAGTCACTGCATGAGCGGGTGCAACAAATAGCCGACCATCGTATCGAGCAGGCCCGTCAGGAATTTGAAGGTTTCAATCAAGAGCTTCGAAAAGAGTTGACCGATGCCAAAAACACCATCGTGCAGCTTACTGCTCGACAACAAGATCTTGAAAACCAGATTGAGCGGCAAAACAAGGAAAAAGGTGAGGCAGAAAAGTCTCTGGAAGATGCGCGTATCAGCCTGGTTAAAGCCGAGTCCCAACGAGACGAAGCGATTGCGAGGACTACTGAACTGAGGGGAAATGTTGCTGAACTCAAGCAGGAAAACAAGGATATTCGAGAACACTTTGAACACTATCAGCAGCGCACAGCGGAAGACCGTCAGCAGGAGCGCGAACAGTTTCGTACAGTTACTCAGGGATTAAAAGACCAGGTTCGGGATCTGCAACATCGACTCACTCAGGCCGAGTCCAAAGCGTCCGAATTATCTGAAGCCAATGCACAGTTACAAAGTAACGTCGGCAAACTTGAACAGGCCAACTCAACGCTAAACAGGGAACTAAAGGGAAAAATAGAAGATGTCCAGGATCTGAAACGCGATCTTGAAGATGCCGTGACGAAGTATCGAGATTTCCAACATAAAAATGAACAATTGGTGGAAAACGTCGCAGTGATCACCACTCAGAAAGCGGATGTCGATAAGCAAGTGGCTGTGTTATCCCAAGCATTGGAGACCACCAAAGCCGAACTAAAAGCCAGCCAGGACAAGATTGCATTTCTGACTAACGAGAACAAGGTAATACTTCAGGAAAAGGCGATGATCCAAGGGCAGTTCAAGCAATTACAGGGCTCGTTGTGATTACACATACCATGCGTAATTGCGCGTAATTTTAATATTACCAATAGAATCAAATGGTTACGTTCAAAGTGGCTAAATTTGGACGTTTTACCGGCCGGACCTCTAAATTACGTGGATAGAGGCTATTGGACGAAAACCTGCGGTTACGATGTGGTCGCGGGACTCAAAACCGTAGGTTTTCGTTCAAATGCCCCCGCTGGTCCATATTTCAAAATACGTAATACAGTATTAAATTCTCGCAGGTAAACGCAATGGCTCGACCCGGGGTGACTTACTGTGACATCAGTCGAGCTGCCGAAGCTGTTAAGGCACGAGGCAGCGAGCCCACTATTGATCGCGTTCGAGAGCAACTCGGAACTGGTAGTAAAAGCACCATCGCACCTCTATTGAAGCAGTGGCGAAACAATGCGGCGTTGAACGAGTCTGATGCAGGCTTGCCTTCAGACCTCATCAGCGCCGTGAAATCCTTGCGCGACCGTATCCAGAAAGCATCAGAAGAAGCGGTTGAGCAGGCGAAGCAGGACTATCAGTCTCAACTTCAGACGCTTGAGCACACACTCGCTGACACCCAAAAAGAATTGTCTGAAACCTTGGGTCGAGAACGAATCTTAAATCAGCAAGTTACTGATCTTGAAGCTAATTCTCGGAAGTTAAATGGTGAGCTTAACGGCCTAGAATCACGCTTCGCTGTGACCGAGTCAGAACGTAATGCGTTGCAAACCCGCGTGCAGGAACTAAAAGAAACAGTTTCTGAACTAAAAGGTGAAAACAGAGCCGTGCGTGATCATTTTGAGCATTATCAGCAGAGAACGGCAGAGGACCGCCGGCTTGAAAGAGACCAATTTCAGTCTCAGCTAAGGCAGTTGCAATCTCAAGCAGAAAGCCTGACTGAGCAGTTGACACATTCCCAGAATGAAAAGGCAGGCTATAGAGTTCGATATGAGACTGCGCAAGAGCAAGCCGAGAAGGTCGCTTATGAAAATCAGGAGCTCAGACATAGGCTGGAGTCCTTCAGCTCAACGATAAAAAAACTCGAATCGGACTGTAGCATTAAAGACAAAGAGATTGTCGAATCCGAACGAAATATCAGTCAATTAGCTGTTGAAGTTCGGGGTCTGAAAGAACAGTTAGCACGTAAAAGCGTGACTTTAGAAAGTTTCGAGACAGACCTTCGCAAGATTCGCGAATATGCAGATCACCTTGAAGCAGAAAATAAAGAGATTGCGGAGGAGAAAGCTGTGCTTCAAGGGCGCTTAGTACAGTTGCAAGCCTCTCTCGAAGCTGGCAAATGACTTCATTTGAGCTAGCTCAGAGCTAAGCGTACAAAACACCGATTGAAAATCGGGTAACTGTCAGATCACGTCTGAGTTAGTACGACTCACTTAACAAATGATTAGCCCTTTCGCTCTAATTTGTTTTTTGCTGTCTCCTATACATCCTAAATATGATCAAGATGACAGCCAAGTTGGCTCACGATCTGTTGTATTTGAGGTCGCCAGCCATTTAGTTCATTGAGTGAGGTTAGCCGGTTTAGAGTTAGTTTTAGTTGGGTAGTGCTCCTGTGACATCGTTTAAGCGTATTAATGAGGTCTTCGTATGTTACCCAACATGGGTTGAGCGTGGTCAACGCTCTGAGCATTCTGCCACTTGGTTCATCAGGCCAAAGAAGCTTGTATGAAGCGACTTTTCTGACATAGATGCTAGCGTTCTTAACGGAGATAGTTTTTGTTGGGCCATTCGTCCACAATAGATCCTGGACAGGTTGTTGTCTTTGAAACCCGAGTGCGTGTGCTTCTGTTTCTCCCTGAGGCACAAGTATATATTTATTCTCTCTAGCCCATTTTTTAGCCAGTTCAAGAGGGCTTGGCAAAACTTCAGCACTAGGTATTGAAGGTATCAAACGAGGCCGAGCATAAAATCCCCGCATCAACCTGACGAGTACGCCATCATCGATTAACGTTTTTATATCTCGATGTAAATCATTTTTTTCACCGCCATATTCGGCCAGACAGCGCAGGGGAATGGGCGTCCCAGCTTTAAATGATCGAGCAGTGAAGAGGGCTTATGCGCAGAGTTTTTCATGATTCCCTTATTGCGTCAGAAGAGGCACGAAGATACGTCTGTAAGTTGAATCTGCGTCAAACCACCGAGAGGACTTATCACATAATTGACCTCGTTTTATCACCGCGCCGAAATTCAGCTACGAAACTGTTCAAGTTGATCCAATAGATCTAAAGCCAGTGCAATACCTGCAACGTTCACATGAAGATCTCTTTGCAGCGTGACGGCGATTCGGGTACGACGCAGGCAGGTGCCAGAAAAACGCCAATCTCTGGTTCGGCTGCCACTCGGGTCGAGTGCGCCTTCTGCGACAAGCTCCATCACATACTCCGCGTGCACATTGCAGGCCTGGCACAATTCGGACAATGTGAGCGACGCCCTATCATCCAATGGAATCCCCTTAATAATTGTAGTCATCGATTTTTTCATATTTAGACTCCCAGCGCTTCGCGTGGATTGAAGGGGATATCACGTTGCATTTGTTCGTAAAGTGTTTTCACGGCATCCGTTCCTGCTGGTGGTGTTACAATTTTCAGTATTGCCGTTAAGTTTCCGCTGTCATTAACTCCACTACCTGGAATACCTCGTCCACGCAAGCGCAGGCGCTGATCGGTGCTGGCGCCTGGAGGAACTTTTAGATTCACAGCGCCCTCAGGTGTGGGGACTTTAACTGTTGCACCCAATGCGGCTTCCCAGGGTGCGATAGGCACATCTAGCTCTAACTCTCGGCCATTAATACGATAAAGTCGATGCGGATTAAAACTGACTTCAAGATAAAGGTCGCCTTTTGCCCCATTTAAACCTTCGGCTCCTTGACCTTTCAAGCGTATTTGTTGTCCAGCACAAATACCTTTTGGAATCTTCACGTTTAACACGTGAGGTTTGGTGCGCACTTGGCCCTGCGGGTTCACATAAGGCGTTTGGAGCGTCAATGAGCGAGACGCACCGTGAATACTGTCTTCAAGGTCTATGGCAATCTTCGCATGATGATCCTGAGCGGGTCCGCGATAGGTCGTTTGATCTTGCTGGCGAAAGCCTGAATGGCCGCCAAACATTTGCTCAAAAAACTCGCTAAACACTGACGCATCCGCCTGTGTAAACCCGCCACCACTGAATTCAAAATTGGTGTCCCAATCCGGTGGGGGACGAAACTCCTGACCATTTTGCCAATTCGCGCCCAATTGATCATAGGCCGCACGCTTTTCAGGGTCCTTTAAGACTTCGTAGGCTTCATTAAGCGCTTTGAATTTGTCCTCAGCGTTGGTTTCTTTGCTGACATCAGGGTGATACTTACGTGCCAATTTGCGGTAGGCGCGTTTTATTTCATCCTGAGCGGCGTTGCGCGCTACGCCCAGAGTTTCGTAATAATCTTGGTATTCCATAAAAGGCTTATCGCTCATTAGGTTGTTGGGTTGCCGCCGTCGCTTGAAGTGATTCCGACGACGTACGAATCAAGGGGGTAAATGCAGTCAGTTCGGCTCCCTCCGGCTCATGTTGACGAAGTAGCTGTCGCCACACCATCAGTGCGAGCAAAAACCAGCAGATGGCGTAGAATGCCGGCAAACTGTAAGGTCCTGCGCTCTGCATAACAATACCGCCAATGATTGGGCCAAATATGGCGCCAATACCATAGGCGAGCAGCAATACGCCTCCCAGTTTGACGCGATCTGATTCTGAAACGTTATCGTTTGCATGGGCCACGCTCAAGGGGTAGACCGCGAAGCATAAACCGCCATATAAAAACATGGTTCCCAACATCACAGCTTTGGGAACGTTGCCAGAAAGCATCGATAACACGGCGAAGATTGTCGACCCTAGCGCAACAAAAATGAGTACCTTTCGCCGATCATGCGTATCGGAATATCGGCCAATGGGCCATTGCAAAAATGCGCCACCAATGATCGTGGCGCTCATAAACGCTGCGGTGGCGGTGGTGTCTAAACCGACTTTAAAGGCAAATAAGGGAGCCATCGTCCAAAAGGCGCCACCAGCCAATCCTGCCGCTAAACAGCCAGCCAATCCTACAGGTGAACCGTGATAGGCGAAGGATAAATCCACGCCGGGTTTGTCGACCTTTTCAGGCTCGGGTAGCTTTGTCAACGCCACCGGTACCAAGCTTAAACTGAGTAATGCCGCTGCCACGGCAAAAAGCTCTAAGGTAAGCACATCCCCTAGCAGTAACAATTGCTGCCCCAGCGCCATCGCGCTGAGGTTAACCAGCATATAAATCGCAAAAACCCGCCCGCGCTGAAGGTTATCCGTACGCGCATTTAGCCAGCTCTCGACGATGAGATAAAAACTGACGATACAGGCACCATAAATCAAGCGGATAAGCAGCCAAACCCAGGCATTAACCCACAAACCCTGTAACAAAATCAAACTCGCACAGAGTGCTGCCGTTGCCGTAAATGCTCGAATGTGGCCAATGCGGCTAATGAGGGCTGGGCAAAACCATGTGCCCACAATATAACCCACAAAGTAGGCTGACATAATCATGCCTATTTGGATATCGCTATACTGCTCTGCGGCAGAGCGTAAGGTTAACAGCGTTCCCGCCAAGCCATGTCCCAGCAGCAAGATGGCTGTACCAAACAACAAACTGACGATGCTAAGTAAGATGGGCTTCATTTAATATTTGGGCTCAGTAGAGTAACGATTTGATTTATTCATCATGATCGTCCTAGCTTAAGCTCTCCTTAAGAAAGTCATCTAGTTATTGGGTCTTTCAACGACATCTCAGTGTTTCTAAGTGTTAATCAACCGTATTACTACCGCTAGCTTTCGAACAAATACAAGGTCGGATTCATCGTTCTGAGCTTAAGTGGAGTTTAAGTTTTCAGTATTAAATTACGGCCCAGGTTTTTACTGCATGATCAAGTACGTTGGTTTTGCAGTGTTTAAAAAATAGTATTCATTAAATTGGAGGCCTAACAATGGGCAAAACAATTGGTATAGATTTGGGCACCACCAATTCTTGTGTGGTCGTTATGGAAGGGGATCGCCCTAAGGTGATCGAAAATGCCGAAGGGGATCGAACAACACCCTCCGTCGTTGCATTCACCGCTGAAGGCGAACTTTTGGTCGGGCAGTCAGCCAAACGCCAAGCGGTAGCCAACCCTAAAAATACACTGTTCGCGATTAAGCGCTTAATTGGTCGTCGTTTCGATGATTCCATGGTTCAAAAAGATCTCGAAATGGTGCCTTACACGATCGTTAAAGCGGAGAATGGTGATGCTTGGGTTGAGATTGGTGATAAAAAAATGTCACCGCCAGAAATTTCAGCAAAAATTCTTCAAAAAATGAAGCAGACAGCAGAAGAATACCTCGGCGAAAAGGTAACAGACGCTGTCATTACCGTACCTGCCTATTTCAATGATTCGCAGCGCCAAGCGACAAAAGATGCTGGGCGCATTGCAGGACTCAATGTAAAACGCATTATTAACGAACCTACAGCCGCAGCGTTGGCTTATGGTATGGATAAAAAACGAGGCGATCAAAAAATTGCTGTTTACGATCTCGGTGGCGGTACCTTTGATATTTCCATTATCGAAATTGCTGATGTGGATGGTGAGCAGCAGTTTGAGGTACACGCAACGAACGGCGATACTTTTCTTGGTGGTGAGGATTTCGATAAGTGTTTAATTGATTTTCTTGCAGATGACTTTAAGAAAAGCCAAATCATCGACTTGCGCGGTGATCCATTGGCGATGCAGCGATTAAAAGAAGCGGCAGAGAAAGCGAAGATTGAGCTTTCCTCTACTCAGCAAACCGACGTGAACTTACCCTATATCACAGCTGATGCCACCGGTCCTAAACATCTCACCGTAAAAATCACACGTGCAAAATTTGAATCCCTCGTTGAAGGTCTCATAGAAAAAACGATCCAGCCGTGTGAGATTGCACTCAAAGATGCCGGTTTGAATATCTCTGATATTGATGAAGTGATTTTAGTCGGTGGTCAAACGCGCATGCCCAAGGTTCAAGAAAAAGTGAAGGCTTTTTTTGGTAAAGATCCCAGAAAGGATGTTAACCCCGACGAAGCCGTTGCGATGGGTGCGGCTATTCAGGGTGCCGTATTAAGTGGTGATGTTGTAGACGTATTGCTACTGGACGTCACACCGCTTTCACTCGGTATTGAGACACTGGGTGGGGTGATGACAACGCTCATTGAAAAAAACACCACCATCCCCTCCAAAGCAAACCAAATGTTTTCTACCGCTGAGGATAATCAATCTTCGGTTACGGTGCATGTGTTACAGGGCGAGCGCGAAAAAGCCGTCGATAATAAGTCTTTAGGTCAGTTTAACTTGGAAGGTATTCCAGCCGCACCGCGAGGCAACGCAAAAATCGAAGTAACTTTCGATATTGATGCCAATGGTATTTTAAATGTTTCCGCAAAAGACAAAGATTCAGGAAAAGAACACTCCATAGTGATAAAAGCGTCTAGTGGATTAAGCGAGGACGATGTTAATCGAATGATAAAAGACGCCGAAACTCACGCGGAAGAAGATCGCCAGTTCCACGAATTGGTGCAGGCTCGCAACATGGCCGACGCTTTGATTCACACCGTACGTAAATCTGTCGAGGAATTGGGAGCAAACGTAGAACAGAAAGAAAAAGACGCGATTGAAAGTACCGTAAAAGATTTGGAAGAAGCTGTCAAGGAAGACAACAAGTCAACCATTGAAAACAAAATAAAGTTGCTTGAAGAGGCATCAAAAAAATTAGCTGCGAATAGGAATGACAATAAATCAGGTAATGCCAGCGGAAATAAAAGTCACAATAAGCAAAGAGAGACTGACAAGTCTGATGTGATTGACGCTGACTTTGAGGATGCCACCGAAAAGTAGTCTAGAAATTTTATGACTTCTTAACGATTTGTAAGGCGGCTAATAGCAGGCTGCCTTTTGTTTTTTCATTTGGATAGATCTGTACGCATTGCAGCCCCTTTTTTTCGTCCAGTTTTTAAGGTCCTATAAAATATATTCATGACGTTAGAGGGCCTTAAGTGGGGTTTAAGTTTTCAACTATAGAGTTCATTAAACGTTTTTGGTATGCGCGAGATACCACCAAAAACGTTGTTTGACATCGGTGACGTTTATGTTTTCTCCATAGTTTCACCGACGTTTTTGATATCTTATATTATTAAGGGGGGCATAAAAAATGCGCCGATATTTTTACCACTCCATGTTTGTTCTTATTTTATCATTGGTATCCATGCCAGGATGCTCAGAAGAAACGCCACGCGAGGAGGCCTCTGTCAATTCCAGCACTAATACATCAGAAAAAGATCAAGTAGAACCTGTTCCGGAAAAAGAGGATATTCCCATCGGGCCAGAAGATCCACTGACTGAAGATGATTGTATTGCCGAAGCGGAAGCGCAGGAAGATTTTGACACTGCTTTTCGGGAATGCCTAAAAAGAAATGGACTCGACCTGGAAAACGAAGATGAATATGAGCTAGAGGAAGACGATAACGCGACTGAACCTGATGATTTTCCCGAGGAATAATCGGGGGATTTGTAATGGATCTTTTTGGCAAACAATACCATGAGCCCGGCACCATGCCGGGCACTCTCTCAGAATCGATTCCAGCCAAATACAGCACTTTATTGGTGGATTACGACGGGCAAAGTTATACCGAAGAGGAAAATCCAATACCGGAACAATGTAAAGCGTATATCGATAGTCCGAGTATCACTTGGATACATATTCAAGGCATGCCTTCGGGCGACATGCTTCAACAATTGTCGGAGTGTTTCGGGCTGCACAGCTTGCACCTTGAGGATATTTTAAACTCGGGGCAGCGGCCCAAGCTGGATATTATTGATCAGCAACTCTTCGCCATTATTAATTTGCCCTCGGTCATCAATAGTACTGTCACTGTTCACCAGCTGGGAATATTTTATTTCGATCGCATGGTAATTTCTGTATGTGCTGATCAGGCAAATCCTTTTCCCTTAATTTATGAACGTCTACGAAAATCCACAGGGAAACTACGTCAACGTGGTGCAGATTATTTATTTTACACTTTGATCGACACCGCGATTGACCACGGTTTTCCGGTATTGGAAGACTATGCCGAACGCATTGAAAACCTTGAAGATCAGCTGATTCTGAAACCCGATGCCTCACTGTTAAATGATATTCATCAGCTACGCCGAGAGTTATTGCTATTGCGTCGTCGGCTTGCACCCCATAGAGAAGTGATCAATGAGTTACTTCGCGATGATGAAGCCAATGCTATCAGTGAGTCAACGCGTATTTATCTTCGCGATTGTTACGATCACACTATTTCTATACTGGAGCTACTGGAAACGTATCGCGAAATGACGGCTGGCATGTTGGAAGTTTACCTGTCGAGTCAAAGTCATCGACTTAATGAAGTTATGCGTGTACTTACCATTATTGCCACCGTATTTATTCCACCAACCTTTGTTGTGGGTGTGTATGGCATGAATTTCGATCGCAGTGCAAGTGCCTTAAATATGCCAGAGCTTTCTTGGCCTTTCGGTTACTTATTCGTTTGGGCGCTCATCATCGGGATGATTTTGGGCATGTTAATGTATTTTAAAAAGCAGCGGTGGTTTTAGTATGACGACAATTCCCGTGATTTTAATACGCCACGCACAGAGTACCTGGAATAGTGAACATCGCTTTACCGGTTGGGCCGATCCACCTTTAACTGAGGCAGGTGTCAATGAAGCTATTCGAGCGGGAAAACAACTTGCTTCGCAAAAAATTAGTTTTGATGTTTGCTTTAGTTCGCCACTGCGACGAGCAAAACGCACTGCGGACATTATTTTGCAGCACACGCAGAGGCAGAGTGATTCGATATCGATTATTGAAGACTGGCGATTGAGTGAACGTCATTACGGTGCTTTGCAGGGGAAGGACAAACTACTTATGGCGCAAGAGGTGGGTGAACAGCAGGTGTGGCGTTGGCGTCGCGGATATGCGGATCTCCCTCCAGCTTTAGCCTTATCTGACGAACGACATCCGAAGTTTCAAACCCTGTTTCAAAACGTGCCCAGTGAGCGACTACCTTGCCACGAATCGTTGGCCGACACTGAAGAACGAGTGATGACATGTTGGCTTGAACGCGTCGTTCCTTATATTAGAGAGGGCCAGCGATTATTGATTAGCTCTCATGGCAATACACTTCGAGCCTTAATCAAATCCCTGTCGAACATGTCCATACAGGAAGTCGAACAATTCGAAATTCCTACCGGTCGAGCCATTGTTTACCACTTTAATCAGAACGATGCGAAGCCCTTATCTTGGCATTACTTTGATGACAAAACGGATGCACCGAGTTCCACTCCATCAACAATTACGGAGAGCAAATGATGAGTCTCAATTCTTTTAATTTATGTACTGAGTTCGAGGTCCATTCAGAACGCTATCATATTTATAGTTTAGAAAAAGCCACAAAAATTAACGCCATCGACCACCTGCCATATTGCTACAAAATATTATTGGAAAATTTATTGCGGCATGAGGATGGTGAACAGGTCACGGCTGATCATATCGAATCCTTGTGCCGGTGGTCGCCAGGCAAAACCGCAGCATTCTCGCTGGCATTTTATCCATCACGCGTGGTGTTGCAGGATTTTACCGGTGTTCCAGCCATCGTTGATTTGGCGGCTATGAGGGATGCCATGAGTGCGCTGGGCGGCGATCCCAAGCTAATTAATCCGGTTATTCCCGTCGATTTAGTCATCGATCATTCGGTGATGGTTGATTATTTTGGCAAAACGGACGCACTAACAAAAAATACGGATAAAGAATTCGAACGCAATCGTGAGCGCTACCAGTTTTTACGTTGGGGTCAACAAGCCTTCCAACACTTTCGTGTCGTGCCTCCCGGCACCGGCATCGTCCACCAAGTCAATTTGGAATATTTGGCAAGTGTTGTCACCAGCCGCAACGACAGGGGAAAGAGAATTGTGTTTCCGGACACCTTGGTGGGGACTGACAGTCATACCACGATGATTAATGGACTTGGCGTACTCGGTTGGGGAGTCGGCGGGATTGAAGCTGAAGCGGCAATGCTGGGGCAGCCCATGAGTCTGTTACTCCCCAAAGTAGTGGGTGTGGAGATTAAGGGGCAACTGGGCGAGGGTGTGACTGCAACGGACTTGGTATTAACCGTTACCCAAACACTTCGCCAACACGGTGTTGTGGACAAGTTTGTTGAGTTTTTTGGTGCTGGCTTAGACAGCCTCTCGTTGGCGGATCGTGCCACCGTGGCGAATATGGCCCCAGAGTATGGCGCTACAGTGGGTATGTTCCCCGTTGACCAGGAAACCTTGGACTACTTGCGCCTCACAGGCCGAAAACGCGAGCATATTGCCTTGGTGGAAGCATACGCAAAAACGCAAGGACTTTGGCGCGAATCCGATCATAAAGCAGAGTACGACGAACAGCTCGTCATCGATCTTGATCATATCGAGGCCAGTGTTGCGGGGCCCAAACTTCCGCAAGAGCGCACACCTCTATCGCAAGTCGAAACTGTATTTCAAAACTACTTGAAAAAAGAAGCGCCACAAAAGCTGATCAGCATCTCGAACTTTATTGGCAAAAAAGGTAACAGCCCGCATCACCTGAAACACGGTGACGTAGTCATTGCGGCAATTACGTCCTGCACTAATACCTCAAATCCCGAGGTGATGCTTGCTGCGGGGCTGCTGGCTAAAAAAGCAGTTGAGCGCGGCTTAACACGTAAACCCTGGGTCAAAACTTCACTTGCGCCAGGCTCAAAGGTCGTGCCGGCGTATCTGGAACAGGCAGGTTTGAGTTACTACCTCGATAGACTCGGCTTTAACCTCGTTGGTTTTGGCTGCACGACCTGCATTGGTAATTCGGGGCCGTTGCCTGATGATGTGAGCCGACAAGTACGAGAGGAAAATCTCATTGTGTCAGCCGTACTTTCCGGTAATCGTAATTTTGAAGGGCGAGTGCATCCACAAGTGCGCGCAAATTACCTGGCTTCGCCGCCACTGGTGGTCGCTTATGCTATTGCGGGGACGGTAAACACGGATTTTACACGTGAGCCGCTGGGCTACGATGGACAGGGTGAAGCAGTATACTTACGGGATTTGTGGCCTAGTCATCAAGAGCTTAAATCGTTAGTCGCTAAAGCGCTATCGCCAGAATTATTTGCAAAGCATTACGGCACAGTATTTAAGGGCTCAGACGCTTGGCGAGCATTACCAACACCCACTGACGACCGTTACAACTGGCCTTCATCCAGCTACATTAACAAGCCGCCGTATTTTGAGGGAATGACACGAGACTTACCATCGCGAAAACCCACAATAAATGCCCGTTGTCTGGTTAAGCTCGGTGATTCGGTGACAACGGATCATATTTCTCCCGCTGGATCGATTTCATCAGATAGCGCAGCAGGGGGGTACTTATCGGCTCTAGGTGTAGATACCAAGGCCTTTAATAGCCTTGGCTCGCGGCGAGGTAATCACGAAGTGATGGTTCGCGGCACCTTCGCCAATGTCCGTTTGAAAAATCAGCTCGTGCCAGAAAAGACCGGCGGGTATACCCGTCATATTCCTAATGGAGATGTTCTCACTGTGTATGACGCTGCCATGCGCTACCAGCAGGAAGCGACACCTTTAGTGGTGATTGCGGGTAAGGATTATGGCTCAGGCTCCAGTCGAGATTGGGCGGCCAAAGGTACCAAGCTGCTGGGTATTGAGGTTGTGATGGCGGAAAGTTTTGAGCGGATTCATCGCACTAATTTAGTGGGCTTTGGTGTACTACCACTTGAATTTATACCGGGTGAAAATGCCGAGACGCTGGGCTTAACCGGGGAGGAGCTTTTTACGTTTTACCCGCTAAGAGAAGAGGATACCTCGATAGAGGTAAAGGCCGAGTGTGATGGTCGGTCAAAACAGTTCCAAATGAAAATTCGAATAGATACGTCAAGCGAATGGGGCGTGTTTTTTAACGGCGGCATTTTACCTGCGACTTTACGCAAATTGTTAACAGACCCTAACAACGCGAGTAAAGATAAAGATTTAAGCGTTCAACGATGAAAAAAATGGAATTGGCGTTGAAAAAATGAAGGCCTTGCCGTGTCTGAAGGTTTAAAACACTTCCTCCACAGAAAGAATGTGACGAATCAAAAACATATCCAGGAAATTTGAGTCATGACTCACTTTAGAACTGAACGCGATAGCTTGGGCACCGTTGAGGTGCCAGCAGATCGTTATTGGGGCGCGCAAACGCAACGCTCATTGACGCACTTTGATATTAGTCTGGATCGTTTTCGTTGGCAGCGCCCCATGGTTCGAGCCTTAGGGTTAATTAAGCAATATGCGGCCTTGGTGAACTGCGAACTGCAATTACTCCCCGCGCGTGAAGGTGAGGCTATTCAGCGCGCGGCATTGGAAGTGGCAGAGGGGCGATGGGACGAGCACTTTCCTTTAGGTGTATTCCAAACAGGTTCGGGTACGCACAGTAATATGAACGCAAATGAAGTCATCGCTAACCGTGCCAATGAAATACTGGACATACCTCTCGGAACGCTTGGTTCAATTCACCCAAATGATCATGTGAACCTGTGTCAATCTTCCAACGACGTATTTCCCACAGCAATGCACATGGCGGTGCTTGAAGCGTTGGATACATTACTCATCCCTGCGTTGAAATCTTTGCATGAGGATCTATCCAATAAATCGATTCAATACAAAGATGTGATAAAAACAGGGCGAACCCATTTGCAGGATGCTGCGCCGGTAACCGTAGGGCAAGAATTTTCAGCTTGGGCCGCACAACTCGAATTTGCTTTGCAATGCCTTGAATCCCATTGCGCGTACCTCTACCCGGTTGCACTTGGCGGAACCGCCGTGGGAACAGGTTTAAATGCTCATCCAGAGTTTGCAACACGAGTGGTGGAAAAACTCCAAGAATGTACAGGTCGACCTTTTTCGAGTCAGGCCAATAAATTTTTTGCGCTATCTTCGCACGAACCTCTCGTGGAAGTCTCTGCAGCTTTGCGTAGTTTAAGTACCGCGTTGCTGAAAATCGTTAATGATATTCGTTGGCTAGCCAGTGGCCCCAGGTGCGGAATAGGGGAATTGTTCTTACCTGCAAACGAGCCCGGTTCCTCCATTATGCCCGGCAAGGTAAACCCTTCACAATGCGAAGCGCTTTCGATGGTTTGTGCGCAGGTCATGGGCAATGATGCGACGGTAGCGTTTGCTGGCTCTCAAGGTAGCTTTCAATTGAATGCCTATAAACCCGTTATCGTACACAATGTACTGGAATCTATTACGCTACTGTCCGATGGAATAAAATCTTTCAGCCGTTATTGCGTGATGGGTATTCAGGTGAATGTGGACGTGATTAATGCTCACCTTGAAAACAATCTGATGCTGGCAACAGCGTTAAATCCGCATATTGGCTATGAAAAATCGGCCGAGGTCGCGAAGAATGCGCTGAAAAATCAAACATCTCTAAAGCTGAGTTGCATGGCTCTTGGTTATGCCAGCTCAGAGCAATTCGATCAATGGGTAGATCTAGAGATGATGGTCAGCTCTAAGGAATATTTTGAAACATTAAAACAAAAACCCTGATGATTAATTATGTTCGCCTTATGCGCCAAACCATCGCACTAAATGGGGCCTTTTTTACGACCGAGCGTATGGTGAATCAGTATGTTTGTAAGGCTTATTTTTGAGTAGAGTTTTTCTTTGATTGACGAGTAGGGCTCGCCGAGTAAATAAAATACATTGATTGGAAAAGAGTATGGAATGGTTGTTAAACCCTGATATTTTTATTGCATTTCTAACGCTAACTGCGCTCGAAATCATCTTGGGCATCGATAATATTATTTTTATCTCGGTACTGGTTAGCCGCGTGCCCGAACAGTATAGAGATAGAATTCGAATTATCGGCTTGGGTATGGCAATGCTAATGCGCATTGGCTTATTGTTTGCTTTGTCCTGGATTATGGCTTCGAATGCTCCTCTGTTTACTGTGTTTGACCATGCCGTATCCGTGCGCGACTTGATTCTTCTTCTAGGTGGATTGTTTTTACTGGGTAAAAGTACCAGCGAAATTCACGGCAGTTTGGAGTCTGAACGCCATATTACCCACGTTGCCAAAG
This sequence comes from Oleiphilus sp., assembly GCA_006212045.1. Lineage (GTDB taxonomy): Bacteria > Pseudomonadota > Gammaproteobacteria > Pseudomonadales > Oleiphilaceae > PZPK01. Next base: position 107,593 of record PZPK01000012.1, on the reverse strand, counting down.
CCAGTTTAACGTTTGTCGTGCTGCAAATTTTGGTTATTGACCTGGTGTTTTCTATCGACTCAATTATCACGGCGATTGGTATGGCCAAGCATATTGAAGTGATGATTGCGGCGGTAGTTTGCGCCGTTGGGGTGATGATGATTTCGTCGGCTTATATCAGTAAAATCATCGAAGCGCATCCAACGCTCAAAATGCTGGCGCTAAGCTTTTTGATGCTGATTGGCATGTCACTTGTCGCGGATGGCTTAGGGGTGCATATTCCCAAAGCGTATCTTTACTTTGCCATGGGCTTTTCCATTGTCGTTGAGATATTAAATATTCGCTTACGTAAAAGTAAAGCGCCTGTAGCTTTAAAACGGCCACTAACGGATGAAGAAAAATATGGTCGTGGAGAGAATTAATGCGTGCTGTAACCGGAACAAAGACCTTAGTTAAAACGATATTTATAGGCGGGTTTTTTACGATATTGCCGATTGCATTACTCTTAAAGATATTTTCCTGGGTTTACCAGTGGGCGGCCGGGGCGGTCAGCCCAGTAAGCCAATTTATCGAAGGGGTATTTAACTTATCGGCAATAAGTGCACAGTTACTCAGTTTTACCTTGGTTGCGCTACTGTGTTTTTTTGTAGGCCTGGTTGTTAGAACGGTTTGGGGGAAGTGGCTGCATGCAAATGTCGAAAAATTCATTTTCACCAAAATGCCGGGATATTCGGTATTAAAAGACTTTATTGCGCAGTTTCAGCCGGGCAATACACCGGCATTTTCAACCCCGGTTTTGCTCTCATTAAACGACGGAGAGCACCATTTTATGGGGTTTGTTACGGATGAATCCAGCGATGGATATTGTACCGTTTTTGTACCAACCAGCCCGAGCCCGATGAATGGCTTTGCCATTGTCACCACCAAAGACAAGCTGATCTTTGTCGATACATCACCGGAAAAAATGATGAAGTCGGTACTAGGTTGCGGACTGGATTCCGAGAATTTGTACACCTATCTCGATAAATCGCGTTAATCGTTAAGACTAACGCGGCGCGCTGATAATCATACAATGAGTCAGCCACCGAAGTAGGGATCAATCAACTTATCAAGGCTTCGTTTTGTTTCTTTGTTTGTTGGCGCAATTTTAAAATGCTCACCATCAAACAAAAAGTCGAGCGTAAATTTAAGCTCAGGCTCACGAGTAGCCTTGGCTTTAAAAATAATGCGCAGATCCTGCAGACCGTCGCGATTGATATCGATTTGTTTTGCAGAGACGGGTTCAACTTTGAGCTTCTCTTCTTCGTGGATAAACCAGCTTTGTAGTTCCGTCCACGCGGCTTGGTGCCGACCAAAGCGAAACTCCGAAAACTGACCAAAGGCCTGGCCCTGAGCATAGTCCACTTGGTTGCACACAAGCGTATCGCGGTTTTCCGGTGCGCTGAACTTCAAGCATTCTTGCAAGCGAAAGCCTGGCTGGTAGTAGTGATGCTGTAATTTGTCATCCACTTCACGCAATAATATTAAGCCACCATAGCTATTGTTGTGTGGTTCGCACCCTTCGGTGTCGACTGCCACCTCCCGATGTTTTCGGGTGCTAAAATGTCCGCTGACCATGGCTCGAAGCACCAGGGGTTCATCAAAATCACCCGCGGAGGTAAATTCTGAGCAGCTTGTGCAGGCAAATTGCCCATCCACGCGCGTCACAGCGTTTTCACCACACACGGCTTTAGCCGTTTTCAAATCCACCGGTTTCTCTATTGACTTAATTTCCAATGGCGATTGTGCCGCTAGCATTGTACTGGTTGAAAACAGAGACGCCGCTATTACGGCGCTTAATAAATTTTTACTCATGAGAGACTCCCCGTGGAGAAATTGTTTTTCTAATAAACACAATAACCAAACCTATAAAAAAGAGAATGACCATTAGTGTTAGAGGTGTCTGTATCTGCGCGAGCTTAGCCACGTGATGATCATTTGAGATTTCAAATTGGACTGCGAGGTAACTGATGTATAGGATAATACCGAGTAATCCATGCCATCGTTGCATCCGCCCTAACATATACATGGGAATAAACAGTGCCGTAACAAACATTAAAAAGGGAAGATCAAAGAAGGTGGTGGGTTTGGGTAGCATTAAGCCGTGTTCGGCAACTAAGGCTGAAGCGCCTATCACCACCCAAATATTAAAAATATTACTCCCAACAACGTTAGCGACCGCGATGTCGGTTTGTCGCCGAAAGCTGGCCACCAAGGAAGTGATAAGTTCTGGAAGTGAAGTGCCTGCTGCCACAATGGTAAGACCAATGAATAACTCACTTAGACCAAGCTTTCCGGCCAAACTAACAGCATCTCTCAAAAACCAGCGTGAACCAACGACCAAAAAAAGCAGTCCTACAATAATAAATAACGAATTTTTTGTCGTCTCGCCGATACTATGTTTTTGTAATACCGGCGCAGTTGGATCTTCGTGTTGAATCGCGCTTCGCCGATGTCTAATCCAGGTTCCACCTAAGTAGATCATCATAAGGACAAGAAACAGACAGGCTTCGATTAAGCCGATATTTCCATCTAATGAAAATATCCATAGTGTTAAAGACGAAGCCAGCAAGGCACTTAAATCCAACACTGTGTTCGTTTTTTCCACGATTAAAGGGTAAATAATCGCCGATGCGCCTAGAATAAACAGCGCATTAAAGATATTACTTCCTATGGCGTTGCCAATAGCTGCGGCCGTTTGACCCGATGTAGACGCACTAACACTCACGGTTAGCTCAGGCATGCTTGTGCCAAAACCGACAATGGTGAGCCCAATCAGCCAAGTGGGAAGTTTTGCAACATGAGCAATATGTACCGCTCCGCGCACAAGTAAATCAGCACCAAGTAACATCACGCCGAGAGCGAATAAAACGCTAAGGTATTCCATAAATAAACCGCTAGTGATTTAACGACTCACACATTATGTGCCGGAAAAATTAAGCCCAACTTAAGGCATGCAAGAGACCACGCTAACGAGTGCTGATTCGTCCCAAATGAATGGCTTGTGTGTGAAGAGGAAATGAAGTGAGTCTTAAGCAGAACTTAAGTTTCGAGCGCTACAGTAGCTAGAACTTATTGCCATGACTTTAATTTAAACGCTATGTCTGACCATCCTATGGTGGAGTTTCAAGCCGTCTCATTTGCCTATGGCGGTAGAAAGATTCTGCACAACATCAATCTTAAGGTGCCGCGAGGCAAAGTTGTCGCCATTATGGGGGGCAGCGGTTGTGGCAAAACAACGATCCTGCGCTTAATAGGCGGGCAGCTACTACCGGATACTGGGGACGTGTGGGTTGATAAACAGCGTCTTTCGTCTTTAGATCGCGAAGAGCTACTTAAGTTACGGCGAAAGATGGGTATGTTATTCCAAATGGGTGCGCTATTTACCGATTTGTCGGTGTTTGACAACGTGGCCTTCCAAATGCGCGAACACACTGACCTGCCAGAAACGCTTATTTCACACCTTGTGTTAATGAAGCTCCATGCGGTGGGTTTACGCGGAGCCGCTCAACTGATGCCTTCAGAGTTATCTGGGGGGATGGCGCGTAGGGTTGCTTTGGCAAGGGCGACCGCACTGGACCCGGAACTTATTCTTTACGATGAGCCTTTTGCGGGATTAGACCCTATCTCATTGGGAGTCACCGGGCAGTTAATTCGTAAATTGAACGATGCTTTGGGTGCAAGCTCCGTACTTGTCACGCACGATATTCAAGAATCCTTAAAAATTGTGGATTATGTCTATTTTGTCGCTGACGGTGCAGTCGTCGCTGAAGGTGATGTTGCCAGTATTCAAAACTCCTCCCATCCCTTTGTCCGGCAGTTTGTGGATGCCAAGGTGGACGGCCCTGTTGCCTTCCATTATCCAGCCGCCGATTATCGCACCGAATTATTGGGCGGTGAGCCATGAATATTAGCCGAGCTGTTTCAGATGTAGGGCGCTATGTTAACGATGGGATTACCCGCTTGGGTTATGCGAGTCGCTTTTTGTTTCTCGTTATACAGGCGTCCGGCATTTGTTTGCGTCGTCCCCGCTTGGTTGTGCACGAACTGTTTTTTATCGGTGTGCTATCACTCGTGATCATAACTGTATCGGGCTTGTTTGTTGGCCTGGTGTTGGGCTTGCAGATGTATAACGTGCTAGAACGTTTTGGCTCGGGTGAAGCTGTCGGCATGGTCGTCGCGTTATCGCTTGTGCGTGAACTAGGGCCGGTACTATCGGCTTTGCTCTTCGCTAGTCGTGCAGGCTCTGCAGCAACAGCAGAAATTGGTTTGATGAAAGCCACCGAACAACTTAACGCGCTGGAGATGATGGCCATACCGCCTATCTCCCGCGTAGTTGCCCCTCGTTTTTGGGCGGGCGTGATTGCATTGCCCTTACTGACAGCCATGTTTAATGTGGCGGGCATCTTCGGCGGCTATTTGGTTGCAGTGCATGTGTTGGGTGTGGATGCCGGAACACTTTGGTCGCAGATGCAAGACGCGGTTAATTTTAGAATTGATGTATTAAATGGTGTGATTAAAAGTGTGGTTTTCGCCATTGCCGTGACTTTAATTGCAGTTTTTTCCGGCTTTAGCGCCAACCCAACCGCCGAGGGGGTCGCCAAAGCGACCACCCAAACGGTTGTCACCTCGGCATTGGTTGTGCTTGGGCTGGATTTTATATTGACTGCTTTTATGTTTCAGGGGGCATAACGATGAATCGAACATTAATGGATTTTTGGGTGGGACTTTTTGTATTGCTGGGTATGGCCGCTTTGGTCTTTGTGGCCTTGCGTGTCGCCAATCAAACCACCGTGAACCAATCAGAGACCTACCCGGTTATTGCGAGTTTTAGCAATATTGGCGGCCTCAAAGTGCGCTCCCCAGTCAAAAGTGCCGGAGTAACGGTTGGCAGAGTCACACACATTGAGTTAGACCCAAGTAGCTATCAAGCAAAAGTATCGCTCGCATTAAGCAAAAAATACTCGTTTAGTAGCGATACTGCCGCAAGCATCCTGACTTCAGGCTTGCTCGGCGAACAATATGTTGGGCTGGAGCCAGGCGGCGAGACTGAAATGTTAAAGGCGGGCGACAGTATCACACTCACATCTTCGGCGCTTGTTTTAGAAAACCTAATTGGAAAATTTGTGATGAGCAAAGTCAGCACCAGTGACACATCAGGAGAACAATAATGTCGCGATACACAAAATTTTGTATATTTCTTTGCTTTTTGAGTACAGCCACCTTTGCTCAGCCAACGGAACCGACAAAGAGTCTGTCCCCAACCGAACTGATACCGCGAGTCATTACCGAGGTGACCACCGATATGCGTGCCAACGAGGCACAATATACGAATAATCAAGCTCGCCTTGAAGCGATGGTGGATCAGCGGGTTGCTCCTTATTTTCACTTTGGGCGAATCACGCAGCTAGTACTTGGCAAGTATTCGTCGCAAGTTACGGACGAACAAAAATCACAGCTCATACCGGAGTTTCGTCGTTACCTCATTCGCAGCTATGCAAAGATATTATTTCAATACCGTGATTCAACGGCGGAAATTATGGATGAGCAGCGCGCGGCAGAAAATAAAACCACACTCAAACTAAAGATCAAAAATAAGAAAGGAGACCCCGCAACCTTAATTCTTCGTTTGGAAAAAATTAAAGAAAACTGGCAGGTAATTGATGTCAACGTTGAAGGCGTGAGTGTGCTGGTCACGATTCGTTCCCAATTTTCAGAACAAATCGAGAAAAGAGGTATTGATGGATTGATTGAATACCTAAAGGCACAGAACCAAAGTGCTGAAAACAAGAAAGTAGCGAATTAATATGGCATTCCTATAAATTAAATTGGGATGTAATCAGATATGAAAAATAAAAGATTAGATCAGCAGTTTGTTGTAAAGCGAAATGAAAATACCCTTAGTATTGAAGGCGATATCACTTTCGACAATGTTTCAGACTGCTTCGCTCACATAGTTGCGTTGCCTCTGAACTCAGTAGATTGTATTGATTTTAGCGGTGTCACTTACACCGATTCATCAGCAATAAGCTTGCTTATTGAAATTTACGGCATCATGGAAAAACAAAATCGCGCACTGTCTTTAACCGGCGTGAGTCCAACCTTTAATAATCTAATCGAGTTGTATGGTGTAAAATCAATCATTGGTTCGTTCAAATCTCCCACTGAAAATCTCCAGAGAGATTCTGCGTGTTAAAGTCAGCAAAGGCGATCGTTCACTTTACGGTTTTGATGCTGTTTTTGTTTGCGAGTGGCAGCAATCAATCGGATGAGGTCGATAAGCCTCATCAGGCACCTATAGAAATAGATAGTTCTAGTCTGGAGAAAGTATCCCGTCTGGCAGAATTGTTGTCCAAGGTAGAAGCATCGATCGTTCACGTAGAAAAGCATTCGTTGTCCCTTGACGTCGCGGAGAAACGTATTGCCGAGGACAAAAGCAATTGGAAAAAAGTAAAAGAAAGCATTCAGTTTGCACTGGAAGATGAAAACTTTATTCCTGGAAGTCAAAACTTTACGGCACTGCGAGCCCATATCGCTGAACGTATTGACGCATCCAATCAGCGTGCGAGATCAAAACAGCACTTTATGGATTACTATCTTGGGCAGGAAGACAGCGTAGCAGTTTTTATTGAATCGCCCCCTTCTTTGCGAGATAGCGATCCAGATGAGGTAAAAAATCTTATCCAGCAACTCATTGTAAAAGAAAAAGCGCTGAAAAAGCAGGCTGAAGTCATTAAAGAAAAACGAAATAGCCTTTTAATCAGTAGCCTGGTTTGGGAAAGGCTCTACCGAGACGAGCTGTTTCAATCCAGAGGCTCTTTGATTAATGAGGTGATCGCGGGTAGCGCATTTGCGATAAATAATCTTGCGCCTATCAGGCTTGAAATCAGCAGTTTGACGTCCAGTGTCAAATTCTATTTTTGGAGCAGCGTATCAGAAAGGTCTGCATCTTCCAGCAAAAAGCGTTTGCTAACGTTTAATATGATTCGGGACACCTTCAAAATACTTATTTTTGCGCTTGTCATTGTATTTCTGATTCGTTCACGCAATCAACTTTTTGATAGTGCCCAGCAATGGGTGACGTCTAAGTTGCGTCAATATAAGCACCTTAAGTCGCTTATCGCAATAGTCGAGCTTGCGCGCGAGTTATTTCTCTTTTTCATTCTTTTTCTGGCGGGTGAGCTTGTCATACAAGCGCTAGTACGTGTCGGCTTGGATTTCGATGCATTACTGAAGTCTGCCTTGCACCTGATCATCATCTATTTATTAGCACTAGGCATCATCAACTTTGTGAGCCCCAAATTAAGCCAGCGAGAACAGCGAAAAAATAAAAATAACCAACAAGTGCTTGCGATGGAGTCTGTTTTTAAACTGGTGCCGAAGGCGTACTTGTTGTATTGGTTGATCACCGGCATCTCGCACAGTGTGCTTTCAGAAAGTCTAAGCCAATCCCTAATTGAATTTTACCTTGATCAACTTATTGGCTTTATCGCTCTCGGTCTTTTACTGATAGGTATTCGCAGTAATTGTGAGCACTGGCGTTTAGTCAATGATAAGGCTACGCGTTCTACTTTTTGGCAAAATCTGTCTCAGAAGGCACAAGGCCGTTATTGGGAGCCGCTCGTATTGTTGGCCGGTGGTGGCATTGGTGTTTATCGCGTGGCGTGGCGATTTTTAATCGAACAATTGACAGAAGTGGAAATGGGCAAACGCTTTCAAGCCATGCTGAGTCGAGCATTATTGGAACGTCAATACCGTAAGTCCATGCGTGTTATTGAGCAAAGCTGGTTTCCAGAACGGTATTGGCGCAGCTTTAGCTTTCGTACGCCCGCCGAAACGGCGTGGTATGTACATCGCGATGAAGCGGAGTCAGTCGTGCAGGAAGGGTTTGAGCAATGGCATACTCAACACGATGGGCAACGAATTTTACTGTGTGGAGATCGGGGTATTGGCAAGAGTGAAATTATTAGACATTTCTGTGAAAAAAATCAGATAGAGCCACTTAGTGTAAAACTCGCAGTAGGGCAGGCGGATAACACGAGTCTCTACCAGCAATTGTCGCAATCCTTGTTAGAAGACGATATAAAAAATGTCGATGATATTGTCGACGCAATTAATGCTTTCCCACCGAGCGTGATTTGCCTTGAGAATCTTGAAAACGCCATGTTGCGGAAAGTGGGCGGCTTTGATGGTTTCGCATGTGTCATTGATTTTTTATTACGAACCTCACAGCACCATTTCTGGCTATGTACTTGTACCTCATTCGCCTGGACGATCGCTAAACAAGCGGTGGCAGGGTCAAGCTGCTTTAATGATCTTATTTTTGTGACCGGCATGTCTGAAGAAGAGCTAAGGAAACTGGTACTGACTCGCCATTTTACCAATTATGAACACGCGCCAGACTTTAGTCATTTAAGTTCAGCCGCAACAACTGATGCGCGTAGACGTTCTGCTAAGAAGGCTTGGACGGATAAAGAGCAGGAAGAAAAGAACACGGAACTCTATTTTCGTATTTTATGGGACTATACCCGAGGCAATCCACGTCAAGCGCTGTATTTTTGGAAGTCTTCCCTGCAATGGTCAGATGGTGTCGTGGCCGTTCATTTATTTGAAGTGCCCGAGCAGCGGGTACTTGAAAATCTTAGCGATTCTACCTTAATGCTATTGGCGGCACTGATTGAGCACAATGGGCTTACACAAGATGGCTTAGCCGATGTTATGAATACCTCGCAAACGAATATTCGTAGACGACTCGAGGAGTTGGCGCCTTATAATATGCTTTATCGTTACCCTGATGATGACAATCCAGGTTGGCATATCGAAAGCTTCTGGTCTCGCGCCGTAGAGAATTATCTTGAGAAACGTCAGTTTTTATTCCGAGGACACACTCTATGAGCAACGATGCCTATCAGGTGTTTTCAGCCTTTGATTTTTCGCGATTAACGCTTTCAGTTATTGTTTTAGTTATTGCGGCATTTGCCGCACAATTTTTTAAGGCTTTATCAAACCGCCTCACAAAAGCATTTCCAGACTACCGCTTGCGCATCGAACAAAGCATGACCGTCATCAACTTTATTTTGATCATCGGGTCGATTGCTCTAGCGGTTTTTTTACTTTTTCGCAGCAGAGAAGCCGCGCTAGCTATTGCAGGCTCGATTGGCTTGGCGTTCGCCATTGGCGCAAAAGATATTGCGGCATCGCTTCTTTCGGGCCTAATCGTCATGTTTGATCGCTCTTTCCGCGTGGGTGACCGCGTTAAATTCGGCGATATTTATGGCGATGTACTATCGATTGGTGTTCGCTCCACACGAATACGCACACTTGATGATTCGATCGTAACAGTGCCCAACAGCGAATTTATGAATAGCCCCGTTACCAGCGCAAACGCTGGTGCGCTCGATATGCAGGTGGAGGTTTTTCTCTATGTTCGCCCAGATACGGACTTGGCGCTGGTCGAAAAACTGGTGCGTGAAGCGGCAGTGAGTAGCCGTTGTGTATACCTGGAAAAGCCCATTCAAATTCTATTCAAGGATGAAATAGTGGGTAATATGATGGTCACTAAAATAACGCTCAAAGCCTATGTGCTGGAAGTGATTTACGAGAAGCGTTTTGAATCTGAGGTGACTGAACGTTGCCATCGAGCCTTTAGTGAATACAATATTAGCCATCCTCAGGGAAATTTCTAGCCCAGCCACATTTAGGCGGCGGGAACGGGGATTACCACCTTGCTCGAAAACCTCGCACATCCACATGGACAAAAGGCCCGTGTGCGGCGTTTTTTTTGTAAATTCCCATTCCACCAATAAAGGGTTTATAGTCGGGATCTGAAAAATATTTTTCTACTATGCTTGCCAATACTTTGGCGTCATTCACATCGCGTTTACCGTCCTTGTTCAAATCATCCATATAGCCATCTTTGGGATTTTCATCGACAAAAATATCAGCGGCACCTCCCCATTGATGGCGTGACCATAATTTATTATTGATGGCCTTGTTGTAGTAGGGCGTGCGAAAGCCGCTCATCACATGGAAGCCATTGCAGTATATGCCTTTTTTATTCACTTCTTCGGTAAGAAATTCAAGTTTGCGTAACATACGCGTTTGCAGAACCACATAGCGTGGGTAGTTGCCGCCTTGTTTACTGACAAATTGTTTCAACTGATAGTGCGGGGCAATAAAAGTATTCTCATTTTCTTTGGTTACCTCAACAAAACCCAGTGGCGGATTGTAGATCGCCAACCCTTTATAGGGTTTGTCTGGGTACTGGCCAATACGATAGCCATTTAGCTTTCCTTCCTTTATATCCTTTGCAGGATACATGACAAAAATATTTAGGGTGGCCTCTGCTTTTCCCTTAGGTTGTACTCGGTACGAAACCAAACCCGGCTCATTCGGAGCCGTGAATTTCCACAAGCCATCTGGATAGTCAGTGCAACCCGCCTGTGAGCACGTTTTTATTGGCGGTGGCGTTTCATGGTCATCGTCGGGGTCGTAGTGAATATCAATTTCCTGGCTGGGCAACACAAAGAAACTCATTGTTTTATATTCAGTAAACCACGGCCCCACGGCGAGCGTGTAGTCCAGTCGTTGCGCGTCAAATGTTTGCGAATGCGCTTGGCCGACAACAAATAAAGATGCCAGCGTCAAGCAAGTAGCGGTAAACGTTTTTATCATTGCTTTCGTCCTATGGTTCCAGTTAATTTAGTCGGTTTTAATCGGTAAATTCAGTTGATCAAGAATGCGTTTATCTCGTTGGTAGAGGTCATGACGGTAATGCGGATTGCCATCACTATCCACCCAGGTCGTCCAGTACTGAATCCGAACGGGCAGCGGTTTTTCTAAATACACAGTCGTTTCTTTCCCTGAATCCAGTAAGCTTTGTATTTTTTCTTGGCTCATCGTTGGGTGATTTTCAAAAACGCTAAAAAGTAGTTCCATCGGCTTAGCGATGCGAATACAGCCAGAACTAAAACTGCGCTCGCTTTGACTAAATAACGATGGATCGTTGGTGTCATGCAGATAAACGTTGTGAGCGTTAGGAAAAATAAATTTCACCTTCCCTAACGCATTTTTTGGGCCAGGCTTTTGCCGCAGGCGGTAAGGAAAATCTGCACTGCTTATTGCGTTCCAATCCATAGACGCCGGATTAATTACGCGCAATTCGTTTCCCACGCCTTGCAACACTTCCATGCCAATTTCATCGAAGTAATTCTGATTAGCCTGTATTTTGGGAAGTAGATCGTTCGAAGCGATTTTGTGTGGTACAAACCAGCTAGGGTTGAGCACGACGTAACGAATTTGCTCTTCCATAACAGGAGTCATGCGGTAGCTACGACCGATAATCGCGTCCATGCTTAGCTTAGATCGCGCCTCTTGCACGAGTTCCAGTTCAAAGCTAGGGATATTTACACTGACATAACTTGTGGGTTGACTGCGAGGCATCCAGCGCCAGCGTTCCAGGTTGACCCTTACCGTATCAATATCGCCAAACGCTTGTTTTTGGAGCAGGCGATAACTCGCAGGCCCAAGTACGCCATCGTTTTTTAGGTTGTGCTCGGCTTGAAAAACCAGCAACTGCTGTTTTAGAGAGTCATCAAAACCATTGCTGCTGTCCTGTGTGTATTGCGGTAAATTTCTGCTAATAATAGTTTCGCTGTGCCAATAGTGGGATGACTGTCTCCAAGCTTAAAGGTAGCCGTGAGCTGAGTAAAAGCGGTGTTTAAGCCTCTTGGCTTATCAATTAAACGGCGAAGGTGTGTTTTTAAACGCTGATATTCTTCTGATTGGGGTTCACTTTGTTCAAGCAGTTGCTCCAACCGAGGCCCACTGATACGGTCGCGTAATAGCGGAGAAATAGCGACGTTATCGGGCTTAGTAAACCACTCTGGGAAGGCCGTTTTCGAATTCACTCGCCCAGAATAATTGTGCTTAAGAAGCAGCACCAAGGCGTCGCTAAGTAAAAGCTCGATATCAATAGCAAATCCTTTCTCATCTTTCGCTTTATTCTGAGTGAACGAGGTAAGTTGAGCGAGGTGATAATCGCTTGGATTTAGGCCAAGATAATGGGCATTCGCAAGCGCCTTTAATAAAGTATCGCCAGCTTGATTCAAGCTTCCTCGCGAATTAACCCATTGGAATTCATATTGCCAGTTTTCGTATAGCTCAGACAGCGAAGGGAAATTATGATAGGTGCTTTTATTTTCGGCAGCATGGATCTCTAGCCGTTGACGGAGTCTTTCGTCTGGCAATCCAAAACTTGTGGCTGGATATAGGACGCAGGCCAAACATAGCCCCATGATTAGCAGCGCATGACAGGCAATGGGTGTCTTGAGTGGTTTGATGATCGTAATTCGAGAATGAAAGTGAGAACTGATTTTCATGCGTAGCTTTGCCTTTGGGACATTAGGTTTTAATGTTGAGAATATACGTTGCAAAGCTTAAGCACTGCTTAAGCTTTGCTCGGTGTCAAACATCAGGAGACAACTCAAAGGCGATTATTTCAGAAAAACAAAATCCAAAAGGCTTAATCTCCGTTTAAGTTTTGTCGCTTATAGTTGCCATTGGCCTCAGGAATTACGCCAGAGGATCAACGGCGCATTTGAGGTGATACATGACTAAACCCAAGAACAAAAAAACGACCAGAAGACTACTTGCCAGTAAAACAGCCAAGGCATCTGCATCAATAGATCAACGGCATCATATGATTTCCGAAGCTGCTTACTACCGTTCTGAAAAGCGAAGTATTGAAGGTAGTAATCCATCTCAGGATTGGTATGAAGCAGAGCAAGAAATTGAAGCAAGGTACAGGTGGCAATAGGTATGCGAAAAGCCGTTTACGTGAGATCGGGTGGCAATGTTTTTGCCGCCCTTTATTTGTTGATTTTGCTAAGTCTTCACTCGGTTACAGCGCAATCATCAGTGGTGCTGCAATACCATCACATTAGCGATAGCACGCCACACGATACAAGTGTAACGCCAGAGCAATTTATTCAACATCTGGACTGGTTAGACGACCAGGGCTTTCGTGTATTACCTTTACAGGTCGTTGTAGAAACAATAAGAAAAGGAAAACCGTTCGCACAGGATAACGTTGTTGCAATAAGTTTTGATGATGCCGGGTCTTCCGTGTGTGATACAGCATGGCCAATTTTAAAAAAACGTCAGCTGCCTTTCACTGTATTTATCAACACCGAACCCGTTGAAAAGGGCTACCGCAGTCAATGCAGCTGGGAGGCCCTGAAAGGTATGGCTGAATCTGGGCTTATGACGGTCGCTAATCATAGTCATCGGCATCTGCATATGATTTCAACCAATACATCACACGCTTCTAATTTAAACCTGTTACGAGAAGAGATTATCATTGCTCAAGATTTGCTTAAATTGCGCCTTGGTAAGGCCAGTCAATTATTTGCGTATCCCTATGGAGAATACAACCGTGCATTGACGCAGTTGGTCACTGAACTTGGGTATACGGGCTTTGGGCAACATTCAGGAGCGATCGGCCAATACAGCGATTTTTCCGCGCTTCCGCGTTTTCCCGCATCCGGTCAACATGCCAATTTGGACACTTTATCCGTTAAATTATTGAGTCGCCCCTTACCTGTACGCGTTGAGCCTCAAACGGATAATCCGGTTCATATATCCGGCAACAACAATCCACCTACGTTACATCTCAATCTGTTAGAACCGATTTCACATGCTTTGAATTGTTTTGACGCGAGTGGGCAAGCGATTAAAACGACACAAAAAGATTCATTTATCGAAGTGGTAAGCCCGAAGAAGTTTGGGCTAGGGCGGCACCGCTACACGTGCACTGCCCGCAGCGATATGCCAGGCCGTTTCTATTGGTTGTCGCACCAGTGGTTGGTTGAATGAGCAGAATCGGTATTTTTGCGGGCACGTTTGATCCCATACATAACGGCCATATCGCCTTTGCCACAGCGGCGTCGCAAGCGCTAGCCCTTGATAAAGTCGTTTTTGTTGCCGAACCCCACCCACACCGAAAAACGCAAGTCACTGCATTGCGGCACCGTGAAGCTATGTTAGGTATTGCATTTAAACAACAGCCGCACTTCATGATGCTGAAAGAACCTTGGCGCAATATCGATACTGTGCAAGCTCGGTTTGAACAAATCACAAAGTACTTTAAACAGGATACCGGTTTTTACCTCTTGATGGGCGGCGATGCCTTTGCTTACCTCGAGCATTGGGGAGACAATATTCGCGACAGGGGGGGCTATAAAGCCATCCTTTCTCACGTAGCGTTTATCGTTGCTTTACGCGAGGGGAATGCTCATGCAGAGATTGAAGCGATTGAACAGCGTATCCGGTCAAAAGTTATTATTATTCCATCTCCCGAGCCTATGCAATCTTCGACGGCTATCCGCGCAAGCCTGGCTACTGGTCAAAACCCGGAAGGCATTGCACCCGAAGTATTGACCTACATTCGTACTCAAAACCTCTATCATGTCCCCCAAGCCCCCGACTTGCCGTTGACATGAGTTTGGCAGACTTAAGCGGGGTTTAAGCTGCATTAAATACAATTTCAGCCAATTTCAACAACATGCCGTTATTTTATTTTTTGACAATGGTAGGGCGTAAAATGACTAATAAAGAGAAAAGATCTGGAAAATTGCAAAGAGATCTAAAAAAAGACACCTCGAAAACTCAGCATCATGAAGAGCGTGAAGACGCCGAATTTGATCGTGGGGAAAAACGGGGTGTTAACAAGGTCGCCGGAAAACGGAGAAAATTAGATGAAGAGAACGCAATTCAGCCAGGAAGGTGCTCGGAATAGAAATAACACCCTGTAAGCTTACGAACACCTCTAGTTCAACCAGGCGATGGCTTCCTCTTCGTTTTTAAAAAAGGCAATTCTGGCTCCACGGTTGATCGCGACCGTCATAAAAAATTGTGTAAGGTCATCCGGTGTGTAGTTCTGTAAGCAGAATGCTACTTTTAGGTTAGGTATTTTTTCCTTCGCCGGTCGCTCGCCCGACTCATAGATATCCAATACCGTGAGTGTGCGTGACGAAGCGTTTCCCGTAATGAGTACTTTTGACAAGCCGTACTCGACCGTCGCCAACTTCACCGTTTCCCAAAGCTCGTCTGTCGCAGCATCGTCTATCGTTGTGGTTTTTTCTGTATCCACTCTGATAAAACCTCGATCTAAAGAATAGGGGTACATAACAGCTCCTTAAGTTTTTATGATTATATTCTAGGTTGGTTTTTTATTGCCTTGGACTGTTCTCAACAACCGTAGGCTCAACAATCTGCTGGCTTAATAAAAATGAGTCCGGCACGACTCGCAATGGCACGATATCACTTGCTGAGCGAATAATCTGATTGGCATCCGCACGCACACAACTTGCCGAATAATAACCATCAACCACGAACGTACATAGTTGAAGCTGAAAGTTGTCAACCTTGGCGAGGGGCCAAAGCGCTTGATAAATCATATTCTGATCTGTAAAACGACCGGCTGTTTTTTCAAGGGTACTGTTATTGCAGTCAATCATTTGGATATTTTCACCGCAGCGCCCAACGATGGGTTTTGTCACATAGCCCTCACGCTGCATTGTTTCATCGAGATGAAAGCGTGTACGCAAGAGATAACGGTTATTTGGAAATAGTTCCGATGCGATTGCGAGCAGTGCTTTGTTGCTGGTGACGATTGTCCATAAGGGCTCATAGACCATGATATCTTTCCGCAACAAAACATCCACCAGGCGTGGTTTTGGCGGTTTGATGTCACCCGGCACGTAATCCTTGAGGCGTTCAGCGTCGTTGTGGCATTCTTCCCGAATTTGATCGAGTGCGGTCTCCCAGGCCCAGGTTTTCCAAACCCATTTGATTTCACAACCATCACTATCGACGATGGTGTTATTTTTCCCCCAATTTAGGCTGGCAACGCCCGTAATGATTTTGCATGTAATACCCGCCGCTTCGAGCGTCTCTTTCATAAACAAGGCGTGATAGGTTTCTTCCGGGTCTTTATCTTGCATAATGTGAAGAACACCATCGACGTCGCTTTTGTGCCAAGCGTCAATTAAATGTTGATATAAGGATTCTCCGCTGTCAGCTCCCAATGAACAGCCACGGTATTGCGCCCATTTTTTTTGAATTTTTCCTGTCTCTAGATAACAGGATGCAGAATCCGCATTATATTCGTAGAGTTTTATGCCTCTTTCGGACACCGAAAAATCCATACGACCAGTGATAATCTGATGGCGTCGATTGTCCCAGGAGAGTCGAATTTTTTCCCATAGGCAGGGCGGGATATTAAATTTTTCTAACAGCGCATCGTTTTGTAAGACATAATCCGTCGCGAGTAAAAAGAGGGCGTGTAGCTCGTTGGTTGCTCGTTTTAATTCATTTTGAGCAGATTCACTCATTACAACAAAACGGTTGGTAAGCACCTTGGTATTTACCATCTTTTGCCCACCCATAGCACGTATATAAGCAGCCTCATCCAAGTTAGCCGCGTTGAGCCAACACGGATTATCTGTTGGCGTATGGATCGAATGCAATAGTAGTAAATTAAGCAACTTGGGATTAAGCGGAGCAAACTGTTCAGCAAATTCCGCATTGTCGGTTTGTATTACCCAACCGAGAATATCGCCACTGTAATAAGAACAGCGTATCCAATAGTCTCCCTCTGATGTAATCGTTGCGGGGAGTTCCCGTGAGTAAGCTTGACCTAAGGGCCAGAGGCAGTTTTCGCAATTTTGTTCAACAATACGTATGCGATCAGAAAACACCTCAGTGACAATGGCGACGTGGCCGGTTAATTCAAATTCGCCCCCTTCCCTCCAAATTAGCATCGCGCCAGGTTCAGGATGTCGTCTACTGCCATTTTTAAAAGAATGCAATGGTAGATAAACGTTGTTGTTTACTTTACGCACCTGAGGCAAGGTAAAAATATCGTAAGCCATCGCCACATCGTCAAAAATAATGCCTTTTTGTAAATATAACCAACGGCGGGCAAATTCTACACATTGCCATTTATACCCCATAAATACGCCATCGACATAGCTGTGAAAAGCCCGCCGATTGCCATAAAGGGTTTTATCCGCACTGTCGTAATCGCAGGAGTACACTTCGACATCACCAGGTGCCATACCAATTACCGTGCCGAATATTTCAGGTTTAGGCTTGAGCATTTGAAAACGCTTATCAGAAAAAGAATTAACGGGGCGTGAAAAGACGGAACCAGCCTTGTTAATTCAAGGTTGGTTCCGTTGTGCTTGCAAAATTAAGCTGCGATTTCCACATCAATGGACTTGGGTTTCACTTTTTCAGTTTTTTCCAAATGGACTTTAAGCATTCCGTCTTTAAATTCCGCTTTAATGTCATCGTGTTTAACATTGTCTGGCAGGGAAAAGCTGCGTGCAAATCGTCCATAGAAACGCTCTACACGGTGATATTTTTTGTCTTCCTTGCTTTCTTTTTCAATTTTTCTTTCGCCTTCAATGCTTAAGACGCCTTCATTGATCGTCACCTTCACGTCGTCTTTTTTTACTTCAGGCAACTCGACTTTGATCAAGAATTCCTTGCTGGATTCTTCAATGTCAACCGCCGGCGACCAGTCAGAGGCCATGAGACTTTCGCGCTCGTTATTGGTAGTTCGTGGTAATAGACCTGTGCGACGGTTATAGCGCTCAAGCATTTCTTCCATTTCACGTAGTGGGTTCCAAGTTGTTAAGTTCATAATCATTCATCTCCAAACAGTGGGTTAGGGGTACTGGTTAGCGGAGTTTGTGGCTGGGCTTCCAGGTTGGAGAGCAGTATGCAATCAAAAACTTAAACACGGCTTAAGGCATGGAAAAAAATATAAATTAATTAGGGCCTGCTAACAGGCCCTAATTAATTTAAACAAAGTGCCGAACTTCTTTAATTAATACGTCGGCATCGACGGGTTTACACAAAACTTTTTGTACGGTTTCAAGCGCCTTCACATGCAAGGATTTTTCTGTATAACCCGTTAGCATAATCGCCGGAATCGAGTTGTTAAACTCGGATCTTATTTGCGCCACCACGTCTAAGCCGTTATCGCCATTGGCCAAACGGTTGTCGGTAATTACCAGGTCGGGCACGGCGCCCTCCGACTTGATAAGCTTAACCGCTTCGAGGCTTTCTTCGGCACTTAATACCTTGTAGCCCTCTAAGTCGAGTAGGGTTTGTACTGCTTCGAGAATGTCTTCATCGTCTTCTAAATACAAAATAGTGGGTCTATTGTCATTTTCAATTTGGACAGTTTCTTCTGCCGCGATATCTAGAGAATTTGAAGTCTCTGCATTGCCGGGCACCTCGATAACGAAAGTCGTGCCGCTGGCCTCTTCGGATATTATATTGATGGGATGCATCAAGAGTTCAGCCAGGCTTTTGACAATGGCCAAACCCATACCAAAACCCCCTTTGTGGTGGCGGTGTTGAGTTAAGCGAAAGAATGGTTCGAAGATTTCGCTTTGTTTATTTACGGGGATCCCAGGGCCGGTGTCTGAAATAATAATGGATACTACGTCTTCAGATTGTTCACACCTCACACCTACGTGCCCTTGCGGGGTGTATTTCAGCGCATTGCCAATCAGGTTCCTTAGCATTTGCCGCAATAATATAGGGTCGCTATGGACCGTAAGCGTTGTTTCATGAATATTTAAGCCTAGCCCCTTATTTTCGGCTATTTCAGCGAACTCATTTCTCAGTTCAGACAACAATGTCCCCAAGTTCAAGTCTTGCAATTCAGGGTTGAGTTGCCCGGATTCGAGCTGATTGAGATTAAGCAAGGCGTCAAGTAAGCCATTCATGCCAGCGATTGAGGCCAACATTTTATTGAGAGAGGCAAGCTGTTCAGCGGAGGGTTGCTGGCGTTTTAAGATGCCACACTGAGCATTCAGGTATTGCAAGGGCTGGCGCAGGTCATGACTGGCTGCACTGAGGAAGCGGCTCTTAAACTTATTGGCTTTTTCAGCCTCTTGTTGTGCTTCGAGTAAGGATGAAGTTCGCTCCATAACCTTGTTATTAAGCTCATTGACTAGGTCAATATTATCCAGGTTGGCAAGCGCAGCACAGGCTAACAATTGCAATGACTGCATTTGTGCTTGTGTCGGCGCGTAGGGTGTCGTCCAATACAGTCCGATAGCCGCATTGGGATGGGAATCTCCCAGAGGACAGATCACAAAGGCGCGAATATCCATTTTCTCGTAGAGGCTTTCTGTAAAGCGATTGTCACGCTGGGTGTCTTCGATGCAAATGAGGGAGGCGCTATCATTGCCTCGATTGCTTATGCAGTTAGAAGTCACAGACGTGGCGATTTTTTCAAATGCTGGTACGTCTGCAAGATGACCATAAACAAAGGCTTTGTCCGCCACAACAAAGCTTACGGTGTCTGCATTTACGAGTTTCTGAGCGGTATGTACGACAAGTTTTTGAGTGCTGTTGAGGTCTCTTGCCAGAGACATCTTTTGAACAGCGTCAATTAGTATGTCCATGGCACTACCCATTTATCTGACTCTTATTAAAAGGACTGCGATTATACTAAAATCCAAGGGGGGGGGGGTAGCGCCAGCCAATGACAATTGATCTTTAAGCTGGGGTTGTGGCACGCCACTCATCCCGGGTCTTTAAGCGTTAAGTTTTTAAAACGACTGACGCTCTGAGACCGCCGAGAGGGGACGACCCAAGTTCCAGTGTGGCGCCATAAATCTCGGTAATACGTTTAACGATCGCCAAACCCAAGCCCGTACCGTGCTTTTTACCACTGGATGAGGTCTGAAAAGGCGATTGAACGGTCGAGATTTGATCAGGTGCGATGCCCGGCCCGGAATCCTCGACGCTGAGTTTTACGCCGCTATCGAGCGCTTCAATATTCACCATGACCTGACCAGAATCGGGCGTATAACGTAGCGCATTATCGAGCAGGTTTTTTAACATGAGGTCCATATGGTGCGCAGCACAAGAAATCTGAGGCAATTCCGGTACAATTCGATGTTCGAATTGAATGTTGTTTGATTGCGCCTTTTCAGCATATTTGGCCAGCAAATCTTTGCTTTCGGTTTCGAGGTGAATAGAGGGCGTCGAAGCGGCGTGACGAAAGCTTGTTAGGCGGGAATAGTCCAGCAGTTGCTCCACAAGGTGGGTATTTCTGTCGATCGCTTTGATGATGTTATCCAGCGCCTTCGTCCGTTTTTCATCATCCGTCACCCGCTGAGCGATTTGTGCCTGCAATCGAATGCCTGCGAGCGGAGTGCGCAGTTGGTGGGAGGCTTCTGAGCTAAAGGCGTGTTCATGCTGTAGGCGCTCCTGTTCGAGTTTTAAAAACCGGTTAAACGCCTCAATCAGCGGTCGTAATTCTGTGGGTTGATCGTCGACAGTCAGAGTGGTCAGACGTTCGGTATTGAGGGCTTGAATCGATTGCGCAAGCTCAACAATCTTTTGCCCCGTACGAATAGGGAGTGTGTGGTAGTGGAGCCAAAGCGCAGTGACGACAAAACCGCCACTCAGCAACACTAACGCCGCCAGCGGCCAAGATAGCGGAATGGTGATCAATATCCAGGCTACACTACCGACCCAGGCAATCGCACAAAATACCAAGGCCAACCAATAGAGTTGTTTCATGGGCGTAATTCTTCCCATCTAGGCTTCTTCCACTTTATAGCCAACGTGACGCACGGTCTGAATGCAGTCTTTACCCAGCTTTTTCCGAATGCCGTGGATATGCACTTCGATGGTATTGCTTTCAACCTCCATATCCCAACCGTAGAGGCTATCTTCTATCTGGGCCTTGGATAGAACTCGGCCCGGTTTTTCCATCAAGGTTTGCAGTATCGCAAATTCCTTCGGCCCTAAATTTACCGGTGTACCCGCCCGAGAAACGAGGCGCTTTGCCGGGTCTAGCGTCACGTCGCCTGTCTTGAGAAGAGGGGATGAACGGCCATTGGCCCGGCGGCTCAACGCGCGAATGCGCACCCTTAGCTCATCAAGATCAAAAGGCTTGATCAGGTAATCGTCCGCCCCGCCATCCAAACCTTTTACTTTATCTTGAATCGTGTCGTAGGCGGTGAGAATCAAGACGGGAATATCATTGCCTTTTTGCCGAACATCGCGCAGTACGTCTAAGCCCGAGCCATCGGGTAACCCGAGATCAAGAATCAGGAACTCGTAGGTATTGGCTGCAAGGGCAGTGAGCGCTGAGCGCTTATTTTCCACCCAATCGACAGCGTAATCGTCCAGGCCTAGCCCTTCGACCACGCCATCGCCAATAATCTTGTCATCTTCAACTAATAAAATACGCACGGAACTTTCTCTATAAAGGTTTCAGTCATCATCTCACCGCTAGATTAAGCTCAGCTTAAGCTTTATCCCTAGATGAAAGCTTATGTCCCACTAACGCTGGACTTGATCGACTTGTCTGTTTCAGCGATACCGATCACCCAAGCGCGACAGTATATTTCAGCCAGTTGAAATTGTATGCCGAAAACTATGGCCCTTAAGCTCAATTTAATTTTTGAACCCTAAGCTTGACACTAATTGAAGTAGCCGCGACTGAGGAGGGTGTCATTCATGAATTCAATGATAGAGATTAGGGCTCCCTCCATATTGGAAAGCCGTATTCAAAGAGCGAGTGATAAGAACGTGTTCCTAATCTTTGCGGACAAATTTAATGCGAAGGGTGAGTTTATACAAACCCACAACCTCGCCTTTACACAAGACAAAATTATGGCCGCGAGCAGCAAGAAACTAGTTTTATTGGTGAACGCCTCATCTTGGTTCGACGGCGGCTTTCGTTTTTTGGTTGAGGTCATTCCTTTTGGATATTCGTTTGTTAAACGGGAGATTGAGCGCATGGGTTTTCATGTTGTAATCCGCAAAAGTAAATCACCCCTGAATAACAGTATTTTGGAAGTTTGCTCATCTACTCACTGTGATTTATTGCAATTGGAACGCGAAATTAAAAATATACCGGGCGTTGTCGCTAGCAGTATTTTTGCACAAAGAACCGCAGATCTTGTGATCTGTAAACAAACGATAACGTTTAAATCCGTTAACACATTCCAGAGCCGGAATTTTGTGCTTGATAGCAAAACGGACTTTTCTGAGATATCAAAACGTAAATAATTGGAGATTTTTATGAAACGAATATTGCTTTTTCTCGCAACGAACTTTGCCATTGTTGTCGTGTTGTCAATCAGCATGCGTTTGTTAGGTGTAGAGCCTTATTTAAACGCCCAGGGTTTAAATTTAAACGCGTTACTCATCTTTGCCGCAGTAATGGGTTTTGGAGGCTCGTTTATATCGTTGGCCTTATCCAAATGGATGGCCAAAATGTCTGTGGGTGCTGCTGTTATTTCAGAACCTCAAAACGGGCAAGAGCGATGGCTGTTGGCCACTGTTGCGCGTCAAGCAAAACAGGCCAATATCGGCATGCCTGAAGTGGCCATTTGGGATTCCCCTGACATTAATGCTTTTGCAACGGGCATGAATAAAAATAAAGCACTTGTCGCCGTATCAACCGGCCTTTTGAACAATATGACGCAAGAGGAAGCGGAAGCTGTATTGGGTCACGAGGTGGCACATGTGGCGAACGGTGATATGGTCACGCTTGCGCTGATCCAAGGCGTTGTTAATACCTTCGTGATTTTTCTGTCGCGAGTTATTGGTCAAACGGTCGATAAAGTGATTTTTAAAAATGAAGACGGACACGGCCCAGCATTTTGGATTACGGTCATTGTTGCCGATATTGTATTGGGCATCTTGGCCTCAATGATTGTGATGTGGTTTTCCCGTCAACGCGAATTTAGAGCGGATATCGGTGGTGCTAAATACACCAGTCTACAAGCGATGATTGCCGCACTAGAGCGTCTACGCGCCACACATACGCCATCGCTACCCGATAAAATGGCAGCCTTTGGTATCAGTGGTAAAGGTTCGGGAGGCTTTAAACGTTTGTTTATGACCCACCCACCCCTTGAAGAGCGAATCCAAGCGCTTAAAAACTTAAGTTAAATAATGTAGGAGAAACAAAAATGACTGTATCGAATAACGAATCAAACTCACCCTATGATGTGGAAGTGGAAGCGGGGAAAACCTATTACTGGTGCGCTTGCGGGCAAAGTAAAAATCAACCATTTTGCGATGGTGCTCACAAGGGCTCGACGATTACGCCTGTAAAGTACATCAGTGAAGATAATGAAACCGTGTATTTTTGCGGCTGCAAGCGTACAGGCTCCGCGCCGATGTGCGATGGCAGTCATACTAAAACGAAATAATTAATTTAAAAGAAAAGAAGTGAATAAATGAAAATCAAAGCGTTAATCAACTGCTGGCAAGCACAGAGTGAGGGCCCTTTACATGGAGAGGCTTTCAACGTTCACTTGCCAATTTCAGCGGCGGCCAAAGTATATGCTTTATCTGAAATGTTTCCCGAGCGCAATCCGCAGCAAATCATCAGTGAGTTATTGAGTGCTGCATTAGATGAATTGGAAGAAGATTTTCCCTATGTGCCAGGGAAGCGCGTAACCGCACTCGATGATCAACAGGACCCTATTTATGAAGATATCGGGAATACACCGTCTTTTATGTCTCTAACGAAAAAATATATGAAAACTCTGGTGAGCACACCGCCATCTTCTACTGAGCAGCCGCCTACTGAAGGAACATAAATTTTATCATTGTGTATGGTCAGTGACATCAACCGTCTGGCCTCCACACAAAATAATGGAGTCTGTTGAGGTATTGTTGACTAGGCGGCCAGCTTTATTTTGTTTTAAGCTGGGATTCATTTCTGTCCTTAAGCAAGGTTTAAGTTGTACTTGCCACAATCAATAGGTTGATCTAAAAGCTGCTTTGCGCTTGCCCTTAGATCAAAAACACACGAATGTTAAGGAGTGGAATATGTCCGCTAAATCTATCAAATTTGGTTCTGACGCCCGTACTCGAATTGCGCGGGGCGTTAAAGTATTAGCTCAGGCAGTGGCGGCAACTTTGGGGCCGAGGGGGCGAAACGTAGTCATCGATAGTGGCTTTGGCACACCCGCGATCACCAAAGACGGCGTCACCGTGGCTAAGTCCATCGAGTTGGTCGACAGCTTTGAAGACATGGGCGCTCAAATGGTCAAACAAGTGGCCTCAAAAACCGGCGATCAGGCTGGAGACGGGACAACGACCGCAACGGTACTCGCATACCATTTATTCAAGGATGGTTTGACCGCGGTGGAAGCGGGGATGAACCCCATGGATATCAAGCGCGGTATTGATAAGACGATTAGCGCCGCAGTCGAGGAGCTAAAAAAACTATCCAAGCCCTGCAAAAGCAAAAAGGCGATTGAGCAGGTGGGCACGGTGTCAGCCAATGGCGATTCGAGCATCGGCGAGTTGATTGCTGAAGCGATGGAAAAAGTTGGCAACGAGGGCGTCATCACCGTGGAGGAGGGCACCTCGTTGGCGAATGAACTGGATGTGGTTGAAGGTATGCAATTCGATCGTGGTTATTTATCACCGTACTTCGTCTCCAATCAACAAAAAATGTCGGCAGAGCTGGATGAACCTTACATCTTACTCCATGACAAAAAGATTTCTCGCATTGCTGACATACTCCATGTTCTGGAAAGTGTTGCAAAATCCGGAAAACCTTTATTAATTATTGCCGAAGATGTCGAAAGTGAGGCGCTGGCGACCCTAGTGGTAAATAGCTTGCGGGGCATACTGAAGGTTGTTGCAGTCAAAGCGCCTGGCTTTGGCGATCAGCGCAAGGCCATGTTGCAAGATCTAGCGGTTATTACTGCAGGGACCGTTATTGCAGAAGAGCTGGGCCTGTCGTTGGACAAAGCGGATTTGCCGCTACTGGGGCGAGCACACAAAGTCATCGTGAACAGAGAAACCACAACGATTATTGGTGGTGAAGGCGCGAAAGACGCCATTGAGTCTCGCGTTAGTGCGATCCGCCAGCAATTGAATGACAGCACATCCGATTATGATAAGGAAAAACTCCGCGCACGAATTGCCAAGCTTTCAGGCGGCGTTGCGGTATTAAAAATCGGTGCGTCCACCGAAGTGGAAATGAAAGAGAAAAAAGATCGAGTGGATGATGCTTTGCATGCAACACGAGCTGCGGTGGAGGAGGGCGTTGTACCCGGTGGCGGTGTCGCTCTGCTACGCGTCATGCAGGCGTTGCAAAAGCAAAATATTCACGGTGATAACGAAGAACAAGTGGCAGGAATACGAATTGCGCTTAAAGCCTTGCAAGCCCCCCTCCGTCAAATTGTGTTAAACACCGGCGAAGAGCCAGCAATCGTTGCCAGCAAAGTGCTGGAAGGCAGCGGAAATTACGGTTACAACGCGCAAACAGAAAACTTCGGCGATATGATTGAGATGGGCATTCTCGATCCCACAAAGGTGGTGAGAGTCGCCTTGCAAAATGCTGTGTCTATAGCTGGGTTGCTAATCACAACCGAGGCGATTGTGTCGGATGCAGTAGATGCTGCTGATGATAAGGTTGCTGATTTAGACTATTAGTTTTATTAACAAATAGTTGTGTTAACAAAAACCTAGCCTTCGCTCTTTCCTTATTGCGCGCTGGCTAGGACATCGAATAATCTGTGAGATTCATCGACATCGTTAAACCGAAAAATTAAAGTGAAATTTACCCATTTGAGCCAATTTGGCTCACCAATCTTTTTAAGTCGACTTCTTTTTTATTATCAATAATCAATGCTTGCAAGAATTCCTCCTCTAACAATCTTTCCATATTTGTTACCTGGTAATTCAATATTTCTTCATTCGCTTCGGACGGATCATTGTTTTTTACGATGCGCTGCTGAATGCGCTGACGAAGCGTGGCGTCGTCGGTAGAAAATGCAAGAATGAGAAATTTCACTTGGCATGTTTCCGCTAACGATTTAAACGTAGAACGATCAGAAATCGACAAAAACGTCGCATCAACAATAACGGTAAACCCTGCTCTGAGAATTAGGGAAGAAATATGTTTGAGCCTTTCATAGGTTTTTCGCGTAATTTCACTGGTGTAAATACCTTGCATGGTTGATGAACCGCCATGATGATCAGCACTCAGCCCCAACAACCTTTTTCTTTCGATATCAGAGCGAATATGAATTGCACCAACTTCCCGTGCAATACGCTCACTCCAATACGATTTTCCTGATCCAGAAACGCCATGTGTGATGATCAGCATTGGCTTTACGGCCTTTGTATAACTAAGGGAAAGCTCAAGATAGCGATCGAACTCGGAAAAATCATACGGTGGTGATTGCTTAAGTAAGGATACTTTTGCTCGGACTAGCGCTCGGTAAACGCGATAATAGTTGAGTAGTGCTAGCCCATCATAATCGCCTGTAATATTGAGGTAGTGGTTAAGAAATTTACCGGCGGCCCGAGAGCGCCCTCGATGATCGAGATCCATTAACAAAAATGCCACCTCATTCATGGTATCGATCCATCGGAACTCGTCATTAAATTCGATGCAATCAAAACAAACCGGCAAATTATCAATCGAGACAATATTGCCAAGGTGAAGGTCACCGTGACATTCTCTGACGAATCCCTGATGTTGTCTACGGGTGAGGAGCTCCTGGTTTTGTTTATATTGCTCTTCTCCCCATACCTTTAAGTCTGATAGTGCTTCAAGTGTGGATGGATCTTTCACAAGAGGCTTGATCTGATCAAAGTTTTCATTAAACCAGTGGTACATGGACTCGGCGCGCCCAAGTGTGCTTCCTGCGGGTGTGCGCTCGGCGGCGTTCATATGGAAGTCTGCAACGCATTCCGCAAGATCAATGATGAGTGCAGGGTCAAGATCATTTTTTTCGGCTAATTCACTCAGCAACTGATCTTGAGGAAAACGCCGCATTTTTACGGCGTACTCAACGGGTTCTCCATCATCAGGCTCCTCAACAATATAGGGAGCAGATTTTACATTTAGAGCTGTAACTATCTGTTTTACTAGGAAATATTACAGATCTTTTTATCCGGACCTATTATTAAATTTCTCTAACTCGCTTATTGCGCCCGGATTCATGTCTTTCACGTAGATCTGACTCTATATATCTGTCTGTAGTGGCCATGCTGGCGTGACCAGCGTCATCTCGTACATGCTCGCGAGGACGATGTTTGACGTCTTCCGAAATTCCCGTATGTCTCAACCAGTGAACTGTAGCAATTCTAAGGTCATCCGCATCCTGCTCGAGCCCATCTTTTAGCATTCTATTGTGAGCAGCATCGAAACAATTTTGAACGATCAAGCGAACATGACGCGTACTAGTAATGCCACCAGAACCCTTGTATTTAGGCAAGATTGGTGACTTGTCATTAATGCTAGGCAACGGGCTTAGGTTTAAATGCTCTCTATATCGCTTGAGAGATTTCAGCATGTCATCGCAAACTGTAATTCTTCGGTTTTTGTTTCCTTTGCCTGTAACTTTAAACCACCAATTTCCGTCTCGATCTCGCTCAAAGTCGCACATTAGTGGTGTCGAGCGCTCATCGGCAACTAGCTCTGAAATTCGGAGATACATCGCAAACAACGCATTCATGATAAACAGTGTGCGTTCATGCTCTTCCGGATCTTGATCTGCTAGCAACTCAGCCGTTTCAAGGACGTAATCCCATTGAATATTACTAATTCTGCGAACAATTGGAGCTTGTTGATCACGGCTAATGAATTTACTTTTTTGTCGTATTAAGGCGACCGGATTAGATGAAACTTCGCCCTCTTGCAGAAGATAGTCATAAAATGAGGATATCGCTGTAAACGTTGCTTTTATCGCAGCTTGAGAAGGAAAGTATTCCCCAATATTTGCTTCTTTTCCTCGCTTGAACTCTTCTTTTGACACGTTAACAACAAACGGGCGCCAGTCTTTATTAGGTATCCTCCCGTCAGGCGACTTTTTAAACCTGGCGACATTCTTTATACCTATCCAAGCTTCAGGTGGGTTGATACAGAAATTAATGAATTCTTCTATGTGCTCACGCTGTAGCTCAAGAATTGAAGTCTTTTCGATTTGCCAGGACCATTGTAAAAGTCGTTCGAGCTCTCTTCGATAGCTATTGAATGTGGCTGTACTGCCGTTATAGCTATAAAGAAACTTCAATGACAACTCTAGATCTTGCTGAGCGTCAGAAAAGCTTATCCAGTTTGGGCTCTGCGGCGCGACTTTAAATGGATTGCCAATAAACTCTAGGTTATCAATGATTGGTGATGGCGGGTTTCGCTTAGGGTCCTTCATTTCTTAATCGTTATCAAAGAGCTTTAGATTAAGCATAGCCTTGATTTTCTGATATTCAATATATCCGATATTCACAAATATCGGATATATCATCAGGCATTCGAGTCAATCTACATGGCTTTCTTTAGCCTATTCCAAGACCTTAAGTTAGTCGGATGCCCCAAACATGGTTTCCACAGCGGCACTTGCGACTCCGGATATTTCTACTTGATAGCTTGTTTTTCCAAAGCTCATAACAGCGCCAATGAACGTGCTGCCGATAGCTTCGAGCATTTGGTCAGGCTCGAGCTCCATTTGCTCGCATATTTCTGCTACTCGATCAGAAAACTCCTGTAATACCTCTTGTGATAATTCAGCCATAAAAATACTCGCCAGGTTTAACTCTGTTCCCAAGGGTTGAATATTTTGAGGTTGTCCAGATTAAAATCTGATACGTTGCGCGTTACGATTGTCATATCTTGAACAGCGGCTGTTGCAGCAATAAACGTATCTCTATATGGCTTTGGGTCTGGTACATGATACTTGGCGCTAACCAAAACGACTTCCTTATCGACTGGTAATATACGTCCCTCAAAAGTTGGCAAAACGTGGTCGCTCATCCATTTCCGGAGAATCTTACCTTTCGCAGCATCAGATCTTTCAGCCCGTAGAATCCCGAGCTCTATTTCATGAATGACGATTGATGAAACATAAAGCAATTCAGCTTCAACTTGGGCTGACCATTCCTCTACATTGCTATCAGCTTTACCGCTTTTTACTTTTCTGAGTTCAGAGACAACATTAGTGTCTAATAAATACATACTAAAACTCTGCTGCTGCAGCTTTGTCGGTGACTTGGCCCGGAGTAAATTCGATATCCTCTACCCCATCCATAGAAAGCAGCTCACCAATCGTCGCCTTCTTCTCCGTCATAGCTTTGTACTCTTCATAAGATAAGAGTACGTGAGACGGTTTCCCTCGATCGGTAATATACACAGGTCCAGACAGCGCCTCTTTCTTGGCTCGGCCTGTATCTTGATTAAACTCTCGACTGGTTAATGTAGACATAGCTCACCTCCAAAACAATCTTATGTATAAATGTTACTACATGCGTTTAGTGATCGTCTACAATTGTTTCTATGTTGCTACATTTGGGTTGGATTTAGCGATATGATATAGCACCTGCTTCCATTGGCTTTGTTCGGGAAGCGGACCTTTGATGGAGGCTTGAATATGCGCTTTCGGACTCACTGATTCGAAATATCTTCGACAGGAAAGTCTGGCCAACACTAACCAAAAGAGTTTCATTGCTAAAGATGAGGTTGCGGACCAGATGATCAACCTAAATTCACATTTACTCAGCAAAAAAAATTCGCAAATATTGCCCTCATATTTTTGAATAAGTTGATACTACTTATGCGTGAATACAAAAGTGGCACAACAAATACGGTTAGGATGGCAGAGCTGATTGAACCAAAGATCAGAGAAATAGCTAAGCCACCCATGACCGGGTCTGGTACGATGATTAGCGTGCCAAAAACAATTGCCAGTGTGGTTAAGGTAATAGGAATAATGCGCAAGGCACCCGCTTCCGAAATCGCTTCCTCTGGCGTCATCCCATCGGCAATACGCTCGCGAATGAAATCGACAATCAACAGCGAGTTACGAACAGCAACTCCCGCAAGCGCAATCACACCGATCATAGAGGGTGCCGAGAAATCTTGATTAAGCAACCAATGACCTGGGAAGACTCCGATTAACCCCAGGGGAATTGAGACCATAACCAATAGCGGTAAGCCAAAGGACTGATAGTAGGTCACTAACAGAAAATAAATTGCCAGTATCGATAGACCTAAGGCTATAACCATATCTCGGAATGCATCCAGGGTGAGCCTTAGTTCACCATCCCAGTGGACGATAGAACCCTCTAAGGTGGTTGGTGGATCTGGCACAAAGCCCAGATTTCTAGTCGTAATCACTGACTCATTACCAAAAGCCATAGCTTCAATTCGTTGATCTATGTCCAGTACAGCATACAAAGGTGCACTAGCAGACAACTCTCCACCCACGTACGAAACTCGCTCATTATCCTTATGAAAAATAGGCGTGGCTTTTTCAGTTCGAACGATATCAATCACGGTAGACAGAGGCACTGACGCCCCTTCATTATTTTTAACAAAGGTCTGAGCCAGTATTTCTGGTGTGATACGCTGATCATGAGGAACAACGAGGCGTATAGGAATCGGATTTCGTGCTTCATGTTCGTACAAGTGATTTACGATATCGCCTTGTATGAAAAAACTCAGCGCTGATGCCACTTGCTGCACGTCCAACCCGGCCAGCAGCACTCTACGCTGGTCAATTTTAAAATTAAACTCGTTGATAGGTATTGTGTTGCTGGTCCAAACTTCCGCCATATCCCAGGTATCCTTGAACACTGCTTCCAGATCTTGCACTACTGCTTCCCTCATCTGATTATCTTGCTCATAAACTTCAGCAAGAACAGTCGCTCTGACTGGCGGACCCGGGGGATCCTCCACGAACTGAATCGTAGCCTCCGGATTTTGACCAATGGTGCCTGCGAGCTCCTTTCTAAGCTGCTTAACAATCTCTATTGAGCTGATATCACGAGTCCACTTATGACTCAAATTGATGCGCACCTCGGCAAACTGGGAGCCAATATTACTGGCGTTGCCTTTCAATTGACCGTTGAAATCAATCACGGAAGGTTCACCGACGAAGGTCTGTGTATTCATCACTTCTTCATGTGCCAATACTATTCTGGAAATATCTCGAACCAAACGATCAGTTTCTTCAAGTGGAGCGTCTTCTGGCAACTTGAACGTAATAAGGAAGGTGTTCTTATCATCCTTAGGAAGGAATGCCAGATTGACACCAAGAGACGATAGCTCGCCACCAACACCCTGGGGCCTAACAAATTGCCAGGCTGGCTGAAGAAGCGAAGCGAATAGGCATATGAGCACTCCAATAAAAAACAATCTACGCCACATACTATGCTGATAAAGCCGTTTGAAGAGCTTGCGATAAAGTGTTTGCAACCAGATTTCTTTATGCTCTTCGTGAGTGACAGGTAGAAAACGACGTGCGGCCCAAGGTGTGACAATGTATGCAACCAGCAAGGACGCAATCATTGCCACAGGTACATTGAAAGCAATGGGATAAAAATACTCACCCAGCATCCCTGTGACCAAGAGTAAAGAGAGGAACACGGCAACCACGGTGATGGTTGCTAAAGTTGTCGGATTACCTATTTCAGTAGCTGCGTTCACAATCGCTCTTGAATACGTCTCTTTGGAACTATCCACCGGCAACAGTTGGTTATGGCGATGAATATTCTCAATTACGACAATGGCATCATCGACCAATAAACCAAGAGCGAGTATTAAGGCGTATAAGGTGATGCGATTCAGCGTTGGCCCAGCCAGAAAATCCACACCAATCACAATCGCAAAAACAATCGGTATCGCAATAAATACGATGGCTGCCGCGCGCCATCCCAAAAAGACCCATAACACAAGACTGACAACCGCAATCGCGATAAATAAATGCTCTATGAGTGTGTTAACAGAATCATTCGCGTTCTGGCCGTCATTTCTTGTTGTAACAACTTCTACTGATTTGGGAATCCATTGCGACTGCATTGATGCAATACGTTCCAAAATGTCTTCGGCCAGAGGGACGGAATTAACGCCGCCTTGCTTTGCTATACCAATATGGACTGCTGCCATCTCTTGCCCTTTGTACTCTTCAAAACGATGATCAGCTGGACCAAAGTTAAAACGCGAGAGGCTTAAATTTTTATGATCGGGCTCAGTCGTTATATGCGCGATGTCTTGAAGGTGCACTACTTTTTCCGTATCTCGAAATACAACCAACTTTCTAAGCTCTTCCAGATTTTCTAACTTGTAACTGACACGCATATGCTGGTTGTCTTTATCGATGACTTTGAAGCCA
This sequence comes from Oleiphilus sp., assembly GCA_006212045.1. Classification (GTDB taxonomy): domain Bacteria; phylum Pseudomonadota; class Gammaproteobacteria; order Pseudomonadales; family Oleiphilaceae; genus PZPK01. The sequence continues at coordinate 75,383 of PZPK01000012.1, read as the reverse complement.
AGTGAATGGTCAATGTTAGCCGCCTGAATATGTGCTCGTATCTGGTTTAGTCCTAACCCTAAAGCCTGCAAGCGAGTTGGATTTATTTCTACTCGAACATCATTCTCTTGACCGCCATGAATCTGACTGAGCCCTACTCCATCGATACTATGTAAATGCTCTGTCATTCGTTCAGCCATATTTGTAAGCTGATATCGATCATATTGATTAGAAGCCAAAGTGACGACCATAAAGGGCACATCGTCTACATCTACGAGACTGATGTGTGGCTCGCCAGCTAAAGGCGGCAACTGAATTTTATAACGCTCCATTTGATCATAGAGCCGAACGAAGGACTCGGTTTTATCTTCACCTACTTTGAATTCAACCTGAATTTTGGCGAAGCCTTCACCCGCGACACCATAGGTATGCTTCACGCCTTGCATAGTGTTCAGGTGATTTTCTAGCGGCGTTAACAGTAAGTGCTCAACCTCCAAAGGAGACATTCCGTCCATTGGTATCGTGATCTCAGCTGCAGGCACGACAATTTGAGGATTCTCTTCGCGTGGTGTTTCAAACAAGCCTATTAAACCAAACAATAAAACCGCAGGAACCAATGCGAGTACTAGTTTCGATTCGACAAATATTTTCGCTAAATGATGCGCGATGTTGAAGGCGTTGTGGCTATTTGTGGAACTACTCTGAGAGATCTTATCGTTCATATCTCAGCCTTCGAATACTTGGTATCTGAAGAGTTTGCAACGACAACAGCTCCACCATCTTTCAAGGTTGAAGGCGGATAAGTGATGACAATATCCGAAGGATCTAAACCAGACAAGACAACCCTATATTTCTGCCACTGACGTTCAAAATTCACTGGTGTAAAAATGGCTTTGTTTTGTACCAGTCGAAAGACACCAAAAACCCCAGCACGCTTGACCAAAGCAGAGGATTCGACAAGCAATTGGCTCTCAGTAGCTATCACAAAATCTATCTGGCCGGACAGACCTGCCTCGATACGTTCTGAATCCGCCAACGCTAGCTTGACTTGTATAGTCTGAGTGGTGCGATCAACACTATTGACGATATGTGAAATCTGAGCCTGAACAGGGTCTTCGCGGTTATGAACTTTGATCAAGTAGCTATCACCAATACGCAAGGAATTAGCCCATTCCGCAGGTAGTGACGTTTCGAACTCCAAACCTCGAATGGCTTCCAACTGTAGAAGCGGTTTGCCAATCACTGCTAGGTCACCCTGGTTAACCCATCGTTTTATTACTCGAGCGTTAATGGGGCTATGAATACGGTGATAGGGCTTTCTTGCAAGTTGCCGTTCAAGTTCACTTTGTGCCTGCTGCAACTGCGTCTCAGCGAGATTGTGTTGAACCTTTGCCTTTCGAAGTTGCTCAACCGTAATGACGCGCTTTTCTCGCAATTGACGGGCGTTATCCAGGTCATGTGCTAGATCTTTCAGACGGATTTTCGCAGATTCAATCGCACTTTCTGCACGTTTAATCGAAGTCAGCAACTCTGTTTCATCAAGTGCAACCAACAGATCTCCCTGCGCAACCAGGTCTCCTTCCTTGACCGTTAGCTCATCAATGGTAGCGGACTGTGAAGTGGATATTTCAATACTCCGAGACACACTCGTGTATCCCGTAGATGAATAGAAACGAGGAACCAACTGTTGAAGCACCGAATGCACTGCAAGCTCAATTGGATTATTAAAGCTTACGCTAGGTTTATTGGACGAATTCGACTCAGTACAAGCTACCAAGAAAGATACGAATATTAGCATACTACAGGTTTTAAAAATCAATCGCATTAGCCTCGGAAAACTCCATTGATCAACAAACTGCAAACGTGGTCTGCAATGACGGTGGGATCATTGTGCTCTGGTTTTCCACCAGGTAGGAAGGCTCTAATAGGAGCCGCCTCCAAATGGTAGAAAACAAGTGAAATCATCGATATAGCTGCCATGTGAGGATCACTTTTCGGCGAGATTCGTTCTGCTAGTTTCAGTACGTTTTCAAATTGGTTAACGAAGACATCAGCAGCCAAGGTAGATAGTCGTTCCGCATCACCGTCGATAAGTTCCCGTTGAAGCAGAAGCCTGAAATTCTCATCATTAGCCATGATTTCGGTAAAACTGGCAATGAAACATCTCAATTGCTGTTCCTTCGCTCCTGTCGGTTGAAGTGCATCTTCCAAGGCCAAAGCTTTATCTTTAAAGGAAGCTTCAATGGTCGCCAAGTACAGAGCTTTCTTGTCCGGAAAATGATGGTAGATCGTTGCGATGCTGACACCGACGGCTGTTGCTACATGTCGGATGGATGCCCCACTAAAGCCCTGTTTCGCAAAAAGTGGGATTGATTCATTAAAGATAGCGTTCAGTGCTTCTTCGTTATTTGCAAATTTTGACCTTGCCATCGATATCTCACGTTGTTTTCTACTGGGTCTACACCAATAATTATTCGAACCTATCTATAGAACGAACGATTTATATATAGGTTGCACATATATTTTGGAAAAGGGAATTCATCCAGAACCCAGCCAAACCAACTATCAGTCATAAGTATCATTACCGAAAACCAGAAAGCTGCACCCTCTTGAGCCTGCAACATAAGAAGTCTGAGCTAGATATTTAAGATAAATGTTTAATCATCATATTTAGCAACCTCTTCCCTGTTCCTGTATACGGCGGGTACATAAGTGCTGTAGCCGTTAACTTATCCTCTAGCACCGAACGCTCATGAGAAAATGCCTTAAAACCAAATTCGCCATGTGAACTACCAAGTCCACTATTGTTAACTCCGCCGAAGGGTAAGTTACTTTGTAGTAGGTGAACCATATTAGTATTCACGCAAGCCCCCCCCGATGATGTTCGGCATAATATATTTTCGCTAACATCATTAGTTTCAGAATAAATATACAACGCCAGTGGTTTATGGTTTCTATTGATATGGTTAACAACCTCGTCTAAATCTCGATATGTAATAATCGGTAAGACTGGGCCGAAAATCTCTTCTTGCATCAAAGTGCAATTAATAAAGCCTTCATCCGCGAGCTTGCCACTTATCAGGGTTGGCGCTATAAAACAGTCACATATATTAACGTCACCACCGCAAATAATTTTTCCGCCGTGTTGAACAGCATCCTCTATTAGACCTTTAATACGCTGCGTATGACGTTCATTCACGATACGCCCGTAATCTTCATTATCCTTAACATTATCACCATAAAACGTAACGAGCGTCGCTTTCATATGGTCAACGAATTCTTCCGCAACGTCCTCGTGAACAAACAGATAGTCCGGTGCAACACAGGTCTGCCCATTATTAACAAATTTACCCCAAGTAATCTTGCCCGCTGACTTTTTCAGGTTGGCGCTCTTATCTACAACAACCGGACTTTTACCCCCGAGCTCTAAGGTGACAGAGCTCAAGTTTTTTGCCGCAGCCGCCATAACCGACTTCCCAACCTGCGGACTTCCGGTAAAGAAAATGTGATCAAATGGCTTCTCCAATAAAGCCAAAGATACATCAACCTCACCTTCAAACACCGTGGCATGATCTTCGTCGAAAGCTTCTTTCACGATCTTTGCGATGACTCGAGACATATTGGGTGTCAACTCACTCGACTTGATCATTGCGGTATTCCCCGCAGCGATAGAAGACACCAGTGGCCCAAGAGTTAAATTAAATGGATAGTTCCAAGGGGAAATAATTAGGCTGACGCCCTTTGGTTCATAAACAATTTTAGACTTAGTTCCCAGAGTCGCTTTTGTCGCGGGTACAGGCTTAGCCTTCATCCACTTTTTCAAATGTTTAAGCGTATGTTTAATCTCGTGTACTACAGGAAATATTTCTGCCACTAAGGTTTCTGACTCAGGCTTGTTAAAATCTTTTTTACCTGCTTCGATAATATCCGGTTGATGGCGTTCAACAACCATTAAGAATCTCTTTAATATTTCTCGTCTTTGTTCTAAGGTGCTCAGCCGTAAACTGATGGCTTTTTCTTGCTGTTGTTTAAAGATCTGATCAATCTTTGCAACACTCATTGACAGCGCATTGTTTGTATTCAATTCTTTTGCTTCGAGATTTGTGGCGATATTAGACATCCTGTTTTACTCCTCTGGTTGTTCACTCCATTGCGACAAAACCGATTACTTACATACCGGTTCTCAGTTCACGTCTTAGAATTTTACCTACCGTAGACTTCGGCAACTCGTCCATAACGACCAGTTTTTTTGGTATTTTATAACTCGTTAAGTGCTCCCTACAGTGCTCAATAATCGCTTCCTCATTGAGTTCTTGAGCAGCCGTTATGTATGCACAAACCTTTTCGCCAGCGCGCTCATCAGGTTCCGATACGACTGCCGCTTCGACAATACCAGGGTGTTGGGTCAGAACATCTTCGACCTCGTTAGGATAGACATTAAAACCAGATACGATGATAAGATCTTTTAAACGGTCAACTATCTTAATCGTGCCGCTAGGCATTCGCTTTCCGATGTCACCCGTTCTAAAAAATCCATCTTCTGTCATCACCTTTTGCGTTTCTTCCGGACGATTCCAATAGCCTTTCATAACTTGTGGCGCTTTCGCCACAACCTCACCTTCTTGTCCATCAGGCAGAGATTCACCAGCCTCACTACGTATATCTATAATCGTATCTTTAAGAGGTAGACCTACAGTTCCAATTTCTTCCTGCCCGGGAACATTAAGACATAAAGCTGCACTGGTTTCAGATAAACCATACCCTTCAGAAACGGTGCAACCCGTTAACTTATACCATTGCTCAGCAGCACTCGTAGTCAGTGTTGCCCCGCCTGATATGGTTAATTTCAAGTTTGAAAAGTCGAGCGATCTAAAACCTGAGTGATTACTTAACCCTACCAACAAGGTATTAATGCCCGAAAAGGTCGTAAATTTATAAGGCTTAATCGCTTTAACAAAGGCATCGAGATCCCTAGGATCGGGAATCAACACACTTAAATTTCCCTGCAAAGCAAACACAATAAGATTTACGCTAAAAGCATAAACATGGTATAGAGGCAAAGGTGCTATAAATATTTCATGACCTGGTTTACATGTATTAGAAAAGCGATCGATCACTTGTTCTGCATGAGTTACCAAGTTCAAATTTGTTAGCTCTGCGCCTTTCGATACCCCTGTTGTTCCACCGGTGTATTGTAAAACAATCGTTTCAGAAATCGGGCTTCGCTTCGATAGCGATTTATCAGCGTATATACCAACTAAATCAGTAAAAGACTGATTGCCTTCTATTGATAGTTCCGTATGGCCTGTTAGTAAATCTGTTGCACCTACTTCAATAACCCGTTCAATAGATGTTTGATCTTTAACCTTATTAAACACAGGCAAAACAGGTTGAAATATGAATATTGCTTTTGTACCAGAATCGGTCAACTGATGTTTAATTTCTCGATCGGTATACATTGGATTGGTATTAACAACCACCATCCCTGCACGAAGAATTGCATAAACCACGATAGGATATTGCGCGATATTCGGAAGTTGAATGGCAACGCGATCGCCAGTCTCCAGGCCAGATTCATTCTGAAGCCAATATGCCAAAGAACGCGACTTTTCTTCTATGTCAGAAAACGAAAGGGTTTGGCCTAAAGCACTGAATGCTGGTCTATCAGAGTATCGGCTAAAAGCGATTTCTAAAAGATCTGCCAGCGTTTTGTTTTCTACTGTATATGTCATTATTGTTCTCTGTTCTTTAATCAATAGAATTGGTTCCAATTAGCACTCATGCAATAAAAAACGAGGCGAATCAAGCGCAAACGTTTCAATCTGCATTTCCTCTATGCCCGTAAATTATGCGGTATTTAAAGGGAACTCCTTAAGAAGCTGTATTTTCTGAGTAACAGCCTCCCCTAGTAATGAGAACCCGTTTAACCTAGAAGCACTTATATATCTAGCGATTAGGTTTATTTGTTCCCCGTCAATATTCCAATCACCTCCAGGCTCAGAGGCGGGGCATATAAGCAAAGGGATATAAGAAAGTTTGACCTGTACGGCCTGGCGTATAAATTCAACAGCAGTTTCTTCACCAATTAAAGTCTTTGCTAAGCATTTCGCTGATTGCGTCGCTGGACCAATGAATGGTCTGACAATGTTAAAGGTCTCCGCACAGTCACCTAATGCATAGATATTTGCATAATTCGTTCGAAGATATTCATCCGTAACAATTCCCCTACTTACCTCCAAACCTGCCGCTCGAGCAAGTTCAACATTAGGTGACAGCCCAACAGAAGAAATAATCATACCGGCTGTAATTGATGTTCCATTATTTAGATTTAGAGTAAGTACCTCTCCTTCATCTTCTACCGAGGAAACCTTGCACCCCATATGCCATTTAGCTTTATCACTTGGAAATGCTGCCATCACCTTGTTCCCAAGCTCTTTTGGCAACGCCTGGTTTAAAGGCCAATCACCAGCATCAATAACATCTACTTCATAACCGTTTGAGCAAAGGTCACTTGCAAACTCTACTCCTACGAAGCCTGCACCAATAATGGCTATGCGTTTCTCCTTAGGATCTAATTGTTCCAATTGTTCTCTAAATTTCTCGTAGTCAGATAACGAGTTAACAGAGATGCATCTTTCAGAATTTGTTAGTTTAAGATCAACGGGAGAAGCACCTGTTGCCAGGACCAATTGATCATAGTCGAGCTCTCTTTCGACGCCATCTGAATCCAAATAGAATAGGCACTTAGCTTCTTTCTCGATTCCCGTTACCTTTACTTCGCTCAGAATATTAATATTCTGTTCCTGCTCTAAAACAGACTTTCTCTTCATGACCAAGTCTGCGGGGCTTTTCTTCATAGAAATAGCTTTAGACAAATTGGGCTTGTAATACATATCGCCCGAATCTCGTGAAAGCAGAGTAATCGCAATATCTTTATTTAGTAAACGGAGCTCTCTTGAAAGGGTCAATCCAGCATGGCCAGAACCAACAATAACAATGTGTTTCACTTTCCAGTTCCTATTTAAGCAAGTAAAAATCAGATTTCGATGCCGAACACTCAGGACAAGTCCAATCATCTGGGATGTCTTCAAACCGCGTACCCGGCTCAATTCCTTCCTCTGGCATACCCAACTCTTCGTCGTAAATCATGTCACACGTAATACAACAATATTTCCTAAAATTTTCAGTGCTCATGACAGCCCCTCACTTAAGTTTAACTTCTTCAAAATCCGGCTTTTCTCGGACAAAACAGTCCGGGCAAGGAAAATCTTCCGGAATATCCTTCCACTTGGTTCCTGATGGATAACCTTCGTGTTCTGCACCTTTGTCTTCGTCGTAAATATAGCCACAATCTGGGCATTGATACTGAGCCATGTTTGCTCCTTTGTTTTCTTAAGTAATACTTTGTTTAAATGATGATTGAGTATGCGAGCACCAACACGGAAAATATCGCAATCAATCCATGAATAAACTGAAAAGTCAGTGGTATTTTCTTTCTCTTTAAAAGCACCCTAAATAAATAATAAGCTCCAACGACCACACTTGAGAGTAAAGCGGCAGCAATCCAGTTCCACTCGTTGAAGTGTCCCATTGAGCTAGATTCATAGAGGGCATACATCAAAAGAAATGCAGCTCCCACCGCTCCGGCACCGTGCGCGTTGATCATCCATCTTCTGACTGAATCCTTACGTGCACGTTTTTTCAGCATATATGCACCAAAACTAGCGACACCGATGAAAGCAAATAACGATACAGTGAACATAAGATAACCTTGTCTAATATCGAGCTAAAGGGCAGGAGAAAGACTGCTTAAGCAGCCTTCTTTTCAGGATTATGGTAGCGAGAGTAGAGCTCGTCCTTCTTGTCGGCATCAATATTAACTTTGTCCATATCTCCACCAGCCCAAGCAACTACTTTAGGGTCCATTATCGAAAACCAAACAGAAGGAATCATTGCGTATACAAACATCAATGGATAACCTGCAGGCAGATTAGGAACACCGTTATAATCACGCAAAACCTGATACGCACGAGTTGGGTGTGCATGGTGATCAGAGTGACGCTGCAAGTGCAACAAAATCAAATTTGAAACTTTTTGGTTAGCATTCCATGAGTGATGTGGCTGGCAACGCTCATAGCGACCTGTTTTTTCATTTTTCTGACGAAGCAGACCATAGTGCTCAATATAGTTTGCGCACGTAAGCTGCCAGTAACCGAAGCCCGCAACAATCAACAAGAAAGGAATCATAATGGGGCCGAAGTAAGCAAGTAGCAAAGAGTATAAGGCAATTGTCGCGATAGCTGGCTGAATAATTTCATTGCTGAAAGACCACTCAGATTTACCCATTCTCTTTAATCGAGCGGATTCCAGTTCCCAAGCTCGACGAAACGCCCCAGGAATTTCGCGCTTCACAAACTTGTAAAGTGACTCACCCATTCTTGAAGAAGCTGGATCTTCAGGTGTCGCTACATCTTTGTGATGACCTTTATTGTGCTCAATAAAGAAGTGCCCATAGCCAGAAAGAGCTAGCGCCATTTTGGCGAAGAATACTTGAACTCGATCATTGATCTTGTGCCCCATCTCATGGCCCAAGTTAACGCCAATACCTGCTACCAGTCCCGCGGACAACGCGCCGCCCAGAAAGCTAAACCAAGACCATTCATATTGAGAAACAGTGTATGCACAGGCAATCACTCCCGCCCAAAGTAATGGCACGGTCAGATACATAACTTTCTTGTAGTATTCTTCAGACTTAAGCTCTTCAACCATTTTGTCTGTTGGGTTCGCTTCATCGTCGCCAAAGTATTTGTCTAGCAAAGCTATTCCGAAGTACCAAAATACTATTGTCGCCCAAAGCCATAATCCATTGCCCGTAGTTACCGCTAAATAACATGAACTTATTGGGGCTAAAGGTAGAACAAGCGAAATAAGATACGCGTATTTTTTTAACGAAATCCAAGTGGTTATCTGCCCCTCTTCCTGAGAGCGTGGGATAGAAAGCATTGCTGCGGTTTCTTTTGACATATTTATTCCTCCGTATTTGTTAGAGGTATAATATTACTTGGAGGAGCTGGCGAGAGTTATGGCTGGAGGTGTCAAGTCATGGTCAATTTGTGTCTTTGATGAAAATTTTGAATAGAAATTAAACCAAAAAAAGGCGCTACATGAGCGCCTAAAAACCTGAATACACAAGTGCTTCAGCAGATGATTCTTCTATCACCTGTAAACTTACATCAAGAAAACCTTACTCCCCAGCATTTAGAATCAGGCTTGCAGCCTTTTCTGCTATAGCAATAGTCGGTGCGTTCGTGTTACCACTAATTAAGGTAGGCATAATAGATGCATCAATAACCCGGAGCCTTTCAACCCCACGAACCCTAAGTTCACTATCAACAACTGCCATATCATCATTCCCCATTTTGCAGGTCCCTACGGGATGATAAACCAAACCTAAACGATCCTTACATTTCTGTAGAATTGCCTCATCATCTATAACATCCGATCCAGGATGAAACTCATCGCCACGATGCTCAGAAAAGGCATCTTCCGCCAAGATTTTCCGCGCAGAACGAATACCATCAACCAATGTTTTTCTATCATCGGGATGACTGAGAAAATTAAAATTGATCTTCACTTTGTCTTCCGGGTTAGCTGATCTCAAACTAACAGCACCTCTACTTTTTGGCCTTAAAACACAGACATGCAAGGAATAACCATGTTGCGATAGCAAGCGCGCGTCACGACCACAATCATCAAACAACAAGGGAACAAAGTGCATTTGAATATCTGGCACCTGCACACCATCATTGGATTTAAGAAACGCCCCCGCTTGAGTAATAGAGTTTGCCAAATTACCCTTTTTAAACATCAAGTAACGCAAGGTATCGGGCAACATCCGTCCCAGTCCTCGAGGTGATAAAGAAAAGCCATCCTTTTTCTTACTCTTAACGAGAACACACGCATCGACGTGCTCTTGTAGATTTTTACCAACACCTGGCAAGTCATGAATTGTGCTAATACCGTGTTGTTTTAACTCTTCACTTTCACCTATTCCAGAAAGCATCAATAAATGAGGCGAATTGAAGCTGCCCCCACTCAACAATACTTCTTTGCGAGCCTTAACCACAAAATCTTGGCCTGCCTTGGTATAGGCTACACCCTCTGCCTTTTTCTCATCGAAAATCAGTCGTTGAACCAAGGCTTCACATTGAATGTTGAGATTGGGGCGATCTAATGCAGGCTTAAGATAAGACCTTGAAACACCACACCTTTGTCCATCTTTAATCGTAAACTGATAGTAACCTGCCCCTTCGAAATTAGGACCGTTAAAATCATTAGTGAGAGGATAACCCGCCTGTTCTGCGCCCTTGATAAAACAGTCATTCAATGGATAACTATTAACGGTATCAGAAACATATAATGGCCCCTGATCACCATGATACTCATCACCACCACGCTCGTTCGTTTCAGCTTTTTTAAAGAAGGGTAATAAATCACTGAACCCCCAACCTTCATTACCTAGTTCGCGCCAATGATCATAATCAGACTCATGCCCTCGAATATACACCATTGCATTGACTGCACTACTTCCGCCCAATGTTTTTCCTCTGGGACAGAATATAGGCTTACCTCCCCGAATATCATTTACTGGCTCCGTCTCATATCTCCAGTTATATTTTCGACTAAACATGAAGTAAGCAAACGCGCCGGGAATCTTAATCATAGAGCTTTTATCTTCGGGGCCAGCTTCAAGAACCAGCACCGTATTTTTCCCGTCTTCGCTTAAACGGTTTGCTAATACGCAGCCTGCTGAACCAGCCCCAACGATAATATAATCGTATATTAACTCTGGCATTTTCCCCTCCCATCAAAGACCCAATGCACTTTCTATCTAGAGAATACAAATGCTATTTGAAATTCTTGGATCCCAAAACGGCAGAGGGTTTCATTTCATAGTCTATAAGTGCCAAAAAAATCACATATGGCTTTGCTGCTCTCTAAATTGAGACGGTGAGCAACCAAACCACCTCTTAAAACTTCTTCCGAAGTTAGAAAGGTCTTCGTAACCAAGTTGGAGGGAGATGGATTCAATCTTTTGACTGGTATTTATTAGTAGATACTGGGCATGTCTTTTCTTAGCAGCTTCCATTAACTGCTTGAATGTAGTGTCCTCTTGCTTTAACTTCCTAATAAACGTGCTTTTAGACATATAAAGTGTCTTTGCTGCTTGCTCCAGTGACAGACCAAACTGAATACTAGACGATATCAATTCGTTAACTTTTTCGCTTAGGGATTGCTCATCAATTAAACGCGCCATTTCTAGTCTGCACTGTTGGGCGGCCATTTCAGAGGTGGCAGGGTCTGCAGAAACGCAGCGAATACTTTTCCAATGAAGGGGAATCTCGAATCTTAGTATTTCGTGACCATAACTAACTGTATTAGAAAGACATTCACTATAAAGAACAGACCAGGAAGGTTGTTCGAAAGGCATTTCGACCGTGATATCTTTTGCTTTTTTTCCGATCGCAAATTTAATTATGTTATACCCTAAGGTAGCTATTGTCTCGTATAATACAGTCCTTATTTCTCCCCATTCAACTGTAGGTTCTATACACAGGAAAATGCTTTCATCATCTTCTTCAAGTCTAAAGCGGAGTATCTGGGCTCGCACCTTATAATATTCACATAAAAACACTAAACTCTCTTCTAAATCCTTCATGTGAGACAGGCCGTAGCCAACGTGTCCGTGACTAGCAAGATTAATATTTTTCCCTACCTCTAGCCCCAAACTTTTTGGGCAACCGGAACTCCACAAAAATACAACCAGCTGTTTCAATGTAGACAAAGTAATGAAAGGGTCATTCCCATCATGATCTAATGTTCTCCAAAACGGTGCTAAATCGACTTTTTGCTCTTCCGCATAACGAACAAAATGATTGAAATAAGTTACAGACAGGAGGTTAGATTGCATAACACTTTTGACAGTAATTTTTATTAAATTCTATAATTCTAGTCATATTTCAGTCAAAAGCTACGAACAAACACAACCTAGCTTAAAGCAATGCTTAAAATCGACTAATCCAAGCCAATCTTTGGCGAATCATTATTAGTAAATAACAGCTTAAGTCAAAAATCAGGCCAAACCCTCAATCAACTTTTTGTGGTCGTTTACGATGTATTTCAACCAAATCTAAATGACCGCTTACTCATGAAAGCCGATAAACGTGAATTGTGTGAATCGTTGACATATCACACTCGCTTTCATACTCTAAACACGGCTTCTGGGGGCGGCGCTATACAGAGACAAGGCCTTACTAACTTTCGTCTCGCATTAAAACCGCCTTGTGCGGTTTTGCTGTTTATGGGGCTGGCTCACCCGATACTAAGCTTTTCTTGCTGAGTACCGATAAATAATTACGCACCATAACAATAAGAGCGTAGTGATATGCCAGTTATCAATATTTTGAACGACGCAGAAAGACTGTTGTTCGACACTCCTCCTAGATTTTCCAAGGAAGATCGTCAACGTTACTTCTCGATTCCATCTGAACTGAAATCAAGCATCACTCGAATTCATCCGATCGAAAGCAGAATTGGCTTTATTTTGCAGCTTGGTTACTTCAGATCTCGAGCTCGCTTTTTCAATTCTGCCCAATTTGGAAAGCGCGATATCAACCATGTGGCTAAAACTTTAAGCGTTGAACCCCCTACTTCATTGACTAGCTACGCTGGATCTTTAGTTACCAGGCATAGAATCAAGATTCTGGATTTCCTGAACTGGGAATCTTATGACAGTAGTATGACTGAAACTCTAGTAGGTTTAGCGCTGAATTTTGCTGCTCAAAAAGAACAACCAAAATTCATTTTCGACGCGCTTACAGATGCTTGCTGGAAACACCAAGTAGCCATTCCGAGCTTTAGTGAATTAAACACAATAATCACGGATGCTTTCAACGAGTCAGAGAAGAATCAAATTTCTAATCTTCGCAGGGCGATTAAACCGGCTCATTCAGAATTACTGGACTCCCTATTAACTCCCATAACTGCCGGAAGCAGAACAACTACCCCGCTAGCATCATATAAGAACATTGATCAGTCCATGCGGCCAAAAGATATTAAGCAAAACGTGAATAACATGATCGTTTTCAAAGATATGTTTGATCAGCTTGCAGATGTTTATGACGAATTAAATATAAATGACAAGGCGACTAGGTATTATGCTGAATGGGTACGCAAAGCCGATATTCAACAACTGACGCAATTTACAGATAAAGAAAATATTTATCTTCACCTGCTGGGGTTTGTTAAGCATCACTACTTCGCTCGGCAAGATAGTCTAGTAGACGCTTTGATGAAGTCGGTGACATCAACGTTGCACAAAGCTTCAAGCAAACAAGCTGAGCACGAACGATCTGTCAAAGAAGAACGAGACAAGGCAATTCACGAGTTAAGCAAATCTCATAAATCTATTTCAAAGCTAGCAAAAGAAATTATCTCAATTGTTGAAAGCGTATCTGCAACGCCCAACGAAAAATATCACAAGATAGAAGAGCTGGTTTTTGATTACCAAAAGAACGACGAAATTGATTATAGTTTGTTAGAAGATCTGGATAATCAGCTGAGAAAAGAAAGTAAAAATCATACGTACTATCAACTGCTCGAATCGCTTTCTTTAAGACTTCAACTTAAAGCGACCCCTATCGTACGTGCTCTCAATTTTGATAGTACCTCCAAGGCAAAGGATTTATTAGAAGCAGTAGATCACTTTCAAGAGTCAGAGGGCAATGTCGGCAAATCTCCACCTATTAAGTTTCTGTCAAAGCAAGATCGAGCTAATGTTGAGCGTAATGACTTTTCAATCCCTCTGTATAAGTGCCTGCTGTTTATCTATATCTCTAAAGCAATCAAATCCGGGGACTTAAATTTAGCCTACTCATATCGCTTCCGCAGCATTCAGGACTACATGATTGATAAAGAATATTGGGAGGCTCGAAAATACCAGATCTTGCGCGAGTGCAATCTACTTGAGTACATAGACGGAGAAGCATATTTAGCGGGCTTAAAATTGGGCCTTCACGAGAAATACAAGGTTGTTAATAAGCACTTAGCCGACGGGATAAATACCTCCCTCACTTTTAAAGATGGCCGAGTATCTAGAGTGAGCACGCCAAAAACTGACTTTCAAGAGGAATCATTTATTGCGGATGCCCTATCCCAGGATGGATATATTCCAATTCTCCAACTACTTAAAGAAGTAAACCAGGTATGCCAGTTCACTGCTGACTTTAAGCACCTGAGCCCTAAAAATGTAAAGATGAAACCAAAGGAAGAAACTCTAATGGCTGGTATTCTTGCAAAGGGCTGTAATATTGGCTTAGGCAAACTCGCGAGTATTTCCGCTGGTATACAGGAGCACACGCTGCACAACACAGTTAACTGGTTTTTCAGTTTAGAAAATATTAGAAAAGCTAATAACCGCATCGTAGATGCAATCCACAATTTAAAATTATCCAGTGCTTATCTAAAGGATCCGGAAGTTCTCCACTCATCGAGTGATGGTAGAAAGGTAAACGTCGATGTAGATTGCTTGCACGCGAATCATTCCTACAAATATTTCGGCAAAGACAAGGGCGTCACAATTTATACATTCATTGATGAAAAGCAGTCGTTATTCCACAACTCTGTCTTCAGCGCTTCCGATCGTGAGGCACCATACGTCATTGATGGTTTACTCCAAAATGAAGTGACGGATCTTAGGCAAGTACATTCAACCGATACACATGGTTATACAGAGCAGATATTCGCTGTGTCGCACTTTCTAGGGATAGCGTTTGCACCAAGACTTGCCAACATCGGGAACCAGCAAATATATAGCTTTTCTGCGCGAAAAACTTTTTACGACAAAGGATATCGTCTACTTCCAAGTCGTCCTGTCAGCAAAAATCAAATACTTGATCACTGGGATGATATCTTAAGATTTATTGCAACGATTAAGATGAAGCAAGCTACTGCCTCACAGCTGTTTAAACGATTAAGCTCATACTCTAAGGAGCACCCCTTGTATCGAGCACTTAAAGAGTTTGGAAGGGTTATTAAATCACAGTTCATTCTGACTTATTTCGATGACGAAGATCTAAGACAACAAATACAAAAGCAACTCAATAGAGTCGAGCTTTCGAATAGATTCTCTCGAGCGGTATTCTTTGACAACGACCAAGCCTTTCAAGAAGGTGTTCTAGCAGACCAGGAAGTTGCTACGGCGTGCAAGCTGCTTCTCCAGAACTCAATCATACTCTGGAACTATTTATATTTATCCGACCTTGTAGCTGACACGTCAGACCCTGACGATAGAAGAGATCTCATTGAATCAATAAGTCAGGGCTCAGTGATAACATGGAAGCACGTTAATTTACGTGGCGAATACGATTTCAGAAGGAAGGCATCTAATGATGCTCGTTTTGATATGGATAAAATTAGATCTATCAAGCTATAAAAACCTAGAGATATTTTCTTTATATAACAGCACGTTATGGACAAAAATGTAAAATCTGCTCCCTATATTGTTGGGGAGCCTTATATGCGTACATAACGTCTTTGAAACCTGCACCCTGGTTCTCAAGCAAGGTTTTGATGTTCAGTATCATCCGGTCGATCTGGGCATCAATGTTGTCAACGTGTGCGGTACGGCCTGACTCATCAATGCTTGCTGTCCCTGACACATGCAGCGCAATTTTATTGGCTTCTGTCATTTTCATGCCGCGCGTAAAATCTGCACCGTATTCTCCAGCTTCATTCAAGGTCGGAGTCTTCATCACTGTCCGCATTAATGACTTGCCGGATTTGACCGCATAAAAGCCCATGCAGATGTCATGCTTAGGACTAACCATGCCACCTTCAATCCCGGTACTCGCAGGCACAGGATCAATACCGCGCGAATCGAAAAACTCACGCCGCGCCTTGTTTAATCCGGGATAATAGTCTCTTTCCATCTCGCGCAGGTAAATCCAGGTGCGCACGACATCGGTAAATTCCATTCCGGCTTCGTGCAGCAGTTTTTCAGCAAGCTCAAACATACTCCAGGTTTGCTCGTAGGCATTCTCGCCCGCGCCGCAAAGGCCACCGGCCATCAAGCGACGTTCGGTTCCCATTTGCAGCAACAAGCCATTTGAAGACTCGCATTGGCCACAGGTACAGCCGGTACTCGCACAAGCCTGACGTTTATTAATTTCCATTTTTTTGGGCAATATGGCCTGAATCGCCACCTCGACTTCAGAGCTTGGACCCAGGGGCGGTTGCTGAATTTCCGTAACTGCAGGCTCAAATGACCGCCCTCCACTCGCGTCAATCACGCTTTGCTTACCCAATCGAACGGACTCAATGTCCTTCGCCATATTGCGCACAAAAATCGTTTCAGAAATGATTGAACCGAGATCTCCGCCTTCCTCCAAAAGCGCGTCCCTAATGGCGATGTAAATATCTTTGGTTTGTTCACCTGCGGTGGAACTGGACCCGGAAGGCTTGCAGGTAAAGAATAGCTCTGTCTGATTCGGTCCCGGAATACGTCGGACTGAAATCGAACAGTCTTTCACTGGAATTTCTGTAACCAACGAACTGTCAGTTAGCACGGCGTGCGAAGCACGTCGGCTGCGCGCCAATACAGACAACATGAACTCCTGGCACAGCTTCTCCTCTAACAGTCGCTGGCTGGTCTTCTCATCAAAAGCGAACACGCCATATACGCAGTTGTTCTTGACGCATATTGATGAAGACGGTAATTCCACGCCCCCTGTAGTCCTTGACCGGTTTACCGGCGAGGATCGCGCCGCGAACATTCCTGAATTCGTACCGGTGCCGGCAAACACGATTGCACAAATCGATGAGCAATTTCTAGATGCCTACTCTTTCTTGCGAGCAGGCATGGCCAATGAACGCACCGGTAACTATGCCGATGCGGTTGAATCGTATAAAAAAGGCCTGGAAGCCGAACCAGAGAATGTCGAGATATTAAACTCCATGGGTTTCTCGCTCTTCCAGCTTGGCAAAAGTAATGAAGCCGTTGCCTCCCTCGAAAAAGCATTGGCCATCGACCCCAAGCACTACAAGGCCCATAACAATATGGCTCTGGCGTCGATCGACATGGGCGAGCTGGAGCTGGCCGAAATTCACTATCGGGAATCTCTGGCAATCGAACCGCAAGCCTCAATCTACAATGATTTGGGCTATGTACTAGAGCTTCAGGGCATGACAGAAGATGCGGTCGAAGCGTATCGGCAAGCGCTGGAACTGGACCCTGATTCAGCGACATCGCACTATAATCTGGCAACGCATCTGGCGCGCCAAAATGACTATCGCGATGCCGAAGCTCACTTGCGAGCCGCACTTAAAACGCGTCAGGATGCAAAAGTGTATACCGGTCTGGGTGCGGTGCTTTGGCAACAAGGGAAAGCTGATGAGGCAGTACAAAACCTGCGTCTAGCTGTTAAGGAAAACCCTAAACACGCTGCCGCTGCCGATACGCTCGGTAAGATACTGCTGGAACAGGGTAAGTTTGAGCAGGCTGCTAGTACCTATCAAACGCTCGCACAAGAGCAACCAAGTGCGCTTGCCTACAATGGAGAAGCCTTGGCACTGAGCCAGTTAGGTAAAACCGAAGAAGCAAGCAAAGCACTTGCAAAAGCGAAAAAACTGGAACAAAACTAGCACCGACAATTCTAAAATTCAGACCTGATCTGACAGTTACCGATTTCGATCTGTGTGCATGTCAGGGTCAGATTCAGTTTATGGACTTTCGCTTACAGCTTTGCTTGCCAACATTAAGCTAATGTTTACATTGGCGTTTTGCCATAGCAAAGTGAGTCTAGGTCATTGAATTGTCGAGCGTCCTATTTTTATCCGCTCTTTTATGTGCTCACCCAAACCTCTCGCACCACTTTTCGGCGTCAGACATAGTGCGGAATATCTGGATCTCCCATACCATTCCGTGGGCTTCGGCGAGCATTTTATAGTGATAGGCGAGCGCTCCCCCAACGGGTTGCTCGGAAACGATGGCCACTGCGGGAGTCGGAAACTCCTGCGACATTTCAGCATCATTCCTGGCGGTTTCAGTTAGCTCAGCGATCTTGATCCCGGACAGGTCCGCCGAAATAAAATCAAACATTTGATACAAACAGGATTCGAATCGCACATCGTTATAGAGCACTTCGTTCATGGCGTTGATATCGCCGATCGTAACATTACCTTCGAACTCAACAACTAATCCTTTGGCTAGCCACTTTATTTCGAACGACATACTATTCCTTTTGATTAAGGTCCGTCTTATTAGCGGACGCTACAAACACCGGGTCCCTTAAGACTGTGTTTAACGATTATTTTTTTGAAAGTATGCAAATTATAGCGTAAACCCGCTCCAATCAAATGACTCACTGAAACTCGCAAGCAAAGCCTGCCAGGAAGTTTTGTTCCAGATTCACCATCGCGCACTAGGGGGTGACTCCAGCATTGCCCTCGTCATTCCGGGTGGGGCTTCTGCTGTCTCGTTATATGCTTCAGCCCCCTGATTTTGTCACTTTGATTGCCCCCCCATCATGAACGCCAGTGACGGGGAGTTTATGTGTCGGACAACCCGCCAGTGCTGATTGATAGGGCCCCTTCAAATTTGAGTAGAAACGCTTTACGTTCCACGCCAGAAAGCGCTGATCTTAAATGTATAAAGCAGCGACATTTTCTATCAAATCTCGTCTGCCAGCATGGAAAAGTCTGACTATACTAAAGCCTTATTTTCTGAAAACGGGGCTGCCGCGCCCTCTATTGCCAAGCTGGAGTTAGTTACAATGAGCGCAACATTATTATCCCTCACCGAAGTCAGCAAGCTACTCGATAAACCGGAAGTCACGATCAAACGCTACGCCCGAGAAAATCTTTTGCCTTCGGTAAAAGAAGGCAGCGACCTGAAGTTCCCCGAGGATGCGGTAAAACGCTACCTTGAAATCGAGAAAAAGCTAAACTGAACCCGCTATTTGTCGTGCCGTAATGCGAACCGGGACACTTGGAAAACCAAGGGATTGATCCATTTATTTCAGATCGACTCAGCATCTTGCGATACAGGCCTCTGAAGATTCTAATATCGGGGCCTTCTCTAAATGCAAGATCCCTTCACATTCAACCCGGCTTTCGCGACAAAGGTACAGACTACCCGGATGTGTTGCTTACTCCGCAATTGCTTCTTGATTGGTGACGATTTTACCCTTGAACCAGCCTCGCCATTGGTCGATTTTAGGACCGCTGCTAAGTTCCAGTTTGACCACGATGGCATCACCATTCGGACTCAACTGATGCATCAGCACCTCGCCATTCGCATGTGACACCGGCACGATGGTGTACTGTACGATTTTATAGCCAGGCACCGCCTTTACTTCGAACTGATAGCTTTGGGTAGAAGACTGAAAAAAATTCGGGTGGTCGTCTTTCATTTCCTCAAACCAGTATTCTCGCTCTATCACCGCGTCCAGCTCATTGGTTTTTTGTTCTTTTCGACTTTCAATCTCACTGAGTGACTTGGCTTCTTCCAATTCCAGATTTTTGAGAATAGCCTTGGGAGCGCTAACGATCTCTGCAACTGGGTCCCATGCATATGCAGCACTGAAAAAGAGCGGCACTGTGACAGCGACACTTTCGGGGTCGGCCGGAAGCCATTGCTTTACGCCGGAATAGTTCACGAAGATATCGGCATTTGAATACACGTAAATACCGAGCGATTTCTTTGAACCTTCAGCCGGAATCTCGATTTCATGTTCAAAGATTGGGGCCTCTCGAAAATGCTCGTGGCTTTTCTTTTCGAATATTCGCTCTGAATCACCAATAGGAAGGCCGGATACGGCATCAAAAACATCGCCTGCGGAGTTAATCATCGCGGCAATACCAACCAGGGCGGCTGTTGCCAGACCGATATTCTTGATTAATTTGTTGCTTGTGTGGTCGGAATTGGGAGGCGGGCTCCCGTCACCATTGCTTCCAGTCATTCGTCGGCCTCTCCCGAGTTAATTGTCAATATCAGAGTGATGTACAAAAAAGCGAGAACAGCCGCTTGAGGATAAGCGTACAAGCACATATATCTTGCCATTTCTTTGGAGGAGGCGTCCAGACTCACCTTTGTGTACCTGTCTGATGTATCAGGTTTTTATCTGACCGGATGCAGGCGCCCTTCCTTTTTTTGGTCACGCTTTTCTCACCTCCAAAGCCGGCACTGTTCAATATTCAACCCGCTTACACATGTTTTATGGCTGTTTGTTTTTTTCGGCTGGTATGTGGTTGTTTTACTGCTATAATTTTTTGAATTCGAACCCAATAAAAAGACTCTCCTTATGCATATCGGTAAATGGGCAGTACTACTTTCTGTTTTCTGGTGTTTGCTGTCCGGCTATTTTCAGCCACTACTGCTTGCTTTCGGTCTGGTTTCGGTTGCGATCGTGCTTGTGGTATTGAAACGTATGGATGATGTGGATCAGGCTCCCAAACAGGTCCGCTCTGGGCATAGAATGTTTCGTTATACCATCTGGCTGGTGGGCCAGATATTCAGCTCCAGTGCTCACGTAACAAAGCTGGTTTGGGGGAACCCGGACAAGGTCTCACCTGCTCTGGCAAAAATTCCGGTTAAAAACATTCCCGCTGGCAACCGGGTTCTCTATGCAAATTCCATTACATTGACTCCGGGAACGCTGAGCGTGGATCTCGAAGAAGATAGTGTCACGGTGCATGCACTCCAGAAATCCTCAATCGAGGAGTTGGAGCAAGGCAGCATGGAAAGAAAAATCACCGGCATCTGGGGAGAGAACAAATGAGCACCGTACTGGCTGCAGTTTGTATTGCTATCCTGGTGGTTATGGCGCTCGCTCTGGCACGCGCCTGCACTGCACCAACCGTGTACGACCGCATTCTGGGGGTCAACATGTTTGGCACCAAAACAGTTCTGTTTATTGCAGCGGTTGGTTTTCTGATGGGACGACCGGACTTTCTGGACATCGCCATTGTTTACGCCTTGATCAACTTTATCGGAATGGTTGCGGTACTAAGATTCTTTGAATACACCGCCCCTATTGAATAAGAATTCATAATAGCGATCGCATATGTTTGTATTAGACATTATCAGTAGCGTTCTGCTTGTTGCGGGCGTATTTTTTGGTTTGAGTGGCGCCATCGGGCTGTTCAAGTTTCCGGACTTTTTTACACGGGTTCACGCTGCCAGTGTCACAGACTCGATCGCAGCAATATTGATCATCAGCGGGCTCCTGCTCCAGACTTCGTTCGACCTCAATACAGCAAAACTGATCTTTATCTTTTTCTTCCTGATGATAACCAGCCCTACTGCGTCACATGCCTTGGCAAAATCAGCCCGACATGGCGGTTTGCTGTCCATGGCGGAGAGAAAAACATCAGATAATAGCAACACGCAGGAGAATCAACACTAATGGCTGTACTGATTGATCTGGTATTACTGGCCATGCTCGCTATCACAGCCTTGCGGGTTATTTTCCTGAAGGACCTGTTTGCTGTCGTTATGCTCTTCGGCATTTACAGTTTTCTTTCAGCGCTCATTTTTGTCAGCCTTGACGCTGTCGATGTGGCATTCACTGAGGCATCTGTCGGTGCGGGCATATCAACGGTGCTGATGCTGGGCACACTAGCCCTGACCGGGCGCACGGAGAAGGAAAACAAGCACTCTTCCCTCCTGCCTTTCCTGGTGGTTGTCGTCACAGGGGCTGCCTTGGTTTACGGTACGCTCGACATGCCCCCTTTTGGCCATCCGGACAATCCGGTGCATGAGCATGTAGCGCCGCGGTATATCGAACAATCACCCAAAGAAGTTGGCTTGCCCAATATGGTGACGTCGGTTCTGGCGAGCTATCGGGGCTTCGATACTTTGGGCGAAACTGTGGTGGTATTTGCTGCAGCGATCGGAGTAATGTCACTGCTGGGAATCAGACGCCGAAGTGAAGACGAAACACCAGAATCCGGTTTGAAAGAGCACCAGGTACTTCGAGTGGTTGCAAAATTATTGATCCCCTTCGTTGTTCTGTTTGCACTTTATGTCCAGTTCCACGGCGATTTTGGGCCCGGGGGTGGCTTTCAGGCCGGTGTGATTGCCGCCGCGGCCTTCATTCTCTATGCCCTTGTCTATGGTTTGCCGCTCGCATTCCAGGTGATCGGGCCAAAATTCCTGCAACTGCTGGCACCTTTCGGGGTGCTCTTATATGCCAGCGTTGGGCTTTACAGCATGTTCAAAGGCGGTCTTTTCCTTGATTACAATACGCTCGCCTCAGACCCCGTCGCGGGCCAGCACTACGGTATTATTATCATTGAGCTTGGCGTGGGTATTACCGTATTTGCAGTGATGCTAAGTATTTTTTACGCCTTCGCGAGCCAGGCAGAGAGGTCTAACGTCCAGTGAGTTTTATCATTGACTATTACAATTACTGGATCGTCGTGTTTCTCATGATGACCGGTTTTTATATTGTGATTTCGGCCAACAATCTGGTGAAGAAGATTGTCGGTCTCAACATATTCCAAACCTCCGTCTTCATGCTTTATATCACCATGGGTAAGGTTAGTGGTGGTACTGCGCCGATTGTTGCCGAAGGTGTCACGCTATATTCCAACCCGCTGCCTCATGTCTTGATTCTGACAGCCATTGTGGTTGGCGTTGCCACGACTGCGGTCGGGCTTTCTTTGATTGTCAGGATCAAACGCGCCTATGGCACGGTTGAGGAAAATGAATTTCAGAACGAGGACGATGCCATCTAATGTTTGAACAACACTTGGCTGCGCTTCCCATTATTATCCCCCTAATTGCGGCACCTATCGCGCTGATTCTGGGCCGTTCACTGTTAACCTGGGGCTTTGCAACCCTGATTAGTGCCTGGGCCTGTTATGCATCCTGGCATCTGCTATTGGCCGCCCTCTCCGAAGGTTCGCTGAGCTATGCCATGGGCGGCTGGCCTCCTCCCTGGGGCATAGAAATGCGCGTTGATGCCGCCAACGCATTTGTGTTGCTGGCAGTTACAGCCGTGTCCACACTGGTGCTGGTGTACTCCAAAAACAGCATCGAAAAAGAGATCGACAGTGCCCAGCATCCTTTATTTTATACGGCCCATTTGCTTTGCCTGGCAGGTCTGTCAGGAATTCTGGTGACCGGCGATGCCTTCAACCTGTTTGTATTTCTGGAAATATCGTCACTCGCGACCTATACACTGGTCAGTCTGGCTAGAGACCGGCGCTGTTTGACTGCCGCGTTCCGCTACCTGGTGATGGGTACCATCGGTGCAACCTTCATATTGATCGGTGTTGGTATGCTGTATATGAAAACCGGCACACTGAACATGCTGGATTTAGCCGAGCGCATCCATCTTGCTGACGGTAATCGCACGATCAATACCGGGCTGGCTTTCATTATGGTTGGCGTCAGCATCAAACTCGCGTTGTTTCCCTTGCATGCATGGCTCCCGCCAGCCTACACACACGCCCCCTCAGCAGTCACGGCCTTTTTGGCCAGCACCGCAACCAAGGTCGCAGTCTATGTGATGATTCGGTTCATCTTTACCATTTTCGGGGCCGATTATGTCTTCCGCGAAATGGGCATGGATCTGATCCTGATGGTGCTCGCCATCGTCGCGATCTTCAAGTGCTCTTACATGGCAACCGCGCAAAGCAATGTCAAAACAGTTCTCGCTTACAGCAGTGTTGCGCAAATTGGCTATATGGTCCTTGGTGTGAGCCTGGTCAGCGTCACCGGTTTAATGGCGGGCCTGATCCATATTTTCAATCATGCTCTGATGAAAGGCGCTCTGTTCATGGCGGTAGGCGCAGTTTTTTATCGTGTCGGGTCAGTTGACATTAAGGCTTTCAGAGGACTCGGTAAGCAGATGCCGCTGACCATGGCTGCCTTTACGATTGCAGGGCTCAGCATTATCGGGGTGCCCTTGACCGTCGGGTTTGTCAGCAAATGGTATCTGGTGACTGCAGCTTTGGAACAACAGCATTGGATACTGGCTTTTCTGGTATTGGCGGGTTCGTTATTGGCCGTTATCTATATTGGGCGGGTTCTGGAAGCAGCCTATTTTCAATCGGCTTCCGACGACGCCAGTGCAGCTGAAGTGAAGGAGGCGCCGTGGCTTATGCTGATCCCGATGTGGTCGCTGGTCATTGCCAATATTTACTTTGGTATCGAAACAAGTATTACAACCGAAGCCGCGTCCAGCGCTTCCGAATGGTTGTTCCAGAACAGTAAAGTGCTGGAGGTGTCTCCATGAATCTTTGGCAAGGCTTTGAACCCGGACAATTAATTGCACTGTCCATACTGGTGCCGTTCATTGGCGCCCTGCTTGTTGTCGCAACAGGTAAAACACCTAATCTGAGAGAGACTGTCACGCTCTCGACTGCGGTCATACTGTTTACTATTGTGTTGGCTATCACCGACCTCGTATTTCAGGGTGTTGCCTTAAACCTGCAGGTGATCGAACTGTTTCCCGGTCTCGGAATCAGTTTTGATGTCGAGCCGCTCGGTGTCCTCTTCGCGCTTGTGGCCAGCTTTCTATGGATCATTACCAGCATTTACGCCATTGGCTATATGCGGGGGCATCATGAAGTCAACCAGACCCGTTTCTTTTGCTGCTTTGCCCTGGCAATCAGTTCGGTCATGGCCATCTGCTTTTCCGGCAACCTGCTAACACTGTTTATCTTCTACGAAGTACTGACACTGTCGACCTACCCTCTGGTAACACACGCCGGCACCGATGCGGCGAAAAAGGGAGGCCGGATTTATCTCGGGATTTTACTGAGCACGTCCATCGCCTTCTTACTGCTTGCTGTGCTCGGCACCTGGAGCCTCACCGGCACACTCGATTTTCGCCCGGGAGGTATCTTTGCCGAGACAGAACATAAAGGCGTACTGGCGGTTCTATTGGTACTATTCTGCTATGGCATCGGTAAAGCCGCCATTATGCCTTTCCACCGATGGTTGCCTGCTGCGATGGTTGCACCGACACCGGTCAGCGCCTTGCTGCATGCCGTTGCGGTAGTAAAGGCAGGCGTATTCAGTATTCTTAAGGTCGTTATTTATATCTTCGGGCTGGATGAACTGAGGAATCTGGAAACGACAGATATCATGCTGTATATCGGGGCTGCCACGATTTTAATCTCTTCCTGCATCGCGATGACCAAGGACAATCTCAAAGCACGGCTAGCTTATTCAACGGTCAGCCAGCTCAGTTACATCGTGGTTGGTGCCCTGCTCGCCTCGTCCATCGCAGCCGCTGGCGCTGCGCTGCATATCGCCACACATGCTGCCGGCAAGATCACCCTGTTTTTTTGTGCCGGGGCGATCATGGTCGCCAGCCACAAAAAGAACATCAGCGATATGGCTGGACTAGGGCGTCAAATGCCATTAACGATGGCAGCCTTTGCGATTGGTGCAATCAGCATTATCGGGCTGCCACCGATGGCGGGCACATGGAGTAAGTGGCACCTGGCCATGGGAGCGCTCGACGCTGATAAGCTTCTGATTGTCGCGACCCTGATCATCAGCTCATTGCTGAATATCGCCTATTTGCTTCCCATCCCTTTCAAGGCTTTTTTCCATCGCTCAAACGAAGCACAAGAGGCCTGGAGCTGGTCGCAAACAAAAGAAGCGCCATTACCCTGTCTGATTGCGATCGGCGTGACCTCGCTTGGTTGTATTGTGATGTTTTTCTATCCAGAGCCACTGATCGCATTGATCAATCTGATACCCGATGTTTCTACCATTGGAAATAGTGACGGTTAGGTGGCTGGTCAGCGAGCGTTTAAAGCGCTTTATATCATGTGTGCCGTGTTTACAGTGCCGGCTTTTTTTACCGATTAACACATGATGACTGCGCGAACTTACCTGAATTCAGCGCCATGGCAGACCAACGCCTCCTGCTAGGAATCCTCGCGCATTAATGCAAGGATCTTGTCGGCACTCATTGGTCGATGAAAATAGAAACCCTGAATATAGTCTACCTGCTGTTTTTTGAGAAAATCCATTTGCTGCCGTGTTTCTACACCTTCGGCAATGACTTCCATATCCAGCTGATGAGCCAGATGAATCACCGATGTAGTGATCGCTTTGCTTTCTATATCGTTTGGCAGGTCTCGCACAAACGAGCGATCAATTTTGATGCAGTTAACCGGCAAGCGTTTTAGATAATTGAGCGAAGAAAAGCCCGAACCAAAATCATCCAGGGCAATCATGATTCCGCGCTCCCGAATCCTGCCAAGCAGAGCAATCATCGCCTCCATTTCCTTCAGAAAATTGCTTTCTGTGATTTCAAGTTCCAATCGCTCTGGAGGAAAACCTGAAGATTCGAGCACCGTCGTCAAGCAATTATAAAAGTCAGGATGCCGTAGTTGTTTCGGAGAAATATTGACGGCCATATTAAGATCGACACCTTCACGCATCATCCGCACGCCCTGTTCGCATGCCTCACTGAGCACCCACTTTCCAATATGCACGATTGATCCGGATTCTTCGGCAATCGCGATAAAGCCACTCGGAGCAATCATGCCTTTATCGGGATGCATCCAGCGAATCAATGCTTCGACACGGAAAACATTGCCGCGACATTTATTGCCACCCTTTTCACTGCGGATGGCAACCTGAGGTTGAAACTCGAGTACAAACTGCTGGCGCTCGATCGCTTCGGAGAGTTCATGCTCACGCTGCCTGCGCATAGGCAGATGGTCTTCCATCGCTTTACTGTACATTCGTGCCTGGGAACGACCAAGCTCTTTGGCAGCATACATTGCCAGATCCGCCTTTCGTAACAGTGATCGAGGGTCAGTATCCTTGATCCGTTCCACCGCACATCCAATACTTGCGGTCACTGAAATCGGATGCCCATCCAAAGACAAAGGTTCAGATATGCTGTTTAGCAGCCGATCTGACAGGTTCGCGGTCACTTCTTCCGAATCCAGGAACCTCAGCACAATCGCAAACTCATCACCACCCAGATGCGCTACAAAATCCCGGTATTTAATATTGCGCGAGATACGCGAAGCAATTGTGCTGAGCAGAAAGTCGCCCGCCATCTGACCAAAATCATCGTTAATGCGCTTGAAATAGTCGATATCGATGTAAAGCAAACCGACCATTTCTTCAGCCCCGGCATTCGCTTCAAACGCCGAGCTAATGTGTTTCCAGAATTGTCGACGGTTAGGCAGGTGCGTGTTGAAATCATATTCAGCAACCCGGTGCCAGTCTTCACTGCTGCGTTGATAATCAGTCAGGTCGTTCGCAACGCAAACATAATGGGCAATGCTGCCTTCACTATCTTTTACAGGCCCGATACTCAGGCGTATCCATTTATCCTCGTTCCTGCTCCCCTTGGTTTTGAACTCGCCTTCCCAGTACGCCCCCGAACGAAGAACCCGGTGAATCTCGGGATAGTTTTGCTCTGCTTCGGATATCCATTTGTCGAGCAAGGAAGCACGCACGATCTGATCTTCCACCTTCATCTCATAAATATCGATCAATGCCTTGTTGTAAACCTCGACGTGCCCGTCAGGCAGGCATACCAATACGGCAGAGGTGTTTCTCTCGACGGCTTCCGGCAACTCATTGACGGTCGACTCACAAGCCAAATGCCGGACAATCTCTGATTGAAGCTTGCGTTGACGGTAATTTAGTTCTGATACCAACTTCTCGTTAATCAGGGCGATATCTCTGGCTTTCTGGTATACCTGATGCCGGTCTGAAAAAGTATCGCTTAAATTTTCAATCAGCAGGACTGCCGCACCATCCAAACGCATTGCGCGTGCTTCGAGATTATATTCATTGGCGTTTTCGTCGATGTCTGTCCAGAGGCCGGAACGCAGGCCTGAATCAAAGCTGTCATTCTGCGCCCAAACTGCAGCGGCATCATGCATAAAGCTATCAACGACCGGAAATACATCACAAAGGGTATCAAGACTAATGGTTTCGCCAGACGCCAGTTCAGCCGCACCGACCTGTCGCGTGAGCACATTCAGCCAGCGAGGAGGCCGGGAACAGAGCCTAAAATCGCCCTGGTCAGTGCGTTCGAAAACAACGACACCTAGCCTTTCCAGCACACCTTGTAATAGAGCCATGGCCGACTTCCCCCGGCAGTTACGTTAAACTTCACCATATCACTAGTGCCTCGGCACGGCTGCTCAGCCCCGGGCTTACACTATGCTTTTTGCCAACGTTTCGAAGGCCTCTTCTACGGCTTCGCCGGTTTTGGCACTGGTACGGAAAACCGGAATTCCACGGGACGCATATTCTTCAAGCGCCTGTTCTTCCAGCTTCCATTCCGATTTCAAGTCAAACTTGTTCACCAATAAAACTTTCGGCACATCAGGCAATTGCTGGTTAACGAGCTCTATCAGGCGGTCAATCTGCTTGAAAGTAGCGGGACGTGTACCATCCACTGCAATCATGACTCCGGCCGCCCCACGTAAATAGCTTGGCCTAAGATCTGTAAACACGTCAACGCCCTCGATGTCCCATAACATCAATTGCATTTGCGCCTCGTCCAGATCGATCACCTTCTTGGATATTTTTACCCCGATCGTAGTGTGGTATTTATCACTAAAAATACTCTCAACAAAGCGCCTGACAAGACTGGTTTTACCCACCGCAAATGGGCCTACCATACACACTTTTTTCGAGATCCGAGGCATCGTCATTATCGTTGCATTCCCAGCTTTGACGCATTCGAATTGGACAGATTAATCGACACACCTGGCAGAAGCACTTGTATGGCGACCCGGCGCTGCCACTCTAGGTCCTCGACTCCTAAATCCCTGTACCCAAGCCCCCAGGCAATGACCGTGTCAGCGGACAGACCATTGGAGATCAGCATATCACGCACGTGTTCTGCGCGCTCTTTGCTCAGCGCCAAATTATTGATTCGTGACCCCACCCTATCAGAATAGCCCTGCACCATTATCTGCAACTGGCCCGGCTTTAAAACTTCAGCAATTTCGGACACATTCTTGAGTTTCGATACCAGCGTTTGAAAGGTTTCGATACTTTGGCCGGACAGATTCGCCGTGCCTTTTTCAAAATACAGACTCTGACTCTGGATTAGACCGGCAAGCGCATTGAACTTTTCAAGCAACGTCGGCTCAGGTGCAGGGGTGGGCAACTCCAAAGCGTTCAGCTTATCCACATCAATTTCGCCAAAGGTAAGCGCCCGCACATCCAGCTGAAGATCGTAAAAGGCCGGTTCAATATTTCGTATTAACTGTTCGGGAGGTATTCCACTGACGGAACGCAACATTTGCGCGGTGATGTGCTCGTCCTCGATGCGATGGCTGATCAGCATGTAATCGCCCTGGGATGACAAGGCTTCGACAATCCGTTCATACTCCAAGGTGCGCAGAGTACCTAGATAGCCATTATAAACAAGCGCCAGCCCCAACATAAAAAGTACAGCAATCGCCAGCCAGGGTCGTTGTTGCCTGCTTGTTTTGGGTACCAGCTGTTCAGATAGCAGACAAGACTTCAGATGATCTTCTGCACCGTTAAATGCGTCACGATTTCCTGAAAACCCGGCTATTTCTTCGGTAAACTCTTGCTGTAGTGTTTCATAATGACCAATGATCTGCTCCATCGCAGCGGGACCTATCGTTCCTCGTGTCGCGAACGCCAAAACTGAATTGCCACCGGAGATAAGGTGCAAGGTCAGATCTCCCACCTGCACCTTGTCCAAATCGGCACCGGAGGCTGTATCAAATGAATCCGCAACAAAATCCTGGATCGCCGTGAGCATACTGGATACCAGTTCCGGATCCTTGGTATCCGTTGTTTCACTGACAACAGAGTGCAACAGCAGCCCCGTTTCCCTGTGAACCAGCAGCACCTGCTCTACGGCAAACCTAAGGGTTTGCGACATCACATAGCGGCCGTAAGAAACGCCGGCTCGCCAGGCTTTGATCCTCCAAAACAATCCTCTGATACTCAGGCTTTGTTCAAGCACCTTGTTCAGGCTTTGAACCATATCGCTGAGAGCCGTCGCCACAGCTTTACGAATAGAGGGCCCCATGATTGGGGACATTACGGTGGTAATTTGTGAAGGGTTTCGGCTAATAGATTCATGAATAGCCTTGTTGAGCACCGGGGCGAGCGCTTTACCCAGTGCCGTATCTCGAGAGCTTGCGGCTTCGATGGCCTGTGACAATACCGCAGCAACACGTTCAGCATCACTCTGTCGACTGATGTAGTCTTTGATTGCCTGCTCGTACTCCGGCCCCAGCAATAACTTGCGTAGCCTGATGTACTCATTATCAGGCGCATTGTCGATCTGGTCGACGGTCAAGCCGGAAGGCTCTTTTGCGGAGATCCCTGTCATATCCTTGCTGTCCTGCGCGGCCCTCAGGCTTGTGGGTGGATCTTATGCGCAATACTGGTCAGAAGTTCAGCCAGCACGGCCCGATCAAGTTTTTGATCCCCAAGTTGTTCGGTACCGGTTTTAAGCTGTTCCAGCACCTGTTTATGTTTCTCATTGAGCTCTTCATGTATGTGCTGACTTTCTGACAGCATCTGTTTTTCGAGGGCATCATGCGCAGCTTCGGTCTGTGATCCCAATTGGTCCAGCGACTTACGAAGAGCATCCAACTCGTCTTCCAGGAGTGCTTCCCGGTTGGAATGTCCAGCGCTGTCTTCTTCCAGTTTCTGGGCTATTTCAGACAACTGCGCATTGTGCACTTTACGTTGCTTCTCCAGGCTGTCCTTGTACTGCTTTTCCATCTGGCCAAGATGTTTCTGTGTTTCTGACTTGAGCTCGGCGATGGCCGTTTCCAATTGTTCAATTTGCCGCCCAAACAACAACTTCTGTATTTCATGTAGTTGGGAGGCCGGGTCTATAGCTGGGTCTGCTGCGGTGCTTTTTTCTGTCTTTTTATTGGTTTTCGATGCTGTGCCCATTTCTCCATTCAGTTTTCTGGCTAAGCCAGAGTTAGCTTCCTAGGTAAACATCAATACTGACTTTGAGTATCCTTTAAGAAACAGTACGACAAAGGACTGGGAATTAAGGTTGGAACCCAGAATAAGTATAGACATACACGCGAAAATGAATAGCCGGGACCGCCTTGAAGTACACTTAAGCAAAAATATGTAACAAATCTTACTAATCGGTCAACACTTTCAACGGCGCGTTATATGCGTTCATTCTTATCACCCGGTTTAATATAACCTCGATATTACACACAATAACTCGCCATGATCTCTGCATGCACCGGCACGCAGAACCCTTTCATATTTTTGACCAAAAAGTCAGGCATTTGATGCGGCTGTGGAAAACAGTGTGCTAATATTGAACCTGTGCTCGCTTTTTCGTCTCTCGACTCTTTCGAGCCTGAAAATAACAACAGATGCATCAAGGTCTTAATATTTGGCTTCATGTCGGCATTAACGACAGTGATAGCAGGCCTGAATTAATGCTTAGAGAATAATAAATGACCCTTTCTCATATTAGACATAATCATTTGCACATTATCGTCCTTCTGGTCTTAACCACCCTGTCAGTTTCGACCACTGCACAGGAAATCCGTTTTAACATCGGCGTCAAAGCCTACCCCCCTTATACAATTCTGGAACAGGATGGGGCAATCAATGGAATCATGGTCGATGTACTGGAAAAAGTGGCAAGCGCGACAGGATATCACGTTGAATATCTCGAGATTCCCAGAAAACGCGTTGATATGATGATTGAACAGGGGCTGCTCGACGCTACGCCTCGTGCCATTGAGTGGACGATGGAGGCCGAGCGTTTCCTGTTTACGGACCCGATTATTTCTATTCGCGATGTCCTGTTCTCGCCTGCCAGTAAACCCCTGCAGTTTGAGCGCATTGAAGAGCTGGTGGGCACCCGATTGCGCACCCATGTTGGTTACCGATACGAACCCCTGGAAAAGTATTTTGCCAACGGTCTTATATATCGCCACGACGATGCCTATGAAGAGCAGATGCTCAACAATCTCATCATGTCCAAAGGGCGCTTTGATGCCGCGATTGTGGATGAGCTGGTGGGTTATTGGCTAATCAATGAAAATCAGTGGGAAGGTCAATTGGTGGCCTCCAACAATGCCATTGCCGCGGTTGGATATAGACTGATGTTTAACAAGTCGTTTGCTGCGTTTGTCAAACGCTTCAACGCTGCGTTAGAAGACATGAAAAGCAACTCCGAACTTCAAACGATCATCGATAAATACACGACCAAGCAAGACAAACAGATTTCTCACTCTTTCTAATTTGCACTTCATTACAGGGTCAATCAGACTCATTTTGCATAAATGCGATGAGGGTATTGGGGCAGAAAAGCTTAGGACACGACCAGGATTTTGAAGGTATTGGTATGACCGGTCAGGTCCAGTTCGTCGCCATGCGTCAGAATAATCAGGTCTCCTGTTTCGAGATAGCCTTCCTGCTTCAGGCAATTCATCGCTGCATGAGCAACCGTGATGATATTGTCGTGTGTAAAGTCGAAAAACACCGGATAGACCCCTCGATAAAGCGCTACCCGGGTCAGCGCATCCTGCTGCCGGGACATCGCAAAAATTGGCAGGCCTGAACTGATCCGGGACATCTGCAATGGCGTGCTGCCAGTTTCGGTCAATGCGATAATCGCCTTCATATTTTCCATATGATTCGCAGCAAACATCGTAGCTTTTGCCACAGTTTCCGAAATGGTCTCGAACTTCTTTGCGACCCGGTAATTCACGCGGTTCACATTACTCTGGCGCTCGGCTCCGCAGCACACTTCAGCCATTGAGCAGACCGTTTCCACAGGATAGCTTCCTGCCGCGGTTTCGCCCGAAAGCATGACCGCGTCAGTACCATCCAACACGGCATTCGCAACGTCCATGACTTCTGCCCTGGTCGGCATTGGTGCATGTATCATCGACTCCATCATCTGGGTCGCGGTAATGACGACCCGATCCAGGCGTCGGGCCCTTTGAATGAGCCTTTTCTGGACGCCAACCAACTCTGAATCTCCGATCTCAACCCCGAGATCGCCACGCGCAACCATAATCGCGTCCGAGGCCTCGATTATTTCGTCAATGGACTCATCCGTTGCAACAGTTTCCGCTCGTTCGACCTTGGCAACCAGTTTTGCCTGGAGTCCGGCCTCAGTAGCAAGTTTTCTGGCATAGCGCATATCTTCCCCGTTGCGCGGAAAGGAGATTGCCAGATAATCCACCCCGATAGCGGCAGCGGTGTGCATATCCTGCTTGTCTTTCTCTGTAAGCGCAGCCGCAGACAAACCTCCGCCTTTCTTATTTATGCCTTTGTTGTTGGAGAGTTTGCCTCCTACAGTGACCTCAGTCACCACCCGGCTTTTCTCGATACTGATGACCTTTAACTGAACCCGACCATCATCCAGGAGCAGGACATCATCCGGCTCAACATCCTGTGGTAAGGCCTTATAGTCGAGGCCAACGCCATCAAGATTTCCCGCACCCTCTGGCATTTCACTATCCAGAACAAAGGCCTGGCCAACAATCAGCTCGACAGCACCGTGTTCAAACGTTGAGGTTCTGATCTTGGGGCCTTGCAGGTCTCCCAGGATGGCTATATGCATCCCGAGCTCTTTGGCCAACTGCCGCACTTGAGAAGCGCGCTTTTGGTGATCCTCTGCGCTGCCATGGGAGAAATTAAGCCGTACAACATTTGCACCAGCCTGCAGAAGCGCTTTCAACCGCCCTTCTTTGTCAGTCGCAGGTCCAAGTGTTGTGACAATTTTGGTGCGCCTGAGCATAGCGATTCCCTTGTGTTTGATAAGTAGGCCGAAGCGTAAGCTGAATTCGCGCGATTGCGGCGAAACAGAACAGTAACTGAAAGCTTAGCTTCAAAGTAGGTGACATGCCCTACTTTTTCGGTGTTTTAAGAAATGCGTTAAACTAGCAATTCTTTAATGCGATAGCGCTAACGGCTCAGGCCCCAGCCTTGCGCAAGGTACGCTCAGAAATTGGACAACTGTTCGGTCAAATCGCGCTGAAACTCCTCAGGCTCCAGCAACCATACAGTTTGGTCCTTGCCAGGAAACACGCCAATATCCAGTCCGTCACGACACAAACCCGGTATCCATTTCTTTTGAAATTCAGGCAGGGCAATACACTTGGGTTTTAGTTCACCATCCTGCGCCGCATAGCTTAGGGCTAAAGAGGCATTTGGCCACACCGGGAGATACTCGAACTCACCATCCTCAACAAACAGCTTAAGGAACTCCTGATGGGAGTTGACCAGAATCCAGATCTCCCTTTCTACGGCCACCTGAGAAATGCTGTAGTCATAACGTTCTTCGCAATCCATATTGTTTAACGTGGCAACGTCATTGTCATCGATCATACTTAAGCCCTCTCTTATCTCTGCTTGAAATTATTTTGTAGGCCTTAGCTTTTTTTAATCTAATCTCCTGCTTCTGCAGTAATCGCCAGGCCGACCCCGAGCCCAATAAATGCAACTCCAAGCCCTTTTTGAAGCTTGACCATATTGGACGCTCTAGACATCCAGGGCGCAAGATTTGCCCCCAAGCCGGCATACATCAGCATTGCACCACAGTCTATCAGAAACCAGGTCAGTGCCAACGCGATATATTGTTCCCCCAGTGGCCGCATCGGTTCGATAAATCCGGGAAACAGCGCGATAAAAAACAATAAATCCTTGGGGTTGCTGATACCTACCAGAAAGCCTTTCCAAAAACGTGCAAACCACGGCGCCTCAAGCTGGTTCTGGATTTCCAGTGGAGACGAATCCATTTGATCGACCACACCGGTATGCTTATGCACCAACAGGGCCCGAGAGCCCAACCAACACAGGTAACCAGCTCCCGCCAACTTTAAACCGTAAAACAACTGGTCTGAAGCGACCAATACCGCGCCCAGGCCAACGATGGAAACAAGCATTAGGCAAAGTGCTGCAGTTGCTCCACCTAAAACCGTCGGTGTCGCATGCAAGCGGCCATAGTTCAGACCATCAGACAAACACAGCAAGGCGGACGGGCCCGGACTGAGAATCAATACCCCAATAACACTGACATAAATCAGCCATGTTGTGAATTCCACGGCACCCCCTTCCGAAATTTGCTTACCTTGGGACTCGTTAAAAACGAGATCTCCAGCGAACTGACAATGTATATGGTGCGACTCACCAAAAAAAGGCATCCATGTCCATCCATGTGGACAGACACAGCAGTGAACAATCGGGGATTAGCCACACTCTAAGGTAGGAGAGAAGACAAAAACAGGGAGATGAACGTGATGATCAGCACGACAGGCACCACGCATTAACGACTCTTTTACTGGGCTTCAATCTGATGTGCATTCAGACACTGATCGTACCGAATGCACTCACTGGTATCAGAACAGGAAGGCTTACTCGCCGACAGGTCTCGCCGCGGTAGCCTCACCATAAAAGATCATAAACTCTTCTTTGCTGACGATGCCGTCGCTATCCAGATCTTTACTGTCAAAGGTCGCATACAAGTCGGCATGATCGATGGCTTCCCATTTATTCAGTGCTCCGCTGTCATCGGTATCAAAGCTTTCAAACTGAACTTCCGAGGCCAATTGTTGTTGGTCTTCAAAGGTCAACTGTCCATCGATTCTGTTGAGGGCGATTCTGTGCATCCCCAGCTGCTTCCCCGCAGCACTGTGACCTTTATTGGCAGCCGCCAGCAACCAGCTGTCGGTATACTGCATAAGCAAGAGCAACTTATCTGAGCTCAAAGCGGCCGAGCCCGACTCTGAAGCGGAATCGCCATTCATGAGTCCCGCGAAACATTGCGCACGCGCATAGGCCTGGTCAGCGGTAAAATTCTCATCATAGTAATGCTCATCAAAACAGATTTCGAAAGGTTCTGGCCCGAGAAAGCTGAAAGGTTCGAATTCTTCTTCCTGGCTTTCCGCGCTTAAGGACCCTGCGAGTCCAAACGCAAGCAGACCAGCGAGTATAGGCTGGCGGTATCGTGATGTGTTCATGTGACTGGCTCCTCCCAATGGTTGGGCTGGCTAGATTAAACCGGCAGAAGATACGTTAAGTCTTTAAAACCGCTCGGTCATTAAAAAGTATAGACCCGAAACGGCGTGCTACGATAGCAACACTGAAAACTAGTGTAAAAGCTATTTTTCGATAAATACCGCTCCAGTTACGACCACCTTCCTTTTCAGCATCCATGCAGCAATTACTTCTTTGAGCGCTGGGCGCCCGCCCCTTTCATGCGTTACAGTAATGGCTTTTATCGGCGACAACGATAGTCAATTCCAACAGGTTTATTTGAACATTGGAGTAAAACAGTGCGGCATTTAAACTACAACCATCTACTGTATTTCTGGACGGTTGCGCACGAAGGCAGCATTGCCAAAGCCTCGGAAAGCCTGAGCCTGACACCGCAAACAATAAGCGGACAGTTGAAAATGCTGGAAGCCGCCATCGGCGAACCCCTTTTTCAGCGCGCAGGACGCGGCTTGACCATTACGGATACGGGCCGCATGGTCAAACAATACGCCGATGAAATTTTTCTACTGGGCGCAGAATTATCACGCCGCGTGCAGTCAAAAGAGCCAGGCGCTCCGACGACTTTCAATGTAGGCGTGGTCAATTCAATTGCAAAATTGATTGCCTATAAACTACTGGAACCGGCACTAGGACAACATTCCGAAAGCATCAGACTGAGTTGTCGCGAAGACAACCTCGAATCCCTACTCGGCGATTTAGCCATACACAAACTGGACCTGGTTCTGTCGGACCGAAGTATTCCAACCGGTCTGAATGTGCGCGCCTACAACCATCAGCTGGGCGCGAGCCATCTTGCTTTCTTTGGCCGCGAGGAACTACTCGAGAAAGCAACTCTACCCTTTCCACAATTACTTGAAGAAATTCCCGTTCTGATGCCATTACACACCAGTGCATTGCGCCGTAAACTCGATGACTGGTTCGATAAAATCGGAGTCAGGCCCAATATTGTCGCAGAGTTTGACGATAGCGGCTTGTTAAAAGCCTTCGGAGAAGCCGGTATCGGTTGTTTCCCCGCACCCTTTGCCATCGCAGATCAAATAAAAACCATGTATCACGTCGCGTTAATCGGCCAATTACCCAAGGTACGCGAACAGTTTTTTGTCATTTCACCAGAAAGAAAGCTTAAACACCCAGCCGTAGTGGCCATAACCCAGGCGGCAAAACTGGAGTTTTCCGGTCATTAGAAACATGCAAACAGCAAAGCTTTCGAACAGGAGACGCGGAGCCTGTTTGTGAGCCCCCTTTATGCCGTATTGATTTCTTTATAGTTCGTTTTATTCGATGTATTCACACCAAATAATCGTCTTTTACGTCCCATAAAAAGAACTTAGTCTTACTCTGACTAATTAAACTCGGGTCAGGGAGAAGCGCACAGTGACAAAAGTATATCGGGCAATGATTCAACACGATGCCGCTGGAGGCGTATTGCTTGTGTTCGCCGCAGTGCTTGCAATGATTCTGGCTAACTCGACATTACTTCCGTATTACGATGGTTTTCTCAGCGTGCCCGTGAGCGTCACGATCGATAGTTTTGAAATCTCAAAACCGCTTTTGCTATGGATAAATGATGGGTTGATGGCAATTTTCTTTTTCCTTGTCGGGCTTGAGGTCAAACGCGAAGTATTCGAAGGAAGCTTATCATCACCACAGCAAGTCATTTTGCCAGGAATTGCAGCGGTGGCCGGTATCGCGATCCCAGCCTTGATTTACTACAATCTGAATCCCCAAGGCATCGCTTCCAATGGCTGGGCGATCCCCTCCGCAACCGATATCGCTTTTGCACTGGGCGTATTTGCGCTATTCAGCAAGCATTTACCGGTTTCGCTGAAATTGTTTTTACTGTCCGTCGCGATCATGGATGACATCGGCGCCATAATTATCATTGCACTGTTTTATTCCAGCGACCTTTCAGCCTTGTCACTCACCGTAGCACTGGGCGGACTTGTTGTACTTTTGCTGCTGAATCGCATGGGTGTCAGGGATGTCGCAGCGTATCTTCTTGTTGGCCTTGTGGTCTGGGCTGCGGTGCTCAAGTCCGGGGTGCATGCGACACTGGCCGGTTTCGCCATCGCCTGGTTTATCCCGCTCAAACTTAACAACGAATATGGTGATCCGCTCCTGAAGCAGATGGAACATTCAATACAGCCATGGGTGGCGTTTCTTATTCTGCCCCTTTTTGCTTTCGCCAATGCCGGTGTCAGCTTCGCTGGCATCACCATGAAAAACCTTTTTGACCCGGTGACTCTTGGAATCGCACTGGGTCTTTTTGTCGGTAAACAGTTGGGGATTTTCGGCAGCTGCTGGCTGGCTGTAAAAGCCGGCATTGCAAAACTCCCGGAAGGGGCGAACTGGCGAGAGTTTTATGGCGTTTCATTGCTCTGCGGTATCGGCTTTACAATGAGTCTGTTTATCGGAACACTGGCATTCGAAAATCAGGACGTGAGCTATATGCACAGCGTCAAGATAGGCGTTCTGCTTGGCTCTCTACTGTCCGCAATTACCGCTGTGATGGTACTTACAAAATCACGAAAGCCCGTCACCTCAGCCTGCACGCGAGAGTTGCGACCGTCCACTAGCACCTCATCGTACTCCTAACTAATTAGTATGCAGAGGCGCAGATACTCATGTGCGCCTCGCTCCTGATGGGCTTCAGATATGTGCGAAGGATAGCAAAAGGAATATACTCTCGTATCAAAGCAACCCCTCTGAGGCTGAAGTCTTTTGCGCAATGTTGGTCAAAAGTGCCGCACCTCGAACACGTACGCGATGATGATCTCAATACAAAGCCGACACTATTTAGTGGCACTACTGTGCTGCTTTTTAATTAAACCCTCGTACAGCTCAAGCATCGACTGTTTTCAGCATGCTCAAAACCACTATGAACTCGCATATTGTGAAATCAAGGCACGCGGCGAAGGCAGACAACTGCCTGACTTTATCGATTTCAAAAACAATGCAGCACTCACCCAGTACCTTCTAATCAAACGGGATGCCAAAAAACTTAGGATTCCACTGCAACCGGTAAGTGCCAATCAGCATATAGAACGGCGGCAAGTAAAGGCGGTACGGATTGTCGCCAAAGACAAAACAATTGACCCTGGTGCTGAGCTGTCCTCACCCGAAATGACTGGATGCGCCTACGAATCCACAACCATTTCATGCCGTCACGGGGTGTACCGCCTGATCGGCAATCGTAACAACCGTGTATTGGGCCGTGACGCATTAGACGCTGACAACCGGCTTGGTCTTGCTGCCTTCCATGGAGAGCCGAACAATCAAACTGACGTGCTGCGCTACCTGCAGGAAAACTATGTGCGTTACTTAGAAGGGATGTTGCGCATTGGGCTTGGTGGGGTCACCATGAGCTATACCAAGTTCCACTATCTGTTTCATGACATACAGCGCAAGGGCTTATCTTTTCACCAGCGCTTCGAGACCATGTATGCTTTTCTGAAGAAGGACAAAGCCAACAATGCCGTCGCTGAAAGCTTGCAAGGACTCAACGATATCAGTATTGCCCAGTGCATGCGGTTAAAGCCCAATATCGCAGTATGCGATAACGTGCGACTTAACCGCATATACCTGTTGGACCAGACTTAGAATTCCGGCATGGTTGCCTGGGACAGGTCCAGTAGCTCCCTGATGGCGACACTGTACATGCTGAATTCCGGTTCGCTGGCCGCACGGATCTCGCTCAACATCTTGAGCCATCTATCGACCAGAATACGGTTCTCGTTCAGCCAGGTATCGATCACCTGGTCCAGTTTTGCTTTTTTGTCCATATTCACAAACAGTCCCTGGGTAATCCGGCGCTGCTGCCATTCCAAGTCGTCCCGGTAAGATTCACGCGCCAAAGCCTGCCAGTGTGAATTGACGTTGAGTGAATTAACCTGTCTGGCAAAAGACTCCAGCCCCAGCGCCTCGCCAACTCGGAAATACCCGTGCGCGACCTCGATCGGGTTTTGATTCTTGGTTTGGGCTATCGCGATGATGCCGAGTGAAATATAAAGCATTTCAGATGCCGCTACCTTTTCAGCCAGCGCTTTCGGAACGCCTTCATCCATCATTTGCTTAGCGTCTTTTTGCCAATGATTACGCGGTTTCTCCGGAAGGATCGTCCCTAATTCGCCTCGAAGATTTTCCAGCGCATCCCGAAACAGCTTGATAGATGCCTCGATATCAATACCGGTGCGGTAGTTTTTTATCAGCCAACGTGTTCCGCGACGCACCATGCGCTGAGTTCGAAGCATCATTTTGGACTGAAGCTCCGCCGGAATTTTGTAATCCAGCGCCTCGATTTCGGCCCACAAGGCATGCAACCCGAATATCTCACGTGATGCGATATAGGCTTTGGCCGCTTCTATTGCGGAAGCCCCCGTGCTTTCGTGCAGGCGATTGAAGACCGAAATCCCCAGGTAATTCACCATATCATTGGCAACCAGGGTCGCGATGATTTCCTTACGCAAGCGATGACTGTGCATTGCTTTGGAGAATTTTTTAAGCATGGCCGCAGGGAATTCCTGTTCCACGATTCTGGCGACAAAGCTGTCGTCCACCAGTTCCTCGCAAGCCAACAACTCCTTCAGGTCGCCCTTCACATAGGAAATCAACACCGATAGTTCGGGGCGCGTTAATCCCTGTTCATTCGATTTTCGTTCGGATATTTCGTCGTCGGCAGGCAATAGCTCCAACTCCCGGTTCAGTTTACCCTGCGCTTCAAGTGAATTGATCAAGCGGCGGTACTCTTCAACACGCTTGAATGACTCGGTATAGGCCACACCAAGAGACTGCGTTTGTCGGTAGTTATTATCGAGCACCAGCTGAGCGACATCGTCGGTGAGCTTTTCGAGGGTCTGATTGCGCTGCTTGACGGTCATATCGCCGTTCGTCACCAGATCATCGAGCAGTACCTTCATATTGACTTCATGATCCGAGCAATCCACGCCGCCGGCATTGTCGATAAAATCAGTAAAACAACGTCCTCCCCTGAGACTGAATTCGGTACGCCCAAGCTGACTGAAACCCAGATTTCCACCTTCGCCGATTACCTTGCAACGCAGTTCAGCACCATTGACCCGAACGGCATCATTGGCCTTATCGCCAATATCTGCATCAGTTTCACTCCTTGCCTTGACATAAGTCCCGATACCACCGTTCCAGAGGAGATCAACCGGCGACTTAAGCATGGCCGAAATCAATTCGTTAGGCGTCAGTTTGGATTCCTTGATACCAAAGACTTCTTTCATCTCTTTGCTGATCGGAATTGACTTGGAGCTGCGATTAAAAATACCGCCTCCCTTGGAAATAAGGCTGGCATCGTAATCGGTCCAGCTTGAGCGGGGCAGCTTGAACAAGCGCATCCTTTCGTCAAAACTTGCCGACGGATCCGGGTGCGGATCTACAAAAATATTCATATGGTTAAACGCACCTACCAACTGCACGGTTTTCGACAGCAACAGACCGTTGCCGAACACATCTCCCGACATGTCACCAATACCCACAACCGTAATCGGATCGGTTTGTACATTGACACCCAGCTCACGGAAATGTCGTTGCACACTGACCCAGGCTCCGCGCGCGGTGATACCCATTTTTTTATGGTCATAGCCATTGGAGCCGCCAGATGCAAAGGCATCACCCAGCCAAAAACCATATCCGACAGCCACTTCGTTGGCGATGTCAGAAAAGCTGGCAGTTCCCTTATCTGCCGCGACAACCAGATAAGGATCGTCATCGTCATATCTGACGACCGATTGGGGCGGCACTACTTTGTTGTCGACAAGATTATCTGTGACATCCAGCAGGCCTCTAATGAAGGTTTTGTAGCAGCGGATCCCCTCGGCCATGAATGCTTCCCGATCAGACGGGGCAGGCAAACGTTTGGCAACAAACCCCCCTTTGGCGCCAACCGGTACAATCACCGCATTCTTGACCTGCTGCGCCTTCACCAGGCCCAGCACTTCGGTGCGAAAATCCTCAATTCTGTCTGACCAGCGCAAACCACCACGCGAAACAGCGCCACCCCGCAAATGTACACCTTCAACACGCGGAGAATAGACAAAAATTTCAAATTTGGGTTTAGGTAGCGGAATATTGCTGATGCACGAGGGGTCGAGTTTAAAACTGATATAGTCTTTTATCTGGTTTGAAGCCGCCTGTGCACCCTTGCCTCGACGTATTTTTTCCATCTGATAAAAGTTGGTCCGCACGGTCGCACATATAAGTTCGGCATATCGTCTGAGAATTCTGTCTTCATTGATATTCTGGACTTCTTCGAGCAGCCGTTCGACCTCTTCCATCATCGCATCCGTGCTCATTCTTTTAGTTTTGACGCCCGGCTTGAACCGATTGGCGAATATCGATGCGAGAAATTCTGTAATGTTTTTGTAGGCAATCAAAGTCTGCGCGATGTAGTCAAAACTGATCCCGAA
This sequence comes from Oleiphilus sp., assembly GCA_006212045.1. GTDB lineage: Bacteria > Pseudomonadota > Gammaproteobacteria > Pseudomonadales > Oleiphilaceae > PZPK01. The sequence goes on along the minus strand of PZPK01000012.1, from coordinate 32,924 downwards.
ACGCGTTTGCTTCATATATTTTGCATAAGCCCGAAGCATCGCAACTTCGCGCCAATTCAGCTCTGTACCCAGAATAAGGTGGTTGAACTTGTCGTTCTCGGCATGGCCATTCCAGATATTCAGGAAGGCATCCGAAAAATCCTCGCGGTACTCACTCGGATTGAGATCCGGGTCTGGCTCATAAATCAGATTGAAGTCGTAAATCCAGGTACAGCCATATTTGGGGTGCTGGATTTCAAACGGAAACTCATCCACAACCTTCAGCCCCAGGTGCTCCAGAACCGGAATCAGATCCGAGAGCAATAAAGCATCACCCTGATTGAATATTTTAAGTTTCAGGACACTTTCTGTCGGTTCCATACTTTTGAAAAAGCTGAGCGACAGTTTTTCCTGCTTCGAATTGTAGAGTTGCTCAATTCTTTGAATATCAGCTACTGCAACACGGGCGCTGTACTGTTCGGTATATCCGGATGGGAAGGCCTGCTCATAGCTGCGAAACAGGGCAATCCCCTGTTCTTCACCAAAACTTTCGCTCAAGGCCAGCTGTAGTTCATCAGTCCAGCGCCTGGCGAGCTGAACAATACGTTTCTCAAGTAATTCCGGGGGAGGCAGTTCTTCAAGCGAATTTGAAAGTTTAAACACATAACGCGTGCGGGCCAGCACGGATTCACTGAAAAAGGTTGTAAAGTCCGAGCCTTCTGCGTCGAAGAATTCGGACAACATGTCGTGCACCTTTATACGCACCTGCGTGTTAAATATATCCCTCGGCATGTACACCAGTGCCGTTAAGAAATTGCCATAGGCGTCTTTTCGCAGAAACAGGCGCACCTGCTTACGCTCATTAATGGCCAGTACACCCAGACATGTGTTCAATAGCGTCGCGACATCACTCTGGATCAGTTCATCACGCGGAAAATTATGCAGAATGCCGCTGAGCTCCTTGTAGGAGTGTGAGCCTCCTTCGAACCCGCTTTGCTTCAGCACCATCGCAATCTTGCGCCGGACGACAGGGATATCTTCAGGCGTCTGGTTGTAAACCGAAGAGGTATACAAGCCCATAAACCTTCGCCCGCCAATCACCTCCCCTTTGGCGTTAAAACGCTTGACCAGAACATAGTCGGAATAGGCTGATCGGTGCACGGTGGAGCGACGGCTGGATTTGGTAAACACCAGTAGTTCCTTACGGAACACGTGCTCTCTTCGCTCTTCCGTCATCTCGTCGAGGTTTTCATGCTGCTGTCTTGATTTGGTTTTGAACAATCCGAGCTTTGACGAATCAACCGTAATCACCTGATTATCTCTCACCTCGTATTCATCGTAGGCAAGAAAGGTAAAGTGGTTATCAGCCATCCATTTCATGAACACCTGGGCTTCTTTAAGGGACGCCTTGTCAAAGGGGTATTTCCCGCCATCGAGATCCTTGATCACCTCGTTGGATTTTTCGACCATGGCCGGGAAGTCCTTCACAACGTGAACGACATCCCCCAGCACTTTCTCCATTGCGCCGGAAATTTCCTTGCGTTGCCGGGAACTGGAAGTTCTATCCATTTCAATCGACAGCAGAAGCTCACTTTTACCCTTGTCTGAAAAGCCCTTAAAGACACCCTTGCCATCCCGCTCTACCTTGAACGTGGCGTGAAACACCGCGTGAATGTTCATGCCACGCGCGTTCAGACACAAACGCGCAGTATCGATCACAAAAGGAATATCGTCGTGTAATATCGTGACAATAGTGTGCGGGCTCTGCCATTCATGTTCTTCGACATTCGGGTTGATCACACTCACATCCGAACCTTCACCTGAGCGGTTATGCAATGTGCGCCACAAGGTGACAACCATGCCTGCCAGGTTCGGTAAATCATACCGGGACAGATCCCGCATCGACGCCTGACCGAACATCCCGGTTATCAGGTGTTTCAAGTGATGATGGTGAGACACCGGAAACTCGCTGAGAAGTCGCTGGTAAACGGAGTCGAGTAGCTCTTCGTGGCTGGAGCTGAATGAAGCGGTCATAGATCCCTCACTTAGTTGGATGAACAGGATGGCGTGGCGCTCTAATCCTGGTCACTAGCAATTTGATTACAGTCTCTGGCTTTTGCCTGTTTTAAGCACGCTTCAGTGCGATTGGTCAAGGCCGAAGCAGTTTCATTCTTCTGTGCCAGGCAAACACCGGCAGACAGTGTGACTTTTCCCAGGCTTTCACCTTCACGGTTAACAGTCAATTTGGTCGACGCGACGTTCTTTAGAATACTCTGGGCCACGACAAGCCCGCCCTCTGCGGAAGTGTTCTGCAGGATCACGGCGAACTGGTAGACGCCGCATCGCGCGACGTAGTCCTTTCCTTTAACTGTTTTTCTTATCGCAATCGATATAAAACGCAGAACGCGATCGCCAACCAGATGCCCATGCAGCTCGTTTATGTCACTAAACTTGTCCACAGCCAACATCAGCAGTACCAAAGGGCTTCCTTCCTTCGCGCATTCAGCAAGGCTATTTGCCAGTTCCTGCTCAAATCCACGAATACTTCCCAATCCCGTGAGAGGGTCTTCGAGCGCGTCGTCACTGATTTCCTGCATCGATTTTTGAAGGACTTGTACTTCCCTGTTGAGCAAACCGACCTTCTTCAGTGCCTGACTGTTCTGCGATCGGCAGTTTTTGGTTTGCAAAAGCAGATTCTGGATCATCACGGTCAGATTGCTGACTTCGGGGTCCTTGCCGAGCTCTAATTCACAACCGGTTAAAAACGCGTCGTAACTGCTCAAGCCGGAGTCCAGCTCATTGATCTCCGCAGAAAGGTTTGAAATCATGGTACGAAGCGCTTTGCGAATTTGTGCCAACTGTTGCTCAGGCCCTTCAACAAAATACTGGCTAAAAAACTGATGGCAAAGCTCCGGTGTAAACGGCAACTTGCTATTTAAACGCCTATCCAAAGCCTGCTTCAGTTCGGGTTTGGCACCGGAATAATAGGTATACCAGATGGCATAATTTTCGGGATTCGCTGCGATTCCCAATTGCTGAATTTTGGTTACGGTTAGTTTCAGCCACCTGATACTTTCTCGCAGCTCTTGCTGATAGGCTTCCTCTTCCAACGCTGATGCGGCAGATTTTTTCGGGCTCACGGGCATTCCATTTTTACAGATAGACAGAAATTCGTTCGGGCCATGGGCTTTAGACCGGATATTTAAAACACACAACTGCAGTTTTGGCTTGGCAATTCCGTTATGTTTCCAATGATTTCCACTTGATTCATGTCGCAATGGACAGACAAGAATTTTTGCTTTAGCACTATGTATATAGTAGAAAAACTGCAAAATAGTTAGTCAGGACTTCACAATCCCCTGCTTTTGGCAAACAGGCCTCAAGGATTTACATGCAACACCCACTCAACATTGCTTTATCCACGCTAAGTTCGACACTGAGATTGTGGCAAGGAACTTCGAGCAGCAAGAAATCACCGGTAGCCAACAAGGATCTGATTCTGTTCGATCGCGAAGGTGATCCGGAGTGCCGGATCGTACGCGAAGCGCTGACTGCCCTCAACCTGGATGCACTGATCATGCCTTGCCCGCTCAATGGCCGCAATATTCGTCAACTGAAACGAGAGTCTGGTAGCAGCCGCTTGCCGAGGCTGTATGACAGCAATACTGAAACTAACATGGTCGGTATAACCGCGATACTGCAGCACCTGTACCTTGAATATCACGCCAGCGGTCAAGTGCCTGCGCCCTCGACCCGCGCCTACAATCTCGGACTTTCCAGACTGGCAAGCATGGTCAGGTTCCAGTCCGGGTGCAAGGCGCGATCGGCGCGCTTGGCAGAACAGCCTCTTACGCTGTACAGTTTCGAATCCAGCCCATACAGCAGGCCGGTCAGGGAGCTGCTTTGTGAATTGGAGCTCCCCTATCACCTGATCAATCTGGGCAAGCAACAGTGGCCTGATATGGGGCCCGCCAAGGCGCGTTTTACCCTAAAGCCCTATCAACCACTCCCGGGCTCGAAACGCGAAGCATTCTTCAGACAGCACGGCAATGTACAAGTGCCTTATCTGGTCGATCCGAATACCGGCGCGCGTCTGTTTGAGTCGGAAAAAATCCTAGCCTATCTGAAAACAAACTATCTGGTATAGGATCCTCCTAATCCAGTCTGCCGCTGGAGCGCAGCTACCGGCGTTTTTATGTGTTCAGCGAGCACCTGATGCCTTAAGCTGTCGCGGAGTCGCCTCGACCTGAAAAAGCCAGTCAGACCTTCGAATTGGACTAGATGAAAACCGGGCCAAAAGGTATGATGCGCGACCGATGCATCGGGGCTGCTCGTCCCGGACTGCCATTCATAGATCAAAGCCAAGTGACCAGCCCTAGCCAACCATGTCTGTACTTTCCTTGCCTGCACAAGCGCTTCCCGCGCAACCGAATGATCAACGCTCCCTGCATGGCCTGACAGCCGGAGCCTTACCTCTGGCTATAACAGAGCTCGCGAATGCAAGAAATGGCCTGAGTCTGGTCGTCGCGAATGACTCTCAGCAGGTACATGCTCTGGAACATGCGCTGGCATTCTATGCCCGGCACTGTGAACTCCCGATCCACGTCTTTTCCGACTGGGAGGTCCTGCCCTATGATGTATTTTCCCCCCATGAAGATATTATTTCCGGTCGACTCGAAATCCTTGGGAAATTACCTGGCCTGAAACGCGGCATTCTCGTTGTTTCGCTCGCTACACTGCTTCAAAAGCTGCCACCGGCTGATTTTCTGTTGCAGAACAGCTTTTCACTCAGTACCGGACAGACACTGGATGTACTATCCTATCGTTCACAGCTGGAACGCGTCGGCTACAGACAGGTTGATACGGTCTATCAACATGGCGAATATACGACGCGCGGAGCAATCTTCGATATTTTCCCGATGGGTTCACAGGAGCCTGTACGGATTGAACTGTTCGATGACGAAATCGACAGCATCAGAACCTTCGACCCGGAAACGCAGCGATCACGCAAAAAGCTTGACGCCCTGTCGATACTGCCTGCCAACGAATTCCCTTGGGACGACAGCAACCGTCTTGCATTCCGCAATCGCTGGCTGGAGCGCTTTCCGAATTCTGCCGCAGACTCTCCGGTACTGAGAGATATCAAAGATGGCATCAAACCCCATGGTCTGGAATTTTACAGCCCACTGTTCTTTGAGCATATGGCAAGTCTGTTTGATTATCTGCCGACCGACACCCTGATCCTGTTGCAGGATAATACTCCCGACCGTTGTGCGCACATTCTGAAAGAAATCAGTTTGCGCTATGAAGACAGACGCCATGATATTCAGCGCCCCTTGCTGGCGCCGGATGAACTCTTTCTTCGAGCCGAAGCCCTGTTTTCGAAAATCAAAGACTTTCCGCGACTGTCCATTGCAATGGCAAACGAGCCGGACACCGAAGCAAAATCCAGGACTCATGAATTATCTGCCAACTGCCAGAACCTGCCGCAAGTCGCCGTCGACGACCGGGCCAGTGACCCGCTGGGAAACCTGAAATCTCATCTTGCTACGCAGGATTACCGAACGCTGATCATTGCCGAGAGTGCCGGTCGTCGCGAGGTCATGTCGGACCTGTTCAATGCGCACCAGCTGACCAGTCACAGTATTGATTCCTGGCAGGATTTTCTGGAAGGCAGTGAACCACTGTGTATTGCCGTTGGCGCACCTGCGGATGGCTTTATCGCGTCGGATGCCAAATTGCAGGTCATTACAGAGACCGAACTGTTCGGCATGCGCGTTACGCACAGCCCGAGAAGGAAGCAGGCCGCAACCACCAGCGACATGGTGGTCAAGAACCTGACTGAGCTGCAAATAGGTTCCCCTGTGGTGCACATTGATCATGGCGTAGGCCGTTATCGGGGACTGGAAACGATCGAAGTGGATGGCCGTTCTAACGAATTTCTGATGCTGGAATATGCCGAACAGGCAAAACTTTATGTGCCCGTCTCATCACTGGATTTGATATCCCGCTACAGCGGCACAGACGAAGCCCTCGCTCCCATGCACAAGCTGGGCACAGAAAAATGGTCAATCGCCAAGCAAAAGGCCATGGCCAAGGTGCGGGACACGGCTGCTGAACTGCTCGAAGTGTATGCCAAAAGAGAGGCCCGAGAAGGCTTTCAATATGAGCACCCGGGCGAAACCTATCGCGCGTTCTGCGCCAGGTTTCCTTTCGAGGAAACACCAGACCAGCGCAATGCGATCAATGCGGTTATTCAGGACATGGTGCGCCCGCAACCGATGGACCGTCTGGTTTGCGGCGATGTCGGGTTCGGAAAAACCGAGGTTGCGATGCGAGCCGCCTTTATGGCGACTTTTTCCGGTAAGCAAGTGGCGATACTGGTGCCAACCACTTTGCTGGCACAGCAGCATTACGAGTCCCTGGTGGACCGGTTTGCTGAAACCGCTGTTTCGATTGAAGTGCTGTCACGCTTCAATTCATCAAAGAACCAGCAGGAAACCTTGAATAAAATAGCCAGTGGTAAAACTGATATCGTTGTTGGCACGCATAAATTGATTCAGGGTGACGTCACGTTCAAGAATCTGGGACTGCTGATTATCGATGAAGAACACCGCTTTGGCGTACAGCAGAAAGAACGGCTGAAAGCACTACGCGCAGAAGTTGACATACTCACCATGACGGCAACGCCAATTCCCAGAACCCTGAATATGGCCATGGGCGGGATTCGTGACCTGTCCATCATTGCCACACCACCGGCCAAGCGCCTCTCTGTGAAAACCTTTGTGCGCGAGCGTGAAGACGGTCTGATCCGGGAATCGGTATTACGTGAGGTGCTGCGGGGAGGCCAAGTCTACTATCTGTTCAATGACGTAAAGAATATCGAAAAAGAAGTCCGTTACCTGCAGGACCTCGTGCCCGAAGCCCGAATCGGTTTTGCCCATGGACAGATGCGCGAACGCGAACTGGAGCAGGCAATGTCCGACTTCTACCACCTGCGTTTTAATATACTGGTGTGTTCCACGATTATTGAAACCGGCATTGATATACCAAATGCCAATACCATCATTATCGATCGTGCAGATAAATTTGGCCTCGCTCAATTGCACCAGCTGCGCGGGCGAGTCGGCAGGTCGCATCATCAGGCTTACGCCTATTTACTCACACCACCGGCAAAAGCGCTCAGCAAAGATGCTGAAAAACGTCTTGAAGCAATCACTGCGTCTCAGGATCTGGGTGCGGGCTTCATGCTTGCAACGCATGACCTCGAAATACGCGGAGCGGGAGAGTTGCTGGGAGAGGAGCAAAGCGGACAAATACAAAGCGTTGGTTTTAGCCTGTACATGGAATTACTGGAAAAGGCCGTAGAATCCTTAAGGTCCGGTAAAGAGGTAGACCTGGAATCGGATGTCCATGGCGCTGAAGTAAATCTGCCGCTGTCCACTATTATTCCCGACGACTATGTCCCCGATGTGCATACGCGCCTGATGCTATACAAACGTATCGCCAGTGCGGCTAAACCCGCTGAACTCAAGGATCTTCAGGTTGAAATGATCGACCGCTTTGGTTTGCTCCCGGAGTCATGCAAGTTCCTTTTCCGCCAGACGGCGCTTAAACTCCGTCTCAACGCGTCCGGTATTGCCAAGCTAGAGGCCGGGGCCAAAAGTGGCAAACTTGAGTTTTCCAATAACACTGCAATCGAACCGCTGTCTATTGTACAGTTGGTTCAGTCCCGTCCAGATCTTTACCAACTGGAAGGTGCCAGTAAACTCAAGTTCTCACACAAGGCCGAAAATGCAGAGGCGCTGTTTGAGGAAATTGAACAAGTGCTTGAAAAGCTGGGCGCATCATGAATAAATACCCGCTTTCATCGAGGTCGTTGTCGGGTCGTGTAGCGCTAAAATGTCCCACCGCCCGCGCAATGGTCTATTTCGTGCAAATTACCTGCAAGGCAACAAGATTGCTCTAACCATGCTGTCAAACACCTGTTTAGCCCAACCAAGACTAACCGTTTTGATTTTTTTCTGTCTTGCTATTTTCAATGCTCAGGCACAGGAAGATGAGAATCTCGCGGAAACGCAAGACTGGTATCAAATAGAATATGTTCTGTTTGAACACAAAACCGGTGACCGCCACGAACTGCGTTACGAGTCACTTCCTCACTTTCACTATCGAACCCCCGAAGACAACAGGCGTTACCAGTACTATTTTCCGCAGCCTTACTTCCAATCACGAAATGCACTGGTGGATAATCATCTCGCCCCAGTTAACCGGGAAGAGACCGAACTTTCTGACGCGCATCAACGTCTGGCCAGGGATCGACGAACAGATGTATTGCATTTTCGGGCCTGGCAACAAGCTCTCGGAAACGACAGCCAAAGCCTGCCTATGATGATTGATCAGGGCCTGGAGAATGGCTGGCATCTGAATGGAACGGTCACCATAAGGCGCGAGCGATACCTGCACTTTGACATAGATGTCAGCCTGTTCCGGAAACAATGGTTTCCGGAGATAGACTGGTTTAATTGGGTGCGACAAACAGGCGGGATCAGACTTGACCAATTGCTATTGCCGTTGAATGAGAACCAGGCAAATCAAGATGACCCCGTGTTGGCGAACAAACGCTCATGGCTCGCAGTGGAGCGAGTACAGTTACAGGACTCACGCCGCATAAAGGACGGCGAGCGTCATTATGTAGATCATCCGGCATTGGGTGTGATCGCGACAATCAGAAAGATTGAATCGCCATTTTCACTTGAGTATGCGCCTCTCTGAGTTCCAAGTGGATAACAGAAAGGCCATTAACCTTGGATGTAACAGGCAAGAATTTTTTTCACATCCTTCATGCCTGCCGCCAGCGCCTCCTCGATATCGTGCATGGTGATCAGTTCATCCGTCAAACCGGCCGCCCAATTCACCGACAAGGCGATACAGGCGTACTCCACGCCCATCTCGCGCGCAAGCGCTGCCTCTGGCATGCCTGTCATGCCCACCATGTCCGCACCATCTCGTCTTATTTTGCTGATCTCCGCAGCCGTTTCCAGCCTGGGGCCTTGGGTTGCTGCATAGACGGCACTCGTAAGAACTGAAATATTTGCTCTGGACGCGGCCGACGCTAAATTCTCGCGCACCTTGCCGGAATACGGAAAGCTGAAATCAACATGATCCAAAGCCGAGCCATCATCATAGATGGTATGTTCACGGCCATAGGTGTAATCCAGTATTTGATCCGGTATGGCTATCTGTGCCGGTCCCAGCCCTCCACAAATACCGCCTACGGCATTCACAGCGATCAGTTCGGTTACTCCCGACCGCACCAGGACATCAAGATTTGCCCGATAATTGATCTTGTGCGGGGGCACACGATGCGGATGACCATGACGCGGTAAAAACGCGAAATCCCGGCCATGCAGCTGACAAATACTAACTTCGGAACTGGGCGCTCCGAACCGGGATTCGAACTCTTCGGTTCTTAGCAGATTGGCATCAAGAAACGCGCTCAATCCGGTGCCACCAATAATACCAATCAAATCAGGGGCTTCCTTCAATAAAATAAAATTAGAAAAATGCGTTATTCACGCTAGGCTGAAAATATAAGTATAAATTTAATCTTTTATTCTGGAAATCAATAAAACCGAGTCTACCGTGTTAAGAAAAATACAGATCGACCAACTTTCCGTCGATATGTTTGTCGCCGAGATCCCTGAAGATTCGGCGTCCAGCATGCCGCGAAAAAAAAGAGGCATGATCCGTGACGCGCGGATTATTCAAAAATTCAAGGACATCGGAGTTGATGCGGTGATTATCGATACCTCCAAGGGCCTTGATGTTGCATCAGAGCAATCCTCCACAGACTCGTTGTTTTCGCAGACCCACTTTGATGCCTCACTAGATGCCAGCCTATCCCTGTTGGCGCTGAAAACCTCGGTGCACTATCAGGAACTAAAGCTCGAGTGGCGGACTGCCAGAGCGATATTCGAGACATCTGTCAGAATCATCAGCCAGTCAGAAGCGGCTATCAAACATGGCCATTTCCTCAATACCGAGTACTTCGAGCAGGCGTCTCAAGCCATCTGTCGGTCAGTATTACGCAATAAAGACGCCCTCACCTGGCTTGGAAAAATGCGACATATTGACGACTACGTCTACGAGCACTCGGTCAATACCGCAGTGCTGATGGGAATCTTTTGTCACGCTCGCAATATGCCTTTATTGGAAATTGAACAGTGCATTACGGGTGCCCTACTGCATGATATTGGGCAAATGCGCATTGACCCGGAGCACTTTGCGCATGACGGACCACTAACAGAAACGCAATATCGCGAAGTGAAAAAGCATGTCAGCATCGGGACACAATTGCTACCTGAAGAAAGCCTTGATTCCGAGATCGTCGGCAACATTATCAGAGAGCATCATGAACGAATCGATGGCTCTGGTTATCCAGCAGGTAAGACTGTCGAGGAAATTTCGATCTACGGCAAGATGTTTGCCATCGTCGACACCTATGACGCCCTCACCAACAATCGCCGACACAAAGACGCTATCCCTTCCGGCTTTGGCATGAAATCATTGCTGGACGAAGCAGGAAAGACGCTTGACGAAGAACTGGTACACCAGTTCATTAAATGCCTCGGAATCTATCCGACAGGTAGCCTGGTGAAGCTCAGCAATGCCACATTAGCCGTAGTCATTGCCCAGAATCCGGAAGCGCCCTTACGCCCCCTGGTAAGACTGATTTACAATCTGAAAACCGATAAGTTTCTGATTCCTCAAATGTTGAATCTGAGGTCATGTCTGGATAAGGTCAAGATTACAGGTTACGAAGATCCGCGAAAGTACCGCATTTCCGTCGAAGAGTTTGCGCCTGAGGAGCTGGACCTCGAGCTGGCCGAGTCCTAATAGCCGGAGATTCATCCGGCATCCGGCGCCTTTTCGGGCAAGGAGCTTAACGCAACCTCCGGTTTTCCGCCTTCCTTGAACAAATGTACCGTAGAGGTTGGGAATGCCACTTCAGCCCCTTCTTCCTCGATGATCTTCATAACCCTGAATAACACATCCTGCTTGACCTCATGATACTCGATCCAATTGGTCGTCCTGGTAAACGTATAGATAAAGAAGTCCAACGATGAAGCGCCGAACGCGTCAAAATTCACGATCAAGGTCTGTTCTGTATCCAGATCCTGATGCGCCTGCAGCATGGATTTGACTCTTGCAATAATATTTTCAAGTTGCGCTGCGTCGTCGTATCGCAGACCAACTGTCTCGAAAATGCGCCTGTGGCTCATGCGTGAGGGGTTTTGGACCGAAATACTGGTAAAGACGGAATTCGGAACATAGAGCGGTCTTTTATCGAACGTGCGTATGGTGGTTAGACGCCAACCGATTTTTTCAACCGTCCCCTCTATTTCCTGGTCCGGAGAACGAACCCAGTCACCCACTTTAAATGGGCGGTCGAGGTAAATCATCAGGCCACCAAAAAAGTTGGCAAGCAAATCCTTGGCGGCAAAACCGACCGCTATCCCGCCGATACCGCCAAATGCCAGCACCCCGCTGATGCTGTACCCCAGAGTCTGCAGGGCCACCAGGACGGAAGTGATAATGACAGAAGCGCGCAATAACTTCCCAATGGCCGAGACGGTGGTCTCATCCATTGGCTCGCGAACCCTTTCAGGATCAATGAGGATATGTTCGGCCCCTGAAATGAAGCCAACGATAAACCAGGTCAAACACACAATCACACCGATGCGCTGCACCGGTTCAATGATCGAAAAAATATCTGTATCAGAATAATCGCGGGCTGCATAAGCCGCAAAGGACAGACCCAGAATCCAGATAGCCAGTGACACGGGTTTGCTCGCGGCATGCAGCAAATTGTCATCCCACAGGTTTCGGGATTTTTCAAACTGCAGCTCAAGGCGCGCTATTATGCGCTTGGCGATAAAACTGACTAACGCAGTCGCCAGCACGATAATAAATATCTCGAACACGTTCTGATAGGCAGAATCTTCGATGCCGATCTCTGCCAGCCAATGCCTCAGTTCTTTTAGTTCCATTGCAAGATACCCGTTCCCCAAACTTTTTTAGTCATCATATCTTATGTCAGAAGCGATTTAATGTGTGCTACGGTGTTTTGCCAGCGTGGCGTCTCCTCTAAGGCTTCATGCGACAGCGGCCCGGACCGACCGCGCATCGCCTGCAATCTTGTCGAAGATTGCCACCCCTCTCGTTCAAAAAACCCGGCAACTTCCTGCGCACCGCTAGGGTCGTTGCAAACCAGCACCATATCGCACCCGGCTAGCAGCGCGGCCTTCGCCCTGTCGGCAAAACCACCTGCAAATTCAGCGCCGGCCATCCCCAGATCATCACTAAAAATGACACCTTTGAATCCCAGCTTCTGACGCAAAATGTCCTGCATCCAAACCCTTGAGAAGCCTGCCGGAGCGTCATCAACCTCTGAATAGACGACATGCGCTGGCATCAGCGCAGGGATACCAGCTGAAATCAGAGCATTGAACACACACAGATCTTCACGCGCTATTTCATCATAAGAGCGCTCATCGACAGGCAAAGCAAGATGCGAGTCTGCCACGACGGCACCATGACCGGGAAAATGCTTACCGGTAGCCGCCATGCCAGCGTCCTCCATTCCCTTCATCAAGGCCTCCGCAAGCTTCACAATAATCTCCGGCTTACTTGAGAATGCGCGATCTCCGATGACCTCTGAGACGCCATGATCACGATCAAGCACTGGCGTAAAGCTGAAATCGATATCGTAGGCACGCAGCTCGGCCGCTAATAGCCAGCCGATGTCTCGTGCCAGCGCCAATGCAGGCGCTCCAGCTTGCTTAAAATAGGCCCCAAGCATTGCCATGGGAGGGATACCCGTAAACCCCTCTTTGAATCTTTGTACGCGTCCGCCTTCGTGATCAACTGCAATCAATAGTTCCGGCCGGGTCGAACGCAATGCCCCTACAAGCTCACGCAACTGGCGGGTATCCCGGTAGTTGCGGCTGAACAGAATGACGCCGCCAACACAAGGGTACTGCAAACGATCTATGTCTTGCGGGGAAAGCTCTGTTCCCTCAATATCCAACATGAGTGGACCGATCGGGTCTTCGTTTAGCGCTGTCACTTCTTGTGCCATATATCTGTCTTTATAGAAAAAGAGAATTAAAGGAAAATGTTTACGAGCGTGCCCGGCGGCGTGATGTCGAATAGTTCGATCACGGCATCATTCGTCATACGGATACAGCCATGGGAAGCAGGTACACCCATTGGTTCCGAATCCGGAGTGCCATGAATGTAAATATAGCGCCGCATGCTGTCGACCTGACCTAAACGATTGAAGCCCTTTTCGACCCCGGACAACCAGAGTATGCGCGAGAGGATCCAGTCCCGCTCCGGATACTGTAGGGCAAGCGAGGGCTGGTAAATTTCACCTGTAAAACGACGACCAACAAAGACGCTGTCGCGGGCGCAACCGCGTCCTATACAGGCACGCACGACATGCTTGCCAAGCGGAGTACATTCACTACCCATCTTCTGACCGGTGCCATTTGCAGCGGTGGAAACAGAATAAGTCCGGGTTCCGGCGTCAGAACGGTGCGCTAACGTTTGCTTCGATATTGATATATCTATACGGCAACTGGTCATTGAGATTGCATAGGCAAGTTATCGACTAGCCTTCAGTCATTTGAGTGTGCAAGCCGGCCATCAATGAATGCAGCCCCATATACTGATATCTAGGTGACCGCATCAATCGGCGTCGCTTTGAGACCACCAAGCAGATAAGGCACCAGATAATCAACGACAGCCTCGGGATTTGCCTTGGCATCGGCGCTGTTCTCAAGTATTTCCGTCAGCGGCTGAATACTCGACATGGTAAATGCTATTGAACCCAGCGTAAACTGAAAGCGCCAGAAGCGCTCCTGCTTGGACAATTCCGGTGTACTCTTTTTAACCAGCTGCATAAACAGGCGGAAAATCCGGGCATACTCAGATTCCAGATATTTCCGCAAATGGCCTTGCGACTGGGTGTAAGCGAGCCCCATCAGGCGCATAAATATCGACACACCATTTTCGTGACTTGTTGGAATCTTCAACAAACCTCTGACGTACAAACGAATGATGTCTTCCAGGTTAGGGGCAGCACAAACTTCACGGTCCCAGCCATTTTCCTTCAGGCCCTGCTCCATTAAACGGCTGAGCGGGTCCAAAAATCTCGAAAACACGGCTTGAATCAGCGCGTTCTTGGAACCAAAATGATAATTGACTGCGGCAAGATTAACTTTTGCTTTGCTGGTGATCATGCGAAGAGAGGTTTCCGAAAACCCCCTCTCTGCGAATAGAATCTCGGCCGCATCGAGAATTCTGTCAACGGTTTCAGTGTGGGCCATAAAATTAGTAAAACTATTCTAAACGTATGTTTAAAACATACGTTTGATGTCACACCCTGTCAAGCATGAGACATCAGGTATTTCGTAACACGGGCCCGATAAAACTCAGAACTCTCTACTCCAAACACCAATCTCAACGACCCCTTAAGGTTATCGAGAACACTGATGCACCTCCTGTTTAAGATATGTTAGGCCGCCGGCGTATCACGATCGTCACGCTCGACTTGGCTAACCTCAGCCTCTGAAAGCGTATCGTCCCAACCTTGATCAAGGTGTTTGAAATGGTTCTCGAGGTAATCACGCTGAAGTCGCTTGTACGCTTTTTGCGCTTCAATCATGAACAAAAGATAAAGCCGGATCTGTTTCCGGTTTCGAATAACATCCATTAGATCGCGACTTCTTGAAAACAGTATCAAGCCCCTGAACAACTTTCTGTTCAGATTGGAATTATATTTGCCCATTTTCTCGCATCTCCAGGCGAGGCCGTCATCTCCTTCAAGAAATCGAATATGGTTCAGTGCCCTGAACTCAATGCGCTTTCTTGTTTCAAGCAACTCCTGCAATGAGGGTTCATCAAAAAAACGAGAGCGCAAGGGTGAAAAAGCCAACACAAAGGCCAGCATCGCTACGCCACAGGAAATCCCCGCAATAAGTGCCGGTACGATGCCGGTAAAACCAAAAAGAAAGATACTTCCGAACAGGCTGCATATCGCAATCCACTGATCCCTGTCTTTACGCGCTCTGGCGACCACTTCATTTGACGGATAATCATCCATTGCCAGAGTATCGTAATTAAGCCCCATGACTGGCTCACATCCGGCCAGTAACTTTTTCTTTCGGTGCTGCTGCACCTTCATCTCCTGGCGAGTTGGCGACTTATCCCTGCTCTCTGAAGCTTTGTTGCCTTGCCTGTTACGCCGATCCTGGTCGGAACGCCGATTGATTCCGGGATATTGAGGGTCTTCGTCACCCGCGCGCCTGTCGACCAGTTTCCTGCGCGCCTGCCGGGCAGCCTGATGCCTGTCTTCAGTGCTACTGATGCTCTCAAGGGCTGCGGCATTGCCCACTTTGTCATTATGGGCAGGCAAGCCCGCTCGGGAATCCCCTCCGTCTTCTGGGGCGCCCTGCTGACCTGAGCGAGTATCCAGAGTCGGCCGCGTTTTGATTGCCGTACGCACTTGATCTGGTTGCGGCTTGTTACTGGCCATGGTGAATGATTAATATCCTTCTCATTGATACTCCTGTTATCGGTCGCAAACACAAAAGCTTTATTACGCGATTGCCCCGCCTACCCACTGTCAGGATCATTCGCGCTTCTGTAAAATGTCGGCGCTAAAGGAGATAAAGCATTATGTTCACAGGCATAGTACAAGGTACCGCCCGAGTGTTAGCGATGTCGAGCCACAATAAAGCTGACCGCTTTTGCTCACTCAGAATACAGTTTCCAGCAGGTTCACTTGAAGACATCGCACAAGGCGCCAGTATCGCGTTGAATGGCGTCTGCCTGACGGTGACCGACTTCGATCTGCCAAACGCCACTGCGTGCTTTGATGTGATTCGCGAAACCCTTGATGTGACAAACCTTTCTGCATTGGCAATTGGTGACGAGGTAAATTTTGAACGCGCCGCTCGCATCGGGGATGAAATTGGGGGCCATCTCATGTCCGGCCACGTGATCAAAGCGGTCAGAATACGGAACATTCTAAAGTCAGAAAATAATGTCAGCATCGAACTTGAAGCCCCGAAGGATCTGCACCCTTACTTGCTGAACAAGGGCTTCATCGGCTTGAATGGCTGCAGTTTAACGGTCGGAGAAGTAAATCAAGAAACTTTTGTTGTGCACCTAATTCCGGAAACGCTGACTGTGACGACCTTCGGCACCGCAAAAACGGGCGATTTGGTAAATCTGGAAATCGATCCACAAACTCATACCATCGTTGATACCGTGACACGGATACTG
Organism: Oleiphilus sp.; assembly: GCA_006212045.1. Lineage (GTDB taxonomy): Bacteria > Pseudomonadota > Gammaproteobacteria > Pseudomonadales > Oleiphilaceae > PZPK01. The sequence continues at coordinate 16,589 of PZPK01000012.1, read as the reverse complement.
TCAAAACAAAAACAAGAAGGGAACTAAAAACAGGAGCAGAGTGAACGCTGGTTCGCGGTGCAGCAATAACGATGCGGCGACAGTTAGCGTTAGTTCGCTGAGATGACCAGGGAGGTATCTTTGATGTGGAAGTCGGTAAAGTAAACTTCACCGATAGATTGACCAGTATCGCCAAAAGAAATATGAGGCAGATCCCAATCCATTTTCACGTTAATGTCATAAATCGCATGACCATCGACCGTTTCGACATTTCCACGCGACTCCATGTAGTGATAGACATCAGTCACGGCTGCGAGTTTGGTTTCGAAACTGGCGAAGCCAAAGCTGCCTAGCGTATCACCGCCTCGCTCATTGTGAATTCGCATATCTCGCAGGGTCAAACCTGGCGTCGTGACATCGCGAGGAATAAAGGTGTTATGCGCGATGTTAGTACCATCAATATCCAGATCGTCGACGCGGAATTTCAGGTCGATCCCCATATAGGAGTCCTGCATACGCACATTTTCAGGCTGACCATCGGCATCGTTGCCGGTAGGACTGAAACCATTCCCTCTGTTTACAATCAGGATGTCGAGGTAACCCAGGTAAGCTTCGATGGAAAAGTTTCGGCTCAGATCCGTTTCGACGAGGTTATCAGAGGATTGAATCCCGAGCGAGCCGGTTTCGAAATGGATGTCGACAGCGTGCTTGAAGGCGTTCAGATTGGCCGCTTCCTGCCCTGCCACAGGCCCAGTCAAAATATCCAGTCCGTAGTCAATCGAGCTGACATGAATCAACAAATCACCATCACCATGCTGCTTACCAAAGCTGCCGTTGCCGTCATCATACTCGGCAATTGCCCAAGCCACATCTGTCTCGGAAGCATCCAGATAGCCAAGGCTGGCAAGCCAGGCGGCATCTGCAAAACCGGTTAACAAGGTTTCTGCACCGTCAGTAATATCGACTCTGGCCCGAATATTATCTGTTCGACCGCCACCGATACCACCTACACGCATATCGCGCCAGTACATTGAGCCCGCATCGACGTATTCCATCTCGGCGATTGTCACTTCGGATTCGATATCAATCGTAAGACCGGCACGGCCGGTTATCTGGGACATGGACGCGGCGTCCAAAGGCTTGAGCTCAGCTAACAGGGGCATAGAAAACAGAAACAAAGACGCAGCCAAACCCAAGGAGGAGGCACTTCGCAGCAAATGTGGCGTTCGGTGAATCGTCATATCGTTTTTGTTATCCGTTTTCAGGCACAGCATACGCCCGTGCAATCGGCTTGTTTAAAATCTTGTGACAAATTATCACAATCCCTTACATTTAACCATTCACAGTGTCATTGGCAAAAGAGAATTGTGACGCAACACACAGTTTCAAATCACCCTGCCAGGCTAGAGCATTCCCTCACGCTCAATGAAGCCGATAATATCTGCAACACCCTCGCCAGTTGCCATATTGGTGAAGATAAAAGGTTTCTCGCCTCGCATCTTACTGGCATCCTTATCCATGACTTCCAAAGACGCATTGACGTACTCTGCCAGATCAATCTTATTGATAATCAGCAGGTCCGATTTAGTAATACCGGGACCACCCTTTCTGGGTATTTTATCTCCGGCACAAACGTCTATGACGTAAAGCGTCAAATCGGACAATTCCGGACTAAACGTTGCACTCAGGTTGTCTCCGCCGCTTTCGACAAACACCAGCTCCAGGCCCGGGTGGCGTTCCTGCAAGGTGTCGATGGCGGCCAGATTCATCGATGCATCTTCCCGAATGGCCGTGTGTGGACATCCTCCGGTTTCGACCCCGAGAATACGGTCCTCCGACAGCGCTTCATGACGCAACAAAAACTGCGCATCCTCTCGGGTGTAGATATCATTGGTGACCACCGCCATATTGTAGCGATCCCGCAACGCGAAACAGAGGTTTTTCAATAAGGCTGTTTTCCCGGAACCGACCGGCCCGCCAATCCCGACACGCAAACATTTCGTTGACATATTAACTCCTGAATAATCTTGAATACTGCGCTTCGTGAAGCGCACTGCAAAGCACCTGCCCTGGCAAGGAACCATAGAGATCATCAACCTTGAGACCTGCAGGCTCTGCTATCAGACAACCCGGCAATACGGCCTTTAAGCTGAGCAGGGTTTTCTGCGCATCTGTTTGTCCCAGAGGAATCGCCTTGCAGGCGACTGCCACCTGGTTTTCCAACCAGGACCATAGAAAGCTGATCTGTGTCTGTGTTCGATCCATTTCGAGTGCAAGTGCCGAGATGGCAAATGCCCAGAGAAACGAGGGGTTTTCCGGCTGCTTGAACGGAAATTTCAGCCGCTGATCTAGTGTTTGGGTCCGAAACAAACGGGTCAGGCTGGCCCCGAGATGCTTCTCTTCCTCATAGAGTTCGAGGCTTTCCCTGCATGCAAACACGCGCTGGTTCAGCTTCTGGACCTCATCCTCCCGCTGTAATTCAAGCGCATCCTGCATGAGGAGTACCAGCGGCACATCGAGTTGCGATAAACCCTGTGTCAGCGCGTCGTGACACCATACTTCCAGCGTCAGGCGGTCGCTCACCCAATCCAGCTCGATCGCCTTTTCAAGCCCTTGGGAATAGGCAAATGCGCCAATAGGCAGCGCAGGGCTCGTAAGATACAGCAGCGAAAGCAGACTGCGCGTATCAGTGCTCATGATGATGTCCATGTCCGCCAGCATAGGCACCTTGCTCAGGGCTGAACGAAGCCTCGCAGGTGCTGACATCCATGCCCAACTGAGACAGCATGTCGCTCAGTATATGGTCCGCCTGAATCCAAAGTTCCTTATGCCCGATCTGCACCGGCACGTGTCGATTGCCAAGGTGATAGCAACAGCGCGCAAACAGCTCCCAGTTGTCACATACCCCTCGGATAAGCGGCTCTTCCCGGGCCTTCACCCTGAAAAAAAGTCCCTCAGTGGATTCCAGTACATCCCCGTCGCGCAGTACTTTTCCTCGTTCCAGGAATAGCCCTACTTCTGTCCCCTGTTCACTGCGTAATTTGATACGCCCCTTGGAACGCTGCTCATAACGCATCACCAGAGTGTCAGCACTCAAACCCCGATCAGTCGTCTGACCATGATTCACTTCAATTTTTTGCATGTAATCCCCACATCGATTCGCGCCCTAAAACAGAAAGTAGCGCTGGGCAAGCGGAAGTACTTCGGCCGGCTCACAACTCAACAAAACACCATCGGCGCGCACCTCGTAGGTTTGCGGGTCGACCTCCACATCCGGCATATAATCATTCAGTAGCATATCTTTTTTGGTCACCGAACGAACCCCACGGCAAGGTAGAATCTGGCGTTGCAAGCCAAGCGACTCAGCGAGCCCGGAATCCGCAGCCACCTGACTCACGAAGGTGGCCGAAGTTTTGTTCACAGCTGAGCCCATCGCGCCAAACATTTCGCGATAATGCACAGGTTGGGGTGTCGGAATGGAGGCATTCGGATCACCCATTGGTGCCGCTGCAATAAAACCGGACTTGAGAATAAGGGAAGGCTTGGTGCCAAAAAAGGCAGGCTTCCACAGAACCAGGTCGGCCATTTTTCCGACCTCCACTGACCCGACATAGTCTGCTATACCATGCGTAATGGCCGGGTTGATGGTGTACTTCGCGATATAACGTTTGGCCCTGAAATTATCGCAACCCAGCGATTCATCTTCCGGCAACAGTCCGCGTTGGACTTTCATCTTGTGCGCGGTTTGCCAAGTACGACAGATTACTTCTCCAACGCGGCCCATGGCCTGAGAGTCCGACGCAATCATCGAAAACGCCCCAAGGTCATGCAGGATATCCTCCGCTGCGATAGTCTCCTTGCGTATGCGCGAATCGGCGAAGGCAACGTCCTCGGGAATGTCGGGGTCAAGATGGTGGCAAACCATCAACATATCAAGATGTTCATCGACCGTATTTACGGTGTAGGGGCGGGTTGGATTCGTCGATGAAGGCAACACATTGGGATGCCCGCAGGCCTTGATAATATCGGGTGCATGCCCTCCACCCGCTCCCTCGGTATGGTAGGTATGTATGCCGCGCCCTTTGAAAGCGGCAATGGTGTCCTCGACAAACCCGGATTCGTTCAGCGTGTCGGTGTGAATGGCGACCTGAACATCGTATTTTTCAGCCACACTTAAACAGTTGTCTATGGAAGCCGGCGTTGTTCCCCAGTCCTCATGCAGCTTAAGTCCGAAGGCTCCGGCACGGATCTGTTCTTCCAAAGGCTCCGGCAGACTTGCATTACCCTTGCCCAGAAAACCGAAGTTCATTGGCAAGCTGTCGGTCGCCTGCAGCATCTTGCCGATATTCCACGCGCCTGGCGTACAGGTCGTGGCATTGGTGCCCGTCGCCGGTCCGGTGCCGCCTCCCAGCATCGTCGTGGTACCGGACATCAGTGCTTCTTCGACCTGTTGGGGGCAAATAAAATGTATATGCGCGTCAATGCAGCCAGCCGTGAGGATCTGCCCCTCACAGGCAATCACTTCGGTCCCGGGACCAATGACAATATCAACACCTTCCTGAGTATCAGGATTACCGGCCTTGCCGATCGCTGCAATGCGACCTTCCTTGATCCCCACATCGGCTTTGACGATCCCCCAATGATCCAGAATCAGTGCATTGGTAATGACCGTATCCACGACATCACTGCCCAAAGACTGACTTTGTCCCATGCCGTCCCGGATCACTTTACCGCCGCCAAATTTGACCTCATCACCATAGACCGTGTGATCTGCTTCCACTTCAATCCATAGATCGGTATCGCCGAGACGAACGCGGTCACCCCGGGTCGGCCCGAACATGTTGGCATAGGCTTCGCGACTAATTTTAGCCATCTTGTATTCTCCTTAAACTAAGGGTCCAGCGCACCCATGACTTCAGCTCGAAAGCCGTAAACCTTTCGGTCACCCGCATACTTTACCAGCTCTACGCTGCGTGTTTGCCCCGGTTCAAACCGAATGGCCGTTCCAGCCGCAATATTGAGCCGGTAACCCCGTGTCAGCGCCCGGTCAAAATCAAGAGCCGGGTTGGTCTCAAAAAAATGGTAATGGGAACCGACCTGAATCGGCCGATCTCCGGTGTTGGCCACCTGTACGGAAATACTCTCCCGCCCTGAGTTAAGTTCAATGTCGCCCGGCTGAATCTGATACTCACCTGGTTTCATACTATGCTCCTCGATTTTCTGGACACTGACGTGATCTCGATGTTTGGCTCATACGATCGGATCGTGCACGGTCACAAGCTTTGTCCCGTCCGGAAACGTCGCTTCGACCTGCACTTCCGGAATCATTTCGGCGATGCCATCCATCACATCCTCACGAGAAAGCACCTTGCGACCGGCGCTCATCAGTTCAGCCACAGTTTTTCCCTCACGCGCACCCTCCATGATTTCTGCAGAAATCAATGCGATGGACTCCGGATAATTCAGTTTGATGCCTTTGGCTTTGCGACGCTCGGCAAGCAAGGCCGCCGTAAACAGCAACAGTTTATCTTTCTCTCTTGGACTTAACTCCATGACTATTTCCCCTTATGTCGCCCAAATTCGTGGTAAGCAGGCCGGTTTTCCAATGGTGACCGGTCGCATTTGAGCCCATATCTGAATAAATGAATTTCTTAGTTTTTCCGCGCAATCGCTGAGCCCTCTAACGACAAGCAGATCAGGCTTGTGCGAAGCGACAACGAGCAGGTTCTGCTGCGCAGCAGAAGGCAAGGTTGTCAGTGCTGCATCCAGTGCTGTTCGATGCTGATGGATGTCAGAGCCGACCCAATAAAGATTGCCGAAATGACTGAAGCCGTTCAAGCCGACGCGGCTGTTCAGCATCGACAATTCTGAATCAAGCCTGAACGCCTCCCAAACCAGATGATTGCCATTCAGGAGGATACTCATCTTCTGTGACAGCAAGCCTCGTTCGAACGGCTGATCACCGGCCGCTCGGCCCAATGCCAACATTTCCCAACCGGTAAAGTGGCCACTGCCCTCAACACGCACCTGCGCATCGAATTGCGCCTTGGCTCCGTTGAACAGAATCGTTTCCTGTGGCAGCCATTCGCAGATCGAATCCCGCACCCTGATGTCGAGCTTCTGCTTCTGCTTCAATCCGGCAGAATCGGCTTTGTAGACCTTACCGGCAGACGGTGTGGTAATCAGAGCATGCGACTGCGGCCCGGTGCGTATTGTGATGTCTACGGTGTCGCCACTGACCATTCCGCCGGGCGGATGCAGGAGATAGGTATGGCAGGTATCCGCTTCAGGATAGAAAGGACGCTGAACCCTCAGCGGCCCATTGAATTCCATGTCGGTTAATGCTGTTCGTTTGTGCCTTGCGGCAAACTCCAGCTTGATGCGTGCATGCCAGTTCCGGTCCTGACCATAACCGATCTGATCTGATACGCCTTGTGCGATGGCATTCATTATTATTAAGTGTCCGGGTAAATGCCCTTACGGTTGCAAGCGCCGAAGGGTTTGTCATATGAAAAGCGCACCATCAAACAGTCAGGTATTCCTGAACCAGTTCTGCGCTAAGCTCGTCCAGCGATCCCTTGGCGACTGAACGCCCCCGATCCATAATAATGAATTTGTCGGACGTTCTCCTGACAAAAGGCAGTTTCTGTTCCACCAGCAGTACAGTCAACCCGATATCTTTATTCAGTTTACGAATGATGTCACCAATTTCCGCCACGATATTTGGCTGAATACCTTCGGTGGGTTCATCCAGTATCAGCAATTCCGGATCGATGACCAGAGCCCTTCCGATCGCAAGTTGCTGCTGCTGTCCACCCGACAAATCCCCGCCACGCCGGAGTCGCATGTCCTTGAGTACGGGAAACAGCTCATAGACCTGTTCCGGAATATGCTTCTTCTTGTCCCGCCTGACAGGAAGCCCGATCTGCAGATTTTCTTCGACCGTCAACAGGGGAAAAATCTGCCGCCCCTGCGGTACGTAGCCAATCCCCATCGGGGCACGGCGCTCTGCGCTAACCTTCAGCAAGGGCGCGCCCTTGAAGCTAATGTTGCCGGAAGCGGGTTGGAGCAGACCCATAATGCAGGAGAGCAAGGTTGTTTTCCCAACACCATTTCTTCCCATCAGGCAAGTGCATTTGCCCTGCTCTATCTCTATATCCAGGTCCCAGAGAGTGTGGCTTTCGCCGTAGAATTGATTGAGTCCTTCTATTTTTAACATATCTCGCTCGCTACTCTCCCAGATAAACTTCTTTGACGCGTGCATTATTCTGCACGTCATCCATGCTGCCCTCTGCCAACACACTGCCCTGATGCAAAACAGTGACCTTACGTGCAATTGAGCGCACAAAATCCATGTCATGCTCCACCACCACAACGGAATGGCGACCTTCGAGCGAAATCAGTAATTCTGCGGTTCGATCCATTTCCTGGTGTGTCATTCCGGCCACCGGTTCATCTACCAACAATAACTGCGGGCGTTGCATAATCAACATCCCGATTTCAAGCCATTGCTTTTGACCATGTGACAGCGCACCTGCTCTCAGAAAGCGCTGGTCCTTCAGGCCGACCAACTCCAGAGTTTCTTCTATGTGCTGCAATTGCTCAGCACTTAGCTTGGCAAACAGGGTTTGCAGGACACGCTTGTCACACGCCATGGAAAGCTCAAGATTGGCAAAAACGCTTTGATCCTCAAACACGGTCGGTTTCTGAAACTTGCGCCCAATGCCGGCCTGTGCAATTTCGGGTTCACTCATCTGCAGCAGGTTAATTTTCTGCCCGAAGTAGACCGTGCCGGTGTCCGGTGTCGTCTTCCCGGTGATGATATCCATCATGGTGGTTTTACCGGCGCCATTTGGCCCGATGATACAGCGCAGCTCTCCTTCATCTATGTAGAGATTGAGGTTATTGATCGCCTTAAAGCCATCAAAACTGACGCTGACATCTTCCATATAAAGAATACAGCCCTTCCGTACATCGAGGTTAGGATTGATCTGCGGCGCGACCGCATCGAATACATGCTCACGATCTCGCACGGCATCGATGTAATTGCTGATCACATTACTCATGCGCGCGCCTCCTTCTTTTTGAGCAGGCCGGCAATTCCCTTTGGCAGGAATATCGTCGTCACCACAAACAGGCCACCCAGCGCGAATAACCAGACTTCGGGAAGTGCCCCTGTAAAATAGGTTTTGGCATAGTTCACGACAATCGCACCGACCACAGCACCGTACAAGGTTGCACGGCCCCCTAATGCGACCCAGACCACCATCTCGATCGAATTCAATGGTGAAAATTCATTCGGATTAATGATCCCGACCTGCGGCACATAGAGTGCACCGGCGATACCGGCCAGCATGGCCGAGAAGGTAAACACCCAGAGTTTTACATTTTCGACCTTGTAACCGATAAAACGCGTGCGGGATTCGGCATCCCGAATCGCCAGGGACACTCGCCCGAGCTTTGAGGCTACGATGAAGCGACAGGCGATATAACCCAGCCCCAAGGCAATGGCGGAAAGCAGAAACAGCCATAGACGGGTGGCATCCGATTGCAGATCAAATCCCAGCAGGTCTTTAAAGTCAGTCAGGCCATTGTTGCCGCCAAACCCCATCTCATTGCGGTAAAAAGCCAGCATCAGAGCGTAGGTCAGCGCCTGTGTGATGATCGAGAGATACACTCCCGTGACCCGGGACCGAAATGTCAGCCAGCCGAATACAAATGCCAGCACACCCGGTACAAGCACGACCATCAGTGCTGCGAACCAGAACATATCAAAGCCGTGCCAGAACCAGGGCAGTTCGGACCAGTTAAGAAACACCATAAAGTCCGGCAGCAATGGGTCGCCATAGACACCACGCTCGCCAATCTGGCGCATCAGATACATACCCATGGCATAACCGCCCAAGGCGAAAAATGCGCCATGGCCCAAACTTAGGATGCCCATATACCCCCAGATCAGATCGATCGCAACGGCGAGCAATGCATAGCACAGATACTTACCAAGCAAGGTGACCGTATAAGTCGGGATATGCAGGGCGCTATCTGCCGGGAACAGTTGATTACAGGCGATGACCAGTACCGAAATGACGCTCAGCACGGATAGAAAAACATTGGTTTGTTTGTCAAATACAGGATTCATTGTAGATGTCGACATAATTAATCCTCCGCAGCCCGGCCTTTCTGAGGGAATAACCCTCGCGGCCTTTTCTGGATGAAGAGAATGATGAATACAAGAACAAGAATTTTGGCAAGCACGGCGCCGGAAACAGGTTCCAGCATTTTATTGGCAATACCCAGAGACATTCCGGCAACAAGCGTGCCCCATAGATTACCTACGCCACCAAACACCACGACCATAAAGGAATCGATAATATAGGACTGCCCCAGATTCGGGCCGACGTTTGTAAGCTGACTGAGCGCGACACCCGCTACCCCGGCAATGCCGGAACCCAAACCGAATGTCAGTGCATCCACCCACTCTGACCGGACTCCCATCGCCCGGGCCATGTTTCGGTTCTGCGAGACGGCCCTGACCTGAAGGCCCAGAACCGTTTTACGCAGCACAAAGAAAAGCAGGGCAAACACTGCCAAACAGAAGAAAATGATATAGAGGCGATTGTAGGTAATGGCAAAAACCGGATTGATATCGAGCGCACCACTCATCCATTCGGGCGTTTCGACACTTCGGTTGAGCGGGGAAAAAATCGATCGAACCAATTGCTGGAGCACCAGACTGACGCCGAAGGTCGCTAACAGCGTTTCCAGGGGGCGCCCTTTCAAAAACTGAATCACACCTCTTTCGATCAGGATACCGACCAGACCCGAAACGAGGAACGCGGCGGGCACTGCAACAATCAACGATGCGCCGATGGCGTTGGGCATCATTAATTGAATCACGTAAGTGGTGTAGGCGCCGATCATAATCAATTCGCCATGCGCCATATTGATACAGCCCATGACGCCAAATGTGATGGCAAGGCCAATCGCAGCTAACACCAGCACCGAGCCCAGACTGAGACCAAAGAACACTTTTTCGAGGAAGGCATAAAATGCCACTTTATCATCGATTTTTGCGAGCGCCTTCGCTGCCAGCGCCTGCAATTCTTCCGGCCCACTTTCTGCCATTTGGTTAAGACTATTACGAACCGGTGGTTCCAGGCTTTCACCGAGTAGCTCAATAGCTGCCAACTGCTCAAAGCGCTCACCATTCGCCAGTTTATCTAGCGCGATACCGCTCTCCAGCAAGTATTTGACGTCCGGGTTGGTTTCGACCTCCAGGCGTTGTTTGAACAAGCCGAGCTCCAGTTCTCCGATGTCGCCCAATAGGCGCTGGACAGCCGCTTTTCTGACAGAGCTGGATTCATCGCTCAGATCTTTGCTGGCAAGATAGGCTTTGATATCACCTCTCAAGCGATTATTAATCGGTACCCGCTTGACACGCCGCTTTTTCAGTTCTTCCGTTTTGGAAGCGTCGTTCACGTCCGCCACAATGACTTTCGAGCCGTCGCGACTGACCAGCATCACTAGACGTTTCTCTTTGGTGTGCCTATACAGGTTACTATCAAGCATGGCGTTGAGATAAATTCTGGCGCGTGGGTCACTGGAAGCAATCAGGCGATCAACGCCCTGCTTGACCTGAGAGAGCTTAGAAGAATTGATCAGCTCCAAACCACGTGCAAAGTCTTCCTCGGCAGCAGCCCAGAGTTTGGCATTAGCCAGCATCAGCAGCATAAGTACGATGCCTGGCAAAAACCTTCTAGCAGGAATTGTCATTGAAGCACTTGTCCCTTAGTTGTCGCATGTTTCGCCCGAGTTGGACTAACGGCCATCTGATGATTTCCGGCAATCCCTGGCAATATTTTTATTTGCCCTTATGGTGTTTATCAGGGCTTAAAGAAGTGTTGAGAGCGGCTGGGTACGGCGTATCAACCTGCCGTATCCAGCCTGGCAATCAGGTGAGCTTATTCGTAATTCTGACCTGAACACTTGCCTGTTTTAACATTGTAATTACCGCAAGACAGAGGTGCTCTCCAGTCGGCAATAACGTCTTTGGAACCCGGCAGGAAGTCAGACCATGCATCGCCCGGTACCAGTCCGGCTGTCTGGGAGACAATCTGGAACTGGCCATCGTCCTGGATTTCACCAATCAACACCGGCTTGGTGATGTGATGGTTAGGCATCATTGCGGAATAGCCACCGGAAAGGTTTGGTACAGAAATACCGATCAGGGCTTCCTGAACCGCTTCGGAATCTGTTGTGCCGGCCGCTTCAACCGCCTTCACCCACATATTGAAACCAATATAGTGCGCTTCCATTGGATCGTTGGTCACACGGTCTTCATCCTTGATGAACGTTTGCCACGCATCAATAAACTCTTCGTTAGCATCGTTTTCGACGCTCATGAAGTAGTTCCAGGCAGCAAGATGGCCAACCAATGGGCCGGTATCCAGTCCGGCCAATTCCTCTTCACCTACAGAGAACGCTACGACTGGAATATCTTCGGCTGAAATCCCCTGGTTACCCAGCTCTTTGTAGAATGGAACATTGGCGTCACCATTAATCGTCGAAACGACCGCTGTTTTCTTACCCGCGGAACCGAATTTTTTGACGTCAGAGACGATGCTTTGCCAATCAGAATGACCGAAGGGCGTGTAGTTGATCATGATATCCTCAGCCGCGACGCCTTTATCTTTCAGGTATGCTTCGAGGATTTTGTTTGTGGTGCGAGGATAGACGTAATCAGTACCCGCCAATACCCAGCGTTTTACGCCCACTTCATCCATCAGATAATCGACGGCCGGTATCGCCTGAGTATTGGGTGCCGCACCGGTGTAGAACACGTTCTTGGAGGACTCTTCACCTTCGTACTGAACCGGATAGAAAAGAATGCTGTTTAGCTCTTCAAAAACCGGCAATACCGACTTACGTGATACCGAAGTCCAACACCCGAATACAGAGGCAACCTTTTCTTTCTCAATCAATTCACGTGCTTTTTCCGCAAACAGTGGCCAATTTGAAGCAGGATCCACCACAACCGGCTCGAGTTGCTTGCCAAGAAGCCCACCCTTCTTGTTCTGCTCTTCAATGAGCATCAACATTGTGTCTTTCAGAGTTGTTTCGGAAATCGCCATCGTTCCTGACAACGAGTGCAGGATTCCCACCTTGATTGTATCGTCTGCAGCCCAAGTGCTTGAAGCGCCCAGTGACAGCAGACCCGCTGCTGCAATACTCGCGATCTTTGTCTTCATTTTCTGCATTATTATATCTCCCCTATGAGAATATGATGATTCAGGTGCCTCCATACATCAGAAAACAACCTCATGCTTAATAGCATGCTTGGTATCAGCAAGCTTCAGGCCAATTTTTTTATCCTATATATTTCAATGCCTTATGCACTTTGAACTACGAATCACACAGCTTTCGCACCACATTGAGGCTTGCAGTGGTGCACAAATAGCCAGTTCGCCCCGTAACAGTGCCAAACCAGAAAATGCTGACGAAATAGAAATGTATGCAGACTTGGATATTGCGACTGAGTTGCCGCTATTGCAGCTATTGCAGCTATTGATTGAAGCGATCGAGATAAATCCTGAGCAACTGCGTTAGGCAAGTTGTTTTTAGCATGAATACTCTAAATTTTGCTCATAGACTTGTTTCATCCTACTGAAAATGTGCTTCACAGGATTGGATAAGCGTTTATTTTTCAGGTTTTAATCGCTAGCAAGTAAGCTAGAGTGGACTTTGCCCTTGGACCCCAAGGGCTTTTTTTTGTCTGTCTTTTATCTGCTGCCCGCTTTGGGTCGCGCTTGCAGGCTATTTCAAACAGACGCCAGTGCCACCCAGACCACAGTACCCGCCCGGGTTCTTTGCAAGATACTGCTGATGATATTCCTCAGCATAATAAAAAGCCTCAAGCCGTTTGATTTCAGTGGTGATCTCACCAAAACCCGCCGCGTTCAGACAGGACTGGTAATGCGACCGACTCTGCTCACATAGCGCCAACTCACCTTCTGAATCCAGATAAATCCCGGAACGATACTGCGTGCCCCGGTCATTCCCCTGACGCATGCCCTGTGTTGGATCATGCGCTTCCCAGAACACCTCTAAGAGGGCTGACAAGGAAATAACTTCCGGGTCATAAATAATACGCACGACCTCATTATGACCTGTCATGCCGGAACAGACTTCTTCGTAACTTGGATTAGGTGTATAACCGCCAGCGTAACCCACCACAGTGCAGTAGACACCGTCAAGCGACCAGAACGCCTTTTCCGCCCCCCAGAAACAGCCAAGCCCCACCACCAGCTCACGGCAACCTTCTGGAAACGGCGGCAGGATGGAATGCCCGTTAACATAGTGGGTACCGCTCAGTTCCATCGCCTGTTCACGCCCCGGAAGCGTATCTTCCTTGCGCGGCATTTCGATATTCTTGTGTTTGAAATAGGAAAACATGCTTGCCCCCTGGTCGCTCAGCGAAAAGTAGTATAGACCTTGAACCGACTGCTTTCGTTCAGAGTATCGCAACGACCGAATCGCGACTCGATCGAACCGGGATACTTCAGGAAAGCATTTGCTACCAGCATCAGGCTGGCATAACGATTCATATGATCGTAGGCCCCCCGAATAAAGTGTTCCGTTGTCTGATACTCTGTCGCCACACCGGAATGAAAGGGCGGATTGCTTAATACCGTATCAAAGCGGCCGTCTATATCCGACCAACCATCGCTTGCATAAACGCTCGCTTCGACCCCATTCAGAGCGCAGCTGCGTTTGGCACATTCCAGTGCCAGCCAGTTGATATCCACCATCTCCAGTGCAATGTCGGGATTGCGCTTTTTGGCCACAATCCCGATCGGGCCGGATCCGCAACCAAAGTCCAGTGTGCGGCCCTGTATACGCTTGGCTGGCGCTTCTATCATGCTGTCAATCAGCATGGCACTGCCTTCATCCAGACGTTCATAACTGAACACGCCGGGGATGCTCGCAAAGTGATAATCCTCTTGACCAATCGACACGGTATATTGCTCAAACCAGTCCTGAAGCTGAAACGATACCGGCCCTTTTTCAGGCGATGTGCGCGTGCACCAAAGTTGACAGTGCTTTGCAGAATCGACCTTGAACGTCTGCTCCCCGAGTTCTGCAAGACGTTTGGCGCCGCTGGCAATGCCCTGTTTCTTTTCCCCTACCAGATAAACAGGAGCGCCCGAACTGATAAGGCTATTCACGAACGCCAACAGCAGTGACAGCTCGCCTTTGGACTTCGGCATGAACACCAGGGCCGCATCATGACTCTGATCAGCATGTGTTTGCAGTCCGCAGCACAGTCGCTCCTGCAGTTGAGTACGAAGACTTTGCGCAACACGATAGTCGTGTGTCACGACGCGCGCCGGGGCCAGTGCTTCCAGAGAGTCCTGGGCGGGAGGATTAACAACTAACAATGATGTGAAAGCCGCAAATTCCTGTTGATTGCGTTCAATGATGAGAGAACTTAATTGCATTAACTATCTTCTTTTTTGGCCAGCTCAAGTTCGAAAGGCAACAGTTCTGTTTTTGCCTCTATTGAACTGTAATGAAAACTCATGCGCGTATAGTAGCGCGCGGCGATGGTTGCGTTCTCAGGCACAAGAAATCTCGGTACTGACTTGATTGCTTCGATAACGGATGCATCCAGGCTTTCCAAACCACTGGACCTATAAACATATACATCCTCAAGACTACCATCGACATCCAGCTCAACTTTAATAATTCCCCGATACAAGCGCCCGCCTTTGTAGGGGTTGATCCAGCGCTTGCGTACCTGCTTGTTCATTTTTTCCAGATACTTGTTCGCCAACTCCAGCTCTTTGCTTTTTTCTTCGCTGAAAGGATGGGGTACATCTGCCTCACGCAAGTGCTGATCGCTCAATAGCTCAAGATTGCCGTTACGATTGAGAAAGTCAGCAGGAATATCCAGCGCCGGCTCCGACAGATCTGTATCAAACGGCTCCGCAGGTATGGAGAGCGCAGCCAGGACATCGGGCACTTCTTCATCCGGTTTTGTTGCCAAACCATGCGCATCGCCCGGTTGTGTACCGGAACCCTCTTCATCGATTCCAGAATCTTCAGCCGCGCGCTGCAACAGCCTATTCCCGCTGATGGAGCTGAGTACCTCCCGAATTGTATCAGGACCAGAACCGTCCTCCGCAGTACTTTTGTCCCCTGCAACGATATTTTTTTCGGACGCAAGTGGCTCCACACCGTCAGAAGCGGGTCTTTCCGCGGAAGCATCAGACAAAGCCGTTTTTTCCGGAACCTCTTTGCTACTCTCGCTTTGCGGGATTGTCGGCGCCAGAGGCTTTACTGCCGGTTCCGTACGACGCTCTCGAGCAACTATTTCGGTGGCCGATCGATCTTCTTGATTATCCGAAGCAAAGCGATCCGAATTATCAACGGGCGCATGCGTTTCCTCTTTTGGCACGTCTTCCTGCCTTTGCTCCTCCGGCATGGGTTCTTCAGGAAGAGGTTCCTTTGGTGTTTGTTCCCTGGCTGGCTCGGGGATTGTTTCGATCACCGGATCAGAAGGCAAAGACAACTGCACGACAACACGCTGCTCAGGCGCGGGTAGCTCCATCGGAACCCGCCCGAGCAGATAGCCCATGTAAGCGCCAAGGTGAATCAAAAGACTCAGCAATAGCAACAGGGCATAGCGTTTTTGAGTTTGTCGCTTGTCGATCACAAAACTGCCTGTCGAAGCGCATCCTTGCTGGTATCCCGGGTTTACGGTAGGTCTCTCTCATCATAATAGAAGATTTTGGGCTTAACCATGAACACTTCGAGTATTTTGGGATCTGTCGGAAGAGGGATTGGTTGCGCATCTTCAACCGCTTTTTTCATCGCGTCATCCAGAGGCCCGATACCAGAGCGTCTGAAATTCATCTTGGTAATATAACCATTTTTGTCCAGGAGAAACCGGATCTCTCCTCTAAATGCCCTGCCAGGGTGAGCAATATCGGGCATTTGTATGTGCTTGATAATGTGATTCGCTGCGCGCAGCAGATCCTGATTGAAAATCGTTTTTTCGTAGGGGCTTAAGCCCGCTTCGAGTCTTTTTGCTTTTTTCTCTCGCTCTGCAAAAACCCTGTTATTACCTTCAGAATATACAATGGTTCTTCTTAGTTTCCGCTCATCGAGTTGCGTTGCGCTGCCCCATTTTTTGGTCCAATAGGCGAGACTATTGACGTCTTCATCAGGTTCAGGGCTTTTTTCCCTGGAAGGTAATTTCTCAGCCTTCCGGGATTTGGGAGCTTTGGCTGGTTGCTCACCATTTTTTATGCCGCCTCCCGGGGATCCCTGCGCTGGTTTGGCTTGCTGATTTTTTGGCGCTTGCCTGGATTCTGCCTTTTTAGGTTCTGCCTTTTTAGGTTCTGCCTTTTTAGGTTCTGACTTTTTGGGTTCTGACTTATTGGGTTCTGACTTTTTGGGTTCTGACTTTTTGGGTTCTGACTTTTTGGGTTCCGACTTCTTGGGTTCTGACTTCTTGGGTTCTGACTTTTTGGGTTCTGACTTTTTGGGTTCTGACTTTTTGGGTTCTGACTTTTTGGGTTCTGACTTTTTGGGTTCTGACTTTTTGG
>PZPK01000011.1 GCA_006212045.1 Oleiphilus sp. | reverse complement strand
TGTGGCAAATTAAAGTTTTCAGCTAACAAGGCCAGCCAGCATCGCTCCCTGCGGTCGCTGGACCTCGTTTCACTCGGCCGCTGCTGGCGGCGTTCAGGCTGTAGAATAACTCCTTAACCCCCTCTTTTTTGGTAATATTGGCGTATTCAACACGGAGTGTTATTCATGCCAAATTTCAAACCTTACAATCACGATCAAAGCGCAATGGTGTGAGCTGTCACCTTGTTTGCAAAGACACGCAAACAAGCCGCCATCTCACTCCGTCTCGCAAATTGCGGCGTTAACTGAACAAGTCGTTGCAACCAGGGGAGTGATAGAATAGTATCACTATTATGAAAACAGAACTTGTAACTACTTTAAAAAGGCAAGCTACTAAAATACTAGCTGACCTTCATACGTCAAAAGAACCCGTGTTAATTACTGAGCACGGTCAACCCTCTGCATATCTTGTAGATGTCGATGATTATGAGCTAATGCAAGATAGAATGCGTATTCTCGAAGGTATTGCTCGTGGAGAACGGGCTGTCTTTGAAGGGCGCATTTATTCTGAATCGGAAGCAGAAGAGAAAATGAGCAAATGGCTCAAATAAAATGGACAGAACCTGCGCTTGAGGAACTTAACGAAATCGCTGAATACATTGCGCTTGATAAGCCAAGCGCAGCTAAAAAGTTGGTTCGTAACGTATTTGAATCAGTTGGTCGTTTAAAAGAATTTCCCAGTTCCGGAAAGGTGCCCGATGAGCTTTCCGACACACGCTACCGCGAAGTTGTTGTGGGCCCCTGTCGTATCTTTTATCGAGTAGAAGGCGATTTGGTATTCGTTCTCTATGTCATGCGTAGCGAACGAGTCTTGCGTAAATTCATACTGCAAGATCGTGCGAATGAAAACAGTTAACAAGGCAATCAAAGACGCCCGCAAAGGACCGTGGGCTGGACTCGCTTTGCTACGCGCCGCTCGCCCTTTATTGCGGCGTTGGTATGACCCCCCACGTCAATAGGCTCGCAAAAAATTCTGCCGAAGCCACGGCCAGAGCCTCTCAATTTAGAGAGAGTTAGCGCACAGGTTGAGGCCAGTAACTTCGACGATGGATCATGCTGGTATGCGTAGGTTACAGGTTCTGGGAACCTGCCTATCCGACCTTACTTGATACATCGTGGTGCCGGTCTTCAGTCTATGCTCGTGGGTTCAGCACTCTTCGTGGGGAGTCATTATGTCTATGTGTGTCAAGAAGGAGGAGATTTGAGTGCAAGTTGAAGGAATAGATCACTTAGTTCTCACGGTTAAGGATATCTCCGCCACCGTCGATTTCTACACCAGCATAATGGGTATGAAAAAAGTAGTGTTTGGCGAGGGGCGTATTGCACTTTCCTTCGACAAGCAAAAGATCAATTTGCATCAAGCTGGCAGAGAGTTTGAGCCAAAGGCCAGCCATACCATGCCGGGTAGCGCAGATTTGTGCTTCATCATCAAAGATGACGTCCGGGATGCCATAGAGCACCTGTCAAAAAATGGAATTACTAAGATAGAAGGTCCGGTTGGTCGTACAGGGGCAAACGGTAAAATAAACTCGGTATATTTCCGAGATCCCGATGGCAATCTAATTGAGGTCTCAAACTATGTATGCACATAATCAGCAGCTCAATAGGACGTGCAACCTCCACAGCGATTTTGTGTGTTCGCTGCGCTCAGTTTCGCACAAAACACTGCTCCGGCGGCACGCGCTGCTAGCCGGGCGCTAAGGCTCAAAATTGGCATTTCGACTCACGTACATACAGTGTATATATAATTGAGTTTGAATGGGATGAAGCCAAGGCTAAATCCAATATTAAAAAGCATGGTATAGCCTTCGAATAGGCAAAGTCTGTTTTCTTTAATGAGTATGCTATCCAATTCTACGATGATGAAAGCTCTCAGCTAGAAGAAGACCGCTCAATGTATGATGTCACAAACGATTATCGCATTACTCGGATTCATTGCCTGGAGCTTGTTTTTGCTTGTTCTAATGGAGAGCATCAGATCAAAACTGGTTCTTACGAAAGAGGTGGCTCCCAACGGATTCAATCCTGAAAACTCGAATTTATCCCCGTTTATGCAAAGGCTTGCGCGTGCACACGCAAACTGTATTGAAGGGCTTCCAATATTTGGCGGTTTGTTGATCGCGGCGATTGTTACTTCCAATACGGCGATAACAGATCAGTTGGCCTTTTGGTTTTTGGGCGCAAGAATCATTCAATCTGTTATTCATCTTACGTCTTTGAGTCCAATGGCAGTAACACTAAGGTTTAGTGCCTTTGCGGTACAAATGGCCATTGGCGTCTATTGGTGTTACGGGCTACTCGACGTCTTTGTGTCATAAAGAGCCCCTTAGCCAGTCCAGCCCCGCGATTAAACGCCGGGCTGGACTGGCCATCGGTCCTTCCAACCAATAAGTGCCTAAATCACGCCTTTTGCAGCCAACGCGCTGATCTCTTTATCGTCCAGACCGGCGACTTCCTGCAATACCGCATGCGTATGCTGCCCAAGCTTTGGCCCGGACCACTCTGTTTTTCCCGGTGTGGATTTTAGCTTCGGGATAAATGCCGGTATTTCGAGGGGCTTTCCGTCTATCTCAACCGACTCGAACATACCACGCGCCTGATAGTGGGGGTCATTGAACATATCCTCGACGTTGTAAATCGGTCCGACTGGCACCCTCGCCTCTTCGAGTTTTGCGATCACTTGCCGTGACTCCAGACCGGCGCACCAGTCGGTCAACGCCTGATCAATTTCCATTTCGTGTTTTACCCGACCGGCATTGTCTGCCATCGCTGGATTGTTGGCCATGTCGTCGCGGCCCGCGGCAGACATCAAGCGCTTGAAAATGGAATCCCCATTGCCGCCGATAATCACATATTTGCCATCCGCGCAGCGGTACGTATTGGTCGGAACAATACCTGTCACGGTTGTGCCGGAGGGTTCGCGTATTGCACCACAACCGGAATATTCCGGCACCACGCCCTCCATCAGATTGAATACCGCCTCATACAGGGCTACATCGATCACCTGCCCTTCCCCCTTCCGGTTATTGCTACGCTCAATAATCGCCATCGCTACGCCCAACGCTGCATGCAAGGCCGCGAGGGTATCGCCAATGCTGAGATTGGGCCGCACCGGAGCCTGCCCCTGAAAACCATTCACATGCCGGAAACCGCCAAAACCTTCGCATACAGAGGCGAAACCCGGCTTGCTGGCGTAGGGGCCGTCCTGACCGTATCCGGAGATACGGGTATAAATCAGCCCGGGATTGCTCTGTTTCAGTGCGTCAGGCCCAAGGCCCCATTTTTCCATCAGGCCCGGCCTGAAATTCTCAACCAGCACATCGGCTTTATCGATCAGTTTGCGCGCCAGCTGGCGTCCGCTGTCGGACTTCAGATCGATCGTGACTGACTTTTTATTACGGGCAATACTGTGCCACCAATAGGAGGTGCCATTGTCCATCAAACGCCAGCCGCGCAAGGCATCACCGCCTTCGGGAGGCTCAATCTTGATCACTTCGGCACCGAAATACCCGAGCATGGCACCGGTAAAAGGGCCGGCCAACAGTTGGCCCATTTCGACGACCCGAATCCCTTCCAGAGGACGTTTGCGTTGTGTTTCCATTGTTTTCCTGTAAAGACGATGTTGCTTGTTAATTGTGTCCGGGCAAATGGCTTTGCTGCGGTGAGCCTAGTGTAAGGCTTTCACATAAATGGGGCTACGTCTGCCGATGCGAGAATTCACCTGTAACCAATGCGTTGCGCCAAACGAAAAAAAACCGGGCAAACCCGGTTTTTTCTGGCAGAACGCTTTCAGGGATTAGCCCTGATCGCGCCCTTTTCCTGCAGCGATGCGCAGTCGCAGGGCGTTGAGTTTGATAAAGCCCTCGGCATCTTTCTGATCGTAAGCACCGGCATCATCTTCAAAGGTCGCGATACTTTCGTCAAACAGGGTGTCGTCTGACTTGCGTCCCACCACAACCACGTTGCCTTTATAAAGTTTCAGTCGCACAGTACCGTTGACGTAAGTCTGGGTGTCGTCGATCAGGGCCTGCAAAGCCTTGCGCTCCGGCGACCACCAGTAGCCGTTGTACACCAGCTCGGCATATTTGGGCATGACGCTGTCTTTCAGGTGGGCGGCTTCCTTATCCAGTGTGATGGACTCAATCGCTCGGTGTGCTTTCAGCATAATGGTACCGCCGGGTGTTTCATAACAGCCACGGGATTTCATACCGACGTAGCGGTTCTCGACGATGTCCAATCGGCCAATCCCGTTGTCACCGCCGATCTTGTTGAGTTTTTCCAGGATCGTCGCAGGAGACAGGGCTTCGCCATCGATTGAAACGATATCGCCTTTCTCATAACCCAGTTCGATATAAGTGGGGCTGTCAGGCGCCGCTTCAGGTGACACGGACCAGCGCCACATCTCTTCTTCAGGTTCCTGCCATGGATCTTCCAGGATATCGCCTTCATAGGAGATATGCAGAAGGTTGGCATCCATGGAGTAAGGCGATTTGCCCTTCTTCTTTTCAACCTCAATGCCGTGTGTTTCACAGTAGGCCATCAGGCTCTCGCGAGAATTCAGGTCCCATTCACGCCATGGTGCAATGACTTGTACACCAGGCTTAAGTGCATAGGCACCCAGTTCGAAACGAATCTGATCGTTACCTTTACCCGTCGCACCATGGGAAATGGCATCGGCACCCGTTTCATTCGCAATATCGATCAGGCGTTTGGCAATCAGCGGCCGGGCGATTGAAGTGCCCAGAAGATATTCGCCTTCATAGATCGTATTGGCGCGAAACATGGGATACACGTAGTCACGCACAAACTCTTCGCGCAGGTCTTCGATGTAGATTTCCTTGACGCCCAGCGCTTCGGCTTTCGCACGCGCCGGTTCCACTTCCTCACCCTGCCCAAGATCGGCAGTAAAGGTCACGACTTCACAGTCGTAGGTTTCCTGTAGCCACTTCACAATGACCGAAGTATCCAGACCACCTGAATACGCCAATACCACTTTATTTACTTTTGACATGACTCTGACTCCAACCGTGTGGCTCGGCCACACAATCCATTCGCTGCTGGGAAAAAGGCGGGTATTCTACTTGTTTGAGGGAAGGGACTCAATGGATGGAAGCGCTTGTGGTACCGATACACCCAAAGCGTCAGAGATCAGGGCCACGGCTGACTAGTTAATCTCGCCATCCGGGGAGTCATCGCTAGGCATGGAAAGGGTTTCACCCCGCACCAATCGCACGGTGGTACGCCTGTTCTTGGCCTTGTTGCCTTTGGTATTGTTCTTGACCACAGGGTAGCGTTCACCATGATAGCGTGTCTGGATAATATCCGGGTTGATCCCTTTGCCAGACAAATATTCTGTGACCGCTTCTGCGCGCGCTTTGGACAAACGGCGGTTGTAAATCCTACGACCACTGTTGTCCGTATGCCCATCCACATAGATTTCGCTGACGCTGCTGTCGGCCAATACGTAAAGAATCACGCGATCAAGACTCTTTTTATCTTCTCTGGTCAAATCAGCCTTATCGACGGTAAAGTGCACACGCGTGCGCTCTACCTGCCGGAAATTGACTGGCAACAAAGAGCGCAGGCAATCTTTGTAGCCGGTGTAGGCTTTGGCGAAATTGATACTGTTGATACGCAAACGCACCCGTTCATCGCTATGCAGGGACTTTCGCGTGAAGGTGGGGGCACGCCCCTGCAATAGCCCCTGCATCATGGAATCTGCCCGTTTGGCCTCGACGCTGAGCGGTTTATTTCCCGACTCGACCCGAACATAGCCCAAATCCTGAATTCCCTCCCCGGGGCGCCAGCTCGATGCTTCGATCACCAGGGCCGCCTTGCCGGGCTGCATCACATTGCGTGCCACAGAGGTATGAAATCTGAGCGTTTCCCCGGCTTCATGATAAAACAGCGCGGTACCATAGCTAGGAACGTCATGCACCAGAGTACACTCAAAGATCGATGAGGTCAGATACCACTGACTGCGGTCCAACTGCGCTTCGTAGGTCTGCGCGCGTGACAGTCCGCACGAAAACAGTAATACCAGCAGTCCAAAGCGAATAAATACTTTCATAAATCATCCATCAGGCATTGAGTCCGCTCTGACTCACCTGATAATCTAGCCCCCTTCAGAGGCGGCAAGCTTTTTCCGTCTTGCCGCAGCCATTCGATCAGCCAAGAAAACCACGGCCCCGCGGGGCGCCGCCCAATCAGGCGGATAAGGACAGAACGTGCCCGATTCAAGTGACCACCAAAACTTCGATACTACCGTCAGTAGCAATTCCCACGCCATGAACCAGCGCTTTCGAGGCTACCTGCCTGTCGTGGTAGATGTGGAAACGGCTGGTTTCAATTCTCAAACCGATGCCCTGCTCGAAATTGCCGCGGTGATTATCGGTATGAAAAAGGACGGCGACCTGTTTGCCAAGGAAACCGTGCACTGCAATGTAGAACCTTTCCGTGGTGCCAATATGGAAAAATCGGCACTGGAATTTACCGGCATCGACCCGCATAGCCCGTTTCGCAATGCCCAACCTGAAAAACTGGCGCTGGATAAGATCTTCACCCCGATTCGCAAGGCGGTCAAGGAAACACAATGCACCCGCGCCATTCTGGTCGGACATAATGCCTCATTCGACCACGGCTTCGTATTTGCTGCGGCCGAGCGCACCGGCATCAAGCGCAACCCCTTTCATCCGTTTTCCAGCTTCGACACAGCGACCCTATCCGCGCTGGCCTATGGCCAGACCGTGCTTGCCAAAGCCTGTGCCCAGGCTGGCATAGACTTTGACGGTAATTCGGCACATTCGGCCAAGTACGACACCGAAAAAACAGCCGAGCTATTCTGCCGAATTTACAACAAATGGCGACATCTGGGTGGCTGGCCACTGCCTGCATAGCAATCCAGGCAATTGGCGTTCGCCGCCGCTGCGCACCATTAGCCTGGCACCATCATTTCAGCAATCGACAGGGGAGCCTCAACGGGCACCCAATGACCGCAGCCTTCAAGGTTGATTTGCGTTCTGGGATTCAGAAATTTTCCGAACCTGGGGGCAACATAGATATCGTCATTCCCCCAGATCAAATCTATCGGGACCTGCTCAGCCAGAACCGCCAAAGCCGCTTCAAAACTCTTAAGCTTTTCCGGGTCGGCAGATCGATAAAGCCTGAGCATGTTTTGTCTGGTTTTCCATTCAAGCTTTGCATAGGTACTGTCGATATGTTTTTGGGAAATATTGCCACCGCCCCGATTGACTTCCCACTTGAATAGGGCTTTCGTCATTCCTAGCATAGCCAGCTCACCGAGGATCGGTGTGCGCCATATTCTGGCCCAGGCATGCCAGCGATATTGCGCAGTAAAGGGAAAGGAACCCCCGACTATGCCCGCCACTCGCTCCGGAAACTGACACGCGAATGACATACCGAAGATGCCACCCCAGTCATGCAAAACCAAACGTACCGGCTCCTGAATACCCAGCGCATCCAACAACTGTTTAACGAACTGTCCGTAATGCGGTAGATCATATTGATAGTTGGAAGGTATTTCCGAGAGATTGAAGCCCGGTAAATCCGGCGCATAACAGCGGTAATACAGCGACAATTGTTCAACCACCCCGCGCCACATTTCCGAGGAATCCGGTACTCCGTGAAGGAGTAAGACCGGGCTACCCTGCCCTGCTGTTTCTACATGAATACTGGCGCCTTCAATGTTGACTTCCATATTGCTCTCTCCGGGAACGACTTGTACTACTGCCACTGACATCCGAATCAAACGATCTCACAAAATTCCGCATGCTGAGAACAGTCAAAACGAAACAGAGAATTCCGATCAATAGGCCGCACAGCCGCGCGTGCTACTCAAGCGAATTCGTATGCGCTAGGATCTTTTTCAAAATCCTCAGGAGCGATGATTATGGACGCGATTAATCTGGACATATTTGCGATACTTGCGGCAACTCTGGCGGGAATGGCACTGGGTGCGATCTGGTATTCCCCAGTGGCGTTTGGAAATCAATGGATGCAATGCATTGGCAAAACCAGGGATCAACTCGGATCTGCCACCGGGCCGATGCTGGGCAGCATTGTTGCCAGTTTTCTGAGCGCGACAGGTGTCGCCATTCTGATCTCATTTTCCGGCATCGACACCCCGATCAATGCGCTTTGGCTGGGTTTAAGCCTTGGCCTGCTGATCATCTTCCCCGCCATGCTGTCAGACAATCTGTTTTGCGGCTGGGGCACGCGCCTGTTACTTATACAGGTGGGCTACCGGATTGTGAGCATTGCGCTGATGTCTGTCATTATCGCCTCGATGGCTTGAAGCGATAGCGACAGACGTCGGAGGTCTGACTCCAATCAATGTAAATCAGGCACCACACCCACTTGCGGCATGTTCGCAAGCCCCACATCGCGCGCGTGTTCTTCAAACCCCTTGTTCTTCCAGAAGAACGCACCCGGCATGGTTGTGGGAATAACCAGCACATAGAACAGGGCCCGACCCGCGACCAGAGCCGCCGTCATCAGCAGGCAGGTCAGCACCGCAACTGTGGCCATCAACCAGCTATTTGGCTCCCAGAGGAACAGGGTCAGTGCCAGCAAGGCCGAGAAGCCAAGCATCATATTGCGCGCCAGATAGGTCTTACCAAAGGTGGTCCACTGCACATAGTGTGCTGCTGCCCCTTCACCCTGTTCGGTATTGAGATATTTAGCGTGACAGATCAGACCAAGGCCCTCTGCCAGCAAACCAAGCAGCGCGACACCCGCCACCAGTGAGATCAGGCTGGCCACATGTTGCCCGGTGAGTCCATAGGCCGCAGCGGCGAATAAACCGAACAACATTCCGCCGGCACTCAAAGTGGTACCGAAGAAGCTGGTCAACACCTGCCAGTGATTCCAGAATGGACGTGCCTTAATGCGATAAATACGGTGCATGAAGTACAAGCCTATCACCGCGGCAACCAGGGCAAAGACCGCAGCAAAATCGGCCAGGGCTGACAGCATGCTCCATTGCAACCACTCGTTCACCAGACTCACAAAGGTATAGCCGCACAGGCCGGCAAAGAACATCGCAATACCCAGCGCTTCACGACTAACCGGTGACCAGCGAAGATTATTGAAACCGCGATAAAAACGCATTGGCTTACCGAGGTGCAAGGTCGAAAGAAATAATCCGCCGCCCTGCAGAAAGATCAGAGTGAACAGCAATGGATACGTCACCCCGGAACGTTCCAAACCGCCAAAGGCTTCAGGAGCAAACACCGGCCCCAAAAACAACAGGGCAAAGGCACCAATCACCGCCTGAGTCGCCAGCGTAAAGATGACCAACGGGTTCTCACGTGAACTGAGCCGCTTCAGATTCCAGGAGCGCGCGATACCGGCCTTCTCATCAACCACCGAACGATAACTGCCATCCTCGGTTTTGTGATACTTCAACGGGGCTACGTCAGTACGCGTCATTTCTTCCGGCAGGGTCTTGGTTTGCTGGAAACGAATATTAGGGTGCGTAATGGATGGATCGGGAAA
Organism: Oleiphilus sp.; assembly: GCA_006212045.1. Lineage (GTDB taxonomy): Bacteria > Pseudomonadota > Gammaproteobacteria > Pseudomonadales > Oleiphilaceae > PZPK01. The sequence goes on along the minus strand of PZPK01000011.1, from coordinate 118,265 downwards.
TCCGGGAATTTGAGTTTCCACTTGCTCCCGGTTTTCCGGCGTGTTCTCGATCACCCCGAAGTTTAATGCGTTCCCCAAACAGGCTGAAACACAAGCGGGCTTGAGACCGACTTCAAGCCGGTCTACACACATGTTGCATTTGGACACCTGCCCTTCGATCGGGTCCAGCTGTGGCGCATTATAGGGACAAACCCATGTGCAGTAGCCACAACCAAAGCAGGTTTCAGGGTCCTGCAACACGGCACCGTACTCAACATGCTTGGTATAGGCTTTGGTGGGACAGCCTTTCAGGCAAACCGGGTCATCACAGTGATTACAGGCCATGGAAATATTCATGCGCTTGTAGTCAGGATACGTTCCGCCTTCCACATAACCCACCGACCTGAACGCAATATGCGCAGGATTCTCGTTCTTTTCACTACAAGCGGCTTCACAGGCATGACAGCCGATACAATTGTCTGCCGTAAAGTGAAAGCCATGTTGCTTGTTGCGATTCGGGTTGTCACCAACGCTGGGGTTTTCGTTGATCATCATGGACCGACCGGGATCGAAGGCCCCTTCGGTCAGGTCGAGCAAATCAATCTTCTGGCCATAACGATTGGCCTCTTCGACCTTGGGATCGAACAACTTGGCATAGCCCTGCTCTTCCTCGCGCGTCGGGAAAATGGGGCGCGCTTCGGTATTCACAGGCTTCGGCTCTACGCCCATCTGATCCAGACGGTCACGTACCTTGGTCAACATGCTCAACATCCTAGTAACCTCTTCTTTCTACGTTCAATGTTGCGGCCAGTTCCTGGTCCACATGTTCAATTCTGATGGCACACTGCTTGAAAGCAGGCTGGCGTGAATGCGGGTCCAACAGTCCCAGAGAAACGCGATTAACGCAGTCGTAAAAATGAAAGGGAATGAAGACCATGTTGCGAGGCACGCGCTGTGTCAGCTGCACCATCACGACCGAGTCGCCGCGTCGCGACACGATCCGCACATAACTCTGGTGTGCAATGCCCATTTCCTTCGCCGCATCCGGATTCATTTCCATATACGGCGTTGGGCTGAACTTGTTGCAGTTGCCGATTTTCCCGGTGCGTGTGCGGGTATGAAAGTGCTCAACCACCCGGCCGCTGTTCAGCCAGAACGGATAGTCCTCACAAGGGCGCTCATTGTTGTCGGTGAAGGGCAAGGGAATCAGGTTGGCCTTGCCATCGGCGGTCTGGAACACACCGTCACTGTAGAGTCGTGGGTCACCTTTTTCAGATTCACTGCCCTCGCGAAATGGCCATTGAATTCCCTTTGCGGCTTCGATTTTCTCATGGCTCATGCCCGAAATATCGAGTGTGCGCTTGTCCCCTTTGGAGAGTTGCTTCATCTCCTCAAATGCTTCCGCCGGGGTATCAGGAAAATGAATCTTCTCGCCATTCGGGAAACGTTTCGCCAGTTCTTTGAAGATCCAGAAATCCGGTTTGGTATTGCCTATGGGTTCGACCACCTGTCGCACAATATTGACCCGGCGTTCGGTATTGGTGAACACCCCTTCCTTTTCGGCCCAGACAGCGGCTGGCAGGTAGAGGTGAGCAAAATGCGCACTTTCGACATCCTGGTAGGCGTCCTGAACCACCAGAAAGTCCAGTTTTTCCAGCGTTTTCTTGATCCGGGATGTCTGCGGCATGGAAGTGATTGGATTGGTTGCCACCAGCCACAGGCCCTTGATCTGCCCGGTTTCAATCGCCGGAAAGATATCCGTTTCGGTCAGCCCGCGTTTCTCCGGAAAAAAGCTTTCGTCAATTCCCCAGAAATCGGCGATCTCCTTGCGATCCTTGGGCTTTTCAAGCGCGCGATAACCCGGCAATCCGGAGCAGGAAGACCACTCGCGTGTACCCATGGCATTGCACTGACCGGTAATCGACAGGCTGGTACCACCGGGTTTGCCGATATTCCCGGTAATCAGATTCAGATTATTGATGCCAACCACACCATCCGAGCCGTGCGTACTCTGGTTAATCCCCATCGTCCAAATGCTCATCGCAGCACCGGCTTTGGCATACAGTCGCGCGACTACGCGAATGGTGTCTTCATCGATCCCGCAAATGCGTGCGGCGGTAGTCGGGTCGTAATCCCTGACGCATGCCTCCACTTCCTCGATACCATTGGTATGCGCATTAATATAGTCTCTGTCCTCCAGCCCCTCGTCGAGGATGACATGCATTAAACTGTTCAGCAGCACGACATCAGTACCCGGTGTGACTGGCAAGTGAATGTCCGCAAACTGTGCCAGCATGGTCACGCGTGGGTCGACAACGATCAACGGAAACTTGCGCTTCTCCATGGCCTCTTTCAAACGCCAGTAAATAATCGGGTGCTGTTCGGGGAGGTTCGAGCCCCAGGCAATCAGACACTCTGTATGCTCAAAGTCCTCATAACACCCGGGAGGTCCGTCGGAACCGAAAGAGCGTTTGTAGCCAGACACAGCGGAAGCCATGCAAAGTGTGGTATTCCCGTCATAGTTGTTGGTGCCGATGCAACCGCGCGCCAGTTTTCCGAGTGAATAAAACTCTTCAGTCAGCAGCTGTCCGGTGGAAATAATCGCGAAAGAATCTCGCCCGTAAGTCGACTGAATACGCTTTATCTCGGACGCCATGTGGTCCATCGCAGTGTCCCAGCCGGCCTCCTGCCAGGGCTGATAGGTTTTGTCGCGCATCAGTGGCATATCACCGCGCCCGGGTGCCTCAAACAGCTCGTGCTCAAAAATCCCTTTGATACACAGTTTTCCCCGGTTAACATCCGCGCCGGCGTGCCCGCGAGTCGCCACGGCACGCCCCTCATTGTTCACTCCCACCTCAATGGAGCATCCGGTAGAACAATAACCGCAAGTGGTGTATTTCCACTCCGCAATCTCTTTCTCAACAATACGAATCGGTTTTCTGTCTTTTCGACCAAAAAGCATAAACTGGTAGCCCTTATCTGACGCACCACAATGAGTCATAGTGACTTTCAAACAATTTTTTGATGCACCAACTTTGCGCGCAAGAACAAATAAACTGTTGTTTTATCGTGGTTTTTTATGAACGTACCGATGTAATAGCAAGAGCCAAGCCAACCAGAGAACAGGGAGCTATCTCCTACCGGCTGGCATCTCGAAAATGATACGGAAAAAGCCCTGATATAAAAGACGCACAAAAAGCGCGCTCTGTTTGAACAGATTCATATCGTAGTCACACAGTAACCGAAAGTGCGCCAACGAAACGCACTCAGAAAGAAGAAAAATGCCGGGAAAGTCTTAGCGCACAAAAAGCGTTATACTAAGCACATCGCATTAAGTAAGGACACACAGATGAAAGCCTTACTGTTCATTCTATTGCTGGCCGTCACTTCAGTCCGTGCAGAAACACTGGTGATTCTTCCCGAGATTGAATATATCTCCGAGCAAAACCAACAGGGACTGTATAACAAAATCTGGAAGCTTCTGCTGTCCTATGAAATGATGGATTTGCGCTTCCAAGTACTCCCGTTCAAGCGGGCCGTTCTCACCTATGAACGCGAACCCGAGAGTTGTTTTGGGCTCGGTAATTCCGAGGTCGCCGGATTCTACCTGAGTAAGCCCGCGCACGACCCGGGTGAAGGATACTACCATACACGCTATGTCATTATGACACTCCGGGAGGCGCCTCTGATTGAATCTCTTGAGGATTTGAAGGGTCTTAGCGTAGGCAATGTTCTTGGCGACTTACCCCAAAAACTCCCCATTCTCGATGCCCTCGACGAAACGCCCGTCAAGGTCGTCAGACACAAACAACTCATTGCCATGCTGCAGCGGAACCGTCTGGACGCAGTACTGGGCGCGACCAGCGACATCCTCCCCTATCTTGATCAGGTTCACTACTCGGATCACTACTCCCTGTTCACGAACTATGAAAGCATCATATGCCAACAAGCCCGGCCGGAGTTGTTCCAGAAATTCAGGAAAGCCCTGAAACAAGCAAGACGTGACAATGCGATCGAAGCCGTCGTATCAGAGCATAGCCTCCAGATCGTTTCACAGATAAGGGAAGGCAAGCACCCCTAGAGACCGGCGGGAACGAAAAAGACCTGAAGCGAAGGCCGTTTAAGAGAACCCCCGTTTTACCCGTACCAGGGACAAGGCAGAGAGCGCTGCAGTTTTTTACTCGACTCTTTGGATCAGAAAACCGGCTCAACATAGCGATCAACAAACTCATTCCAAGGCAGGGGTTTGCTCAGATAAAAACCTTGCAGGTAATCGCATTGCGCCTTGGCAAGATAATCAAGCTGCAATTGATCCTCTACCCCTTCCGCAATGATTCTCAGCTTATAAAGCTTGGCCAATGACAGAATCACATCAACCATCAGCTCCTGATCCTGATTATTCGCGGTAATATTCCAGACAAAGCTGCGATCGATTTTAAGTGTATCTACCGGGTAGTTGTTTAACTGACTGAACGCGGTGTAGCCTGTCCCGAAATCGTCCAGAGAGAGACTGAAGCCCTTTTCCTTCAGGCTATTCAGTAATTCAATACATCTTTCATCGAACTCAATCAGGCTGGTCTCCGTAATTTCGAACTCAATCATCGAAAACGGTATTGCATACTGCATCGCAAGAGACGCGACCAGGTCAGGAAAGACTTCATTGTATAGCTCCTTCGCGGAGATATTGATCGCCAGAACAAAACCGGCCGGAAGTCTGTCCCGCACCTCTTTCAAATGACAAAAGGCTTTTTCGATCACATACAGATCAATCTCCTTGATACTGCCGAATTCTTCAGCGACCGGGATGAACTGATCCGGACCAATACCAGACAGTGATTCGGATTCACAGCGCACCAGCACCTCAGCGCCGGCCAATGAGGTAGTTCGATCCTCAGCCAATCGAAAAATCGGCATAAAATGCAGGAAAAATGCTTCACTTTTGAGCGCCTCCTCTACGCCCTTGGCAATTTTCTGTTTCTCTGCAATCTGTTTGGCAATGGCCTCATCGAAATAGGTAATTCGATTTTTGCCCCGCTCCTTGGACCGATACATCGCGGCATCCGCGTCCCGCAACAGATCTTCGGCGCTGGCATCGCTCCCGAGACACATTGCGACACCGATACTGGTACTCAGCTTGAACTCAAGCCCTTCGATATCGATCGTTTTATTGACTGCCGACAACAGGCGAGCTGCCACCAGCTGGGCATTTCGTTCATGCTTTAAGCTCGAAGCCGCTACAACAAACTCGTCGCCTGCAATTCTGGCGATCTGATGTTCGTTTGGCTTGCCTACCGCATCGGTTTGCCGCATGGATTCGACCAGACGGCGACTGATTTCTGTCAGTATCCTGTCGCCTACATCGTGGCCATGGGTATCGTTTATCTGCTTAAAATCATCAATATCCAGATAAAAGACGCCGAGCATCTCGTTTGAAGTATGGGTATCCGAGACAGCCCGCTGCAACCAACGCTGAAAACTCCTGCGATTGAAGATTCCGGTCAGATGGTCTTCATTGGCTTCTTTCTCGAGCGCGCGCCGCTCCTTATCGATCGTGAAACGGTACAAACATGCAAATCCAATCACGAAAGCCAGCGGAAAAAACAAGCGTGCAGCAAACACCGGCTCGACCTGATTGAGTGATAGCAGCAAACCGACAATGACGGATAAAAAGGAAATAATCAGGGCATTGCGCGTTTCGTAATTAAAAAAGATCCCGACAACCAGTGGAAAAAGCCAGGCAATCCCCCTGACGCCCAGAAAGAAACAGGCGGAAAATACAGCACAGATAATCGCGACAGTAATCGACTCACGCACTACCGCACTATCACGACCAAACATACGACTAAGGATCAGCCCCAAAGTCGACGCTGATGCCATGCCGGTCATGACACTGATAACAACATTTCCGAACAGATAATGATAGGCGGCATAAGCGCCAAAGGTGAGTGCGGCGACAAAGTGATAGCGGTAATAGTTTATACCTGTCAGTAATTCCTTGGTCGCCATAACTTCAGTCCTGATGTGCAAAGCCCTGCAAGGCCATCTACCTAAGCAACTCGCGCTTATCCAACTTCCAGTTCTTTACTATAGTACAAGGAATTACGGATCGTAGATTGCCGCCACGGGTTCCGAGACGATAAGAGCAGGTTCAGAAGTACTCAAGTAATGAGACCAACCAACAAAAAAACGGCCAGGCAAAGACTCTCTGCCTTACCCGGCCTCTTTTCCTGAGAATGCGACGTCTCTAACGATTGGCACGACTTTCGATTAGTTTTTCAACGACCGAGGGATCAGCCAGCGTCGAAATATCCCCCAGATTGTCATGCTCGTTGGCGGCAATCTTGCGCAGAATACGGCGCATGATCTTGCCGGAACGCGTTTTGGGCAGTCCGGGCGCAAACTGGATCAGATCCGGTGTTGCGATCGGCCCTATCTCCTTGCGCACCCAATCTTTCAATTCTTTTGCCAAGGCCTCACCGGGCTCAACGTTATGGTCATGCATCAGCGAGACGTATACGTAGATGCCCTGCCCCTTGATGTCATGCGGATAGCCCACTACGGCAGCTTCAGCGACATCCGGATGCGCCACCAATGCGCTTTCGACTTCGGCCGTGCCCATGCGGTGTCCTGACACATTCAATACATCGTCGACCCGACCGGTAATCCAGTAGTAACCGTCTTCATCACGACGCGCGCCGTCTCCCGTGAAATACATCCCTTCATAGGTAGAAAAGTAGGTCTGGATAAACCGTTCATGATCACCATACACCGTGCGCATCTGCCCCGGCCAGCTGTCGAGCATCACCAGATTTCCTTCGGCCGCGCCTTCCAGAATATTGCCTTCGTTATCGACCAGGGCTGGCTTGACGCCAAAGAACGGGCGCGTGGCTGAACCGGGTTTGAGATCTGTGACGCCGGGCAAGGGAGAAATGAGAATGCCGCCGGTTTCGGTCTGCCACCAGGTATCCACAATCGGACAACGCTCTTCGCCCACCACCCGGTAATACCATTCCCAGGCTTCCGGATTGATGGGCTCGCCCACTGAACCGAGCAGACGCAAACTGTCACGCGAGTATTTCGCGACCTTGTCATCGCCCTCCGCCATCAAGGCCCTGATCGCGGTCGGCGCCGTGTAAAACACGTTTACCCGATGCTTCTCTATAACCTGCCAGAAGCGGGAAATATCCGGATAATTGGGAACGCCTTCAAACAGCAAAGTGATGGCACCATTGCTCAAGGGACCATACAGAATATAGCTGTGCCCGGTAATCCAGCCGAAATCTGCGGTACACCAATAGACATCACCATCCTGATAATCAAACACATGCTCATGCGTGATCGACGCATACACCATGTACCCGCCAGTGGTATGCAGCACTCCTTTTGGCTTTCCGGTTGAGCCCGAGGTATAGAGCATAAACAGCGGGTCTTCAGCCTTCATGCGCTCTGGCGCACAGTCCGGGGATGCGGCCGCCATGGCCTTTTGAAACAGCACATCACGCTCTTCGTTCCAACTGACCTCGGCTCCGGTACGTTGCAGGACAATCACCTTCTGAACAACCTTGCCAGCCTCACCCGACAAGGCCTGATCAACGTTTTCTTTCAAGGGAATCACTTTGCCACCCCGGACGCCCTGATCTGCCGTGATCACCCACTTGGACTGTCCATCCACAACGCGCGCCGCCAAAGCCTCGGGTGAAAAACCTCCAAAGACCACCGAGTGTACGGCCCCGATACGCGCACACGCGAGCATCGCGACAGCGGTTTCGGGCACCATGGGCATATAAATGGTCACGATATCGCCTTTCTTCACGCCCTGACCTTTCAGGACGTTGGCGAATTTACAGGTGTCTATGTAAAGTTCACGGTAGGTAATATGACGAGAAAGATCCGGCTCGTCGCCTTCATAGATAATGGCCGTTTTGTCGCCGCGCTCGGCCAGATGGCGATCCAGACAGTTATAGGAAGCATTCAGTGCACCATCTTCAAACCAGCGAATGTGCAGGTCATTGGAGGCATAGGAAACATCCTTGATTTTGCTGTAGGGCTGCATCCAGTCAATACGCTTTCCCTGTTCGGCCCAAAAGCCCTCGGGGTCTTCAATCGATTGCTGATACAAACGTTGATAATCAGTAGCTTTAATGGCGCTGCGCTCAGCCGCGGCACTTTTAACGGGGTACACTTTTGCGTCAGACATGATCTACCTTCTTATTGTTTAGGAGGAACAGAAGAATAGACGCATTGTGCTTGACGCTCGCGTAAACTTCAACGGAGCAAAGGCCGGAGTTTGCCCTGTATGTCACTGCCGCAACAAAACACCGCGCACGCGTGTCTGAAGACTCTGCGCTGCGATCGACCCGGACAAAATCGCCCGGGTGCTAGTCTTTACTGTTATCGACCAGCGACGCGTACTTGATGGATTCGAGCAGGTTTTCGAGAGACACTTTTTCTGAAGCCCCGCGAATCGTTTGTGCGAGATTCTGCTGACAGCCGAAACCTTCCGCATCGTAGCGTTCGCTTTTGCCCTCTTCGACTTCGATTACCTCATCTTTGGTCTCTGCCGACCCAAGCCCCAGACGTTGAAAATCCGAGCGCAGCAAGTACTTCTGCTCTTCGTTCAGCGAATCTGGCTCGATGACGGCGAGTAGACCGTGTAAGAGGTCGTGCAGGGCCGGTCCCAAACGGTCACTAAAACCGAAAATACAACTCGACATCAAGGTAATCACCTGCTCGGGCGTGGTGTTCGGGTCAGCCATAAATCGATTCAATTGAATGCGCAAATCAATCCAGCGCTGCTCGGCATCCGCATTGAGATTGACAGATTCTTCTGCACCAGACGCTTCCTGATGCGCCTTCTGCTGTTGCGCCTCGCGTTGCTTTTGACGCTGTATTTCCAACTGCTGTTTCTCGACCTGGGTCAGAACTTTCCCCATGCCGGATGCATCGGCCGCCGGATCTTCCGACGCCTTCTCTACATCATCTCGATCTGCGTAATCCGGACCATGACTGTCGTCCTGTGTCGAGGATGCACCAAACTGCTGCCCTGACAAAGCATAGACATTTGCCACCTGTGGGCGTGAAACATTATCGACGCTGTCCTGGCCCTCATGCCGGGGTACAACCCTGAGTTTTGCCCCCTGCCCCGCATTCGGAGAAAGGTCCTCGGGGCCAGCGTCCTGCATCTCCTGCCGCCGGGCCGCATAAGCCTCTACCAGTTTCTGCCAGTAGGCACTAAACGCCAGCTTCGGAACCCCCGGACGCGAAAAAACGTCGTCAATACGCTCAGCCAAGCGATAAAAACTGCGGGCGGATGGATCGTTCTTCGGGAACAGCGCAACCGGACGCTGCAGAGTGACCGCCGAACGCATGCTTTCGTCCATCCAGACAGAACCAAGATATTCACTCTGAATCTTTAGATACTTGTCGATAGCCTGACTGAATCGCCGATAGACCTTTTCGGCCTGCGATGAGTTCTGCGACATGTTTACAGCGACCTGAATCTTGCGCCGATACCCCCGCCGCTTGAGCACTTTGACCAGAGAGAACGCATCGGTTAGAGAAGTCGGCTCAGGGGTCACAACCACCACGGCTACCTGGGAAGCCGCGATAAAATGCAACACCGTAGGTGCAATGCCTGCCGCGGTATCCACCAGCATGTAGTCATAATGAGGTTCCAGGGCCCGCACCGAGGTCACCAGTCGTTGCTGCTGGCCGACATCGAGGTCGACACATTGCGCGAACCCGGAAGCACCGGGAATAATGTGAATGCCTTCCGGTCCTTCGACCACAATATCCTGAATGGATTTTTCGCCCGTGAACAGATGTTCCAGCGTGTAGGCGGGGTGCAGTCCCAGCATGATATTAATATTGGCCAGACCGGTATCCGCATCAAACAGACAGACCTTGGATCCATTGCGTGACAAAGCAATCGCCAGATTCACGGCAAGACTTGTTTTACCAACACCACCTTTGCCCCCGGTAATCGCCAGGACTCTTGGCGTCGATCTGGTAGTGGATGCTTTATTCATGGTGAATGATGACACGCCTGATGTACTACTCGTTAGATGGTTGTTATTGTGGCAACACGGCCGACCGTCTTATGCGCCCTGGCCTTTTGCCCTGTCATTGTCATGCAGGAGAAACATTGGGGTGATTTTATCGGGATTCCGCTTTTTTAAAAAGCCATGAATTCTTACTGACGTTCAATTTATAACCAAATTGTCATCTAACATGTTCAATAAAAACTTCAATTAAGTGCAATAAACCTTTAATTTTAAAAAGTAATGACTAAACTTTTCTATAAAACGTTTTTTTAAAAATATTATGTCATCAAGCCAGACCGATATTTTGGCGGACCTTCAGGTACACCGCCTGCCCTCGCTGCCGCATGTCCTCGTAGATATGCTGCATGCCTGTCAGGGCAATAAAATATCGTTTCAGGACCTGGCTGCGATCATCAGCCGGGATGCAGCCATCGCGGCGCGCGTCGTATCTCTGGCAAACTCAACCTTCTTCAGCCGCGGCACAAAAATCAACAGCCTGGAACGAGCATTGCTCGTGCTGGGCACGGATACCATCAAGACCATTGTGATCACGGCCTCGGTGCAGCAGTTCTTTTCCGGTTTCAACTCCAGTCACACCGGCCACCTGAAAGCATTCTGGAAACGTTCACTGACTTGCGCACTGATTTCGAAATCACTTGCAATTCTGACCAGCTACCCCAACCCGGAGGAAGCTTACCTGACCGGATTGTTGCATAACATTGGTGAACTGGTGCTGGAAACCAATTATCCGAGCAAGTTCGATACACTGATGCAGCAATACCCAAGTGAAGTAGAACGCTGCTTTGAGGAACAAAAACTGTTCACTCTCACGCATGCGGATGTCGGAGCCTGGCTGGCAAAAGAATGGGGTCTGCATGAGTTTATGGCAGACGCGATAGAGTTTCATCATGCCCCGGACTCTACCATTCAGGACGCACATCATTTGGTTAAACTGGTCTACTTGTCCAGTCTGCTCAGCGAGCCGGACCCTCTCCTGCCCGCCAGACACTATGACGTGGCAGATCAGTTGTTTGAACTGAATGCCTCATTGGTCAGTGAGATTGTCGGCAAGATCGAAACCGAGGTAGTCGGCATCGCCCGCTCGCTCGGAATCAAACTTGATGTCGATATGGATGGCACCCCGGGGGAAGATAACGCTGACAAACAAAAACAGATCGAGCTCGCCAAGCAGGTGCGCAATGTCGGCCTGTTACAGACGGCTGCCTCCGAATTGAATCGGGCCAGTTCCAAACAAGAGCTTGGGCGCGGATTCCAGAGTACACTGGAATTATTGTTTGGCTACATGCACAGCGCAGTATTCTGGTATGAGGAAGACAACGAAGAACTGAGTTTCATTACACCCGAGCGCCCCGAAAACGCACCCTTGAAGTTCAAGCTCGACCCGGAACGCAGCCTCGTCGCGAAAGCGGCCATCCGGCGGGAGAACCTGAGTTCACTCGATGACACAAGATCGCTTGACCAATTCCCGGTCGTCGATCAGCAGATTATACGTCTCGTCAAAGCGCCCGGCATGCTATGCATCCCCATCTTCAGTGACGCGAAGGTTTTCTGCGTCCTTGCCGTCGGTACCGAACACGGGCTGAAGGAAAACCCCTCACAAGACAACCTGTTGAACTATTTTGCCCGTGAGATTGCCCTGACCTGTGAAAAGACACTGAACCAGATCAGTTACAATGAAAACAGTCTCAATATCAATGACCTGACCCAGCGTGTCGCCGAACTGGTGCACGAGGCCAACAACCCGCTCAACATCATCAACAATTACCTCGCTTCTCTGGCAGGGAAACTCGACAACGAGCCCGGACTACAGGAAGAGTTACAGGTGTTGAAAGAAGAAGTTGAGCGAACAGGACATATATTGTTGCGTCTTAAAGATTTGCAGCACAGCAGTATTGACCAGGAACCTGGCGTCGAGATCAATCACGAGATCAACAGCCTCGTCACACTCTACAAAAGCTCATTGTTTCTGACCAATGGTATTCAATGTGTACTGAAGCTGGATAGCAGCCTCACGCGCAACCGGGCAAACCGAAACAGTATTCGTCAAATACTCACCAATCTGATCAAGAATGCCGTCGAGGCGATGACAGATGGAGGAACATTAACAATCTCGACAGCAGACTCCGTAAACGTAAATGGCAAAGACTTTGTCGAAATTATTATTCAGGATACTGGCCCGGGGATTCCCCGGGACATTCTCCTGACACTGTTTTCTCCGGTCCAATCCACCAAAGGTGGGGCGCATTCGGGCCTGGGACTCAGTATAACCAAGAACCTGGTCACGGAAGCTCAGGGAACCATAAGTTGTCGTAGTAATGAATACGGCACGAGTTTTCAGATCCTTCTGCCAAGCACTTCGCAAGGCTCTGATCGCTCTAAACCCGAAATTTAGCAAAAGTAGATGGCCAGCGAGAAGCATGAAAATACGTAAAACCCAAACAAATGCTGTGATTGATACAGACAAAGCCAGGATTCTCGTCGTTGACGACGAATTGCGCATGCTGACAAGCCTGCAAAAGATTTTAGTCAACGAAGGTTACACCGCCTCGACAGCGCAAGGCGGGATCGCTGCCTGTGAAAAGCTGATTGAAGAGAATTTTGATCTGGTCCTGCTAGATCTGAATATGGGCGATGTCAGTGGCCACCAGGTGATGGACTTTATTGCCGAAAACGAGATTGATGTTGCCACTATCGTGGTGAGTGGCGAATCCTCGTTCAGTGCCGTCAGCAAGGCGCTGCGTCGCGGCGCCTACGACTACCTGAAAAAGCCTTACGATCCGGAAGAACTGCTGAACACGGTCAATAACGCCTTACAAAAGGTTTTGCTGGAGAAAGCCCATGTTGCCATGCAGCAGCGTCTTCAGAAATCGGAGGAATTGCATCGTTATATCGTTAACAGCTCCCCCGATGTGGTCTTCATGCTGGATAAACAGGGTCGCTTCACCTTTCTGAACAAGAAAATTGAAGCCTTGCTGGGCTACACAAAAGATGAACTGATGGGGCAGCATTATCAAAGCATTGTTGACGCTGCGGATAAGGAACGCGCCAACTACATCTTCAAAGAACAGATCAACCGGCATACCGGCGCCTGGAGTTCCGAACTGCGCCTACGCATGAAAAAACAGGATCATGAAGCCCGTTACTTTGAAGTGACCTTTTTCCCGATAGAGAACAAAATGCCCGGCAAAGAGGGGCAGGACCGGATGCTGGGTACTTATGGCACGGCAAGAGACATTACCGAGCGCAAGGAAGCCGAGGAGTTTATCAACTTTCAGGCCTACCATGACCTGCTGACGCGATTGCCCAATCGTGCCCTGTTCAAGGACCGTCTGAATCTGGCACTGTCCCAATCCAAGCGCAACGATAAAAAAGTTGCCGTGATGTTTCTGGACCTCGATCGCTTTAAAATTGTGAATGATACGCTGGGTCATGCGATGGGCGACCGACTATTGCAGTCGGTGGCGCTGCGCCTGGAAAGCTGCATCCGGAAATGCGATACCCTGTCGCGTTTTGGCGGAGACGAATTTACATTGCTGCTGCCTGCAATCTCCTCCCCGGAAGATGCCAGAACCATCGCCAAAAAAGTCATCAATATTCTCAAGGAACCCTTTACGCTGGGTGATCACGAAGTTTTTGTGGGTGTCAGTATCGGTATCGCGCTATCGCCGGAAGGTGGCGAAAGTGTGGAACAGATGATCCAGAATGCCGATGTCGCGATGTATCACGTTAAAGGCCGTGGCAAGGACGGCTACCAGTTCTTCAGCAAGGATATGAATGTTGTGGATTCAGATCGCTTGAATCTGGAACGGGACATTCGACTGGCCCTGGAACGCAGCGAATTCAAGGTGTACTACCAACCCAAAGTGTGTGGAAAAACCGAGCAGATTGTTGGCGTAGAAGCGCTCGTACGCTGGGAACATCCAGAACGCGGACTCATGTATCCGAGCGACTTTATTCCTCTGGCCGAAGAAACACGCCTGATGCCAGACCTGAATGACTGGGTACTGCGCACCGCCTGTACCGAAGTCGGCCAATGGATTCGGGACGGACATGAATCCATTTGCCTGTCCGTCAATTTTTCTCCCTTGCAGGTGGAACACCCACGCTTCGTAGAACGACTGGTGGACGCGCTGAGAGCCTGTAACTTCCCTTGCGGAAATCTGGAGATCGAATTGACGGAAGAAGTCATTATGAAAGATCTCGAGCATATGACCGGCAAACTCAACCAACTGGCAGAACACGGAATTTCGATTGCTATCGACGACTTTGGTACCGGTTATTCCTCACTCAATTATCTCAGCAAATTGCCCATCCATACATTGAAGGTTGACCAGAGCTTCATTCGTGAAATAGAGGACACCCAAGGTGAGGCCTGTATCGTCAACGCCATTGTTTCAATGGCACATGGCCTGAGACTGAATATCGTCGCCGAAGGAGTCGAAACACGTATTCAAACCGAATATCTGCGCTCCCTGGGCTGCCAGGAAATGCAGGGCTTTTATTTTGGGCGCGCCGAACAAGGCACACTGATTTTACAACGTTTGCAAAACTCTTCGTCCCATTCAATTGCTATCTAAAAAGGTGACCGATTCCGTTTGCCCAATGGCATGCGGAATCGCATTCGCCCCCCCCTTGAACCCCTTAATCATTTCACCCTGAACTGATCCAGGCACAGGCAGATATTGATGCCCGTTCCTGAAAGCGGCATCGCCGAAGCATCACTCGAACATCGAAAGGACATTGTCTGGATCACAGGGCCAAATTGGACGTGGATCCCTTGCTCGCGTTTGGCAGGAAGACTTATACAATAGAGGGTAATGTCTTCAACCCACAAATTCTGACTGCAAGTCTCCGGAACCCACTATGCGACCAGGTTACATATTCGTTCTTCCACTGCTGGTGGTACTCTTTGCATGCGATGATACCCTCGAGCCTGAACAAGGCAGTGATGCCAGCGGCCATACGGCGCCAAGCGCGCTAACGATTAAGGCGAATAAAGCCGTGCTGGAGCAACGGGCTTTTGACAATATCGATGACTTTAAAGATGCTCGCAAAGGCCTGATTGCACAAGACAGCAAGCTGATTGTTAAAGATCAGGCCGGTAATGTGGTCTGGGATATGCCCTCTTACGGTTTTATCCATGATGCAAGCGATAGCAAAGCCGCCCCCGGAAGCGTTAACCCGAGCCTTTGGCGGCAAGCCTATCTCAATAATATCCATGGCTTGTTTCAGGTCACTGAAGGCATTTATCAGCTACGTGGCTTTGACCTGGCAAACATGACCATTATTGAAAGCGATAACGGCTGGATTCTGGTTGACCCGCTCACTGCCGGAGAAACCGCTGATAAAGCCCTCCGGTTCGCACAGGAGCACCTTGGCAAAAAACGTATCACGGCCATCATCTATACCCATAGCCATATCGATCACTTTGGCGGCGTCGAGGGTATTCTGGCCAATATGAGCGAGAACGAACAGCAAACCCTGAGGGTTATCGCGCCCGAGGGTTTTATGGAAGAATCCACCAGCGAGAATATCATTGCAGGCATTGCCATGGGCCGCAGAGCGGCTTATATGTACGGCCGGTCCCTGTCCCTAAACGAACGAGGGCATATCGGAACCGGGCTGGGCAAAGGCCCCGCTTTTGGTGCCTTTGCCCTGCTTGCCCCGTCGGAAATTATCGGCAAAACAGGAACAACACTGAATATTGATGGCGTGCCCTTTGAGTTTCAGTATGTGCCCGGCTCTGAAGCGCCAGCAGAAATGACCTTTTACCTCCCCGATCACAAAGCTTTCTGTGGTGCGGAAATGCTGTCCCGCAACATGCATAATCTGTACACCCTCAGAGGAGCCAAGGTACGCGATGCGAAATTATGGAGCGACTATATCGAACAAGCCAAAGTGATGTTCAAGGAGAGTGAAATTTACTTTGGCAGCCACCACTGGCCCATGTGGGGCAAAGACAATATTCAGGATTTCCTGACACAGCAGAGTGATACCTACAAATATATTCACGACCAGAGTGTGCGCCTGTTCAATAATGGCTTGACGCCCAATGAGATTGCTGAAGAACTCAGTCTTCCGCAAAGCCTGAACACCGCCTTCCATAACCAGGGCTATTACGGGACGGTCAAACACAATGCCAAGGCGGTGTATCAGGCATATCTGGGCTGGTATACCGCAAATCCTGCAAAACTGGATCCCTTGCCCGAGACACAGGCCGCCCAGCGCTATATGGAGATGATGGGCGGCATCGAAACGGTTCTGACCAAGGCTCAGGCAGCCTTTGATAATACAGCAAACGAATCTATCGAGGCGGGCACAGAAACCTATCGCTGGCTTGCCGAGCTGCTCAATCATGCGGTTTTTGCTGAGCCTGATCATAAGCAGGCAAAAGCACTGCTGGCCAAAGTATATGACCAACTAGGCTATCAGGCCGAATCGGCCCCCTGGCGGGATGTGTATCTGTCCGGCGCCTACGAATTAAGACATGGCGTGCCCGAACAAGGCTTGGACATGGCTATGATGGAAGGCGTGCTGTTAAAAACACCGATAGAAAATTTTCTGGACTCCATGTCAGTCCGCTTGAACGGCCCCGAGGCCGAGGGAAAGCAAATCACATTCAAAATGATTTTTACGGATATCGATAAGAGTTTTCTGATTACGGTCAACAATTCCGTTATGCGACATCAACCCGTCGCGATGGATACACCAGCCAAGACCACGCTCAAGCTGACGCAGGGCTTGCTGGTAGCGATGATCACCGGCAAAGCCGGCTTGAAAGAAACGCTGCTCGGGGACGCGCTATCCGTCGAGGGGAGCGTATGGGAATTGATCGACTTTTTTACCTTGCTGGATC
This sequence comes from Oleiphilus sp., assembly GCA_006212045.1. GTDB lineage: Bacteria > Pseudomonadota > Gammaproteobacteria > Pseudomonadales > Oleiphilaceae > PZPK01. The sequence goes on along the minus strand of PZPK01000011.1, from coordinate 101,366 downwards.
AGCCCAAAGGCGATTTTAATATTGTGAGCCCTTAAAAGACGCACCGATTTTATAGACTAACCAAGACCATTCAAACCTGTACTTTCCCTGCCCTGAACTTTAAACGTCTGCCTCGTTCTTTCAGATATTGGGTAGGAGATTTGCCTGTCCATTGCCGGAAACTGTTAGTAAAGACGCTTTGCTCAGAGAACCCGAGTAGATCGGCCAGGTGACTCAACTGCACCTCGGACTCATCCAGATAGCGCTGCGCAAGCAATGCCCTCTCCTCACTCAGCAATTGTCTGTAACGCAGGCCGCGTTCGGATAAACGGCGTTGCAGGGTACGAGGTTCGAGCTGCAACACGCTGGCCAATTGCGCCAGTCGACATTGCCCCAAAGGCAGAAGCTGACGAATCAGGGCCCTCACCTGACTTTCAAGCTGAGCCGGGTGCGCGGCTTCAATGCTCGAAATATAACGTTGAACCAGCGCCTGAATTCTGGCGCGCTCCGGCTTCAACGGCCAGTTCAATACCGATGCTGGTAGAGCAACACCACTGACTTCGGCTTCAAATTGCACACCGGAACCGAACACTTGCCGGTAAGGTTCAAGATTGTCTGGTCGGCGATAGGAAAAATAGACGTGCTGCAGAGGGATGGTGCGATGTGCCAACTCACTCAACATGCTCAGGCCTGCCATCAGGGTCAGATCAATCAGCTGACGATCACGGCCTTCGTAGCTCACCAGAGGCGCGAAACTGACAAGACACGTATCCTGGCGAGTATCGACCTGGAGCAATCCCGCCTGTGAGTGAATATATAGAAAACGCTGCAGTTGCGACAAAGCCTCACCGAGCGTCTCGCATTGCTGTACCAGCAGCCCCACTGGCCCCAGCATACTCAGGGACTGCAGGCGGGCCAGGCGCATGCCAAAGTCCTCACACGCCAGTGAACTGGCAGAGCGCCCCAGTAACTCGGCCAGCTTTTCGGAAGGAATCAGATTGTCATCGGTTTCCAGCCATGCAGAAGGTATCGCACAACTCGCCAAAAGATCCTGGGGATCACCATCGAGTTCTTCCACCAATTCGAAAAAACCCATCAGTGAAGCACTACGACTAAAATGGGCCGCCACTGGCCTCTCCTGCGTCAATTCAAATATCTGTCGTATTTAATCAATTAGTGTCGCATTTTATCAAGTATAGAGTGAGAGTATTCCCTAAGATAAGGACTTTCATGCAAGCGACACCCCTGCTTGCCACCGACAACACCTTCCTCGGGAGTCAACATGGGCACGCAAACCCTTATCGAAAACGGCTGGTATTTTGATGGCACCGGTGTCGACCCGGTCAAAGCGCATGTGCTGATCGCCGAGGGCCGGATTCAGCGTGTCTCTACCACACCTCTCGACGTGCCCGCCGACTGTCAGCGAATTGACGCCAGCGGTAAGTGGGTGACGCCCGGTTTTCTGGACACTCACACCCATTACGATGCCGAAGTCATGGCCGCCCCTGCTCTGAAAGAATCGGTAAGGCATGGCGTAACCACCGCCCTGATAGGCTCCTGCTCTATCAGCATGATACTGAGCGAAGCACTGGATTGTTCAGACCTGTTTACACGCGTCGAAAGTGTGCCGCGCGAGCAGGTGCTGCCGATTCTGGAAAAGACCAAAACCTGGCATTCGGTGGAGGATTACATCCGCTATTTTGATCAGCAGCCGCTGGGGCCGAATATTGCCAGCTATCTGGGTCATTCGGACTTACGCACGAAGGTGATGGGCCTCGGCCGGGCCACGGATCGCAAGGCAGAACCCAGCGAGGAAGAACTGCAGCACATGTGCGACTTGCTTGAGGACGGACTTCAGCAAGGCCTGTTGGGTTTATCAACCATGACCACCAAGTGGGACAAAGTGGACGGTGATCGTTATCGCAGCGCGTCCCTACCCTCCACGTATGCCCGCTGGAAGGAGTTTCGCCGACTCAACAAAGTGCTGCGCAAATATGGCCGTATCCATCAGGGGGCACCCAATATCGTCACCAAATGGAACACCATCCTATTCTTTTTTGAAAGCCTCGGACTTTGGCGCAAGAAACTGAAAACCACTCTGATCACCCTGATGGATGCCAAGGCGACGCCCGGCACCGTGTGGGCCATCATTCCCGCTACCCGACTGTTTAACTGGCTGCGAGCCGACTTCAAGTGGCAGGCACTACCCAACGTTTTTGAGGTCTATGCCGATGGCATGGATCTGGTGGTATTCGAAGAGTTCGGTGCCGGCGAGGCAGCCTTGCATCTTCAGGATGAACTGGAGCGCAACAGTCTGCTCAAAGACGAGAGCTACCGGCGCCGTTTTCGCAAAGACTACGACAAAAAGTGGGGCAGCCGCGTCTGGCAACGCGATTTTCATGATGCCACGATTGTCGGCTGCCCGGATACCACGCTTGAAGGCCGCAGTTTTGGTGAAGTGGCCGATCAACGGGGATTGCACCCGGCCGATCTTTTTCTCGATCTGGTGGTGGAATTCGGGAATAAACTACGCTGGCATACCGTGATCGCCAATGCTCGCCCCAAAGTGCTCGACCGTATTGTCAAAAACCGCGACAGCCTGATCAGCTTTGCCGATTCCGGTGCGCATATTCGCAACATGGCCTTCTATAACTTTCCTCTGCGCTTGCTGAAGATGGCCTGGCAAAAATCCCGCCGGGACGAACATGATCTGACGCCACAACAGGCAATCTACCGGCTGACCGGCGAACTGGCCGACTGGTTCGGACTGGATGCAGGCAAGATTCGCGAAGGCGATCGTGCCGATCTGGTGATACTCAATCCGGAAAAGCTGGATCAGCCACTCGATGCATATCACGAAGCTCCCATGGAAGGCTTTGATGGCCTGGAACGCATGGTAAATCGCAACGACGGTATCATCGAGCATGTGTTTATCAATGGTCAGGCTGCCTACAATGGTACGGAGTTTACGCCTGAGCTGGGTAAGACCCGGAACTTTGGCCGTTTCTTACGTTCCACATTCAATGCCTAGGGAGTGGCGCATGTTTATCGATTTCAATCAAACGCCTATTTTTGTCAATCAGGTGGGTAGCGGCGAACCTTTGCTGATGCTGCATGGCGTGCCGGATTCGGCGGAACTCTGGGACGGTCTTATCGAACAGGTAAAACACCGCTACACTTGCTATGCCCCTGACATGCCGGGATTCTTTCGTAGCGGCTTACCCGAAGATTTTCGCTACGAACTGGATGACTATGCCGAGTTCGTTGATCAATTGGTTGAACAGCTTGAACTGCCCACACCGCTGGATCTCGTCATACATGACTGGGGCGGAATTTTCGGCTTGCTCTGGGCCTGTAAATATCCGCACAAGGTAAAGCGCATCATTGGCGGCGACTTTCCTTTCAGTCACCTCTACACCTGGCATGAATGGGCCACCGTTTGGCGTACTCCGGTATTGGGTGAACTTTCCATGCTGGTCATGAATTGGCCCATATTCAAACTCGAACTCAAACGTGGCTCTCGCCGTTTAAGCGAGACGGGTCTGCGACGGGTATACGAAGGCAAACTTACCCAATGGCGCACGCGCTTTCATATCCTGAAGCTGTATCGCAGTGCCGATATGGATAAGTTTATCCCCTGGCAGGCGCGCCTCAAGCGCTTGTCAGAGCAGGTTCCGATCGATTTGATCTGGGGTGAAAACGACCCTTATGTGGCAAGCCATCAGGCCAGTCTAATGCACCCGCGGAGTGTCAGGGTTGTGCCTGACTGTGGCCACTGGGCGCCTTCCGAAGCACCGGAAGAATATACCGCGGTGATACTGGGAGAGGCCTGCGGCAAAAATGACACGCGACATCGCCACCTGACAGAAGCAAACGCCGCTTCAACTTCCAAAAGGCCGAACAGCAAAAAAGCCAAAGTCACGGAATAACCTTTGGCTTAATTACACTTAAGTGATGTTAGCGAGGACCCAAACACTAGGCAAAGCCTGGGTTTAATACGGCTATCGGGGCGAAATTTCCGGCGATCAACCCTTCCACATCCACTCCCGGAACGTTAGACTGGCACCGCAGATGTGCCTTCAACTTCACTTCTTTTAAAGTTCCCGTAATGCTCGATAAATACAAACTGGTCGGCCCGGCCTACGATGCGCTGAGTAAAGCCTACAGTGGCAATGCGATTCACAATTGCAAGCTGGCGATGCTTCGTCAGGATACGCTCGGTCCTGAATCCAACGTGCTGATAGCCGGTGCCGGTCTTGGAAAAGATGCGATTCATGCCGCTTCGTTGGGCGCTCAGGTTACCGTCGTGGATATCTCCCCTACCATGCTTTCCAGACTGCAAAAAAATGTGGCGAATCAAACAAATGCAGCAGAGCTCAACATAGACACCATTCTGGGCGATATCCTGAAGTTCGAAGACTTCGGGAATTATGACGTAGTGGTCGCGAACTTTTTCCTGAATGTCTTTGACCGGGACAAGATGACGCTTCTTTTGCAGCATCTGGCCCGACACTGCAATCCGGGCGGCGCCATGGTCATTGGTGATTTCAAACCCGGTCAGGGCAACCTGCTCAAACAGGGCTTCCAGAATCTTTACTGGTATGCCGCCGCCAGTGCTTTTTTCCTCGCGGCAGGGAATGCCGTGCATCGCATCTATGACTATGCCCCTATGCTCGAAAAACTGGGGTTCGACATTGTCGAGCAGCAGGACTTTGAAGTGCTGGGTGTGGATATGTATTCTGCGCTAAGGGCGATCAGGCAGTAAGGAAATTTGCATTCAGCGCAAAGCGCCCTGGATGGAAAATATCTGTTTCAGCACTTCCAGAACCTCGGGATGATTCAACAATGCCATGTGATTGACGCCGCGCAGAATCCACTGCCGGTCTCCGGCAAAGCCGAGCGTTTTTTCCTTGAGTTTGTGGTGTCCCAGCGCACTGGCAACATTCACCAGTCCGTCGCCAACAATGAGCTCATCAAACTTGCCGGCCTCTTTGCGTATCGTGCCCGCAATGGCGTACGCGTCCACACCGTCCGGTAAAGCAAGCACATTCAGCGGCGCCTCGGACAAGGCATGCGCATCTTTTCCGTGCCAGTCTTCTGAGCGCACAAAACCATAGCGCAAATCGGTCACGCCGGCGCTGCGTAATCTGGCCAGCCTGGCGAACGGCGCGCTTTAGGGACTGACTTTCAGTATGTTTTCAAGCCAGTTACCGCCTTTCTCCAGCGCCGCTCCATGATGCGGCGTGCCAAGGCAAATGAGCTTTTCAGTTTGCTCCGGCCATGTGTGTCCGACAGACTGCGCATAATAAAAAGCACTGCGTGACACTAGCCCTCCCATGCTGTGCGCCAAAAGATTCAGCGACAGGGGAACATCAGAAATATCGACCAGCATTTGCAACAATTCGGAAAACTCCCGGCCGTTGTCAGAAATATGCTTGCCGGAATTGTAGTGCAGATAAACAGACGAAAGGTCATGCTCTGCGGCCAGAATCGCACCATGATCATGGCCTTCGCGTTGCCATTGCAGATCATTCATGCAAAGACCATGCACCATGATCAACAGTCGTCCATTGCTACTGCGCAGCTGTTCAGCCAGCGCCGCTCTATCAAGAGTGCGGCCATCGCGCCTGAACTGCATACTGATGGCGAGTGGATTGGCGGAAGAGGCCAGATAATCACCCATCACGCCATTGATGGCCCCCAGTATGGCCTCTCGTTCCCGAGAGGAAGGGCGGTCATCGGCCAGTTCAGACAAATGCTGCAGCGGCAGAGCCATCGCACTCCCGACCAACCCGGATATGCTTCTGATACTCTGATAAACAAGACCGCTAATACCGGACGTACGACCGCTTTCAGACTTTCCAAGCGCCCCAGCCATGCTCACAATCGTCTGATGCATGTCTTCGACAATATCCGTGACAGCAAGCACCCCATCCACGGCGAGCTTTCCTGTGCCCAACGCGTCGCGCGAGCTCCGATAGTTGGATGACATCGAAGTCATATTCTTGGTTTCACGACTCACGCCCTTGGCATCCTTGGCCGGTGACTTTTCCGGAGGTTGTCCATTATTTTCTGTCATGCATTCCCTCTTGCAAGCCTGATTTTTGACGGCTATTGATGGAGAATCAGACTAACATGCAACGGCACCGAATGCTCAGGATTCAGTGCCGGGGAGACAGAATAGCCAACAGAGATTGCGCTCGATCGGGGATATGAAAAAACTTAAAGCCCTGCTGATCCTGTTTCGGTCATTTGTACTTGGCGAAAATCTTGTCGTAAGTACCGTCGATCTTCATCCCAACCAGAGACTGCAACAGCTGCTCTTTAACAGGTTCCGTAATCGATGCCTTGGTGGCCGCCAGATACACGGTATATTCAGTGAAGGGACGCCCAAAGATCAATTCGTCTACCTTACCACCCACTTGCTCGTAGAGCGCTCTCGCGGCACGTTCACCATGAGCCAGCACGACTTTGCGTTTGCCGGACCGTAGCTCCTTGTAGCATTTTTGTTCCTGCACCCGGCTCAGAATATCCGGAAACTCCCATTCCTTGAGTTTCTGCTCGGCTGCCGACTCGCGCAGGACACAGACTTCCTGTTGTTTTAGCGCTTCCAGATCAGACAAATTAACAGACTTGTCTACGGTCACAAACTGAAGTGTGTAAGAGCGAAGCGGGATAATCCAGTCGTACTTGTCTTCACGCTCTGGAATTCGCGTCAGCGGTGCGATCAGATACCGATCCTCTGGCACAGAGCGCTCAACTCTGCGCTGTGCCTTGATCCAGGGCCCCTGTTCCACCCGGACATTCATGCCGGAACGCTTGAACACTTCCTGAATCACCTCGATAAAGAGCTCTTCCACGCTGACTTCCTGCTTGGCCTTACGCGCAGGTTCGGAAGTGAGTAAAGTGAAATCCTTGGCACTGGCCAACGATGCGAATACCAATACAGCAGATGCGAAAATAATCCTGATCATAATCCCGAGACCTATCTGTTGCTGAACACGTTGTTGCACCAACAAGCGTAGTACAGTTTAAAAAAAATGAGGCATCGCCTGCCGGTTAACCGGGCTTCATTCAGGCCGCACAGACCAGTAGTCTTGCGTTATACTGGAGCGATCGCAGACGACTATCGCACCATCGGCGTTGCTCTGCCTTGCACCTTTAAATTCCAGGCATGCCGCAACCATCATCACCCCGGAGGCAAAACGAAGCCCCTTGACCAGTCAACCCGAACCTGCGCCCCTGTTTTCAGTCCCAAACGAAACCCGCAGCCGGACCTCTGAAGTCCTGCGTTCGCTCGCCGAACGCAGTGACCATGCCAATGTCAGTCTGCGCACTCTGACAGAAGGTTTGGGCGATCGCTCATTCGGTATGCTTTTGATCCTGATTGCTGTGTTTAACGTGTTGCCGCTGATTTCAATTATCTCCGGCCTGCTGGTGATTGCGCTTGGCGCGCAAATGGCGCTTGGATTACGGCAGGCCCGCTTGCCGCGTTTTATTCTTGATCGACAGTTACCGCCGGACAAGGTGAAATCCGCGTTACTGAGCGTAGCTCCAAGAGTGCGTAAAATTGAACGCTATATCCGGCCACGCTGGCACTTTACCGAAGCGCCCATCGTCGACCGTATCAATGGCATTGTCCTGGCCCTGCTCGGCTGCATCATTGCCATCCCTCTTCCTCTGACCAATCTGGCACCGGCCGCCATCGTGATCATGATGGGAATGGGACTACTGGAGCGCGACGGACTGGTTCAGGTAATCGCCGCCGCGCTGGGTTTGGCCGCCATCGTCACCATACTGACACTATTCACGGCCGGATGATGCACCTGGATCAGTTTAAACAGAGCTTCACAGCGACCACAACGAATCGAATTACCTTCACTGAAGCATTGTTTCTGTATTCTCCCGCTGCCAATTAAGCATAGAATGCTCCCAGCACATGGCTTGCCTGAACCGCAGGCTCTTCAACCCCTGACACGGCTTCGAAATGGCCCGGAGACTACTAGATGCAAAATGCCTTCTATCTCGGTTTGGGGGTGCTGCTGCTGACCTTTGGCGGAGAAGCTTTGATCCGCGGAGCGCTGGCGACGTCAAAACGTCTCGGCGTCTCCCCTTTGCTGAGTGGTCTGGTGATTGTCGGTTTCGGAACCTCGGCACCAGAGCTGGTGGTGTCGATCGATGCCGCCCTGAGTTCAAGCCCGGACATTGCTGTTGGTAATGTCGTTGGCAGCAATATCGGAAATATCCTGCTGATTCTCGGGCTCTGCGCAATCATCACACCGCTGGCGGCCAAACCACTGGTGCTATGGCGAGATGCCGTGATCATGGTCGCCGCCACAGCGCTGTTTCTGGTGCTGATTATCGACCAGCATGTCAGCACCACGGACGCTGCAATATTCATTCTGTCTCTGGCCGGCTATCTGGTTTGGGCCTATCGAACCGAGCGCACACAGCACCTGCCATCAGGTGATCTGCATCAGGCGGAAAGCGAAGCCGTCACCACGCTGCCTTCAAACACGCTTGGCATTGCCGGGGCCATCGTGCTCGGTCTGGTACTCATGATCGGCGGTTCTCAATTGTTGCTGACCGGCGCCATCGGCATTGCGACTTATTTCCAGGTATCTGAAGCCTTGATAGGCCTGACGCTGGTTGCGGTGGGCACCTCCCTGCCCGAGCTGTCAATTTCGCTGATTGCGGCTATTCGTAAACAGGCGGATGTCGCGGTGGGCAATGTGCTCGGAAGCAATATCTTCAATATCCTTGGCATTTTGGGTATTTCAGCTCTGCTGCAACCCTTACCGGTACACGAAAGAATCATGCAGTTTGACCAATGGGTGGTATTCGGGACCGCCCTGCTGCTGTTACTCTTTCTGTTCACAAAACGCATTCTGAGCCGCAGCGAAGGTGCGGTGCTTTTATTGGCCTACCTGCTCTACCTTTACCTCAGCCTGACATTCTTTGGTAGCTGAGCCAGATACTCTTTCCCCACTGGCCCAATAGGCCGCCTTGCCAACACTTCAGGAGCAAACATGAACGAATTCGAACTGCTATACGGGTACAGCAGCGTAGTCATTGCAGGCATACTTTTTTTCGCCATCGTACTGTGCAGTGAGGCGGGCTTTAAGGTGGGTTGCTATGTGCAGGCCCGAACGGATGACGAGGTCAAGGCGCTGACCGGTTCCGTGCAGGCCAGCATCCTGGGTTTACTTGCCCTGCTGCTGGGCTTTACCTTCAGCATGTCGATGCAACGCTTCGACAGTCGCAATATGGCATTGATTGACGAAACCAATGCCATCGGTACCGCCGTGCTGCGCGTTGAGCTATTGCCTGACAATCTGCGGGAAGAGGCCAAGCTCCTGTTTCTGGAATACGTCGAGTTACGTGTCGCCATCGGTCAGCTCGACCTGACGCGTCAGGAAGCACGTCGCAGCTATGACGAAAAAATCTTTCAGACACAGAATGCGCTATGGCAACTCGCCGTCAATGCCACCGACATCGACCCGAGACCCGTCACCACCGGTGCATTCATAAAATCACTGAATGATGTGATTGACACGCAGGGCAAGCGTAATGCCCTGCTGCAAATGCATGTGCCGGAAGCCGTCCTGCTGCTGTTGTTTATCGTATTCGTCTCCTCCGGCGGCATCATGGGGTATTCCTCCGGGCTCAGCGGCAAACGCATCTCCGTCCCCTTGTTGCTGGTATCGCTCTTGATCACATTGATTGTATTCATCATCATTGACCTCGACCGTCCGAAACGCGGTGTCATCCAGGTCAGCCAGGCCCCCATGGTGACGCTTTACGACAGCCTTAAACCCTAAACATTATTCCGACAGGAGGCCGCCATGAAACAGCTTCACAAAGACAGTCTGTATTGCTGGACCCAATTCGACGAAACACGCAACATCGATTTTCACAGCTATCTTTGGCTCAGGGAGGAAGGCAATATTGTCTTCGACCCACTTCCGCTGTCAGCGCACGATACACAGCACCTCATGTCGCTAGGCGGGGCCAGTCTGATACTGATTTCCAATTCGGATCATGTTCGCGATGCCGAGGCGCTCGCACAATTAACCGGCGCAGAAATCTGGGGGCCCGCATCGGAACAGAACAACTTCCCGATCCTCTGCGCACGCTGGCTTGGCGATAACGAAAAACTTTTCCGGGATCTGGATGTCTACACCCTGTCAGGTTCCAAAACCGAAGGCGAGCTGGCCTTCGTACTTGATGGAGATACGCTTGTCACCGGTGATTTGATTCGCGCGCACAAGGGTGGCAGCTTGTGTTTACTGCCGGACGCCAAGCTCAAAAACAAGGCCGCGGCCATAGAGAGTGTCAGCCGACTGGCATCCATCTCCACGCTTCAGGCCGTATTGCCGGGGGATGGCTGGCCTGTCTTCAGAGACGCCGGAAAAGTGCTGTCGGAGCTGATGCTCGCCATTGCCTGAACCAGTACGAGTGAGACAAATGATGAGGGAGAACAACATGCAACTGGGCGCATTTTCCGTCAGTCTGGCGGTCAGGGACATTGCGATTTCCCGACAGTTTTACGAGAAACTCGGCTTCAAGGTATTTGGTGGCGACGAAGCGGAAAGCTGGTTGATCATGAAAAACGGCGACCATCTGATCGGTCTTTTTCAGGGCATGTTTGAACAGAACATCTTGACCTTTAATCCCGGCTGGGATCAGAACGCCAGTTTAACCAAGTCCGGGCCCGACGTTCGCGCTATTCAAGAGGCACTGAAAGCTGCAGGTCTGACCCTGCAATCGGAAGTCGAACCCGACACCAGCGGCCCGGGCAGTCTGACGCTGAGTGATCCGGATGGCAATCTGATCCTGATTGATCAACACATATAAACCCCTGTTACGCAGTGGCGGCGAAGCAGATGCAACAGCCGTCGTAACCCACCCCAGAAAGGAGAATACTGATGCACTATGTCGATGGATTTATTACCCCGGTTCCGAAAGCCAACAAAGAGGCTTACATCGCAATGGCGAAAATCGCCGCCGAAGTCTTCAAGGACCATGGCGCACTTTCATGTGTCGAATGCTGGGGAGACGATGTGCCGGAAGGCAAAATCACTTCCTTCAGTATGGCAGTGAAGCGTGAAGACGACGAGAATGTTGCCTTTTCCTGGATTACCTGGCCATCCAAAGCCGTGCGCGAAAAGGGCATGCCCTTGGCAATGGAGGACCCGCGCTTCAAGGCAATGGGCCCTGATGCCATGCCATTCGATGGTATGCGCATGATCTTCGGTGGTTTCGAAACCATTCTCGAAAGTTGAACCCGCCCCGCTTCGATTTTCTGATTCGGGGCCCCCACAACAAATTGCTTGCCGGCTAAGCGGGCGTGACGGCAGGGTCTTTCGGCAAACGAAGTGTGACATCCACTCCGTGGCTCGGGAAATGCAAATGCAAACGCCCGGTTTCCGGATGATCACGCTGCACGATCCAACGTGTTTCATCCACCCCCGCGAGGATACCCGACACCGGAACCTGCCGATAATCGTTGGGCGCAATGACAATATCACTGCCGATTCTGTGGTCCTGCAGGAACCTTTGTTCCAGAGGCTTTGGCTCTGTCTTCTGGGCCTCCGCCAAGGCACTTTCGATGGCCAGTTCATTCACCGGGTCTGAACTGAAGGCCGCCATGCGTTGATACCAGGCCTGCACGTGTCGATGGGCATCCAGATCATTTTTCTGACCAACCTCGACCAGAAACCAAAAGCAATGATATGCGGCAAAATCCAGCACACCCGGAGACTCCCCGGCCAGATAGGACTGCTCAGCTACCACGCCGGTAATATCCTCTATCGCTCGCGAGATATATTTGGGTGCAGATTTCGGACTGCCCATCGGAATTGACGCCTTGAAGCCCATTTGAATCCGGTCCTTCAGAAATTTGGCCAGATTCCAGACCCCCTTTTCTTTCGCGATGCGTTTCAGCAAAGTTGCTGAAAAAGCCCTGTTCACACACGCGAAGAACAACTTGCTTTCAAACCACTGCCGTTGTGCCAGGTCATCTTCATTGAGCAAGGCATTTGCCAAAGCCGTCTGTTTACTCGCCTGTGCTATCTCATCCGCAATGATATTGGTATCGCAATAGATATCCGAACCTGCCTGCGCAACCGGTATGCGGCCATACCCTCCGGTTAGCAAATCCAGTTTGCCTCTGGGCGGGGCTTCGGAGGTCAGGCAGGAATCCCACTCCATTTCGGTATAGCCAAACATGGCCCGGATTTTTTCAGAGTACGGTGACATGGGGTAGTGATGAAGGATAAAGTGCATGAACGGGTTCCGTTTGAATCATGATCGGTGGGCAAGTATTGTAACCAAATACAGGCCGATAGCTACGCACTTTCGAGATTTGAAGCGAAACATTCTATTGCCATGGCGAGGCCATGATTCTGTTCACATCCGCAAAAACTTGCATCCTCTCCAGACACGTGCCTAAATTCACATAGCGCGCTTAAGCGCAATGGCATGTCCTGACCAGGAAAGGAGGCGTCTCATGGCTAACGACCGGTTTTCACTCCCCCACCCACCCGCGTCACTGTACGGGTCGAAAAGACTTTTGGCAGTACTGTGCTGTTTGACCGGACTGTTTTTCAGCATCACGACAATGGCAGCGACAGCTTCAACGACGGCTGCAAGCGAGCAACATCTGACCCGTATTCACTGGTGTGTATTTGATGTGCTGGGAGCGGCGGGCCCCGCCAAACAGATGGTCGATGATTACAAGATCCGGGCCCTGCGCTGGGGCATCGAGTTAAGCACCGAATATTACAAGGATGAACAGGAGGCCAGTGCCCAGTTCGATGCAGGACATTGCGACCTGATTAACCTGCCGGATTTTCGAGCCCGCAAGTACAATCATTTCACCGGCTCGATCAACGCCGTTGGCGCCATTCCTGACGAGAAGCATCTTGGCCAGGTCATTCAGTCCCTTGCTCAAACCGAAGCCCAGCCTCTGATGCGCTCTGGAGAGTACGAGATTATGGGCATCGTATTCATTGGTGGTCTACACGCCTTCGTCACCGATCGCGCCATGACCCGCCCCGAAGCCCTGGTTGGACGCCGTATCAGTATTCTGGAGGGTATTGAAGAAAGTGATTACCTGATTGAGCAGAACGGCATGATTGCGGTGGAAACAGACCTTGCAGGCATGTTCCACCAATTCAATACCAAGCAGGTGGACTATACCGTTGCTCCCCTGATTGTCTATGAAGGACTGGAGTTATACCAAGGGCTGGAACCCAATGGAGGCATCAGCCGCTATCCCTTTGCGATGGCTACCATGCAACTGGTCGGCCGCTGGGAAAACTTTCCGGAGGATGCCGGACAGAAATCACGCGAATTTGTTGCCGATTCGCACCTGTCCATCGTAAAAACCATTCGTGATTATGAGGAGCCCGTTCCCGATAAATACTGGTTTGATATTCCCTTGCAGGATTTCTACCACTGGGACAATGTCTTTACCCGGGCCAGAAATGATCTGGCGACCGCCGGCATCTACAACCCGAAAATGCTTAAACTGCTGAAGAAAGTCCGCTGCAAGAGTTTTCCGGACCGTGCGGAATGCACCGAAGCGGCGACCAAGGTATTTTAGGCCGCAGCCCTATTGCAGCAATTGCAGCACAAAATCCTGATTGGTATTGGCCTGGGCCTGCACCGCTATGCCAATCTGGTCCTGCACCTGCCCGGCCGAGATGTTCGCCAGCTCCTCAGCCAGATCAGCATCTTCGATCCGGCTGCGGGCTTCGCTGTTATTGATGCGCGTGGTTTCCAGAGCATCCGCCGTAGACTCAAATCGATTGGCCAGCGCGCCAAATTCACTGGCTTGCGACCTGATTGCCTGTGCCGCTTCATCCAGTGTGCCCAAGGCTTCCGCCGCACCCGCCTGTGTCCCGATATCTACGTCATTTAAACCCAAGGCGTCCAGCGCTCCATTCAGATTATTCCCTTCTACGCTCAGATTGTCTTCGGTATTCGGTCCCACCTGAAAACTCAACGAGTCCTGATTATCAAACAGGGAGACACCATTAAACGTGGTGTTTTCCAGAATATTCCGGTTTTCCTCAGTCAACTGCTCAGCTTCTGCGGACAGTGCCTGTCGGTCCTGATCATTCAGCGCACCATTAGCGGCACCCAGCGCCAGTTCGCGAATACGCGCAACATTGTCACTCAGATTCTGAAGTGCGCCATCCGCCACCTGTGTCAGCGAAATCCCGTCCCCGGCGTTGCGTGCCGCCACAGCCAGACCGTCAATTTCCTTTGAGAAACGGCTGGCAATGGCCAAGCCTGCGGCATCATCCTCAGCGCTGTTGATACGCCTCCCGGAACTGACACGCTCAAAGCCCGTGGAAACACTATCGCTTCGCGCACTTCCCCCGACCGGGTAAGAAGGTGCACCATTGACATTGATGGGCATAACAACTCCTGCCATGAATCGATCATTTAATGTACAACATAGCACTACTGTGGCCGGTTCTAAAGTTTAGACTGGAAGTATTTGGAACTGACAAACCGCGCCTTTGATTCGAAACGAAATAAGGCGATACTTTGCAATTCTGATAAGCTTGACGGGAATCCCTGCGGATATGAAAGACGAACTCTCTGACGCTCAGCTGATGGCGACGCTAAAACGTCTGGACAGGATTGCGGAACTTAGCGACAGCAAATTCCGTATCCCCTTTACCCGGATTCGATTCGGCGTCGATGCACTGATAGGCCTCATTCCGATACTGGGCGAAACTATCGGACTCCTGATTTCGCTGACGATCCTGTTCGAAGCCTCAAAAATTGGTGTACCCCGAAGCCTGAAATTCAAAATGCTCCGCAATATTGCATTGGACTGGCTGATCGGTCTGGTGCCGATCGCTGGTGATATTGCCGATGTCGCATTCAAGGCAAATGTCCGCAATATGAAATTGCTGGTCACGCATATCGATGAAGAACGAAAAAGGCGGGCAAATACAGACGATCCGGCGCAAAATCGTCAGCCCAGGCTGATGCTATACATACTGAGTGCGATACTGATTCTGGCCGTCAGCATATCGATGCTTTTACATTTCATGCCTGTCTGAAGAGGTTATCGCAAAAAACCACCTGTCCAGACACCATGGATGACCAATGCCAATTGGCATTCCTGAGTACGTTTGGCGATGCGCATATGGCCCGGGGAAGTTCTAGTGCATCGCGGCCTTGGCAAGGAAGGCATTCACCGACATCCCCTTGGGGATACTCAAGTGCCCGTCGATGATCAGGGCCGCCATGCCATGGACCATTGCCCAGGCACCTTGGGTGCGGATTCTGCGTAAGGTTTTGTCTTTAATCAAGCGGGAAAACTCCCTCTCGAGCAAGTCATAAGGTCTTCTGCTGGCAAGCGTTAGCTCTTCCGACAAATGCCCCGCACCCTTATCAACTTTATCTGGCCCGGTCTCCTGCGTCTGCGCCAGCATCAGTCGGTACAAAGGTGCATTGGCCAACGCAAACTCAATATACTGAGTGCCATAGGCCAATATGCGCTGCTCGGGCGAGAGGCTATCAGGTACCTGTTCCATGCGCTGCGCCATGGCTTTGAACCCCGAAGCGGCGATGCCCTGGAACAGCTCCGTCTTGTTTTTGAAGTGCGCATACGGCGCCATGTGACTGACACCGACTTGGGCGGCGATCGTTCGTAAAGACAGGGCTTGCAGCCCATGCTCTTTCAAAATGGTTTCCGCAGCGGAAATCAATGCGGCCTTAAGGTCGCCATGATGATAGGAAGAATTGGCCTTGTTCAAATCTGTACTCTGTCCTTATTCAAGCTGTGCGTATCTGCGCTGACAATGCTTCATGTCGGACGGCAGCTGATCATCACTGGGGCAACTCACAAGCTCTGCACTCAGTGTTAATCTGGAAGGCCGGCCACCTGCTGATATTCCTGTTTACGCGCCTGTCTTTCCAGCGCACGAACAGTCACAAATGAAGCATCCACATACGCGACATTATACAGATAATAAAGCGTCTTCTGGACCGCGCCTCCCGGCAAGGTAAAACTCAGATGCTCTATCTCCGTTTTCCCGGATGGCAACTCGGTAAACTGCCAGTAACCCGCCATTAAGGGAAAGCGTACGAGGCGCAAATCCCGGTTTGGCAGATCGCGCTTTACCGTCTGGAAGGTAATGCGCATACGCTTGCTGTCCGCATCGTACTCGGGCGTGTAAAGGGTTACGGCATCACGGTCGTAGGCCCCAACGAAATCGTAATTTGTATACACATAGGTTTGCGAAGGGTCTTCCTGCTCAAACACACGCTGGGATAAACTGACGCTTTCCGCCCATTCGGTGAAGCGATCCACGTCCATGATGACAGAACTCAATGCGGCGACAGACACATCAGTCGTATAGGTAAACCGGCATTGATTGATTTTGGTTTTGTGCTGACGACATTCGGCGCTGACCCCTTGATCCTGGCCCGCACTCTCCCAGTCACTTAACCAGCCTGATTGGCCTGACGCATTATCCGCCAGCGCCAACGCACTCGACAACAGCAACATCGTACTGAAGCTGATCGCAAGATTCTTCATGGCTCAATCTTCCTTCTTGGAAAACCTGCACCTCGCATACACCATAAAAGGCACAGAATATTTACACTGTAAATTCAAGGCAAAACTATACAGTGTAAATATCATCTGTCAATATCAATACGACTTTTGCACTATCTCAGCAAATGATCAGCGACCATCACCACTTTACCATTGCGTTCACCACCGGCGGCTACCGTAACGGCTTCCTTAATATCCGCGATCCCGTAGGTCGCATGGACAGGCGCCACCAGTTTTCCGGTCGCGATGAGCCCGGTCAGAGTGCCATAGACTTCTTGCTGCCGTTCAGGTGTCGCGGTTCGGAACCATTTCGCCAGCCAGAAACCGCGCACCGTCACATCCTTAAAGATAATGACGCCCGGAGCCAAAGTGCAAGGCTCTCCGCTCATCGCGCCATAATTCACTAAGGTCGCACCTTCGGACAGGGCATCTCCGAGCCTTGCAGTGGCGGTTCCACCAACGGCATCTATACCCAACATAATACTGGCACCACCAGTCGCTTCCTTAACGCGCTCAGCCAAACTCCGTCCGTCCACAACACCATCTACCAGCACCACATCGGCGCCAACCGACAACAATGGAGCGACCAGCGATTCGCGCCGAACAACATTAACGGTTTTCAAACCACGCATTTTTGCCAAGGCAATCAGATAGCTCCCTACCCCGGAATTGGCGGCATTTTGTATTACCCAATCGCCAGCCTGAAGATCGACAAATTCGCTCAGCATCAGGTAGGCGGTAGGAGGATTGACCGTCACCATGGACATCTGAATCGGATCGACCTCGTTTGGCAGTGGTATCAGAGATTTGGCCTTGGCAACCATATGCGTTGCCCAGGTTCCAATGCCCACGGGTAACAGAACCGTCTGACCAATCGCCGGTGCCGAAACGCCGGGACCATGTTCAGCGACTCTGGCAACGCCTTCATTACCGCCAATCGCGGGTAGCGGTGGAAGGATGCCATATTGACCCGTAAGGGTCAGCACGTCGGATGGGTTAATTGGCGAGGCCAATAGCTCCAGCAGTACCTCGCCTTCCTTCAACTCTGGTGGCTCGAAATTAACGGCCTCGATCACGTCCTGAGGAACCGGACCTCTTGTTTGATATTCTGCTCTTAGCATTCTTAACCCCTTGGAAATTGCCTTGGTAATTGATTTACCTAATTTCGACTGCAGCAAACAAGTTGCAGCCTCAGCATGTTTCTGCGAAACGATTGTACTGCTAAAACCGTCCCGGATATACCGGTGAAAAGAAAAACAGCGTTCTCTTGGCTAAGGCAATTTAGTCGCCCCGATCCAAACGACATCAGGCTACGCTCACATAGCTGATTAATATGGCTGAACGCTTTAAGGGCTGTCGAATCCTGATGATGATCTATATTGTAGGTAAAACCAGGCAAGTTATCTGGCTGGCCCAAGCTGGTCGTTAAACACATATGAGAGATAGCCATATTGCGATTTGATCTGGTATTGATTCCGGCCTTGATAGTCCTCATCATTTCAGGAAGCCTCAACGCAAAAACCAGCGACGGTACTCCGACCGACCCCCTGTTTTCGATGCCATTGCAGGACCTGCTTCTGGTCTCTGTTGCCTCGACGGAAACAGAGCGATTGATCAATGCTCCCGGTATTGTCTCCCGCTATGAAATGCGCGATATGGAGAATCTGGGTCTGCACACTCTCATTGACGTATTGACGTTTATTCCCGGCGTCAGTGTGCAGCGCGCCATTAATGGCAATTACAGCATTCATATGCGCGGCTTGATGGATCTAACCAACCAGAAAGTACTGTTTCTGCTTGATGAGACCCCGGTATGGAGCCCCTCACATGCGGATAACCCCCTGCTCGGTATTCCCTCGGAATTGATCAGTCATGTCGAAGTGATCCGGGGCCCTGGCTCCGTCATTTATGGCAGCAATGCCAGCGCTGGTGTCATCAAAGTGGTGACCCGCAAAGATGCCAACGACTCGCTCGCGTTAACCACCGGTTCACATGGACTCAAGGGCTTTAGCACCTATCAGTATTGGCAGCAGGATAAATGGCAGCTGCACTTCGGCGCAGAAAGAAAAGGCAGTCGTGGCTATCCGGCGCGAATCGAGAAAGCACTGGAGTTTAATGGCATGGGTTTTGATCCCATCGGTGAGGGCTCTTTCCGGTTTGCTGAAGACATCAAGTCGGCCTTTCTGGATGTCGCCCATGATCAAACCAGTTTGACTCTGCATGCGTTTGAATCCCGCACGGATGCCTCTGCGTTTGGAAGTCTGAATGATCAATCCACTTTCGTTCAACGCAGCTTTCTGCTCGCCCTGAAACATGATTGGGTCCTTCGGGATTGGAGCCTTTCAGCTTTCAGTGAATATAACCAGTATGATCGCTTTACCGAAATCGACAATGTGCTTGCAGTACTGAATGTTCAGAGTTCAGCCGGCAGGTTTCGTTCCGACAACGGCGGCAGGGACAACTTCCGCTGGCGCAATGGTTTTCACGCCAGCTATCCAGTGCAGCAGGATTTGCAACTACTGGCGGGCATCGAGTACGAAGACCGCAGTACCGAGGATTACCGATTGAGTGATGACGTTGGCGGGGCCGATATTGGCTTGTTCGTCGGGGGCTTGCCACCAGACCAGACCAACATCAAAATTTTTCCAAAGAATAGCGCTTATGAGTTATCCCAGTTCGCTCAGCTCGATTACCAGCTCGGAAAATGGCGCTGGATTGGGGGGCTGCGTTATAGCCATAATCAGAAATATGGCGCCAAGACAACGCCACGCCTAAGTGCACTCTACAGCCTGTCGGATACGCAAAGCCTGAAGTTTCTGTATTCCCAGGGCTTCAGCACGCCGGTATTCAGCCAGGACCGGGATGTCGACTCGCAGGGAAATCCGATTGACCCTGATATCAAGGCCGAAGAGATCAGTACCACCGAGGTCGCTTACAGCTTTGAAGACAGCATGTACTTTTTTGTCGCAAATGCCTTTTACACAGAGGTGCGCAACCTGCTTGGACTGGAGACCACTGGTAACGGCGTACCGGCCAACGCCAGCAGCACCATCTACCGCTCTGGTATCGAAACAGATCTGCAATATCATAATGGCCCCTGGAAAACCTACCTCAATACGGCCTGGCTAAGCCAAGGCGGCACTGAAAACATGCTAAAACAGTCGGCATACATTAGCCCCAGATTAAGCACCAATGCCGGTTTACGCTATGCGCTGAACGCGAGACATGCGTTGGGGATATCGCACCAGTGGAAGGGAAACAGGGCCGGATACAATCCCGCCTGGAGCTTGAATGCGTCTTATGAATATCAGCATGATGACAATGAAGTGTTCATCAGTCTGCGAAATCTGACTGATCGCCGAAACCTCGAACCCGACGGACGTTACAGTGCAGAGAACAGCATCCAGAACATAGACAGGTTCAATATTCTGTTCGGGTTCAGGCACCAGTTCTAACGCCTGTATCGGGCCAAAATCCAACTCATCTGGCATGGGATGCCGCTTATGTTTGGCCTTCAACCACACCAAACACAGCACTGGCACGGGCGATGGTTTTATCTGCCACCGAAAAACAGCAGTTTGCAAAAGCCAGCCGCCGCCCTACTTTGCCCACCTCCGTGCGCACTTCTATCCAATCGCCTCGCTTGGCAACCCCCAGGTAATCGATATTCAGGCTTGCGGTGACAATAGGGGTCGGTGGATCGGTCTGAAAGGCTGCGTTGTAGCCCAAAGCGATGTCAGCCAACGCACTGAGCACACCGCCATGAACCGACTGACGCGCATTGCAGTGTTTTTCTTCCACCGACAAACCGATCACTAAACCTTCTTTTGTCCGGCACTGGTATACCGGACCAATCAAATCCAAATAGGGACTGCTGCGAAACAGTTTCTCGAAAGTTTCTGGAATTTCCATGCGTTTATAAGTCACAGTGGCGCCTATTGTCGTGTTGTTGTAGTGGTGTTTTGCATTCGCTTACCCGGCATGTCCCAAAACTTACACCCTTTGGTCCAAACGAAATTTCAAATT
Source organism: Oleiphilus sp. (assembly GCA_006212045.1). GTDB lineage: Bacteria > Pseudomonadota > Gammaproteobacteria > Pseudomonadales > Oleiphilaceae > PZPK01. The sequence continues at coordinate 80,773 of PZPK01000011.1, read as the reverse complement.
AATCAACAGGCTAGCCACTGAGCGATCGCCGGGATCACAGCAAGTGCATTTCAGAATTGAAAAAACCCAACTCCTGAAGATAGGTCTCAAATGCCGTATGCCCGGGCAGAGTTCCGGAGAAACACAGCCGATGTAACACGTGATCTGTGGCCCCGTGACCCGAAGAAAGATGTTCGTTACCTGCGGCAATGACTGTGTCCTGCGAAGCCTGCTTAAAGCCCTTTTCATGCAATAAATACTGTACTCGCCGCGCAATGGCCTGCCCGGAATCCACCCACTGCTTCCCGGGCAGGCACTCGGACAGATAAGATTTCAGAAAAGGAAAATGTGTACAGCCGAGGACCACCGTATCCAGATCCGGATGCCTAGCTAATGGCGCAATCACTTCCTGAATCTTGCGTTGACAAACCGGCTCTCCACGAAACAGCTTTTCGGCTTCTTCCACCAACTCACGCGTTCCAACGCGAGTCACCCTGCAATCAGCAGCAAAGCTATTGACCAACTCGTCCGTATAGGGCCTTATGATGGTGGCAGGTGTCGCCAACAGGCCTATGTGACGGGTATGACTAAGCTCGGCCGCCGGTTTGATTGCAGGCACAACGCCAACAAAGGGAACGCTGAAACGTGATCTTAATTCGGGAAGCAACAGCGTACTCACCGTATTGCAGGCTAACACCACCAGCGCAGGCTGATACAGCGGAATCAACTGCTCGCATAAGCCCACCAGTCGTGCGATTAGCGTCTCTTCGGTCATTGTGCCATACGGGAAATAGGCATCATCGGCAACATACACCTGCCGTACTTCAGGAGACAAGCTCAATATGGATCGACAAACACTCAGACCGCCGATCCCCGAATCCAACACCAGTATCACCGGGCTACTTACATTCGAGGCCTGCATTTGCGGGCAAGTGGTTGTCTCGGTCGTCAAGGTGTGAATATTCCTTCGCTAGTCGATCCCCATTGTACTGGAAACACCTGTCCCGACAAGACTGCAGACCAATACAAAAAAGGGTGCTTGATAAGCACCCTTGAAAACACTTGAACCACGCGCTTAACTGAAGCGTTTGCGCGCCGCCGCGAACAGCAGATACAACATCAGTAAACCGGGAAGCAACAGAATATTGATCAGCTTCAATTGCGTACCCAAGGCTTCGATATCCTGATCCAACTGATGCTGCACATCACGCAGCTTTTTACGTATCTTCAGTTTTTCTTCCTGGAACTTCATCAACTCGGCTTCCTGCTCCGGAGTAAACAGAGCCCCGTCACCTTCATCTCGCAGTTGTTCCAGCTCAACCAACTTGGTTTCCAGCGAATCGAGCTCGCTTTCGAGTACTTCCTGCTCCGCCAAAAAGCGCTCTTCTGCGTCACGTCGCAAGGCTTCTACTCGGGTGAATGGCCGATTGAAACGGCCCTGACTGCGCACTTCGATCAGGTCCGGATGCCCCGACATGTGTTCGAGTGAATTTATCAGGAAACTGCCATTGTCCGACCAGGGAGTAACGATCTGCTGACCGAAAAAGTTCTGTACCTGCACCCATAGCCGGTCCGACAGAATATCAGTGTCGCTCACGACCATGACCTGAATATCTTCCGCATCGGTCACTTCCGGTGTCAACAGGCGAGTTTCGAATTCCGGTTCTGCGGGCGTTTCCTGCTCCGCTGCGTCTTCTTCGTTGGCAGGAATTTCCACCTGAATCTCAACACCATCCGGGAAGGCCGTTTTAGCCTGCCCGGAAACGCGAGCCGCCAATACATAGCGCTCTCCGGTTGGCGCGAAATTCTGCATCAGCGTTTGAGGGTCATGCAGCTGCAACAGGTCTTCCACTTTATGAGGCTGGGCCTGATCACTTGATTGTGCCAGCACGGTAACTTCGGTGGTTGCTTCTTCGGTTGTTTCGAGGATACCAGCCGAGGACCAATTCAGACTTTCGAGCCCGAACAGCGTGATGTCTTCGTTATCCAGATCTTCCGGCGTCAGACTAAGCAAACCAAGATGGCGTGTCGGCTGACGTTGCGGGCCTACGCCCACAACCATGGAGTTGGCGTAATCCTTCACAAAGACCTCTTCTTTAAGTTTCAAACCCCATCCGGGTAGCAAATCGGCCAAGTCTGAACGCTGCACCGATGGCATGCCACTCATAGAGGACATAGCTTCGGAGTATGGATCCAGAAACACCAGCGTTCGACCGCCCGACAGGACAAACTGATCAATCGCAAACTGCAACTCATCAGACAGATTCTGCGGTGCAATCAACAACAACACATCGACATTTTCGATACGGGTCGCCTTGGGCTCAATCCACTCGACCTCAAAGGAATCTTCAATGAACTGCAAAATTGCCCAGGCCTGCCTTGGCTGGCGGGTCATGTAGTCAAACCCGCCATTAATTTCGATGCCGCTGAAGATACCTACCTTCGGCATACTGTCTTGCGACAGGGATGAAATCAGGCGTGTCAGGTCATACTCCAGAAAAGCCTCTTTATCGGGCTGGAAAAACGGGATCACTTCTTCCCGGTCTTCACCCCCTTTCGCCACCAGGCCAAAATAAACCTCATCGCCACGGGTTCCTGCAGGCACACCCTGCAATCCCGACATGGCGGCCTGATCTTCCGCTTCGGAAAAAGGCTCGGGGTCGATTTTGTTCAGACTGAGCTTGCCATCCGCATGAGACACATATTCCTGCAACAACTCCTGCACGCGCTGCGCGTACGTGCGCAAGGCCGGCAACTGGGATGTCGCTTTCTCGGAAAAGTAAAAGTCCAGCGTCACTTCCTGCTCCAGATCCTGCAGGATGTTGATGGTGCCGTCGGACAAAGTGTATAAGCCGTTTTCGGACAGATCGATACGCATGCCGCTCAAATATTTAGAGCTGAGCATGATCACAACGAACATCGCGATAAAGACGGCGATCAGAAGATTGGGTGCATATTTCGTTTTCACTGATTCGCCCTCCTAGTCAGCTTTTTTCATATCAATGACCAGTGCAGTCGCGTAAAGAAATGCCGCGATCAGCACCGAGAAATACACCAGATCCCGCAGATCAATTACACCTCGCGAAATGGCATTGAAGTGAGCCAGGAAACTGATATTCGATACACCGTCTACCAGCCACAAGGGCGCCCACCCTGAGAATACGTCCTGCACGATAGGGAACCCGGCCACCACCAGTACAAAGCAAACCACCAGTGTCAGAATAAAGGCCACTATCTGGTTTTTGGTCGTCGCAGACAGGCAGGAGCCAATCGCAAGAAACCCTCCCGACATGAACCAGGAGCCCAAATAACCTGCCAGTATCACTCCGTTATCGGGTTCTCCCAGATAATTGACCGTAACCCACAAAGGAAAGGTCAACGCCAGCGCCAGCCCTACAAAGAACCAGGCCGCCAGGAATTTCCCGATCACTACCTGAAAGGTTGTAATGGGCAAGGTCATCAGCAACTCAATCGTGCCACTTCGCCGCTCTTCGGACCATAATCGCATCGCAACTGCAGGCACCAGGACAATGAACAGCCAGGGAATAAAACCGAAGAATGCGCTCAGGTCAGCCTGACCACGTTCAAAAAACTGGCCCAGATAAAAGGTAAAAACACCTGCCAGCATCAGGAAAATTATGATGAAAATATACGCCACCGGCGTCGCAAAATAACTGGCCAGTTCGCGTTTCAAAATCACATTGACAGCATTCATGCTGAAACATCCTCCGCTTTTCCAGTTGTCAGTAATCTGAATACGTCATCCAGTCTGCCCACTTCCACATGCAGTTCTTCAATCTGGCAAGGATGCGCCTGCAGTGTGCGGTTAACCTCCGCCAGAATATTCTGCCCCTGCTCCGGGAAAATCGTTAACTGATCCTGCTCTGCTCGCTGAACCCGCGTTACGTGAGGAAGCTGTGCAATCGACTGCTCCAGCCCTTCCGGAAGCTTGTCTACACGCAGCGTAATGGCATTGTGATACTCGGAGCGCGCCGCCAATTCGTCAGGCGTACCGTCGAACAGAATTTTCCCATGCGCGAGAATCATGGCCCGTGAGCATACGGCGCTCACCTCCTCCAGAATATGCGTAGACACAATCACGATTTTGTCTTGTGCCAGATTCCGTATCAGTTCACGCACCTGATGTTTCTGATTCGGGTCCAGACCGTCGGTCGGTTCGTCAAGAATCAGGATTCTCGGATCATGCAGAATGGCCTGCGCGAGCCCCAAACGACGCCGGAAACCCTTGGAGAGGTTTTCGATACGTTTACCGAGAACCGAATCCAGTTCTACGCGCGCCACAACATCGGCGATCCTCTGCCCTAGCTCACGACCACTAAAACCGCGTGCCTGCCCAATAAATTCGAGGGAAGACTGGACGGTCATATCCGAATAGGACGGTGCACCCTCAGGCAAATATCCGATCAGGCGCTGCGCCGCGAGCGCGTCTGTCTGCATATCATGCCCCAACACTGAAATATCTCCGGCACTGGGACTGAGAAATCCGGTCAACATCTTCATCGTGGTGGATTTACCCGCACCGTTCGGACCGAGAAATCCAAGCACTTCTCCCGGTTCAACCTGGAAGGAAATGTTGTCAACGGCACAAAAGTCATCAAAGTATTTTGAAAGATTGGAAACCTTAATCATGGAAAACTCTGTTCTTTTGCATTCTGATTAATAAAAGAAGTTTGACTGCAAGCGATTGATTGGCAGTCACGGGGCGCCGCATCGCCAGAAAAAAGGCTGTACGACGCTGGTTCAGGAAAAGCGAATATAGGGATCACCCCTAAGCATTTCAAGGCTTTATCACGAACCTTTCCAGATCTTCATGCAGTAAGCCATTCAAATGCCTGATTGCAACGACCTTGGGCTGTACAGAAAAACAACAGCTGTATGCCGTCACAAGACCCCGTCTTACCCGGTCAAGCAAAATACAGGGAAGGACAACAGGCTTTACTCTCGCGCCGCCCTCCACTTAAACTAGCGCCTGCTGTGATGGTCAGGGTCTTGTCATGAAGCTCTCAAGATCCACAAAATAAACAGCGCACCGACACTAAACCATTGATATTGCCATTCGGACCAGTCTCTTTATGAGCCGTTTCTTTACGCTTTCGACCCTTCTGTTCTCACTCTGCCGCAAAATGATGTTTTTGTGGGTACGCACCGAAGTTAAAGGTGCAGAACAGGAGAACCTGGAACTGGACCCGGACAAGCCTGTTGTCTATGTGCTCGAATACAGCTCGCTCTCGGCCCGACTGGTACTGGAGGATGCCTGTATCAGATCCGGGCTGCCCCCCTCTCAGGCCAAACTGCAAGTGGGCGAAGACACGATACGGCGTTCCTTTTTTTTCCTCTATGAAAGACTCGGACGCGGCGCGAAACGTCGTCAACGACCAACAGTGACAGGCCGTTTGAAGCAACTGGTCTTTGACATTTCGGAAAACCCGGAACTGGACGTCCAGATTGTCCCGGTGTCTCTGTTCTGGGGGCGCTCTCCGATGCGTGAAAAATCCTGGCTGCAGCTATTACTGGCAGACAAAGGAGGCCTGGCCGGACCCTTTCGGCAGTTTCTGACCATCCTGATACATGGTCGACGCACCATGGTGCAGTTCAGCAAACCTTTTTCCCTGCATGATATTCATAATGATGTGTTGCAGGACACCAGCCGCACCAGTCGCAAAACGGCGCGCCTGCTGCGTGTGCATTTCCGTCGGGTAAGGCAGACCGTATTGGGGCCCAGTCTGTCGCACCGGGAGAATCTGGTGAATCAGCTGGTAAATACGCCAAGGGTTCAGCAGGCCATTGAAGAGCACGCCCAGACGGAAGATATCACTATCCACAAGGCGCGTGAAAAAGCCTTTAAATACTCGGATGAAATCGCCGCCAACCTGCAGATTTCCACCATCCATTTCCTGGAACGAATTCTTAACCGGCTATGGAACAAGATCTACCGGGGCATCACCGCCAACAATGTCGATGTGGTGCGCGACGTCACCAAAGACAACGCTGTTATCTATGTCCCTTGCCACCGCAGCCATATCGACTATCTGCTGCTCTCTTCCCTGCTGTTTGCAGAGGGCATTATGGTGCCGCACATTGCCGCCGGCATTAACCTGAACCTGCCCGTCGTCGGCCCGGTACTGCGTCGGGGCGGCGCATTTTTTATGCGTCGCAGCTTTAAGGGTAACAAACTCTACTCCGCGATTTTTTCTGAGTACATTCACACCATTTTCAAGAAAGGCTACTCGGTTGAATACTTCGTTGAAGGCGGTCGCAGCCGCACCGGACGCACCCTGATTCCAAAAACCGGCATGGTCGCCATGACGGTCAACAGCTACCTGCGCGATCAGGAGAAGCCCATCGCCTTCGTGCCTGTCTATCTGGGCTATGAAAAAGTGCTGGAGGGTGCCACTTACCTGGGTGAGCTGCGCGGCAAGAAAAAGCAAAAAGAATCCATTTTTGGCCTGTTCAAAACGCTGAAAAACCTACGCAAGTCCTTTGGCAAAGTATCCGTCAACTTTGGTGACCCCATCTATCTTGAGAGTTACCTGAACCGGGCCGAACCAAACTGGAAAAACGATACTGGCACCGAAGAAGAAAAACCCAATTGGTTACCAGGCGTCGTGAACCAGCTATCTCAGGAGATCGTGACACGAATCAATGCCGCCGCCGCACTGAACCCGATCAACCTCACGGCACTGGTGTTGCTGTCGACCCAGCGCCAGGCCATGGATGCACGGGTGCTGGCCAATCTTATGACCTTCTTTTCCGACCTGATCAAGTCTCTCCCCTATAGCGAGCAAATGAGTTTTGCCGAGGGAGATGGCGCGGATTGGCTCGAGTATGCGGAAACGATGGGGCTCGTGGATCGGCTGTCCAACAGCCTGGGGGATATCATTACCCTGCGCGACCGCAATGCCATTCTACTGACCTATAACCGCAACAATATCCTGCACCTTTTTGCCGTACCGGCACTCATTGCCAGCATCATCCACAACAACAATCGTATTTCCAAGCAAAAGGTACATGCACTGTTCCGTGCCATCTACCCCTACATTCGTGCCGAGTTGTATATTCGTTGGGATCGCACGGAGATCGATCAGGTTTTTGAGCAATGGCTTGCCATTATGGCCAAACACAAGCTGATCGACCTGGAAGACGGTGACATTCTCCGTCCGGGCATTGGCAGCAGTCTGTTCGTAAAGCTGTCAGTGCTTGCCCGCTTTATCATGCCGACACTTGAACGGTACTATATCGCCATTGCGGTGCTCACTCGCCAGGGTTCCGGCAGAATTAATGCCGCACAACTCGAAGAGAAGAGTACCCAAATGGCGGAACGCATGGCGATGCTGTTTGGCCTGAACGCACCGGAATTCTTTGATAAATCCCTATTCCGCAATTTTATCGGTGTACTGCTGGAGAAAAAGGTTCTGACCAAGAATGAAGAGGACCTGCTGGTCTTCGACGAACAGATCACCCAAATCGCTGAAGACGCCAGACTGGTGCTCAACGCTGAGCTGCGGCAGTCAATTCTTCAAGTCACCTCCATGCAGTAACGGCCCCCCCCTTGCTTCGCCGGGAATACCGGGCGCACCTCGCGCTTGTGATCGCGATGCTGCTGTGGGGTAGCTCCTTTGTCGCCCTGAAAATTGCGATACTGGAAGCCAACCCCATGTTGGTCGTGTTTGGCCGCATGGCGATTGCCTGTCTTACATTTCTCGCCCTGGTCAGGATATTCCGACCCCGTTTTGACTACCGTCCGGGCGACTGGAAAGCGCTCTCTGCGCTGGCCTTCTGTGAGCCATGCCTGTACTTTGTATTTGAAGCGCTGGCACTGCAATACACCAGTGCTGCACAGGCAGGCATGGTCACGGCAACCTTGCCGGTTCTGATTGCAGTCGCTGCGGTTGTCTTTCTAAAGGAACATATACACAGACGGCAATGGACCGGACTTTCTCTGGCGATTGCAGGCGTCATCTGGATGTCGCTCGACAACCCGCCCAGCGCCCACGCACCGAATGCCCTACTGGGCAATTTTCTGGAGTTTATGGCGATGTGCATGGCGGTTGGCTATACACTGATCGCCAAGGTGCTGATGGTGCGCTATTCGGCGTTTGCAATCGCAGCGCTGCAAAGCTTTCTTGGCATGTTGTTTTTTCTGCCGTTGGCGGCGTTTGTCGAATGGCCTGACACACTTTCTGCCAAAGCGCTGGCAAGCGTCATCTATCTCGGTGCGGTTGTCAGCCTGGGCGCCTATGGCCTGTATAACTATGCCCTAGCCAGCCTGAAAGCTTCCACCGCCGGTGCATATGTCAATCTGATCCCGGTAGCCGCCGTGCTGATGGCCATGCTGGTGCTGGATGAACGTTTGCGCTTGGCACAGTGGCTGGCATGCGGACTGATTTTTGCGGGCGTATACCTTGGCCGCGAAGACCTTAAAGCAGCCCAACCGACGCATTCAACACATTGACAGCAGTCAGAATGAGATCGCTGTCCGGGATCAATACAGGATCCTTGGATAAGTTAGACTATGGCAGTTTTTCGTCCAGTCTAAGTTCATTCATGGACTTGAGAGTATAAATATCGTATCTGCAGGTCTTACCACTCAATTGGTAAGTTGGCGCCGGGCCGCTAATAAGTTCGCCCTTGCGCGGCCGTTTCACAACCACGCGATAGCGCGCTCGTGTCAGGGCAATTTCCAGCAAATCAGATTCATCTTCACCTGAACCCACCAGATCATGAAATGCCCGCATTTCCTTTTTGACCAGCGCGCTTTTGTCCCGTTCGGGATACATCGGGTCGAGATGTATGACATCAGCCAGAGGGCCATCCTGAGCCTGCATCCAGTCGACTGCATCCTGCTCAATCAAGTGCATTCGCTGAATGATGTCGCTGATTTCGCTGTCTTTCGCCTCTTCAAGTGCCCAACGCAACAGTTCTGCAACCACCGGAGATTTTTCCAGCATCTGCACACCGCAGCCAAGGGAGGCCAATACAAAAGCGTCCTTTCCGAGGCCCGCAGTGGCGTCCAGAACGGACGGTATGATTCCTGATTTCAGCCCCACCGCTTTAGCGATCAATTGTCCCTTACCTCCGCCAAACTGACGGCGATGTGCATTTTTACCATGTAAAAAACTGGCGCTGATCGGCCCGGGAGCACGCTTCCCCAATTGCTTCAAAGAGACGCCATCATCAAGAAACGCCAAAACATATGGCGTTTCAATCACCCGCGACCCACTGTCCGCGACTGCGTCTCGTTTCGACCATGGATCGGCGTCATCCTCGCTGCAAGGCAAACATTGCAATTGATACGCGCGGGCAAATGCTTCGGCATGTTCCCACCATTGACTGGACGCCAGTACGCTTAATTTTTGAGAAAGGAAGGTATTCACAGGAATCTTAAACAGAAAGTAGAGATTGAAACACAACCGAAAGGCTGCGCTCTAGGCAAACAGGTCAACCCCCACCAGTTCACCAAACTCGAATTGCTCGGATGCCAGCTCTGTTTGCTGATAGGTATTCAGGGCTTGCTGGGTTTTCAGCGGCGCGGACTCGATATCATTCAGACGTTCAACACGACTGGCCTGCAGTGCCTGACCACGACTTTCCAATTGCTGCTGATCAATTTCAACCGAGGCATTTGCCGAACGCCGCTCAGGACTGTCGACACGACTCTGACGCTCTGGCCGAGACTGTCTTTCGGCCTGCGCAGGACTGTTAATGGTTGTTGACAGTCTTTCTGTCAGTAGCTGATTGGTTATTTGCATCGCGTTCGTCCGGCGAGATTCTGCATCAATCTCAGGATTCTACTCCGGTTTTAGGCATTTGCGAAGAGCATTACAATCAGCACAGCCCCTAATAACAGTCGATAAATGACAAAAGGTGTAAAACCTATTCGCTCAAGAAAGCGCAGGAACAGATGAATGCAGGCATATGCGCTGATGAAGGCCACCAGAGCCCCCAGAGCAATCAAGGTCCAGTCCGTATCAGAGCCGCTTTCAAGCAACTCCCTGGTTTTAAGCAGGCCGGCCGCAGTAATCAATGGAATCGACAGCAGAAACGAAAATCGCGCAGCGGCGTCACGGCTAAAACCCAGAAACAGGGCTGCGGTCATGGTAATGCCGGAACGGGAGGTGCCCGGAATCAGCGCCAATGCCTGGCTTACACCAATGGCCAGAGCACTTTTCCAGTCGAGTCTCTGTAATGTGAATGATTTGCCCCCTGCCCGATCAGACCAGTACAGCGCCAGGGCAAAAACAATGGTCGTTGCCGCAATCACTTCGGTGGAACGCAGGTGTGTTTCGATCGCTTGATTAAAAATGACACCTGCCAATCCGGCCGGTATTGTCGCCAGGATAATCAGCCAGGCCAGGCGGCTGTCTTCATTGACCGGTTTGCCGGTAAGGCTGAGCAGCCAGGCCTGTGAAAGGTTAAGCACTTCGCCCCTGAAATAGATTACGATGGCCAGTAGCGTACCGACATGCACCGCAACGTCAAAGGCGAGCCCCTGATCTTCCCAACCCAGCAACTGAGCAGGCAGAATCAGATGCGCTGAACTCGATATCGGTAAAAATTCAGTCAGCCCCTGAATCAGGGCCAACAAGACTGCTTGTACACTATCCATTGAAACGGTTCCCTGGCTTATTTCGCCATTAAGCGTATTGTCATGATCATCCACGCCCCGGAAGTTTTTTCCAGGCGACTTCATCCCTTATGTAAACGGGTTTGGCCTGCGCGGCCTCAACGCAGGACCTGCCCTGCTCCAGATCTAGTCTGGCCAGCCGTGCAATATCTGACGCCATTGGCCTTGCCGTTTCGTCGAATTCCTTGATGCGCGATTTGCTGTCGGCGTCAAATCGATCAAAAAAGGCATACCCGCTTCCCAGACCGTAACAGTCGCTGCCCAAGGGGCAAACAACATGCTCGGGTGGCGTCACCTGTTCGCGCGCAAGCGCTTCGATCGCAACAAGCCTTCCGGAATCTTGACTCCGTATCAGCTCAAAAGCCCCCCAATAAACTTCATCCATGCGCGCATCAAAAGCCGGCAGTATATGATTCAGCGAAGTGTGTTCTGACGCCTGGAAAGCCATCGCCCGTAAGTTGGAAACAGGCAATACCGGACAGGCGCTGCCATATGACAAGCCCTGTGCAACACCGGCCGCGATGCGCAATCCGGTAAAGGAACCGGGGCCGCAGCCAAACGCAATCGCATTCAGATCAGACAGTTTTAACGAGTGCTCGTTAAGCAAAGACTGGATAAACGGTAGCAGGGTCTGCGCATGCTGACGTGGCGATGTTTCGACGCGCTCATAAGATTGGTCGTCGATCAGGAGTGCCACAGAACACGCTTCGGCCGAGGTATCGAAGGAGAGAATACGCATCATGGTTCCATAGCATTTCTAGGTTGCCCCGACGTGACGAGGCACAGATCCGATTGGTCTTTATGTTTCTCTGACCCAGGCATCGAAGCGGATGCCTCTCAAAAAGACTACCACTTCTGTTTGATGACCTGGCGTCCGAATGTCGAAACCGCATCCGGACTCGTCAATTTCAGGCTTCCAGCCCCGATACGATCTGTTCCTTGATCTCGGACATGTCTCCGACGCCATCGACCTTGATGTACTTGGGAGCTCCCTCGCCACCTTGCCTGGACCAACCGGAATAATAGTCAATCAATGGTGCCGTCTGCGAATGATACACGGAAAGTCGCTTACGAACGGTTTCTTCCTTGTCATCTTCACGCTGAACCAGGGCGTCCCCGGTTTCATCATCTTTGCCTTCTACTGCTGGCGGGTTGTACTTAACATGATAAATACGGCCGCTTGCTTCATGCACGCGACGGCCACTCAGGCGGCTGACAATTTCCTCATCATCAACATTGATCTCAACCACGGCGTCGATGCTAATGCCTTGCTTCTTGAGCGCCTCCGCCTGGGGGATTGTGCGCGGAAAACCGTCAAACAGAAAACCGTTCTTGCAATCTTCTTCCTGAATACGTTCCTGAATCAGTTCTATGATGGTCTCATCCGATACCAGCCCACCTGAAGCCATCACTTCTTTGACCTTCAAACCAAGCGGTGTCCCCGCCTTTACAGCGGCACGCAACATGTCACCGGTCGAAATCTGCGGCACCCCATATTTTTCTGTAATAAACTGGGCCTGGGTACCTTTTCCGGCACCCGGGGCACCTAACAGGATTAATCGCATAAAGCATGCACTCCACTATCAATTAAAAACTGGCTATCAAAAATCTTGTCACTGAAAACTGAGCATCCAACACAGGATCCAACCACTCGCATCTGTCACTGGCACTCTGCCATCTACCCATTCCACATGAATGCGTCATTTCTCATTCGGGGATGCGCGCTTGTTTCTGGTCAACCACTCCCACTCTCAGGGCTTAAGTTGTGATATGACCTTAAGTGAGCCCTGTGGGCCGCACCTTTTATTGAACGTTTACTTCACGCCGGAATTGCGCGACGCCGGGCAGCTTCAAACAACACTGACATACTGGCAGCACCGCCGGGGTGCGACATTATACAGCAACCGAAAGGCAGTTAAAGCCTGATACTTCATGCAGCGGATTTTACGAGTGCCGGACCACGAAAACAGGCCGGAAGGCTTGATCAAAAAATAGAAAAGCTTTGGGTAAAAACAACACAGTGGTCGCAGAAAACCACTCACTTCGCTAGAAATCGGTCCATCAGGCCACCATTTGCTCAGCCATACCATCGAGACTGCGACACTGATCAACAGTCAACTCGGCCAGCGCAAAAGCTTTGTCCTGATCAATCCCGAGCGCTTCAAAAAGAGGACTGGCATCCATCTCCTGCGGTTCGTCGCCAATGCCGTACTGTGCCAACAGATAGTTGGCTAACTGCACCAGTTTCACATCCGTCTGATACTCACCTTCGTAACCATAATTCTGGTGCATCGCAGCTGTTTTGACCGTAGCCTCGGGCATGCCCCAGAGCTTCAGAAGGATCGCCCCCATTGAACCATGGCCCAAGGCAATAAACTCCTGCGCGCTGCCAATGCCAAAGACCTGTTGTTCTATCTGCTGCATACTGGCCTCAGGATCAGACTCCCTGAGCTTGTTGAGCATCTTGAATTCAGGTGGAAACAGGTGACCAATCAACAGAATGCCAAAATTATGCAGCAAACCATTGAGATAGGCATCCTTGTCGTCCAGTTGCAGTTGCGGATCTGCCATCAGCGCCAGCGCCTGGCTCAAAACACCGGCATAAAGCGCATGCTGCCAAAAATCGCGCAAGCCAAGCGGTCCTTCCGTGCTGATCGCAAAAGCCTTTGCCGACGCAATCCCCATAGCCAGTTTGGAAACACGGTCAAATCCCAACACAATATTGATGGCATCTTTGATACTGGTCAACTCACCACGATAATGAAACAGTGCCGATCGCGCATAACGCATTATTTGGGCAGACAGACTCGGGTCCCGCTCAATAATTTCAGCTAATTGAAAGACATCCGAATCCGGGTCGGAAATCAAATGCATGATGCGTACCGCCGTTTCAGGCATAGGCGGCAGTTTGTAGACTTTTTCCAGTTTCCTGGCGACGGTATCCAAAGAAAGCGAGCCACTGCAGCTATTAACACCAACACCCAGTGTCTCGGACAGTACTTCCGGCCAACGGCTGACCCTGACTTTAATCGCACCTCTCATGGCAAGCTGAAGGGCATTGCCAGACAGCTTGAGCATGGTGCTGGAACAGCCACAGCGTACAAAACAGTGATCAAATTCCAATACATCCGAATCCACCAATACCGGCATTCCGTAAGCCATACCCAGTGCGGGAATATTGCCTGGCTCACAGTCCTTGAACAGCCGACTGATCCTGGCCTCGTCGATCACCTGAAAATCCCGTCCCAGCGTCTCATTCACCACGTTCAGATCGAGTTCTGCGAGGTAGGGAATGACCGCCAGAACCGGACCTTTACGGTCCAGAAGCGGAACCGCCTTCAGAGTCAATTCCGGGACGACATTTGCCTGCTCAATGGCCTGCTGAAAACTGGCACTGCGAGGATGATGAATGGGCTGGCAATCGATGCCCTGTTGGAGCAGGAATTGACCGAGTTTTGAAGCTATTGGCACGTTGCTGACCTGACACGATGGCTATATGAAGATGTTTTTAAGTGTAGTCTGTAATTCAGAGACTATACGCCACTTGTTCACACTCTGAGGTATCAATATTGATCATTTTGTAAGCAATTGTTTCCTGTGCCTGGCATGCTTCCCGCTAACCGGTGTTGCGAATACCGGCGGCAATGCCTGCCATGGTGACTTTCAGTGCCTGCTCCACGCGCGCATGCGCCTCACCCGCCAGCGTGCTGTCACGTTCACGACGCATCAGCTCTGCCTGCAGGTAATGCAGGGGGTTTGTGTAGGGCGCTCTGACCTTGAGTGACCAACTGACCTTAGGGCTGTCCTCCAGCAATTCCGTTTGATGCTTAAGGCTATTCACGATATCCACTACATCACTGAAGCGGTGGCGCAAATTGCGACCCAGAGGTTTGAGGTGTTCCGGAGCCAATATCTGGTCATAGTAGCGCGCAATGCGGTAATCACCTTTGGCAACCACCATTTCGAGCATATCAATGTGGGTTTTGAAAAACGGCCATTGCGCCAGCATCTCGTCCAGTATCGGCGCACCATCCGAATCCTGCATTTGCTTCAGTGCCTCGTCGCTTCCGAGCCAGGCCGGCAACATCAATCGCATTTGGGTCCAGGCAAAGATCCAGGGGATCGCACGCAGACTTTCTACGCCACCACCGGCTTTTCGGCGTGCGGGCCGACTCCCCAGCGCCAACTTGCCAAGCTCGGGCTCAGGCGTTGCAGAGCGAAAATATTCAACAAAGCCTTCGGTTTCGCGTACCACCTCGCGATAAGACGCCAGTGAAATCCGGGTCAGATCGTCCATCATCTGCCGCCATTGCTGCCTGGGCTTTGGTGGAGGCATCAAACTCGCTTCTATCACTGCATTGGTATACAACTTGAAACTCTGGCGTGCGACGGCCGGCAAACCAAACTTGAAGCGAATCATCTCGCCCTGTTCGGTGATGCGGAAGGTTCCGTCCACAGATCCCGGGGGCTGCGAAAGGATGGCTCGATTTGCCGGGCCACCACCACGCCCTACCGTCCCGCCACGACCATGAAACAGGGTCAGCTTCACGCCATGCTTTCGTGCGACATCCACCAGCGACTCCTGGGCACGATATTGAGCCCATGCCGCAGCCATCTGACCGGCATCCTTGGCCGAATCCGAATAGCCGATCATCACCTGAGTATGGCCCTGACAGTAGTCCTTGTACCAGTCGATCGACAACAATCGGTCGATCGATTCAGCCGCACCGGAAAGGTCATCCAGAGTTTCAAATAAGGGCACGACCTGCAGCGGATGCTGGATTCCCGCCTCCTTCAATAGCAAAACAACAGTCAGCACATCGGAAGGTGAGCTGGCCATGGAAATCACATACGATCCCAAGGCGGACTCCGGCTGGCGCGCAATGACCTTGCAGGTATCCAGCACTTCTCTGACTTCTTCAGAACAGTCCCAGTCAAAAGGAATCAACGGCCGCCGGCCTTCCAGTTCAGCCAGCAAAAAAGACTGTTTCTCTTGCTCGCTCCAACTGGCAAAGTCACCCAGCCCAAGATAGCGGGTAAGTTCGCTCATAACATCCTGATGGCGCTCCGAATCCTGACGAATATCCAGTTTCACCAACTCCATGCCAAAGCATTTGGCCCTGCGGATGGTGTCGAGCAGAAGCCCGTTGGCGACATTGTGCAAGCCGGTCTCGGTCAACGAACGATGGCACAGCAACAGAGGCGCAAGCAGCTCGTCATTGTCGAACAGTACGTGCTCGGTACTGGCATGTTTGCCTTTAGCCGCCTGTGCCGCCCAATGACGCGTCGCCAACAAGCGCTCTCGCAATCCTGCGAGCACAAGCCGATAGGGTTCGTCCCGGTTCCGGTATTCTTTGGAACGATAGGCATTGGCAGCCTGTTTCAGTTCTTCCGAACACTCCCACATCGACAAGCTGTTCAGCAACTGCCCGACATCGCGCAGATAAAGATCCGCCGCCATCCAGCGACTCAGCGCCAGCACTTCGCTCGTAATAGAGGCTGTCACATTCGGATTACCGTCCCGGTCTCCTCCCATCCAGGATGCGATCGAAATGGGCGCGGCATCCACAGGCAGCCCCAGGTCAAAATTGTCTTTCAGTGCCGCATCAAACTCACGCAAAAATACCGGCAAAGCCTCCCAGAGACTGTTTTCGATCACAGCAAAGCCCCAACGCGCCTCTTCAACAGCCGACGGCCGGTCCTGCCTGATTTCATTGGTATGCCAGGCCTCGCACACCAGCTGACTGAGCTGATCCCGAAGCTGCTTGCGTTCGGCAGTACGCAGGTCATCGCGATCTCCGGCTGCCAGACAATCTGCAATGGCATCATATTTCATGATCAGGGTACGACGGGTGACTTCTGTGGGGTGTGCCGTTAACACATACTCTATCTTGAGATCCTCAAGCAACTTCGCGATATCCTGCTCGGATTTACCCGCCTGTTTCAGTCGCCCAAACAACGTGTCGAAACTTTCCACTCCGTCCTGGGTATCTTCATGGCCCCGCCTTACACCATGATACTGCTCAGCAATGTTGGCCAGGTTCAGGAACTGATTAAAGGCGCGTGCCACCGAGATCACCTCATCATCACCCAGACTTTTAAGCAGCTTAACGAGCTCCGGACTGGCATCACCATCTTTTACTTCCCGGTCAGCCTTGGCCGTTTGTCGAATGGTCTCAATGGTCTTGAGAAACTCCGCCCCCAGATGCTCCTGGATGTTTTCACCCAGTAGTTCTCCCAGCATGCGGACGTTATCTCGCAACGATTGATGCACTTCAGACATAAGGACCCCCTTTTGTGACAAATGCTTTAAGTTTCTTAAAAAAAATCACACACTTTGCACTTACATTTCTGACATCTGACACTAGACTTAGTAGTAAGACAACCCTGGTTGTTTTATGAGCGATTTTGGACCACTGGTCTAGCAAAACAGGATGCAGGTATTATGAGAATTAAAGCTCTAGCAAATCATTGGGAAAAGCAAGCTAAAGCGACGCTGACTTCAGAAGAGTACTCGTTCCGCCTCCCTCTGGAGGACGCCGCCAAAATAGCCGCTTTGGCAGAAATGTACCCCAAGCGCACGAAAAACGAAATCCTTGGCGAACTGGTTTCGGCCGCCCTGGAAGAACTGGAAACCAACTTCCCCTATATTCAGGGTTCTCGTGTAACGGAACACGACGAAATGGGTGACCCCATCTACGAAGATATCGGCCCAACCCCCAGGTTTCTGGATTTATGCAAGAAATACCACAGCGTGATCAAAAAGGAACAGAAAGCCGCCAATAGCTGACGGCAGGAATATTCCCGAAGCACACTTGGACAGTTGACCCTCTTTGACCATAGAGTTGCGGACGGCTACTCTGCTTCGCGGTCCCGAAAACCTATCAGATACAGCACAGCATCGAGCCCGAGGTTCGAAATCGCGTGTTTCGCACTTTCCTTGACCAAAGGCTTGGCCCGAAACGCGACGCCAAGCCCTGCCCGACTCAGCATGGGCAAATCGTTGGCGCCATCTCCCACCGCGATCACCTGAGCGAGTCCTATGTTTTCTTTTTGGGCCAACTCGTCGAGTAATTCCGCCTTGCGCTGTCCATCCACGACCCGACCGGATACCTGACCCGTCACCTTGCCATCCTTGATTTCCAGCTCATTGGCATAGACGTAATCGATACCCAACCTGTCCTGCAAACCTTTGGCAAAGTAAGTAAATCCTCCTGACAGAATCGCGGTTTTATAACCCAAGCTTTTTAGCGTCGCAATCAAACGCTCTGCGCCCTCAGTCATTTTCAGTCGCGCGGCCACCTGCTCCAGCACTGATTCACTCAACCCTTCCAGCAATCCGACGCGCCGGGCAAAGCTCTCGGTAAAATCAATCTCGCCGCGCATGGCCTGCTCGGTAATTTCGGCCACCTGCTCACCCACACCGGCTTCCTTGGCCAGCTCATCAATGACCTCCGCTTCAATCAGCGTGGAATCCATATCAAACACCACCATACGGCGATTTCTGCGATAGATACTGTCTTCCTGGAAGGCGATATCGACCCCCAGCTCGGAAGCAATATGCAGAAAATCGGCGCGCAACTGATCCAGACCCGGCGGCGTACCCCGCACTGAAAATTCGATGCAGGCCTGACTGCGCGCGACCTGACGATCCAGCGCCGGACGCCCGGACAAGCGAGAGATGTTATCGATATTCAGGCCATGGTTTGCGGTGATCTCGGAGACACGGGCAATCTGTTCAGCACTGATAGAACGCGACAGCAGGGAAACGATATAACGCGCCTTGCCCTTGCCTTCGACCCACTGGCCATACTCCTCAGCCGTCACCGGTTTAAAGGAAACATCCAGATTCAGCTCGTGCATGCGGAATAGTAAATCCTTCATGACACCCGAGGCACCGGCATCGCCCGGCACTTCCACCAGAATGCCCCAAGTCAGATAGTCATGTATGACCGCCTGGCCAATATCAAGAATCCGCACATCATACTGCGCCATGATACCGGTAATTTCGGAGGTCAAACCGGATTGGTCTCGCCCCGACACATTTATCAGAATAATTTCACTCACGTGCTAGTCCTGCTCGTTATCGCCGGCTTCATTACCCGCGTCTTTTCCGGCATCTTTCTCGATAACTTCGATACGATCCACGCGCTGCAAGCCTCGGGGTAACTTGTGACCGCGTCGGCCACGCTCCCCGATGTAATGTTCAAGATCGCTGAATTTCAGTTTCAGGTGTCGTTTGCCCGAGTAGATCACCAACTGGTCCGACTCGCTGAACAGGGCCGCTGCCACCATCCACTCATCGCGACTTTGCACCCGCGCACTGGGGATACTGATAATCTTGTTGCCCTTCCCTTTCGCCAGCTCCGGAAGGTCTTTGGCGGGAAATACCAGCATGCGACCTTCATTGCTGATAGCTGCAAGATATTGGCTGGCCAGATCGCGCACCGGTACCGGCATCATGACTTCTGCACCCTTTGGCAAACTCAGTGCCGCCTTGCCCGCCTTGTTTTTGCTCTGCAGATCCCCTACCTTGCCAATGAAGCCATAGCCGGCATCCGACATCATCAGTAGTCGCTGTTCCGGGTCGCCCAGAATAACCGCTTTAAAGGTCGCCCCGGAAGGAGGACTGATCTTGCCCGTCAGCGGTTCGCCCTGACCTCGCGCTGACGGCAAGGTATGCGTCGCAACGGTGTAGGAGCGTCCGGTTGAATCAATAAATACCGAATTCTGGTTACTCCGCCCTTTCGCTGAAAGCGCGTAGGCATCGCCGGATTTATAGTTCAGTCCTTCAGGGTCAATGTCGTGCCCTTTTGCGGCTCGCACCCAGCCTTTCTCGGAAAGCACCACTGTTACCGGTTCCGAAGACAATAAATCTGACTCACTAAAGGCCTTCACCTCACCGCGCTGAACAATCGGAGAGCGTCGCTCATCACCATATTTTTCAGCATCCGCCATGATTTCCTTTTTGATCAGGGTTTTCATGCGTGCTTTTGATCCGAGCGTCTTCTGGAGCTCATCGCGTTCCTTCTCCAATTCAGACTGCTCAGAGCGGATTTTCATTTCTTCCAGACGCGCCAGCTGACGCAAACGCGTGTCGAGGATGTAATCGGCCTGTACTTCGGTCAGTGAAAACCGTTTCATCAATACCGGTTTCGGCTCGTCTTCGGTACGAATGATATGAATGACTTCATCAATATTGAGAAATGCAATCAGCAAACCGTCCAAAAGGTGCAGTCGCTTCTCAACCTTATCGAGCCGATAATTCAATCGGCGCGTTACGGTATCGGTTCGATAACGCAGCCACTCTGTCAGAATCTCCCGCAATCCCCTGACACCCGGTCGACCATCGGTCCCGATGACATTCAGATTAACGCGATAGCTTTTTTCCAGATCGGTGGTCGCGTATAAATGCCCCATTACCGCGTCGATGTCGACCCGGTTTGATCGAGGAACCACGACCAGTCGCGTCGGGTTTTCATGATCGGACTCATCACGCAGGTCAGCCACCATGGGCAGTTTTTTTGCCTGCATTTGCGCCGCAATCTGCTCCAGCACCTTGGCGCCAGAAACCTGATGCGGTAACTCGGTGATGACGATATCACCGTTCTCCCGGTTGTATACGGCGCGCATCTTGACGGAGCCACGACCCGTCTCATAGATGGTTTTCAGATCGGCTGTTGGCGTGACTATTTCGGCCCGCGTTGGATAGTCCGGCCCGGGAATGTGCATCATCAGATCATCCAGACCGGCCTTGCTGTCTTCGATCAGATGAACACAGGCCGCGGCGACTTCTCTAAGATTGTGCGGAGGGATATCTGTTGCCATCCCTACTGCGATACCGGTGGTGCCGTTCAGCAGCAAATTGGGTAATCGCGACGGCAAGGTTTTGGGTTCTTCCATGGTACCATCGAAGTTGGGCGCCCAGTCCACCGTACCCTGTCCCAATTCGGCCAGCAGCACATCTGCATAGGGAGCCAACCGCGATTCCGTATAGCGCATCGCGGCAAAGGATTTCGGATCATCGGGAGAACCCCAGTTGCCCTGTCCGTCAATCAACGGGTAGCGATAACTGAAAGGCTGCGCCATCAATACCATGGCCTCATAGCAGGCACTGTCCCCGTGGGGATGAAATTTACCCAGCACATCGCCGACTGTTCGGGCCGACTTCTTGTATTTGGCAGTTGCTTTCAGGCCCAGTTCTGACATGGCATATACGATGCGCCGCTGCACCGGTTTCAGGCCATCTCCAATATGGGGCAAGGCACGATCCAGAATGACATACATCGAATAATCGAGGTATGCCTTCTCTGTATAGTCGCGAAGCGAGACGCGCTCGATGCCTTCATCAATGGGGGTGATTTCCGAACTCATCAGGTTTCAGACTTCCTTTTTAAGTAATGATTATGGCGCAATCAAACGAGCCATTATAGGCATGAACGCAGTGCTTTCAATGATTTTGAGCGCATATCATCCTGCCCGAAAAAGATTACGAATTGGTCAGCCACAAATGCGAGCCAAAGTAAAAATGGCGTGCTAAGATAGCCTAAAAATCCATAGACACAACCCGGAAGCATGGAAATATTCCGGGCGATGATTTATCCGGTCAAGGCATGTCTTTCAGCGGGTACCGGAATCGGGTAAAACAACACCAACAACATTAGGGATTTCAATGAGTTCCAGCCTGACTGCCGAGCCAAGTGCCGAACACGAACAAACAAATACCGACACCATGCAGGATAGCTTCGATTTTGAACGAAACGAACAGCATCCGGAGAATGGCGGGCAGATGAACGAACCCTCACAAGAACAAGAACAGGTTAACATGAGCGTAGCGCCACACAGCGGCAGACCCTGCATGCAGTTAAAAGGCGCACTGGTCCCGATGACGGTGCTGGAATTGAACTACTTCGAACTGGAGCAGTTTACACGCGACATCAAGGCAAAGACCTCCCAGGCTCCGGATTTTTTCGACAACCTCCCGATTGTGATTGGACTGGAAAAGTTTGAAGAAAACGGCTCTCTGCCATTCAAACAGTTGATAGAAGCCTGTCAGGAACAATCGATCAGGGTCGTCGCCGTTCGCGGCGGTTCCGAGTTACTGCAATCGGCAGCCAAACAGGCGGGCCTCGGACTACTGCCCAAGCAGAAAGAACGTCAGACCGTCGAAACAGCCGAGACCGCTTCGCCAGAATTGCCAGAGCCCTCTGAAAATACACAAGCAGCCCAGCAGCAAGAGACTCCCACCGTCCAAACGCAGGTTGAAACGGTAGAGATCATTAAAAAAGTCATTCAGAAAGAAAAACAGATCAGCAAAGTGGTTCATCAGCCCGTACGTTCCGGACAGCAGGTTTATGCGCCGGACGGCGATCTGATCGTACTTGCATCGGTCAGTGCCGGTGCCGAGATACTTGCTGACGGCAACATCCACGTTTATGGCTCCCTGAGAGGCAGAGCACTGGCTGGCGTCAAAGGCGATACACAGGCAAGAATCTTCTGTCACAGCATGGCTGCCGAGTTGGTGTCCATTGCCGGACAATACAAAATAAGTGAAGACATAGACCGGAGCGTGCTTGGCAAGCCCACTCAGGTTTACCTGGACAAGGATGCCCTCCGCTTCAAAGAGATTGATCTTTGAAGCAAATCCGAATGTCGTGTTCGGGAACATTATAACGATGCGCTCACTGCCTGCCCCAGCTTGCCGCCACAAAGGGCAAACTGCCAACAAGGCGGGCAGATAAAAGCGCACGAATATTCATCAGCGGAGAGGGTGCCTGTCACACCTCGTACGTGAGCAACACGGGAAGACAACATTGGCTAAGATAATTGTAATTACCTCGGGAAAAGGAGGAGTCGGTAAAACGACAAGTAGTGCCTCAATATCGACCGGCTTAGCGCTCAAGGGCAATAAAACAGTCGTCATAGATTTTGACGTGGGTTTGCGAAACCTCGATCTGATCATGAACTGTGAGCGTCGGGTCGTATATGACTTCGTTAACGTCATCAACGGGGAAGCTACGCTTAACCAGGCCTTGATCAAAGACAAACAGACCGACAACCTGTTTATTCTTCCGGCCTCTCAAACACGAGACAAAGAAGCACTTTCCAAGGAAGGTGTAGAGCAGGTTCTGAATGAACTGGCTGAAACCTTCGACTATATTATTTGTGACTCGCCTGCCGGCATTGAACATGGTGCTCAGATGGCACTTTATTTCGCAGACGAAGCCATTATTGTGACCAATCCGGAAGTATCTTCGGTGCGTGATTCCGACAGAATTCTCGGTATTCTGCAAAGTAAATCGAGACGGGCCGAACTGGCACTTGATCCTGTCAAAGAGCACCTGCTGCTGACACGCTACAGCCCGGAACGGGTCGAAAATGGCGAAATGCTCGCAGTTGAAGACGTCAAGGAAATCCTGGCAATCAAACTGCTGGGCGTCATTCCGGAATCGAAGGCGGTACTTACCTCGTCTAACTCCGGTGTTCCGGTCATTCACGATCAGCAGACCGATGCAGGCAAGGCATATGATGATGCCGTTGAACGCCTGATGGGCAGGGAACGACCTCACCGTTTCCTGACAGCTCAGAAGAAAGGATTCTTTAAACGCATGTTTAAGGGGTCAGCAACCGCATGAGTTTCCTCGATTATTTTAAAAGCAGTAAAAAGAACACCGCTTCAATTGCAAGAGAACGATTGCAGATTATTGTGGCGCATGAACGCGGTCAGCGAGAGCAGCCGGATTATATGCCCCAATTGCAACAGGAAATACTGGATGTCATTCGTCGCTATGTCGCCGTCGATCAGGATCAGGTACAGGTACAACTGGACAAGAACGATGATTGCTCGGTACTGGAACTGAATGTGACCTTACCTGAATAAGGCTAACGCTTGGCACTCTTTTTGTGTGCTAAATTGAGCGGCTGCTTCATCGGACGATGCAGCCGCAGGAGTCCCACGGAATGAAGCAGTACCTGCACGGTATTTTCATTTTATCTGTATTGCTCAGCCCAGTTGGCTGGGCAATCACCGCCCCCTCTTTAAGCCCCTACTCCGGTCAGTGGGTTCTGACCGAACAAAGCGGAAAAGTTTCCATCTACACGCGTGAACAAACGGACTCGGAGTTCGCCGCATTCAAAGCCGAAGCTATTCTGGACCAGCCCATCGCCAACCTGTTTGCAGTGATTGCCGACCCGGACAGCTGCCCACAATGGGTTGAAGGCTGCCTTCAATCCCGCTCAGCCGGCGGTGCCGACTTTACCGATCGCGTGGGCTATGCCTTAAATCACCTGCCCTGGCCTTTCAGCAACCGGGATCTCGTGGTAAATATTAAAACACGCGGCCAGAAGACGCCCGGAACCATTAAAATTACCATGCAAAGCACCGCCTCCAATGTCATTCCCAAACAGGAAGACATTGTCAGAATCAGGCATGCCTACACGCTTTATTTTCTCGAACCGATATCAGATCGCCAAACCCGCTTTATCTGGGTACAACACGTGGATCCCGGGGGCTCTCTGCCCGCCTGGCTGGTCAATAACAAGCTGATCGATCTGCCGGCCAAGTCGATACCGAAACTCGAGGCACTGGCCGATGCCGATCGATATCAGGCTGCTGAGCTGATTTACGACCCTATGGGAAAATTAACCAATGT
The DNA here is from genome assembly GCA_006212045.1 of Oleiphilus sp. Lineage (GTDB taxonomy): Bacteria > Pseudomonadota > Gammaproteobacteria > Pseudomonadales > Oleiphilaceae > PZPK01. Next base: position 56,497 of record PZPK01000011.1, on the reverse strand, counting down.
CAGATTGGGCAGCGGAGAACTGGCCAGCACACTCTACACACTTGAAGGCGACGCAATGATCAGCCAACATGAACCGAACCCTGATAGTCAGAAACAATAAAGCGGCGACACTGGCATAAACAAACCAAGCAAAGACAAGAGCACCCCTATGTCCCAAACCAAGTACTTGACCGCAAAAGATATCATGACACCTCATGTCAAGTCTGTCCCCCAGAGCTGGACCATGCAGAAGTTCGCCGACTTTCTATCGAAAAATGATATTTCGGGCAGCCCCGTCGCGGACGCTGATGGCAATCTGGTGGGTATTGCAACACTCAAGGATATTGCCGAATTCCACTTCAACTCGATCAGTTCCGACTATGAATCTGAAATGGACGAAGAGGAAATTCGGGAAGCGCGCCGCCTACGCATGATGATCTTTGAAGGCTTATCCAAAGTGCCTGTCGAAGTTGGCGATATCATGACGCCCATTGTGTTCTCGGTGGCCGAACAGGCCAGTATCAAGGAAGTGGCAGAGTTAATGATGGAAGAGCACCTTCACCGGGTATTCGTAAAGTCCGGCGAGGAATTAACCGGCATCATTACGACCTACGATTTATTAAAAGTCATCGTTGAGGAGGTAGCCAGCCCATAACGCAAGCCGAACGTTGAAACAGGCCTGGCGTTGCTGCAGACGCCCAGGCGTAAAGAGTGACCAGATGTAGGCGGAATAATCATGGTAAAAAGCAAATCTACAAGCAAGAACAAGCTTTTCGTACTGGATACTAACGTGTTGATGCACGAGCCGGAGTCAATCTACAAATTCGAAGAGCACAATGTGTTCATCCCTCTGCGTGTGCTGGAAGAACTGGATAGCCATAAACGCGGCCAAAACGAAATCGCACGCAACGCACGACAGGCCCATCGTTATCTGGATGAGCTGCTTTCCACCATCAATATCGAAGACTTGTCACAGGGCATTCCCCTCAGAAGCGGAGGCAAACTGCACTTTCAAACCTTCGAAAAAGACCGCGAAAAAATTGCCGACAACGAAATTATCGAGGTCACGAAACAACTTCGGGATGACAACATCAACCAGGACGTGACCGTTGTACTGGTCACCAAAGACATCAATCTGCGCATTAAAGCCTGTGTGCATGGGCTGATTTCCGAAGACTATCGCAACGACCAGGTCGCCAATGTCGGCGACGAAACCCTGTTCGGTGGCCAGATCGAAATCACAGATGCCATGTGGGAAGCTCCCGGCGTCGACATCAAGGTAGATCGTGAAGACTCACCGGAAATCGGTACTGTCATTATTTATCAGATCACCGCCCCCTGGGTCAGTAACTGGACCATCAACACACATGTGTACTCAGACTCTTCAACCAACAAGAATTTTCGCGGCATACTCAGGGAACTGGAAGGACAGTCTGCAACCATCGAACTACTGCCGGATTTTGAAACCCAGTATCACTGCTGGGGAATTCAGGCCAAAAACAAGGAACAGAATTTCGCCCTGTCAGTATTAACCGACCCCGAAATCGATTTCGTCACCATTGCCGGGGACGCAGGCACCGGCAAAACATTGCTGACACTCGCCGCTGCCTTGCAACTGGTTTACGAAGACAAGTTTTATGACGAAATCATCGTGACGCGCGCCACTGTCCCAATGGGCGAAGACATCGGTTTTCTGCCGGGCGAGGAAGAGGCCAAGATTGAACCCTGGATGGGTGCCATCACCGATGCTCTGGAAACACTGAGCGCCAGCCCGGAAGGCAACGATTTCGAACGCAAGTCGGGCGTAGAGTTTCTGAAAAATCGCGTCAAAATCAAAAGCTCCAGCTTTATGCGCGGACGCAGCTTTTCAGATAAATTTTTCCTGATCGACGAAGCCCAGAACCTGACCGCCGCCCAAATGCACGGTTTGATCTCTCGGGCTGGCCCGGGCACCAAAGTTGTCGCCATCGGCAACCTGAAACAGATCGACACGCCCTATCTGAGCGCATCTACCAGTGGCTTCAGCTTTGCCATCGACCGCATGCGTAATTGGAAACACTATGCCCATATCACTCTGCACAGTGTAGAACGCTCACGTCTCGCAGACTACGTCGCCGCCAATTTTTCGGACTGAACATTCGACTGTCGGCGGAGAAGCGGACTTTCAGAAGAGAAACGCGGGGGATGATTGGCAACTTCGCCATTCGTCCTCATGCGTATCGCAAGACAATGGGGTTCGTGCTTACACAGAAAGCTGTCAGGAGGAAGCGCACACCGGGCACTGAGGATCCTTTCGCAAGCGCAGTTTACGCCAGTCCGCATGCAATGCATCATAAATCATAAGATAGCCCGCAAGGCCAGACCCTAACCCGCTGATCACTTTGATAGCTTCCAGCGCCTGCATACTTCCAATGACCCCGACCAGGGGAGACAAGACGCCGGATTCGCTGCAACTCAGTTCTTCGTCACCGCCATGGCTGTATAGACACTGGTAACAGGGCGCTTCCGGGAGCCTGGCATCAAACACTGCAAGCTGCCCTTCCATGCGGATCGCCGCCCCCGAAACCAAAGGCGTGCGCTGCTGTACACAGACCTTGTTTATTGCAAATCGTGTGCTGAAGTTATCACAGCAATCAAGCACCAGATCAACACCAGCAATCAGACCCGAAAGTCCTTCTTCAGCCAAACATATATCCAGGCACTCAATCTCCGTATTTGGATTAAGTCGCGATACACGCTCTCCGGCAGACCGGCATTTGGCCTGACCCAGACTTGCCTGCTCATGAGCGATCTGCCGCTGCAGATTACTCAGATCCACCCTGTCATGGTCTGCCAGTATCAACTTACCCACACCTGCCGCCGCCAGATACAAGGCCACCGGGCTGCCAAGTCCACCCAAACCGACAATCAGGACCTTTGCATTTGCCAGAGCGAGCTGGCCCGAGACATCGAAGGCCGGCAACATGATCTGGCGACTATAGCGCAGCAGTTCTTCTTCGCTGAGATCATTTTTCATCGTCACTTCCTGCCAAGGGGGGTCAATATATTGCTTCACTTACTCAGGGCCAAATCGGCCACACGCCACACGCTCATGATTCATCAGATCACGATAGGTCTTCACATCATGATACCCATAGCGCTGTAAAACGCTGCGCACCGCCTCGCCCTGATCATAGCCATGCTCCAACATGAGCCAGCCCCGCGGAACCAGAAATGCACACGCACCGGCAACAATCGTATTGATATCGGCCAGCCCCTCATCGCCGGAAACCAGCGCGCTGGGTGCCTCAAAGCGAAGATCGCCCTCGCCCAGATGATGATCCTGAGGGTCAATATAGGGCGGGTTGGAGACAATCAGGTCAAAGTCATGCGGTTTGATAGATGAGAACCAGTCGCTTTGCTCGAAACGTACATGGCTTAGTTGATTTCGATCGGCATTCTCGCGCGCCAGAGCGATAATTTCCTGTTTAAAATCAACACCCAACACCTGCCAGTCCGGCCGTTCAGAGGCCAGCGCCAATGCAATCGCGCCAGTTCCCGTCCCCAGATCAAGCACCCGTACGTTTTCAGGCAAATCCAGTGCTAATGCCTGTTCCACCAGCAATTCTGTATCCTGCCTTGGAATCAGCGTCGCGGGCGACACTTTCAGATCAAGGGTCCAGAAGGACTGATGCCCCAGAATATGCGCAATTGGCTCACCCGCGCGACGCGCGTCCAGCATCGCCTGAATGCGCAAAAGCTGTTCCTCCGATAGCGTTTTTTCTGGCCAGGTGTGCAGATAGGACCTGTCGCATGCCAGCACTTCAGTCAGCAACAACTGCATATCCAGACCAGGATTTTCGCCCGGCAACGTTTTCGCCAGATTCAAAAGCGCTTGAATACTCGTCACAGCCTAAATCAATCGTCGCTCATCGAAGCCAGCAAATCAGCCTGATGTTCCTGCAACAGAGGATCGACGACCACACCAAGATCCCCCTCCATCACCTCAGCCAGCTTGTACAAGGTCAAATTTATTCGGTGGTCGGTCACGCGCCCCTGTGGAAAATTGTAGGTTCGGATGCGTTCCGAGCGGTCACCACTGCCTACCAGGCTCTTGCGTGTGCTTGATTGCTCTTCGGCCGCTGCATCCTGTTGGGCCGTCAGCAGCTTGGCCTGCAACAGCGACATCGCCTTCGCCTTGTTCTTGTGCTGGGAGCGCTCATCCTGACATTCAACCACAACGCCGGTAGGTAAATGCGTAATCCGGATGGCAGAATCCGTCTTGTTGACGTGCTGCCCACCTGCACCTGAGGCCCGAAAGGTATCGATCCGCAGATCGGCCTTGTTAATTTCCACTTCGTCGACAGATTCGATTTCCGGCATGACCGCAACGGTACAAGCCGAGGTGTGAATACGCCCCTGTGATTCGGTTTCGGGAACACGCTGCACCCGGTGTGCACCCGACTCAAATTTCAAATTACCATAGACCCCTTCACCCACCAGACGGGCAATAATTTCCTTAAACCCTCCATGCTCACCGGCACTCTCGCTGACGACTTCCACTTTCCACTTTTTTTGCTCTGCGTAGCGCGCATACATGCGAAACAAATCGCCCGAGAAGATGGCTGCTTCATCACCGCCTGTTCCGGCTCGTATTTCCAGAAAGACATTGCTCTTGTCATTCGGATCTTTCGGCAACAGCAAGGTTTGCAGCTCCAAATCCAGTGTCTCCAGATTCTGTTCAGCGTCCTTGAATTCCTCCTCGGCCATTTCACGCATGTCCGGGTCGCCATCTTTTAAAAGGCTTTTGGCTTCATCGATATCGTCCAGCGTTTGCTTGTAGCGGCTGTAACATTTCACGACAGGCTCAATTTCCGCATATTCCTTGGAAAACTCGCGAAATTTATTCTGATCGGAAATAACACTCGAATCGCTCAACAGGTGTCCGAGTTCTTCATAGCGTTCGCTGATACTATCGAGCCGCCGCAGCAATGATTCTTTCATGTAGATGGTCTTATCAGGTTTGTGATTGGTATCGGTGATTTTCGGGCACGCATTCTAACACCCTTTTGAGAGACACGCCCGCGGTTCAATCGCCCTGCTAATCGGCAAGATCAAACAGGGTACGCAGCCAGGTCCCGGCCAGTTCATCGCCTTTTTCAGCCGACTTTCTGACTTGCGAGGTTGGCGTATGGATAAGCTTATTGGTAATCGCGCGCGACAGGCTTCGAACCACCGCCTCCGGGTCTCCGCCACCTTTCAGCGCATTCAACGCCTTTTCAAGTTCAGCCTGCTGAATGCTTTCTGCATGCGCCCGAAACGATCGCAAAAGATCACCGGCCCCCGACGCCCGCAGCTGACTCATAAAATACTCGCTGCCCTGCTCGACCAGTGCTTCGGCTTCCTGGGCAGCCTGTTCCCTGGACCTGAGATTCTGGTCAATGACCTGCTTCAGATCATCCACGGTATAGAGGTAGACGTCTGACAACTCCGCCACCTGCGGCTCAATATCCCTTGGCACCGCAATATCAACCATGAAAATCGGACGGTGCTTGCGGTACTTAAGCGCCCGCTCGACCGCGCCTTTACCCAGAATCGGCAGGGCACTCGCCGTAGAAGCGATAACGATGTCCGAATCTATCAGCAAATCCGGGATATCACCGAGCAACGCTGCTTCGCCGCCAACCTGCGCCGATAGTTCCTGGGCACGGGCCAGAGTGCGATTGGCGATAATCAATTTCCGAATCCCTGCCTGCTTCAAATGCCTGGCAACCAGCTCGGTAGTTTTGCCCGCACCAATTAACAACGCATTGTTTTCGCTGAAGTCTCCGAACAACTGTCGAGCCAGCTCAACCGCAGCAGCGGCTACAGAGACCGGATTTTCACCTATGGCCGTTTCCGTACGCACCTTTTTGGCTACCGAAAAGCTGTGCTCAAACATGCGCCCCAGCCGACCACCCACGGCGTTAACCTGCACCGAGCTGGCATAGGCCGATTTGAGCTGCCCAAGAATCTGGGGCTCACCGAGAATCAGCGAGTCCAGACCCGAAGCCACACGCATGACATGTGCTACGGCCTCCTTGTCCCGATAAAAAAAACTGCAGCCTTTTATTTTTTCAGAGGTAACCCGATGAAATTCTGCCAGCCAGTCAAACAGTTGCTGGACATCCAGTTCCTGCTCACCCGTACAATAGATCTCGGTTCGGTTACAGGTTGACAGGATCACGGCCTCACTGACATCCGGTTGAGCGATCAGCGAGACCAGAGCTACATCTATTTTCTGAACGTCAAACGCGACCTGTTCGCGAATTTCAACCGGAGCGGTCTTGTGATTGATGCCGAAAGCCAGAAAGGACATTTAGTAAGACGGACCCGATAGATGAATTGTCGAAATCATTATAAAGCAGAATGACATGTAAAGTTTGGGCTTCCCTTAAGGACACCGTTTATTCGGCTATCCGGAGACAAATGACTTCACCCAACCTCCAATGTTTACGGGCAAATAACCCGCCCCAATATCCGCAAACCCTCAGGCAAAACGGCTGACACAGCCCTTAATGACAGGGCATACCCGCCAAACACGATCGGGTGGCTGATGGGAACCGGAGGCTATTTTACAGAGAGCCGATCAATAAAGCCAAGCGCCGCCTCCTTCGCAATGCCGGCCATCTGTTGACAGCCCAATCGCATGTGTCATTATAGAAAACTCGCTGCGACCGGCGGTCTACGCCAACGACCCTATCGCATTGGCGACCACGTCCCAAATCCGGGCACCGGGGCGATGATCGGTAGTCGCGGTCAATCTTAGATGTTTGCTATTAGACTGATGCTACATACAATAAAGCCTAACAGAAATGTGTTTACTCTTTGTCGAGTCGTCCATAAGGAAAACCCTTGAGCCTATTTAAATCCTCTGTCCTGGCACTGATCTTTCTGTCGCTGGGCGCCTGCAGCCATTTCAAGCCAAAATCGAATCTTGATACCGGAGATCAATCGGCTTCTGATGCCATGGAACGTCAGGAAGAAAAGACCGAGTTCGCCGATTTCAATCTCGAACACGACACCATGTACGACCTACTGGTTGCGGAAATCGCCGCGCAACGCAACCAGATGAACATTACCCTGCTGAACTACATCCAGCAGGCGCGACATACCCGTGACCCAGAGGTCATCAAACGCGCCATTAATGCAGCACAGTTTTCCAAGGATATTGTGGCAATCAAGGAGCTGGGACTGCTCTGGGTTGAAGTGGAACCCGACAATCCTTCTGCACATCAGCTGATGGCCTACCAGTACTCGATCGAAAAAGAATACGCAGATGCCATACACCATATTGACAGGGTCATCGAGCTTGGAGGCAACGTCAGCATTGAAAGCCTCGCGATCGGTTCACAGTCCTTGCCGACTGAAGACAAGGAAACGCTGCTGCAGCTCTACGAAAAGCTGTACACAAAACACCCTGACAGCGATGCCGTGGAATACAGCCTGGCTATCGTACTCGGTAACCTGGAGCGCGTCGACGAAGCGCTCGTCCACCTGAATTCCGTCATCGCGCGATCCCCGGATTTCCAACCGGCCTACGTCTTGAAGTCGAACATATTGTTCGAACACAAGGAAAAGGAAGTCGCCATGGATTTCACCGAGCAAGGGTATGAGCGTTTCCCCAAAAACCATGCCCTGGGCCGAATCTATGCCAGCTTACTGATCGAGGCCGGGCGTCTCGAAGAGGCCGAGCAGGTGTTCGCGGAACTGATGCAACATTACCCGCGCTCTCCTTCATTCAAGCTCTCTCATGCGCTGGTCATGCTTGAGAACAACAAAAAGGAAGAAGCGTCCATCGCACTGAACGAGCTCCTGGCGCAGAATGTACATACTAACGAGGCCCATTTCTATCTTGGTCGCATTGATGATCAGAATGAAGACTACGATGCCGCGATTGAGCACTACTTGAGCATCGACCAAAGCATGCATTTTGAACCCTCCATTGAACGGGCCAGCTATCTGCTCATGAAGCAGGACCAGTTTGATGAAGCCATCGAAGCGCTCTCGGCCGCGCGCGAAAAAGCACCGTCCCTGGCAACCAGACTCTGGGGACTGCAGTTCAAGTTGCTGAACAGCTTCCAACAGAAAGAAAAGGCAATGCAGACGCTAAATGATGCTCTGGAAGAATTCCCGGAATCGGAACAGCTACTGTATGCCAGAGCAATGATGCATGACAGTCAGAATGATCTGGAATCCATGGAGCGCGACCTGAAAAAGATCATCGAGCTGAACCCCGAAAATGCAGTCGCAATCAATGCCCTTGGCTACACGCTTGCGGACAAGACAGACCGTCTTCAGGAAGCGCTGCAACTTATATCGCTCGCCCTGCAATTGAAGCCAGAGAACCCCGCCATCATGGACAGCATGGGCTGGGTACTGTTCAAACTTGGCAAACGCGAGGAGGCGCTGGTGTTTTTGCTGGGAGCCTTCCAGAAATTCTCGGATGGCGAAGTGGGTGCACATCTTGGCGAAGTGCTATACAGCCTCGGCCAGGTCACCGAGGCACGGGAAGTCTGGGCCAAGACGTTGGAGCTCAACGCCACCCATCCGGTACTGCTCAAAACGCTGGAACGTTTGGAGCCATCGATGCTGCCCGACAACACTGCTGAAAATGAAGCTGCCCAACCAGAGCCTGAAAAACCTGCCACAAAGAATGACTCGGAAGCCCAATGAATGCGCTTCTCAAATGGCCGGTTCTGACTCTGGCCCTGTTGCTGCATGGTTGCGCAGCATTCCAGACGTCCGAACCACCTGCCGGAGACGCACCGACGACTCCACAACACTGGCCGGATCTGGCCACCAGGCTGGAAGCGCTGAAATCATGGGAGCTGATTGGAAAGATTGGCATTCGTACACCCGAAGAGTCGCTGACAGCCGCCATTCATCAATGGACCCAGGTCGATCACTTCTTCAGCATTAAACTGTCCTCGACTTTTTTCGGATTGGGTGCGGCGACCATCACCGGCAACGAGCAACAGATCGTCCTGATGGAATCCGGAGAAGAACCCCGCGCATCCGATCAACCCGATCTTCTGATTCAGGAAGCGCTCGGCATTCCGCTGCCAATCACCTTTCTCCCCTACTGGATTAAAGGCATTCCTGTGCCGAATAACACTTACGATCTCAAACTCAACGATACCGGTACACCTCAGAGCCTGACCCAGCTCGGCTGGACACTTGAATTTGACCGATACCACTGGCATGAAGGGCTACCGCTACCGGGAAAGATTAAACTGCACCAGGGCGATACCCGAATTATATTGGCAATCAAGCAATGGATTTTGATTTAACACTTACCTCCCCGGCCAAGCTGAATCTGTTTCTGCATATCAATGGCCGTCGCGCAGACGGTTATCATGAACTGCAGACACTGTTTCAGCTGCTCGATGTTGGCGACCGGATGCACTTTCGTATGCGCCGTGATGGGCTGATCCGCCTCACCCCGGAAATTCCGGGCGTTGTCATGGAGCAGAACCTCGCCTATCGAGCCGCTCGATTACTGCAAGCGCATGCCAACACATCCCTGGGGGTTGAGATTGACCTGCACAAACGCCTTCCAATGGGCGGCGGATTAGGCGGCGGCAGCTCCAATGCCGCCACCACTTTGCTGGCACTGAACCAACTTTGGTCACTGAATCTTCCCAACATTACCTTGCAGAAAATAGGGCTACAGTTGGGTGCCGATGTACCGGTATTTGTCGCGGGTAAATCGGCATTCGCGGAAGGGGTCGGCGAACAGCTAAGTCCTATGAATTTACAGGAAAATTACTTCCTTGTTATCAAGCCAAACTGCCATGTCAGCACCGCCGAAATATTTTCACATCAGAGGTTGACAAGAGACACCCCAAAGATCAAAATAGCGCCCGCTCTAGAGGGACTGGGGTCTGAGGAGCTGTTCAAGCACACTCGCAATGATTGTGAAGACGTAGCAACAGCACTCTATCCTGAAATCAGGGAAGCGATAAACTGGTTAAATCAGTTCGGTCACGGACGCTTAACCGGAACAGGAGCGTGCTGCTTTTGCCGCTTTGAAAATAAGGTACAGGCACAGCGGGCTTTGACTGAAGCCCAGTCGAAATTCGAAGGCTTTATAGCCCGGGGGGTGAATTTTTCTCCCGCCATTGAAAGGCTAAATGAAGCTGGTTAGCTTGCAATAAGCTGACTTCCGTCCACACTGTGTGACAACTTCATTAAGCAAACTGTTATTGGGGTATCGCCAAGCGGTAAGGCAACGGGTTTTGATCCCGTCATGCGGAGGTTCGAATCCTCCTACCCCAGCCATTATTTTTAAGCTATCTTTTCCATACCGGATATGTACAGACCCTCGCACCCAATCCTCATATTGCATAAAAGAGCATTGAACTTGCCCGGTACTGCTACATTTCACACTCGATTTGAACTCGCCACTAACGCAAGAGGATTTCCAAAATCATGTCCAAGATGATGGTATTTTCAGGAAATGCCAACCGAAAACTCGCAACTGAAGTCGTCAAGAATCTGCGACTGCCTTTAGGCAAGGCAAAGGTCGACAAATTCAGTGATGGTGAGATCTGCATTGAAATCAATGAAAACGTACGCGGTAAGGACGTTTTTATTATTCAGCCTACCTGCGCCCCCACCAACGATAATATTATGGAACTGGTGGTGATGACGGACGCACTGCGACGCGCTTCAGCCTCGCGCATTACCGCGGTAGTGCCCTACTTTGGATATGCCCGCCAGGACCGTCGGGTACGTTCCATGCGCGTGCCAATTACAGCCAAGGTGGTAGCGGACATGATAACCGGCGCTGGCGTTGACCGTGTACTGACGGTGGATTTGCACGCTGATCAGATTCAGGGCTTCTTCGACATTCCGGTAGACAACATTTATGCCACTCCGGTACTCCTGGATGATATTGAACGTAATTTCCACGATAACTTTATTGTTGTCAGCCCTGATGTCGGCGGCGTGGTCCGGGCGCGCGCCATGGCCAAGCGTGTCGGAGATGTCGACCTCGCCATTATCGACAAGCGGCGCCCAAAAGCGAATGTCTCACAGGTCATGCACATCATTGGTGATGTCGAAGGCAAGCGCTGCCTGTTGATCGATGATATCGTCGATACTGCCGGCACACTGTGCAAGGCGGCAGATGCCCTGAAAGAAAATGGTGCAAAAGAAGTGTACGCCTACATTACCCACCCGGTGCTATCCGGTCCCGCGATCGAAAATATTGCCGAATCCAATCTCGATGAGCTGATTGTGACTGACACGATTCCGCTTAGTGACAAAGCCCGGAAATGTGGTAGAATCCGCCCCCTCACGATTTCCGGTCTGATTGCAGAGTCCATTCGACGCATCAGCAACGAGGAATCCATCAGCGCCCTGTTTGACTGACCAGCAGTTCCAACAAAGGCAATGAAGCCGGTCACTAAACCGGCGTGAGCAAAGATAAGCACCTGAATGACGGTGCTTTTTTACTTTTTATAACGCTCCGTAATGTCTTGGTCGCGAGCCATTGCATGAGCTATTTGAGGAATTCAAAATGAGTGATGCATTTGTAGTAGAAGCAGAACTTCGGGAAGATCAGGGGAAAGGTGCGAGCCGCCGCCTGCGTCGTCTTGAAGGCAAAGTACCCGCAATTCTTTACGGGACAAAATCCAAAAAGCCGGTTGCCTTGAGTCTGAAAGACAACGAAATCAAGAAAGCGTTGGAAAACGAAGCTTTTTATTCACACATCCTGACCATCAAATATGGTGACAAGGAAGAAAGCGCAATCCTGAAAGACCTGCAACGTCACCCTTCACGTGGTGATGTCATGCACGCTGACTTCATGCGCGTGAGCAAGAACCAGGCTATCCACGTTAACGTACCGCTTCACTTTATCAATGAAGAGGCCTGCGTTGGTGTGAAGATGGGTGGTGGTATTGTTTCGCACCAAATGGTTGAAGTAGAAATCATTTGTCTGCCTGGCGATCTACCTGAGTTCATTGAAGTGGACATGCTGGAAGTTGAACTCGACACCATCGTTCACCTGACTGATCTGGTTCTGCCAAAAGGCGTCACGATTGCTGCATTGCAACAAGGCGACGATCACGACCTTCCCGTTTGTTCTGTGCACAAGCCTAAAGTAAGCGGTGCAGATGAAGCGGAAGGCGAAGCTGAGTCAACCGAAGAAGGCGGTGAAAGCGAAGACTAAGCGCTTTTAGCTCTATCGCGTTCCGGCAGGTAACTAGGGTGATGACCTTGGGCATAAATACGCCATGAGTCAACATATCAAGCTGATCGTGGGGCTGGGAAATCCCGGCCCCGATTATGCCAATACCCGCCATAATGCCGGAGCGCTTTTTCTGGCCGAACTAGCCAAACAGCACCACACCACCCTCAAACCCGAAAAGAAATTCCACGGCCTCTATGGCAAATGCCATATTCTCCAGCAGGACGTGCATCTTTTAATTCCTACGACCTTCATGAATCGCAGCGGTCAGGCTGTTCAGGCCATCTCCCAGTTCTTTAAAATCGCACCCGAAGAAATTCTGGTGGCCCATGACGAGCTTGATATCCCCCCCGGTACGATGAAACTGAAACAGGGCGGTGGCCACGGTGGACAGAACGGTTTAAGGGATATCATTGCAAAATTGGGTGGCCAAAAGAACTTTTCGCGTTTACGACTCGGGATCGGACATCCCGGCCATGCCAGCCAGGTGACGGGACATGTGCTCGGAAAACTGGGTAAAAAAGAAAGCACGCAGATGCAGAGCATCATTGACGAAGCCATCCGCTATCTGCCTGAAATCCTGCGTGGCGACTGGCAAAAAGCCATGAACCACCTGCACAGTTTCGCAGCCGACTGACACACCCCCGGCTTGCCTTGGCTGACACTTAAAAACAGTAAACCTTTTGAAACAGGTTCTATATAATACCGCGTCTCCCGGACCCCTCTGGTGACAAGATCGAACTACGGAATCAAATATTATGGGCTTTAATTGTGGCATCGTTGGTCTACCCAACGTCGGCAAATCTACACTGTTCAACGCACTCACCAAGGCCGGCATAGGTGCTGAAAACTTTCCTTTCTGCACCATCGAGCCGAATGCGGGCGTGGTAGGAATGCCCGACCCCCGGCTGGACAAACTGGCAGCCATTGTCGATCCCGAGCGAGTGGTGCCGACCACCATGGAATTTGTCGATATCGCCGGTCTGGTAGAAGGCGCATCCAAAGGCGAAGGACTGGGCAACCAGTTTCTGGCCAATATTCGTGAAACCGATGCCATTGCACATGTTGTACGCTGCTTCGAAGACGAAAACGTCGTGCACGTGTCAGCCAAAGTGAATCCGCAAGCCGATATCGAAGTCATCAACACAGAACTCGCATTGGCCGACCTGGATACCGTCGAGAAAGCCATTAAACGCTATACCCGCACCGCGAAAAGCGGTGACAAGGAAGCCAAGGCCATTCTCACGATGCTGGAAGAAAAGCTGCTGCCTCACCTGAATGAAGGCAAGGCCGTGCGGTCCTTAGGCCTTAGCGCAGACGAACTGGCCAGCATCAAGGAACTTTGCTTCCTGACCATCAAACCCACCATGTACATTGCCAATGTGGATGAAGAAGGGTTCGAAGATAATCCACATCTGGACAAGGTGCGCGAAATTGCCGCAGAGGAAGGCGCCGTCGTCGTCCCGATCTGCAACAAACTCGAAGCCGAAATTGCCGAACTCGAAGATGAAGAAAAGGCTGAATTTCTGGCTGATCTGGGCATGGAAGAACCCGGGCTGGATCGCGTGATACGCGCCGGCTACGAACTGCTCGGCCTACAAACCTATTTCACAGCGGGCAAAAAGGAAGTGCGCGCATGGACCATGAAAGCCGGAGACACCGCCCCGAAGGCCGCTGCGGTCATTCACACCGATTTCGAAAAAGGCTTTATCCGCGCCGAAGTCGTCGCCTACGACGACTATATCGCCAACAACGGCGAAAATGGTGCCAAAGAGGCCGGTAAATGGCGCTTGGAAGGCAAGGAATACGTGGTTAAGGATGGTGATGTCATCCACTTCCGCTTCAACGTCTAAACGAAAAATACCCGGCAAATCCGACATCCCCGGCCGGGCAAAAATAAGCGCTTTCAGAAACGGTTTTGTCCTTGACATGACAGGGCAAAACCAACAAAATACGCGCCTTCTTGAGCAGGCACTCGCCGACTCAATCTAAAAATGGCTACATAGCTCAGTTGGTTAGAGCACATCACTCATAATGATGGGGTCCCAGGTTCGAATCCCGGTGTAGCCACCAATTCTTACTTTAAAATCAATAACTTATTAAACCGCTACTTCTCCGTAACCGGGTCAGACCTTCTCGGTGCGCAAGAATCGCGCAAACCCACGTTTTTCAAAAACGATAACGTAGGGGTGGCACACCGGCGCTCGTCGGCAATCAACTCCACTGCATCGAGTAGCTCTTTTAATTCTGCTACCGAGTAATGGGTCGTCATATCACCACTTTCATGCCCCAATATGTCTTTGCGTGTTTCATTACTGACACCCGCTGCCCTTAGACGACGTCCGGTCGTATGCCTTAAATCATGTAACCGAAGATCTGCCAGACCTGCTTCCTTTTTGTGTCGCTTAAAGGCGGTCTCATTCAAACCACACACGGGCCTTCCTCCATAGGTAAAAACTCTGGTTGGATGCTTCCCTCGCTGGCGATTCACTACCCCCATTGCGATAGAATTCAACACCACCACCCGTTCTCGTCCATTTTTGGTCAACCAATCCGGTAAAATGAATACTGAGGTGCCCAAATCTGGTAACGGCACTTCCCAGCGCCAGTCCAGTTGACAGACCTCCTGCTCCCGGCATCCTGAATTCACTTTATATAAACAGGCTTCGCGCAGGTGCTCCGGAAACCTTGAGAAAAGATCATGCTGCTCTGCCCAAGACAGAGGCCGCGGTTTTCTCTTGTCTTTCCAGTTAACCTGCGTGATGACAGTCTGGTGTTCCAACCAGCTTAAGCCATCCTCATCACGCCACTCATGCACACACAACTTCAAAATGCGGTTGAGCACACGAATACTGCGATTAATGGTGCCAGACTTCACGCCATCTGCCTTGCGGCTTTCGATATAGGCTTTCAGGGTCCCGTTATGAACATCCTTCAAATCCAGATCCCCAATAAATGGGTCGAGATTTTTCAGATCGTTAATATCCGCCGCAATACTCTTTTTATGTGAGTATTGATCCAGATACTCCATCGCGGCATCCCGAAAGCTGCGCTTTGGTCTAACACCATAAAGTCGCGCTAAGCGCTGTTCCTCGATAAACCGGGCGAGGTATTGCTCGGCTTCTTCAAGCGAACGCGTCTGACAGCTTCGATAAAATCTTCTGCCGTCGATGGTTTTATCGATCTTCCAGATGCCGTTGACGCATTTGAGCCCTGACGGGCTTTTTTTCGACTGCATTGGCTATGCTCCTCTGAATCAGGAGCGCGGCCACACCGTTTTTTATATTCGTCTAACGCCTCATCTAAATCAAGCCTGTCAAAACCTATCCCCCGCTCACCGACAGGAATCTCGGTCACATATAGCCTGATTTCGTCGTTAAACTGGCTCGCATTCATGCCGCAGTACCCTGGGGCCCACTTAGCACGAATAATACGAGGTTCGATTTGAATTCTCACGATCCCGACTCCTACTACGTTAAATTCATCTCTGAGTAGCTTACTCGTAAATTATTATCTGCAACTTGGACCAGGCGATTACCGCGCAAAACCCCTTTTAAGGGTACTTGAAGTGACAAGGCACTAGCTATCTACTGAGCTGTAATGGGCAGTGCATCCAGCGATGCTCTGTCCGGAGAACGCAAAAAATGCCCACCAGGGGACTGCTTGGGAACGCTTCTCTATTTGTCAGGCATGGGAGGTTCCCTGGCGTACGCCTGCGAGACACGAGTCCTCTGTAACCGAGCGATGCTCTAATCGAGACGCGTCAGCACCGGGATCGTTTAGAGGAGCCAAGGAAAAATTTCTGATAGTCCTCATACCAGGCATTATTTCACGCCAAAAATTCGTTTTTTCTCGAGTAGCGGCGCTATTAATGCTTGCGAGGGAGAAAACGCAGGAACAAATCCCGGTTCAAGCGCTTTAGAGCCCGTATGTAGTTCGAACCGAGTCGTCTGTTTGTGTTCCGAAGATTTAGTACTCACCTTTTTCGGGTAAGCATATTCACATGCCAGTGCGATTTGTCCATACGTCACTAACCTGGGGATGCTATCGTTTCGCTCGCATTCACAGCCCCACTCCAGCCCTATTACCCCCTCTCGCGGCCAGGATAAGGCTTGCGTCGCGTTGGTTTTCTCTCCCTTAAACAGACTATCCAAGCGATCCAGCTCATCTACCGCTTGGAACAACAGGTTCGCACATTGATCGTCTGTTAAATGATCCAGATGACGGTTTGTCTGACTAGCACACCAGCGAAGCGTGTCGACATCCTGAAAAGAATTTGCCAGCGGATCCTTAGCGCTCCCCTGCTCCAAAATATTGAGCGATTTGTGCCAATACTTAACCCGAATCAGTGCTTGATATAGAACGCCAGCGCGCTGCAATTCTCGTGCACGCATCGCTCAATAAATTACGTCGATGTGACAAAGAGTCTATTTCTCTTCGGTATGCCCTCAAATTTGATACCTTAATGATCACAGCGATCTGAAAAAGCAAGTGCAGTAATCTGGCCTAGCGTTTCTCGTTGTTCAATCAACTGATTTAAGAATCGAGAGACCTGATGAAACGGAAGTCAGAAGAGCGCGATATGTAGTGGAGAATTGCGTCAGGTCTCCGAAAGAAAGCAGTCGTTATGAACGCCTACCTCACTGGAAAAATGCGAGCGCAGCGAGTATTTTTCCAGTGAGCTACTTGTTATGTTCAATTCAATTGGTTTGTAACTGGCAACAGCAAATTTCGAAGCATTGCCAATGACTCTTCGGAATCTATCAGCATTTTTCGCACTGCTTGCTCATACTTCTCACGTGAAGGAAACAGTGACTTCCTAGCAATGGATTCTAAAGCTGGTGTTTCTCTCAATGGATACCGAGAAATAAGCCTTTCAACATCTTTGTTATCAATTAAGGCTGAAATTAGATCATTCTCCTCTTGGAGAATCTGTGCTGTTGAAAAGGAAACTTCAACATTGCCGCCGAGTATTTGTCTCCAATCTGGGCATTCCCTATATGCGTGCTCTTTCACGCTCCTTTCAACTAATCTGGCTGCCATCCGATCTTTATGCTCGGTGACTGCTTGTATGACGGCATCAGTGATTTCAGCAATTGTGGCATCGATATCAATATCATTTACTGTTGCCATACGTTGTAATACAGCCTTAGTGACTAAGGGTTGGTAATACAGTGATTCCACTGAATATTGATCCAGAGGAATGATCCCAGTCCCATGAAGTTGTTCACATTCTTCATCGGATCTATTGTCCCTGTCGACTATGCCAAAAGCCGAAATCCAGTGATTATGTTCGGAAGCTCTAATTCCAGATACGACACGCTCGACATCTACACAGTTACCCAGCGGCTTAATGCTTACGTTAGGGTACAAGATTTGATAAAGCTGAAGGTCTAGACTAGAACTGTTTCCTTCGACGAAAAGCAACAACCTTCGTGATCCAAGGATCGCTAGAGCCGTGTCCTCGTCCATTTCCTCGACGCATTCAATATGGTCTGCATTCCACTGTTTTGGCTGATGTGAATACTCTCTAAGTAACAGTGCTCCTGACTTTCCTTGATCATGAGGCAGAGTGATATCGTGGGTAGAAACAACCAGGGCACAATCACTACGATAGGAAAGCAATGTGCTAATGAGAGGCGATACGATCGAGCGATGAAGATGCCTCTCAGGTTCATCAAGTAATATTAAAGTGTTTTCTGGAGCTGTCAGAACATTGGCAATAATAAGTAGAGCGTTTCTCTCGCCGTCAGACAGCTGCGCAATGCTATATGGATCATAACCATCCCTTACAGCAATCAACTTACTTCCCTGATCCACATCAACCTGAAAATGAAGGTTAGATATTCTAAGAATGTCATTCATTTTCGAAATTGGTGCTTGTTCTCTGGCTAACGCTGCAACTTCCTCCGTCCTTCCAGCTCTAACAGCCTCAGCGATTCTTCGAGCATCTACATTTTCATAATCGATTAAGTCAAATATCGTCGCCTGTGACCTTTGGTGCGCGTAATCGTCTTTATATCTGGATTGTTCTTGACGATCTTGATTGGTGATATTCATTTCCATCTGCTGCCGTGAGGCAGGAGTTAGATCAACAGAATCGGAATTTAGCCAAATCTGTCTATGTGCTGTAATCCTTCGAACCTTCCCAGAATTTTGCGTGTTGAATTGATGCATCAACGTAGACTTGCCAGTTCCATTTGGCCCGACCATAAAGATTATTTCACCTGATCTGATAGTAA
The DNA here is from genome assembly GCA_006212045.1 of Oleiphilus sp. Taxonomy (GTDB): domain Bacteria; phylum Pseudomonadota; class Gammaproteobacteria; order Pseudomonadales; family Oleiphilaceae; genus PZPK01. The sequence continues at coordinate 38,059 of PZPK01000011.1, read as the reverse complement.
GCTGCTTTTGCTCACCACTTTGAAGTGGGAAATTCAAATTAAATTCAGTCATTTGTCTCCGTACTCTCTAAGGAACGCTGCATTCAGCGGCTAGTCCCCTGCAATGCCTTGTTAACCCTTTTGGATTGTAATCCTCCTAAAGGATGGTGAAGAATATCCTCCTCTCTAGCAACAAACCGATACCGCTCTATAAAATATGGTATCTCTTGATCTTCAGGCCAGTATTTTCCTGAAATGGCTGACGCGAAAAGACCTGCATCCTCCTGACTAATCGAACCGCAAATATTTCTAACAGATGCTTTTACTTTAGAAATTTCTTTTCTTAAGTCATTTGGAGAAATATTCTTATTAGACTCAATTCGTTCAATCGCGAGTAAGACTCTACGAATTCGATCTGGATCACAATATGTTCTTTTGTTTTCCAAAACATCAGATTCGTTCAGTCCGTTTTTGATAATCTGGCTTGTAACCACCTCACGAAGCGACTTTGCGTCTTGGATCAAGTGATCTATACCAGATCGAAATGAACCATATTGCCCAATTCCAATATATATGGCGCCAATAACTGCAAGTTTTACTCTTACACTCCCCTCCGAAAGCTGGACGCGAACCTCTGTATTTTGGCCATATATTAAATCTGAATATTCTGAGACAACACGTTTTAAGTAATCCTCTGTCTCATTCAGATTTAGTTCATGAAAATCTAAATCAAAACGGAATTCCATGCCGGCTACAAATGCCACTTTATCTCCTTGAGGTTAACAGTGAGCTTGACGCACCCTGCGGTCCGTTAAACCCATCTTAAACACATTTTGGAACAATATTTGATCATTTACCCGCGTTACCATACATCATCAGAGCGATCAAAACGATAACAGTAATGCCGTAGCTTACTAGTGGATTTTTCTTATGGGTCAAAGCGGGTAAGCCTAAAATTAAAGGTGCTGTTGCTGTACCTAGTAATCTTGCTAAATGTCCAGCACCACCTAGACCAAAAAAAGCTGCTTGCAGCGTAAGAGTTAGAAAAAAGGTGCATATTGCAACAATTAAAAATGCTTTGAAGCGCCCAATATTAGGTTTGCCGCCTAGTGCTCTACTCATGATTATTGCTCCCTGTATCTATCATTTCGCTAATCTTCTTCCATTTCATCTTCAGCAATAATATTCAGGACTGGCTCTAGGTACTTGCCTTGTTTCCCGTCAATACCTTCCCTCAAGAATGCAGGTATCGACTCCTGAAATTCGGATTTGGAAATAGGCCTAAACTCCAATAATGCCTCTAACATAGAGGGTCTCAATAAACGCTTAGCGGGGTCCACTCCATCTGATTCTGAACCAATTACTTCTTGATCAAACTTAACCAACTTCTCTTTCAAAGAAAGTCCAGCTTCGTTGAACAGCAAGGCTTGTTCAACATGCTCTTCTACCTCATGGATAATTTCATCAATTTCTTCAACTTCGGTTTCTTCGTGTTCATTCACCTCTGGTTCATAAGTTATTGGCGTTCTGAGTTCGTTTAACTCCCTCACCAAAGGTTCAATCTGCGCATGTGGATTTTTAAACCAATCTGTTGACCATATCCTTCGTATTTTCCAACCCAGTCTTTCCAATACGTCCTGACGCAATCGGTCACGATCTCTCGCTGATTTAGCCGAATGGTAATTCGCTCCGTCGCACTCAACGCCTACCAAGAATCTACCTGGTTGACCTGGGTCTTTCACAGCAAGATCAATGAAAAAGCCGGCGACCCCAACTTGGGGCTCGCACTCATATCCATATCGCCGCAAGGATTCGGCCACGGAAATCTCAAACTCACTATCGGGAGCTCTGCCTGTATGCACGGGTTGCTGAATGACGCCCGACTGGGCAAATGCTAAGAAGTTCTTTAACGCAATCAGACCCGATGTAGATTGCTCACTTGTCCTGATATGGCCCTCGGTCATTGAACTGAAGACATGCATTCGCTTCTTGGAACGCGTGAACAACACATTCAAACGCCGCCCGCCCACTGGCGAATTGATTGGACCAAAACGCTGAGGCATTGAAGTAGCTCCGGCTTCTTGTGGGCCATAAGTACATGAGATATAAATGACATCCCTCTCATCACCCTGAACGTTCTCGAGGTTCTTAATAAACAAAGGCTCTTCTGTTAATTGGTTTTCCTCCAGAGCCTCCCTAAACTCGACATTTTCTTTTGAAAGCTCTTCAACACAGCGCTCTAGCTGTTCACGTTGTTCTGCACTCATAGCGACTACACCAAGTGATTCATCTTTTCTGTGTAGCAGATGTCGCATTACAGATTCAGCAATCACCGTCGCTTCTTCTATGTTTCTTCTATTGACAAAACGGCCTCGTGGAATAGGAACGAACTTTATCCCAAACTCATCTGATTCACTGTGTGGCGAAGGAAAGACAACCAAATTGCTGTCATAAAATGACTGATTAGAAAAAGCTATTAAGCTTTCATGTTTGGAACGATAGTGCCAGCGCAAACGTCGAGCTGAGAACATTGGTAAGGCAACATCCAAAATACTCTCGGATTGCTCTATGGCGGTAGTATCGTCTTCGTCCTGTTCAATCGCTTTGTTGAAGAAGTTGGTAGGAGGTAGCTGTTTAGGGTCACCGACAACGACCAGCTGTTTACCTCGTGCTATCGCTCCTAGGGCATCTTCAGGTTTAATCTGCGATGCTTCGTCCATGACAACAAGATCGAACTCAACCTCGCCAGGCTCCAAGTACTGCGCCACAGACATAGGTCCCATCATGAAACACGGTTTTAATGCACTCAGCGCTTTACCTGAACGTTTCGTAAGCTGCCTAACTGGGGCATGTTTGGTTTTCTTATTTGCCTCATGCCGAATTAATGAAAGCTCGGTGTAATTGGAGACCTTGCCCCCCGAATTACCGATTGGGGCTTCATTCTGTGCAACTTTCCAGGCTATTTTTTCTCTCTGCAACGACTTAAGTTTTTCGTCATATTCTCTAAACTGGTTTTGAATACCGTTTTGTTTCGCTCCAGAGAAGTGTGCTAGCGCAGGCCTTGATTCGATTATTTCTCTCGCCAATAAATCATAGGTAGCTAAAGCATAAACATCTTCAATGTCTTCAAGTGATACTTCTTGTTGCTCCACTTTGGAAATTAATTTGTCGAACCCCTTGTGACAGAGCTCCTCGCGACAACGCACAAAGTCTACCCAACTAGACAGCCAGCTAGGATTAGACAAGGCAATTTGATTTCGAGTACGAAGATCTGAAAGTCTATCGCCCGTTTCTTTGGTCCACAGATCAATATCTAGATTGGTTTTAGAAACAAATTCACCTTTCGAAGCTTCTGAATCATTTAAACTCTTGTTAAGCCTGCCAGCCATTTCGGCTAGATTATCGAAGAGCTCCTTGGTGGGATTGCGTCTAATCGCAACGACAAGCTCTTCCGTCTCTAGATTATTAATTACCTCTGCCAATTTGAGAGTGGCTTTAATCTTAGAGGACGACTTTTCGACGGTTTCCCGTTGACCGAATTGTAATACTGAGTCTTCACCAAATAACTCTAGCAAAACGGGAGTTGTTTTCGACAACGAATGGTCCAAGTCGTCAAAACGAGCCATGCCTGCAATGGTTTCAGCGAAATCCGATAAAGAACAATTATCAACGATACTTGACTGGCAACTAGAAAGGCGGTTCTCGATCTCTTGCTTCAGTTTGCTCAGCCCATTTTCTTCGTCATTCAATAGCATGTCACTGGCATTGAAAATGGATGCTCGTGGCAAACGTTCGCTCAGATAAGAATACGAAGACTCTATATCTTCGATGGATTGCAACACTCCTTGGCTTTCCAAATGCTGGAGCCCTCTTAGGGTATGTGAGTCCATATCTAGCAAAGACTGACCGACAGCCACCTTCGGCCCAAATCCTACGCCATAGACTTCTCTTATATGTTTATACCAACCCCTAAGCGCCGCGATATCATCAATACTCGTATCAAGACCTTTAAACCAAGCACCTAGCGCCTTTTCATATTCAGAAATTGCATCAAACTTCTCTCGCTCTTCTTTGTAGTCAATCAAACTAGAGAGTTGGCTGGCCAAGTCATTGAACTTTGCATTGGGCAGGATAGACAGAGATTTAATTGCCTTGCGCGCATCACGCCATGCCCCCTTGAACCACTTAAACGCTCCAGAAGTCTCTAGCGTATTCCTGAGTCCAATCAGAGTTTGTGAATCAGGAAGAGCATCAAGAACAAACAACTTTTTAAGCTGTTCATACTGAGGAACAAGACTCTTGAGGCTTTCATTTAGCTCAGGGATTAACCGATCCAGGTCTGGCTCGTCAAAACACACGCTACGATGGGTGATCAAGCTTCCGTCAATCTGCATAGCGAGGGTGATCAACTGCTTCAGTTCTTTGATTCCATCAATACTTGGGTCAATGAATTTCCCAGCCTCACCACCTAATTGGCTCGACACCTCCTCGACAATACTCTTCAGTCTCTCAAAACCTACGTTTAGTTCTTCGAGCTTAAGCGTCAATCGATAAACGTCCTCGAAAGATAAGTCTTTTGCTACCCCTAAAGATTCAAGTGAGCCCAGATCCTGCTTTAGTTCATTTAAGCTATCGCTATCACCAATTAGCTCTTTTCTGATTTTGCTGACTAGAGAAACGTATAGACCATTAGCCGCATCAAACTTTGCTAAATGGTCTTCAATCTTACTGGTATTCGCCTCATCAAGCCCAGTAAGCGCAGATAAACACTCATCTCCAGTCAAGAATGGTAAACTCTTGATGCCCTCGGATACTTTTTTTAGGTTTGCTAATTGATCAAACTGGTCTGATTCGGGAGAAAGCAACTCGCTAAATTCACCAGCCACATTTGAGATCTGCTCGAGTTCGTCTTGCCAATCTTGGAGCAGCCTGCAAACTGCATCTGAATCAAACAATTGTATGGAAGTATTGTTAACACCAAACCAAGGATGAAACGACAAATCAATATCCGAATCGATTTGTTTTCGCACCTGTTCATAAACATCTTTGTATAGGCGGATATCATCGAGAATCTTTTTCTGGAGCACTTCGCTAAATGAGTCTCCAGAAATACCTTCAGGGTGAACCTCCGACGCATCTAGCGATAGTTTTTGGCGATACCCTGTCGCCGCAGTAAGGATCTTATGGATACTTAGCCCCGTCCCCTTCCATACGCTATTAATTAACTCTGCGTGATCATTAAGCTGCTTTTTAAGATCCTCATAACGGGCAATTTCCACTTCGATTTTCTCCGGGCTTCGAAAATGCCCTTGATTCCCGAGGCGATGATTTAAGTCTTCATAGACTTTTTTCTTTTGGGTCTTGTGACTGTGGAGTTCTAGACAAAAGTCGCCTAACCCGGCTTTATCTAAGCGATTTTTTACAACATGAAGAGCTGCCATCTTTTCCGCAACAAACAGTACTCGCTTCCCTTGCAAAATTGCAGCCGCAATCAAGTTGGTAATGGTTTGGGATTTACCTGTTCCTGGAGGCCCTTCGATAACAAGGTTCTTGCCCTTAATCACGTCGACCAACGCACTGTGCTGAGAACTATCGGCATCATCAATTAGAGGGAACTGCTCATGTACGCCTTTGAGCTGATCGATCTCATATTCTTCACTGAATCCGGCCCCCCCTTCACTTGTCATCGCATGAGTAGCAAAAAACCGTTTAACGATTTCATGGTTGGCAATATTCTTGTCGCCCTGGGGCCAGCGAGCTGGATCCAAATCCAAATACATTAACAACTTGCCAAAATTAAGAAGAGCGAGGGTGCAAAATCGCTTAACTCGCCAACTGGGTTGATTTCTGACGATGCGATCTTGCACATCTTCAAAATACTGTTCAGGAGTTGTGTGTTCATCCAACTCTGGTAGAGCGATACCAAAATCTATCTTAAGTTTTTCTCTAAGAGATAGATTCGTAACGATATCTTCACCTGTGTATTGGAGCGTATAGGAATAGGTTCCTCTTTCTTTATCAAGAAAACCTTTTTCTAACCTGACGGGGACAAGATAAAGAGGAGCGAGTCTTTCGACTTCAGAATCATTTCGTTCAAACCACTGCAAAAAACCGAAAGCTAAATAGAGGATGTTCGCTCCTGTTTCCTCGATTGCTGTCTGTGCTTTACTTCGAATTCCACGCAGTTGTGTCTCCAGTTCATAAGGAAATAGCAACGTTTGGATACATAGATCTTGATGCTTTTCTTCCTCTTCTGTTGCAACAGTGTGCGCTGGCAGCTCGTAATTTGTTTCTAGGCCGAGGTACTTTGCCCACTCCTTAGCAGTGGGGTCTTTTTGCAGTCTAACCTCTTGCCCTAGCTCATCTAGCTCGATGTACCCCGCTTCTATCAGCTCATCTTTTGTTGGCTCAGGTACAGGCAAAAACCGGAGCGCAGTATCAGAAAGCAATAACTCCTGCAGCTGATCAGGAAGCTCATCAATAACGCGTACAAACCCACCTCTACCATGCCTAAAGTTCAACAAGCGGTTCCTACCCGTCAGGTCGAGAAGTTTATTTCTTAACGCCTCAAGAGAGTCATAAGCAAAGCCTTTGTTGCTCTGCGGTGATTGATAGGTATTTTTCTTCTCCATGACTTTGTATTCTCTTCGTGGCTCAAGAAATTCTTCTTTTTCGCTAGCTGGTTGAGCGGAAAGCTCCGTCATCGCTTCCTTACTTTCTTTGTGATTGCTTTGCTTAACCGGTGTGGATTCGATCGCTCTTATTCTTTGGGACAACTTTGCGGCAAGCCGAACGCCGGCTGATTTGTTACGACGTAAAGCTTCTTTATGAATCTCCTTTAGCTTTGAAACATCGGACCAATCTTTTTTGGCTAACGCCTCTAACTCATTCGTTGCAAGCCTGAAGAAAGGACGCTCCGTATCGACCTTTCTTTCATTATTGGCACTGGTCGATGACTCCGCGGGCACCAGTTCTTCTGCTATCTCTACTCCAGCATTTACAGTACATAAGCCGTTCTTCAAGGTTACCTTCCCATTAAGAGATCTAGTGATCGCATGTAGAACTCTACCTGGCAGTAAATCGAGTTCTTTAGCCACCTCCTCGAAATGAATACCAGGTTTACTTTTGATTAGCTTGAGTACCTTGTTCTCAACCATATTAGTCCGCTCAACTAATTTTCCATTTTTCCTTCAACTGCTTAACCGTATGCTCCCACTTTTCTGCTCTTGGTTGTGCGATTGAATTCTGGTTGCCGAAAAGCCCAACCTCATTAACCGCTTGTGATTCTTCGACGGCTTTAATCCATCGCACTGGCACGAAATAGTCTGCGTTGTCTTCCCCTACCTCTTCCGCAAACTGGTAATGACCGCACAGCTGCATGTTGTCATTTAGGAACTCATCGGCAATAACCGCCTTCCCGGTAACCTCGGCTACGCCTACATAACCCGTCTTGGGAATGTTTACCCAAACTCTGGCTCCTGGGCCTAATTTGAACAATGTTTTGCTGTACCAACGCCCGCCACCCGCGCATAAGAACCCATATGTTTTGGCATCCGACCAAGCTCGTCCCCCTTCACTGGTTCCAAAAGAACCATAGTACTCGCCATTCCAGTCCGTTTTCTTACCCGTTTGAATGGCGTGTTCCTCGGTTTCGTCTGGATCAATCAACCAAGTTCGACTCAAGTATTGATTGCCCTCGTCTTGAAAGACCGAGAAGAAGACGGCATTCACGGCTACGCTCGCTTTGTCGTTTAAATAATTGATGATCCTTTCTGTACTGGCATCTAATTCAGCCGCAACGACGACCATTTGGTGAGAGCTGTTTACTTCTTCTTCGACGGGCTTCGAGCCAAATTTCTGTAAGAACGCTTCATCGAATGAGCTGATTGGAAGTTGATAGTTTTTGGCAAAGTCCTGATAAATTAGTGAAACTTTCTCGGTAGGAAGCTCCTCTACCCAGGCCGCGTAATCGATAGTTTGTGCAACTACATCACGAGGCGTTTTATGCTTCTTGAGTTCGATGACAATAATGGAACCCGTTGCATCAATCGCCAGCAGGTCAATATATTTACCAAAGTCGGTGTATACCTGGCGGCCAATCAACAACCAACTACTGTTGAGGATGGAGATATCCTGAAAGATCTGCTCTTCCAGCAATAACTCAGTTTCTAGCTGGATGGGCTTTAAGGCTTCTGGCGTTGAGCCGATTTTCCATATTCCGTGTTGGACTGGCATATTTTCTCTTCTTAAGGAGCCTCTGATTAATTAGGCGTATTCTCTGGCCTGCAGCTTATTCGATCAACAAGGCGCTCTTTTGAAGGCAGGCTGGTGGCCTGTCGAGAAAGTGCAACGCGGGTGAGCGGATAAGCTGCAGGCCCCGTCGGGCTTGGTTTCTGACGCGCTTTTACTTCGTTAAGCGCCTCGCGAAGGACTTGGGCCATTCACTTCGCCACTTGCCTTGTTAAAGCGCGTCAGAAACACAAGCAGAGACCACGCCTAATTAATCAGAGACTCCTTAATATTTATGTGTTTTTGTTCCCAGTTTGTATTAACAGACTTGATTTAAACTCTGGCGAACACCATAATTAGAACCAGCTCATCGACCATTCGAAAGAAGTCAGCGTTGAAGGAGTTACGGCCCCGTCCTCACTGAGGGCGCGGCCAGCTTTCCAGACAAATCAAAGCTTGTTTCCAATATAAGCGCCATGCCGCTTCCATCGCTTATTGTATTTTTTCCTTTGGTGTTCTCGCTCAATATAAAAAGCAGTCCACGGTAAAATAAACTCCCTTCGATGATCAAGCACAACTATATAACCTTCATTCTCAAACCAGATATGAATTCTGTTCTGGCCTGATTTAGGGCGCTCCATCCACACCTTGATAACATCGTCATCGGAGTTCTCTATAACCGGGCTTGGCCATGCTATTCTTTCACATCGCCTCATATCGGGAATGCGCTCTTCTTCCACCGCCCCTTCAGAAATAAAGTGCCAAAACGTAGCCTCTTTTCCCTGTATAACAGGATGACGTTTGAGGCCCAACTTAATACCTCTAAAACGTGGTTTAGTCTGAACAAAATCCTCACAAAACACGGAATATATACCTTCCAGGTATCGATCCCAGTCGCCCTCGTAGTCAGAGAGCGTCACAAGCTCAGGAAGCCATTCCACGCTGGCAGTATGCTCTGTCACTTATAGCCGCCCCCATTCCAAAGAAGCAGGTTAAACTTGCTTTCTCTCAATAAGGTTGAGCGATCAAGGGAGTAACCACTACGTTCTTTAATTCGCTGTATTAAAGCCAACTTGCTATCACTCTCGCCGAGTTCCCTGTGCAGATATGCCAAAGCCCCTATTAATAGATCGGCAAGCTGCAGCTGTTCGGATTCGTGAGAATGCACTCTTTGAATACGCTCAATCATTTTACGAGAATAATCAAAGGCATTGTTGCAAAGAACGTCATGAAGGTTGTTGATCTTTTCATGGCCAAGCGTGTCTTTAATATCGATATAGACTCTGTAATGCGAATGCGGATCGAAAATAGTCTTCAGCATGGTGAAATACATTTTGTAGTACCAATCATCATGATCCTGACTAAAAGCGCTATGATTCAAAACACGCTTATCCGGCACAATTAGACCGCGAAAATTCAAATCATCATCGTCAAAAAAATAGTCCAGCACATCGAGGTAAAAACTGAGCTTGGAGCGACTTACCTTGGTCCACTTTATCTCAAAGTCTGGCTTGAGATTGTGCTTTACCTTGATTTCACGAAGCCGTTCTGCGATTTCTTTGCGTTTATCCAAGCGACACCATATTGCTCCGAGAACCATGGCTTTCTGATTGTCATTTTCCAGGTGACAGGACTCATCACAGTAGACGTTATAGGTTTCACTCATAACATTTCCTTTATTGGGTCATCCTTTTTTTAAACCACCTTCACCGCCACCTTTCACACTATTCGCGACACCAAACGGGATATGTACCATGGGTACATTATCCCCCGAGGGAATCAAATGCGTTCGTTGATCATCAAAGAACATATGAGGCTTTAGCGCACCGAGTATACGGTTCTTTTCCATGCCGCCGAGAAAAAAGGTTTTATCAGCCCAGACGCCCCAACTCTCCAATGTTGTGATTACGCGTTCATGGGAGGGTGCATTTCTGGCCGTAACGATCGCCGTCCTTAATATGCGTTGGTAGTTCTCATCTTTCTTTTGAGCTTCTGTTTCCAGGCGTTGAATACCTGCCAACTTCTTGAACAGGTCAGCAAGAGGCCCGGGGTTATGTGGCGTTGTTTGCTTGGTGGTTTCATGATTCTCGAAGTCGTTCAAATCTCCTTGCTTAAACACCGCTTCTGCTTCGTCATCGGCAATCACGCCATCGAAGTCAAAAGCTACTCGCAGCTCAACATCTTTATCGTCGTCGACTACTTTTGAAGGCATGACAATACCAGCGGGATAATCAACCGCTATGGCACTCTTTACATCTGACTCATTTTGAGACAAAAACAGCGAAGCATTAAACGCAGGAATATAGGGAAATGGCGATGACCCGGTTAAGAACGCCGCACGTGTAATATCTAAGCCATAGTGCTTAATGGAACGAAATACCCGTCGCCCGGTCGTTGTAGAGTTACGCGAAAGTAAAACCACCTCAACAGGCTTTAAATCTGGAAAATGATCGTTGATCGATAAGAATCGCCTAATAAAAGGAAACGCCACGCCTTTACCCAACACATCATCTAAGTGCGCTTCCTGAAACTCTTTGTAGGCCTTCGCTCCGCTTTCTCGGAAGACCTTATCAGACTCACTTAAATCAAATAACGCGCTCGAAGAAACAGCTATAACGAGCTTTTGATCTATTGGGTAGCCAGCCATTTACAGTTCTCCAGCAAAGGCTTTTTGGCTTAACGCTTCAAAGATGTTCATGTTTTCAATAGGTGCTTTTTCTTTCAGCTTATCTACGGACTTTGAAATTTGAATGTACTTATCTTGCATTTCGATGGGGGGTACAAAGGGTTGAAACTCGCTTAATACGGTTTTATTGATAGTCGCGATTCCCGTTGTCTGCTTTCCAACTTTCAGGAAATAGCGTTTTCCTCGTTGGGATGCGATTTGTGCACTCAAAAAGCCTGGACGAACAATAGATTGATTTTTGATACGTACGGAAAAGATATGGTTTTGGTGAATACAATTCGCTACCTCATTATTCCAAACATGACCTCTTCCAAGCTTGTCAGGATCTCCCCCTTCTGTAAGTAAAATATCGCCTTTTGACAACTGGTACTTTTCAGCATCTTTTGGAGAAACTGTTATTTCTTGAATATCGTCAAGCGACAAGTATCCATCCTGTACGTTTGCAACCCGCATATAAGGCAACGTAACAGCAGTATCTGGGTTTATTTTTTTGCCCTTCGTAACACCTGATCGGATATCTGAGATATCTTTCAATACGCACTCATCCCACCCCTTAGGATTTGTCACAGGATCACCAAACATATCCAAAAACACAGAACGAAGAAATTCGTCGGCGAGTTGGATGGCTTGTTGGCGTTTGCGGCGGATGGCGTCGGCTTTGTCGAGGATGGCGGCAATGCGTTTTTGTTCGGCTAGGGGTGGGAGTGGGATTTTGCTTTCTTTAATGATCTTGTCTGAAACTGCTGGATAATTGGCTCCCGTAGCTTTAGACATCATCTCTGACACAAAATAATTGGTCTGAACCCAATAATGTAAATACCGAGAATCTAAAGAATTAGCGTTCGCTCTTAGTACACAATAACCAGTTGAAGCAGTTGCGCCATCCAACTCATCAGGAACAGAAGCAACACCGTTTAAATTAGGCCTTACCGTAGCAACAATAACATCACCAGATTTTACCAATTGTCTAGCTCTACTTGGAGCTGAGTTAGGATTAGTTCTTGGAACTTCACCAAGAATTATCTGTTTGGAATCTTTGTTTACCGAGCTTAAGTCTATATAGTCAAACGGAGACGCATTAACCGCCTTCGCAGGATTCCATGTCAGAACCTTTTCGACATGCTCCCCTATTGGCGATTGATTAAAATTCACAACATCCCCTCCAGCTCTTTTAACTCTTGCTGAATCTCACTTTCCAAATCCATTAGGCGCTTGAGTATTTCCTTCGGTGGATCGTAGGTTTCCTCTTCGTAAACCACTTCTTTGTAGCGGTTAATCGATAGGTCGTATTTGTTTGAGGCTATGTCGACTTTTTCGACCAGGAAGGCTTTCTGGGTTTTGTCCGTGAACAAGTCAGACGCCTGATGTCGGACGTCGGACGCTTCTCGCTGCGCGAGGCAATCCTTCCATTGACTAATTAGGTCTGGCAGGTCATTTGTACCCTCGCCGGTTAAGGGTGTGCGTTTATCATCGAGGCTGAAACCGTCGGCTTCCAGGTCGTAGAACCATACTTTATCCGTTTCACCGCCTTTGGTGAAAATCATCACAGCTGTGCTCACGCCGGCATAGGGTTTGAATACGCCGGACGGTAAACTCACGATGGCTTCTAGCTGGTTGTCTTCAACCAGCGTTTTACGCAGTTGTTGGTGGGCTTTTGAGGAGCCGAATAATACGCCGTCTGGAATAATCACAGCGGCGCGGCCGCCAATTTTGAGCATACGCAGAATCAATGCGACAAAGAGCAGCTCGGTCTTTTTGGTTTTGACGGTGCGGAGGATCTCAGGGTCGACGTCTTCTTCGTCGAGGCTGCCTTTAAAAGGTGGATTGGCCAGGACGAGATCAAAGCCTTCTTTGGCACTTTGCGGGAAGCGCTCGATAAAGCCTTGGCTGAGGGTATCTTGATAGTGAATATCAGGTTCGGCGACACCGTGCATCACCAGATTCATGGCTGCGATACGGAGCATGGTGGCATCGAAGTCGAAGCCGTGAAACATATCGGTGTCGACATGGTGACGGTGCTCAGCGAGTCTATCACCGGTGTAAATCACGTTTTGTACGGGCACACCGTTCGCATCTAATATAGGCTGACCTTGCTCGTCTAACACCGGCTCGCCTATGGTGCCTTCTTCTGAGCTGTATTTTTGCAGAATATATTCGTAAGCCGTGTTTAAGAACCCGGCGGTGCCGCAGGCCGGGTCGCAAATGCGGTCTGTCGCGGAAGGATCCATCATTTCAATCAGCGCGCGGATAATATGACGCGGCGTGCGGAACTGGCCATTAATTCCGGCAGTGGTGAGTTTACTAAGCAGGTATTCGTACAAGTCGCCTTTGGTATCGCCTTTGTCTAGGGGTAAGGCATCGACCATTGTGACCGCCTTCACCAACAAGGAGGGCTTTTGAATCATCAATTGCGCGTCTTTCATAAACTCTGAAAACAGCGAGCCTTCCACGGACTCTTCACCACGAGCAGCACTGCTCTCTTTAAAATAGGGAAAGAGCCCGTCCCGTACTGTCACCATCAACTCATCTGCCGAGCCGATATGAATGAGGTTTTGCCAACGCAGGTGTTGCTGCGTTTCATTGAAGCGATGTTTAAAGTCTTGCCCGGTGCGCAGTGCTTTTTTCTCGTCGCGGGTTTCATTCATATCCAGCAGGCGCGCATACATGAGAAAGGTAATCTGCTCGATAACGGTGAGCGGGTTGGTAATACCACCCGTCCAGAATTCTTCCCATAGTTTATCGATACTGCTTTTTAATGCGCCTGTGATCATTCAATTTTTCTCTAATAGTGATTCTTAAAATATTTGTGTCGTGCTTGTTCTGACAGTTAGGCAACACACTTACTAGTTCACATCGTAAGGTGCTTTGGATGCTTCCTGCTCCATCACGACGCGCGAGGCTTGCTGGCTGACGTCGACGGTAAATCCGGCGACGAACTTGGCAATGAGCTGCGCCTGATCATCTTGGAAAAGCCCGTCGATGCCATCTTGATGCAAACCTTTGAAAGGTTGCTCATACAAGTCAGCAATGGTCATTTGGCCCTTACGACAGATCTCACTCTTCAGCAGCCCTAAGAAGCGTTGTTGCAAGGCACTGAGGTTAATATGGTGTTCTTGAACGAAGGCGGTGAATTGCTTATCGATCTGTTCGACATCCAGGCCCACTATTGTACGAAGCAACTGGTCTACCCCGGCACTGGACTCAGGGTAAAACTCTGCCAATAGCTTGAGATCGACGCTGGGGTTTTGGGTATGGACCAAAGCATTCAACGCTTCGAGCTCAGATTCCGTGACCGGCTCGCCTGCCCGAATCTTTTGCAAGACGGGATCTTTCTCAAAAAGTGGCGAGAGTGTTTTTTCAACTTCTTGCCGATAGATTTCAAAATCGACAGTAACAATATTGGTTTTACGCTCGTTGACCTCGAACTTGGTTTGGTCTTCGGTGATGTCGTAAATCGTGGTGCGATTAGTCGGTGGCGTTTTGCCTTTCTCCCGCAAATGAATAACGGGGCGCAGAGCAGAACGCGACTTCTCTAGCTCATCAAAGTTAGCCGTTTGCCAGAAGTCATCTTGCTGAAGTTTGTTAACCTCAGCGGCTCTGCTTCGAACCTGGTTTAGGTGCATCGACAAATTGCGGACTTTTTGAACGACCTCCTCTTTTACTGCATCGAGGGCATTCGGTTCGCATAGTTTGGCATATTGTGCATTCACAAAGTCTAAATCGAGCTTGAGCGCCTCGGTTTCGCCTTTGATGTTGCGCCATTGCATCAGAGGCGCCATTTGTTCTAACAATTGCGTTCGCGTTGCTGGCGCAAATTGGTGAAGTACCTCCAACTGGCTGAGTTGTTGTTTGGTCTTCCAGTTATCTTTCACAGCAATATTTTTGTCATCGAGCGCGTCGATGTCTTGCTTGATCAACACCACCATTTTACCAAAGCTATCCATCTCGCCGCGTTTAAGCGCTTCATCTGCGTACTGCACACGCGCTTCGAACAGCTTTTGGCATAGCGACTTGGCCTGACGCGGATCTTCTTCCTCGGGCTCCATTTCGAAATAATCGAAGTTGCCCCAATGATCGAAGATCAAAAATTTGGATTTATCATCACGCCCGTCAGTGGCCGGGCCATAGAGGTTTTCGCATAGACGCGTGCCGCGCCCGACCATCTGCCAAAACTTCACTTTGGACTTAACGGGTTTGGCAAATACCAGGTTCAGGACTGAAGGCACATCGATTCCGGTATCCATCATGTCAACGGAGACGGCGATGGTGATTTCTGACTCTTTGCCGTCTGTGGCTTTAAAGTCATCAATCAGTTCTTCAGCACGTTCATACTTGGAGTGAATAACGCGACAGAAGTTGCCCCCATGGTTTTTTCCGTACTCTGGGTACATTTCATCAAACAGCTTGGCGATTAATTCGGCGTGATCAATGTTGCGAGCGAAGACAATGGTTTTACCCAAGGTCTGACCGTCAGCTAAGCGCAGACCGTTCTCCATGAGGTTGCGCAGAATGGCCCGGTTGGTGTCTTTATTGAATACCGCCTTATCGATCGCCTGCGCATTAAAGTCCAGTTCATTCGGATCAATGCCCTGCTCTTCGAGTTCTGCGATTTGTTCATCGGACAGACTATGTCCCTGGATCCCCTCACGTAAAAACTGCGTGGTATGTGTGACCACTTTAAACGGAACCAGTTTTTTCTCGGCTATCGCTCTCTCGAGAGGATAATTGGCAGTCGGCATTTTATAGTCACAACCGAAGAGCTGACTGGTTGAGCGGCTGATCATTTCTACCGGCGTGGCGGTTAGGCCAAGCTGCATCGCATCGAAGTACTTGAAGATATCGCCAAATACGTTGTAGATGGAACGATGAGATTCATCGGCAATGATCAGATCAAAATAGCCCGGGTCGAACTCTTCCATGATCGACATCATGCCTGGATAGGTCGACACATAGATACGCGCGGTTTGTCGATCGGCTTTCTTGCTCTTTCCGACGATATAGAGCGGTTCGGACAAGTATTCGTTGTAGGCTTTTCCAGCTTGTTTACGGAGCTCTTTCCGGTCGCAAAGGAACAAGATGCGTTTAGCCCATCCAGCATCAATCATTCGTTTTGTCAGTGCGATTGCGACGCGCGTTTTACCCGTGCCGGTTGCTTGCACAATGAGCGCCTTGCGATGGTTATCGCTGAAACGTTCGCAAACCCGTGTAATAGACTCGATCTGGTAATCGTAACCAGCAATATCGACATCGATGGGTGTTTGATGAATGTCCTTGCGTTCGGATCGCTGTCGAATCAAGTACTGCAGACTGTTCTTGGAATAGAAGCCATACAGTTTACGCGGCGCAAAACCCTGGGCATCATCCCAGATGTAAATATCGTGACCATTGGTATAGAAGATGACTGGCCGCTGATTATATTTTTTCTCTAAAGAGTCTGCGTAGATCTTGGCTTGTTGGCGGCCTTTCTCTGCGCTCTCTCGTGTCCGTTTGGCCTCAATAACGGCAAGCGGCTTGCCGTTGTCATCCCAAAGCACGTAATCGCAATAGCCGATACCTGTCTCGGTAGGCTGACCGTCTACCTCTTCTTCGAGCGTGACTTCTTCGGTGTTGTTGCCCTTTACGAGGTCAATATCCCAGCCACGGCTGTGTAGTTCTGTATCAATTAAACGACGGCGCGTTTGTGCCTCGTTGAGTTCCAGATTGTTCTTAGCAAAATCGCTGGCTTGGCGATATTCAGTTTGTTTTGCTTCGTCCAGTTTTTGCTGAAGCTTGGCGGCTTCCCGTTGCGCTTCCTGTTCCGCTTTTTGAGAAGCTTCGAGTTCATCCAGTGCAATCTTAATGCGTGCTTCATGTTCTGCGAGACGTTGCTGTAATGCCTGTGTTTCTTTTAGGCCTGCATCCGTTCTTTGGTTCGGTTTTGGCGGTTCAACGAAAGGCCTTAGGTCAGCTTTCGTCCCAACTCGCATGGCGAGATACAACCACGAACCAACAATGTGCGCTTCTTTGAGTAACCAAATCGGACTGCCGCGACTCCATTTGCCTTCATGCGCTGCTTTGTTACCTTCCTTACGCAGCGCATGTAGTTTGTCGATAATTGCATTATCGACCATTGACCTGAACGCATGGTTCTCTAGCCGGTCGATAAACTTTTCGTTGGGTAATCCAGGTAAGTGCCATTTTCGATACACAACACCAACCAATTTTTCCGCAAAACAGCGCAGTTTGATCAGCGCGCTTTGCGGGTCTTCGTAGACGTACTTCTCGGCATGAGCCGCTAAATCTGCAAGATCGGGCCACGCATTTCGCATATGTTCAAAATTGCAAGATTTCACCATCTTCGCTCCACACTACTTCGCCGCAATCACCAACTTGAAGTTTGAATCTACCGACCTGATCAATCCTCTCAGTCCGATCTTCTGATTCATCGGAGCCAAGCGCTGTATGTTTTTCCTGAATGTATCGAGGTCTTTTTGATCCTCTCCACCGACATCGCGCCCTGCCATTAGCTCTTTTAGACCTACCTTTAAGGCACCAGCGATTTCTTTGGAATAGGATGTGGCAGATGATTCAATCAATTCTGTGGCGAGTCTCTCCCTGGTAACCACTAATTGAGTTTTTTTATCCGAGGAATCTTCCAGATGATATCGGAAAGCTCCGTTCTGAAAATAGATACGATCTTCTGTCAGAGCGAGGCGGTAATAACGCTCTTTGTAGCCTTCGATGATCAGGATTTCTGACTCTTGCAGCTTGTTCGCGAGCGCTCGCACAACTACTTTTTGGGCGTCGTCTACGAACTCAATCCAGCCATTATAGAGGGTTTGAATAGCTTCAGTTTTGGCCTCTGCCGAAGGATCTTTCGCGAATATACTTAGACTAAGAAGTACAGCGTGCTCCTCCTTAGTCAAATTACAATATAGCGGCTTTTCTTTACCCGTCTTACCAATTTGCACTGGTACCTGACTATCCAAAGGTACGGTTACCGAAAACGCATCCGATAGCTCAATGGCGGGCTCATTGTAGCTTTCAGGTAGATGGGAAATCGCGTTTTCCCATGCTTCAATAGACTCAAAGTGCTCTATCAGGGCTGGGATGTAGGCCATTTTTCCATCATGACTTTTGGCATTAATTAGCTCTTCTTTCGAGAACCAAACTAAGTTACTGTCTTCGCGAACTCTGTTGAAAAGTGCTAACACCCCATCTTGGTTAAGTGCGATCTGATAGACATGAATGTGATATTGCGTCACTGCCCGCACGGCACCCGCACCGCCCAAATTGGTATAAGGCTTCAAGGTTCTCCAATGTGAGTAGGTATAATGCACATTATTTTGTAGCCCTGTTTCTTCCGACATTTCTCTATCGAGGGCAATCTCAATTCCTTGGCGGTTGTTTGAAGCTTCGGAACGTTGCAATAGTCTAACGGCATCGATAGCGCTCAACGTTTTGTCTGCCTCCATCAGATCATGTTGAGAGAGCTTACCACCCACTAGTACATAGTTACTTTCGTTGTCCCGGCTTTTGTCTTCACGATGTCTCAGCAGAAATCTGCCATTCACATAAATAAACCCCCAAGCGACATGTACTTTGCGAATTGGCTGGGCTTCTTTTGGATGATGTTTGTGCCTTTGGCTTTCTAGATAATCGAGGACCTTTCGCTGTTCTTCTGCGGCACCGGAATGATCATTCTGCCCCCCCCAAAAACCATTGGCGAATACGCTTTGATCATTGTCTTTAAGAAACGCGAGTACGGATCGCCCCATCAAGGACGCAGGAAAAGATTTAAAGCGCCAAATGCCGTGTTCGAGTAAAGATTCATCTAAGACCCCCATACTAATGAATAGCCGTTCAACCAGAGCAATGGCCGTCGATACATGTAAGCCTTCAAAATCTGCGCCTGTCAGACAATCTTGCATGTTGATAGCACATGCATCACCCCCCTCTTCCGCATGTAAAGGAAGGTGCTCATAGATTTTGGCTAGGACGTCAGTAATCCCTGTATTACGCATTTGGCTCGCTTCTTTGTTATTACTACAACCATCCATCCTTCCTAGACGATTCGGCTAAGTGTTTGGGGTTTCGACCCTGAAACCTTTCGAGCAAATTTCTCACAAAACATGTTTATTGGTTACGGACACCTGGGGGACAAGTCGTCTACAAAAAAAGCATGGTTTGCCTGATACAACCCAAGATTTATAACAGACGCGCGCCGGCATTGCTACGGTCAACATGGACTCCGTGTAGAAAAACTGAATATCAATTCACACCCGCTACAAAAGCCTGCGCAATTTCACCAGGACGTCGACGCCCCTCTTGGCACTTTTGGACCATGTTGTTAGACCAAGGCCTCAAAAAACACAGTAATTGCGTCATCGAGCAGGTTAGTTCGGACCTAGCATGGCTTCTAGGTAAACTGGAGCAAAGCAATGAAAATGTTGGACCACCCAATTCCTCACCTAGAAGGACTAACGCCCGAAGAGTGTATTGCCGTCATTTGGTATACGGCTTATTGCCAACACCGCGAGCTGGATGACATAGAACTGTTGCTTGTCAGCATGTTGAAGCGGGCGATGGCTCGCTACGGCTGAGTTTTTTTACCCCTGTAGAACGCAGCGGAATTGCTCACGAGCGTGGTTCAACGCCTCTGCCGCCAATACCTAAGACGGCTTCTTGATCCAACTTTTCTGCAAGCTGCTTAGGTTTCGGCAAATAGACTTCTCAAGGCATTGGCTGCAGCCTGTTTTTCCCGAGCAAGAATCAATTGATAAAATTGAATTGTTGCGTGACATGCCCTTGAATAGTCGGAATTGTTGCGCAACTCCCGGTCCGAGATATAGCTAATCTCTTCACCAAGATCGGTGACCACTTGCTCCATCACCCTTCCCGCTTCAGCTCGATTGACAGGACGACTAGCAGATTCAAAGCGATCAACGATGACCTGGTCCAGCGCAGTTAACAAAGGATTCAGTGCATCTCTTGGCAAATGGTTAGTGACGACCACGGTACCAAACCGATCGGGAAACAGATTCTTTAAACACAAAATTGGATCTTTCCGCTCAAGCATTTCGAGTATCTTGATCGTTTCTTCCGCAAAGGAAAGGATCGCCTGATCGCTGGTTGTCGGCAGGGACTGCTCCGCAACATATTGAACGCGCAATCCTAGTGTCGCGTGAATCTCCTCGATTGATGCACCACTATCCAGCCTTGATCGCAACTCGGTCATGATCTCATCATATTCACCGGGCAAATACCTTTTAATACTCTCAAAGGCCGCAACCTCAGCAATCAATTCGTCGACATTCCCAAACTCGCCTTCGCCATCATCCACAGCGATCAAATCGGAGGCATAGACATAGTCATGGACAACGCCGGAGGCAAGCATCTCGTCGCTGGTCGGTATCCACATATCGTCATGATTTGCCAGATAGAGTTTGTCGAGGAAGGGTTGCGCAATGCCTTGCTCTACAAACAACGCCAAATCTTGTTCCTCTTCGATCGTGAGGTCTTCATATTCCGTTCTGCTCAAAGTCCCCGGACCATATTGATGGAATCCAAGGTTGGCCCCCACGGCCAAATAACGATGGCGCCCAGAAATGAAGGCAATGCCACAGGCAGAATAGCAGCCCTGGATGGAATACGTATCGAGACCTCTTCGTCGAATAATCTGTCCTAATTCCCGGCCTTCATAAATCCTGCCGCCCACACTGTCGAGGATAATCCCTTCAACGCCAGGATGATCGTTTAGTACCTGCGCGACCCGCTCGGAGACGCCAAAGCCTAAACCACCCCTAACATGAATCAGTTGTTTGTCAGCGAGCGCCTCCACGGTGAAATTGGCAAACTCGTCTGCTACAAAACCGGTGTGGTACAAATCCTGATAAACGGGTAACGATGCCTTGATATTCGCAAAGGTGCCAAACAGGCTAAAACACACGATTGCCATCGCCGCACGGGGCCAGAAGCGATTTGTAGTGTGTTGTAATTGTTTTTTGGCGGACTTCCAAACACCCACTATTTGCCATGGGTACAGCAGAACCAGAGCGAAAATTTCCAGGGTGAGCCCCAATTGGGCAATGCGAACTGGATGCTCAATGGTGGTGCCATTGGTTAGCCAAACGCTAGCGCTCCGAAGAACAAGGTTGAGAAAAAACAGATTGACCCAAAAAGCAATCGGTAATGAGCATTCGCCCCGCCAGTGTCTGGCAACATAGTTCACACGTAAATTCCTTTTGAAAAGGCTCCACCCAACACCCCTTACAGGGTTTGACTTGATAATCTATCGATCGCTTGGTGTATCACCCGGAGCCGTAAAGACTAATCACCGGCCTACTCACCAAAGGACCAAATCTGACAGAGTAACATTGTAACGTATTACTTTACTTACAATCTGATGGGTCCATCGCAACCAGACATGACTGAAAACATTAACATCGATCCGGACTGGTATTGGCAACGTTCACGCTCACTTCTTTGATAATCGCTTGCCATTTCTCGTTTTGGGATTTCGCATCTTGAAGCCACGAATTCAATTGACTCTCTCGTTCTTGTAGGCCCGCCAAGGTGGTACGAAGCTCTGAGTTCGACTTAACCAAAAGTTGATTTTCCTCGCTTAACTGCGCAACGTTGCGGCACAGCGAGCCGTTCTTCGCTTCCAGGTCTTCTATGTGGGCAAACGCTTCTGTGAGTGCCTGCCGCTCCAGCTCCAGACGCTCCTCGAGATCCTGATAAACCAGCTGAGCCTGAGCTTGGCAGTTACGGAAGCACTCCCGCCAGATCGCTACTAGGTTAAGCTCCTGTGCCTCTCGAACCGCTTTCGGAATCTCAGGATATTGCGATTCTTGATTGCGGTATTGCGATTTTCGTTCCGCGACTATCGGAGCGATTAACGAATAGGAGCCTCCGGTAATCTCTCGCACTTTCGCGTTCGTGGGTTTTACCCCCTCGGCAACGAGCTTGTCGAAAGCCGCTATGATGTCTGCTTTTGTCACTTTCTGCATGTCGCCATTCTCTTGAACGTACAATCGAGAGATAAGCGTAATTAACTTCTAGTGGACGATTACCGAATAAAACCCCTCAAAAAGTCCGAAACCCTCACAAGGGGTGTCACATCGTGATTTTTCTCCATCAAATTTCCAAACGTTAATGGGATTCCTAAGATGCGATCAGAAATTCAGAAGCCGATAGCGTGGCGTGATCAGCCGACCGCCACCTTGCGCGGGTACGAAGTCCTTCCGTTTGATTTCAGAACACTGACAGCCACTGGAAAACGTTTTCTGTTCCGTGTGACGCCAGGTCAATAGCGGGGTTGGACGCTTGGGAACTGACATGGGCGCTTTTGGATAGGAGATTAATGTCTACTCCCTCGCGCTCGAGAGGAAGCCAAGAGGTTTTTTACAGCATCTAGTGTTAGAACTTCCCTCACAAATCAGGCGTCCTAGACTAGATGCTGTATTAACAACGCACCCGCGCCAGCCCTACTTATAAATTGACAAAATCAGGTCGTCCACGCCATTGTTGCGGGCCACCCAAACCGCCGCGCCCAGTCCGTCATCATTGATATCGAAGTAATGCTGCTTGCCTGCGTTGTAGGGCGTTACATGATTAGACGATCCCCAATCCGCAGCACCAATCTTTTTGGCATGCTGAGTATGGGTACTGTGGTAGAGAATCATTGCATTCCCATCATTGTCGGAGCTAATCAATGGCAGCGCTCTTGCCAGGTCCGTTACGCGCTCTTCGCCCTGCCATACACCCGAATCCAGATCATTCGCGTAAATATCCACCAGATAGCTTGAAAGTGAGTTTGCGCGTACCCAGGTAACAAGCACCTTATCTCCCGAAACGGTGATATCCGGGGAGTAACTGATGCCGGCAACCGCTTCTATTGCGACCGGCGCACGCCACAAGGATGCATTGTTCTCAAACTCGCTATAGAAAATACTATAATCGACACCATCATCTTGCACCCAAACGGCGTGAACGTTGTCGCCAGCATCGATGGCAATCGCCGGCGCCCCGGCTTCACCAGCAAGGTTATCGATGCTCTGCACCGCCGACCAGCCGGATCCGTGTTTATAGCGGTTAACGAGGATATTTTCTTCTCCCACACCGGGATCACCGGACCAAAGTAAGGTGATGTCATCGTCGCGACTCATGACGCCGCATAGATGCCCCTCTGTAACCCCTATCCCCTCGTCTACACCTGTGGCGTTGCCCAAAAGTTCCGCGGCGTTCCATGTCCCCCCCACTCGATCGAATGCCGATACCCACAAATTCGTTCCAGCAACCGAATCTTCCTGAAACCAGGCGACGGAAACCTCCGTTCCGTTGCTAACGATCACTGGGTGCCGCGCCTCGGAGATTTCGCCAGAAATGACTTCTGGCGAGCCCCAACTATTCAACAGCGCATCGTAGACAACCACGTTGACATGCGTGTCAAGGTTATCAATAAACGCAATGACGACGTTGCCGTTGTCCAAGAGAGCCAAATCATGCTGTGGATAGCTTGCATACTTATAGTTCCAGGCTGAATCCTGGACAGAATCATCCCCATCACTCACCACGCCATACTCGGTTTGTACTTCATCCACCAGGTCCACTTTTGAAATCCGCAGATCATAATAGCTTCCGTCGAACTGAACCCAGGAAACAAATGCCACGCCGGTGCTGGATACCTTCACCACTGGGTCCGACACATTCCCAGGTCCACTCTCTAACGAGATTTCTTCTCCCCAGGATCTACCGGCTAGACTGTCGGCCACAGCAGGTATATTGTTGACGTTTACCTCAACCACACTGCTATCGCTCGCCCCCCGATCATCCGTCACCGTCAGCTTAAATTGAAATGAGGTATCAACCGTGACTTCCGGCGCGGTAAAGGAGCACTTGTCACGGTCACGATTAAACAAACCCACGCTGGGAGCACCGTTCGAAATCTGCTCCCACTCATAGGAAACAATCGTTCCATCTGAATCGGAACTTGAACTGCCATCCAGATGGACGGCCGTTAGCTCATCCACCGACTGGCTGGATCCCGCAACAGCAACCGGTTTTTCGTTCGTATCGGATTTGACCGAAGATTCCGAGCTACCGCTACCGCCACCGCCCCCACCACAAGCCGTTAACAAAACGAGCGAAGAAAGAATTAGTTTTTTCACGATATAACTCCCGATATTCTTGTTTTAAGTTCCGTTCGTCAAAATACTAAGTATTCCTTAGTATTCAATCAACCAAAAATACTAAAAATACCTTAGCTACTCTGTCGGAATAGTAGCTATGTCACAACAATCCCCCTTACCAAAGCGTTTGAAAGAAGCCCGCTCCAAACTTAAGATTTCTCAAAAAGAACTTGGCATTAAGGCCGGTATTGAAGAGTTTTCGGCCAGCTCTCGTATGAACCAATACGAAAAAGGCACTCACGCGCCCGATTTTTCGACACTCAAGAATATTGCGGAAGTGCTGGGTGTGCCCACCGCGTACTTCTATGCCGAGGACGATGCACTGGCACAGTACATTCTTCGCTTTGACGCCTAAACGGGCACTTTCGAACCGACGGCGACTCAAAGGTCATCTAGCCAACCTTCACAATCTGCCCATTCCAGATACCGTTTCGGGTTTTGCATGAACTGCAAAAAGTCGATGCCATGCACGTTCAGGCGTGCCCTTTCATAGATCGCGCTCCAGTATTCCAATTCATCCAAACGGATATTCGTTTTCTCTGTCATGCCTGCTGCACTCCTGTCGAGATGTTTACGATCAGGATGACAGGCTCAGAAAAGATGCAAGGCCCTTCGACGAAAAAAATCTCTTGCGGAAGGCGCCCTTCGTTTTTGGTAATTCTTAGCGCCAGTTCGCAATTCCCCCACTTGCGTTTTTTGAGGGCAACGTACGATAGGAGGGCATACCATCAACCAACGGAGGAACTATGATGAAACTGCTACTTGGACTACTGATTGCCACGATCCTGACCATTCCCGGGTACGTGATGTATGCGGAGCATCAACTGGCGAAGCGAAGGGATGCCAGTATTCTATCGATCAAATGTTATGCCGGATCATCGCTGGTGCTCACGGCACAGGCGCGCGAGGCGAGCGTCGTGGATCTACCTGACGGCGGCACTTACTTCGTGGATCTGGCGTCCGGACTCAGACAACAGACGGATCTGCCCTGTCTCCTGCAACAGATCTCAAGGGCATTACCGTAACGCCCGCGCCGGTTCTGGTCATTAACACCCAGGACCGGCTTTCAAACAGATACAACTGCTTGCCGCTCGAACTGATCTGATCGTTTAGCGCTCTCCTCCCCCTCTCACACACAATGGACGCTAGCTCGATTAGCAGTTCGCTTGCGTTATTTTTTTCCCGGGTAAAGTACGGAGGAACTAAATCAAAAGGAGATCGAATATGAGCAACACCACACTCATCCAACAACGCTGCAAGAAGATATCTCTCACCACCTTTGGGGTGCGCTGGGAATCCCATACAGACAGCCTGGGGCGCGCCGGCCTGGCGTTAAAATCAGACGTTGGCGACCGCATGGTATCGATTTGGTATTCGCGGAAACAACACTGGTTGTTCGACACGCAGCCTTTCGCTTCACAACAGGAAGCGATGAGTGCGGCCGTCAATTTTTACTACCTGAAGCTACTGCAGAGAATCGACCAGTTGGCGTTTTATCAACTCACCACGAGCAAGCAGCGATGCCTGGTGAAGACCCTGGCGATCTTCCCGCTCATCAGTATCGAACGCGCCATTCTCGAAAAGTCGATATTTGATCTGTTGAACGAAAATCTAGGCACCCAAGAACAGTTGGCACAGGAAACCAAGGAAAAACGTTATCGACCCCGCGTCATGCAAGTGTATTTCCCCCATAAACACCGCCAGGGCCGCTGTCAGATCCTGCCCTACCCGATCCGGGTCAAACTGGAAAGACGGTCCCTACGGGACAATCTTCCCTATACTGAATTCGTCGGGCTTTCGGATATTACCGACAAGTCAATTCAGGACTTCTGCACCCGGTACTTCCTATCGCCAAGCTGATGGAGGATGCCTCTGCCCGGCCAGGCCAGTAAAGTTTTTAAAGCGGAAAATGAATAGATACATCATATGAAAACCATGAAGGCATTCAAATAGCCGTGCAGTAAAGTCGCTGTAATATTTGTAATCCATTACCAATATTACAAAACCACTTCTGTTATTTCGGGTTGGAATGGGATACACCTGAGTTCAAACATAGTAGCGCGTTCTTTTGCCTGACGTCCAAAGATAGACGAAACACAAGAGTAGTTAGCAAAGCTCCGTAAACTATGTTCTCAAGCTAGATGGCGGACATTTGAATGAAGACTAAAGATGGGTGCGTGGAGGCATAGAACTCCACAAAAGAGGACCGTAAAGCGCCCTGAATAAAGGGTGTGCCTGTAAGGAAGTTCCCGCCCCGCGGGGGCAACATCGAATGAATTGTTAGCTGTTGATATTGGCAGCTTGATTAACGGCTTCGCTAATGCCCCCAAATGAAACATCTATTGGATTTAACTCTTTAAGCCTGGAAAGAGAAATGGTTTTTTGTGTGCCAAGCGTATGGTTTAGCTTCTTAGTGGCAATTACAAAAAATTGCCATTGATCTAGGTTGAGAGGGTTAATACTCTCTTGCTCTTTGTGCTTTAAGAGACAGAAAACATAAACGTCAGATTGGCGTGCTTTCTTCGTTGAAATCGCATTGCTTGAAGCTTCCCAACCATAGGTGGGCCGGATGCTGAATTGGATGCTTGAGAATTCACTTTGCGCCCAGCTCTGGATATAGGCCGCAGACTTGACCTCAACCTTGATTCCTTCGGGTGTAATAACGTCATAGGCGTCCCACTCTTGCCGGATGCCTGAGTTATCGCCTACAGCAGAAGTAACAATATATTCGGCGACGAGTCCGCGAAGTGCGTTACCAACCAGGTCGGACGATGACCATTGCCAAAAGGCAGATAAATCAATTGGCAATTTTTGGCCACTGACAACAAAGGGCTCTTCGCCCGTTTTTCTTTTAACTTCGAGTGCAGCTAATTCTTTCATCTTATCGATTGCTAACAGTTCGTTTAACTCACCCTGCGGTCCTTTCGCTTTTTAAGCGAATTCACTGAATAACCACCGAGGGTACAGTTCTTTGGCTTTTTGCTCGATTTGTTCGACGGCAGAACCGATTTCTGCGTCTGGAATAGGAACACCCAACAACCATTGAACATTTTGACCCGTTGAAACCACAAGCTTAAATGGCGAAGGACAGAAAGCCATATGCCTACTTTTACTTTTTGCATTTTGTTTTACGGCATCTTCGCAGACCACCGGCCAATTGGAAAACGTGCGATCTTTTAACCAATATATTGAGGTGACGATTGCGTTGGGTAACCACTTGGATTTACCAAATGCCGCGAACTCGAAGCAACCATTCGGAACGTTGTAGGATGTATCGCATGCCCCGATAGTTGAATAGAGCGAACCACCGAAACACCCCACGGGCACAGGGCGATTACCATCATTATCCCTGTATTCGTGAACGGAAGGATTTCCTTCAGTTTTCTCCGCTAGAAATTTAGCTATTTCCTTATGATGGTTTGGTGGCACGAAATCTCCTTTTACGCTTAACAGTGTGTTTAACGCAACCGAGGCTCCGCTACACACATTTTAGATGCCGTCACTATCTACTACTTCATATGGCCAACGAAAATAACTATACAGATATTCTCCACCGCCTTCGCGATCAGTTAATTTAGCCTGTAGCTTAAACTTTGTACCAACGGGATAGTCGCGACTTAGTTCTTTAGAACACTCAACGGCAAGATCAGGCGAATACTTACCGCCAGCTACTGGGCGAATATGAACTTTACCATGTTTGCCAGAAGGATTTGCAGGAACAAAACTTTCTACAAGAACCATTTCATAAGGATTGTCTAGTGCCATTCTCATTCTCCTTTGGACATATAACAGTATGTTTAATGCACCCTGTAGTCCGTTAAACCTTTTTATACACTGCTACTATAATTTGACGCATCCCAGGTACTGTATCAGCTTGAGAAAAGAATAAGAGAAACTATGGATTCGACTGTACCTAGAGAGTAAACATCCTGCGTAACCTCTCTTCTTCAAGAAGAGGTGTCAGATTTGGTCTGAACTAATTCAATCACTCTGGAGAGGGGCTTGACGCCTATTTAACAAACGAACTCCCGAGTTTATATTTGCATCAAAGGTCCCTTTGTCACGGCATCTAGATCTTCCACATTGGCTACCGTAGCAAGCAGCCCTGCATAGCCTTGCAATATCTTCTGAATATCCTTGAGGTCATTCCTTAATGCTTTGCATTCCTCTTTGTCATTAAAAGCATTATCGACGGACTTTCCATGCCACTTGGCTGTGAATGGCCGAATCTTTTGATTAAGCACCACGATGGCAATTTTTGAGAATGTCATGGCTTTTCGGCCGTTGGACTTGAGCAATTCTCGTGTTATCGGAAACAAACTATGCACCGAAGATAACGCAGTTTGCTCATCACCATGACTGTCCAGCAACTCTTGGGTCGTCACCCTCGTAATGAGCTCAACATAGAGCTCCCAAGCCGCTTGTTGTTCCTCGGGTTGCGGCTCCCAGTTCATTTTGAGAAAACCAACATTGAGCGTCAGTCCCTTGATTCCCCAATTCTCGAATAGATCTTGAATAACCATACTCTCGTCTTCCTTCGAACATTCCACCAAAAGAGTCTATCTGTTAACCACCACCCAAACAACGACTACCCCAAGTTCTGTTTTTTTTGAAGAACTAAAGATAAAACGAGTAGAATCTGAGCACTGGAATTTGAAATACAAAAACAAAAAAACTGACAACCTGTGGCCACGAAAGGACGTCAAACATGAAAATTTTCATTAATTACAGAAGAGAATCACTTGATGGCGCTGATCAAAATTTTGTCAACCGCTTAAAAAATTTCTTAAGTAATGCCTTTCCGCCACAAGGGATTTTTCTTGATAGCCACAGTATTCCGCCTGCCAGTCATTTCGATGACGTAATAAAGGAGGCTATCAACACCTCTGATGTCATGCTTTCTGTGATCGGCGAAAACTGGCTGCAAACCTTAAAAGAGAACGAAGCTAGTGATTCGAAGGATTTTGTCGTCGACGAAATCACGCATGCCATTTCAAATAAGGTTGCAATTGTCCCTGTGATTGTTGAACGAGCGAGATTGCCTCGAGAGGCCGATCTACCGGAAAGTATTAGGGGAATGTTGTTTCGAAATGCCATTCATGTCCGCATTGCCGATCAGCAATTCGAGAACGATCTCGGCCAGCTAGTCGAGTCCTTGAGCCTTTTGTTTAGAGACGCCCCAGCTCCTCCAGAAACGGAGCCAATGAGTTATCTCCCTCCCCTCCTAGAGAAGGTATCTAAGCTAGATTCCAAAAACGTAGAGGAAGTTCTCAATGCTTATTCCAATCTAATTGAGCTATTTGATCAAGACTATCAGGATTCACCTGAAAAGGAGCGCTCATCGAGCACTTACTTAGAGTACTTGTGGGGAAAAATAGAAAACTGCGACGAAAACATTCCTATTTTCGGTTCGCCAGGTATAGGTAAGTCAACACTAATTGCCCTGCTAGCTATCTATGCCAGCAAAATCAAAACGGTCGCTTGTGACTACATTAACCTCCATTTTTTCGACGATAAAGTATATTCAAAAGTAGACGTCGCAAAATCTCGTATTAGAGAAGAACTAGTTCAGCGATTTAAGACCTTTGAAAACCAGAGTAGTGATCGAAAATTCTATCTTTTCGTCGATGGTTTCAATGGAGATGATCAGGACCGTTGGCAGGTTCAGTATGAAATACTTGAGAAGCTTAAGACCCTGCAATGCGTGCATATCGTAGGCTGGGGAAAAGATGACGACCAAGACTCGGTAGAGCTCAGAAAGGAGCCTCAAATTAGCAAGCTCCCACCGAACCACAGCTTTCATGTGAGTTTGAAATCCCTACCAATTAAAGAACATGCTAAGCCCGTCAGGCAATATGTAGAGCTCGAGAACATTCTCATTCAAAACGGCATCAAGAGTAATTTGCCTTCAGCTTCAGACAGACATCAGGACGTTCTAACTCGGGTAAAAAAAGCAGGTTTGAACCGGATAGACCTGCTGAGGTTGGTAATACTTGCGGAAGCTGGCGATAGCAATTCACAGAGCATTGGGAGTGCCGTCACCCAATATGTTAAGGAACAGATCCATCAGCACGCTCAAGAGACGAATAGTGATCCAGACTTCGAACCTCACTTAATCAAAATGGCAGAGTATGTCTATCGAACTGATGTTGGCGACTCTCAAAAACAAGATGCCCCTTCGGATCTGCTGTGCTGGAGCCTACTCACTCGCCACAAATTGATGAGGTCCTACTGCCAAGCTTTCTACATCATCAACTCACTGGCCAACATGTCGACAACCGACGTAGACAATCGTGAGAAACAATGGGAAGAAACCGGATTAAAGGGCAAAATCTTTCCTCAATTAACGAATTTATTTTGTAAGCACTTGCTCGTTGAAAAACGAGACCAGGTGATCGACGCTCTCGACTCACTCTTGGCAATCAATCTTGCAAAAGTTGACGCTATACCAGAGGACAAAGCACTTGATGAAACGTCTTTGACCGAGCTTGCAAAGCTTGCCGGGGAAATCATACATTTTGCCTATCTTTTAGGGCGCTTCAGATCGAGAAAAGATAAGGCAGACGAATTACTCCGCAGTGTTTATAAAAGCTATTTCGATAAACGAAGCATCAACGGAATGCGACTGGAAATCGATATTAAGCGAGGAGATTTTGCGAAACTCAGGATGCTAGAGGCGACGATACTGATAAGTCAGCTGCTGATCACGAGTAGTCACTCCATCAAACGCGAGAAATCTGAAAAATTCTTGACGCTACTGAGAGACGATGAATGGCGTGATATCGTATGTGGATTCCATCTTGAGTATCACGGTGACGCACATTTCTATTATGATGTCTCGCTACATTTTCCGGATAAGAAGGACAATTTGGCACCGTATACGCGGGTACTGGATGCTGTAGAAAAAAACATTAAGAAATCAATCAACATGGACAAACCGCACCCCCTATTCAGTGTGGAAGTCGCGATTGTTTGTGCGCTCGCAAATGCGCGCCAGCAAAATGATGAGTTACGATGGAGCGATGCGCACAACAAATGCAGGGAAAAAGTCCGAGAACTTATAGGTCAGGACATAAGGATACTTGTCAAAAAAGAACCGGTGATTCCGTTTATGAAGATGACGGAAAAGTTCTTACGCACACAGACGCCCAATTCAGCTTTTTCATTGATTTCGAAAATGTACGAGATGAAGTTTGATACCTGTCGTGCAGGCTGGATTACTAAACTCAATATGAAAGGGCGCATTGAATCTGTCGCTGACCATACTTGGAGCGCCATGCTACTGGCTGAAGTTTTACTTCCCAATGACCCGCCTCCAGGGTTGGAAGACAAATACTCCAAGGACCGTATCATCAGAATCTTATTGGTACATGATATTGCGGAATCCATCACAGGTGATCGTCCACTTAGTGGGGATGGAGCGAATCGAGAGGGTGAAAATGAAAGAGAGGAGAAACATATTAGTGAACTCTTTGAATGGATGAGTGCCCTAGATGGTATACATGGGTGCGAAGACATGACTGAAAAATGGTCGGACGCAGAGTCCAATGTATCCCCAGTCAATGGCAGCCTTGCGCGCTTTTTCGACAAACTAGACGCACTCTATCAACTCACAATCTATTCGAAAATTGCGGCAACCTCTCAAGTAAACATAGGCACTGTCAATCGAGATGATTGGGTAAACTTCTTTAACACACTGTGCAGCGAGGCAGAAGAAGTCGTCAACAGGCTTCCCGATTTCTTTACAGAATGCGGTACTAAATGGATCGACTGGGCCCGTCGAGAATTTGAAAGTGGGTCTAAAAATTTAGCTCATGAAATCATGTTTGAATCGAGCCAAAAATACTATCCGCGACTTCAAAAACACATAAAACGAAGCAAGAGTATTTGGAGAGAATTCGATCCGCAAGACTGATCAATATTCTTCCAAAACTCGCTAATTGAGATCCCGATCAGGAGATCAAAGGATACCCCTCTCGTCATGTCACTGAGATTGGGTATCACAAGCGACTAACAAGCAGAGAAGTCCGCTGGCAAAGTAATCTCTGAACTCAATCAAATCAATAGCGTTACTTTGTCTATGATCCGAATAGAAAACCGGTCTAGAAGACGTCAAATTTGCTACCAACAAAGACACTGAAATCCCAATCGTGATCATCGTTTGCCCAGTCTGCCCTCACCCCTCCAGTCAGATTGTTTTTTGTGTCTTGAAAAAACAGGAAAGGAATCTTCGCTTCGAACAAACTATCGTTGTTGTCGTATGAAACCTTCGGTGAGATAGCAACAGGATAAGAGAGAATATTAAATGGCTGCCTTAGCTCAACCGAAGAGACCCGTTTTATGGTGCTTTGAGGGGCCGAATTCCTGGCTTCTTTACACGTCACAAATCCCGACCCACCCGCCGGGCATCGGGTTTCCGTGTCACCGGCTTTGTGAGAACTCTGGTACTCGTATTCGATGGTTATGCCAAGCTGAGAAGGTTTCACATAGGAATAGTACAAGCTGCCAGCCCCAGTGTACTTCGTCTTCTTCTCAGTCGTCGTATCCGCCGTAAAATACTCGAAATTCTTTTGAGCAAGAGTGGAGGTAAAACCAACCAAATGAATCGGTTCTTTAAGTGCCAAATCAATCTGTGAGGTTATATCCGACAAAGCTCTTGTATTGCCCTTAAAGTCTTTAATCAAATCGTCGAGTCTCTTGCCATTACAATCGTCGAGTTTCTCGTACCCAAATTCGCTAGGTGAACTCTCACAGTATTCGACGAGCGGCACCCATTTGACCGGATCAATGTCCCTATTCTTGCCTGCTAACGAGAACTGAAAATTTAATTTCGCGGATGTATTCTTCACCAACTCGTTGCTGTCGTTGAAATCTTTATCACTGCCGCCTTTATCGAGCGGAACAGAAAGCAACAAGCTCATATTGTTCTTGAAAAAAGAAGATCCGAGCTTCAGTGACGCGGTGCCTTTGTCCGCACCGGCGGAGAGTTGCAGTGAATTACCAGAGATACTGCTTATACTACTGTTTTCGGTTTCCCCGAGATTTTGGTCTGTTTGTGAAAGGGCGATCGTCTCGAGATCCAAAGCATAAGCCGTATTGTAAACCAGCATAGCTAGCAGAAATATTTTTATCGTTTTCATCGCAAATTCCCTATGCTGTGATGCGAGCTAAGATCAAATCTCGGTTGTCATCAATCTGTTGTTCCGAAGTCGGATAGGTCGCTTTCGTTGCGCCAGTGATTTTAAGTTTGTACTTACTGCCATTGGCTCCGGTGACCTCAACTACCGACGCCATTTTCGTGCCTTCTTCTACGTCAAACTCGATGTTTCTAACATTGTCCTCTCGAAACTTTTTGCCAGTCGCTACCTCTTGAACGATGAAGTGTGACACCATTTCAGCCTGCGTTTCGATTTTCATCTTTATTGTTTTTTTAGCCATTGTTCCTTGATTCCTTTTAGTAGAAATGAATTCCAAAAATACAGCTGCCCTTACCCTCTATAAATCTAATGTGACAACGATGGGAAAATGATCACTAGATTCTTTCCCATGGCTATCTATGACCTTTCCTGAGACAATCTTTTTTCGTAGTGAAGAAGAAACCAATATATGGTCGAGTTGTTGATTGCGACCATCAAACTCATGCGTCCACTTCTTACCCTTGAAAGCTTCATGGTAAACCGTTTGTGTCAGGTCGGCATAAACGTCCTCTCGTCCTCTCAATCTCATTAGGGTTCTGGACGCCCGATCTGCATTCAAGTCCCCCATAACGATAACATTCGTATGTTGCTGAAGCAGAGGCAAGGTAACGCGTCGAACAAGCGCAGACTGTGCGTATCTCTGATGATCACTCACATCCCCTCCTAGTTGAGACTTGAGATGAAATACAAACACACTTATTGTTTCCCCATGAACAGCTAAATCCACCTTTAGGGCTTTCGACAGTCCCGTATCTTTTTCTTTGCCCGGGTCCATCTCCAATTCATAGATCTCTCGCTCATTGGGATACGACCTGATTACCTCTCCCTGATTGGGGAACTTAGACAATAAAGCAACGTCCTGCCCCGTTTTGTTGTCTGACCCCTTACCAATCCAGAAATGCGGATAACTGACGCCCATCGTCGACAGTTTCCCCACTAGATCATCAAGTACGTCTATGTTCTCAATCTCCTGGAGTGCGATGACATCTGCATGAGGCAGGCGAGGACCGATTTGAACTTCCTGTGATACAGATGAAGCAAACATGGCGCGAAACAATGTCAACACAACTCTTTTATTTTTCGTTGTAAATTTCTTATCTTCCGACTAGCTAAACGCATCTTTAGTCCTCAACATCTTTTCCCGCTATGTTCAACTGTCTAAGCACAGGGCTCAGCTGCCATTTTCGACAGTCGGTTGCATGGCTTTAGTAGTCACTTCGTTACTTACTACGCGGGATAGAGTAAGAAGCGCTTGATTAACATCTCCCCATTCTTTGTCATCATTACCAATCTGAGCTTCGAGCAGAGCTTGACGAAACCTGACCAATGCGCTTTCCATAGCTCTACTCTCATTTGCGAGCGGCAGTTCAGACCAATATAGCTGTTCGAAACGTTTCCATAGCTCTTCGTCCAAAGGTCCTCTTCTAAAGAGTTTTTGTGCTGTCTCAACCGCTTCTAAATACAAAGTCTCTTTTGGAGGCAACTTGTTTAGGATATTGATCTGAGATTCTGCCCAAGTGATTACTCTATCCTCTTTGGCAAAGGATCGTATGAACTGCAGCTTTCGTTTCCATATTTCAGGCTTTGGAGAATCCATCGCATTCAAATAGGATTTGAGAAGATCTCTATTGACTAATTCACACCAACCGATAGTGATTTCGCATGGGCTCCCCGTCCTGTTCGTAGGGTTCCCGGCCATCAATCTGATCTCGATCGATACTCGAAAGCACCGCGACGACATCCTTCAATATATCCGGATGGTAGCGGTGAGAACTGTGCACGGATACTTGTTCTTTTGCTCTATCTTTTTTTCCGGCGATGGCGGTGGAATTGGCGTACTTTTTCGCATCAATCAACACCACGTTTGGCGCCAAATTATCATAGTCTTCAGCGCCGTGCCGACCCAATCGATTTGCGCCAAAACGCTTCGCACTGGATGCCTTTAGTGCACGATCATGTTTGGTGTAGTAGACATGGGTACGTCTTGAAAAATGGGCGATGTACTTGCCCTTACCGTCCTGTTCAATATCCTTCGAGGCAATATCAGGGGCCAAGAGAACGGTTTCATCGAACAACATACGCCCCGTTGGTGAGCCCAAGTAATCTGATAGATATTCCAGGCCCTTTCTCAACAAATAGTTACCCATCGAGTGGGCAATACAAAACGTAGTAGAAAAACAATCTTGTTCGTTTCGGGTGGCGAGCTCGTTGAGCTCGATTAAAAAGCGCGTAAAAGCCCCGACGGAATCTCTTGCCTCTTCCCGGTCGGATAAATAGTACGGCATCTTTCCCGATGATGGCCAAGAAAACCCGATGATGACGGGAGCATACTTATGGATGTCCCTGAGACTATTTTCCAGATCAACAATCTCATCGATACTGTCTTGGTAATCATTGTTATACCCATGGATATAGATGCCCACTTTTGGGGTGGAGACACCTTCTTCTTTTTTTAAGCGCTTTAACTCCTTCAACAGCGTGCTCTCAAACCCCTGCTTGCCAGACGCTTCAAACTGGTCCTTTCCTCGGGGCTTGCGGTTGTAGGCATATTGGTATTCGAATTTCTTGTTTGGCCGTTCTTCGTCACCATATTCACCCTTGATTATTCTTCTATTGGTTACCATGAACAACATGCTTGCTCTCCTATTGCTTGAACGTGATTTTTTATATGTCCAGAAGATTTCAATCGATTAGTCTTGGACACATGCGACACAAACACCGGAACAACAGACGATATACAATGCCTTCGGGCTCTTTTAATTCAAATACTAACTTGGCGTAGGATAATCTAATGAGCCATTCGTCACTTCTTGCTCTCCACTACTCGTTTTAATCGTGATGCTTCCAGGGCTTCCCGCAGTGCCAGCACTGCCATTGCCCCCATGCCCCCCATTACCGCCATCGCACCAGCTTGACCAGAATTGCTAATCGAGAGACTACCGATCAAGCTATTTGCAACGATTGATATGGTGCGGCATATGTGCCATTGATGACATTTTTACCGGCAAGGCCATTGCTATCATTTCCTCCATTACCCCTCTTCCACTGGTGCCACCTGGGCCATTGCCACTCCAGTTTTTTCTCCGGTTTCGGTGGTATGGTGAATCCCGAGATGATCGTCGTATCGGTCGACGTAA
The DNA here is from genome assembly GCA_006212045.1 of Oleiphilus sp. GTDB lineage: Bacteria > Pseudomonadota > Gammaproteobacteria > Pseudomonadales > Oleiphilaceae > PZPK01. Next base: position 1,659 of record PZPK01000011.1, on the reverse strand, counting down.
TTTCATCGCAAAGGATTTCAAGGTTATATCCATTGGCAATAGGACTTCTGCCAGCACTGCCGAAAATACATCTATCTGCTTAAACCTTAAAGCCGCGAGTTTTAACAGGTATAGAAATCCCTGATGACGATAGAGGTACCGATTAAACAGGGAAGGAAGCGAGTATTAAGGCGGTGCAGTGACGGTATTTGGCGTGTTGGGAGGTGTGCGTATGCTTCAAAGTACGACTTCTTCTTGCTCAATTTAGATCTAAAACGAACCATTCTCAGCGAGCTTGCGGAGGTCCTTGGTGCATTCGCTGTTTACATCACTCGCCCAGAAAACAGCACCAAGCTCTTGGACTTCGAATACAACGTTCGCTGGAAACGCTCATCTTTTGCTTCTTTGGGATGTCGTTGAGATTATTCAGGCAGATGTTGCTCCCGCATTAGCAACAGTGTTTATAGCAGCCCTCTGGCTGCTTTTTTTTTTGATATCAAATTCCTTTAGCAAGAACTTTGTCGAGCACAGTTGATGGTACAAAACGCTTCAGTATCGCGAACACGTGTGTCGGAATAGTGAATGGCGCCCTGTGAGGCATCTGTTTCGCGTCTACGAGCTTCTTGATATACCTTGCACACTCCCCTGCCTCTTTCGCATATCGGCTCCGTGAGCGCTCTGTAGACAGCCTGGCCACTACCTTTTGATAGTCATCCCGGTACCTGCTTTCTTCCTCATTGATATTCGCTCGATACATCTTCAAAGCATTTTTCCTAAAGTTCGTGTTTACGGGGCCTGGCTGAAGCAGACAGATCTGCACATATTTTGGTGCCTCCAGTCGGAACGTATCCGCCCATCCCTCAAGCGCATATTTTGAGGACACGTATGCCGCTCTGTATGGCATTGCAACAAACCCCAGCACGGAACTATTGATAATTATCTTCGTGCCTTGACGCTCAAAAACAGTTTGCAATCGCCTTGTGATTTCATGTATCGAGAACAGATTAACCTCATACTGTTTCCTTAACGCGTCCACAGGAACATCTAACACGGCACCCGGTTGTGCGTACCCGGCATTGTGAAACAATACATCCAGTCTCTGCCCATTAGGAAAGTTCTCACGGATGATGCGTTCACAGATGTCCGCTGTTTGCTCACTAGTGGACAGATCTGCGCTATAGGCTCTGACACCAATCCCACACTCAAGCTCTTCGCATTGCTTTTGTGTTCGTAGAATGCAAATGACATCCCATCCACACAACTTGAACAGTTTTGCGGTTTCCAATCCAATACCAGATGACGCCCCGGTGATTAGGATTGTTTTTGATCCTGTTTTGTTCATCGCTTCTCCAGTAGACTGTACCTGATCTTGATACGAAGTTTACCTTCTCGCGCAAAGTCCTATTGCCTCACTTCGTCCCATTTCCTAGGCATTAGCCCGCAACTATCGAAAGTTCCCCAAATCAATTTATCCCCATGCAACACATATGGCCAATAGAGCTCGTTGGCCATATGTGTTGCTACCTGGGATTTTTCAACCGATCTAAAAGACATACATATGGCCAAATATAACTTGGCCATATGTATGTGCTTCCTAGTTTTTTCTAAAGAAATACCAGACTACGGTCCATATGTTGGTACTTCTGGCCAAATTATATTTGGCCATATGTGCTGCATTTG
>PZPK01000075.1 GCA_006212045.1 Oleiphilus sp. | reverse complement strand
TTGAAACAGGCTAATATGGGGTTAGAACTTACCGGTGTATGTTCAATTAGTGAGCGGCAAACGATACCTTGTGAGTCTTGGTAGCTGGCCAGCACTTCAATTTTTAACTCTGAATTAATGGTGGTAACGCTGCCCGAAGGTTCGGTATTCAATAGCGCTAATAGACTGGCGTTAATATTCGAATCAGTTGCTGGCATTAACATCCAAATACCCAAGGCAAATACCACGCTGGCGGCGCTAGCAAAACCCCAGCTTTGGGTTGTCAGTTTATTCTTCTTGCTGCGGAAAATATCGACTATCGTTGCGGTTTTTTCGGTAGCAGGTCTTGCAGTCAAAATCATCGCTTCAAGATCCATCGGCAATGGTTTGTTATCCAACTCACTAAAGTAGGTTTGCGCTACCTTGTTACCTTGCTCTAAGTTAGCCAAAGCTTGTTGTAATTCAGTTTCCACAGCTAGCCTTTGTTCAAGAACTATACGATCTGCTGAACTTAATTCATTATCAAGATAAGCCGATAATTTTTCTAAATCTGTCATGTTGTTTAAATCAATCATATTAAATCTCCTGTACCACCAAACGCACCACTGAGTTGTTGTCGTGCCCGAGAAAGGCGGCTCATTACTGTCCCTGTTGGTATATCAAGTATCTCTGATGCTTCTTGATAGCTTCGGCCTTCTACCGCCACTAAATACAGCACAGCGCGTAAGGCTGACGACAAGTTTTCCATTTGTGAATACACCAACTCTAATGATATTTTTTGTCCAATTTCTTGCTCTAATGCAGCACCCTGTTGTGCCTCAGCCAATAATTCGTTTTGCTCTGCATGACCCTCATCTTCTAACCATTCTTCAGTCGGTTTCTCACGGCGCATAATATCTATCCAAAGATTTCGGCATAGGCGGTACAGCCAGCGATCAAAGTGTGTGCCTGGCTCGTACTGCTGCCAGCGGTTCAGTGCTTTTTCAGCCGAAGACTGTAAAAGATCATCTGCATTGGCGGCATTTCCCGTTAAGGCATAGCAATAACGCCTTAATGCAGGAATTGCTTGCAGTAATTCTGCAGAAAAAGTGTCATAAGCTGTATTCATATTATATTTAACGCCACAGAAGCTTTTTTATTCCCCAAATGAAATAATATTCATGTTTTTACGTTATATATAATACAAGCAAATAGCGATTGGATGTACGTGTGAATTTTAAACTAGGGCTTTGCCTACTTATCATTTCTTCTTTATTAAGCGCCACCTCTCTTCACGCGGAGGATGACGACGATTTTGATGATGATGTCGATGACGATATCACCGAGATTATTGAGAAAGAAAAAGAACGTCAGGAAGAAGAAGCCGAAGATCGCGCCGAGGAAGAGGCAGAGCGCCTGCTTGAAAACTTACTGGAAAAACGCTTAGAGAATGATTCTGATTTTGATGATGATTTTGAAGACGAGATGGAAGATTGGTTAGAAGAACAACTAGAAGCCAATGCATCCGATGAAGATCTTGAAGATCGCATGGAAGAAGAACTCGAAAAGCGTTTAGAGTCTTTAGCAGAAGGCCATGATCAAAGTGAAGAGCAATTGGAATTTTTAGACGATAAGCTGCAACAGCTGTGGCAATTTGAAGAGGATATCGAAGACTCTTTATTGCCTCCTCTACCCAATCAAATGATTGCTCTTGTTAGTGCAGAAGAGCTCGCTAAGGCCAAAGCCAGTGGCGCTGTGGTTATTAAAGAAGAAAATCTAGCAGAACTTGGCTCTGTGCTAGTGACCTTTGATAACAGCCAGCCCGTGCCGATTGCAACGGAACCTAACCATGTGTATCAGCTTGATGCACTTGCTTCTGCAACCAAACCTTCTCCAAAGTCAGCAAATCCTTTAACACACGCTAGCTTAATGGATGTTGAATCTACGCTGGCGGCCAAACAGCGTATTGGACTAATGGATTCCAGCATCAATACTCAACATGAGTGTTTTACTGGCCTCACAATTAACCAACAAAACTTTCACGATACTGCACTGCCAAGCTTTAACCATGGAACGGCCATGGCCAGTATTTTATTAGGTGATAATTCTTGTGAGGCTCAAGGTTTATTAGAACAAGCGCAATTATTTAACGCAGTGGTCTTTGCCAAAAATGATTCAGGGGCCGTTATCGCCAGTGCGTCGCAGCTAGTTTCAGGCCTTAACTGGTTATTAAGCCAAGACGTAAATATTATTAATATGTCGTTATCTGGGCCACCCAACCGCATTTTAGCACAAGCCTTAAAACACGTTTCTGCACGCGGGATTACCTTGGTAGCCTCGGCGGGTAACGATGGCCCTGCGGCATTTCCTCGCTACCCAGCGGCCTACCCAGAAGTGATCGCGGTTACTGCTGTCGATCAACAACTAAAGATATTTACGCGAGCAGCCCAAGGGCCGCATATTGAAATCTCGGCTCCTGGAGTTGATGTATTTGTTGCGCAGTCTACCGGAATCGAGAAAGCCAAGGGAATAGAGAAATCTTACGCGAATTTATCCGGTACTTCTTTTGCCGCGGCAATGGTGACAGCACTATTGGCCAGTGAGAAACCAACTTTAACCCGCCCTGATCTGAGCCAGCGAGCCCAATACTTAGGCGCTGTTAAGCTAGGTAATGATCAGTCAGAGGTTGTCCAACGCGATTCAACCTACGGCTTTGGTCTCTTAAAAGTACTTAAAAAATAACGATAAATAATTTTTTTGATTATTTTTAAATTTATTATAGTTTTTTAGGGAATAAAAAATTAACTCTGGCGTTTAATACTGTGTAAGCGTTAATAAACAAGCAGAGACCTGAATTATGAAAAAACAAAAATTAGCTTTATTAATTGGCCTATCAAGCGCCCTATTTTTAACTGCCTGCGGTGGTTCTTCATCTTCATCAAATAATGAAGCTGTGAGCAACAAAGTTGTACGCGGTAGCATCGATGGTTTTGGCAGCGTGATTGTTAACGGCGTTCGTTACAATACCGACAGCACCCAATTTAGCGTCAATGAATCTGCGGGTATTCAAGCGGATTTGAAAGTGGGCCAAGTTATTACTCTATACGGCAATGCCAATGGTAATAATGGTGTCGCTAGCAACATTATTTACGAACTAGACCTTAAAGGTCCAATCACCGCAGTTGAAGGCGATACGTTCACGGTACTTGGTCAAACGGTATTAACTAATAAGTTAACGACTTATAAAGATATTACACTGCCTTTAACTGTTGGTGCTTCTGTTGAAATTAGTGGTTATGTCAGCGGCGAAAACTTAATTGCTAGTTACGTTGAACGCAATGACGACAACGATACTGAAGTAGAATTACGCGGTGTGATTGCCAACTTAGACGAATCTGCACAAACTTTTGACATACGCGGACAGCAAGTTGATTACATACAATCAACAGAACTGGATTTAGATGGCCAAGTGCTCGCCAATGGCCTGCGCGTTGAAGTTGAAGGTACTTTAGAAAATGGCGTTCTAGTAGCAACAGAAATCGAAGCTGATGAAGAAACATTTGCCAAAGATACTGAGCTAGAGCTTTTGGGTATTGTTTCTGAACTAGATGCAGAAGCAAAAACCTTCATCGTTAACGGTACTCAGGTAACTTGGAATAACCAAACGGATTTTGACGATTTAACAGCGGCACAATTAGCCAATGATCTTACCGTAGAACTAGAAGGCCGCGTTAATGCTGAAGGCGTATTGGTTGCAGAAGATATCGAAATTGAAGAAGATGCCAACATCAGTCTTGAAGCGACTATCTCTGAAGTGACTGAGGGTAGCGATCAGTTCAGCGGTACAATTACTGTATTAGGTTTGCAAGTTAGCGTTGATATGAGCACTCGTATGAGTGATGACGATGACAACCCAAATGCTGATGCGAAGTTCAATTTCAGCCACTTAAGTTCTGGAGACAAGGTTGAACTAGAAGTTACAGGCAACTCTGAGAACGGCTACCGTGCAGTGAAACTGGAACGTGATTACAATGACAGTTCAGATAATGACGGCTTGAACGAAGTTGAATTGGAATTACCTGCTAGCCTAATCGATGTGGAAAATAAACTGGTATTGGGCATCAGTTATGAAGCCTCTGCTGAAGTATCACTTACGGTATTAGATAACCTAGAAGCCGATACCGAAGTAGAAATCGAAGGCACAATGAATGGCGATGTATTGACCATTACTTCTATTGAGATTGATGACTAACCTAAAAATGACAACAGCCTTATTAGGCCCTGAGTCAAAACAAAGAAGGTTGAAGCGTTGCTTCAACCTTTCTTTTACTAGCACATTTGTTGCTGCTTTTACCGCTACCTTGTTAGCGGTTTTTTGCCTTCCTGCCAATGCGGGTCTGAAACTCGAACTAGAATCGGCCTTAGAATACGATAGTAATGTCGCCACCGACGCCGCTGATAACAATGCTGGCTTAGGAGACGTAGCACGCAACCTGAGTTTAGGCTTAGGTTATGACGCTAAAATCAACAAGCACTGGAGCCTTAGCAGCTCTTACCGCTTAAACGATACTCACTGGTACACCTACGACGAATTCAATAGCCAGATGCACATTGGTTTATTACGCTTAGGTTATCAGCAAGAAAAAATCAGCACTGATATCAGCTTGATTCATGCTTATGGCAGTGTCGATGGTGAAAACTTTTTAAGTCTCAATCGCCTCAGCCCTGGATTGGGTTATTTGATCAATCCTAATTGGTATATTCGCGCACAAGCTGATGTCAGCGAAAAAACATTTGCTCTCTACGAGCAACGTAATGGCAATGCTTTTGCCGCTAGTTTATACCTCTATCGCTTTATCGACCGCACGCGTTTTTATATCACCGCACAAGCCCAAGTAAAGCAAGAAAATGCTAAAGATGATGTGTACGCTTATCAAGCCAGTATTTTTAAATTACAGCTAAAACGAGATTGGGCTTTATTTAACTTCCAAGGCTCTAGCCGTTTAAAGGCTCGCTACGAAAAACGTCAATATGAGGGAGTTCGTTCTGCCATTAATGCCGCACGAGAAGATGATCGCTGGCGTTTAGCCCTGCAAACCAACTTGCAACTTAGCAAGCAATGGCAAGTAACGAGCAGCCTGCAAAGCGATTGGTTTGAATCCAATGTTGCAGCTGCCCATTACGACCAAGAGCGGGTTCAGATCGGCTTAGCGTGGGAATTTTAGCGAGTATAGGAAGAATAAACCACCTCTTTGCTCTGGTGTTGAAGTAGTGTTGAAGTAGTGTTGAAGTACCATATCCGAAATCTCCACATTTATGT
>PZPK01000034.1 GCA_006212045.1 Oleiphilus sp. | reverse complement strand
GTAGAGTTGCATAGTCGCCTCCTTGGGTTGAGCGTAAGCCCTTTCGAGTTTATCTCTGGATGCCTCGGCTAGGGAGGCGACTTATGATTTTCAGTGACAAATGATTCTTATTTGACACCGCCCCCTTTTTTGTTTCATGTTTTTCCACTGGGCTCTATAGGTCGGAGATAAAACGCTTCACCAGTTCAGCCAGTTTTTCATCCTGAATGGCGGCCACGCAGGCACCGATATTCTCAACGCTCATATAGGCGATTTGACGCAGGTGCTCACTTTTTTGTTTTGACTCATCGTTGGCTTCCCTCCAATTGCCGACTGGCCCAGCGTCTGTTCAGGATGGCTGAAAGTGAGCGGACAGAATCGCTGACATACTTGACCTCGTGCTATGCCATGCCGCTAGTGTGACACATCAGACGGACAATGGATTTACCTTACATGCTGAAAAAACGAAAACTGACAAGAGATTATAAAGTACTGAACCCCGAAAGGGGCATTTATAATCTCTTGTTTGGGTCGGCTTAAAGGCTAACGAAAACCACATTGAACATTTGGGCATTGTCACCGGGCGACTGACCAACGCAACTGACGATGGTTTTGTCCTGGTTGTTGGCATCAATGTCTGCCATGCAGGCCAGATTTCCGCTATCCGAAGAGTCTGCAATGGTGCCCGTCACAAAACCGTCGTTCGGAAAATTCAGGGTGCCATTCAGCGTGATTGTGACCGTATCTACGCTGGTGGTGCCGGTTTCAATATCGGTCACCAGTGTGCCGGTACAGACGCCGGTATCGCAGGAAATAGCCACGGGCGCGATCTTATTGCCGTCCGGATTGGATTCATCGAACAGCATACCGGCATAGTCTCCGTCCAATGCATCAATGCTGCTGATTTCGTTCTCAGCCAGTGCCAGAATAAACTGCGCATCGTCTTCATCATTGATGTTGGTCTGTACGATGGCGCCACCTTTATTGGTCAGGTACATTGCTGCAATATCCGGCGCATCTCCGACCAGCATCAGGCCATCGCTACAGCTGTTACCTCCCAATGAGGTATCGCCAGTGACGGTTGGGAATCCGGTGCTTAATGCGCGTTTTTGAGGTAGCGTGGCAGTAGCGGTTCCGCGATCGTAGCTGAAAGCGCCAAAATAATCCTGATCGCTATCTTCTGCATCTGCGCCAACGCGCTGTTTCACGATCACCCAATTGGCATCGAAGTCTCCATTGGGGCATGTTCCGGCGGATACCATTGGAATCAGTTGGTCACCATCCAGTGGTTTCAGTAGTAAGGCATAGCCCGGTACTTCAATAGCCCAGGCTTCGTCGCCCGGAGATGGGGCATCGACCCCGGTAGCAGACTCTACCGTTAAGCCGAGAAAACCAGAATCATAGCGGGCATAGCTGCCCTCAATCTCCGTGGTGACTGGATCGGTCGGAGAATTTCTTCGTTCGATGCTGAAGTTACTGTTCGAGAACAACTCCACATCCCATTTGGAACCGGGCCCATTGTAAGCTTTTGAGTTGCCACTGCTGACGCTGGTGGATGAACTAGAGCCGCATCCGGCAACGAGGGATAGGCTAAGGGCAAGCGTGCTGAATTGAAGGGTCTTACGCAATGCCATCAAGGGTCCCCTTATCGAGATTAAACAGCGATGGTTTTGTTTTTATCGTTTATTGATACTGCTTTTTGTTTCAGTATAGAACGTCTGGTGGGTTTAGCAGGCATGCTCTGCAATCCTGGAGTATTACTCTAAATGGAAAAGCAGGTGGTAGATAAAGACGCCGCATATACAGGAACGGCTCTTTCGGAGGTTTGTTTCCGGCCGATCAGAAATAGCCTAGAACAGCGTTTGAAAATAGGGCATCACCGGCATACCGAACAGCGCGCCATGAAAATGCACCAGAAGCGAATACAGCAGGGCGGCCAGTACACAGGTCATGGCATCGAAGCGCCAGGGTTTGCGGGGATGTTTGACTGGCTCACCCCTTTGATTGCTGACCCGGATAGCCCAGACAGAAAAGCCTCCAAAACTGATAAACAGAATCATTGAGCGCAGGTCACCATTGGCAAGCAGGTGGCCCGCGGCCCATAGAACCATGCCGTACAGCATCGGGTGTCGCACCAAACGCTTCATGTTGTTGGGCACTTCTGCGATGACCCAAAGCAGGACCACCGGGAGCATGATCATCAGATGCACTTGCTTCAGATACAGCGGGGGCTCATAGAAGTAATGATTGGGAAAATCAGACCATCCCCACACGCCCATGACGACGATGGCAATAATGACAATGCGAAATAGCCTTCGGTATCCCTTCTCTCCGAAACGCGCCGTGAAGCGTTGCCGGGTTGCCGGTTTCAGGGGAATGAGGTGGATCAGAAAGAACAGCGCGAGCGCACCGAGGTAAGCCATAGAAATCCCTTTCAGTAAGAACAGACGGAAAGCTCAAGACTAACAGATTCCGGTCGGTGATCTCAGTGCACAAGGCACACTTCAAGCTCGCGCAGCAATTCAGTGCCTAACGCTTCAACACCACGCGATAGCGTGCATCACCACTTTCCAGTCGCGCGATGGCTTCATTGACCTGATCCATGGGAAACACCTCCACTACCGGTTTGATTTCATGCAGGCGGGCAAAGTCCAGCATCTGGGTGATGACCTCAGGGCTTCCAACGGGAGAACCGGACACACTGCGTTGGGCGCCGATCAAATTGAATACGCCGATATCAAGCGGTTCCAGTGCAGCGCCGACAAAATGCAGGCGGCCTTTTGGGGCAAGCGTGTTCAGATACAGGTTCCAGTCCAGCTTGACGTTGACGGTGGAAAGAATCAGGTCAAACTGACCTGCAGCGGCCTGCAATTCATCATCGCTGCGTGAATTGAGTGTATGGTGCGCACCCAGTTGCAGTGCTTCCTGCCGTTTGGCATCGCTGGATGTAAAAGCCGTCACCTCGCAACCCCAGGCATTCAGAAACTGCAGGGCCAGATGACCAAGCCCTCCGATCCCGACCACCCCGACCTTGTCGGTAGGTTGGATGTCGAATTGCACCAGTGGATTAAAGACCGTGATACCACCACAGAACATGGGGCCGGCAGACTCCAGATCAATGCCATCCGGAATCGCCACAACACTTTTTGCCTGAGCGCGCACTTTGTCTGCAAAGCCACCATGGTGGCCGATAATCGTACCCTGTGCGGTGCTGCAAAGATTATGATCTCCGGTGTGGCAGGCCCGGCAATCGTTGCAATAGGCGGAATGCCAGCCCAATCCGACACTCTGCCCGGGGCGCAGATGCTTGACCTCGCTGCCCACTTGCGAAACCGTGCCGACCACTTCATGACCGGGCACAATCGGATAGCGGGTCATGCCCCATTCGTTGTTGATCATGCTCAAATCACTATGGCAGATGCCGCAATACAGCACATCAATTTCCACATCATTCTTGCCCAATGGTCCGGGATCGTAGCTGAAAGGTGTGAGTGGCGTATTCGCGGATTGTGCGGCATAGGCTTGAATCATGTTGAGCATCCTTTGTGAGTGAGGGGAGGGGTTTCGGCTTCGCGGTGCAAAGCTGTCAATGCTGTATGATACGTGCAAACGGGCAATTCGGTTTGCCATCATTTAGCGGGGACTAAAGATAACACATGCAGTGGCTTATTTTCGTTATTGTCGTAGTGACGGCACTCGGTATCGTGTTCCAGTGTCTATCGAATCGACGCGCGCAGCACGTGCAGTTTTTATCTTTCCCGATTGCCGTGCTGATCCAGTTGCCTTATCCGATGTGGGCCGTGCTGGCCTGGTTTCGGGACAACACTGAACTGTTGGCGATCACCTGTTTAATGGGCCTGCCAACAGCCTGGCTCTCGGCGCAATATTTTCGCTACCACGGCTTGCCGTCGTTTGATAAAGGTGAAGACCGGCTGACCCTGATACTGGTGATGCTGGGTCTGCTCTGGTGCATGGGGGCCTTTTGGGTCGCGGGGGCCGAATATGCACTGGCCAGTACCGCGGCCTACTTTACCTGTGTGATTTCCATCTTCTCCTATCTGGTCAAAATCGTCAGAGTGGCAATGGGGCAGGAGAATCTCGAAGGCCTGCGCTGGCCGACGCTGATGATGTTGTTTGTGTTCTATCTCGCGATGCTGATGGTGGGCCAACGCACCGGAGTTCCGATGCTTTATTATGCCTATTTGTTTTCGGTATTCGCCTGCGGGCTGGCAGTGTTTTATAAAGCCTGGCATGGCGTAAAAACCGAAGCATAGCAAGTGACAGTTCAACTTGCCGTATTTTGGGGCGTGGCTCATTTTGTTGCGCCTTGTTGGGGCGGTCAGGCGGGTGCTTTCTGTCCAGTTAGACTGTGGTTCGCGTCTATCTATCTGAATAATATAGATAAATTATGTTTGGTATTGGCTTTGCTTTGACCTTGGTGTCCGTACCCTTGTCATACTGGGCATCACAATTTAGTTATTAATAGAACGCTAGGGTTCCGATCAGGCACTTCACTCACAATATGAAAAGAGTGCCTTGATGACTGGTCCGAGAGCATTCGACCTCACTCTCAGTGCGCTTTTGTCTTCACACATATTCGAAGCAAAGCATTGATAGAAGGTTACACGGCGGGATAAAAGCCCGGGAGACTTGCTTGGCCTTGCCAAGGGTACTCCATGTAACCGAAAAAAGACTGAGAGGTTCCTTCATGAAACGACTTGCGATTCTGCTACTGGCGTTTTCACTATCTCCCCTGACTCAAGCCGCAGACAGATTCAAAATCTGCTGGTCCATTTATGTTGGCTGGATGCCTTGGGCCTATGGCGACCAGGAAGGCATCGTTGAAAAGTGGGCTGATAAGTACGGCATCGAAATTGATGTTGTGCAGATCAACGACTACATCGAGTCGATCAACCAATACTCCGCTGGTGAATTTGATGCCTGCACCATGACCAATATGGATGCCCTGACGATTCCGGCCGCTGGTGGTCTCGACAGCACCGCACTGGTCGTTGGGGATTTCTCCAATGGTAACGACGGCGTCGTGCTCAAAGGCAAAGACACCCTGGCGGATATCAAAGGTCAGCGCGTCAATCTGGTGGAACTCAGTGTGTCACACTATTTGCTCGCACGCGGCCTCGAAACGGTGGGTCTGACTGAAAAAGACATTACCGTGGTGAACACTTCCGATGCGGATATGGTCGCGGTTTACGGAACAGATGATGTAACGGCTGTGGCGACCTGGAACCCGCTATTGAGCGAAATAACCTCCATGCCCAAGAGCAGCAAAGTATTCGACTCCTCACAAATCCCGGGCGAAATCATAGACCTGCTGGTGATCAACACCGAAACCCTGAAGCAGAACCCTAAGCTGGGTAAAGCCCTGGTAGGCGCGTGGTATGAAATCATGGCGAATATGAGTGGTTCGGATGACAGCGCTAAGAAAGCCAAAACCTATATGGCGACGGCCTCCGGTACAGATTTGGCAGGCTATGAGGCGCAGTTGGATAGCACAGAGATGTTTTATAAGCCGTCTCAAGCTCTGGCGTTGACCAACAGTGAAACGCTAGTGACCACGATGAAAAATGTCGCCAATTTCTCTTTCAAACATGGACTGCTGGGTGATGGTGCGCCAGATGCCGGGTTTATCGGAATTGAAATGCCGGCGGGCACTTTTGGGGACAGCAACAACATTAAGTTTCGCTTCGATCCCAGCTATATGCAGATGGCCGCTGACGGCAAGCTCTAGTCAGCGCCTTAACGTTGTCAGATTGCAGGTCTCTCTTTTCAGAGCGCGCTTTTCCGGGCGCTCTAATCACCTGCAACATCAGGTCTAGTTACCCATGAAAAGACTCATTAACCAAACGCCGGGCAAAACGCTCAAATTATTTTTAGCGCTACTACCCTTCGCGCTTCTGATTGTGCTTTATATGGCAAGTTCCGATGCGCGCCTGGAGGTCAACCCGAACGACAAGCTGCTACCGAGCTTTTCCCAGATCGGCGACGGGATTGATCGCATGGCCTTCGAACCGAGCAAGCGCACCGGTGAATATCTGTTTTGGCAGGATACCGCCAGCAGTCTTACCCGCTTGGGCATGGGTGTTCTGATTGCCGCCGCTATTGGCTTGTTTATTGGTATCGTGACCGGGGCTTTGCCCTTGTTCTCGGCCTGGCTTTCGCCTCTGCTCACGGTGGTTTCCCTGATCCCGCCGCTCGCTGTTCTGCCGATTCTGTTTATTGTCTTTGGGCTGGGAGAGTTGTCCAAGGTAGTTCTGATTGCCATTGGCATCACGCCTTTCATTGCGCGTGATATTCAGCGGCGTACACAGGAGATCCCCGCCGAGCAACTGGTTAAAGCTCAGACGCTGGGCGCCAACACGTCACAGATTCTCTTGCGTGTCGTTTTACCCCAGATACTTCCTAAATTAATTGATGCTGTGCGCCTGTCGCTCGGCGCGGGCTGGTTGTTCCTGATTGCTGCTGAAGCCGTGGCAGCCACAGATGGTCTGGGCTACCGGATCTTTCTGGTGCGCAGGTATATGGCGATGGATGTAATTCTGCCTTATGTCGCCTGGATTACTGTACTGGCATTTTTCATTGATCAGGCCCTGAGATGGTTAAACGAGAAGGCTTTCCCTTGGCACCAGACCGGAGAAAAATCATGACATCTGAAAAACCGATGCTTCAGGTAAAGAACGTCTGGAAGCGATATGACGAAACTGTTGTGCTGGAAAGGCTCAATGCCGATGTTATGGAAGGAGAGTTTGTCACGCTGGTGGGCACATCCGGCTGCGGAAAAAGCACCTTTCTGAATATGCTGCTGGGGACTGTGCAGCCCAGTAAAGGTGAGATACTGCTCGATGGGAATCCCATTCCGGCCGAACCCGGACCGGATCGCGGCATCGTATTCCAGCAGTACTCGGTGTTTCCGCACATGACCGTATTGGAAAACCTGATCGCCGCGAGTGCCTTCGCCAAGCCTGGATGGAGCGGGCGATTATTCGGGCAGTCGAAAGCGAAAGCCCGGCAGCAGGCGCTTGAAATGCTCGAGCAAGTTGGTCTGGGTGCGGCGGCGAACAAATACCCGCATGAATTGTCCGGCGGTATGAAGCAGCGTCTCGCCATCGCCCAGGCCTTGTTGGGTCGGCCGCGCATTCTGTTACTGGATGAACCCTTTGGTGCGCTCGATCCGGGCATTCGTTCGGACATGCACGCGCTGGTGTTGTCATTGTGGCGCGAGTACAAACTCACGGTATTTATGGTCACTCATGACCTCAAAGAAGGTTTCTACCTGGGGACCCGTCTTTGGGTGTTCGACAAGTTACGTCATGACCCGCAGGCACCGGGAAACTATGGCGCTGCGATAACCTATGATCTGGCTGTCGGGCAGATGGACAAGGACCTTTACCAACAAATTGATGAAGAACTCCGGCCTATGCCGGAGGTTTCGGTTGCCTGATTTTGGAGAACGAAATGAACGAGGTGATACGTTCCATTGATTATTGCACAGAGCTACCCCCCGGTGCGCACTGGTCTTTGCGCGTGCGGCGTGGGAGCGTCCTGAGAATAACCGACCTGCAAGGCGACGCGTCGGTCGGGATGCTTTTTTACAACCCCGAGAATTTGCTGGAGCGTTATAACGCCCCCGATACTTTGAAATGTCAGCATACTTTCAAGTTGACGCGCGGCCACTGCCTGTATTCCGATATGGGTCGTATTTTCGCGTCGATTGTGGAAGACAGCCTTGGCTGGCACGAAACGGTATCTGGGACCTCACACGCCTCACATATTGAAGCACAATGGCAAGCGCGTGATTACCAGCGGGATCGCAATGACTGGAAACAGAATGGCTATGATGCATTTTTGGTCGAACTGGCCAAGTATGGATTGGGTGAGGCCGACCTCGCTGCCAACCTGAACTGGTTCAGCAAGGTCGAGGTGGATGCACAAGGCAATCTGGCGCTCAGCGAAGGCCATAGCCAACGGGGCGATCTGGTGTGTTTGCGTTTCGAAATGGACACCTTGGTGGTGCTGCACACTTGCCCCCATCCGATGGCCCGTTCGCAGGCGTACCCTGCAACCCGTATCAAAGTTGAGCTGGGCACGGCGAACGCTGTGCAAGAGGACGACTTCTGCAAGAACTTCAGGCCCGAAAATCAGCGTGGCTTTGAAAACAACCGCCTGTATTACCTGGGCACGGAGGGCGCAATATGCTGAAGGAAAGCCAATTTCAGGCGGCACAGGCCTTTTGTCGAGAGACGGTGCCTGCCGGCGATTACTATATCGGTACAGTGAAGGCGGGCGAGACCTTCCGTATTCTAGATCTGGAGGGCAATCAGGCGGCCGACACCCTGTTTTTCAATGCCCATAATCCGACCGAACGCTACAGCGCCAGCGATACCATTCGAGAGCAGGGCAATGTTTACCTGACGGCCGGTTCCCTGCTGCGCTCTACTGAAAACAACATCATGCTGGAGATTGTCGCGGACACCTGCGGCCGCCATGACACGCTCGGTGGTGCCTGTGCGACTGAAAGCAACACTGTGCGTTATGACCTGGAAAAACGCTGCATGCACGCCTGTCGCGACAGCTGGATGCTTGCGATTGCAGAGAATCCGCACTACGGCCTGAGCAAGCGGGATATCGGGCATAACATTAATTTCTTTATGAATGTTCCGGTCACCCAAGGCGGAGGGTTGACCTTCGAAGACGGTATCTCGGCACCGGGAAAATATGTGGAACTGCGTGCTGAAATGGATGTAATCGTGTTGATTTCGAATTGTCCCCAGCTGAACAACCCCTGTAATGGCTACAACCCGACACCAATCGAATATCTGGTGTGGGCTGCCGAGAGCTGAGGCTTCATTCCCGAGTGGGTAGTGTCGCCAGATAAGTCCAAAAACACCTCAGCGGACGGCCGCTGTTGTAGTGCATCCCGGGACGGCCCGGACAAGGTAAGTCATGTTTTCAAAAGTGCTGATCGCCAATCGGGGCGCTATCGCTTGTCGTATTATTCGTACACTTAAAGACTGTGGCATCACATCGGTGGCCGTTTACGCCAACAGCGATCGTGACAGTTTGCATGTGCGTGCCGCCGACGAGGCCTATAGTCTTGGCGAAGGTGCGGCCAAGCAAACCTATCTGGATGGCCGGAAAATCATTCGTTTGGCTCAGGAGTCTGGTGCGCAGGCTATCCATCCCGGCTACGGATTTTTGAGTGAGAATGCGGAGTTTGTGCAGCAATGCGAGGAGGCCGGGCTGCACTTCGTCGGACCCACGTCCGAGCAGATGACGGTCTTTGGACTGAAGCACCAGGCGCGCGCCCTGGCCCGGGACGCTGGTGTGCCGCTGCTACCGGGTTCGGAACTGTTGCAGGATCTGGATGCCGCAGTGCAGTTCGCCGCACAGATAGACTACCCGGTGATGCTGAAAAGCACTGCCGGTGGCGGCGGCATTGGTATGCAGCTGTGCCACTCCGAACATGAGTTGCGCGAAGCCTTCGACAGTGTGAAACGGCTTGGTGCCGCAAATTTTGCCGATGACGGTGTTTTTATCGAAAAATATGTTGCCGAGGCGCGCCATATCGAAGTGCAGGTGTTTGGTGATGGTCGAGGAGCGGCGCTTGCTTTGGGTGAACGCGATTGCTCCAGCCAGCGTCGGCACCAGAAAGTGGTTGAAGAGTGTCCTGCGCCTCACTTGAGCCAGCGCATTCGGGAACAGCTCCATACAACCGCGGAAGCGCTGCTGGCTTCGGTCAACTACCGTAATGCCGGGACCGTCGAATTTATTTTTGATGCCCGCTCCAAAGCCTTTTATTTTCTGGAAGTGAATACCCGTTTGCAGGTCGAACATGGCGTGACCGAGCAGGTCTATGGCGTGGACCTCGTGGAATGGATGCTGCGGCAGGCGGCGGGTGAAGACCTGGATTTGGCCGGAAAACGCGCACATTTGAGCCCCTCGGGACATTCCGTTCAGGTCAGAATTTATGCCGAGGATCCTTATCGCGAATTTCAGCCAAGCCCCGGTTTGCTCAGCGATGTTTATTTTCCGGAGCGTAAGGGCTTGCGCATAGACCATTGGATCGAATCCGGCATTGAGGTGCCCCCGTATTTTGATCCGATGTTGGCCAAAGTCATTGTACATAGTGAAGATCGTGCAGCGGCACTGGCGGATCTGTCATGCGCACTGAAAGAGACCCGGCTTTACGGCACGCAAACCAATCTGGATTACCTGAAAGCCCTGCTGGCCGACGATGTCTTGCTGGCAGGGCGCGTAACGACCCGGTACTTGAATGATTTTGTCTATCAGCCGGCACGCATTGATGTGTTGCAAGGTGGAACGCAAACAACAATACAGGATGTTCCGGGTCGAACCGGATATTGGGATGTCGGGGTACCGCCCTCGGGGCCCTTTGATAACTGGTCGTTCAGGCTCGCCAACCGCTTGCTGGAGAATGCCTCGGACGCTGCGGGACTCGAAATCACCATGCAGGGTCCCAGTTTGAGTTTCAGTCGAAAGACGCAGATTGTGCTGGGCGGCGCCCCCATAGAGGCAAAGCTGGAATATCCCGGCAATTCTGATACTGCAGACGAAACGAAAACGCTCCCCATGTGGCAGGTGATTACGATAGAGGCCGGACAAACCTTGCATCTTGGCCGTTTGAAAGAGGCGGGTGCACGCACCTATCTGGCGATCAAGGGGGGCATTGAAAGCCCCTTGTATCTGGGCTCACGGGCGACCTTCACGCTGGGGCAGTTCGGTGGTCATAACGGCCGCGCATTGCGCACTGGCGATGTCTTGCAGTTAAGCGGGGATGATAACCTTATAGAAGCACAGTGCCTGCCGGAAACTCTGCAACCGGAAATCAAGACCGACTGGCAGCTGCGTGTGATCTATGGCCCGCATGGCGCGCCAGACTTTTTTACCGAGCAGGATATCGACACCTTTTTCAGCAGCGAATGGGAAGTGCATTACAACTCCAGCCGCACCGGCGTGCGCTTAATCGGACCAAAGCCGGAATGGGCGCGTCAGGATGGCGGTGAGGCAGGGTTACACCCGTCGAACATCCATGATAACGCCTATGCCTTCGGCACCATTGATTTTACCGGCGACATGCCTGTGATTCTTGGGCCGGATGGACCATCACTGGGTGGCTTTGTCTGTCCAGCGACGGTGATTCAGGCCGATTTATGGAAGCTAGGCCAACTACGGGCAGGCGACAAAATCACATTCGTGCCGGTATCTATGCAGGATGCCAATGCCTTGGAAAGCGCGCAAACACAGTCATTGGCGCTGTTACAGGCGCAGCCTTTAACCGTGGCTACCATCGAACCAGCCAGTCCCATCCTTGACAGGCTCTGTGCCGAAGCCTTTGGTGTTGAGGTGGTATATCGGGCCGCCGGTGATCATTTTCTGCTGGTTGAGTATGGCGAGCAGACCCTGGATATCGCCCTGCGCTTTCGAGCGCACGCACTGATGCAGTGGTTGCAGGAAAATTCGATTCCAGGCTTGAGAGAACTCACCCCCGGCATTCGCTCCCTGCAAATCCATTACGATAGCCAGACCTTGAGCAATGCTGACCTGCTCGCACATTTAAAGGCCGGAGAAGAGGCATTGCTGGAACAGCTGGATGAGTTGCGTGTGCCTTCGCGTATCGTGCATATCCCACTGTCCTGGGATGACAAGGCCTGTCAGGAAGCAATCCGGAAATACGATCAGTCAGTACGTCAGAACGCTCCCTGGTGCCCGAGCAATCTGGAGTTCATTCGGCGCATCAATGGTCTCGAGTCGATTCAGGCGGTCAAGGATATCGTGTTCAATGCCTCTTATCTGGTCATGGGGCTGGGGGATGTGTATTTGGGGGCTCCGGTGGCAACGCCGATCGACCCAAGGCACCGCTTGGTCACGACCAAATACAATCCGGCTCGCACCTGGACCGCGGAAAATTCAGTTGGTATCGGCGGGTCGTATTTATGTGTTTATGGCATGGAAGGGCCGGGCGGCTATCAATTTGTCGGCCGTACGCTGCAGATGTGGAACCGTTACCGCCAGACCGGGGTATTTGAACAACCTTGGTTGTTGCGCTTTTTCGACCAGATCCGGTTTTACGAGGTGTCGCATGAGGAACTTGAAGAGATTCGTGCAGACTTTCCCCTCGGGCGTTATCCGTTGCGCGTGGAACAGAGCAGTTTCAGTTTGACCGAGTATCAGCGCTATCTGGCGGACAACCGGGAATCAATCGATGCGTTTCGTACAAAACGTCAGGCCGCCTTTGAGCAGGAATTGGCGGACTGGCATGCCACAGGGCAGTTTAAATATGAAGTCAAAGAAGAAGACAGCGCGGACTTGCAGCAGTGCTGGCCGGAAAATAGCGATGTGGTGGACAGTCCGGTTTCAGGCAGCGTCTGGCAAGTGCTAGTCGAGCCGGGCCAGGCGGTTAAGGCTGGCGAGTGTCTGTTGATTCTTGAGTCAATGAAAATGGAAATCCCGGTGATGGCCCTGAAAAACGGTGTCGTCACTCAAATACTCAAAGAAAGCGGACAGCGTGTCGGACCCGGGCAGGCTCTGGTGGTACTGGAAGAAAAAGAGGTAGAAGCATGAGTGTGGAGCAGTTGATGACGGTGAGCGCGCTGACGTCTGCTTACCGAAGCGGTACGCAGACACCGGAGTCGGTGATGCATACGATTCGCCAGAGGGCTGAACAATACAACAATTACAATATATGGATTCATTTGCTAAGTGAGGCGGAGCTGATGCCGTACCTCGAAGCATTGGCAGACAAGTCCCCCGAAACGTGTCCGCTTTGGGGGATTCCGTTCGCAATTAAAGACAATATCGATCTGGCCGGCATACCAACGACGGCGGCGTGTGAAGCCTTCGCGTACACGCCGAAAACATCCGCTACCGTGGTACAAAAGCTGATTGCGGCTGGAGCAATACCGGTGGGAAAAACCAACATGGATCAGTTTGCGACGGGTCTAAACGGTACCCGTTCGCCCTGGGGCGCTTGCAAGAATGCCTTTGATCCGGAGCATATCAGTGGAGGCTCCAGTTCCGGTTCCGCTGTTGCACTTGCATTGGGAATGGCGAGTTTCAGTTTGGGCAGTGATACTGCCGGATCCGGACGGGTACCGGCCTGTTTTAACAATCTTGTGGGTTTGAAACCCTCGCGTGGCATCCTTTCGGCGACCGGGATGGTCCCGGCCTGCAAGAGTCTGGATTGCATGAGTATTTTTACCCTGACGTGTGAAGATGCCAATCTTGTGCTGGCCAGCGCGGAAGGACTTGACCAGACCGATGCTTACAGCATCGCTAATCCTTTTTCCAACCAAAGCCGCCACTTCGGTTCGCACGGCGACAAGCTCAGGGTCGGGCATTTACCGGAAACTGCGCTGAAGTTTTTTGGCGATCAGTCCTATGCCCAGGCATATCGGGATACCCTGGACAGCCTCGATGCGTTCGAGGTCGAATGGGTCGAGATCGACTATGCCCCATTCGAGGAGGCAGCCCGTCTTTTATATGAAGGCCCCTGGGTGGCGGAGCGCTATCTGGCGACACAGCCCTTGATGGATGAGCAACCCGAAGCCATGTTTCCGGTGGTAAAAGACATCATCCAACAAGGCGCCAAGCCTAAGGCTGCAGCCTTATTTTCCGCTGGTTACCGACTCGAAGCATTGAAGAAAATCTGCCAGGCGCAACTGGAATCGCTGGATTGCCTGCTATCACCCACAGCTCCCAGCTGCTTTACCATTGCGCAGCTGCTGGAGCAACCGATCGAACGTAACTCCCAGTTGGGCTATTACACCAATTATATGAATTTGCTGGACTTGGCTGCAGTGGCGGTACCCACTCAAATTACCCCGCATGGCCTGCCTTTCGGCGTCACGCTGGTTGGACCAAAATTCAGTGACCGCTATCTGTTGTCGATCGCGACGCGCCTTCAGAACTATCTGCGTCTGCCGGTTGGCGCGAGCGAACTTGTCCCGGAAGTCACTGATCAAACGCCGGTCACACGTCAGGAGGAGATTGATGTGCTGGTGTGTGGCGCGCATCTGGATGGCTTGCCCCTGAATTGGCAATTGCGTGAGCGTGGGGCCAAGTTAAAGCGAACGACCCGCACCGCCCCCTGCTATCGCATGTATGCGCTGGCCGGTGGACCGCCATTTCGGCCGGGCCTGGTATTGGATGAAACACAAGGTGCTGCGATCGATGTTGAAATCTGGTCAATGCCCGCCGGGCAGTTTGGCAGTTTCGTTGCCGGCATTCCTGCACCGCTGGGGATTGGTAAGGTACGCGTGGAAGACGGCTCACAGGTTTGCGGCTTTATCTGTGAACCCTATGGGCTGGACGGCGCCGAAGAAATTACGCATCTGGGAGGCTGGCGCGCCTATCTGGCGCGTTAGTCATCGTCTTGCCTTTGTTTGCTGGTCGGGAATGCTGAGGCTAGGCGGGAAGGACGAGCTGGGGCTGGAATGTCGAGGCTGGGCGGGAACGACGAGAGGGCGCAGGAATGACGGGGCTAGGTGGGAATGACGTGTCTCGCCCCCCTGAACTAAAAAATTAGCTGTTTTAAGTTGTCTTTAAAATAACAATAAAAACAGTAGCCTACGAGTTCTTAGCTGAACAACAGGACTCATCACGGATAAAATATTCTTCGCACTTGTAAACCTTTTCGCTCCTCATGCGTTGATAGGGATGACACACGGAAAAAGTCACTCCGACGATTTAACCAAATGCGGGAGCTAATAAGATGAAACCCCTACAAACCCTTGGCCTGGTGTTCGGCCTCAGCAGTGTATTAGTGCTAAGTGCATGCAGTTCGGGAGGCTCGGAATCTGCAGCCGCCGAAGACAGCGGCACGCTTGAAATTGCCATCACCGATGCTGAAGAAGATTTTCTGACCTATCAGATCCAACTCGATTCCGTCACCCTGAACCGGCAGGATGGGATGCGGGTCGATGTTCTGCCCTTGAGCACTGAAGTGGACTTTGTCCAGTATCAGGACTTGTCTGAGTTGTTCGCGGTGGCTTCGATACCGGCGGGTCGCTACGAAAGTATCACCTTGCAACTGGATTACAGCGATGCCGATATCGTGATTCAGGATGAAGAAGGGACTTCCTACAATGCAACGGCCGTCGATTCCGACGGTGAAGTGCTCACCGAGATTGAAGTCGAACTGACCTTTGCCCATGACCGCCCAGTGATTATTACGCCACGCCGCACGGCGCAATTGACTCTGGATCTGGATCTGGCGGCCTCCAATACCATCGAGTCCTTCGATCCCGCTCTGGTGACCGTTGAGCCCTTTATGCTGGCGACGGCGGAACTCGATGATGAACGCGAACACCGGGTAAGAGGCCTGTTGGTTGAAGCAAATGAAGCGCGCGCACTTGTGACTCTGAATGTACGCCCAATGCGACATCGTCGTGGTCAGTTCGGCCAGTTTACGTTCGGCGTTGATGATGAGACCCGCTATGAAATCAATGGTGAAGAGTATACCGGTGAAGCCGGCCTGACCCAGATGGCTGCGCTGGAAGAAGATACGCCAGTGGTGGCCTATGGCTACAATGAGCGTGACGACGATGCGCCATATCAGGCGGCGACTGTGATCGCGGGAACCAGCGTGCCCTGGAACAATCATGATGTGCTGAAAGGGGTGATCGCGGCACGTAGCGACAACACCCTGACCATCAAGGGCGCGGTGATCGAGGCGGCGGCAAGTGCCGGCCATTTCCGTCAAACCATCGAGCTGAGCGTGGGCGATGACAGTGTCGTGACCGGTTATCGACTGGGTGATGCGGATATTGCGAACCTGTCTGTTGGTCAGCGCATTCTGGCTCTGGGCGAATATGATCAGGGCACGGACAGCTTTGATGCGACCGAAGGTGTGGTCAGAATGAAACTGAACCGCATTGTGGGTGAAGTGGCGCAGGTGAGCCCTTTGCAACTGGATTTAAGTCATATCAATCGACGTCCGGTCGAGGTGTTCGACTTTAGCGGCACTGGGCTGGATGAGACACAGGATGCGGACCCAAGCGCCTATGAAATCGAAACCGGTGCTCTGGACTTGACCTCTGTTGAGGCAGAAGAATGGTTGCAAGTGCGTGGATATCCCACGGCCTTTGGCAGTGCACCGATGGATTTCGATGCGATCTCGATTCTGAATCCCGATTTCAGCTCTCATCCAGCGAAACTGCATGCCCACTGGAGCAAGGATGCTGAAAATCCTGTTCGCATTGAGAATGAGCTTCTATTCTTGAATAGTGATGATGCGAGAATCAAACTGCACCTGATTGGCGTGCCCGGTTCGATAGCACTGGAGCTGGGCGTGGATGTAGTCTCCGGAACAGATGAGCCTGGTCTATATGCCATCATGGCCCGCTCCGAGGGTGTGCATCTGTACCGTGATTTTGCCGACTTTGTGCAAGCGGTGCAGGATCTGATCGATCAGGGGCTGGTGGCGAAACATATGACCGCAGCCGGGCAGTATCATGATGCAGACGAGCGCCTGAGTGCCGGCCGCGTCACCCTGTTTATGAAACCGACAAAGTAACGAGGAAACCTGGCGCGCCGTGCGGAATCTGGAAAACTTTTTGATCAGTGTTGAGAAAAAAGCCTTTCGCATGGCGCAGCTAGCCACGCATTGCGAGGCAGATGCCTTGGATATTGTGCAGGACGCGATGATGAAACTGGCCGGCAAATACAGTCACAAACCTGAAGAGGAATGGCGGCCCTTGTTCTACTCGATTCTGGAAAGTCGCATTATGGATTGGCACCGTAAGCAACAACTGAAGAAGAAGATTTTTTTCTGGCGCAAGGAGCAAGCACCGGAAACTGAGGATACCGCGACGGAAACGCAGCCGACACAGGCAAGCCCGGAATCCGAATTGATCAGTGAACAGCTGGGCGAGCGCTTGCTGGCCTGCGTAGCTGAATTACCGGTTCAACAGCAACAGTGTTTTGTGTTGCGGGCCTGGGAAGGACTGTCGGTCAATGAAACGGCCCAGGCAATGGGCATTAACGAAAACAGTGTAAAAACACACTATGCGCGCGCTGTACAGAAGTTAAAAGCGTCACATACAAGCACTCAGTGAGGCCATAAAGCCATGCATAAAACAGAGCATGCCAGAGTCGCTGGCGAAGACAGCGAAGCCCTTGCCAATCAGGTAAGCGCCGCGCTGGACAAGAGTCTTGATCAGGTCTCGCCTGAAGTGCAGGCCCGTCTGAAACAGGCCCGAATATCTGCGATGGCAAATAGCGAACGAACGTTGATGCCCTCAGTATTTCTGCCGGTGAGTGGTGCAGCATTCGCTTTGGGGATGCTATTGATACTGGTTTGGCCCTCAATGCAGGAGACAGATCAAGGTTTACAGGCAATCGCGTTTGAAGAGCAGCTGGAAGACCTTATACTCGTCAGTGAAATGGACGATGAAACTCTGGAACTGGTGGAGGATATTGAATTTGCATATTGGTTGGCGCAGGAAATGCCCGCGGAAACCGCGGACGGGCTCGACAACAATGTGCCCGCATATCCGATTGAAGGGCGTATCGAGAGTCACTCTCAAGACCAGCTGGGTGTGGTTCACAATGGCTAGTTTGATGCTGTTTTGTACGTCGAAGGTGAGCGCCGAAGCGTCAGCCGGGGATAGCATTGCGCCTCCGATCAATGACCTTGCCTTCCTGTTGTTTCTGGCAGAAGGGCTTGAAGAGGACGGAGAATGGATCTCGGAGATGGACCTGGAAACCTTGCCACTGGAATCGTCTTCCAAGGGTCAGGAAGCGCCAGAGACTTCTGAGGACAAAGCTTCAGAAACCCTTCAGCCGGTAAACAGGGAGGGGCAGCCATGAGAACCCTGTCTCTTGTTTTTGCCGCGATCTTGTTGCTGGTTGGCCCGACAGCTTTTGCTGAGTCCTGGGACAGTCTCGACCCACAGACAAAAACGGTGCTTTCAGCGTTTGAAAAAGACTGGAATGGATTTGATCAGGGCCAGCAGACCCGGCTGAAAGCCGGTGCCAAGCGATGGCTATCCATGGACGAGGGTGCACGTCAGAAGGCGACTGAAAGATTTCGTCGCTGGCAATCCCTGAAGCCGGAAAAACGCGCCGAGTTGCGCAAGAAAATGCGTGCCTTTAAAACCCTGAAACCGGAAAAAAGGCGCGAGCTGCGACAAAGCATGGCCAAGTTCAAGCGTTTGTCACCGGCCAAGCGCAAGGCGCTCCGGCAGCAATTCCAAAAGCTGAGTCCGGCCAAGAAGCGTGCCATTCGGAAGCATCTTAAGAAGCGTTAGCCTTGCAGCTGAATTGGAAGAGAAAAGTCAGACGTCTGATGTCGGACGTCAGACGAAAAGCCTCGGCTAGCACATGGCCAACATTTCGAGCCGTTACCTTAAACGAAGCGTCGCTCCCGCGGAGGCGGGAGCCCATTGTTGCGTCTCCCGTCTCCCGTCCAGCATCTCCCGTCTCCCGTCCAGCATCTCCCGTCTCCCGTCCAGCATCTCCCGTCTCCCGTCCAGCATCTCCCGTCTCCCGTCCAGCGTCTCCCATCGGACGACATCAAACCTAAAAACTCACACCTGCACTCAGCCCTATGGTTTCAGTATTGGGCGGTGCGTCGATGGTGTGTGAGTAATAGCCGGTTATCGAGAATTGATCAACATAAAGGCTCAGGCTCAATTCTGCATAGCCTGAGGCATCGGACTCGTTATCTTCCTCGCTGGCATTCGAGGCCTTGCGTTTAAAGCGCCCCATGCGCACAGAGCGTTGCTGCGAAATGCTGCCATCGCCACTGACCGGATCGATCCAGATGACGCGCACACCGGGTTGCCAAAGCCAGTCAGCGTCCTGTTCCAGCCAGATCGCCAGAGATAAACCCAACTGTACATACTTGCCTTTATCTTCCTGACTTTCGGTATCGAGTTGCTTGAGGTTGGCGGTTTTGATGTTCAAGCGAGTATCTGATTCCGATTTCTGAAAACCCATGCCCAGCTCCGGGCGCAAATCCCAATGCCCCAGCTGCCAGGTATAGTCAGCTGAGATATAGAGCTCACGGAATTTCTGAACCTGATCGGCCTGCGCGGGACGGGAGGGAGAGGTCAGTGTATTCTCTGTTTTGCTGCGGCTGGCGACCGCATTCAGACTCCAGGCATCCAGGTACCAGCTGGCTGAAAGTGAGCCTCCAGAGGATTCCTGCTCCAGCACATAATCGTTATCCGGGTATGTTGCCTCGTCCTCGCCAGCCCAGTAGGAAATATTCAGGCTAATAGCGCGGTCAAAGGTCACGCCATAGGCCAGACTATAGATGTCCGGCTTCATCCGGGTAAACGGCTCTTGCGCCCCGACATAATTTTCTGACTGACTGAAATCTATCGATACCTGATGGTCCGCCGCCAGTACGACAGAACTGGTGAGCAGCAATACACATGTAAAAAGCAGATGTTGCAGGCGTGTCATGGCGTGGGTCAGGTACGTCTTTTAGGTCGAAGGGAGCGCAGTATACCGTTTGCCTAAGCACTTACAAAGGCTAGCCATCACAGCTTGGCGTAAGCCATTCAAGGCGCCAACTCTGAAAATTTGCGGCCCGACAAATTGGAGGGGGAACGCTTGGTAACCCTGCTTATGCCCGGGCCGGGCCTGAAACCATGGTTCCCATCTGTTGCGGTCTGTTTCGACCTGACAGCAAGCGGCTACAGAGCAGGAGGCAAATTCCGGCGGTCATGGTGAGCGCGGTCTGTGGGGAATGCGCATGTGATGGAGTCGTTTCAGACTGCGCAAAATTGGCAGGTTCTGGCGTTGTCACTGTGTTCTGGTCAACGACGGATAGCAACTGGTTTTGTGCTTGGCAGCAGTGTTGATCCGTGGGCGTGTCGGGTGATGGCAGTAACGCGCTTGTGGCCATGGCATCATAAAATGGAAACGCGGGGTAGGCCTGAGCAGCATGTGAAGCGGTAAACAAAAATATCAGCGTGCAGAGATTCAATAGACAGGAGTAGTAACGGGATTTTTGAGGTGCGTTGCAGGACCTTGGCAAGGAAAAGGTCGCTGGGCGTCTGTTGCTCTGATCGGGCCGCGTGGTGTTCGGTATCATCTTTCTCTCCCGGTTGTTGTTCTTTTTGTGACATTCACATGAACTGCAAAAAACGGATCAAAACGGGGGCTACTAGTGACTTCTATTGTGGCAGGCTTTTGTCGGCTCAGGCGTATTCTGACTAAAGTTTAACCGGGTGTTCATCAGGGAAAAGCCCCTGGGGATGCTAGACGGTGGCGCGTCCCAGATAGGTATAGCCGGCAAATTTGGGTGTGTTTGGCGCGTATCGCTGGCTGATTTTATGGATGGAAAAGCCGCTGTCCGAAATCAGCACATCAATTTTCCGGTTCAGCTGGCAACCGCCGGCAATCTTTGACCAGAGCGGATTCAGGCGCTCTTGCCACTCGGCAACATCAGCATCCGGTGAATGGCCATGTTCGCAGAACAGCAAAAGGCCATTTGGCTTGAGTACCCGGCGCATTTGTCTCAAGGCCGATTCCCAGTCCGGAATCGTGCAAAGGGTGTAGGTCAACAGGATGGTATCGACGCTTTGATCTTCGAGCGGAATCTGTTCTCCCGGCAGGTCCAGCCACTTTACTTCCACCGGGCTGTTTTTCACATTCTTTCGGGCCTTGTGTCGCATCCCGCTTGAGGGTTCCAGCCCCCAGACAAATTCGACCCGGTCCGGATTGTAATACTGCAGATTGATACCCGAGCCCATTCCAACCTCAAGTACGCGTCCGGAGCACTGCGGCACGATCTCGCTGCGGAACTTCAGGATTGGCCGCGTTGAACATGCGCAATTGATCAGGTGAGGCAGCACTCGGTTTTCGTAAAAGCTCATGTGGCGGATCCGGTCAGGCGAGAAAAAAGTGTCACATGGATGTCATGTGGATTTGTCATGGTTGTCGATCTTAGCTGATCAAACGGAGAACACACTAATGAAAAACGCAGGATTAAACAACCGGAAAACGTTGGCGGGAGCAAGTCTTGTCGCAGCCAGTGCCTTGATGTCCGCTCCGGCACACGCAGCCGGTTTTGCTGTTGTGTTTAATGGAAACGACAGTGGTTTTGGTTCACTGCGATTCGCGTTGGAAAATCAACAGGCGTCGCATGTCCTGATTTTGCCAAGCGTGGATGAAATTAATATCGGTTCGACGCTCAACTATGATGCGACTCGCAGCCTGACGATTTTTGGTACAGGTCAGACGGTTACAACAGACCTCAACACCACTCTGCTTTCGGTCAATCAGGGTGCCGACCTCAGAATTTCCAATCTGAACTTCCGGGGCAAGACCAATTTTTACAGTATTGAAAATCGTGGCGATCTGGAAGGACCGGCGGGCAAGGGAATATTTGTCGATGTCCGGGATGACCAGACCGGCGTGGTAGAAGTCGAGTTGTTTAACGTCAGCGTGAGCGGTGTCGCCAACCACGGCATCCATATTTCTGACTGTAGTCTGGCAGATGAATGTGGCGGCGGCAGTGGCGGTGGAGGCGAAGGTTCACCGGCTTCCATTTATGTCGAACTGCACAATGTGCATGTCAACGATGTCGGTCAAGGCAAGTTTGATGCGGATGGTTTGCGTGTCGATGACCGGGGTGAAGGCGATATCTATTTCTACGCCCGCCACTCCTCATTTACCTTTGTTGGCGCAGACGGTGTGGAGCTGGATGAAGGAAACGCCGGCAGCGTGTACGCCGATATTGCCCACTCCGATTTCAGCAACAACGGCAACTATTGCGACCCTGCCTTGCTTTCGGCCTGGCTGCCTAGCCCTGACGAAGCCGAATTCAGTGAGGAAGAAAGCATCACGCTGGAGATGATCCCCGCCGTTTCCGGCAGCCCGGATGACAGTTGTATCGAACGTGAGGTCGACTTCTACGACTCAGGCTTTGTTGAGGCCTACGAGTTTGGCATCGATGTCGATGACGGCATTGATCTGGATGAAGCCGGTGAAGGCTCACTGGTCGCCTATATGTTCAAGTCCTCGATCAACCATAACTTTGATGAAGGCGTGGATTTTGATGAAGAAGATGGCGGCGATATCGAAGTCAGCTTTATCAAAACCGAAGCCAATGGCAATACCGATGACGGCTATAAAATGTCGGAAGAGGGGCAAGGCGATGTATTGGGTACGGTGAAGCGCGCCCAGGCCTTCGACAATGGCGGAAAGGGCTTTGTTTTCGAAGAAGCTGATGATGGCGATTTGTCGGTCAATGTGAAACGCACTCAAACCGCCAACAACGATGGCAGTGACGACACCGGCATCGAAGCTGTACAGGAAGATCAGGGCATGGGCACATTGAAGGTGCGTCGCTCCGAGATTGCAGATGGCATCGATACCGATGGTGTTGATTTGATCTGATCGCAGTCTTGCGTTCTGAAAAAGCCCTGCCTTTTTGAGTCAGGGCTTTTTTGTGCGCCGAAGAATGCCAGGCATGCCCGGGTCTGCTCTGACGCCTACTGACATTTGTCTGGCAGAATCGTACGAATTGCCAAAATCATTCGAGAGATCTTCAGGTTTTAGTCTGCGCAGATTGCAGGGATGGCGTTGCTTTTCGAGTCTAGAGTAGGATAGGCTTCAAGTTTGATTCAAGTCCCTTTGAACATGTCGCCTCCCTCCTTCATCATCGACATTTCGGGGCATGGAATTTTCTATTGCGGTAAAACCTATGTTGGGTCGATCGTTTTGTCATCGTGTGTTCTTTGAGCCGTTGAAGGGTATATCGTTTCGACTGTTTTTCGGCACGCTGTGTTGGGCTATGCTTTCCGCATCGGCCTCCGCGGCATCCGACACTGACCTTCCTCGTCCAGAGATTCATTTATCCACCGCGATCATTGCGCCTTATCAGCAACTGGGCGAGCAGGGCGAGTTGGAAGGGTTCGCGATCCCTGTGGTGGAATGTCTGATGGCAAAGCTGGGCTTCGATTATAAGATCGAGGTCTTTCCATGGCTCAGAGCCCAAAAGAACGTTGAGAGCGGCGAAAGCGATGCGTTCTTTGTTGCTTCCCAAAGCAGCGAGCGGGATCGTTATGCCCAGCAATCCTCACCACTTTTCAGTGGCACGCGTTCCTGGTATTTGCGTGAAGGCTTCGAGCTCGAGCCGCACTCAGAAGCGTTCAGGCAGGAAGCCATGGTGGGTACCGTATTTGGTACCAATATGCATCGTAAGCTGGAACAGGAGTTTCAACATGTCGTGACCAAGACGACTGAAGAAGACCTCCTGCAGCTGCTGCATCTGGGCCGCCTGGACGGGGTGCTGCTGACAGACCTGATGTTCGAGTACACCATAGGCTTTATGAGCATGGAACACCATGCATTCACACGGGTGCTGGCCAGGCAGAAGCCATTGGGCGTCTATTTCAGTCACGTTTTTCTGGAAAAACACCCTGGCTTTATGGCGCGATTTAATGCCAGTATCCCCGAATGCAAACGGAGCGTGGTGATTCCCTAGGACTCGTTCAACGCTTTGAGCCAGGGTACCAGGCAAAGATCAGAAACAAACAAAAGTGAGAAGAGAAGCAAGGTATGAATCCAAGTTTTGAAACTTGTCAGGTCGTTGTGGACACGCCCATTGCCTGGGGTGAAATGGATGCTTACCAACATGTCAACAATGCCATGTATTTCCGTTACTTTGAAACCGCAAGGATTGCCTATTTCGAGCGCGTCGGGGTCAATGAATTCAAAGAAAAGCAGGGTATCGGACCGATTCTGGCGTCTACCCAATGTCGTTTCAAGGCACCGTTGACCTACCCGGATAGCATCTCTATTGCGACTTGTGTGACCGAACTCGCCGAAGATCGTTTTACCATGAAGTACTTCATCAAAAGCCATAAAAGCGGAAGGGTCGCCGCCGAAGGTGAAGGCTTGATCGTGTATTATGATTACAACCATAATAGCAAACACGTGATTCCCGATTCGATTTGCGAGCAGATTATCGCGCTCGATAAACTCCCGGCGAACAGGGCTTAGGTCCGCACACCCGTCGGCTAAAGGAGTACTGCATGCAGGTACCGGACAATAGCAATATCGTTATTTTCGGCGCCTCCGGCGATCTCAATTACCGGAAGCTTATTCCCGCTCTTTATCACCTCTATGTGACCGGACAGTTGCCGGACAGTTTCTTTATTCTGGGTGTCAGCCGGACGGAGTTCAGCGACGAGAGCTTCAGAGCCAGCCTGCAGGGCGAACTGGTGGGGCTGGAGCGTATCGAGCCCGAGCCTTTCAGCCGTTTTCTGGAACATGTCTATTACCTCGCGATCAACACCTCAGACGAGCATGAGTTCGGAAAACTCAAGCAGCGACTGCTAGAGCTGTATGAAAAATATCAGGCGCCACACAACACGCTCTATTATCTGGCGACGCCGCCCAGCCTGTTTGGAGTGATTCCCAAGTGCCTCGCGGCACATGAACTGAACAAGGAAACGGAAGGCTGGAAACGGCTCATCGTTGAGAAACCGATCGGCTATGATTTTGAAAGTGCGGTAGCGCTGGATGATCAGCTGCATCAATACTTTCGCGAAGACCAGCTGTATCGTATTGACCACTACCTGGGCAAGGAAACGGTACAGAACCTGCTGGTCTTCCGATTTGCCAATGGCATGTTTGAGCCGCTCTGGAACCGTCATTACATTGATTATGTCGAAATCACCAGTGCCGAGTTTATTGGTGTTGAAGACCGAGGTGGCTATTACGATGGTTCGGGCGCGCTCAGGGATATGTTCCAGAATCATCTGCTGCAAGTGCTGGCCATGGTGGCCATGGAGCCTCCTGCAGCTATTAATGCCGATGCCACCCGTGACGAAGTAGTGAAGGTGCTGGAGAGTCTGCGCCCACTCTCGGCCGATGATCTGAAGCAGGATCTGGTCCTCGGGCAGTACACCGAATCGACCGTGCGTGGAGAATATTTGCCTGGTTATCGGGAGGAGAAAGGGGTGGCAAAGGACTCGCGTACGGAAACCTATATCGGGCTGAAACTCTTTATCAATAATTCTCGTTGGAATGGTGTGCCGTTCTATGTACGTACCGGCAAGCGCCTGCCGACACGCGTCACAGAGGTAGTGATCCATTTCAGCCCGACACCACACCCGGTGTTCAGTCAGCATGCGCCAAGCAATAAACTGATTATTCGCATCCAGCCGGACGAAGGCATTGTGATGAAGTTTGGACTGAAGACGCCCGGTGCCGGTTTTGAAGCCGAAGAAGTCGCGATGGATTTTCGCTATCAGGACCTGGGCGAGACCAAGCTACTCAGTGCCTATGAACGACTGTTGCTTGACGCTCTGAATGGCGATGCCACACTGTTTGCCAGGAGTGATGCCGTACTGGCCTGCTGGAAGTTTGTGCAGCCGATTCTGGAATTCAAAGAAGATCCGCGTGCCCTGTATGGTTATGCGTGTGGCACTTGGGGGCCCAAAGAGGCGGGCGCACTGGTCGAGCGAGACAATCGGGCCTGGCGTTACCCCTGCAAGAATCTGACAAACACCCACTATTGCGAGTTATAGCGGCAAAGCCCGCGCGAGAGAGAAGCCCATGCAGATGCGCATTTTTGAGAGTTCTCAGCAGCTAGTCGCCAGTCTGGCTGACGAATTGCAAAAGCTGAGTGAGCTGAAGCGTACCATGCATATTGCGCTGTCTGGCGGTTCCACACCCAAGCGCTGGTTTGACTTCATGGCCGCGACAGCCTTCCGCGAAACGATCGACTGGCAGCATTTGCATTTCTGGTGGGGCGATGAACGCTGTGTCGGGCCAGAGCATGAAGAAAGCAATTTTGGCGAGGCCGACCGGCGTCTGTTTCAAAAGATTCAGGTGACAGAAGAAAACCTGCACCGGATTCATGGTGAAAGCGACCCGCAACAGGAAAGCGAGCGACTGACCGCAGAAATGAAAAAGCATTTGCCTCTGGTCAATGGCTTGCCGCAGTTTGACTGGGTGCTGCTGGGGATCGGAGAGGATGGGCATACCGCCTCGTTATTTCCGCACCAGTATGACCCTGATAGCAGGGAAGTGGCCCTGGTTGCGCAGCACCCGGAGAGTGGCCAGGCACGCATTTCTATCTCCGCGGCGGTCATTGAAAATGCCCGCCGGGTCAGCTATCTGGTGTTGGGCGCATCGAAGCAGAGCATTGTGAAAACGGTACTGGAGTCTCCCGAGTTGGCGCAGGAGCTGCCCGCGGCAAGGATACGCTCCCAAGAAGGCACGACCGAGTGGCTGCTGGATGCCGAAGCCGCCGCGCTCTTGCCACGCTAGGCCCGAAACGCACACACTTTTCAGGAGTACACATTATGCAGGCAGATATCGGCGTCATCGGATTGGCGGTGATGGGGCAAAACCTGATACTGAATATGGATGACCACGGCTTTACAGTGGCCGCCTACAACCGCACCACCAGCAAGGTGGATGCGTTTATCAATGGCCCGGCTTCAGGCACCTCCGTTCAGGGTGTGCACTCCCTTGAAGCGCTGGTGGCATCGCTGAAAGCACCACGCAAAATTATGCTGATGGTGCGGGCCGGGGAGGTCGTTGATGATTTCATCGCGCAGCTGCTGCCGCTGTTATCGCCCGGAGACATCATTATTGATGGCGGCAACTCCAACTTTCCGGACACCTCGCGGCGGGTCGAGATGCTGGCGGAAAAAGGACTCTATTTTATTGGAACAGGTGTCTCCGGCGGCGAAGAAGGCGCACGTTTTGGCCCCTCGATTATGCCCGGAGGCCACCCTGACGCCTGGCCTGCAGTGAAACCGATATTTCAGGCGATTGCTGCCAAAACCGATACCGGTGAAGCCTGTTGCGACTGGGTTGGCGATGGTGGCGCAGGGCACTTCGTCAAAATGGTGCATAACGGCATTGAGTATGGCGACATGCAACTGATCAGCGAAGCCTACCATTTCATGGATGCCGTGCTGGGGCTTTCTGCGGAAGACATGCAAGCCGTATTCGCTCAGTGGAACCAGACCGAACTGGACAGCTATTTGATTGAAATCACCGCCGCCATCATGGGCACCCGCGATGAAGATGGCGACGTCTTGCTGGACAAGATTCTCGATGCTGCCGGGCAGAAAGGCACTGGCAAATGGACCGGGATTAACGCCCTGGATCTGGGGGTACCACTCACCCTGATCAGCGAGTCTGTCTTTGCGCGTTGTCTGTCGGCACTGAAGGGTCAACGCATGGCGGCCCAGTCACTGTTTGGTAAAACTGTGCAGCGAATCGAAGGTGAGCGCGAACCTTGGATCGAGTGGTTGCGGCAGGCCCTGCTGGCTTCCAAAATTATTTCGTATGCGCAGGGCTTTATGCTGATGCGCGAAGCTTCGCAAAGCCATCACTGGAATCTCAACTACGGTAATGTCGCGCTGATGTGGCGTGGTGGCTGTATTATCCGTAGTGCCTTTCTCGGCAATATTCGGGATGCCTTTGCCAGTAATCCGGCCCTGGATTTTCTGGGTTCCGATACCTACTTCAAACAAATTCTGGAAAAGTGCATGCCGGGCTGGCGTGCTGTTTGCGCCAAAGCGATTGAGCTCGGATTACCGATGCCCTGCATGACTTCCGCGATCAGCTTTCTGGATGGTTACACCACCGGGCGCTTGCCGGCCAATATGATTCAGGCCCAGCGAGATTATTTCGGAGCACATACCTACGAGCGCGTCGACCGCCCACGAGGTGAGTACTTCCATACCGACTGGACCGGCACTGGTGGCGATACGGCTTCAAGCACCTATAACCTTTGATATCGGCTACAGCGTCAGGAATTCCGAGTAGCCCAGGTAACTAAGCCAGTCGTTGCCAGAGGCGTAGTTATAGTCGATGCCTTCATCCAGCAGCACAATGTGAATACCGTTGATGGCACTGGGGTCGATGGCATCGTCCAGTTCGGACCATGGCAGGACCAGATCCACCGTCGTATTGGCCATGAGTGGCGAGGTGTCATTCATAGCTGCCGAGGTGAGGGTAGAGGCGCGTCCCAAATAGTTAGGCAAAGCGGCGTTGTTGTAGAAAAGCACCACATAGGTATCTGCACGTGTATCAGTGGTTTCGAAGGAAATCCTGAAAAATTCGTTTGCGACATCCACCGAAAAGCTTAAGGCGTTGTCGGTGACGGTCATTGCCTCGAGTGCCGGAATGCTGTCGGCGGGAGGTGTCGACAAAGCGTTGGAGTAAGCGACACTTTCTGATACCGGGTTGTCCCCGCCGGGCAGGCGCAACGAAAACTCGCGTATCGTTTCATTTCCATCATTGTCCCGCACGTAAACGTGCCAGCCGCGCAGATTCACGCTGTCCGGACTGGTCTCACTGCTGCCGCGTATCTGGTAGGTGCTGGTCACTGCGTCGTAATGAGTATCCAGCGTGACCTCATCAACGCCACCAATCAACTGGTAGTAGGCATCGGAAGTCTCGTTATAGATGTAGGCCTCGGCAATCGTTTCACGCCCCTGCGGGTCGGCCAGCCAAACAGAAAAAGTGTATTCGATACGCTCGGCATCACCGATGCCGAATTTTTGATACGTACTGGGGTGGTAGTGAAAAATATCAGTGAAAACGGTACCGATAACAGGGCTTTTAGTATCTGTGTTTAGCACGTCAGGGACACTGGTTCCACCACCTCCGCCACTACATGCTACTAACAACATAACGCTCAATGCGACAACACAACGCACAATACTACTCATACAGATGGCCCTACAGCCTCACCGTTAATAAAACAAGCCATTGAAGCGCACTTCAAAGAACAATAGCAATGCTAAGTGCCGGATAATATGTATCTTTTTGCAATCGTTTTCGTGAGTATCTTACGAGGCTAAAAACTTTCCAAGCGCTTCAAAGTCACTGTCCAGGTCGATCAAAAGCGCAATAAAAATGGTGAACCCAAGAACCGGCGTATACTAAGGGGCAAAAAACGAGCACTTTGCTTTAGCAATGACATAAATGAGAGGAGTGCACGGGAAGTAGCGCACATTTAGTGCCATTGCAGATTCATGGTTAAATGTGTCAAACCACAGAATATTCAGGGACGAATATGCAAGCAAGTGTTTACATAATGGCCAGTGGAAGAAATGGTACCTTATACATAGGTGTTACCAGCGATTTGGTAAAACGGGTTTGGCAACATAAACAGGGGTTTGTCGAAGGTTTTACTTATAAGTATGCAGTGAAAAGTCTGGTTTATTATGAACAGCATATTTCGATGGAATCTGCGATATTACGAGAGAAGCAGATGAAAAAGTGGCGCCGTCAGTGGAAAGTAAATTTAATACAGGAAAACAATCCCCACTGGGAAGACTTATGGGGCTCGATTATCGAGAACTAGCCAGACAAGATAATCGGGCATCTTTAAAACTAGTCTACAAGCCGTCAAACAAGAACCATGGGTTCCCGCCTACGCGCACTACTGTCCGGAATAAATTCATAACGCTAAGCTCGCTTGTAAATCGAGAGTCAGCTTTTTTGCTTTGCGCCGCCTTCGGTCAATCTCT
>PZPK01000010.1 GCA_006212045.1 Oleiphilus sp. | reverse complement strand
TGAAGTCGATGGCGGTCGAACCGCAGATGCAACGCCGCTGGGAGGAACAACTCGCGGGCTTTGTGACGGCCTCGTTCAAAGCGAATAATCTGGGTAATATCGCCAGTCAGGTGGCGAGTATGATTAACAAGATCGTCACAGTGCTGATTTTATGGGTCGGGGCGACACTGGTTATTGCGGGGTCCTTGAGTGTGGGGCAGCTGATCGCCTTCAATATGATTGCCGGACGCGTTAGTGCGCCGATCCTCAAACTGGTGCAACTCTGGCAGGACTTCCAACAGGCCGGGATTTCACTCGAACGCCTTGGCGATATTCTGAATACTCCTACCGAACCGGCCCATAACCCCAATCGTACCACCTTGCCGCAAATCGCAGGGAGGGTCAGTTTTGATCACGTTACCTTCCGCTACCAACCGGATCGCCCGGAAGTATTGAAAGACCTGAGTCTGGAAGTACATGCCGGTGAAGTAATTGGCATTGTCGGCCGCTCCGGTTCGGGCAAGAGTACCCTCACCAAACTGGTTCAAAGGCTGTACGTCCCGGAAAGCGGGCGAGTCCTCGTCGATGGCGTCGATCTGGCCCAGGTCGATACCGCCTGGCTGAGGAGGCAAGTCGGTGTGGTGTTGCAGGAGAATGTCCTGTTTAACCGCTCTGTCAAAGACAATATCGCGCTCTCTGATCCGAGTTTGTCAATTGAAGCCGTCATTCAAGCAGCAAAGCTGGCGGGGGCACACGACTTTATTCTGGAGCTACCCGAGGGTTACGACACGGTGGTTGGCGAGCAGGGCGCCTCACTCTCTGGCGGGCAGAAACAGCGCATCGCCATTGCACGCGCCTTGATTACCAACCCACGCATCCTGATCTCCACCAGTGCGCTCGATTATGAAAGCGAGCGTATCATCCAGGACAACATGCGGCGGATCTGTCAGAACCGAACCGTGTTTATCATCGCACACCGACTATCGACAGTACGCATGGCCGACCGCATTATCGTCGTCGATCAGGGCCGGATTATCGAAAGTGGCAATCACGACAGTCTGATGGAACATAATGGTTACTATGCCAAACTGCATAGCCATCAAAGTCATGTGCCGTCGATTCGGGAAGTCAAAAACCAGGACACCAGCCAAATCGGTGATCAGAAACAACACAGCCCGCAGCCAAGACAAGCACAACAGGCTGACAAACCAAGTCTAAACGGACTGAGCTACTCCGCCACCTATAAGCCACGGACGCAAGCGCCTCTGGTCCCAGGAAAACCAAAACCGGAGGGCGCCTCGTGACATCTCCTAACACGAATCAAGTAACGAGCGACACGTCAGTCGAGACAAAACCGGTCTGGAATCGATTTAAGTCAGCATCCTCCGCGAATGACCAGGTCATCTACGAATTCTTGCCCGCAGCCATCGAAGTGGAGACCACACCCGCCTCCAAAGCCGGACGCATGATTATCTGGCTAATCGTGTCGCTCTTTGTGATCGCTGTGATTTGGGCGGTATTGGGCAAGATCGATATCGTAGCCGTCGCCCAAGGCAAGGTGATCCCGAGCGAGCATGTGAAGCAGATTCAGTCACTAGAAAGCGCGCGCGTTACGGGCATAAACGTCCGTGAAGGACAAAGCGTGCAGCAGGGGGAGGTGTTGATCGAACTGGACAAGCGCCTGGTTCATGCAGATTACAAACGTCTGGAAGGCGAATGGCAAAGTGCACACGACAACTTACAGCGGTTGGGCTTGCTGAACGATTGGTTAAGCTTAAAGGGGTCAGAGTCAAAGACTTTGACCCCTTTCCAAGCGGAGCCTCTGGCCCCACCAAACTTAACCCCTGCGCAATCCCTGCTCCTCGATCAGGAGCAAGCAGAAATTCGCGAGCAGCTGCTTAACTTCGACACCGAAGCCGCGAAGCTGGAAGCGGAAGCCAGTATGATCCAGGCAGAAATCGTAAAGAAAGAACAGGTAATACCGGTCCTCAAGGAACGGGTAGATGCCTTGGATACGCTTCAGAAGAAGTCCTATGGTTCCAAATTGCAGTTTCTTGAGCTGAAACAGGAACTGATCGAAGAGCAACAGGATCTGGCCGTGCAACAAGCGCGCCTTGGCCAACTGGAAGTTAGTCAAACCAGCATCGCTCACCAACGCAAACTCTATCTGGCCGAGAAGCGCAAACAGACGCAGGTACAGTTAAACGAAACCAGCTTGCAGGTCCAATCACTCAAGCAGGAAACCAGCAAGGCCAAAGATCGGCTCGATCACTTTACCCTTACCGCACCCATCAGCGGGCAAGTGCAACAGCTCGAAGTTCATACCATCGGTGGTGTGGTGACCCCGGCGCAACCCCTAATGACCATCGTCCCCAATCAGAGCCAACTCGAAGTCGAAGTGATGCTACAAAACAAAGACATAGGCTTTGTCGAAGAGGGGCAAAAAGTGGAAGTGAAAGTCGATACCTTCAACTTCACTAAGTATGGTTTTATTGATGGCACACTGGCATCGATATCGGACGATGCGATCCAGGATGAAAACCTCGGCCTGGTCTATTCCGCACGCGTGCAACTCGAACAGGATGGTCTGACGGTGAATGGCAAATATGTTCGCTTATCCCCGGGCATGTCGGTGACTGCGGAAGTGAAAACCGGGACGAGGAGATTGATAGAATTTTTCCTGTCTCCGTTGTTGCGTTATCAGCAGGAGAGTTTGGGAGAGAGGTGATGGGATAATGTCTAGATCCCGAATTTTTGGCTTTTTACAAAACCCATAGGTCGTGAAATTGTTGGCTCTAAAGTTTTTAAGTGAAACAAAAGGGATAAAGAAATGCTCAGTTTAAAAAGGCTCGTGTTTGTCTTTATTGTTAGTGCTAGTGCGTCCTCATGTGCCGAATCGACGGCGTTGCCTGGTCCCTATACGGCTAGTTTTGATGCAACGAACGCAGGGCACTTTGCGTCTTATGCTCTGTATAAGAACTCGGAAAGGACATTGATTCATCTAATCTACAGGATTGCGCCAGATCAGAGTGAATCAGCGTTTATCGACATTTTTTCCGGTGAGACGCTGTTTTCTGAAAGGTATAAGCACTATAGCGAAGTGTCTTATGAAAGCTTTCTGGCTAAAAATCGGCTCAAAAAAGTACCCCGAGCAAACAAAATTAAATCAAAAGGGGAAAGAGCCGTAGATCTTGGGGATTTTAGCATCCATTACAGATTGTCTTCCAAATGCGGAAGTCCACTAGATTCCTATTTCTACTTCAAAGACAGAGAAGGCAATGCAGGGAAGAAATATTCACTTCTATACACCTCGGGTTACTTGTATACGTTGGATTCTGATTGCAACCGATCAGATGGAAAATCGGAAATACACGTCCAGAATTTAGCATTGTCGCTATCAGACATTTGGAAAATCAACGAAAACCTTGTTGCGGTGGCAGTCAAACAGATACCTCTTGTGCTCTTAATTGATAGAGAGGAACACCTGACGGAGATAGTCAACAAAATACAAGATGTGCGAATAGTGAGTTTCGAATCTCTGACAAAAAAAATAGAGGATTTTAAGTCCAGCTTTGACAAAAAGAACGGGAATATTGTCGGTAGACCGAATCATTTTGATATCGATCACTTCTTAACTGAATCTCGAATACCATCTAACGATTAATACGGAGAGTAATTCATGGCGAGTATTACATTTATAAGTCCCACTCAGGAGTTTCTCTACAATGTGGCATCCCACATGGAGGATTCTAGTCAATCAAAAGCATATGAGTCTACCTTTGCAGGCGGTGATAGTGGCTTGTCTTATGGTGAGTTACAGTCCGATGTCGCGGCAAATGATCTAGCTGAGGAAACCTTTAACGATATATTGAAGGCGTCTGGATTATTTTCTGACGCGGAGGCAGATGAGCTTACTAAGAAGGCCGCCAAAAAGGGAGCTCAGAAAAGCAATTTTACTTCAGAAGAATTAAGTAGAATCGATCAAGCTCTTAGCTCCCCACAAGGTAAACAGTTGATTAACGAGAGGGACAATGAGCACTACCAAGAATATCTAACTAAATGGATAGATAAAGCTAATCAAGCCGGAGGTTCTAATCAAAATGGAAAGGGTGTGTTTGATCCAACTCACCCAGATTATCTTGAAGCGCAAGCTATGATTGCGGCATGGGCCAACCGAACTGGAGAACCGGACAAATTGAGTGAGTATCTGTCTGGGGGGACAGTTTTTGTTAACGATGGTCAGACGGAATTGACCATGCCCGGAGAGCCAACATTGGAGGCTATCGAGGAGTATCTGAAAAATCAAACGCAGTTCCGAGATGAAGACCAAGGCGGCAATGGAGAAGATTTCGATAGTTGGAAAGATCGAATCCAGGATGCGATTGACCATGCAAAGAACGAGACACCTAACCCTGATGATTCTAACTGGGACGGGATACCAGATTCAGGGGAACCAAATGAAAATCCAGACGATATCTACGAGCCGCCAACTCCGGAAGAGCTAGGAGGTATCGATGACCTCTTCGATAAGTGGTTTGATTTGGCCTCATGGCAACAGAATAACAGTCCTCTTGTTTTTGATTTGGATGGAGACGGGATAGAGCATGCTGGAATCAGTGATGGGGTTCTATTTGATCTGGATTCAGATGGAATAAAGGAGTCAATAGGTTGGGTAAGTGGTGAAGATGGGTTATTGGCTTTAGACAAGAACAGCAACGGCCTTATTGATAATGGGCAGGAGCTGTTTGGAAACGTTACGACCTTATCTAGCGGCGTAGATGCTCAGGACGGGTTTGAGGCTTTAGCGGAGTACGATCTGAACGGGGACGCGATAATTGATGCTTCGGACGTGATCTTCTCTCAATTGAAAATGTGGGTAGACAGTAACTCAGACGGAATATCCCAGTCTAGTGAGCTATTTTCGCTGTCCGATGTTGGCATAAGTAGTATATCTACAACGAGTGATGGGGTAAGAACTGATTTCGAAAATGGAAACTATATTGAGGGATACTCTACCTATGAGCTGAATGGGGGCAACACGGGAATCGTGGGCGATGTATTCTTCGATGTTGATACCTTTCGAAGTGAATTTATTAGTGAAGTAGAGATTCCCTCCGAGTTGTACCACGTTGCAAACTTGGCCGGTTCTGGTGCAGTAAGGAGTCTTGGTCAAGCCGCGACATTAAATAGCACATTGGTTGGAGTTTACGAGGATTTTGTTGCTGCTACCACGCTTTCTGAAAGGAATGCATTGGTAGACCAAATAATTTTTGAGTGGTTTAAGACTTCTGATTTTCACAATGTCTATGAACGAATTGACAGTACAACCGGAGGTAGTGAAGGGGCAGATAGATTTTCTCGTACTCTCGCTGTGTCCGAAGAACCTACTTATTTGGACAAGGTCGCCATAGCAGAAGCTTTTAACGGTCGCGTTTGGTCGGAAATATCTAACCAACAAGATGCTGCAGAATCTTTGGCTATTGGAGATCTTACAGGTGAGTCTTTTACACAAGCTGTCAAATCGAGTATAGATAATGTTTATGCGATTCTCAGACAGAGCGTTTTTAGAAACTTGATCCTCGAATGTAGTTTTCTCGAGTACAAGTCTTTGTGGCCTGGATTAGTCGATGGGGAACTTTCGTCTTCCAGTTTTGATGAACTTGATGCCGCTATAGATGTCGTTGCTGCAACTAGTCCTGAAAAAGCTGCCTATGATTTGGTTGCCTTAATTGGCCACGGCGGAGATTTTGCGCAGCGAGTAGGTTGGGATCCACATCAAAAACTTCGGACATTGTTGTCGAATAATCCAAGCGTGGTTTCGGCGATTCAGCAATCCAGCGATAAAACCGCGATTTTTGTATCATCTGGCACGTTACAAGTAGACGCTTCAAATCATCTTCTGTCCCAAAGTGCACTTATTTTCGGTCGCGATGGTACTGACTCAATTGATGTCATTTTAGGTGATGCGTTATCGGAAGGAACTGTATACGGAGGAGCTGGCGATGATATCGTCGAAGTTCTTGGAGCTGGCTATACCAAGGTATATGGCGACGATGGCAACGACAATTTGAGCGTTCTTTCGGGTGAAGCATATTTACTTGGTGGCGATGGAGACGATACGATTTCGTCAATGAGCAGCGAATTTTCGGTGCTGGATGGCGGAGCTGGATCAGACGATATTACTGCTAGCGTTGCTGCGGGATCTAAATTATTAGGAGGATATGGAGATGATGCTCTTAAGGTCTCGATTCTAATTTCCGGCGCAGCAGAAAGTGCTTCCCAAAATTCGTATACATTTGAAGGTGGAGCGGGCGATGACACGATAGAAGGGGCATCGGGCGCAGACACCTATATATTTAGAATCGGTGACGGACATCACGGAGAATGATTGGGGGTATCACGATAATACAGATCGTATCGTGTTGGGCGCAGGGATTGAAACTTCAGATGTCGTTGTCACAAGTAGCAATTATGATTTGGTGATCACAATCAATGATCCGTCCAATCCGGGACAACCGGACAGCATTACACTTAAGAACATGATGGGTCAGTCTGAGAATTATAATGTTGAAGAGTTGGTATTTTCCGATGGGACCATTTGGACAGCGGATGATTTGACAGATCTTGCCAGGACGGTGACGTTGACCGAAGGTGCGGATACCTATTCGACCGGTGAAGGAGGAAATGAAACCGTTAATGCCTTGGGTGGCAATGACACGATTGATCTGGTCGGGTATACGCTGGATCTGAGTCACACGATCGATACTGGTTCGGGCGACGATGTGATTACCATGCATGGCGGTGACGGGAAAGGTAGCCATACGATCTTCATGGGCGAGGGTGATGACACGATTACCGCTGGTTTCAGAAGCAGCAACATAGTTGACTTGGGAGCTGGAAATGATACCGCTAGTATTTATCTGGGAAGCCTCAACACGGCAGTGAATGAGTTGCTGCAGCAAAGCCACGAATGGACCGGCGGTGCAGGGGATGACGTCTTCACAACAGCGATGACAGCAGATACCTTTCATTTTGGACGTGGAGATGGGCAAGATGTCATAACTGACAATAACTGGGGATACTACAACAATAATGATTCCGTCATTTTTGAGGGGGATATCGAATCGACCGATCTTTGGTTCTCACAGCAAAACAATGACCTTCTAGTTACGATTGCAGGCAGC
Source organism: Oleiphilus sp. (assembly GCA_006212045.1). Taxonomy (GTDB): domain Bacteria; phylum Pseudomonadota; class Gammaproteobacteria; order Pseudomonadales; family Oleiphilaceae; genus PZPK01. Next base: position 133,081 of record PZPK01000010.1, on the reverse strand, counting down.
AACGACCAACTGTTGATAGACAATTGGTACGATTCAGACCAATACAAGATAGAGGAATTTGTTGCTGGCGACGAAGTTCTACACTTAAGTGACGTGCAGAGTTTAGTTTCCGCCATGGCGTCCTTCAGTGTCCCATCTGGTATTGGAAATGATATTCCTCAACAAACGATGGACGAACTATCTCCAACGATTTCCGCAGCATGGCAGCCTGTCAGCTAGAGTCATTGCCGAGACTAATCCTCGTTTACAATGGTTACTAGAACGAAGGGTCTTTGAAGGCCCTTTTTGCCATTAAACGACGAAATCGTTCTTGCAGGAAAATGGGCTGTATAGGGAAGTTAGTTACTCAATATAAATATTAAAATAGCTGATCCACTAATCAAAGGTCGTATGTATCGACCGAATAGACTTTATCCCTGGTTTAGTTATTGCTGTTTCACCATCGTGCACCTCGCCAGGGGCGCATGTGAATTGTGGTGGGAATTAATAGGAGCGTAATTAATGTGCTGCAATCTGCAAATTGTGTAGCCACACCGGAGCGCTATTAAATACGTCTTGGCGAAAGGCGAAATGATGATGGTATAGAGCTAGTAGATTTAGACGGACTTCAGGGGAATAAATTTTGGCGAATGTAGATGTGGATAAAATCGGCAGTGAGATAGAAGAGCCAGACAGGTTAGTAGAGAAGGACGATTCTAAGCTTCAGAATTTTCAGTTTAAATTAGGTTGGTTGGAGAGGATTTCGCCATTTATATACTCCTTTGCAATTGCGATCGGTGTTTTCTTTCTGTTCAGCGTTTTGGTCGCTCAGCCTGAAGAGTCGTTGGAAAGATATATTAAAGTTACGCCTTTGGTAGGGACGATAGTATCAATTCTAATAGGGGCTACTATATTAATCACCGTTTGTTATGTTTATTTAAAGAAGCCAGAGGATGCTAATCATAGTAGATGGGTCATAGGGGCAGGGGCCATATGCCTTCTCATTTCGTATGTGTCCTCAATTGTTTGGGATCGAGATGGGTTAAGAATAGAAGGCTCGATACAGAGCAGTCCAGACAATCGAGCAATACAAGACAACATTGATAATAGGATTGAAGCTATTAGGCAATTCTTTGACCAAAAGTTGGTTGAGATTGATGAAACAGTAAATAAGCGATTTGGTGAGCTGGGAAATGCAATACCGCCTGATATAAAAGCAAATTTGGGAGCAGGAACAGAACTATCAAGTGCGTTAGCAGTATTCAATGACCTAACCCAAGAGGAACACAATCGGATAGGTTTAGTAGAGCGTTTAGACAAAGGCATACTCGCCCCTTTGACTTTCGAGAAACTTCAGTGGGAAAGTCTAATTGACGAATCTATCGCTAAGTTTGAGATAGGGGACTCCCGGTTTCAACAGCAACTAGTTGAGCGGGTTCTGCCTTTATACAAAGGATTGGAGTCTCTCAAGTTCCCGGAAGCGGTGCTGACGAAATTAGACCGGATTCTGTCTGAATATGTTGCTAGTTTCGATTTTGATCGAAATAGTGATTTGAATCTTCTAAAAGTACTCTTTTCTTCGATGAAGTATATTCACGGGAACTCGTTTCCATCCAATAGGCATGAATACAAGCTCTACCATAGTTATTCTGTTACTTTTCCTTCGCCTGTGAATACATTTGGTGATATCAAGTATGGCGATTTGATCGCATTTTCTCCAAGAACGCCTGTAGGCGTGGCGGTATTGAGAAAAGGAATGCCCGGATTTTGGGGAGGAATGGCTGAAAAAGTTGGCGAGTTTGAACCGTTTAATTCATTGCTGTATGTGGTTAGTCCTGAAACCACGAAGTTCAATTACACTTGGTTAAAAGTTAGGGTTGTGTACCCTGGCTCTTCAAGTATTGACTCGAATAAAGAGTACTATGTTGCGTATCATCGAAGCAGGTTTATTACATCGTCAGAGCTATAGTATTTTGGCTAGACCCGGTTTGTCTTTCTAGTGATATTTTGAGCACAGTGCAAATTGTCTCGCGCGAGGTCCGAGAGGTTGGGCTGTCATGAAATTGAGGTCCCCAATAGCTAACAAGAATTGCGATAATCTCTTAGCTGTGCCAAGCTGTTTTCCAGCACGGGTGACAGTCTATCCATTTGATGTTTGCTCAATACTCTTTTGTAAATGTATTCTGATGCGGCAGCACACGCCGCCATCGTCCTGCCTGATTTTAGAAGACGATTCACCAAGTTGAACTGTTTAGTGACGCTGCTATCGTCTGACTCGTCGGGTAATAAAATAGGAAGGCTTGTATAGGTGCTGGGCTCTAGTTTAAGGGATTTTGATCCGTATTGTTTAGAAGTGAGTTCCGCAACAATTTGTGTATACGAAGTGAGTAAAGAAATAGCCACTAATTTTGTTTGTTTTTTACTATATCGCGATTTGAAGTAGCCGCGGTGGATATTGTTTAAGCACTCATAGTTTCCTTGATTGACAATAAGTCTTGGTCCGTGGATGTTCATGTATGCCAAAAATACATCTGGGACGTTGTCGTCACTTACTTTGTACCACAGCGGCCTCTTGGCAAAGGTCTGGTTTCGTTCAATATCTTGGTTGGACATTGTACTTAAGTATTCTTGGTATGCTCCTTCGTTTAAGAACTCTTGCTTGAAATCAAGCAAATAGCAGTCTGCATTCTTGTTCACTTCATCTCTAAATTCTTTCCAGCCATAGCATATGCCTTGGAAGCCTTTTAGTGAGCGCAAAATTGGAACACAGTGCCTATCAGCACTTAAGCCCACCTCGCTTAACCTCTTTCTATTAAACGTGAAGAAATTAGAGTTTCCAGCGACGAGCCCTATTTTCACCCTAAGTATAGAACCAAGTTCTATGGAACAATTGTTTCTATCGAGAATGGCTAGCGCCTCAGCTCCTTCATAACCTATTCTGTTGTCAAATACGTTGGAGGACAGCTCTGAATCAACAATACTGATTCGTCCAAAGCAGCTTTTGTTTAAGTCTTGTTCGATTTCTTCGACGCTATTCAGGTACTTTGTATTTATTTGGCGTTCAGATTCGGCGAAACCTCTCCAGTCTTTTGCCAATAGGAGAACTACCCTTTCCTTTGTTCCCTGTGTTAGAAACAGTTTCTCATTCAAGGCGTATATCGTCGACTCGCTAAATGATCCCGAGATAATCTGCCTTAAATGTCGCGCATAATCGGCGTTGATGAGAGCATAAGGAAGTACGAAGGCTACTCGCCCGTTGGGAGCAAGCATAGTCAATGATTTCAAGACGAAATAAAACCAGCTACCAGCATATCGGGAGTCGCGGATCGCTAAATCTTGGACAATTTTTCGTCCCCAATCTCGCTGATAGGAGGACAAAGATCCATATCCAATGTATGGAGGATTTCCAACTATCGCGTTGAATTTTTTACCATCAAATCGCAGATCAGGTGAAAGAAAATCTGAGTGAATATAGTTTCGATTTGGCAAGGTTTTTGTTTGCAGAAGAAGTTCTTTTCCGAGAATATCAAATGCATGGTGATCGATGTCGCATCCATAAACACGATTTGCGGGTTTAGGATGACCAAGATTTTTTAGTCTCGCGTAACTACTGCGTAGCAATCCGCACCCACCAAAGCTCGGTTCAAGTATTTCGTCACTCTTCGACTGAATTGCAAACCTAGTTAGGAGGTCGCAAAGATTGTCTGGCGTGTAATAAGCGCCAAGAGTTTTTCTAGTTTTCAGATTTGGATGCATTATCGACATAGTTACTCACCTTTTTAGTAAGGCTAGCAGATAACAAGTTCCATCGATACCCTCATGATGCAGGGTCTTTGAAAAAAAATTCAGACGTATGTGTTCTTCCAGTTGCGCTCAAATACTTGTGAAGGTTAGCGACAAAGGGGGCGACTAGTGTATTCTCAATTTTAATAATCCCTTTTTTCCAGCCGTTTTCGTGGACAAGAGAAGCCAGTTTAGAGTCCTGTTCAGAAAGCGTTCGATGCAAAGTAATCCCAAGGTCTTGAGGCAAGACTTCTAGTCGAGGATTATCTAGTGTACTTAGGAGCAGATAGCTAGCTTGACTAGAATCTCCAGGTAAGAAACCAGAGTTGGGTTTGCCGCCGTATTGTAAATGACTAACTGGCCTTCCAATCGACTTACATTTTTCATCCCAATCAAAATGGAATTTTCTTAGAATGTGCTTCCCTTTTTTGTATTCCACACTATGTAATGAATTGGCAATACTTGGCGTAAAGTCTTCGTGTGCTTCGAGCAAAAAGCTTAGAACGGTATTATTGCGGTTCAATCTACCTTCAACAATCTCAATGTTTCCGCCAAGGCAGACATAGAGTTGGTAATATCTTGAAGCCTTACTGAGAACTACTGGAATTTCGAGGTTTGGCGAGAAGGAGACGCTAAAATTGCTCTTTTCGGGCTTCTTCTGCAACCTTGAATTGCATTGCTTCAATTTTTTGATCCATTCGTACACAGTCATTTGAGTTCGTGTGTCCAATCCGCCTGTATATGCAAACGCTTCCAAAGCTTCTTCTAGACTCTTCAAATACTCTTTGGTGCTTTGAACGTTGTAAAGCGAAGCAGGCATATTACGATTCAATTAATCTGGGTCGAGTAAATGGTGATTGAAGGCTATTGTCTAGCTGAACTCGACTGCACCTGAAATGCACTGGATGGACGTCTATTTCATGCTTGAATCTACCTAGAGCCTCGGGGCCTTCTTTTCCACAAACTATGCATTCAGCTACATCATCAGCTCTTGCGCCCAATACTCTAGCCGCAATGACAGGGAAATCTCTTGATGATTGTATTTCATGTTCCTTATCTAGCTCGTAAATATAGGATTGTAGCTTGGAAAGCCACCATCTTTTTGAATTTGACTTATTAAACAGCCCTTTGTATTCGAACCGCTTGAGCGAACTTTTGATTCGATTAAAAAACTCCAAATTAATACCTAAAAAGCGCGCGGCAGCAGGTTCATCTAATAGAAATCCTTCGCAGCCATGCAACGAATTTATAAACCAGCGGATTGTAAGAATGGTTGGCGACAACCCACCGTTAGGTACCGCAGATTGATCTTTCGTTAAGAGACTCCATATCTCAGAAGGCATACTTGCGACAAATGAGCGCTCGTCTGATGCTGGACACCCAAATAGGTCCAGTACCGGTCGAGATAACTTCACCATAGATGAGATGTCATTTTGATCTACACGGTCTAGCTTTATATTCGAAAAGGAACTGTTGAGTGCACGAATATTCTTGATCTCTTCGAAAATAATATTCGCATTGGCAAAGTCACTATATGAGACAAAGCGTTCCATATTAGGCGGTTGTTGTGCATAGCTTGTATCGTAAAGGCCGTCACTGTAGAGGTAGACCGGTGTGTCTTTGTGCCTTCTTGTAATCGCGGAAAGGTTCGTACCATCAATTTCTGATCTAGAGCTATGTTTGAAATCAAAATCTATCAAGGTTAAATCAAAGTGACGTTTTGGTATCGCGTTTTCCAAGGCCTCTTCAGGGGAAAGAGTTACTGTCTCTATATTCGCCATACTTGAAAAAAAACGTCTTCGTGCCATGTGCTTGGGAATAGATTTTTCGCTTGAGAAGCAATCGTCAATTACAAGTAAGCTATATGTCGGCATAGTTTAGATCTCTATCACCAAATTGGTAGAATACCCTTTATCTGGTTCGGCGAAATAGGCCTTCCCTCGGTGCTTACCGACAATATTTTTAATTATATGTAGTCCTAGCCCACTACCTTTACCAAGCGTAGTAAGCTGTTCATCTTGAAGTTTAGTTATTAGTGAGGAATAGATGACCCCGCTGGGGTCAGATATAAATGGATTAAACACGCTTTCCCAATACTCTTGTTTAAGACCGATTCCATTGTCTTGTATCTTTAGGCATATTTTGTCACTTGACATAAATGTGCTAATTGCAATTTCTCGTGGAGGTGAGGAAGCAACTAGGGCCTTAATCGAATTCGAGATGCTATTAATTAGGATTGAGTAAACTTCTGCCCTATTTAGTTTATTCGACAGAATAGAGGGTTTTACTTTTCGAAGACTAATTGAAATATCGAATTCGTTTAGAAGGTACCCTAAGCCTTTTTGAATCGAGTTGAGAGCAGAGTAGAAAGATGTTTTTTGCTCAGTATGTTTTTTTGAGTCGGAGAATACATCAAACAAGTTTGTAATATCTTGATAATAAACGGAGTCTTCTTTTATCTGTCTGCTGAAGTTATCAAGCTCCTCGGCAATTTTTTCATCTTTGAATCCAGAGGCAAGCTGTTCCAGCCTGTCAGAATAAAATGTAAGGCTTGATAAAATTCCTTTAAATTCATGAGCAAAAACGAATAAAAGAGGGGCTGTAGCTGAAATTGACCTTAGAGTATCCAGTTCCCGTTGTGCTTCATCCTGAGCTTTAGAAATAAAGTCAGTAGCTTTGGTGAAAGACTCTCTGGATTGCTGGACGAGTTTAATATCCTCGGTCTGTTCGAGCAACGTTGAAAATGAAGTCTCTATTACCTTGAAGGCCTCTTTCGCTAGAGAGGCAGGATCACTATCGAAGCTGTCTTTGCTTAAAGTTTCTCTGAAGGCTTTCGCAGATTCCCTCTCACGCTTCGATACTTCGTTCTTAATGAATGCTTCATAATGCAAAGCAGCATAGTCAAGTGAAAGCCTTAGAGCTCGTCTCAAATCCAAAAAGGCACCATTCTCCAATAACCCCTCCCGGTCCATTTTGATTTCGAATTTCTCTTTGCACCTTCCTTTAATATGAACTGCGCCTATATGTGAGCGTATCCCAGGGTGGTTAAGCATCGATCGGCTAAATCTAACTCCAATGCCATCAGCGACAGAAGTAAACATTCGGTCAGGAGAGCTTCTCCTAATACCTATATCTTTGGCTATCTGTAGCCAGTCGTCTCCGGCGTCAATGTCTCCATAGGGATAAGTCCTAAAGCCGTTTACATACAGCCTTATACCGGAAGCGTTTTTCCAAATATCGGTAATGATACTCTTTGTGAGGAGTTTAGGGTCCCTTCTATTGTCAACGTAACGATACTGACTAGACTGCGGTATGATGTGAATTCGAAACTCTAGATCTTCCAGCCCTTTAAACGCGGCAATTTCATAAGACGGCAGGTCTGCAAATCCCTTACAATTTAAGTCTATTTTCAATATGCCATCAGAATCTACTTTCCCCTCAACGGTTCCCCAACCTGCTTGCAGGATTTTCTCATCTAGGCTTATCGTACTCTTATCGAATTCTGTTGCCTGAATAGTAGTTCTGAACCCAGGGTCAGCGAGATATCCTTCTCGTTTTTCGTCTTTAGCAACTGAAACAAGTGCAATGTTTTTTTGGAGCATATTGAAGTCGTTTTGACTCCACTGCTCTCTAAGTTCAACCAACTCTAATGTTACGCCCGGCCGGCCTTTGTTTTCCCTCTTTGTTTCGTACTGGCACGGAATCTCGGTTATCTTTGTACTCGGAACAAAGTCATCCCAGTTAAAAACGACGCGAGTGTGTTCGAAGGAACTCACACCTTTATTGTCAGATATTTGCGCGCAAGAGGTAAGCACTAGATTTTTTGCAAGTTTTTGGCACGCAAATCTGCCAATACCCTTGTTGCCAGTCGTCGGGCGACCAAACTTTTTGCTCGTATTGCTCTTAACTTTGTGAGAAGTGGCAATCGTCATCCAGTAATCTCTAATTTGCTGGAAGGTCATCCCGCTGCCGTGGTCTTCTACGATGATCTTGCTCTCATTTATTGAACTGCCCGAGCTCGTCGAAAACAAGGTGATATTCACATCTGGGCTGTCGGCATCGTAAGCATTTTTTACGAGCTCTGATAGCGCTATATGTTTTTTCGTTACGAGGCGTTCTCCGATTTCACCAAGCAATTGTGAATCAACACTGAAGTTCAGATACGGAGGGAGCTCGTTTTCATTATTTTTTCTTGTCATAAACTATGACTCAAATGTCCCTTATTGTCGTAAGAGAGACTATCATTTCAATTTGGTTCGGAGCCTAAATTTTGTTTTCAGATTGACATAATAGCGTTTTGTTGGAAAGTACTCCATTCACAACACTATTGAATCGCGTTTCTGATTCTCTCGTGTAAGCTTGAACTAGCCCTGACACAACTAAAGGTATTAATTCTGACTTATTTACACTCGATTTTTGCCGGCAGAATTGTATTGCTTTCTGGAAGAAGCTGCTGCAGTCGAGAGCCTTGGGAATCTAGTGCACAGGTAATTTGAAATGCAGGGATCGCGAATGACACCAGAGCCGGTTGGAGCTCTAAGAAACAAAGCGGCAACTGTCCTCGGGTTCACCGGGATAACTAGAACGCCTCCTCAGAATTTGCCAAATGGCCGAGATGCTTATGTATATATGATCACGGCGCCACTTGACGGTAGACATCGCCCCAAATACGAAGAAGCTGAATCCACCAAGATTAACGTCGCAACCATCCCATTGTTTGAGCTGCGTTCAATTTGGCTAGATGGTAATCCGACTGGAACCAAGCGCCACGTTAGATACGAAAAGTTCGAAATCGATACCAGTGGTATAAGCAAAAATTTGGTCTACCTTGGAGAGCTAGCAGAGTATAGAACCTGGCTAGGTGAGATTGAAAACAAGGCATTCAAAAGCCTGAGGGCTCAGCAAGTTTATAAAGCCAACATTCAAATTGATGGGAACGATTCGGTCTGTATCGTCCCTTGTTCCGAGATCCTAAATTTTTACTGGAAATCCAATTATTTGATCAAGGAAGCGTTGTCCGGCGAGTCGGCGACGAAAACGCTTTTTAACGCGGACGCTTCGCGTCTTAATCAAAATCCTCCATACATTCAGTTGAGAAAGTGGGTTCCTGATATTCTCGTTTACCATGTTGCGCGATTGGCCTTGAGTGACACCGCGTTAAAACGTTTCAATGGTATTCAGTCTTTGTCATTTATGCGCATTCACAAAGAGTTTGGTGCTTCATTATGTGTCGTTCCGCCATTGGAGGAAAAGGTTATCTGGGAGGTCGAACTGTCCAAGTTCGGTGATGTGTACTTTGTTTCAAAGATCATTTCCTGCTCGGGATCGTTCCCATTTAAGAACTTAATCTATGGGAGGGACAATGATGGGCGGCCTGATGACGAAAGGTCTGAACCCAGGAAGACTGAAGAAAGACGTAGACCCTTTCCCAGAGAAAAGAAGACCACAAAGTACTCCCCAAATAAAGCCCCAACGGAACAAATCTTTGTGGCAGATATATTGCTCGATGAAGAAAAATGTCCATTTCCTGCATTGCAGGATATTCATTGTTCGAAGATCGAAAAAGTCATCACTCAGGACCCAGATACCCAATACCTAGAAGTTTTTGAAGGGGAGCTGGCCTTGGAATACGTATCGGCTTCTGATCCTTCTTCTGGAGCCAGAGATGGCAGTATCTTAGGAGGAAGAGCTAATGTTCATCGCCGCGAACTTGTACTAGAGGATGATCAGATAGTTGGGCCAGATCGTTCCTTTAACGAATTCTATGAAGTGATTTCGCACTTGGGGAGCCGTGGGATACAGGTGAGTTATAGGCCGATAGATCAGCCAGCAGAAGCTCAAATTGGCGCATTGGAGAATATTCTTCCTTATAAGGACGGTGAAGAGGTGCCCTCATGGGCACTTAGACCTTTAACAGAGCGAAAAGGCTCTTTCTATTCGACGCTGAAAACCTATGTACTCGTTAAGATGAGTTTAGGGGACAGCACGGTCTATATCGCTGAGTTCATGCAGCGCAAAAATGCTTCCGTTGCGACGATTCTTTTTGGCTCAAATTCAATAGACCTGAGTATTGATCAGCTGAGGGCACAAATCCGATCCTATGCAGATAAACGTAGCAAGTGGCTTCATGAGCCTTCGGACTTAGTGAAGAAAAAGTTTTCCCATAAACCGGGCGAGTCTATCGGAGAGTGGGTAGAGCGGTTGTCTCAAAAAATGAGTGATATCAGCGATGGAGGCAAAAATTGAAAACCGGGGAAAGTCTTTCATAGTCCTTGGAGAGTTTTTGCTTGTTGATAAGTCGTTTCACCTTCTTAGTGCGTTCTGGATTCAAGTATAGCGACCGATTAAGACCAAGCGCTGAGCCAATGTTTCCCCTGGAGAGCTGGTACCCTCGGCCGATTAAATAAGAAATAGCGCTGTCAAACTCCATTTCAGATGTCCAATAGGGCTTCTTATTGAGTTCCGTATTGAGCACCTTCGCTAACCAATAGGGTGGTATACCAACATTTCGTCGAAATGGTTTCCGCGTAATGTTCGAGTTTATGCAGAAGCCAACAAAACGATTAGGCCAGTCGCAAAGTAGGTGACCGAGCACATGGCCTAGTTTGAATCGATCAGAAGTAGGTAGTCGATCGATTCGAGAGCCAAATGTGAAGGAATCTAGTCCTACAAAACCTTCGTCGCCATTGGTTCTAAACGATTCCTCGAACCTCCTGGCATGTTTATTTCTCAAAAAGGGCCTGACCATTCGCCAAATGCCCTCAAGAAACATGGGCATCATGATCGGAGTTTCCTCGTTAATCCTCACCCATCCTGTAGTTAGTCCTTCTAGAATCAGATCATTGAATTTCGCTACACCCGACTGGGGACAAATTTCTTCTGTTGTTATCCTTGTCAACTCCGAGCCGCACTGCCAGCAGAAAGCAAGACTTGAGTGGAACAAACTAAGATGGTGGAAATTGGCTGGCGATTCACATTTTGCGCAGCGGTCAGCAAGTTTTACCAAATGTTTGGAGCAGATAGTGATAGGGGTTAATCGCCAGGACCTACGATAGTAGGGTATTCGGTCTTCCTCGAGACATCGTGGGCAGAATTGCATTCCGAAAGATTGTCTTTTGGCCCCAATCGTCTTTACGGCGAGAATTCCTAACTGGCCGCCATTGGTGTCAATTTCTGACATATAGCGACCGATTAGGCTAGTAAGAAGTGTGGCCTCGATAGATGCTTGGTCGATTCTGGCTTTTTGCGACAAATACTGAATAAATTCTACGGGTGTTGAAGCATCCAGGTCTTGGTTCCAGATGTTCGTCTTTGGCCAGTACATCGAAGTAAATCGGCACGGCTCGGTGAAATTGGCGCGCGCCAAGCGGGCCAACCAGGAAGAAAATATCTCGTCAGGGAGGGGCTTTGGGAAAGAAGGCCACGGGCCATCAGGGATTACGTAATTCTTCGTTGTTCCGGTGTTTGCCAAGTCAAGTCTCGAAGTATTTTTAGTGTTATTTTCTCTTCACGTGTTTTGATCGCCTTGATCGAAGCGAGTTGTAACACCTCACTTAGCTCACCAATCCATCCTCCGGACATGGCGAACAACTCGGTCGTCAACTCCTGGCTACCAAGTTGTGAGGGCTGTTTCAGAGGCAAGATTTTCTCGAAACTCAGCACAAGTTTTTGAAAGGCACTGTCTAGTTTCCAAGCCGGTAATTTGTAAGGTTTGAAGCGGTTGGCAAGTTGAGAATCCGACAAAATGGCAGTATGCGCTTCGATAGTACCAGCTCCTACAATGGGAATTTGCGCTCGATTGCTAATGTACTTGAGAGTATCCAGCATCTGTGCCTTTCTGAGTTTTGTGGTATTCATCAATACATGTAGCTCATCAATGAGCAACATTTTGACCCCGTGATGCAGAATTGCTTCGAATGCTTTCTTGGCCTTAATCTCCTTTGAATAGGATTCCTTATAGCCGATATACAATCCTTGTAGGATCAGTGCATAGAGAGCATCCGGAGATGGATCTGGGTTAATTTCTAGAAAAAGAACAGGGGTTTTTATTCGTTCATCTTGGTGGTCTTCGAATGGGGGATGGAGTTTCGCGAAGCGATGCAAAATCGATGACTTGCCGTTATTCGTCTCCGACTTGATGAGCATATTTGGCATTCGATGAACCTGCGGATGGCTATACAGATCCTCCATCGCTCGAATGATCTCGTTTGCCCTGGTGTATCCAATCCAGTGTTTCTTCTGGATATGGGCGATCCTTTGCTCATCGCTGGAGTCTGTTAGTTTTTCTACGCCAATATGTAAGTGAGTACTCATTCCGAATCCAGATCTATTTCAGCAAAGCCGTCCGCGTTATCCCAGTCGATCGAATCCGGAGTAGCTTGAGTTATGATAGGAGAGGGTTCTTCCTTTAATAAATGCTTTGTTTCATCTCGAGCAATTTTTTCTCTTTGCCGATCACGCCGAATCTTCTTCGTTTGTTTTTCAGCGTTGCTTGCGATCGACTTTAACTCGCGCTGAGAGTCAATCAATTTTTGCTCGTCAATGTCTCGCTCTCCTCGGCGACGCAGCGCAGCTTGAACTTGCTTTAACTCAAAACGTGTCATGGGTGGGGCATCCCTTCTGACTCTGGGGATCTCAATGTAATCTTTTAACTCGGGGTCGAAAAAGTAGACGTGGGCGATTTGTCCTCGTTCATATTTGACGGTGAATTTTCCATCGTCACTGTTGGATTTAACGCCTATCCAACGTGCAATCGAGGGATGAAAGTAGCTTATGTTGTCTAGTTCAATGCCATATCGCTGAACGGTTCGCCGGGCGAAAGGAAGGAAGTCCAGGTAGAAGCGATGCTCATCCTCTAAGACCGCGGGCAATCCCGTAGGTGGCATGTCATCACCGTAAAAAATACCTTGCTCAAATTTCTTCATAGGTGATGTGCCGAGAGCTGAATGGGGCCTGTTGTGATAGTACTTAGTGATGTAAACGGTCAGCCATTTTTCAAAATCGGCAAATGTAAATATTGCACGTCCTTCTGAGTCATAATCGCCTCGATCTATGGGATTGCTAAACGTTGTTCCCTTGAGATTGCTGAGATCAGTCTTTACGGTTCGCATCAAACGTTCTACGTGCCCGCCAAACTCGGGCTTTCCAAGAGGCCGCCAGTTAAGTGAGATAGTATGCTCGTTACAGGCAACATCGAGAGCCTTACTCTTAAAATCGGGTCCATTATCGGCATAGAGTGCACGCATTTTTCCCCAAACTGGCCAGTTTGTATCAATGTCCTTGTTTCGAAGCCACTTTTCCTTTCTGGCAACGGAGTGTGTAAGGCATAGCGCAACGGATGTCGCACTTGGCGCTTCGAGAGACAATAGAAAACCAGGAATAACCCTGCTGTATATGTCAATGGCGAATGTAACCCATGGTCTTCCGATGGGCTTTCCAAACTCATCATCAACAAGGATGACATTGGGGCGCGTATGATCAATCTGAACTGCGTCCAGTGGATAGCGCCCGCTTGGAAATGAATCGGTCGCTTCTTCATAATTTTCGCGAGCAGCTTTTGGGCCCAACCTTCGCTTTGCAATTTCTCGAGGAGCAATTTTTTGTACGCGCCGGTCAAACGTTGTTAACGAGCAGGCCTTGATGTTGGATTGGTCACAAAGATCCAGTAGTTCTGCATAGGCACTTCTTACCGAAGGCCGCTCCATTGTCAGGTAGTATGTCTCAATACAGTGGGCAATTAGTTTATCTTGTTCCTTGGTGAGCCTCGATTTACCTTCGTCAACGCGAGTTCGTCGAATGAGAGAAGAAAGTTTCTCGCTTCCTTCATAATCTTGAATCCAGCGGTACAACGTCGCGACAGATTTACCCGAGGCTTTAGCAATCTTCTGCACATCATTCGCTGTACGTTGGTCCCCGAGGTTTATAAGCGGTTTTATCGTTTCGTACTTTGACCCGGCGGCCTCCCAATCTTCTGGGCAGACTTCGCTTAAATCATTGCAGACATCTAAACCAGACGACGAAAACTCTGGTTGAAGCTCATCTGTGCGTATTTTGTCCAGCTCTCCTGTGTGCAAGTTGACTGCGAGTACATGCTCGAGATCTAGGATTCGAGTAACGCGATACTTGAGCCCTCGCCACATGAGCACTTCTTCGGGAGAGATCGTAAAGCTACGCATATTCGGAATCTTCCAGGAAAAGAGGGCTGTTCATATCCAAAGGACAATCAAGGTTTACACCTATACCTCCTTCAACAATCATTCTCCATAGGACTGGAAGTGCTTCTGCGCGATTTGAAAAATCACTAAATGTTACAGCGATGAGTTCTTGAGGAGTTGCCTTTTGCAGGCTCAGCATGGATTCCAGGAGGGCTTGCCTGATCGCATCCTCATTTTGGGATACGGTACTTCTGAAGTGATCTAGAAACTCCAGATTCTTAAGCCTTGGGGTACGAATCTCAACTTCAGTCATTATTTTGAACTTCCAGTTCTGCTCGTTGCAGAAGCGGATGGCTGCTTTGAATTTGGGTTTTAGCTTCATCCAGTTTGAAAAAAGGTCCGATCGATATTTGATTTCGTACAGCGTGTAGTCTTCTTGAGACTCAGACAGCCTCCGTACCAACGTATCCGGCGTATAGGTCCTGTTTTTACTTAGATGCTTGTATTTTATTGTTCGAGGCTGTTCTTCGTAAAAATCAACGGAATTCTCATGGTCCAAAAGTAGATAGAAATCTCGCTCAAGCGTCGATTCAAAGCTAATGGCACGGTTCATTTTGATGCTTGGGTATTTTCCGGTGACGTTCGAATATCCGGCTTTTATTTCGCGTACTGGCATGCCTCTGAATCCATTCTCATTTAATGTGATTTATTGTAACCTGTTCTCAAATAATGTGGGGATCATTCTCTTTTATTTAGACGTAAATTGCTTGAGATAGCCCATTCTGTGGCTTTATATTCTCATTTAATTTGGGGTTTGTCAGAATACGACCGGAAAGCGTTGGAAATGTTAAGAGAACCCATTGAAAGCGGCCATGTCATGATTGCACGTGCCAACCGGAGTGTCCGGTTTCCGGCCAGTTTCCAACTGGTGGCGGCGATGAACCCCTGTCCATGCGGGTATCTGGGGCACCCCAAAATTGATTGTCAGGATTCACCCCAGCAGATTCAACATTACCGCCGAAAGCTTTCCGGTCCTCTGCTGGACCGTTTTGATATGCATGTTGAAGTCGGTTACCAGTCCGGCGATGTTCTGTTGAGCAACGATAAAGCGCAGGAAAGCAGTGCGCAGGTAAAACAGCGTGTGATTGATGCCCGAGAACGGCAGTCGCAGCGGCAAGGCAAAGCCAATAGCCGCCTCGATCCCGGTGATTTGCAGCGTTATTGTCCACTTTCTCCTGACTTGAACCGGTGGCTGGAGAGTGTGATGGAAAAACTGGCACTGTCTGCGCGTGCAGCGCACCGGATCATCCGCTTAGCCAGGACGATTGCAGATCTTGCCGGTGATGCGGATATCCAGTCATCGCATCTGGCAGAAGCCGTGGCTTACAGATCGCTTGATCGGCAGCGCTCACAATAAGTGTGAGTGCATGGATGGGGGACAACCGGGCCAGATGGCAAAAAACAGAAGACAAAAAAAGAGGAGCCAAAGTTTGGCTCCTATCAACAGGGGTTTCTTCAAGGAAGACAAATCACGATCGCTTCTTCGTGACCTGTTCAATTAGTATACGCCTATCAAACATTAAATCTGTTTAATAAATGATCAAATGTGTAACAGCTGGTTAAATAATGACCAGTTTGTGCGGGTGCTCACGCATGGTGTGTGTTGAATTTGGCATCCTGTGTTGTTGCAAGGTCGCTTTGTGCCAGTTGGTCTCGGGAATCCATCCGTTGATCCCGCGCTGTTACCACGCTGGCGGGTACTTGCTATTTCAGACATGGGTTCCTATCATGCGCCGTTTTTAAGCATCCACTATATCAGCAGGCACCGCCTGAGCCGGACGTTCCGAATGCCAGATATCGATAGTAAAGAACACTTGCGCCGTATCAAAAGCTTTGTCGTTCGCAGTAGCCGTATGACTGTGGGGCAAAAAAGGGGCTGGGACGAATACTGGTCGTCCTTCGGGCTGGAGTCCTCTGAGACAGCGCTGGATTTTGAGTCACTGTTCGGCAATTCCAATCCGGTGGTATTCGAGATCGGCTTCGGGATGGGCGCGTCGCTTTATGACATGGCGGTGGCTAATCCGGAACAGAATTTTCTGGGTGTTGAAGTACATCGCCCCGGAGTTGGCGCCTTGCTGGCGCAGGCGGGTGACGCCGGCCTGAAAAACCTGAAACTGGCCTGCTGTGATGCCAACCTGCTTATCGATAAGATGCTGCCGGAAAATTCCCTGCATCGGTTGCAGTTGTATTTCCCCGACCCCTGGCACAAGAAGCGGCATCACAAACGGCGGCTTGTTCAGCCTGAATTCGTTCGTCGACTGGAACCACTTCTGCAAGTGGGCGGTCAACTGCATATGGCAACAGACTGGGAACCCTACGCAGAACATATGATGTCGGTGCTTGAAGACAGCCGTGCTTTCCGCAATACAGCCGGAAAGGGGTGTTACAGCAAAAAGCCGGCGTATCGCCCCGAGACCAAGTTTGAACGACGTGGAGTATCACTGGGGCATGGTGTCTGGGATCTGGTATTTGAAAAATACGACACACAAGCGTGATAATTGCTGTCCACTGCCAGGGGGTCGTTGTTGAAGACTGACAGTCGAACTGAGCGAAAAGAGCGAGGCAAAGGGCTGCGTGCCTTGTTGTCGGCTCGCAGACCTGTTGATGCACTTCTGGATACCCTGGTCTCCGGTGCGCCGCCCACCCGCTTGTCGTTGGAGCAAGGGGAATCAGTAGAAAGCGTATTGCAGGAGGCTGTCCGGCAAGGGTATCCGGAAATCCGTTTCCGGCAGGATGAGAAGCAACGTATCGTTTCCCGTGGGCCGGTAATTTTTGTCGCCAACCATCCGGTCGGTGCTCTGGAAGTGCTTGCCCTTTATCACTTGCTCGCCAAAGTCCGTGGTGATCTGAAGCTGGTAAGGATTCCGTTGGTTCAGCATCTGGATTTGCTCAAGGAGAAGATGCTTGATCCTGCACTGATCGAAGCCGATGGGCCGGATGAAGAGGCCAGTCACCCTCCCTATTTGATTGGTGATACCTCTATACTGGCTTTCCCGGCTAATGGCCTTTCCCGAGTGGAGCTGGCTAACCTGAAAGATGGTCGATGGAAAAGCCGTTTTGTCTCCTGGGCAGAGACATCCCGTGCAACGATTATTCCGGTATACCTCGATATCAGGCCTTTTCTGATTTACTACGGTATCTCCTTGGCGACCCTGCCTTTCCGAAAGCTGACGGCGGCCGCAAGAATTTTCAATATGGCTTCGCGCCAGGTTTGCTTGCGAATCGGTGAGCCGATCACCGCGGATTGTTACACGTCCCTTGCAGTATCCCGCCCCACCAAGGCGAAGTTGTTCAGAAAACAGTTGTATCGTGTTGCGAAAAACAAGCCCTCATTGTTCAGGCATCCCGAGCATATTGTTGCCCCGCAACAAAAATTTGCGCTGGAAAACGGCTTGGCCACCTGTGAGGTGCTTGGTGAGTCGCCTGATGGCATGAAGATCGTGCTGTATCGTTATACGCCCGGTGATGCCGTGATGCCGGAAATTGGCCGTTTACGGGAAGAATCCTTTCGCTTGGTAGGTGAGGGGACAGGTGAAGCCTGTGACCTGGATGACTTTGACGAAGATTACCTGCACATCGTGCTCTGGAATGAGAAAAACAAGGAAATTGTCGGTGCTTACCGTCTGAAACCGACCGTTTCGCGCACGCATCTGTATACGCAAACCTTGTTCAAATATAACGAGCAGGCGGCCAACGTGCTCGATCAGGGGCTGGAGTTGGGGCGTAGTTTCGTGCAGGCGAAGTATTGGGGCTCGCGCAGTCTGGACTACCTATGGTTGGGCATTGCTGCATTCTTGCGTACGCGCCCCTATTACAGGTACCTGCTCGGTGCCGTCAGTATCAGCAATTCATTTTCACAGGCCGCGCAGGAGATGCTGGTCTACTACTATACCCATTACTATGGCGCGCCTCAGCCCATTGCGACAGGTTTGCGCCCTTTCAGGGTTGGTCCGGAACCGGCAACGGAACTGCAGGAATATTTTAATGGCCTGGATACCAAACAGGGCTTTCTGGCGTTGAAGCAGGGGCTTGGACAAATGTCCTACGGGGTACCGGTGCTGTACAAGCAATATACTGGGTTATGCTCGCCTGGTGGTGTGACGTTCCATAGCTTCAACGTTGATCCGGGTTTTAATGATTGCATTGACGGTTTGGTTGTCGTGGACATCGAACAGCTATTGCCGTCCAAGCGCAGGCGCTATGGTTTGTCTTCATACCGGGTAGAATCAGATAAAACGGCCACCGGATAAGCCGTTTGGAGACTAGCACAATGATGTCACCGGAATATCAGCAGCGATTTGGCGGGATTGCCAGGCTTTATGGCCAGGCCGCACTGGCGCGTTTTCATCAAAGCCATATTGCGATCATCGGCATTGGTGGTGTCGGGTCCTGGGCGGCCGAAGCGTTGGCTCGATCCGGGATTGGCCGCATCAGTCTGTTTGATATGGACGATATCTGCGTGTCCAATACCAATCGCCAGATCCATGCGTTGAGCAGTACCGTCGGCAAAACCAAAGTCGAATCGATGGCCGCCCGTCTGCGTGAAATAAATCCTGATGCCGAGGTCACGCCCGAGTTTTGTTTTGTGACCGAAAAAAATGTCCTGGATAAACTGGACCAGCGCTTTGATTTTGTTTTTGATGCCACCGATAGCGTTGGCGCTAAAACCGCGATGATCGCGCACTGTTGTCGCCATAAAATCAAAATGATTACTTCAGGCGGGGCCGGAGGCCAACTGGATCCGACACGTATTGCCGTGACGGATCTCAGTAAAACCCTGCAGGACCCCTTATTGGCAAAGGTGCGAAACAACCTTCGTCGCCATCACGGTTTTACCCGTAATCCCAAGCGCCGATTTCGTGTCGATGCTGTATATTCCAGCGAACCGGTCCGTTATGATCAGGGGGACGGGACGGTATGCCAAACGCGCCCGGAAACGGCCGGGCCTGTTAAACTGGACTGCGCGTCCGGTTTTGGTGCTGCGACACACGTGACGGCGACGTTTGGTTTCGTGGCGGTTTCAAGGATACTTTCGAGGCTGGCATCCGATCAAAAAAGTACAAACTAGTCTAGACTGGAGGTTGGCAAC
Source organism: Oleiphilus sp. (assembly GCA_006212045.1). GTDB lineage: Bacteria > Pseudomonadota > Gammaproteobacteria > Pseudomonadales > Oleiphilaceae > PZPK01. The sequence goes on along the minus strand of PZPK01000010.1, from coordinate 114,016 downwards.
ACTGAATATGGCAGTGTGGACTCGCTTCACTCTGGTTTTAATACAACTAGAGGTCCGAAACACAGGATCTTTTCAAAGATAAGGCTGTTCCAAATTCCGATGGTTGAACTTCAACTTATTTCTCTGGCCAGTATTGGTGTTGTTTCTCTCATTTGTCAGTGGGTAGCCTGGCGCCTAAGACTGCCAGCGATTCTGTTCCTGCTGATTGCGGGTATTGTGATGGGGCCCGGTATTGGTTATCTCGATCCTGACCTGCTGTTTGGCGATCTGCTGTTTCCGATTGTTTCTCTGGCTGTTGCAGTGATCCTCTTCGAGGGGAGTCTGACGCTTAAGTTTTCCGAGATGCAGGAACACGGGAAAATGGTGCGCAATCTGCTGTTTACGGGGGCTTTTACCACCTGGATAGTGGGCGCGATTGCGGCCTATCTGGCCATCGACCTTTCCTGGGAAGTGGCTGCTTTGTTTGGCGCCATCGTTGTGGTGACCGGGCCTACTGTGATCATGCCCTTATTGCGGGCGATTCGCCCGAATGGTCGTATCGGTAATATCCTAAAATGGGAAGGCATCGTTATTGACCCGCTTGGCGCTTTGCTGGCGGTATTGGTATTCGAGTTTGTACTTTCAAGTTCCAGTGCCGGTGAAGGCAATGCCCTGAGCCAAACCTTCATGATCTTTGGCGCGACCCTGATTCTTTCAACCACCTTGGGCGTTGCGGCCGGGTATGTGCTGGGAGCCGCATTGCGTGGACGTTGGATTCCCCAATTCCTGCAAAACGCCGCGACGCTTACCTTTATGCTGGGCGTTTATGCTTACTCGAACTTTATGGTCCATGAATCGGGTCTGCTGACGATCACGATTATGGGGATCTGGTTGGCAAACATGAAAGGCGTTCCGGTCGATGAAATTCTGGAGTTCAAGGAGTCACTCAGCGTCTTGCTGATATCCGGTCTGTTTATTCTGCTGGCGGCACGTATTGATCTCGGTTCACTGACCTCTCTGGGCATGGGGCCGGTTTGGGTAATTCTGACCCTGATTCTGGTCGCACGCCCGGTTTCAGTCTGGTTGGCGGCTATCGGCACAGACCTGAGCTGGCAGGAAAAAACTTTCCTGAGCTGGGTTGCCCCGCGCGGTATCGTGGCTGCGGCGGTATCGGCGTTATTTGCTTTTAAACTGGAAGCGGCCGGTTATGCCGATGCAAGTGCATTGGTGCCGCTGGTATTTTTGGTCATTGTGGTCACAGTCATACTGCAAAGCCTGACCTCTTCAGCGCTCGCAACAGTTTTGAAGGTACGCGAGGTGGCCAGCAACGGTATGCTCTTTATCGGCGCCAACGCCGTTGCGCGGGAAGTAGCGAAAGCCCTGTCGATCAAGGATATTCCGGTGGTGTTGACCGATACCAGTTGGGAGAACGTTCGTGCTGCGCGGATGGATAATCTGCGTGTTTATTATGGCAATCCGGTATCCGAACATGCCGAGAATAATCTGGATCTGACAGGCATCGGTACGACCATTGCGATTTCCCCTTACCGCCAGTTGAACACCTTGGCGACCTATCATTACATGGACCTGATGGGTTCAGATAATGTGTATGGCCTTTCTGAAGGTGAGCAGGATGCCCGTGCAAGTCACCAATCTGCCGAAAAATTCAAACGCACTCGGAGTCAGTTTGATAACTCGGTGACCTACGCCAAGCTGGCAAGCCTGTTGAGTAAAGGCGCAACGGTAAAAGTGACGCAGCTTTCAGCGGAGTTCGGGTATCAGGATTATCTTGCGCAGAATGGCAGTCGGGTGACGCCGTTATTGGCCATTAGTCCGCAACGCAAGGTGTTGCCGCTCGGAGGGGAAGGCAGTGTGATACCCGTGGAAGGTTGGGAGGTCCTGAGCCTTGTTAAAGCTCAGGAGCCCGCAGAAGAGCCCACAAACGGTAAATAGGGGTGCTTCAGACCACGCCGTCAGTGTGCACGTGAGCGCCATGGTAAACAATCTCACCATGCGCAGGATGGTCAATGGTTTCGATCAGGGCACGACCGAAATCCTGTCGTGTGATGATACCAACCAGTGTTTCGCCATCCAGAACCGGCAGGCGCCGCCTACCTTTCAGAAACAGCTCTGAGGTGACCAGAATATTGTCATCCTGCTGGACGGCGTCCGGATTGCCAGTCATGTGGTCGGCCACCCGGTCTCCGGCTTCCTGAAAATAACCACCCATCAGGGCTTCCTTCAGGCAGTCAAGCTCCGAAAGAATACCAACAAGCCTGCCCTGGTTGTCGATCACCGGCGCACCGGAACGGCCATTTTTGATGAGTCGTCTCAAGGCATCGATTACGCTGTCTTCAGGCTTGAAGGTCATGACGTTGGGACTCATGTAGTCACGTACTTTTATGGACTGCATCGCTTCTCTCCTCTGCTTGCCTCGGCGAGTTTAACTTGCCAGATCAGACATAAGGAAGCATAGCATGTTCGTCCGGATTCAGTGTTTTTTTTGCGCCCAGCGTTGTGCACTTTTTCGGTCGCTGTCTTTGGCTTCAACCCAGCGTTCAGAGGATTCGGAACATTCTTTTTTCCAGATGGGAGCCTCGGACTTCAGATAGTCCATAATGAACTGGCAGGCTTCAAAGGCATCCTTGCGGTGTGCTGATGCCACGCCAACGTAGACAATCTGATCGCCAAGTGCCAAACGGCCAACACGGTGAATGACGCTGACCTCAATCAAGGCCCAGCGGGATCTGGCCTGGTCAACAATGCTTTGCAGGCATTTTTGTGTCATGCCTTCATAATGTTCGAGTGTGATGGCTGTGACACCGTTCTGGTCCCCGAAATCCCTGACCAGGCCGGTAAAGGTGGCAATCGCTCCGCACTCACTGCCCGCCCGGTCACGCAGTGACTGGTATTCTTCCGACATGGAGAAGTCCTGCTGCTGGATTCTGATCACCGCTAGCCTCCTGTGACCGGTGGAAAGAATGCGATTTCGTCTTCGGGGCTAACGGTGGCGTCCAGAGGCGCTATTTCCTGGTTGATAGCCGCCAGCGTCTTGTCAGGTAATAGGGTTGCTGACCATGGCTCGCCTCGCTGCCGCAGCAGGTCCAGAACGTCGCCCACCGTCTCCGGAGGCTCGGTTTCGAGCGTATCGAGGACCAACTGGTCGCATTTGAGTTGTTCTCTAAAACTGGCGAAAAACAGAACTTTCATGGTACTTACCCTGATTCTTATGCTCGGATCAAACTGCTGGCAGGTGCAGCAGGCTTGAAAATGGAAGGTAGGTGACGACGTCATTTTCCTTGCAGAGCTGATGCTCCGGGATGATGGCCAGTCCCTGCGCCCAGCTGGCAGAACTCAGCATCCCTGAGCTTTGATTGGGGTGCCGAATGAGACGCCCATCGTCACCAACCATCACCCGAAGATACTCTCGCCGAGGGCCCGGTTTATGAAGCCCGAAGCCCAGCTGTAATTGCATGCCCTGTTCCCGACAGGATTGAAAGCCCTGTTGCTTAAGCAAAAAAGGTTTCACAAGCATCAGAAATGTAATCAGCACGGCGCCGGGATTGCCAGGCAAGCCACAGACCGGCACGCCCTGGATATTGCCGAACATGAACGGTTTGCCGGGTTTGATCGCGACACGCCAAAGGTCCACCTGCCCGAGATCCGAGATGGCTGCACGGATGTGATCCTCTTCCCCAACAGATGCGCCACCTGTGGTCAGTATGACATCGGCCTGTTGCGCCGCGCTCTGAAGTGCGCTTCTGGTGGCGTCTGCATTATCCGGGACAACCCCAAGATCCAGAACAGTGAAGCCCAGGCTTTGCAGCAAACCGTCCAGCAGATAGCGGTTGGAATTGTAGATTTGCCCTGGTGCTGCCGCTTGTCCGGGTTCCAGTAATTCGTCTCCGGTTGACATCATTGCGACTGTGAGCGGGGCATATGCCTTAACGTTGGCCTGGCCGATTGAAGCCAGAAGGCCAAGTCGATGTGGTGACAGGATCTGGCCTTTGTTCAGGATCAGGTCTCCTTCCGCAACATCCTGCCCTTCGGGCCGAATATTGTCCTGTCGCTGGGGAGCCTGTTCAATGTTAATCTGCGAGTCTTCTGTGGTCAGCGTATATTCCTGCATTACCACAGCATCGGCGCCTTCGGGTATTGTGGCGCCGGTAAAAATCCTGGCTACGGTGCCCGGTTTCAACGGCCCAGGAGCTGCTCCTGCAGTAATCCTGTCGGAAACCGGGAGGGAAAGGCCGGCTTGCCAGTCTTCAAGGCGCAATGCATAACCATCAACGGCGCTATTGGCACTTGGGGGTACGTTAATCCCGGAGTAGATGTCTTCCGCCAGAGCTTTGTTCAGGGCATCTTTTAGCGCATATGACCGGATCTTTCCTTTCCTGACCGGTACATCCGATAAAAGGGAAACGACCTTGTCGACAGACTGCAGAACCTGTTTGGCGCTGCAGTCGGAGCTGGGTGAAGTGTTGACCATGGTTACCACTTGATAGTCGTTGGAAGAGAGACCGGTTCGGATTCAATATCACCTTCAAAAAGGGCTTCCGAACGCAATTTGGAACTTCTGTTAGCAAAGTTCTGGATATTGAGTATAATGTGTTCTATCTTTATTGAAATACCCAATTTGTAGGACCCCGGACCTCTTCCCGGGATTCTTTCCGATCGAAATCCAACTCAATCTCTTCAACAGAGAATCTCTCTGCAATCTATAAAAACTTTGTGCTATGAATCTGACCGAACTTAAGAAAAAAGCTGTTCCCGAACTCCTCGAAATTGCCTCAGAAATGGGCCTTGATAACCTCGCCCGCTCCCGTAAACAGGATGTGATTTTTACCATCCTGAAACGCCATGCCAAAAGTGGTGAGGATATATATGGCGACGGTGTTCTGGAAATCCTGCAGGACGGATTCGGCTTTTTGCGTTCTGCCGAAGGCTCTTACCTGGCAGGGCCCGACGATATTTATGTTTCGCCCAGCCAGATCCGCAGATTCAATCTGCGAACCGGCGATACCATTTCCGGCAAGATCCGCCCCCCCAAGGATGGCGAGCGGTATTTCGCTTTATTGAAAGTGAGTGAAATCAACTTCGATCGTCCGGAAAGTTCCAAGAATAAAATCCTGTTTGAAAATCTGACCCCACTGTTTCCGGACCAGCGACTGGTGTTGGAGCAGGGCAATGGCAGTACCGAAGACCTGTCAGGCCGGATTCTGGATCTGGTCGCGCCGATCGGAAAAGGACAGCGTGGTCTGGTGGTTTCACCACCAAAGGCGGGAAAGACGCTGATGATGCAGAACATTGCACAATCCGTTGTCCGCAATAATCCGGAATGTCATTTGATGGTGCTGTTGATTGATGAGCGACCTGAAGAAGTCACCGAAATGCAGCGTTCCGTGCGCGGAGAAGTGGTCGCCAGTACCTTTGATGAGCCGCCTGCCCGTCACGTACAGGTCGCCGAAATGGTTATTGAAAAAGCCAAGCGACTGGTCGAGCATAAACAGGATGTGGTGATTATCCTCGATTCAATCACCCGTTTGGCACGAGCTTACAACACGATTATTCCTTCCTCCGGTAAAGTATTGACCGGTGGTGTCGATGCGCATGCACTTGAGCGACCAAAACGCTTCTTCGGCGCTGCTCGTAACGTTGAGGAAGGCGGGAGCCTGACCATCATTGCAACGGCTCTGGTGGATACCGGCTCCAAGATGGATGAAGTCATCTACGAGGAATTCAAGGGGACCGGTAATATGGAGGTGCATCTGGATCGACGTATCGCAGAGAAACGTACTTATCCGGCTATCAATATTCGCCGTTCCGGTACGCGCCGGGAAGATCTGTTGATGAGCGATGAAGCCTTGCAACGTGTCTGGATACTCCGAAAACTGTTGCACAATATGGATGATGATACGGCCGCGATCGAGTTTCTGCTGGATAAGCTGAAAGATACTAAAACGAATGACGAGTTTTTCCTGGCAATGAAAAAACGCTAGCTTCAGCGCGATAGCCAATGTAAACAAGCCGGTTTCGATACCGGCTTTTTGTTATCAATCATTGAGAAAATATCAGGAACGTCCGAATGAAGTACAAAGATCTCAGAGACTTTATCGCGCAGCTCGAAGCGAAAGGGGAGCTGGTTCGTATTTCACAGGAAGTGGATCCGGCCCTCGAGATGACGGAGATCTGTGATCGTACCCTGAAGAAAGGTGGCCCCGCTCTTTTGTTCGAACGGCCAAAAGGCAGCACAATTCCGGTACTGGCGAATCTGTTCGGAACCGCTAAAAGAGTGGCGATGGGGATGGGCAAGGAAGATGTCTCGGCGCTGCGCGAAATTGGTGAACTACTGGCTTTTCTGAAGGAGCCGGATCCGCCGAAGGGCTTGAAAGATGCCTGGGAAAAACTGCCGATTTTCAAGCAGGTGATGCATATGGGCCCCAAGGAGGTGCGCAGTGCAGAATGCCAGCAGGTCAGCCTCAAGGGAGAGGAAATCGACCTGCAATCGCTGCCGGTTCAAACCTGTTGGCCGGGAGATGCAGGGCCCTTGATTACCTGGCCTTTGGTGATCACACGGGGACCTGAAAAAGAACGTCAGAATTTGGGCATATACCGGCAGCAGGTGATCGGCAGGAATCGGTTGATCATGCGCTGGTTATCACATCGTGGTGGTGCGCTTGATTTTAAAGAATGGTGCGCCAAATATCCTGATCAGCCATTTCCGATTGCAGTTGCGCTGGGTGCGGATCCGGCGACGATCCTGGGGGCTGTCACGCCGGTGCCCGATAGTCTGTCCGAGTATGCATTTGCGGGCTTGTTGCGGGGAGGCAAAACCGAAGTTGTGAAGGCAACACTCAGTGACCTTCAGGTGCCGGCCAGTGCCGAGTTCGTGTTGGAGGGGTTTATTTATCCCGGCGACGAGGCTCCCGAGGGACCTTTTGGTGACCATACAGGTTATTACAATGAGGTCGAAACCTTCCCGGTATTTACCGTTGAACGCATCACTCACCGAAAGTCTCCGATCTATCACAGCACCTATACTGGTCGCCCACCGGACGAGCCTGCGATCCTGGGTGTGGCGCTGAATGAAGTGTTTATCCCGATACTCAAGAAGCAGTTTCCTGAAATCGTCGACTTTTATCTGCCGCCCGAAGGGTGCTCCTACCGTTTGGCGGTTGTCACGATGAAAAAACAGTATCCCGGACATGCCAAGCGGGTAATGATGGGTGTGTGGTCATTTCTGAGGCAGTTCATGTATACAAAATTCGTGATTGTGACCGATGATGATGTGAACGCACGGGACTGGAATGATGTGATTTGGGCGATGACCACACGGATGGATCCGGCCCGGGATACGACGCTGGTTGAAAATACCCCGATCGACTATCTTGATTTTGCATCACCGGTATCAGGGCTGGGTTCAAAAATGGGCCTGGACGCAACCAATAAATGGCCCGGAGAAACGCAGCGGGAGTGGGGGACAGCGATTTCCATGGATGCCTCTGTTAAGAAGCGAATCGATGATATCTGGGATGAGCTTGGGCTCTAGGGAATACTGCGTACGTCTATTGCCGAAAAACATTCTCCTGGCAGTGCGCGAAGGTGAGTCTGTTTATGAAGCTGCGTCCAGACAGCAAGTGCGCATGCCTGTTAGCTGCCGGAATGGTGTGTGTCATATTTGCAAAGGCATATTGACGCGGGGGCAGGTGGAAACATCGGTGTCGGGTTTGAAAGTAAGTGTTGGAGCGGATAGGGTGCAGGAAGTGCTGCTGTGCCAGACGTGGCCAAAGAGTGATTGTGAGATAAATGTGGAAAATGTCTATGCGCGAGGCGAATTACCGGTGAAAGAAGTTGTATGTCAGGTGTCGGGCGTGAAACAGTTAGGCGGACACGTATACGAGGTTCGCTTGTCTTTCAGCGCTGGCAAGATCCCCGAATTTTTTGCCGGCCAGTATTTATCCCTACATTTGCCTGACGATGCAGAGGGGAGCTTTTTTTCGATTGCGAGTGCGCCAGGTGGCAGAGAGATTGAGCTGCATATACAGGCAGACCCGCATTTGGCGAAAGCGTTGGAAATCGTGGAGCACTTGCAGCAGGCAAATAGTGTTAAAGTTAAACTACCTTTCGGAAAAGCCTGCATGTCAGGGTCAGCCGATTCCGAGCTCATTCTGGCGGCAGCCGGGACCGGCTTTGCGCAGATGAAGAGCATCGTCGAAGACACACTTTCACGAGGGTTCGACAAGCCGGTATCGCTTTACTGGGGGGTGCGGCAGGAGAAGGATATGTACCTCCGTCAGCTCGCCGATAGCTGGGAACGAGACTACCCCAATTTCAGGTTTGTACCTTTGGTTTCCGAAGCGATCGATGATGTCTGCACGCGGCATCACGATCAAATGGCCAATGCGATTTGTGCGCACAGCCATGATCTGAAGCACAGTCAGGTATTCGTGAGTGGCTCGCCTACGCTGGTGTTCTCAACGCTGGAACGACTTGAAGAGGCAGGGCTGAAGCGTTCCAGCTTTTTCTCAGATGTATTGGAGTATACAGCGCCTCCCGAAAAATAACCCGGTCGCCGCGTATGCAGGCCCACCCGGTGCTTCTGTTTTGTATCAGTGGCGGCTGTTTATCTTAGGAAGTGGCAAGTCCGGAAGCGCAAGCGTCTGAATCAGACGTGTTAAGTTTGTGGAGGGGCCGGCCTCCTCCTTGCCCCGATCAAGATGCTGTTCCAGTCTGCATAGCTCACCCAGACATTCCCTGTTACTTTGCAGCGCATTACTGGCTTCAAAATATTCCAGCGCTTTCCCCCACAACTCATTTTGCAGGGAAAGCCGTCCCAATGTTAATAGCAGGCCTGGATTGTTGGGGCGGGATTTCAGCCATGTTTCGGCGGATATAAGTTGTTCGGCCGGGTCTATCCCCTTGATGCGGCCATATTTTTCGACCAAAGCATCGTTCCAGTGTTTGTTGAGCACGGTTCGAATCAGGGCTTCTGCTTCATGCTCGTTTTTCAATCGTATCAATTGCTCGGAATAGTTCAGAATGACCGAAGCATCAAAGCGAATACTTTCTGGCAACTGTTTCCAGAGATCGGCCAAATCCTCTGCCGCTCGTTGATATTGCTGGCTGCGCTGCAGTTCATCGGCCTTGTTGGTAAACAGCGCTCTCCATGCCTGTTCTTCCAGCTCGGTCAGTTTTGCTTTGTCCGCGTTCGGTAGCCTTTTTAACTCGGGTACCAGCTGAATCAGTTGTTGCCAGTCTTCCAGTTTGATGTAGACGCTTCGCAACAGTTTAAGCACGAACGGATGATGCGGTTTCTGCTGTTTAAGTCGAACCAGCGTTGCCAGGCAGGATTCCAGCTGATTCTGATCAAGTTCCATTTGGGCTTTTGCAATGCCGACAGCAAAGTCAGAGTCATCGGTATTCTCATAGGCTTTCTGCAACAAGCGTTCAGCTTCCCTGTTATTGCCTTGCTCGTTTTCGGCGTGCGCAGCCGCAAGGTAATTGACGATTGGGGTCGCTGACTTGGTAGCACTTCGCTTGAGTAGTTTGGCCGCTTCGCCCCAGTTGCCTTCCAGGAATGCAAGTAGGCCTGCATTGGTGTTTCGGGTCGCTTTGCTTTGTGAAGACTCGTTGAGCCAGCGGCGAAAGTAGCGATGTGAAAACAGCAGGTGCTTGATCAGGGAGAGAACCAGCAGAATGCTACATACCAGCAGTATGTTGGCAATGGCAAGCACGAACAGATTAGTGTCGACAATCCAGTGGCCGACTGAAATTCTGACAAAACCGGGGTCGATCTGGAGCCCGATATAGACCAGCATGGCAACAGCAATGCCAGCGAGAATCAACAGATAGAGAAGCTTCATTGGGCTGGAGCCTCAGTGATTTTATCCTGTGCCGGAGTCTCTTTGTCCAGCGTATGATTACGGTACAGGGCCTCGATCCGGGCCTTAACCAGCTTCAGTGAGCGGGAAATATCCGGTAATTCCACCTTCAGTGATATTTGTGACAGTGCCCCCAGTGTTTCAAGTTGTGCTGCAACACTTGGATGTTGGGTGTCAAAGTATCGTTTTAGCCAGTCCTGTGCCTTGGCGAGACTGTCTTTGAATATATCTTCGTCGCGCGCAAGCAGGGCAAGTACCGATTGTTCATACATCAAACGCAGATTATGTTTGAGATAATAGTATTCCTCCGGCCTCATCAGGGGCGTGACCGCTTCGCCTTCCCTTCGGATGACAAGGGACTTCTTCAGCTCGGACATCAGCTGATTCCAGAGCTTGCCCTGTTCTTGCTGAGACGATGATCCGGTATCTTGCATCTCTGGCGTCGTGATCTCAGAAGGGGCAAATTTTTCCGGAAGCGTATCGACGGCGCGGGTCAGGGAGCTGATTCTTGCATAGGCGCCCTGAATGTCAGAGTTTGGCAGGGTTTGCAGCGCCAGTATTTCTTCTGCCAGCGCCACTCTTGCGGGTAAGAGCGCGGGGTCATCAATTTCCTGTAACACTGAATCTGCCGCGCTCAGAACCAGCTCTGAGCCTTTGATGTCATGTTCCAGTAACAGTCGCTGGTTGGCCAGTCTGAGCAAATATTCGGCTTCTGCCAACAGCCAGTCGCTGCGATTGCCGCCACCGAGCTGTGCTAACTTCTGAGCATGAAACGCCTGGTCTTCGAGTGACTTTTGTACTTGCTGCACGAGTGTTTCACTTGTGCTTTTCAGGCGCTCAACATGACGTTCCAGTCGATTCAGATTGCCGGTTTGCGTTGTTTGCAGACTGCCAAGTTTCGAACTTTGTGCGTCGAGCCTGTCCGCCAGTTCTTCTTGTTGCTGCCAGAAATAGTAGGCACCCGCCGTAACAATGACGACCAGAAGAAGCCAGGCCAGTATATAAACAGCAAGCGCCGGGGCGGAAGACTTTCGGGCGTTTGGAGGTGGGGGCAATTCGCTCATTGAATCAGTCACGTGTGTTCCTGTTTTTGGTATTGGCTCTGAGGTTTGGCACGGTTTATTCTGTTCGCCTCAGTTTTGCAAGGCAGCGGATTATGTCGATGGGCATCAGATTCTCTGGCACATAGGTTAAATGGAATCCCTGCTCCATGGCAATATTGGCCACTCTCTGACTGGAAAGAATAAAGGACTTTGCTTTGGCATCGTAGTGAATCTGATCAAAGCAGGAGATAAGATTGTGCAGGGTTTCCGCGCTCAGGGCGATAAAAAATTCCGGATCAAACTCGACCAGCTTAGAGCGTAATGTGTCATCATCATACGCAGGGTGTATACGCTCATAGAGTTCAATGGTATCCACCAGCGCACCGCGGCGCTTGAACTGTTCTTCCAGCATAGTGCGCCCATTCTTTCCTTTCAGAATCAGTAAACGCTGGTTTTTGAGATTTCGAAAGGCTTCCTGCTGCAGTAGTTTTTCCGATGTCAGATCAGCATTAGGCAGGGAAATGGCCAATTCCTGTGTTGGTAGCTGCTTTGCCGTCTGACGTCCGATCGCGTGCCATTGCTGTCCTGATGGAAATTGGGGCCAGTAGTCTGCAATCCAGTCCAGGCCAATGGTGGCTGCGTGCTGGCTGACCACCACAACATGCGAGTAACGGTCCAGCTCCATGATTCTGGATTTTGAAACTTCATCCAGTGGCAGTTTTTTGATCTGTATGCAGGGCAGTGCTGCGGCGTCGGCACCGACACTGTTCAGAACCTGAACGAGTTCGCCGGCGGCAGGCTCGGGCCGGCATACCAGAATTCTTTCCTTGTTGAGCAATGTCTGAATCAAATGAACTTACGCTCCAGGCTGGTAAATCTCTGACAGAATTTTGCCTGCACCTTGCGACAACAGGTTTTCTGCAACGCGGATTCCGAGCGCTTCAGATGCGCTGACCGGGGCTGAGTCTTCATATTTGAGCTGCTGCTTACCATCGACACTGGCGACCATGGCTTTCAGTGTGATTTCCCCGTTCTGGAGCGTCGCAAACCCGGCTATCGGCACCTGACAGCCCCCCTCCAGTCGTCTGTTCATTGCGCGTTCGGCAGTGACACAGGATTCGGTATCAGCGTCGCTGAGCGCGCGTAATAGTGCAATAAGTTCAGTATCGGTGCTACGGCACTCGATGCCCAAAGCGCCTTGCCCGACCGCAGGGAGCGATACTTCAGCAGGGATGCTCATGCGGATGCGCTTATCAAAACCCAGGCGCCGTAGCCCTGACTCGGCCAGGATAATGGCATCAAATTCACCATTATCCAGTTTTGCAAGACGGGTATTTACATTTCCGCGCAGTGTTTTTATCACAAGGTCCGGCCGACGCGCCGATATTTGCGATTGACGGCGCAGGCTTGCTGTCCCGACAACCGCACCTTGGGGCAAGTCATCAATACTGGAATAAGTGTTACTCACGAAGGCATCAAACGGGCTTTCACGTTTACAAATGCAGGCAAGTTCCAGGCCTTCCGGGAAGTGCATCGGTACATCCTTCATGGAGTGCACCGCAATATCTGTGTCGCCATCCAGTAGTGAGGATTCGAGCTCTTTCACAAACAGTCCTTTTCCGCCGATTTTGGCGAGAGGGACATCCAGGATCTGGTCACCCTTTGTCGTCATGCCTACAATCTCGACCTCAATGCCGGGGGCAAGTGTTTCAAGACGCTGCTTGATATGCTGACTTTGCCAAAGCGCCAGGGCACTTTCTCTTGAGGCAATTTTAATACGTGTGATAGAACCGGATGGGGGCATGAAAAGGTGTCCGCGCAAAGGATTGGTGAAAGCGCAGATTATAGCGGAGTCTGTCGGGAGAGTTAATCCGCTTTATGTGGCAGCGCCGCCAGGCGCAAAAAGCAGCAATGCTTACGGAGCAGGGTAGCCGGGCCTAAAAATTCAAGGTGAATTTCAGCGAGACCTTGTCTTCCTTTAGATGAACGCGATATTTGCTGCGATCCAGATAGTCCCGAAAGTTTCTGACAACCCCGGCGCGTTTGCCTTTGCCGAAATGAGTGATTTTATGCGTATCGAAGCTAAACAGCCGCTTACCGATTTTGCGCACAATTTTGGAATAAGGGATTTTGGTAGACGGTTGTTTTTCTACCAGAATGGTATCTTCGTCTTCATATTGATAAGCCGCTTGGCTCAATGCAGGGGCGCCAGTCAAGGATGCCGCTAGTAGTATAGTCGGAAACCCGAATAACGATTTTGTGACCTGTTTCAGCATGCAATACTCCTCATGGCAAAACTCTGTGGACTGGAATTTACTATATGACAATCCGGCACAGAGATCTGTTAACTTTGGTTATCGATTGTGCAAAGGTAGAAGCGTGTCTCAAAAAATCTGGAAGTAGTGCAAAATTATGAATGTTGGTTCATCGCGAGTGAAAAGCGTGAATTGCTTCCCGGAAACTAGAGTTTATTGAGCGCCTCTTTCACCTCGCTGACCATGCGCCTACTGACTTGAACCTGGTGTTGTTCACTTAAGTTCAGCAGATAGTGTCCGGCACTGTTTCTTTGCATCGATTTGATATGAAACCTGTTAACGATAGTGTTGCGGTGCGTTCTGAGGAGCTGATCGGGGTATTCATCTTCGATTTGTTTCAGGCTTTGGTCTGTCAGGGTTTCTCCACCTTTGTGAACAAGCGTGACATACTTGTGGTCGGCCCGAAAATAAAAAACATCTTCCATGTGAATCACTTCCATCCCTTGCCAGGTCCGGGCAATAAATGTCGGGCTTTGTTCGTTGCTGTCTGTTTGCTCCTGTAATTGCTTGATCTGCAGTTGGCTCAGTTTGCCCGCACTTTTAAGCGCGCTGAGGAGATCCTCTTTGCGGATCGGTTTAAGCAGGTAGGCGATGGCCTGATACTGGAAGGCTTTGATTGCGTATTCGTCATATGCAGTGCAGAAAATGATTGCGGGAGCCGGGGTCATCGTACAAATATGTTCGGCAACCTGCAGTCCATCAATGCCTGGCATGCGGATGTCCAGAATCGCCAGGTCAGGACGTAGCTCACTGATGCGAGAGATCGCCTGTTCTCCATTCTCGGCCTCACCACAGATATGATAATTACGCTCATCCTGCAGCAGCCTCTTGAGGCGCTCGCGGGCCAGCACTTCATCGTCCACCAGCAATACGGATATGGTCTTAGTCTGAGTCATAGCGGATCTTTTTTGGGAAACGTAATGTCACAGTAAAGCAGTCATCCAGCTGACTGGTTTTGATGATCGCGTCCTGTCCGAAAATTGCTGAAAATCTGCTCCTTATGTTGTCAAGCGCAATCTGATTACCCTGGGATTTTGATGGGCCTGGAACGAAAGGATTGCTGATCATGATGTAAGCTGAATTATCCTTGCAGAATGCTTTGACATCGATTGTACCTCCGCTGGTGAGGGGTTGAATACCGTGATAGATGGCATTTTCCAAAAGAGGCTGTAGGGATAGTGGTGGAATTCTGGCCGCCTTAATATCGTCGGAAACCTGCCAGTTCAGTTTCAAACGCTCGCCCAACCTGAGACCCTCGATATTCAGATAACGTTTGCACAGTTCGAGCTCTTCCTCCGCAGTAATCAGCATTTTCTGATTATTCAGGGTCGCGCGAAACAATTGCGACAGGTCCAGTATGGCTTCTTCCGCTCTTTCGGGGTCAATGGTCACCAGACTCGCGATCGAATTCATACTGTTAAACAAAAAATGCGGCCGGATTCTGGCTTGTAATGCTTGCAGTCGAGCCCGTAATTCGGCCTGTTTCTGAAGGCGCCATTGATGTTGCAGATAAAAGTAGCGCAGCAGGATGCCGCCGACCAGTGCACTGATCAGGACGCTACGCAGGATAAAATCCTGTTCCAGCGGCAAGGAGCCGGACGGAATGATGCGCGTAAACATCCAGCTGAAGAGCGCTGAAACCGCAATGATGGCGCTAAGGCAATAGGCGGCGACCAGTCTGACTGAGCGATTGGCAAGCCAGGGTCTGGATTGACAAATGACAGTCGCACAGCTCAGCACAATGCAATGACAATAAACCGAAAGCAAGCCCAGAAACTCCCAGTCGATCAGGCCTTTCTTGCTGGTGATAAGGGTGATGATCAGGGCGAAAAGCTGCGTGCTCAGAAGCAAAAACAGCACTGCAGTGACCTGACACAGGTCAGGCATGAAGTTGGCTGAATGTCCTTCATCGCTCTTGAGCGTCTGTTTCGGGCCAGTCCCTGGATTCATGTTATACTCCGCCGCCGCTACCGGTGGCTGAAAGGAGATGTCTAGAATGTCTGGCAGTCTTTGCCGAGACCGGTCGCAAAGAAGCGAACGTTAATAGTTGCAACATAGTTTGAGTGTAGATGGGTTATAGCGCATGAGCAAAGTAGATGGTAAAGCCGAAAAACCGTGGGGAGGGCGCTTCAGTGAAGCAACTGACGCATTTGTTGAACAATTCACGGCATCAGTGGATTTTGATCAGCGACTGTATTACCACGATATTCAGGGTTCGATTGCCCACGCGACCATGCTTGCCGAAGTTGGTGTGCTTTCAGACGCGGAACAGCAGCAGATCATTGAAGGATTGGAAGCGATTCGCGAGGAAATTCAGGCAGGGGAGTTTCGTTGGTCTGTAACGCTCGAAGATGTACACATGAATATCGAGGCCAGATTGACCGAAAAAATTGGCCTGACCGGGAAAAAGCTGCATACCGGCCGGTCACGTAACGACCAGGTCGCAACAGATATACGTCTGTATCTGAGAGATGAGATCGATCTGATCGCAAATGAACTGACGCGTTTACAGAAAGGACTGGCAGATCTGGCACAGCGTGAAGCGGATACCATCATGCCCGGATTTACACATTTACAGACCGCGCAACCGGTGACTTTCGGGCACCATGTTCTGGCTTGGAACGAGATGTTACAACGCGACTATGAGCGGCTGCTCGATTGTCGCAAGCGGGTGAATATCATGCCTTTGGGCGCGGCGGCTCTGGCCGGGACCACCTACCCGATTGACAGAGAGATGACTGCCAGGCTGCTTGGTTTTGATCGACCCAGTGTCAACTCGCTGGATTCTGTCAGTGACCGGGATTTTGCGATCGAATTCTGTGCTTTTGCAAGTCTGCTGATGACGCACCTGTCGCGTTACTCCGAGGAGTTGATACTTTGGGCTTCTGCCCAGTTTGACTTTATCGATTTACCTGACCGCTTCTGTACCGGCTCCTCCATCATGCCTCAGAAGAAAAACCCGGATGTTCCAGAACTGGTCAGGGGGAAGGCCGGCCGGGTGACCGGTCATCTGATGTCTCTGCTTATGTTGATGAAAGCGCAGCCTTTGGCTTACAACAAGGACAATCAGGAAGATAAAGAACCGCTGTTTGACGTGATAGACACGGTAAAGGCCTGCTTGCGTGCATACGCTGACATGGTGCCTGCGATAGAAGTGAAAGCCGATAATATGCGTGACGCAGCGCTCAAGGGCTTTTCGACGGCGACAGACCTTGCGGACTATCTGGTTGTTAAGGGCCTTGCCTTCCGGGATGCCCATGAAGTTGTAGGGAAAGCGGTGGGTTATGGTGTTAAAGAGTCCAAAGACTTGTCGGAAATGACGCTGGCAGAACTACAGAACTTTTCCAAGGTGATCTCAGAGGATGTCTTTGATGTGCTTACGCTGGAAGGGTCGGTAAATGCCCGTGACCACCTCGGCGGTACTGCGCCAGCTCAGGTGAAAGCCGCGAGTGAGCGCGTACAGGCTCTGTTGGCGGAAAGATAAGCTCAAACGGACATTGCCATCGGGAGTGGCGAGTCTTGAATAATTGTGGATAGCACAGCAGATTACGAGGGATCGTCTAAAATGAGATAGATATGCCTGCGACATCGATGCTGGTTTAAACCAGAGTGTCGAAGGCATTTCCGATTGTCGTATCAACAGATTGGCAGGTGTCGGAAAAATACGGCAGGCCCAGGCCTGTTCTTTGGATTCACATGTTCCCTTCCGTTTCGCACAGCGCAGGCTGGTTGAAGTGTTGCTGCGGGATGGTTTCTCCTGACTATATGGCTCAATTTAAACAGGTTCTGACGCCCGATTTTACAGAAGGGGTTGATCGAAAGCTGCTCAAGCAGGTACGCGATCGCTTTCTGAAGATTAATGCCGGCCGTTTGTCACGTGCGAAAGACGCGATGAGTCTCAGACAGCGTGACATTATTGATATTTTGCCCCTGCTCTATCATGTGAACCACCCATTACTGCCGGGATATGTGGCTCAGGACGCACCCAAGGGCGTTAGTGGGTACCTGCCCGACAAACCGGCACTTGGCCTAGCCAAATCCTTTAGCCAAAGCTTCAAGTTCTCTCAGGACCGGCGATCCAAACCCGAGATACACAGCCTGTTCATGATGGGAAGTACCGGTACATTGGCACACTCGGAATCCAGCGATGTTGATTTGTGGTGTTGCTACCGACCCGGAATGGATGCGGATGCGCTGGCCGTCCTGAAAGAAAAGGCTGCCAGGCTCGATGAGTGGGCAAATAGTGCCGGGTTGGAACTGCATACTTTTTTAATGGATGCAGAGGCATTCAAAAAAGGGCAGGCCGCGCCCGAAATGAATTCCGAGAGCAGCGGCTCTGCGCAACATTTTCTGCTACTTGATGAATTCTATCGTACGGCGATTTTACTGGCCGGTCGCTACCCTCTCTGGTGGTTGATTCCATCCGGGCTCGAAGATGAGTACGACCAGCTTGCCGACCGACTGATCAGGCAGCGCTTTGTCAGAGAACATGAAGTGATAGATTTTGGCCATATTGCGGAGATTCCTAAAAGTGAACTGCTCGGGGCCGGCTTATGGCAGCTATACAAGAGTATTGATGCGCCCTACAAATCTGTGCTCAAGCTATTGCTGGCTGAGGTCTATGCGCAAGAGCTGCCGGAGAAAAAATGTTTGAGTCTGATCTTCAAACAGGCCGTCTACGAAGATGAAGCCGAGGTTGAGCAGCTTGACCCCTATTTGCTGATCTACCGGCGTCTGGAAAGCTATCTTCTCGAACGGAATGAAATTAAGCGCCTTGATCTGGTGCGCAAAAGTTTTTACCTGAAAGTGAATAAGAAGCTCAGCAAAAAAGCGGGTACGAAAGGTCCTTCCTGGCAACGCTTGCTGTTGCAGGAGTTATCCGCAGATTGGGCCTGGCGAGAGCAGGATTTCAAGCGATTGGATGAGCGTAGCCTGTGGCGTGTTGATCAGGTCATATCCGAGCGGCAGCAACTATTGGCAGAGCTTACCAACAGCTATCGTTTTCTTTCGGATTATGCGCGCGTGAACAAAGTAGGATCTTCAATTTCGGCTGAAGATCTCAGCCTTTTGGGCCGTAAGCTGAATGCCACTTTTGAACGTAAAGCAGGCAAGGTTGAAAAAGTGAATCCGGGCATCGCGCCTAATATTCGTGAAGAGAACCTGGCTCTGCATCACGGCAGTAGCCAGCCATTTCAGTCGGATCAAAGTGCCTGGCATTTGTATCGGGATCTCAACTCCAGCGACGATGCGGCCTTTTGTTCCAGCCTGAAAAAAACGCCAAATCTGATCGAGATGTTGGCGTGGTTGCACTTTAACGACATTGCAGGCAGCTCGACGCGTTTGAGTCTTGTGCCTGGCACAAGCGGCGTCAGTCTGCATGAAGTGCGCAGTATCATGGCGGCCCTGGAGCGCGCGTTCGGTTCGCCTTCAGCGGATGGAGGACAAGAGCGTTTTCTGGCCCCTGCCTATGTCAACACACTGGTCCTGTTTATCAATATCGGCGTCGATCCAATGGAGCGATTGAGTGAACATGGTTTGCTGAGACTAAGTGACCGCACAGATTCTCTGGGTTACAGCTCTCAGCGCTCCAATCTGGTAAAGACCATTGACCAGGTGGCCTTGAATTCATGGAACGAAATGTCAGCGAGACGCTATGAACTGGGCGAAACGCTGATGCAGAATCTGCAGGCCTATTTGCTTATGAGTGCCAGCCAAATGGGACAGTCCAAGTGTCGTTTGCATGTGTTCTGCTATACCTCTCAGCGTGCCGAAGCCATTGCAATGCGGGTAGAGACATTGTTCAAGGATGTTTCGGACGCCTTTTTTATCGGGAAAGAAGTGTCTTCGATACGCTACGTCCTGGAAATTGAGGAACGCTTTTACATCGTTCAGTATGCGTCACAGCAGTTCCGGTATTCGTCCTTCTCCAATGTGGATGATTTGCTGCAACAGCTTGGTAAATCAGGTCAGGAGTACAGTCAGATCGTACTTGATCGGTATGCGCTCAGGCATGATTCATTGCTGAGGCAGGCGCTCAAGCGCAGCCAACCAGACATGATACAAATATTCTATGAGCTGACCGGGAGTGCGATTGAGGTCTGTTTTCTGGATGAATGTGGCAGTGTGTTACGCACGGTGTGGGGCTTGCAGGAAGAACGCGAGTTCTTGCTTAAACTGGATACTTTTCTGACCAAGATACTGGAGCGACGACAATTTGATCAGGCGCTTCTGGGGCAGGCCGGAATGCCTGTCGTTAATTGGTACCGTGGACAGCGCAGCGATCAAAAATACGAATTCAGGCCTATGCAACCCCCGGAGCCAAGACCGGGCCTGGGATTTATGGCGACGGCCTTTTACGACGGTCCGGCAATTTGTTTTGATCTTAGTTTCGAAGACCGCGTGTTCTCGTTTTCCGAGTACGGGAACCAGCAGGTCGAGGCGCTGGTGCATTATCTCAGGCAACAGGGCCGCGAAGCGGAGCTTCCCTTTCTTTCCCTGCAGGATATGTCCTATCCCAGTGATCCGGTATTGATGCGCAGTCAGGTCGATCAGTCACGCAGCTTGCTCGAATACCTCCGCTTGTTCCAAAGCATTGAAATGCGTTTATGGCAGTTGTTGAATTAGTGTTTGAATGATGATCTGGTTATACTCTCGCCGATAATTTTACCGGAGTGTTGTGTGAAAAAAACCGAAGTAGCAGAAGACAGGAACTGGCTACTGGCTGTTATCCTGATAGGCCTGATAGGGGCATCGTTATCGGGGTGTGGGCAGAAAAAAAGCCTTTATTTACCGGACAAGCAGGCAGCGTCGGAACAGCGCAAAACAGACACCGAGGACCAAAGCGCTGAAGCCGGAAAGTCCTCATATTAATTGGGCCTTGGGCAGTTTGGCAGGCCTCCTGAATCAGTTGTTAAAAAGTAGTCAATATGGATCATTTTTCTTATCGTAATAACGAGTTATATGCCGAAGATATTCCGCTGCGTGATATTGCGGAAACCTACGGAACGCCTTGTTATGTGTATTCCCGGGCAACGCTGGAAAGGCATTACCAGGCCTATGCCAGCGCTTTTTCAGACCAAAGCAGCCTGATTTGCTACGCCGTCAAGGCTAACTCCAATATTGCGGTACTGAATGTGTTGGCCAGGCTGGGAGCCGGTTTTGATATTGTCTCCATCGGTGAGCTGGAGCGCGTGTTGAAGGCGGGTGGTTTGCCCGAGAAAATCGTATTTTCCGGAGTCGGCAAGCAGTCTCACGAGATGCAACGAGCTCTGGAACTGGGGGTTCATTGTTTTAATGTGGAATCCGAAGCAGAGCTTTATCGTCTCAACGAAGTTGCGGTGAAGCTGCAAATGCGGGCGCCGGTTTCCTTGCGTGTCAATCCTGATGTTGATGCCGGCACACATCCCTATATCTCAACAGGGCTGAAAGATAACAAGTTTGGCGTTGCGATTGATGATGCCGAGCGCATATACGGTGTTGCTGACAGTCTGCCGGGATTGCGCGTTATCGGTGTGGATTGCCATATCGGGTCCCAATTGACCGAAACCGAGCCATTTCTGGATGCTCTGGATCGCGTACTTTTATTGATTGAACGCTTGCGAGCCATGAAAGTGCAAATTGAGCATATTGACCTTGGCGGTGGTTTGGGTGTGCGCTACCGCGATGAAACGCCCCCGGAGCCAAAAGACTATGCCGAGGCGCTTGGTCGCAAACTGCACGGTACGAACCTGAAAGTGATTCTTGAGCCCGGACGATCAATTGCTGCCAATGCGGGTGTATTGTTGACTCAAGTGGAATTCCTGAAGCGCAATGAAGACAAGCACTTTGCGATCGTTGATGCTGCAATGAATGACTTGTTGAGGCCGTCACTCTATGGCGCATGGCAGGACATCGTGCCCATCCGGCCGCGTGAGGATGGCGAGACCTGCACCTATGATATCGTTGGCCCGGTTTGTGAAACCGGAGATTTCCTTGGCAAGGACAGAGCCATGAAACTTTTTCCTGGTGATGTGCTGGCAGTAAAATCTGCCGGCGCCTACGGGTTTACCATGAGCTCCAACTATAACTCCCGAAACAGGGCTGCCGAGGTGATGGTCGATGGCGAGCACAGTTACCTTGTGCGACGTCGCGAAACCGTGGAGGAGCAGATGCAGCAGGAACAACTACTTCCCGAAACTGCATTTTAAGGCTGTCGCGATGATTGTGAATTTTACAAAGATGCACGGGCTGGGTAATGACTTCATGGTGGTAGACCTGATTAGTCAGCATGCGCATTTCAGGCCGGAACAGATTCGCAGACTGGCAGACCGGCAGATGGGCATCGGTTTTGACCAGATGTTGCTGGTAGAACCTCCGGGTAAACCTGATGTGGACTTCCGCTATCGTATATTCAACGCAGATGGCTCGGAAGTGGAGCAGTGCGGAAATGGTGCCCGCTGTTTTGCGGTGTTTGTGCATGAGCGCAAGTTGACGGATAAAAAGCGTATACGGGTCCAGACGAAAAATGGCGATATTGAGCTGCTATTGCAAGACGATGGTCGAGTATTGGTCAACATGGGGTGTCCGCGTTTCGCTCCCGATGAGATTCCGATGCAGGTGGAACAGGAGTCTCTGGAGTATCCTGTCGAAGTGGGCAACAAGAAACTGAATCTTTCTGCCTTGTCCATGGGGAATCCGCACGCGGTGCTTCTGGTCAACCAGGTCGCCGATGCCGACGTTGAAGGTCTTGGGCCGGCGATTGCAAAGCATGCGCTGTTCCCAGAGCAGGTGAATGCGGGTTTTATGGAAGTCGTCCATAAACGTTTTATTCGTTTGCGGGTGTTTGAACGAGGGGTGGGCGAAACACTTGCCTGTGGTACCGGCGCCTGTGCAGCCGTTGTTGCCGGTATTGAGCGAGGGTTGTTGGAGAGCCCGGTTGAGGTGAAGCTTCCCGGCGGTAACCTCAACATTAGCTGGCAGGGACGGGGTGAGCCCGTTATGATGGAAGGGCCGGCGACTAAAGTATTTGAAGGCAAAATCAGAATATAAGAGGCCAAAGGTCTGGTGATGTTCTACCTTTAACTAAAGGGGTAAGAAACTCTCCGGACGGAAATGCTCCGGCGAGCCTCAATATAAAAATGCATGGTGTACGCACTATGCCAAAAAGATTGGTAAAAACATGAGCGATCAAGCAGTAAATTCCGCCCTTTCCCAGCTATCGGAAGATCAGGTTGTTGATTACTTGCAACGTAACAAGGATTTTTTCGTCAAGCATGAGTATCTGTTACGTGATCTGACCGTTCCGCATCAAAGCGGAAGTGCGATCTCCCTGGGAGAGCGTCAGGTGCAGTTATTCAGAGAGCACAGAGATGGCTTGCGCGAGCAGTTAAATGATTTGATCGCCGTTGCCCGCGAGAATGACCGCCACTTTGAGAAAAGCAAACGACTTTTGCTGAACTTGCTTGAAGTCAAGACACTGGATGAAGTGGAAATCGTTGTGCAGGAAGTGTTCCGGAACGATGAAAAAATCGACTTTGGCAGTGTTGTGGTCTTTGGGGATAGTACGGATTATCCGATTTCGGACATTACTTTGGTTCCATTTGACGAAGCCCGATCGCAACTGGGTACATTGATTGACAGCAGTTCCGCGGTCTGCGGGCACTTCAGTACCCAGCAACGCAAGTGTCTGTTTGGCAGCGATGGGGAAAAGGTGGCATCAGCGGCTATTATCCCGCTTCGCAATGCCGAAGTGCTGGGGATGTTCTGTCTTGGCAGTACCGACCCAAAACATTTCGACAGTTCTATGGGGTCTCTTTTTCTTTCCTACATCAGTGATTTTATTAGTCGTATTCTGCCTGATCTCCTGTTGAAATCCCGCAGCATCAAAACACAGGAATCGGTCCCTACTTTGCTCGAATAGCCGGAGTTGGCGAGTGGAACAAGAGTTGGACGCTTTCTTTAATCATCTGAGTACCGAACGTCAGCTTTCACCGCGTACACTCGATGCCTATTCACGCGATCTCCATCGCTTTCGGGACTGGTGCCAGCGCGAAGCGCACGATGATCTGCACAGCCTGCGCAACGAACACATCCGGATGTATGTGGCTGGCCTAAAGCGCTCCGGTCTGTCCGGCCGAAGTATTCAGCGTAGTCTGTCATCTCTGCGTAGCCTGTATCGTTATCTTGCGCGTGAAAGTGGCCTGGAGAATAATCCATGCAGCGATATTCCTGCGCCGAAATACGACAAAAAACTGCCCTCCGTACTGGCGGTTGACCAGGCTATTCATTTGGTGGATTCCGACGAGGGCGACTGGCACCGTATTCGCGATCGGGCCATGTTCGAATTGCTCTATTCTTCAGGGCTAAGGCTCTCGGAACTTGTGGGTCTGAATATTCCCCGGATTGATCTTGATCAGGCCTCTGTCAGAGTTACCGGGAAAGGGAATAAACAGCGTGATTTACCTGTGGGCAGCAAAGCGGTCGAGGCGATACGAGAATGGCTTCTGTTCCGTTCAGATGTGCCAGCTGTCGACGAACAAGCACTTTTTATCAGTCAGCGTGGAAGACGCATTAGTGCGAGAACTGTGCAAGCCCGGCTGAAACTGTGGGCGCAGGAAAAAGGTCTTCCCAGCAGTCTTTCACCGCACACCTTAAGGCATTCTTTCGCGAGTCACATGCTCGAGTCCAGCCAGAATCTGCGCGCGGTTCAGGAATTACTCGGCCATGCAGATATTTCCACGACTCAAGTCTATACTCATCTGGACTTCAAACACCTTGCGGAAGTGTATGACTCGGCTCATCCGCGAGCGCGAAAATCGGATACTGAAGACTGACAGGGGGCAGTGCCATGAACAGGCCAAAGAATGTCGCGACGGAACTGGATCGATGGAAAGACAAGTATTTTGCACTGCAGGAAAGCTATGATGTCGACGTCAATGATGCTCAGGAATTTCGCTCAATCCTGCAGCGATTGCTGCTAAGAATTTGCTTATCTGCTGAAGGGCAGAGTCGGGTTTTTGATCAGGAACTAGAGGTTTTAAGGCAACAGATAAAATCAAAGGATCTGAGTCTGGACGCGCTTTCCGGGCAGTTAAACGAGATTGACCGGGCCTTGTCTGAGTTTGATGAAACCAAAGCGAATAATCTGAAACAGTTTGTGTTGGTTTTCGATCAGCTGGTTACCCAGCTGTTGGCCCTTAAGCCGCCACGAAGCCAGCGTTCAGCGCTGAAAAAACTGAGCAAATCCATCTCTCCTAAAAACCTGACCAGTGGTCGTTTTGTTCCCTTGCTTGAGGAATATGCCGCGCTTCAAGGCACAATTCTGGAAACCCAGGATACGGAAGAATCCAGCCAGGTGGGTTTGCTTGATCGACTCTTTGGCTCGGATAAGCCGCAGCAAAAAGAAAGCGTAGCGATAGAAAATCTTGATGATGCGCTCGATATCGACGCGCGACAGGACGAGGAAGATGAGGTCATTCCCGGGTTTTCTGCCATTTCCGCGCACATTGCTGCGACCATGAACAATTTGCTGGATCAATTGACCTTCCCCGAAAGTTCGCAAAGGGCACTGGACGACTTACGGACACGTATTGCGCAAAAATTGAACTGGTATGAGCTGGGGCCGACTCTGGATGATCTGTCCAGTGTCGTGCTGTCGGCGGTCGGTCGGGGTCAGCGGGAATTTGGCCAGTTTCTGATTGATATTGATGAGCGCCTTCAGAAAATTCAGAATTTTGTACTGGAAACCATTCAGGCAGACGATGGTCTGCGTAATGAAGAGCAGATGCTGGACCAGCAAATGCGCAGCCAAATCGCGACGATGGCTACCAGTCTTGTTGAGACCGATGATGTCGAAACCCTGAAAACTTCGATTCGCACCCAAGTCGAGAATATTACAGCGGTGCTGGATCGGTTTTCTGAAACCGGTCGTCAGATAGAGGAAAATAAGGCCAAGGAGCTTGAAGCGATGCGTTTGAGGTTTCAGGCGCTGGAAGAAGAGACCCGGTTTTTCCGCAAGCGTTTGAAGGAGGAGCGCAGCAAGGCTCTAACTGATGCGTTAACGCAATTGCCCAACAGGGAGGCTTATGATGACCGTGTTTCGCTGGAGTATGAGCGTTGGAAGCGCTACCGCAAACCCGCAACACTGGTGATTGCTGATGTGGATCACTTCAAGGCGATAAACGACAATTACGGACACTTGTCAGGGGACAAGGTGCTCCAGATTCTGGCCAAGGAGATGCAGGCCAGAATTCGACAAACTGATTTTGTAGCGCGTTATGGTGGAGAAGAGTTTGTTCTGATTCTTCCGGAAACCGAATTGGACGTTGCAAAAGGCGTGATAGAAAAGATGCGAGACACGATCTCCAGATTGCCATTCCATTTCAGGGATGAAAAATTACAGGTGACCATTTCATTTGGTTTGGTCGAGTTTGCTGAGGGCAAGGATACCAATGTGTTGTTTGATTGTGCCGATCAGGCCCTTTATAAAGCCAAAGAGGCCGGGCGCAATTGTTTCCGGGTTTGGCAGGATTGAAGGCGTACGATCAGAGCCGAATAGTCTATGCTGAATAGACGATGTTTAGTTGAAGAATGAGCTACGAAAACCATGGGATCAAATAATCTTGAATTGGCATTTTACGGACAACTGACCGATGGTGTTGCCGAGGCTGATGTAAAACAGAATGTAGCAGCGATGTTCAAGGCCTCGGTCGACCAGGTCGAAAGAATGTTCACCGGAAATCGGGTGGTGATACGTAACAAGCTGGATTATGAAACGGCGCAAAAATATGTCGGCGCTATGGCGAAAAGAGGTGCCGTCTGCAAAATTGAAATGATGGGTCAACCCGGTCAGGAATTTCATCCGGACTCTTCGGGTATGTCTTCGGACGATCCTTCAACAGAGCGACAAGCAGCGGCGGCATCTCCTCCGGCAAGTGACAGGAATCACGCGGATGCGCCAATGGGGCAGGATACTGAGGCCAGGCATGATTCGCAGGACCAAACAGGAATTGCCGGAGATAAAGTCGACGACATTCTTTCAAAGAGCGCGCTGGACCTGGAGCCGGTAGGTGTAAGGCTCTCGGACGAATCCGAACCGGTGCCAGAGGTTGAGCTCAAGGAGTTAGGCGGCATAGAGATATTGCCTCCTGGCAGCGACCTTCAGGATGAAAAGGAGGAGGTGCCGGTCAGCGTGCCCGACATCAGCCACATTACACTGCAAAAACCTGATCAGTAGCAGGCAACGACAATGCAGTATCGTTTACGCATTTAGAAGTCGGATGAAACTTTCCGCCAAACTCGTGTTATCGCGCTCATCGACCCTTGCCAGACAAAAATGACATAAATCCGGGCTCTGATAAATAATGGAAAACAGTGCCAACTTGAGCAGCGCTTCAGTGGACAAGCGGTCCAGTTCAGAAAGATCCCGGATAAAAATTGCGTCCGACCACATCTGCTGTGAGCCCTGATTAATGTGCTGTCCCAGATCCACCGGCGCAAGGTTTCGACCACAGATTCCGCTGAACTTGTGAAACATAAAGCCCTGCTCCCTTAAATAGCCAGCGACATCACCGAACAGGGGTTGTTCCTTGTATAAAGGAACAAACTCTACTTCGGCGACGATAAGCAAGGTTGATTCAAGTGACCGATTGGCACCTTTGAAAATATCCAGCTCGGCTCCCTGAACATCAATTTTAATCGTGTCCGGATCATCGATATCTCCAGTTTCAAGCAGACTGTCCATGGTATATACATCGATGGCTTCAGTACCGATCGTCTTCATCGATTCCATGCCCCGGTATAAGCCGCAAAAAGCTTCGTTGGGTTGATACAGCGAATAACAGCTTCTGTTTTCTGTTTTATACAGCGTCGCCTGCGTATTGGATACACCCAGGGCTTTCGGAATGTACCGAATATTGGCAGGGCTGGATGCGTTTAGCTGCTCGCACATTTCCTGATCCGGTTCAAAAGCATAGAGTGTACTGTCTTTGAACAAGTTCAATAATGCATGTATTGGCTCCGGATGACCTGGAATCGGCATTGCGCCGACTTCGATCGCATTAAAGTTAAGCTGCGGTGAATGACGCAGTAGTTCCCGGCTAAGTTCGGCTAGTTTACCCATGGTCTGGTCTTTATGGTTTAAAAGCGAATCATTTTACGGATATTTCCTGTGAGAGCAAAAACGGTAAGGGGCAGCATGATGTAACACGAAATACGGCAAAGGGCTGCAAAAGAAACAAAAAAAGGGAATCCAAAATGGATTCCCAAAAGTTTCTATAACAACTAGGGATTGGAAAATAACCTTGGAGAAAACCTTGCGCTGTCGCTATTTTCCATTGCGCATAAATTCAGCCTAGCCAAGATCCTGAAAAGTGCCCGCCGACTTTGCAATTCTCAACTTTTATTAGCAAAACTTCACGAGTCACATGGGCCGTCTTTACGCACTTAAACAGATAATAATTAAAATACGTTATAAACCAATAAATTACCTTGATTTATTAATATTATGCTTTATATTTATTGACTAGCGTACTGTTAAATATAAGATTGATGGATCTTTTATTGTTTGCCGGCAGTGTGCTGCTGTCTTATGCAGGTTCATTACCAAAGCCTGGCTGTCATGGGCAGGAAAAACAGGCCTATATAAAGAAAAGTGAAGTAAAACAAAAAAACCGCGCGGTTCAGGGGATTGTCTCTGTCCGTTGGTAAGTAAGGTGTGTAATTATGTCAAAGCAAGCTTCAGTAATCGTTGAATGTAGTAGTGAATCGCCGGCTGCATTGCGGGAATCTGTTCGCAAGCAGTTGTCCAGTGATGTTGAGTCCTTTCTAAAAAAAGGAGGGCAGGTAAAGCAAATAGCTGATAATGTTCGAGCTGATCCTCCCAAAAAGCCCTCAATGACATACGGATCTGCGCCCATCTAGTCACGAATATCTCTGAGCAGTTGTTCTGGCATTTAGTAGTATTCGCAGCATCCTATTATTGTTTGAGTAGTTGATAACAAAGGCGCAGAAGCGCCTTTTTTTGTGCGCAAAATAAACAAAGTCTGAATTATCTCTTGTCAGCACCTGAAAATATGGGATAATCCTGCCTCCTTTGAGACTTCGTTCTCGTTTTAGGTGTGACGTGGTCGGGTTTGTTGTGTTGCTCTTTTGTTGGCATCTGGTTGTGACGAACGTACATTCTTGTTGTTCAAGGACCGCTAAATAAATGGATATTTTTATTTTTGTCGTAGGCCTGACGCTTGCTGCGGCGAGTGTTTTCCTGATAAAGGACTATGTCAGGTTTCTACTGGGTGTCTATTCCGTTCCCGCCAAGGTTGTTTCCATACAGCAAGTCTTTGTTCCTTGCGTTCCGCAGAATGCTTTAGATCCATATGTGAAAAATGGTTTCTATCCGGTAGTGGAGTATCAGTCTGAATCGGGCCCAGTGACGTTTACCGTGATCGATCCGGCGACCTCAGGTCGTTTTCATGTCGGAGACTGCGTGGGTCTCAAGGTTGCAAAAACCAGGCGTCGTCAACGAAGAAGCAGTAAAAGTATTTCCATACTCGTGTTCTCTCAATTATTGCTGTTCGCCTGTCTGATCAGCGCAGCCATATTTTCCAGTTTTGAGCTTTCCACGATCAAAATTGTGCTGGCATCGGTTGTTCTGGCCTTGTGTTTTGCCATCCTGATTCTATATACGCGTGATCAGGACGCTCAGGGTATTAACGATTTTGAGCATTCCCGATTCGGTTGCCCACAGCTGTGTCTGTTTGAACCGACCGCCTGCAGCAAGTGGCGAAATGCCTGGATGGATAAAAGGCAGCAACTGAAAATTCGCAGTTCTCAGGCCTTCGGTGCCTTCTGCATGATGGTTGCGGGCGTGCTGTTTGTGTTGGCGATGAAACCAGTCCTGCACCTTACCCTTCTTCAAGTCTGAAGCGACTCTCCGTTAGCGGTTCCTCATCCAGGCATGAAAGCGTGGCAACAGCTTCATTGCCAGGTCGGGCGTATGGTTGCGTTTCCATTCACCTGCGAGGTATTTGTTGGCTTCCATCATCGTCGGGTAGGAGTGGATCGTTCCTAGGATCTTGTTGAGCCCCAGGCCATGCTTCATGGCCAATACGAACTCGGCCAGCAGGTCCCCCGCATGTTTCCCTACGATGCAAGCACCAATAATCTTGTCAGAACCCTTCGCCGTCAGCACTTTTACAAAGCCACTGTCATGTGAGTCGGCAATTGCGCGGTCAAGATCATCCAGGTCGTAGCGCGTCACTTCGTATTCAACCCCTTCGGCTTTTGCTTCGGTTTCACTGAGTCCGACACGAGCCACTTCCGGATCCGTAAAGGTGGACCATGGAATCACCCGGTAATCCACTTTGAATTTCTTGAACCGTCCGAATAACGCGTTGACTGCGACATACCAGGCCTGGTGAGAAGCCGCGTGGGTCAATTGATAGGGGCCGCTGACATCGCCACAGGCATAGATATTCGGATAGTTGGTCTGTAAGTACTCATTTACCTTGATCGTTCCGTTATCATTCAGCTCTACGCCGAGATCCTCAAGCCCAAAACCGATGGTATTGGGCGTTCGGCCGGTAGCAGTCAACAGACAGTCGAATTCAATCGTATGGGCCTCATTCTGATAGTCCAGCTCCAATACATGACTGTTGTGCGTTTTGCAGTAATAAATCTGATGGATGTTTGCCCCCAGGTACAGTGAGATTCCCTCCTGTATAAATTGATCTCTGACGACTTGGGAGACCTCCGGGTCTTCTTTGGCGAGGATGCGGTCTGAACGATTCACCATGCAAACTTCGCTCCCCAGTCTTCGAAAACTTTGTGCCAATTCGCAGCCGATGGGGCCTGAACCTATCACCAGCAGTTTGCGGGGCTGGTCTTTCAGTGACCAGATGGTATCCGAGTTATAGTGGGGGCAGCCGTCAATGCCATCTATCCGGGGTGTGGCCGGATGTGCTCCGGTAGCGACGACAATATTGCGAGTGGCAATGGTACGCCCATTCACCTGCACGCGGAACGGATCCAGAATGCGCGCCTCACCTTGGACACAATCGACACCGAGTTCGGTGTACCGCTCAACCGAGTCATGTGGCTCAATCTTTTTGATGACCTCATGAACACGTTGCATGACCCGCGTGAAATCCACCTGATCGAGCGATGCCTTAACGCCAAAATGCCCGGCACTGCGGACCTGATCAGCCGCGCTAGCTGAACGAATAATAGCCTTGCTGGGTACGCAACCGGTATTCAGGCAGTCGCCGCCCATCTTGTTTTTTTCGATGAGTGTGACCTTGGCCTTGGTAGCTGCGGCAATATAAGCACTGACCAGTCCTCCCGAGCCTGCTCCGATCACCACCATGTTGGTGTCAAATTGTTTGGGCCTGTCAACATTGCTGTAAACCCGTTTTGCCCTGAGTCCGTCGAGCACACGTTTCGAAACCAAAGGCAGCAGCCCCAATAATGCAAAAGACAGCAGTAGTCCGGGTGAGGCGATCCCTGACAGAGATTCCAATTGCGCTATCTGGGTGCCTGCATTCACGTAGACAATCGTACCGGGTAGCATCCCGATCTGACTGACGATAAAAAATCGCGTGGCCGGCATGTGGGTTAGCCCCATGAGCAGGTTCACGGCGAAGAATGGAAATACCGGAACCAGACGCAGCCCGAACAGATAGAAATCTCCTTCTCTCGCGATACCCTGATTGATTTTCTTAAGACTGCTGGAAAAGCGTTTCTGTACACTGTCTCTAAAAAGCGTTCGCGCCAACAAGAATGCCAATGTTGCGCCGAGCGTACTGGCAAAAGACACTAGGATCGTGCCGTAGAGCAGGCCGAACAGCGCCCCTCCAATGAGGGTGACGACCGCTGCGGCTGGCAGCGAAAGCGCGGTGATCACAACGTACACTGAAAAATAGATTGCGGCGCTTTGAACAGGGTTGTTCTGTTGATACTCGAAAAAATGATTCTTCTGGGCCTGAAAGTACTCGAGTGACAAATAGTGCCCGATATCGAAAAAGATAAAACCGCCGAACAGCACCAGCAGAACAGACAGAATAAGCAGTTTTTGACGCGACATAATAAAACCTTGATTGAGGGCGAGTGAGACCTGAAGGCCGACCATTACAGACACTATAGGACATGATAGCGCGAGAACTAGTTCCCTGATCCGATTATTGATGTATATCAGGACTTTGAAGTCATAATCGGCTAACCTTAGAGGTTGATTTATTGACTATCCGGAAAACGTAAGGTGGCTCAAGCTGTGAATCGTCATTACCCCGCAACCCGTATGCGCCGCATGCGCTATCAGGATTTTTCTCGCCGCTTGATGCGTGAATCGACATTGAGTACCGATGACCTGATTTATCCTGTCTTTATTCTGGATGGCTTTGGCAAGCGCGAAGCTGTCCCATCGATGCCTGGTGTCGAGCGCATGAGTATCGACCTGCTGGTGAAAGAAGCGGAATTACTTTTTGATTTGGGCATACCCGCGATCGCCTTGTTTCCGGTTACACCGACCGACGTAAAATCCCTGGATGCGAAAGAGGCATGGAATCCGGAAGGGCTGGTACAGCGCTGTGTCAGAGCGTTGAAAAAAGCGTTACCGGAGCTGGGCGTCATCACGGATGTTGCGCTTGACCCCTTCACCACGCATGGTCAGGATGGCATTATCAATGACCAAGGGTATGTGTTAAACGACACAACAGTTGATGCCTTGCGCCGACAGGCACTCTCTCACGCAGAGGCGGGCGCGGATATCGTCGCGCCCTCGGATATGATGGATGGCCGCATTGGTGCGATTCGCGAGGCGCTTGAATCCAAGGGCTTCAGCGAAACACTGATTCTGTCGTATGCCGCTAAATATGCCTCAGCATATTATGGCCCGTTCAGGGATGCCGTTGGTTCGGCTGCCAATCTGGGTAAAGCCGATAAATTCAGCTATCAAATGGACCCTGCCAATCAGGATGAAGCCTTGCATGAAGTTGTCATGGATCTGCAAGAAGGCGCTGATATGGTCATGGTAAAACCCGGCATGCCCTATCTGGATATTGTACAGCGTGTGAAAAACGAGCTGCAGGTACCGACATTTGTTTACCAGGTCAGTGGCGAATACGCCATGCATATGGCGGCCATACAGAATGGCTGGTTGGATCGGGACAAGATAATTCTGGAGTCCCTGCTATGTATCAAGCGCGCCGGTGCAGATGCGATATTGACGTACTTTGCCAAAGAAGCCGCCGAGTTATTGCGCGGCAAGGCATAAACTACCCACATTTACAGGCAATCTAGTGTGACCACCGAAATCAGCAAGGATGAACACGAGCAGGCCCCCCCGGAGGTTGATCTGCATGCTCACGAATTCTATTTTAACCGTGAACTGAGCCATTTGCAGTTTAACAAGCGGGTTCTGGAACAGGCCAGGGATCAGAATCACCCTTTGCTCAACCGGCTCCAGTTTTGCTGTATTTTCAGCAGCAATATGGATGAGTTTTTCGAGATTCGCGTGGCCGGTCTGAATCACCAGATCAAGTATGGGCGTGAAACAGTCGGTCCGGATGGGCAAGCACCGCTGAAGACCTTGCAGGAAGTTGATGTCATTACCCATGATCTGGTGCAACAACAGTATGACATCCTGAATGACGAGCTTCTGCCTGCGTTGGAGGCGCAAAACATCCGCTTTCTGAGGCGCACGGAATGGGATGAGCAGCAGACTGATTGGTTACGCGCGTATTTTGAACACGAAATATTGCCAGTCATCAATCCGATCGGACTGGACCCTTCACACCCCTTTCCGAGATTGGTGAACAAGAGCCTCAATTTTATCGTCGAGCTGGATGGTAAGGATGCCTTCGGCCGGGAAACCGGCATGGCAATCGTCCCTGCACCGAAGTCACTGCCGCGTATCGTCAAACTTCCTCCGGACGTTTCCGATGGTGACGAGCTGGTGTTCCTGTCTTCAGTTATCCATGCATTTGCAGACCAGCTTTTTCCTGGTATGAGCGTCATTGGTTGTTATCAGTTTCGACTGACGCGCAATGCGGATTTTGAAATCGAGCATGATGATATGCAGGACCTGGCTTCCGCACTGAAAGGTGAGCTATTGTCTCGCCGTTTTGGTGAAGCAGTCAGACTGGAGCTGGTGGACAACTGTCCGGAGCATCTGGTGAACTTTCTCCTGAGTCAGTTTGGTTTAAGCCAGGCCGAGCTGTATCAGGTCAAGGGCCCCGTCAATCTTGCTCGTCTGATGAGTCTCCCGGGTCTACTGGACAGGTCAGATCTGCTTTATCCTGGGTTTGCCCCGGGACTGCCCAAGCTCCTCAAAAGCGGTAAAAGCATTATGAGTACCTTGCAGCAGCGCGATATCCTGTTGCATCACCCGTTTCAGAGCTTTACACCTGTGGTTGACCTGCTGCGAGAAGCTGCAAAAGATCCGGATGTGGTGGCGATCAAGCAAACGCTTTACCGGACCGGTGCAAATTCCGAGGTAGTTGCTGCGCTCGTGGATGCAGCAAGACGAGGGACGGAAGTGACTGCCGTGATTGAGCTGACCGCACGCTTTGACGAAGCGGAAAATATCGAATTGGCCAGCCGTCTTCAGGAAGCCGGTGCAGTCGTTGTTTATGGAGTCGTCGGGTACAAGACCCATGCCAAGATGATTCTGATCGTTCGTCGGGAAGCCAGCGGATTTAAACATTACGTGCATCTGGGAACCGGGAATTACCATGCCGGGAATGCCCGCTTGTATACAGACTACAGCTTTATGAGCAGTGACGATGCGCTGGGCAAGGATGTCCACAAAATCTTTCAGCAACTCACAGGCATGGGGAAAGTACTGAAAATCAAAAAGCTGTTTCATGCGCCTTTCACTCTGCACGAACGCTTGATTCAGTTGATTGACCGCGAGGCTGAAAACGCGCTCGCAGGTAAACCTTCAGGCATTATCGTAAAGGTGAACTCGCTGTCCGAGCCCAAAGTTATTCGAGCCTTGTACAAAGCGTCCCAGGCGGGCGTTCCGATCGAATTGATTGTCAGAGGCATTTGCTGTCTTCGACCCGGTGTAGAGGGGGTGTCCGAAAATATTACTGTTCGATCGATCATTGGTAGATTTCTGGAGCACACGCGTGTCTACTGTTTTCACAACGATGGCAATGAGGAAATCTATGGGGCCAGCGCCGACTGGATGGTGCGTAACCTCCTGAATCGTGTCGAGACCTGTTTTCCGATAGAGAATAAAAAGCTGATGCAGCGTGTGCAGGAAGAGCTTGGCGCTTATCTGAATGACAATTGCCAAAGCTGGATTATGCAAAGTGATGGCAGTTATATTCAGCGGCAACCCGGGGAGGGTGAGGCTCGACTCAGCGCTCAGCAATATTTGCTCGAGAATCTGGCCTTGGTATGATCAATCGGTGAAGACGATAAGAATTTTTTCAGGCATGTCTCTTAGACCGTTAAACCTGTGCATACTGCTCTTGCCCATGTGCTTGGGCGTCAGAGCAGAGGGCCTGAGTGTCCGTTGGGACCTGGAACCGGACGCATACCAACAGGATATCCGCACCATATTGGAGTCTTCTGGTGTTCCGGATCGCATCGAATCGTTTGTGACGCAATCTATCCAGTTGTCGGTACCTGTTGAAATTGTGATTTATAGCGGCAATGTTCGATATTTTGATAGCCGGAAGAATGCCTCTTTCATTCCAGTGACGACTCTTCGTCAGATTCTCGGCAGTGTGAAATCCCGTTATGCGAGGGAGAGGGTTCAGAAAAAAATATACAGTGCTGCGGTAGAGCAAATGTTCTGGTTTGAACTTGGGCGTATTCTCGTCAGCCAGTTTGCTTTGCCGATTCGAGGTGAGGAAGCATACGCGCTGGATAGCTTTGCCACTTTGATGCTTCTGAATCTTTACGATAATCAGTATTTGTTGGATGCGGCTGAAGAGTATCTGGTGGTGGATGATGCCAGCCACTCGCTGCAGGAAGGAAGCAGCCAATCTGAAATGGAATTCGACCGTAGTCGCTACCAACTGATCTTGTGCACGGTGTTGGGAAAGGATTACGTGCCTTACGAGGAAACCTTGGAAGCACTGGCTTGGGAGGAGGCGCGCCTGCAACAGTGCGAAGCGCGTTACCGGGCGCAGATATATAGCTGGTATGAGGCACTTGAGCCTTATCTCAAGCCCGACAGCAGCATCAAACGTTGGCTACCTCGTCCGTGAGCCCTGCGCGGATGCAATCGTAGCCTTTCAGTCAGCAATGTGGAGCAGTTACGCTCTGCGAAGCGGCGCGATCAATACCAAAGAACGAATGCGGCAGCCGCACCAAGACCGCATTTTTCATCGTGGTTAACGCTGTTTCTGCAAATATGCTTGGCGGCAGCGTAGGTCAGAGCTGTACCGACAATATACATTTCAAGATCACGTTCTTTCTGAAAGCTTTGACATCCATTCAAAAACAGACCGGATACAACAATCAAAGTGACTAGAATTTTCTTCATTCCGTTCTCCATAGGACGCGGACTTAATGTTCGGTAAAGAAGCCGTATGCTACAAACAGACCCGACACCCGGCAAGTCTCGAATGAAGGATACGTGAATTGGTTGTCATGCTGCGGTCTGTGAATTCAAAATTTACGAACTATCACAGTCTGCAGGCTTAAGGTTCAAGCAATTTTGCCGGTCACCCTGACGCGTTTACTGCCGACTTCGGTTTTTGGAGTCGCAAGCGCCCGCTTGTTTTCGATACGTTGGTCAATGATATTTTTGAGCGCAATGATCAGGCCCATTGCGACGAATGCCCCTGGTGGCAGCACCGCAAACAGGAAGTTGGCATAGTCTTCTATCAGCACAATTTTCCAGCTTTCCGCCGCAGGACCAAAAATCAGCTGCATATCCGCAAACAGCGTGCCTTGTCCAATGGCTTCGCGCATGCCTCCGAGCAGAATCAGTACGGCGGTGAATCCCAGTCCCATCATCAAGCCGTCGGTTGCGGCCGGCAGGATGGGATTCTTGCAGGCAAATGCATCAGCCCGGCCCAGAATGGCACAGTTGGTCACGATCAGCGGAATAAAAATCCCCAGGATTTGATACAGCTCGTAGGTGAATGCCTTCATAAGCAGCTCTGCGCAGGTCACGAGTGACGCGATGATCATGACGAAGGCGGGTAAACGAATGGATTCAGAGACGAAGTTTCGGATCAGTGAAACCGAAATATTGGAACCAAGCAGGACCATCGTCGTGGCCAGCCCCAAGCCGAGTGCGTTCACTACGGTGCCGGTGACTGCGAGCAAAGGGCAGAGTCCCAGTAACTGGACCAGCGCCGGGTTATTGTCCCAGAGGCCGTTTTTAACGATGGTATTCAAATTGCTGGTAGCCATGTTCTAGGGGTTCCCTATTGCTTTGTCACTAAAGGACTCGCCGGGTTTCGTCGCCAGCAGGGCAGACTGGTGTTGGCGATAAAACACCAGCGCCTTGCGCACCGCACGCACGATAGCGCGAGGCGTTATCGTGGCACCAGTAAGCTGATCAAATTCGCCACCCTCTTTTTTGACCTTCCATTGATCTCTGGAAGTATTGTCCAGAGAGCGGCCATCAAATTGTCTGATCCAGTCAGACTTCTGTAATTCGATCTTGTCACCCAAACCCGGTGTTTCTTTATGTTCGACAACGCGTACACCTTTGATTTGTCCGGCCATATCGATACCGATCAGCATACGAATCGGCCCTGTATAACCATCTGGCGCGACCAAAGGAATAATCAGGCTGACCGGTAAACCGTCCTGTCGGGCCACAAATGCCTGCTCCGGCTCTTCCAGTCCCAGTTCACTGGCCTGAATCGAATAGGCCTCATTTAACATGTCGTTGTTGTGTTCGCTTAAGGGCACGATATCAAGCAGAGCTTTGGCTTTGGCTTTGCGAACCTGTTGCTCAATTCTGTCGGCGGTAGTGACTTGCGTCAGTGCAATCAAGCCGGCGGTAATGATCGCGAACAGCGCCAGTCCTGTGACGGATTTTGCGATGCTGGACCACATTGTTTCCACCGGTTCGTTCGTTTGCTGTGCATCTGTCTGATGCGGGTCTGTTGCAGTCATAGTGTTTCAATCACTGATTTTCACGGGACTTTGGTCCGCGTTTGGGGCCGGCAAAGCCATATGTTCTGGGTTGGGTATAGACGTCAATCAACGGCGCAGCAAAATTCATCAGCAGAACGGCGAACGCAAATGCATCAGGGTAGCCTCCCCAGGTCCGTATAATATAGGTCAGTAGTCCAATGCCAAAGCCATAGACCAGTCTTCCCAGAGGCGTGGTCGAAGAGGATACCGGATCTGTCGCAATAAAGAATGCGCCAAGCATGGTAGCCCCGGCAAGCAGGTGAATTGACAGCGGGGTATACTGATCCGCATCCGAGCCCAGCAACAGGCTTGGGACGGCCAATCCGGTGAGAACAGCTACCGGCGTTTGCCAGGGAATGATCTTAAGTCCAAGGAGTACCAGGCCGCCCAGCAGAAAGGCGACATTGACCCATTCCCAGCCAAGCGCGAAATGCTCGCCAAAGACGGCGAACGCTCTGACGGTTTCCTCGGTCTTGTAAGCAATTTCATGCTTGTACACGTCCAAAGGGGTGGCGCCACTGAAACCGTCCGGGAGAGGACTCTGTTGCCAGATAACCGCCAGGGTATCCCCTAGCCCGAGTTGCCCGTCCGCCAGCATTGAAGAGGGTGTCGCCCAGTTAGTCGTCATCGCAACAGGGAATGAAATCAATACCAGTGCGTAACCGGCCATCGCCGGATTGAAGGGGTTGTACCCCATGCCGCCATAAAGATGCTTGGCAAAGACAATCGCAAAAGTGGTGGCAACCAGACTGATCCACCAGGGAGCCAACGGAGGCAAGGCAAGTCCCAGTAGCACGGCTGTCACCAGCGCGCTGTAGTCTTTAAGATAAAAAGCGGGTGCACGCCCACGCAATTTCAGTACGATCGCCTCGCAACTCAGTGCAATACATGCGCACCACAAGACGTTGTGTAAATTGCCCCAACCAAAAAAGTAGGTTTGCAGGGCCAGCCCTGGTACACAGGCAAGAATAACCCAGCGCATCAGATCGGAAGTACGGTTACTGCCTTTAGCATGCGGGGAAGACAGAGTCAGTAATGCCATTAGCGAACATCCTCTTGCTTATCGGCTTCTGCCAAAGCCCTTTCTGCTGCTTCGACACGAATACGGTTTTTTTCGACCGACCGAATAAGCTTTTCAACCTGCTCTGGTTGTTCGGATTGGGCCTGTTCCAAAGCGTCGCTCATTTTTTCCAGCTTGGCCCTGGCCTTTTCCAGGTTCGTTACCAGTTGCTCGCGACTGGGCAGCTCTTTCGGTTCTGGCGGCGCTTTGGCTGTCGTGTTTGCGGCTTGCGTATTGGATGAGGCAAGTGCACGTTCGTAATTTTGCCGCGCCTGATTGACCCTGACCTGGTTCTTTTCCACTGCCCGGGTCAGTTTTTCCACTTGATCCGGGTTATCTTGTTTGGCCTGCTCAAGCGCGTCCAGCATCTTGTCCAGCTTCGCTATTGCTTTATCCAAGGCCGTCTTAAGAGCTTCAGGATCCTCGGCCTCCTGATTCGAAGACTGTTTTCTGGCCAACGCGGCCTCAATGGCAGCTTGTTTGGGATCATTCTGTGCAGGTGCTGAAGCCGCTGTTTCAACAGGCTTGGCCGGTGCAGCAGGCGCCTGTTTTGCTGCCTGTGCTTTGGCGGCGGCTTCTGCGCGTGCTTTACGCTTGGCTTCTTTTTCCTGTTTTTCGCGTTCCAGTCGTTCTTGTCGTGCTTCAAAGCGAATGCGTGCCCGGTCTGACTTTTCCTGTTCCTGGCGGTGCTGTTTGATTTCACTTTTGGCATGACGGTAATAGTGAACCAAAGGAATCGCACTGGGGCAGACATAGGAGCAGGCACCGCATTCGATACAATCGAACAGGTTGTGGTGCTCGGCTTTTTCATGCTCCTGACTGCGTGCAAACCAGTACAGTTGCTGCGGCAGCAATTCAGCCGGACAGGCTTCAGCGCACAATCCACACCGTATGCAGGCCTGGGCGGGTTCAGCGAGTGGCAGCTCCTCGGCAGATGGAGCCAAAAGGCAGTTGGTGGTTTTGACAACTGGCGCATCAGGGTCATTCAATGCATAGCCCATCATTGGACCACCAACGATGATTCGTTCGGGGTTGCCGGCCTGATAGCCATACTGATTCAGCAACCATTGAATAGGGGTGCCCAGCAACACTTCGACATTTCCTTTACGGGAAATCTGATCCCCGGTTAAGGTGGTAATGCGCGAAATCAGTGGCTCGCCGAAACGTACAGCCCGAAAAACCGCAACAGCGGTACCGACGTTCTGACAAACAATGCCGATATCGGCAGGAATTCGGCCACTCGGGACTTCTTTGTCGGTCAGCAGTTTAATCAGCTGTTTTTCACCACCGGAGGGGTATTTGGTTGGCACGACAACGACTTCAATGCGTGTTCCGCCTACCGCCCTTTTCAGCGCTTCAATGGCTTCGGGTTTATTGTCCTCTATGCCGATCAGGCACTCGCCTGGCTGCAGTGCATAAGCCATGATCTCGATACCCTTCACCAGCTCATCGGCGCGTTCACGCATGAGTCTGTCATCTGCCGTGATGTAGGGCTCACATTCCGCGGCGTTGATAATCAGGGTATTGACCTTGTCCTGCTGTGGCGGGTGCATCTTGATTTCGGTCGGAAATCCGGCGCCACCCATACCGGCAATGCCTGCCCCACGGACTTTGTCCCGAATTTCTTCGACGGACAGTGTTTCATAGTGTTCGTTGGCTTCCAGTTCGATCCAGCGATCTTCCCCATCCGTCCGGATTTCGATGCAGCGATCGCTTAGGCCTGAAGGGTGCGGAATGGCACGGTCCTCAATGGCGGTAATCGTACCTGAAGTAGGTGCATGCACATGAGCGCTGATCGCGCCATCTGCCTCTGCAATGCGCTGGCCTTTGAGGACATGATCACCAACCGCCACGATCGGCTTGGCAGCTTTGCCCAGATGTTGCTGCAAGGGCATGATCAGACGCGGAGGCAATGGCGATGTTGCAATCGGTGTCTGATTGGAATCCACCTTATGCTCGGGCGGATGAATGCCACCATGAAATGCATGCACCGCTCTTTTGGGATGGTTTGGATTGGATACAGGCGCAGTCATGCGGCGTTAGTGCTCCGGCCATATTCAGTGGATGAGCGGTCAGTCGCGATTAACATTGACCTGTCTGGTGAGGTCCACTTCCAGTCTGAAAGTCCATGTTCCACATCGACCATGTCGATACAGTCGACCGGGCATGGCTCGACACAGAGATCGCAGCCGGTGCATTCTGATTCAATCACGGTATGCATGTGTTTGGCCGCACCCAAAATGGCATCTACCGGGCAGGCCTGAATACACTTGGTGCACCCGATGCATTCATCTTCACGTATCACGGCGACCTGTTTGGGTTTTTCCTGGCCATGCTCGGCATCCAGCGCCATGGGTTCAACATCCAGCAGGTCTGCCAGTGCCTGAATCGTGGCTTCACCTCCGGGAGGGCACTTATTAATGTCCTCGCCATTGGCGATTGCTTCTGCATAGGGTCGACAGCCTGGATGTCCGCACTGCCCGCACTGAGTCTGTGGTAACAGGCTGTCGATCTGGTCGACAACCGGGTTGCCCTGCATTTTGAAGCGAATTGCCGCAAAGCCGAGCAATGCGCCAAAGCCGATGGCCAGCAGGGTCAGGGTAATGATCGCGGTCAATACAAGCATCAGATACTGACCAGCCCTGTAAAGCCCATAAATGCCAGAGACATCAGCCCTGCGGTTATCATACCGATGGCGGAGCCCTTGAACGGTGCAGGGACGTCTGCAACCGCGATGCGTTCACGCATGGCTGAAAATAATACCAGCACCAGAGAAAAACCCAGCGCAGCGCCAAAGCCGTAGATGACCGATTCGACAAAGCCGTTCTGTTTCTTGATATTCAGCAGGGCGACGCCCAGTACCGCGCAGTTTGTCGTGATCAGTGGCAGAAAAATACCCAGTACACGATACAGTAGCGGGCTCGTTTTACGGACCACCATTTCAGTAAACTGAACAACGACCGCAATGACCAGAATAAAGGAGATTGTTTGCAGATACTCAATGCCCAGCGGTTGCAGCAACAGGCTGTAGACCAGGTAGCTGCACAGCGACGATAAGGTCAGCACAAACGTGGTCGCCAGTGACATGCCCATGGCCGTATCCAGCTTATTGGACACTCCCATGAACGGGCACAGGCCGAGGAACTGCACCAGAACAAAGTTGTTGACCAGTATGGTGCTGACCAGGATCAGTAAATATTCCGTCATCCTACTTATCAGGCCTCTACATGATACGCATGCCAGGTTGAGCACCTGGATGGGGTTCGAGTAACCAGATGTCCTTGCCACCGGGACCGGCCGCCAGCACCATCCCTTCGGACAGTCCGAATTTCATCTTCCGGGGTTTCAGATTGGCGACCAGAACGGTCAGCTTGCCTTCAAGGTCTTCCGGCTGGTAAGCCGATTTTATTCCCGAAAATACTTGGCGGGTTTCTGTGCCCAGGTCCAGGGTCAGTTTAAGTAACTTGTCTGCGCCCTTTACATGTTCCGCCGTGACGATACGCGCAATACGCAGGTCGACCTTGGCAAAATCCTCGAACCCGATTTCATCGGCAATGTTTTCCCCGCCCGGCGCTTTGCGGGTCTCTTTTGTGGCGTTCAATGCCATTTCCTCGACCACAGCTTCTTTGGAAGCTTCGAGCATGGCATCTATTTTTGGCATTTCGACTCGGGTCATCATCGCTTTGAATTTATTGATTTGATGGCCCAGGAGCAGCGTGTGTCGGCTTGACCAACTCAGTTCTTCATTCAGAAAGGCTTCGGCTTTCTCTGTCATGGCCGGCAGCACCGGCGCCAGATAAATCATCAGCTGCCGGAACATATTGATGCCGTTAGAACAGATTTGCTGCAGCTCTGCATCGCGCCCTTCCTGCTTTGCCACCACCCAGGGCGCTTGCTCATCGATGTATTGATTGGCCTGGTCCGCCAACTCCATAATCAGTCGGATAGCCTTACCGAACTCCCGTTCTTCATAGCGCTGAGCAATGGCATCACCCGCATCGATGAACTTCTGCAACAGTTCGGGTTCGCTCGAATCACTTGAGAGCTTGCCGTCGAAACGCTTCGAAATAAAGCCGGCACAGCGGCTGGCGATATTTACAACTTTCCCGACCAGATCCGAGTTCACACGTTGCGCAAAGTCCTCCAGATTCAGGTCCAGATCATCTACGTTGCTGGTGAGCTTGGCCGCGAAGTAGTATCGAAGATACTCGGGATCGAGGTGTTCGAGATAGGTTCGGGCTTTAATGAACGTGCCGCGTGACTTGGACATTTTCTTGCCGTTCACGGTGACAAAACCGTGTGCGAATACCGCGCTGGGGGTCCGGAAGTTGGCACAGCTCAGCATTGCAGGCCAGAACAGGGCATGGAAGTTGATGATATCCTTGCCAATAAAATGGTACAGCTCGGCATCAGATCCAGCCTTCCAGTAGGCATCAAAGTCCAGATCTTCACGTTTATCGCACAGATTTTTAAAGCTGGCCATGTAGCCAATCGGTGCATCCAGCCAGACATAAAAATACTTGCCGGATTGGCCTGGAATCTCAAAACCGAAATAGGGCGCGTCCCGGCTGATGTCCCATTCCTGCAAGCCTGCATCGAGCCACTCTGACAGTTTATTCGCAATTTGGGGCTGCAGCGTGCCACTGCGCGTCCATTCTTTCAAAAAATCCTGGAATTCGGGAAGCTTGAAGAAAAAATGCTCTGAATCCTTGTCGATCGGCGTTGCGCCAGAGATGGCTGACACAGGATCGATCAACTCGCCGGGTGTATAAGTGGCGCCACAGGCTTCGCAGTTGTCGCCGTATTGATCCGGCGTTTTGCATTTCGGGCAGGTACCTTTGATGAATCGGTCTGCCAGAAACAGCTGTTTTTCCGGGTCAAAGGCTTGTGTGATGGTTCGCGTCGCTATTTTCCCAGCATCTTTACACGCATTGTAAATATGTGCGGATAGCGTCTTGTTCTCCTCCGAGTGCGTGGAGTAGTAATTGTCGAAATGGATCAGGAAATCGGAAAAGTCGTTTTGATGTTCCTGATTGACGCGGTCAATGAGGGCCTCCGGCGTCAGGCCTTCTTTTTCGGCTCTGAGCATGATGGCCGTCCCGTGCGCATCATCGGCGCAGACATAAGTGCATTGCTCGCCGCGCATCTTC
Organism: Oleiphilus sp.; assembly: GCA_006212045.1. Taxonomy (GTDB): domain Bacteria; phylum Pseudomonadota; class Gammaproteobacteria; order Pseudomonadales; family Oleiphilaceae; genus PZPK01. The sequence goes on along the minus strand of PZPK01000010.1, from coordinate 70,504 downwards.
TGAAATCGCACCCAAATGTCCGTTTGAATATATTCCAGCAAATGTCCCAGATGTATCGGGCCATTGGCATAGGGCAGGGCACTGGTAACCAAAATCTTTCGCACTGGTTGCTCTCTTTAAACGGATGAAATTATCAGGACATGTCGATAGAAATGAGGGACGTTTCTAATCGCTCAAAAAAACGGCGCTATCATACCTGTGATTTGCATACTTTTCACCCTGTAGCGATGGAAGCCGACTTGATAATAGCGTGTTATCCCCCATATCGTTCAAGTTCACCACATATCCGTCGCACACCACCATTCGAGCAGGAGTCATTATGGGTCAGGTTAGCCAGTCAGCACTAGAGGCCGCGGTCAAAGATTACAGAGATCCTTATTTTGAACAGGATCTGTTCAGTATGAAAGCAGTAAAGAAGCTGGACGCCAATGGCGGCGCTGTGCATCTCGCATTAGCGCTGCCCTATGCGAGCAAGGGCATCGAAGGTGGGATGCGCCAGATTCTGTCCACTAACCTGGAGAATGTTGAAGGTGTCGAAAGCGTCGATATTCAAGTGGAGCAAAATATCGCGGCGACCAAAGCTGCGAACAATGTACCGGCACTGGATTCGGTGAAAAACATCATTGCGGTGGCGTCCGGTAAAGGTGGCGTTGGCAAGAGCACCACTTCTGTCAACCTGGCTCTGGCCCTGGCGCAGGAAGGGGCGCGAGTAGGTGTGCTCGATGCGGATATTTATGGGCCCAGCGTGGGCATGATGCTGGGAATTGCCGATGGCACTCGTCCCAAGACCCTCAATAACCAGTTTTTTGTACCGCTTGAGGCCCATGGTGTACAGGCCATGTCCATGGCTTTTCTGGTGACTGAGGAAACGCCCATGGTGTGGCGCGGTCCCATGGTGAGTGGAGCCTTGCAGCAACTGTTGACCCAGACCAAATGGGGGGAACTCGATTATTTGATTGTCGATATGCCGCCGGGTACGGGAGACATCCAGCTGACCTTGTCACAAAAAGTGCCGGTTAGCGCCTCGGTGGTGGTGACTACGCCTCAGGACATCGCCTTGCTCGACTGCAAAAAAGGCATCGAAATGTTCCGCAAGGTGAGTATTCCTGTATTGGGGGTCATCGAAAACATGAGTGTGCATATTTGCAGTCAGTGTGGATTCCACGAACCCCTGTTTGGAGAAGGCGGTGGTGAACGAATTGCTGAAAGTTACGATACGCTTCTGCTCGGACAGTTGCCATTGCATCAGACCATCAGGGAGCAGACAGACGCCGGACAGCCAACGGTGGTGGCAGAGCCTGATAGTGAAGTGGCACATATGTATCGGGATATTGCGCGTAAGGTGAGTGCGCAACTGGCGGAGCAATCCAAAGACGGGCGAAGCCCGTTTCCGGAAATTGTCGTTTCTCAGGAATAATCTGATCGTTGCCTATTGCAGAAGGTGTCACTGGCCCGGTTTAACGCGGGCCTAAACTGTTTTATCGCTGGTCGACACTATATGGGGTGTTTGATTCCACGTTTTGATGAACTCTTCCACCTCGGCGGCCGGCATTGGTTTCGCGTAAAGGAAACCCTGAGCATAGTCGCATCCGAGATTGACCAGCACTTCTTCCTGTTTACGGGTTTCGATACCTTCTGCCAGTACTTCAATTGAAAGGCTTTCTGCCAGTGTCACAATACTTTTGACCAGTGCCCGGTCGGAGTTGCTGTTGATGATCTCGTTGACGAAGACGCGGTCCATTTTCACTTTCGACAGAATATGGCTGAATTTCTTGATGTAGCCCAAAGAGGAGTAACCGGTTCCAAAGTCATCAATGCTGAAGCGCAAACCCGCCTGCAGTAGCTGGTCAATCCGCTTGGTGACGGTCGGGTCGTCGTCCAGAACCAGGCGCTCGGTGACTTCCAGTTCTACCCAATCCAGGCGTTGCAAGAAGATTTTATGTTCCTTGATCCAGCTGGAAAGCGAGCGGTGATGGAAGTTGGTAGAGCTGAAATTGACCGAAATAATGAAGTCCTGCTTGTAGTCCTGTCGCCACTGCCTGACCTGCTCAATGGAGTTTTCGAATACCCAGGTATCAATGTCGAAAATCAAACCGGTTTTCTCTGCGATCGGTATAAACAGATCCGGACGTACTTTCCCGAGATCGTCATCTTCCCAGCGAATCAGCGCCTCAAAACCGGACAGTGACATGTTTTTGAGGTTGATCAATGGCTGGTAATAAATCTCAAGCTTCTGCTCCGAGATCGCCGATTGCAGCTTCGTTTTGATCGTATTGTTCAGCAGAATGTCGTGCATCATGGTCTGGTCGAAGAACTCGTAGGTGTTTCGACCGGCCTCTTTGGCCTTGTACATGGCGGTATCCGCCTTGCGAATCAGCTCCTCGGTGGATTTGCCATCCTCCGGATACATGACTACCCCGATACTACAACCCAGCTGAAGCTGGGAATCATTCAGGCTGAAACTTTCCTTGAATACGTTGATGATTTCTTCCGCAACTTCTTCCGCTTTGGAGCGCGAAATGCACTGGAATGTGGCGATAAATTCATCCCCGCCGAAGCGTGCGACGTAACCTTCGTACTTTTCGAACAGGGCCTTCAGTCGGCCGGAACTCTCCTGCAGGATTCGGTCACCTGCGCTGTGGCCCAGACTGTCGTTCACCTCTTTGAAGCCATCCAGGTCGATAAAAAACATTGCCAGCTTGCTGCGGTGATCACTGTGATCGTAGTTGCGCATGTCTTCCTTGAGGTGCCGGTCAATATGGCGACGATTGGGAAGATCGGTAAGAACGTCGAAATTTGCCTGGTATTCAAGCTGGTTTTCATAGGATTCGCGCGCCAGCGCAAACTCGACTGTTTGCCTGCGCCCTTCGTTCAGCGCTTCGACAAGATCGCTTAATTCATCGTCGTAGTCGGGACGGTCCAGTTCGATAGGCACAAAGGTCTTGGCGTTCAGGCCGGAGGGGTCGTAGTTAGCATCGCGAATGGCGGATAAATGTTTGGTCACCGCGCGGCGAACGATGATGCTGAAGACAAAACCAATCATGCCGATCATTAAGGTCGTACTGATGATAATGACTTTCATTTGGTCGATCACGTTGTCCGTGATGAGTTTTTCATTTACGTCCACTTCCAGCCGGCCCAGACCCTGGCCGTTAAATTCCAGATTGGTCGTTAGATCCGGTTCGTCGTCCACGGCGCCGTATTCATAGCTGTTGCCCAGGGATTCCACGATACGCAGGCTGTGAATTGAGGGCATCCGATACATCCCTTCCAGCAGGATGCGGGTACTGTCCTGATCGACATTCCAAAGGCTTCTGGCCAGTTGCTGTTCGACGGCCTTGATGGTTTTTTCGCCTTCGGTGAAGACCGTAGCGCGATCGGCAATGTACTGACGCATCAGCAAGGAAGAGACCGTGATTAGCGTGAAGACGATACAGATCGAAATAAAGTAGAACGACAAGCGATGCCCCAGCTTGTTGAATCTAAATCGTTTGTTTACTTCGCGGACGATAGGCAAGACAAAAATCCCTGAAATGCATGTATGTTCATGTTCGGTTTTTTGGATTTACTTCCATGCATAGTGACAGCGTGCAGGTCCAGCTACACATTCTCTAAATACTAGTCCAAATGTGCCAGTAGTCGAGTCTCAAAATGTGATAATTTGAGTGAAGTTGTTTTTTTCACTTCTGATTCTTTTATTTACGCCTCTTTTGTGCTTCCCGGAGTCAATGTATGATGACCGCTTTTCGCAGCGCCCGCCCCGGTTTATGTGGCAGACAGGGGGTCGGCTGCAAACGGAAGTCGCCAGGCGCACGGCCGCAAAATTTATATCAAGAGTAGGCAAGTAATGACAATCAAGTCCGATAAGTGGATAAGAAGAATGGCACAGGAACACGGGATGATAGAGCCGTTCGAACCGGGGCAGGTTCGACGGGATGATCATGGCCGTATTATTTCGTATGGTACGTCAAGCTATGGATACGATGTGCGTTGCAGTAGTGAGTTCAAAATATTCACGAATGTGCATTCCGCTACCGTTGATCCAAAAAACTTTGATGAATCCAGTTTTGTCGATATCGACAGTGATGTCTGTATTATTCCGCCAAACTCTTTTGCGCTGGCCCGCACGGTTGAGTATTTTCGGATACCTCGCAGCGTATTAACGGTTTGTCTGGGCAAATCCACGTATGCCCGTTGTGGCATTATCGTCAACGTGACCCCGCTGGAACCCGAGTGGGAGGGGCATGTGACACTGGAGTTCTCGAATACGACCAATCTCCCCGCCAAGATATACGCCAATGAAGGGGTCGCCCAGATGTTGTTTTTTGAGTCTGATGAGATCTGCGAAACCAGTTACCGGGATCGTGGAGGCAAGTATCAGGGTCAGGTTGGTGTGACATTGCCCAAGACCTAGTGTCTCAGGCCTTGACGGAAGCTGAAGGTGTTCGCAAATTCGACCTGGATCATCAGAACGGCAGTTTCCACATTCCGGGGTCTTCGCTTGTACGGCTGAATGCAGTGCGAGCACAGCTATGTCGTTTGGGGTTGATTGGGCAGGACAAGGCGCGCTATGAAGGCGCCGGATTCGGTAACTTGTCGATGCGAGTGGCGGACCACCCGGATAATTTTGTGATCACCGGCAGCCAAACGGGGCGCTTGACGGCGCTGGCATGTCCGGATCTGGCATTGGTGACAGGCGTTGATGTGCAGGCCAGTCGGCTGACATCCCTGGGCAAGACCTTGCCGTCTTCGGAGGCGATGAGCCATGCTGTTTTCTATCGGGCCTTTGCTGATGTGCAGGCGGTGATCCATGTGCATAGCCCTCTCATCTGGCAAAAGGCGGCGGCGCTTGGGCTGGCAGCCACTGCCAGGCACATCGCGTATGGCACACCGGCTATGGCTATGGCCATCGTTCAGAAAGCAAAAGATTTGCGCGCGCGCAAGCAGGCTTTGCTGTTAGTGATGGGTGGACATGAAGACGGTGTAATAGCGGCTGCGGACAGCCTGGAGCAATGTAGCCGCGTGTTAACTGACGCACTGGCACAAGCGACTCTGGCGTGATGGCAGAGCTTACTTTTCCGGAATTCTGATCGATATGAACAGACAAAAATTTCTGAAGTCTTTGACGAGTTTGAGCGGCTGGCGGGAAACTGCGTTTATGCTCGCATTGACCGAGCGAGCGCTGCCAAGCCTGCAGCTATATCTGGAGGCCTCAGGTGGTTTGACGGATTTGACCGTCGCTTTCGATGGCTGCGAAAAAAAGCATCCGGACCAGCATGGCGCCGTCGCCTTTCTGGCGTGCCTGATGGATGCCAGTTGGCGAGTGGCCTTGTTAAGCCCGGAAGAAGAAACGGTGGTCGAACTACTGGACGATATCAGCGCGATTCAGTCCATTCTGGTAGATGATTCGAACTACGGCGCATCGCCGTCTCTGGATTGCTGCCTGAATTGGGAGCAAGCCCTGCTGTCGGTTTTGAACCAGGATAGAAAAAGAGCACAGGAAAGCAGCCAGCGTGCGCTTGATACAGTCACCGGGTTTATAGAGTTTTCTGAAGGTGAAGGCTTGAGTGACGATGCGCTCGTGAAACTGTTTGAGCAGCACCCTCTCATCGAAAGAGAGTTTTCATTTCAGGCGGAGGCGGATGAGATGCTGCGGCGGGCAAAAAGTCCGGCTGAGGCTTTTATCAGGGACCTGCGCACACTGGCGATGGATGACGGCGTGAGTTCAATCGGCATCAGTCTGCAGGAGTAAGGGAATCCATGGATACATTGTTAGCGAAAATGTTTATGCGGGTAACTCTGCTTCTCTGTCTGCTCAGCATGCAAACCTTGCAGGCGCAGACGCTGACGGGGCTGGCATGGTCCTATGAAAAGGCTGGTAAGGTGGGTTATCTGTTCGGCTCTGTACATTTCGCAAACAGCAGCTTTTATCCGCTTCCGCCGAAAATAATGAAGGCTTATAACGATTCTCAAGTGCTGGTGGTGGAGGTTGATGAGAGCCTGATTTCCGTTGAAGAACAGCAAGCCTTGATCGCCCGCTATGGCCAGTACCCGACGGGCAAAAAACTGAGCACAGAGTTATCCCCTGCAGCCGTCACCAGTCTGCGCAAACTGTTGGCCGAGTTTGATGTGCCTTTGTCGGCTGTCGACAGCTATCGGCCAGGGCTCCTGGCCGCCAGTCTGACCGCGATGCAGGCTTCCAAGCTGGGTTATAGTGCCGAGCAGGGACTGGATCGCTATTTTATGCAGAAGGCGCGTTACAAAAAGAAAATCAGGCAGATAGAAACCTTTGAGTCCCAGATGGCGCTTTTGGCAGCCTTGCCCGAGGAAGACCTGCTGTTGCAGCAAAGCTTTGATAATATGCAGGATTACGAGCAGCAGTGGCGAGACACGATGAGCGCCTGGAAACAGGGTGATGGTCCGGCGCTTTATCGCGCGACGATCGGCTCGGCGCTGGAGCAATATCCAGAGTTGGAGCCGTATTTTCAAGTCTTGTTTTTTGACAGGCATCCGAAGATGCTGCAGGTTGCCGAAGACTGCGTGATTAAGGATGAGGGCTGTTTTATCGTCGTTGGCTCCGGGCATCTTCTGGGTGAACAGGGCTTACTGAATGCTCTGGAACAAAAGTCTTATCAGATTCGGCAAATCAAGTAGTCCGGATGTTCGAGGCAGGAAGACGAGCCCGAACCTCCGGTGCTTTTGTCATTTTCAATAACAGCTGTGACGGCTTGAATGCGTTTATTTCCATTGCTGTCTGAGATAGTGATGACAGTTGTCAACAAATTGCCACTGCTCACGAGGCATCAGCATCTGTAAGGTTTGGCGGTCCAGATCAAGCAGCGCAACGACACCCAGTGCCAGCCTTTCCTTGTTGCTCTTGACCGAAGACAACAGCTGGGTTGTCGGCAGTCCAAGAACAAAACGCATTTGGTAGCAGTTGTCGAGCAGTGCCATCTCACTGGAGTTCAGGACGCTGCAAGGCGTTTCCCCGAACTTCGAATCGTTGTCGCTATGACAGTTTACATGTGGAAGCATAATACACCCTCCTTTTTGCAAGGAACATGCAAGATATATACTCAGTATGTCGGCCGGTCTGGATTTAACTGTAGGTTGGCTTAACATTGGAGAGTCGGATTCTATGGCTGCAAAATTGATTCTGCTCTTTCTGTGCAGTGTTATGGCAGCATGTGCGACACGTCCCGCTGATGTGCTGGCACAGGACCAATTCGTCTGTGCTGAACAAGCGCTGCACCGGGTCTATGTCACTAACCATGGCTGGCATACCGGGCTGGTGCTTGATGCTCTCACGCTTAAAGAACACGTGGATGGACTTCAGACCCGATTTCCAAACGTTCGCTTTATTGAAGTTGGCTGGGGTGATGCGGGGTTTTATCAGGCTGAGGACATCACTGCCTCCCTGGTGTTGAAAGCAATTGCATGGCCGTCGCGTACGGTGTTGCACCTGGTAGGTTTCAACACAGAGCCAAGCGACTATTTTAGCCAAAGCGAGGTGCTTGCTGTGCAGCTGACACCAGATCAAATGCGGGCCCTGATAGGGTTCATTGCTTCGACCTTTGCCAGAGACACGGATCTGAATGTACATGCGACGCGTCCGGGCATCTATGGAGACAGCCAGTTTTATGAGGCAGTTGGTACTTACTATCTTTTCAATACATGTAATAACTGGACTGCCAGAGCTTTGCACCAAGCAGGACTAAAGATATCGCCTGCCTTGAAAATGACGGCACAGAGCGTCATGTCACAGGTGCGTGAATGGAATCATTGCGAAGATTAGTGTCCTGACTGGTTCTGGCGTCGGGCACTAGTTACATTCATCCCTGAGCGGTTTCTTTCTGGGCAGGCAGGCGTTCAGTACAAGATAGCCCAGCACTCCTGAAGCTATCGAGCCGAGTATAATGCCAAGGCGTTCGTCGAAAGTGACGTTTACTCCGGTATCTTCGAATGCCAGGGCCCCGATAAACAGGCTCATGGTAAAGCCCACACCGCAGAGTGCCGAAATACCATACAGTGTTCTCCAGTTCATTTTGGAAGGGAGGGATGCAAGTTTCAGTTTGACTGCAAGCCAACAGAATCCAAAGACGCCAATCTGCTTTCCTGCAAAGAGCCCCAGCGCTATCCCGACCGGGACACTATGTAAAGCCTGTTCCAGTCCTATACCTTCGAAGCTGATGCCTGCATTGGCGAAGGCGAAAATTGGCAGGATGAAATAGGCGACCGCTGAATGCAGGTCATGCTCCAGATCCTTGAGTGGTGAAAAGCAGTGATTACGCCTGTCGCGAATCGGAATAAACATGGCCAGCACGACGCCAGCAAGCGTCGCATGCACGCCGGATTTCAGCGTGGCTATCCACATAATCGCACCAATAAAAATGTAAGCTGCTCGCGATAGCACGTTGTTCCGGTTCATGAGAAAGAGGATTGGCAGGCAAATCGAAACCGCCATCAGCGCCTCCAGTGAGATTTTATCGGTATAAAATAGAGCAATAATAATAACGGCACCGACATCATCGAAAATGGCGAGGGAAGAGAGAAAAATCTTGAACGACACCGGTACGCGTTTGCCGAGCAGGGTTAGAATACCCAGAGCAAATGCGATGTCAGTGGCAGAAGGAATCGCCCAGCCGTTGAGTGCGGCGGCATTGCCATAATTCAGGAGAACATAAATCAGGGCCGGGATTGCCATGCCGCCAACCGCTCCAAACGCGGGCAGCATGATGTTGCGTCGATCCGACAATTCCCCTTCCAGTATTTCGCGCTTCAGTTCGAGTCCGACCAGAAAAAAGAAAATAGCCATGAGTCCGTCATTGATCCACAGCAAGAGAGGCTTGGCAATTTCAAGGGCACCAATGCGGACTTCAACCGGTGTTGACAGCAGCAGGTCGTAATAATAGCTCAGACCGGTGTTGGCGAAGATCATGGCGAGCACGGCCGCCAACAGCAACAGAATGCCGCTGGCAGACTCGAGCTTGAAAAAAGCATTCACGGATAACAGATGTGACGCATGTGGCACGATGACTTCCCCGAATCTGTTCGCTCAACAAGTTGTACCAAAAATGCTGATCATCCTGTAGTTTTTTTGTGCGATTCCGAGTTAAATATGGTGCAAGCAGCATCGGGCCGGCAGGATTGTTGAGTGGTAGCGCCATTGAGACATTTGGAGTGATGCTTCAGCCGAATAGTTTGCATGACTTGACCAATAACAACAGGAACCAAGATGAATCTGTTTGCCTCCATATGTGCTCGTAGCCTATTGATAATATTAAGTATATTCTGGGTATCCAGCAGTCTGAGTGAACAGAAATTTGCCATTGTCGGTACAGGAGGAGTGACCGGCGTTTACTATCCTGCGGGCGGATCGATCTGTCGCATGGTCAATAAGCTACGTCCGCAGCACGGTATTCGCTGTGCAGTCGAGAGTACCCAGGGGTCGATCTACAATTTGGGGAAAATCCGTGAGCGAGATCTGGATTTGGCGGTTGTACAGTCCGATTGGCACTATCACGCCGTGCGTGGTTCAGGCCAATTTCAGGGGTTGGGGCCGGATACCAGACTCAGATCGCTGTTCTCTCTTCATGCCGAACCTTTTACCGTCGTGGTGCGCAAGGAGTCTGCGATCAGAGGGCTTGAGGACCTGAAAGGCAAACGGGTCAATATCGGGAACCCCGGCTCTGGTCACCGCGCCACCATGGAGCTGTTAATGGATAAACTGGGCTGGGGCAAGGATGACTTTGAGCAGGTGTTCGAATTCAAAACGGCAGATCAGGCCGAACAGCTTTGCAAAGGTACATTTGAGGCGATGGTATTTATGGTGGGGCATCCAAGCGCCTCCATCAAGGAAGCAACGACAGCCTGTGATAGTCGTCTGGTTCCGATTCAGGGCAAGGTGATTGATGACCTGATTACTCAGAACGAATATTACCAGGCAGTCGAGATCCCGGCCGGAATGTACCGGGGCAATGATGTGGCCACCAAGACTTTTGGTGTTGGGGCAACCTTTGTGACTTCATCTGAGCTGCCACCTGATACGATTTACGAGGTCGTCAAGGCGGTGTTCGAAAACTTTGAAGCGTTCAAACAGTTGCATCCTGCTTTTCACCATCTCAAGAAAAAGGAAATGTTGGGCCACGGCCTGACAGCACCTTTGCATGAGGGCGCTGCACGCTATTATCGTGAAGCACGGATGCTGGATTAGCGAAGCCTCTCAAATCGATTTGACGGGGGGCAACCTGAGAACAGTTTCAGCGCCGAAACAAACGGAACAGAAAGTTATGAACAAGAAAATCAATGCACACGATTTCCTGAGCAAAGAAGAAATCAGGGAGTTGCGTGCACCATCCGATCTCAGAGCCGCAGGCATGTTCGTTTTTAACTGGGCCCTGATTTTCGTGGCTTTTGCACTGGTGGTGTGGGAAACCAACCTACTGACGCTTTTGGTCGCATTAACGATTCTTGGCGGGCGACAGCTGGGGTTGGGAATACTCTTGCATGAATGTGCACACAGATCTTTTTTCTCCAGCCAAAGGCTCAATGATGGCGTGGGGCACTGGTTTGCCGGGCTGGCTATTTTTGTACCCATTGATTTTTATCGCCCCTACCACTTTAAGCACCACACTCGCACCGGTCACGAGGATGACCCTGATGTCGGCAATATTGCCCAGTATCCGGTGTCCAGAGCGAGCTTCAAGCGCAAAATGATACGCGATTTTGTCGGACTTTCTGGGCTCAAAGCGACTCTGGCGCTGTTCCTTTATGTCTTGCCCGGCAGAGCCGGAAATGCGGTGTCTTTAGGGGTTAATGAAGAAGATGTGGGTAAAAATGCCGGCTGGAAAATGGGCGTTAAGAACTATGTCCAGGTGTTCATTTTTCATGGTGCCTTTTTTACTCTGCTGTGGTTTTCCGGTCACCCATGGCTTTACGGTCTCTGGTGGCTGGCTTACCTGACCGCGCATCCTTTTATTATTCGTGTGCGTCAAATCGCCGAGCATGGTGCCATGCCGCAATTGTCCTCGGAGGACGTGCGCTTGACTACCAGGACCACCATGGCCCGGTGGTGGGAGCGTTTGCTGTTTGCGCCGAATTTCGTCAACTACCATTGTGAGCATCACTTGATGCCAACGGTACCCAGCTATCATTTGCCAAAAATGCATGCCTTGATGAAGCAGCGCGGATTTTACAATGCCCGTGAGGCAGCTCTGGTCGAGGGCGGTTACCCTGAAGTTGTCAGACTGGCGGCCTCCGCCTGAAGTTCTTTTGCCCACAAAAAAGCCCGCGTAACGCGGGCTTTTGAATGAATGATGCCTGCCGCGAATTTTAGCTCCCGGATAACAGGGAAATATCGGCAGCTCTGAGAAACAACTCCCGCAGGCGATTAAGCAAGGCCAGCCGGTTATTTTTCACCGCCTCATCTTCAGCCATCACCATCACCTCATCAAAGAAGCGATCAACCACCGATTGCAGGCTGGCAAGACTTGCCAGCGCCTGCTCATAATCGCCTGCATCAAACAGGGGATTCACCCTGCTTTCCTGCTCACTCAATGCGTCAGCCAAGGCCTGCTCTGCAGGTTCCTGCAACAATGCCTGGTCAATATCCGTTGATTGGGACGCAGATTGTTTTGCCAGAATATTGGAGACCCGCTTATTGGCCGCAGATAGGGCTGCTGCTGTATCGAGTTTGTAGAAAGCGCTGACTGCCTTTATGCGACGGTCAAAATCAATGGGGCGTGTTGGACGTCTGGCACTGACCGAAAGGAAGACTTCGGCTGAGATACCTTCGTCTTCATACCAGGCTCTGAAGCGGTCCAGAAGATAATCGACGAGCGCGCTGTTGACCATTGTGTTTTCAAGGCCGGTATGCAGTTCGGCAGACCAGGAAATCAAATCTTCCAGATCAAGGTCGAGTTGCTTTTCTACAATGATGCGCAATACGCCGAGTGCTGCCCTGCGCAGGGCAAAGGGATCTTTAGTGCCTGTCGGCGGCTGATTGATGCCGAATAAGCCGACCAGAGAGTCCAGTTTTTCTGCCAAAGACAGGGCACAGCCGGTCAGTGTAGAAGGCAAGGGGCCACCCGCGTACTTTGGCATGTACTGTTCGTCCAGGGCCTTGGCGACGTCTTCCTGCTCGCCATCGAAGCGCGCATAGTGCGTGCCCATCAGGCCTTGCAAGTCAGTGAACTCCAGCACCATCTCACTGACCAGGTCAGACTTGGAAAGCTCTCCGGCCCTTTGGGCCAGTGTTGCATCACTGCCAATCGCCTCTGCAATTTTTGCAGCCAGCTTTGAAACGCGCTCCGTCTTATCGTAAATCGTGCCCAGTTTTGCCTGGAAAACGATCGACTTCAGCGCTTCACGCTTATGCTCAAGACTGGTCTTTTTATCCGTGTCGAAGAAAAAGGCTGCATCGGCCAGGCGAGGGCGTATCACTCGTTCGTTGCCCTGGATGACCTGCGCTGGATCCCGACTTTCGATATTACTCAAGGTGATGAAGTAGGGCAGCAATGCCTGATCGGTATCAACTACATGGAAATACTTTTGGTGTTCTTTCATTGATGAGATCAAGGCCTCGGCAGGCACTTCGAGAAAGGCTTCGTCAAACTTGCCGATGAGCGGCACCGGCCATTCATTTAACGCGGTGACTTCATCGAGTAAATTCTCGTCTATGACGGCTTCTCCGCCGACCGTTTTGGCGGTTTCTATCACGCCTTGGCGAATACTTTCCTTGCGTAGGTTGTAATCTGCGATCACGCGGCCCTGTTCCTTCAGCAGCATCTCATAGCTGTTGAGATCCTGAATTTCGATCTCTCCTTCACTGTGGAATCGATGTCCGCGGGTGGTCCTGCCAACCTTGATGCCAAGGATTTCTCCCGGCACGATGTCGTTGCCAAACAGCATGACGACCCACTGTACCGGGCGCACGAATTCAACTTTACGGGCGCCCCAGCGCATACGTTTCGGGATCGGAAGTTTGCCCAGTGCAGTCTCGATAATGCCGTTCAACAAGGCCGTTGCCGGCTGTCCTTCTTCCACGGACTTATAGACCAGCCAGGTACCTTTGGGTGTTTCCATTTCTTCGAGTTGACTGACCTCGATACCCAGTGAGCCGGCAAATCCTGACAATGCACGGGTGGGCTGTCCCTGATCATCAAACGCGGCTTTTTTGGAGGGGCCTCGCTTTTCGACCGTCTTGGCTGCCTGCTCGGTTTCCAGATCCTTGATTGTCAACGCGAGCCTTCTGGGGCTGGCAAAGGACTGGCTGCTGCTGAAGTTCAGACCCGCCTGTTTCAGGCCCTCGAGAACGGCTTTGCTGAAAGCGTCAGAAAGTGTTTTCAGGGCTTTAGGGGGCAATTCTTCGGTGCCGATTTCTACCAGAAAGTCTTGTGTAGTCATCTTACTTGCCTCCTTTTTGCGCGGCATCATTGCTTTGGGCCAATACTTCATCCCGCAATGCAGGAGGCGCAAGTGGGAAACCAAGCTCCTTGCGACTATCAAAATAGGTCTGCGCCACCGCGCGTGCCAGCGTACGCACGCGAAGGATAAAGCGTTGGCGCTCTGTGACGGAAATGGCATGCCTGGCGTCCAGCATATTAAAAGTATGAGACGCTTTCAGTACCAACTCATAGGCAGGTAAGGGAAGTCCGGCATCGATGAGGCGCTGGCTTTCGGATTCATATTTGTCGAACGCGCTGAAAAGGAATGCCACATCGGCATGTTCAAAATTATAGGTCGACATCTCGACTTCATTCTGGTGGAACACATCGCCATACGTGACGTCGCCATCCGGGCCGCGCGTCCAGACCAGGTCATACACACTGTCCACACCCTGCAGATACATCGCGATGCGCTCGAGCCCGTAAGTGATTTCGCCAGTGACCGGGTAGCACTCCAGTCCTCCGACTTGCTGAAAATAGGTAAATTGCGTCACTTCCATGCCATTGAGCCAGACTTCCCAGCCCAATCCCCAGGCACCCAGCGTTGGCGACTCCCAGTTGTCCTCAACAAAACGCACATCATGCACCGTTGTATCGATGCCCATGGCTTTCAGTGACTCCAGATACAGTTCCTGGATCTCCAGGGGTGAGGGTTTCATCACCACCTGGAACTGATAGTAATGCTGCAAGCGGTTAGGGTTTTCACCGTAGCGGCCATCGGTGGGCCGTCGGCTTGGTTGCACGTATGCGGCATTCCAGGTCTCCGGTCCTATCGAACGTAAAAAAGTGGCGGGATGAAAGGTGCCGGCACCTACTTCCATATCCAATGGTTGTAGAATCACACAGCCTTTACTGGCCCAAAAATTTTGCAGGGCCAGAATCAGGCCCTGAAACGTTTTTACATCCGGTTTGTTTTCGTTTGACACGGTATTACCACCCAGTTTCGGTTGTCACTTGCGCGCGCATACTACCGCATCCCTATGGCAGCCGCCCAAAAAAAGAGCGGCATTATAACCCGGAATGCAGGTGCACAGGGGAGACTATTGGTTGATGTATTTCAAAATTTCGACGACCTGTTCCGGTGTTTGCGTCACCGCCAGGGCGGCACCGTCAATTTCCTTAAGCGGGTGCGTGATTTCGGGGTCGTGCATCACAATGATGGGTTTGCCCATGCCGACGGCGATACCGGCATCAAAAGCGGCATTCCATTGTTTGTACTTGTCGCCAAAACGCACGATCACAATATCGGCTTTGCGGATCATGGTGTTGGTTCGCAGGGCGTTTATTTTTGCACTTTTATGGTCCTTCCAGAAGCCGGACTCCTCCGGCCCGAGTATCGCGACGCCTACATCGTCACTTGCTGCGTGATTGGTGACCGGAGACATGACTTCGATTTCGATTCTGGCTTCTTTCAAACCTGCCACAATGCGGTCGCGCCAGTCGGTATGGATTTCGCCAGACAGATATACTCGATAATTCATGATGCTGTTCGCCTTGATATGTCTTGAGGGTGTCAGATTGCAGTGCCTTAACCTGCAAAAAGGCAGAATTCTATTATGCCGAGAGGGATCAGTTCAAAGGGTTGCCTGTTTTTTCTGTCGGTCAGGGGTGCAAGCACACAGGAAAGCTGGAAATTTATGTGAAAACATTGCATTGTATCTCTGTGCTGCAGGGACTGCACATTGTCAAACGCTCTGGCGGGACCCTGGGAGACAATCAACAAGCTGCATGGAGGTGTGCGATGGCAATCTATGACCATAAATACGGAGAGTTACCCTATCTGAGAGTTTATCGCTCCTGGGGCGGTAAAGAGTATCAGGAATATGTGCGTATAAAGGGTAGCCGCAAAGCGGCCTACGCAAAAGCCAGGGAAATTGACGAAAGACTGGCTGCGGAGCAACGCCAATACGCGGTCGAGCAATCCCGGAAAGCCAGTTATCATGTCCGTTCTGACGGTACGATTCGGGGGCTCAGGCGCATTCAGGTGACCCGACAGGGGCGAACGCCTGTCGAAGTTTTCGAGCTGCGCATCAATGTGCCCTGGGAAAAACGCGTTAAGCGCACCACCATCTCCATCGCTGTGCACGGCGAACATAAAGGCTTCGAATTGGCGATTGATAAAATTTGCGAATGGTATGACCTTGCCCCTGATTCAGATGTCGCGCAAGCCTTGAACGCGCAGGCGCCTGTTTATCTGAAAGACAAATCCGCAATGGGCGTCGCTGATATGGCTATTCAAAAAGCAAAAGAAGAGTTCGCCACCTTAACCGGTGGACTGGTAAAAAGCTTTAAACGCTTTACCGCACAGTCCGAGGGATGAAATTGAGATTTGGGGCGCGTCTGCCGGGTAAACACTCGAGCAGTATTGATCCGTTTAGGTCATGTGATTCACAAATCCTTCGATGCTGATTGCAGCGTTATGGTAAGGGGCTCACCGATTAGCGCTGGCCTGTGCTCTTTGTTATCTCTGGCTCGCCTTCCGGAGACCAAGAGGCTGTTCTTGCGCTTTGAGGTGTTCGGGGATCGGGTTAGAACCTGAAAATGGATTCCTGCCTGCGCAGGAATGACGTTGAACTGTCCAAGTACTAATGCTCATGGTCTATTGATGACCATGAGGCTCTGATATTAAGCCCAAGAAAATTTACCTTACTTTTTATCAGGTAAGGGGCGTGGGCCAAGCCTGTTCTTCTCTTTTATGAGCGCCAGAACGCTGGCGTAAACAGAATCAGCAGGGTGAATATTTCCAGTCGCCCCATCAGCATGGCAAAGCACAGTACCCACTTTGCGGTGTCGGGCAAGTCGCCATAGTGCACGGCGACTTCTCCCAGACCGGGGCCCAGGTTGTTGATACAGGCACCTACCGCTGACCAGGCAGTGACCTGATCGAGGCCCGTTGCAAGCAAGAGCAGCAGCAGGATCACAAACATAAACAGGTAAACGGAGAAAAAGCCCCATACCGCTTCCAGTACACGGTCCGGGACCGGCTTGTTGCCCAGTTTGACAGGGATAATCGCATTCGGGTGAATCAGGCGCTTTATCTCGCGCAGCCCCTGTTTGAATATCAGCAGGACCCGAATGGCCTTCATGCCGCCCCCGGTCGAGCCCGCGCATCCGCCAACAAACGCCACTACGAACAATAGAAATGGCAAGACAAAAGGCCAGCTTGAGAAATCGGCTGTCGAAAAGCCGGTGGTTGTCGCAATCGAAACGACTTCGAACAGTCCTTTCACCAGTGCATCTGTCCCGGAATAGGTATTTGTCAGCGCCAAGGTCACAATGGTAATGGCCGAAACAGTGAGCATAATCGAGGCATAGAACCGGAACTCGGGGTCAGAAAAATACACCAGCGGGTTGGTGCGCCGCCAGGCCGTAAAGTGCAAGGCGAAATTGATCCCGGACAAGAACATGAACAGTGTTGCGATGAGTTCGATGCTGGTGCTGTTGAAAAAGCCGATACTGGCGTCATGCGTGGAGTAACCGCCGATCGCAATGGTGGAAAAACTGTGTGCGATGGCATCGAATACCGACATCCCCGCAGCCCAGTAGGCAAGGGCACAGATGACGGTGAGCCCAAGATAGATATACCAGAGCGCCTTGGCGGTCTCGGTGATTCTGGGGGTGAGTTTGCTGTCCTTGACCGGGCCCGGAGCCTCTGCGCGATAGAGCTGCATACCCCCAATGCCGAGCATCGGAAGAATGGCGACAGCCAGTACAATGATGCCCATGCCGCCAAACCACTGGATTTGCTGGCGGTACCAGAGGATGGATTTAGGCAGATCATCGATGCCTGTGATGACGGTTGCGCCTGTTGTGGTTAAGCCGGACAAGGCTTCAAAATAGGCATCGACATAACTCAGGGATACGGCTTCCGACAAATACAGAGGAATGGAGCCGCTGAAACTCAGAACAATCCAGAACAGTACCGTGACGACAAAACCGTCCCTGACCCGCAGTTCGCGTTTTTTTCCGCGAAAGGGAAACCAGACAATAATGCCGGAAATCAGCGTCAGCATGAAGGCGTCGGTAAACGCGCTGGATTGCTGGTCTTCATACCAGACTGACACACCCAGAGGCGGCAGCATGGTAAAGCTGAACAGCATCAGAAGAATGCCGAGGATGCGACCAATGGTTGAGATGTGCATTGCTGGGTTTCCTGGTTCCTGTCGGTCGCGCTAAAAAAAGGTGAATCCTACCTGGAACAGCTTTTCCACATCACGCACCTTGCGTTTATCGACCAGAAACAGAATTACGTGGTCATCCGGTTCGATACGCAAATGGTCATGCGCGATGAGGACTTCTCGCTCTCTGACGATGGCACCAATGGTGGTGCCTGAAGGCAGGGCAATTTCATCAAGCCGTTTGCCGACCACCTTCGACGAGCGTTCGTCGCCATGCGCAATCGCTTCGATAGCCTCGGCGGCACCCCGGCGCAAAGAATGGACATTCACGACATCGCCTTTACGGATATGGGTCAGGAGGCTGCCAATGGTGGTTTGCTGGGGTGATACCGCAATATCGATTTCGCCGCCCTGAATCAGGTCAACGTAGTCCGGGTTGCTGATCAGGGTGATGACCTTTCTGGCGCCAATGCGTTTGGCGAGCATGGAGGCCATAATATTGGCTTCGTCATCATTGGTGACCGCGATAAAGACATCGGTCTCTTCAATGTTTTCTTCCACCAGCATGTCCTTGCCGGCCGCATTGCCCTGCAGAACGATGGTTTTGTTGAGCGCTTCGGAGAGCTCGACACAGCGTTCATGGTTGGTTTCAATAATTTTGACCTGATAGCGCCGTTCGAGCTGTTCCGCGAGCCGGTAACCGATGTTGCCTCCACCGGCAATAATAATGCGTTTATAAGGATTTTCCAGCGGCTGCAGTTCGCTCATGACTGCGCGAATGTGGTCGGTTGCGGCAATAAAAAACACTTCATCGCCAAGCTGAATAATGGTGTCGCCTGAGGGGATAATGGGCCGCCCCTTTCTGAAGATCGCAGCGACGCGGGTATCGATATTGGGCATGTGCATCCGAAGATACGACAGCTCATGGCCAATCAGTGGGGCACCTTCACTGGCCCTGATGGCGACGAGACGGGCTTTGCCGCGCGCAAAATCCAGGGCCTGTAAGGCGCCCGGGTATTCCAGCAGACGGGTAATATGCTTGGTGACAACCTGTTCTGGGCTGATCAGGACATCAATGGGAAAGGCCTTGTTGTCGAACAGCTCTTTCTTTTCCAGATAGGGCGTGGCGCGCACCCGGCTGATTTTGGTCGGTGTCTTGAATAGGGTATAAGCGACCTGACAGGCGGCCATATTGACTTCGTCGCTACTGGCTACCGCGATCAGCATGTCGGCATCTTCTGCGCCTGCCATCTGCAGAATGTTGGGGTGGGAGCCGTGCCCGTGTATGGTACGGATGTCCAGGTGGTCCTGAAGCTCTCGCAAGCGCTTGGTGTCTGAATCTATGACCGTGATGTCATTCGCTTCATGGGCGAGATTCTCTGCCAGCGTTCCGCCAACCTGTCCTGCCCCAATAATGATTATTTTCATAGCGCCTTAGCATTCAATGGATTTGCCCAGACAAGCATAAAAGAAGCCGTCGTGGCCTTGCTTGGTAGGAAACAGCTGCCGGCCGTAGCCTGTTTCGATACCCCAGTCGGCATCTGTCTCGAGGTATTTTGCGTCTGGCTGCTGTTTCAGGAACCGTTCGATAATGCGATGGTTTTCCTGAGGGAATACAGAGCAGGTCGCGTAAAGGAGTTTGCCACCGCTGGCCAGTGTTTTCCACACTTGCTGCAGTATTTTTAACTGCGTGGATGCCAGAGCTATCAGATCGTTCTGATGTCGCAGGTGTTTGATATCCGGATGGCGTCTGATGACCCCGGTTGCACTGCAGGGGACATCGAGCAGAATACGATCAAAGGGCTTGCCATCCCACCACTGCTCAATCTCTTCAGCCGGGGCGATGGCAAGTGCTGCTTTCAAGTGTAGGCGTTCCAGGTTTTCGGTAATTCTTTCGGCTCTGCGGGCATCGTTATCGAGGGCTAACAGATCGATGTCTTCCTGTGCTTCCAGAATGGCGCAGGTTTTCCCCCCGGGGGCAGCGCAGGCGTCGAGCACGCGCTGGCCGGGGGTAAGATCCAGTAAAGATACGCAAAGTTGTGCGGCTTCATCCTGAACGCTGCAGCTGCCATCCCGGAAATCCGGAAGCATATCGACCGGCACCGGCTGTGTCAGATGCAGCCCTTGTGGCGCAAACTGGCAGGCATGTGCCTCTATATTGTGTGTGTTGAGTGTTGCCAGATACTCATTACGCGTCTGTTTCTGTTGATTGACGCGCAGGGTCATGGGTGGGCGCTGGTTGTTTTCTATAAAAATCTGTTCGGCCTGTGCCGGCCAATTGTGGGTCAGTTTTTCTCGCATCCAGGCCGGATGACTTAATCGCGCGGCATCGTCAGGCAGTTGTGTGGGCGCTTGGCTGAACTTGCGCAATATTGCATTGATCAGGCCTTTCAAAGGCGCCATATCAAGCGCGATACAGGCTTCGACCGTTTCATTGATCGCTGCGTGTTTTGCCGTGCGCATAAACATTAACTGATAGGTGCCGACTGCCAGCAAAGAATGCGCATAGAGGTAGTTTTTCGGAACAGGCTTCTTGAGCAGGGGCTGGTAGCATCTATTCAGATACAGATACCAGCGGCACACGCCGTAGACCATTTCCTGAACCAGGGCCTTGTCTTGTCGCGACAGTGGTTCAATGGCACTCGATAGACAGGTGGCGAGGGAGGACTGTTGTTCAATGACCTCATACACTAATTGTGCTGCAAGCGCGCGCAGGTTTTGTGTGGCGTAGCGTTGGGTCATGGATCGAGTCGCGTGCCGGCTTCGAGACCGGCTTTGCCACCATTAATAACGTCCTTTACGGATAGCGCCTTGCCTCCCGGAAACTGTATTTTTTGCAGGCTCAGAGTCCCTTTGCCGCAGCTGATCCGGATGCCTTCGCGTGATCTGTCGATGATGGTGCCGGGTGGCGATTCGTGATGATCTTCCAGAGCCCGCGCTTCGAACACCCTGATACGTTCACCTTCAGCAAGGAAAAACGCTACCGGCCAGGGATTGAATGCGCGTACATTTCGTGCGATTTGTGTCGCGTCTCCCGACCAGTCGATTTGCGCTTCCTGTTTACTTAGTTTTTTTGCATAACAGGCTTGTTCATTGTCCTGGTTCTCGCTTTTCAGCTTGCCCTCTGCCAGTAATTCGAGTGCACTGACGATCGCTGTGCCACCAAGTTCGGCGAGCTGGTCATGCAGACTTCCGCCAGTGGCTTGGGCATCAATTTGAATTTCGCGTTTGAGTAGCATCGCACCGGTATCCAGCCCTTCGTCCATTTGCATAATGGTAATGCCTGTTGTTTCATCACCGGCCTGAATCGCTCGCTGGATGGGGGCTGCACCTCGCCATCGAGGTAACAGGGAGGCATGAATATTGATGCAGCCGAGTCTCGGCGCGTTCAGTACTGCAGCGGGCAGAATAATGCCGTAGGCAGCTACGATCATCAGATCAGCCTCGAGGGCATGCAGAGTTTCGAGTGCCTCTGGATCCTTAAAGTTTAACGGTTGATACACCGGAATTTGATGTTCCAGTGCCAGTTGTTTGACCTCGCTGGCCAGCAGCTTTTTGCCTCTTCCGGCCGGACGGTCAGGCTGGGTATAGACCGCGATGATCCTGTGCCCGGCCTCGATCAGTGTGCGTAGACTGATCGCGGCAAATTCGGGAGTGCCGGCGAAAATGATATCCAAAATACAATAACCTCAGAGGTGGGCGTTCACTGCTTTTCTTTCGATGTTAAGCGCGCATGCGGTGGGCTTTCTCAAGTTTCTTTTTGATGCGGTTGCGTTTCAGGGCGCTCAGATAATCCACAAACAGCTTGCCGTTGAGGTGGTCCATCTCGTGCTGGATGCAGACCGCCAGTAAGCCGGTCGCTTCCAGCTCAAAAGGCTTACCGTCCCGGTCAAGTGCCTTGATCAGTACATGTTCGATACGTTCTACATCTTCATAGAAACCCGGAACAGAAAGGCAGCCTTCCTGCATTTTTTCAGGATCACCCTCCAACACTGTTACTTCAGGATTGATGAACACCCGGGGATCTTTTTTGTCCTCGGATATGTCCATCACAATAAGCTGAATATGCTCGTCCACCTGTGTTGCGGCCAAGCCAATGCCTGGCGCGTCGTACATGGTTTCGAACATGTCGTCGATCAAGTTGCTCAGCTTTTGATCAAAGCAGGTAACGGGCTTTGCAATGGTGCGAAGCCGCGCATCCGGGTACTCAAGGATTTCTAGTATTGCCATAGACTTAGCGCTGATTCTTAAAGAAAACTGGGTGAATTTGTGGTGTGTGTCACGATATCGCTGCTAGTATTATCTTATAGAAATTGAAATTAGTACAAATTCTAAAGCTATCATCTATAGTTATTGAATAAGATGATGTTTGCAGCGCATCGATTGGCGAGAATGTTCGGCTGGTACAGCGTTTCATTTTGCCTGTTCCAGCATGCGAGACTCAGGCATCCAGTTATTGTAGAGATAATCAAAAGATAGGCAGCTCATGTTTCGAAAGTTCTTAGTCAAGTGTTCCGTCCTGCTTCTGCTGGTGTCGCAGTCTCTTTTTGCTGCCCCGGAGTTTACAGCCGATCACCCCGAGCGATACACCGTTGTCAAAGGTGATACGCTTTGGGATATTTCAGCGCGATTTCTGAAGTCGCCCTGGTTGTGGCCTGAAGTCTGGCATGCCAATCCGCAAATTGCGAACCCGCACTTGATCTATCCGGGTGATGTGATTGGTTTAATCTATATTGACGGGCAGAAGCGCGTTACGACCGTACAGGCCGGGCCAAACAACGGCGTGGTCAAACTCAGTCCGAAAGTACGGGCCACACCCATTTCTACCGCTATTCCGACGATTCCGCTTGAGGCGATCAGCAGTTTCCTGTCCCAGAACCGTATTGTTGAACCAAGCGAGCTGGAAAATGCGCCCTATGTGCTTGCGGGTAAAGAACAGCACCTGATTACAGCGGCGGGCGACACGGTTTTTGCCAGAGGCGAAGCCGAAGAAGGTGCAACAATGGGAGTCTATCGTGCCGGTGAAACCTATGTTGATCCTGAAACCGGAGAGTTTCTGGGACTTGAGGCACGCTCTATCGCAACCGGAGATGTGACCGCCGTGAATGGTGAAGTGATCAGCTTGAGTGTTCTGCGTTCGACTGAAGAGCTCCGTCAGGCTGACCGTTTGCTGGAAACTGAAGACCGCGTTATTAACTCGACGTTCACCCCTAGCAAACCGAAAGAAGGGCTGCGGGGCAAGATGATTGCGGTAGATTCTGGCGTTGGTAACATTGGCCAATACAATGTTGTGGTCGTGAATCGTGGCGCACGCGAAGGCATAGAGGAAGGCAATGTGATGGCCATATACAAGGCTGGCGGAATTGTCAGGGACCCGATTACCAATGAAAAAATCGAGTTACCGTCCGAGCGCGCGGGTCTGATGATGGTGTTCAGGGTATTTGAAAAATTATCCTATGGCTTGATTCTGAAGGCGACAAGGCCTCTGCATGTGATGGACGAGGTGAGAACTCCCTAACACAAGCAGCATACTGTAAAAGATACAATCCAAAGGGTGGCCAGTGGCCACCCTTTTTTTATGCGCAGATCAAGGATGATCAGAATGTCACTTACCCTCAAGTGCAGTCGGGTACTGCAACTCTCTCGA
Source organism: Oleiphilus sp. (assembly GCA_006212045.1). Classification (GTDB taxonomy): domain Bacteria; phylum Pseudomonadota; class Gammaproteobacteria; order Pseudomonadales; family Oleiphilaceae; genus PZPK01. The sequence goes on along the minus strand of PZPK01000010.1, from coordinate 47,294 downwards.
ATCAAGGGTCTTGGCCTAAAGCGATTTCATCAATTGCTGGAGGCGGCGGGCTCGCTGGACCAATTATTGTCGGCAGATCCCTGCGACCTGGACTCGGGGCTGAATACCGAACTTCTCAAGCGTGTAAGGCAATGTCTTGATGGCAAAGTGAGTGACGAAGCCATTCGCTATCAGGACAAAGTTTCGCAATGGCTGAGTAGTGGGCAGCAGCGTTACGTGATCTGTCTTGATGACGTAGACTATCCGATGCTGCTGAAGCAGATCTACTGTCCACCGCCTCTTCTCTATCTGCAGGGTTGTCTCTCGGCGCTTGAAGCAGATTCAATGGCCGTAGTGGGCAGTCGTAAGCCCACGCTGGCGGGCATGCGTCATGCCCAGCGGTTTGCGTCAGAGCTGGCTGAGGCCGGTCTTGTGATCACCAGTGGTTTGGCGCTCGGAATAGATGCAGCGGCCCATCGGGCCGCACTGGGAGCCAACGGTATGACGATGGCGGTGTTGGCGACTGGCCTGAACCGGATATATCCCAGGCAACATGCCGGTTTGGCGACTGAGTTGTGTGACAAGGGCTTGTTAGTCTCGGAAATGCCGCTGGACACAGCGCCGCTTCCCGGTAATTTTCCGCGCAGAAACCGACTGGTTTCGGGGTTATCTTCCGGCGTGCTGGTGATAGAGGCTGGTCTGAAAAGCGGCTCGCTGATTACTGCGCGTTTCGCGTTGGAGCAAAACAGGGATGTTTTCGCCATTCCAGGGGCGATCGACAGTCTCGCTTCACAGGGCTGCCATTTGCTGATCAAGGAAGGCGCCGCGTTGGTGGAGTCTGTTGATGATATTCTATCTGCATTCCAGTGCCATGAAACGATTCGGGAGAAGACCGGTCTGTCGACAGAAACGCCTGCTTTAAGCCCTGATGAGCAAGTGGTTTGTCGCGCCTTGGCTATTGGCTACCATGAGTTTGACGGCTTGCTGACAGCAACGGGCTTGAGTACGCCGGAATTGATGAAGCACTTGCTGAATCTCGAGCTAAAGCAATTGATCGCTCAGGTTCCTGGTGGTTATGAATTGACGAAACCGGTAAACTTGCCGGCCTGAAAACAGGGTTCGCAGAGGATAATCTGAGTGGTAAGTCCTTCAATGTGGCAAATCTCCCTGGCCGCCTCTTTGATACGCACTGGCGGGGTGATTGCCTATCCCACAGAGTCGGTCTGGGGTCTGGGGTGTGATCCGGGCAATGCTCAGGCGGTAGAGCGCCTGCTTAATCTGAAAGACAGGCCTGTGTCCAAAGGCCTGATCCTGGTGTCGGGAAACCCCGCACACTTTGATCCACTGTTGTGCCATTTGGACAGAGAATTGCAGGCTCGTTTTCTTGCGCCAACCAAGCGTCCAACCACCTGGTTGGTTCCGGATCCCGAGGGACGCGTCCCTGCCTGGATAAAGGGCGAGCACCCGATGGTCGCTGTACGTGTTAGCGCACACCCGGTGGTCAGTGCATTAACCCAAAAGCTTGGTACGGCACTGGTGTCTACATCGGCCAATCCCGCTGGCCGACCAACGGCGGATAGCCTATTGGCTCTGCGACGATATTTTGGACCCTGTGGGCCGAAGGGGCTCGACTATATCCTTCCCGGCAAGGTTGCCCAAGGCGCTCAGGCATCGATGATCAAGCATTTGTTGACGGGCGACATTATTCGCGAATAGGTATCTCATGATTGAACAGGTAAAAAACTACTTGCTTGGCTTGCAGGATGACATCTGCAAGAAGCTGGAGGAAGTAGATGGCGGCGCATCTTTCCATCAGGATGTTTGGCAGCGCGAAGAAGGGGGCGGCGGCCGAACGAGGGTGCTTGCTGATGGGAAGGTATTCGAGAAGGGAGGGGTTAACTTTTCCCATGTCTTCGGTGCCAGTCTCCCAGCGTCGGCAACGCAGGCCCGGCCGGAACTTGCTGGGCGGTCCTTTCAGGCGATGGGCGTGTCTCTGGTGATGCACCCATGCAATCCTTATGTTCCGACATCGCACGCCAATGTCCGCTTTTTTGTTGCAGAGAAAGAAGGGGAGGCACCTATTTGGTGGTTCGGTGGTGGTTATGATCTGACCCCTTACTACCCGTTTGAAGAAGATTGTGTGCATTGGCACCGAGTTGCACACCAAGCCTGTCAGCCCTTCGGGTCTGACGTATATCCGCGCTATAAAAAATGGTGTGATGACTATTTTTATCTTAAGCATCGTCACGAAACCCGCGGCATAGGCGGCTTGTTCTTTGATGATCTTAATGCAGAGGGTTTTGACCGGAGCTTTGCCTTTATGCAGGCTGTTGGTGACAGTTATCTCGATGCTTATGTCCCGATCGTCAACCGGCGCAAGTCAGTCGAATTTGGTGAGCGTGAGCGGCAGTTTCAGTTGTATCGCAGAGGACGTTATGTTGAATTTAATCTGGTCTATGATCGTGGCACTCTGTTTGGTTTGCAGTCGGGTGGGCGCACTGAGTCCATATTGATGTCGCTGCCGCCACTGGCGCGCTGGGAATATGATTACGTTCCGCAAGCCGGATCGGAAGAAAGCCGTCTGAGTGAAAGCTTTCTGAAACCCCGCGATTGGTTGCAGGCTGAAAGCAATGCACAGGAGGCCGGCACATGAGCGCATGCTATGCCGTCGTTGGAAATCCGGTATCACACAGCAAGTCTCCACAGATTCATGCCTTGTTTGCATCACAAACAGGGCAGGACCTGACCTATTCTGCCATCGAGCTTGCACTGGATGGTTTTGCCGCGGGGATAAAAGATTTTTTCAATCAGGCCGATAACAAGGGATTGAATGTGACAGTTCCTTTTAAGGAGCAGGCATTCGCCTTATGTGATGTGGCCACTGAACGGGCCCAAAGGGCAGGGGCGGTCAACACTCTTTGGCAGGAGTCCGGCCGCTTGTTCGGAGATACGACCGATGGTGTCGGGCTTGTGAACGATCTTGGATCCAATCATGGAGTGGCATTGAAAAATAAAAAAATACTGGTTGTCGGTGCAGGTGGTGCGGTAAGAGGCGTTTTGCAGCCTATACTGGAAGAAAAGCCGCTAAGTCTGACGCTCTGTAATCGAACGGCATCGAAGCTTGCGCCAATTATGGCGGCTTTTTCTGATTACAGCGCCTTGCATCAACGCGATTTTGCGTCGCTGGAGAAGCATTACGATGTCATTATCAATGGTACCTCTGCAAGCCTGCATGGTGGCGTGCCGGATTTACCTGATCACGTGGTTGGGCCTGAAACCGTTTCCTACGACATGATGTATGGCAAGGAGACTACCAGCTTTAATGCCTGGGCCATGGCGCGGGGCGCCAGCAAGGCACTGGATGGCCTGGGTATGCTGGTGGAGCAGGCCGCTCAAGCTTTTTTCATATGGCGAGGCGTGGCTCCGGAAACCCGGACAGTATTGGAAATATTGCGGTCCTGATGGGGTGTATTCCTTTTCAGTCGTTTTAAAAAGAACCTGTTGCCCGCAAGTGCGAGTGCAATAAATCGATAGGTCAGGAAATGGATATAGCGACCCTTGTTGGTCTGATTTTCGCGATCATTACGATCGTTTCAGCAATTCTGGTGGAATCCAGCTTATGGGACTTTGTCAATATTCCCGGGGTGTTGATCGTAATCGTTGGCACTTTTGCAGTGTCGCTAACAAAATATCGACTCAGTTCGATTGCCAGTTCTTTCAAGCTGGCGTTTAGCACGGTGTTTGTGGATCGGACGGAAAGTCCGATCGTGTTGATCGAGCAAGTCCGTGAGTTGAGCGGGATTGTCCGAAAAGAAGGCATTCTGGGGTTGGAGCGCGCTGAGATCGAAGATGACTTCCTGAATAAAGGTATTGCTCTTTGCATAGATGGCCACCCGCCTGAATTTATTGAAGAGGTGCTGGTGCAGGATATGACCCAGTCGATGGAGCGCTATGACGTTGCGGAACAGATTTTTCGGGGTATCGGGGAAACTGCACCGGGCCTGGGGATGTTAGGTACTTTGGTGGGGCTGGTACAGATGCTCAATAATATGGCAGACCCCAGTACGGTTGGTCCGGCAATGGCGGTGGCGCTGCTTACCACCTTCTATGGTGCGTTTATCGCGCAGGTGATCGCGATTCCGTTCGCCGAAAAATTGAATATCAAGGCAATTGACGAGCACAGGAACATGGCGCTCGTCATCACGAGTGTTAGAAATATTCTGAAAGGGCAGAACCCCAAAGTGATTACCGAAGTGTTGTCGTCCTATCTGACGCCAAAGCAGCGTGCGACAACGACGGAAGAAGAGTAGGTTACTGTCATGACGGCGATCCCGGCACCCAAAAAGAAACCCAAGGCATCTGCGGGCTGGATTGTCACCTTTGCCGATTTGATGTCTTTGCTGCTGACCTTTTTTATTCTGTTGCTCAGCTTCTCAAAAATGGACCTGCACAAGTATGAATTAATGGCCAAGTCTTTGGCCAGTGCGTTCGGCGTGTCGTTTATACAGGGGCAGGGGAACGTTGGCGGGGAAGTGATCTTTGCGGACCAGCCGCCGCAGTCGGACCCTTTGGATAATCAGGAAATTCTGGAGCAGGAATTCGAGGAAGCATTTGAAGAGCCGGAAGAAGTGGAAATGCTGGATGATGCGCCCCAACCGCAGGAAGCCAAACAACTCGATCCGAATATCGAGCGCTTGACCGAAAGTCTGGTTGATCAGCTTGAGGAAGAAATATTGTCGAATGCGCTCAGTGTTACCTACGACGCCGACAAGGTTGTCGTGCGGTTTTCGGAGGCGACAACCTTTCCGTCCGGTAGCGAGGAGTTAAAAGACGAGATGTTTCCAATTCTGGAGAAGATTGAGCAGGTGTTGGCGGCTTGTGATGGCGACATTATTGTTTCAGGATATACCGACGATTTGCCGGTCAACTCGTCACGCTTCCGTTCCAACTGGGATCTTTCTGCGGCACGGGCGGTCAGTGTGGTGCATCAGCTGATATTCAACAACAAGCTGGATGTAAACCGTGTCAGTGCGGCCGGAAGAGCCGAAACCAACCCTCTGGCTCCCAATGATACGCCGGAAAACAGAGCCAAGAACCGGCGCGTCGAAATCAGTGTGTTTGACCCTCTGTGTGAAAGCCAGGACTTTGTCTTCTGAGTCTCCAAGCCAATCGGCTATGGAGAAATTTATCTGTCGAACTATAATGCTGCCTCAATCGCATTGGCTTGCCGATGCATATGCGTGTCAATAGAAAAAGGTAATTGCAGTGAGTGGACCAAGTCAGCCCAAGGTTGAAGGTGAACAATGGAGCGATGAGCGTATCAAGGCGTTTCTGGATTTAGAGCCATTGGATGGAAAAGATCCGGACTATCACGTACTGATTGAAGCTTACCAGTACATGGTGCCAGAGTTTTTCGAGCGCTTTGTTGCGTTTTTTGAAGCCTCGGGGCGCAACATTAATGCACGATCGCCGGACGGCGAGACGATTCTTGCGCGATTAAAACAGCATGGGCGCGCCGCTCCTTATATCAGGGTTCTGGAGCAGGCCGGGGCAAAAGACTAGTTGTCGCTCAACTGTTCCGTCCTGTGCAAAGCGCTGAGCTTCACATAATTCTGGGCAGAATAGGTGAAGTAAGTCATTTCCTTTTCGGTCAGCGCTCTAGCCTTCCTGGCGGGGCTGCCACGGTATAGGTAGCCTGACTCAAGTCGTTTTCCGGGTGAGACCAGGCTGCCGGCAGCGAGCACAACGTTTTCTTCGATGACCGCGCCGTCCATCACTATTGCGCCCATACCAATCAATACTCTGTCACCGATGGTGCAACCGTGCAGGATGGCTTTGTGTCCGACAGTGACATCGTTGCCGATGCCGAGGGGGTAGCCATCCGGGTTGTATGGACCTGCATGCGTAATGTGCAGCACAGAGCCATCCTGGATGCTGGTGCGGGCGCCAATACGAATACGATGCATATCTCCGCGAATAACGCTCATCGGCCAAACGGAGCTGTCGTCGCCGATCTCAACGTCACCAACCACGAGAGCGCTTGGATCAATGAAGACGCGTGCGCCCAATTTTGGAGTATGGTCCTGATAGCTTCTGATCGCTGACATGATATTGTCCGGTTTCTCAAAGTTTAGAAAAGTTTTGATTTGGTGCTGGAAGGTACAGCAAGGAGCGTTTAAATTCTAAGCTGCTATTCTGTGCTGAGCAAACCTTTGTGCCTGACGTATTCAAAACCCGGAGATGTACTGGTAGATGTCAACAAACCCGCTGTTGGAAAATTACGAATACCCACCATTTACCCGCCTGAATCTGGGGCATCTGGAGCAGGCTTTTGACAGTCAGATGAATGATAATCTGGCCTTGCTCGATCGGCTGGAAAAGCTGGAGCAGCCAGGCTGGGATGACTTTGTTGCGCCAATTGATGAGGCTGACGCGCGCCTACAGGCGATATGGTCACTGGTGTCAGCCTACAATGCGGTACTCAATTCCGATGAAGTTCGCGAGCTGCATGTCAGGTTACTTGAGCGTTTGACCCGTTATCGTACCGACTTTTCTCAGAATAAGGGCTTGTTTCAGGGCTTCGAGAATTTTGCCAAAAGTGCAGCGTTTGATGCGTGTGACGAGGCCCAGAAAGCTTCGGTAAGGCATATACTGCGGGACTTCAAATTGGGCGGCATTGATCTGTCGCCTGAAAGGAAAAAGCTGTTTGCGGAGCAATCGCAAACGCTGTCGAAGCTGAAAAATACATTTGCGCAAAACCTCCTCGATGCTACGCAAGGTTGGCAGCATTTAGTGAGCGATGAGCAGGCACTTGAAGGTGTTCCCGAAAGCGCCAGAAAGTTGATGTCAGAAAATGCCGAGAAGAAAGGCCACGCATCGGGTTTCCTGATGACGCTGGACATGCCCTGTTTTCAGCCTGTGATGACCTATTGCAAGAATCGCGAGCTCAGGCGGCAGCTCTATGATGCCTATATGACGCGTGCCTCTGATCAAGGGGACGGAAATTCTGAATGGGATAACTCTGCGGTCATGGAGGATATTCTGAGTTGTCGCAAGGCGATGGCAGAGCTGTTGGGTTTTGACAACTATGCCGAGTATTCTCTTGCCTCCAAAATGGCGACCTCGGTATCAGAGGTGATCGAGTTTCTGGAGTTGTTGGCCGAAAAGTCTATGGCGCAGGCCCGCGCTGAAATGAACGACCTGGAGCGCTTTGCGCAAGGCATGGATGGCATCGATTATCTGGAGATGTGGGATCTGGCGTATTATTCGGAGAAGCTCAAGCAAGAGCGCTATGGGTTCTCAAAGGAAGAGGTGCGCAATTACTTTCCGTTGCCGAAAGTGCTTGATGGTCTGTTTGAGCTGGCCTCGATACTTTTTGATGTGGAAATATGTGTCCGCCCGGACATACAAACCTATCATCCGAGTGTCAGCTTTCATGAGATTCGCAGAGACGGCAAGCCCATTGCCGGTTTCTATATGGATCTGTATGCCAGAGAGAACAAGCGCGCTGGCGCCTGGCTGGCGAATTGCAAATCCCGACTGGTGCGTCAGGACAGTAGTGTGCAGAATCCTCTGGCGTTTCTGGTGTGTAATTTTACGGCGCCATCCAGTGATGGTACTCCCAGCCTTCTGTTGCCCGAAGAATTGCGAACGCTTTTTCATGAGTTCGGGCATTGTCTTCACTATACCTTGACAAGTGTTGGGGTGGCGAATGTTGCGGGCATCAGCAACGTACCCTGGGATGCTGTCGAGCTACCCAGTCAGTTGCTTGAAAACTGGTGTTGGCAGGAAGAGGTGGTGGCAATGACCAGTGGGCACATAGACAGTGGTGAAGTGTTGCCCGGGGAGTTACTGAAACAGGTACGTGAGTCTCAGCGTTTTCAATCAGGAATGATGATGGTGCGTCAATTGGAATTTGCGCTATTTGACTTTATTCTGCATCGAGACTTTGAGTCCGGCCAAACCAACGTTAACGCCGTGCTTGATCGTGTCAGGGATCGGGTGTCAGTGAAGAAGCAGCCCGGCTACACGCGATTTGCCAATGGCTTCAGCCATATTTTTGCAGGCGGTTACGCGGCCGGATACTACAGCTACAAATGGGCGGAGGTGCTGGCGGCAGATGCCTTTTCGAGGTTTATCGAAGAAGGTGTGATGAGTGCTCAGGTAGGTGAGAGTTTCCGAGCAGAAATTCTGGAACCTGGCGGATCCAGGGATGTCAATGACATGTTCAGGGCATTTCGGGGTAGAGAGCCTCAGGTAGAGCCGCTGCTGAAACAAAGTGGAATCATGACATGGTAACCAAAAGATTTATTGCGGGCGCCGTTTGTCCGCGTTGTGCAGAAATTGACCGCCTGGTGACCTACGAAAAGGACGGCGAGGTGTTTAAGGAGTGTGTCAGCTGTGCATTTAAAGAGAAGCAGGTTGCCCAGGTGGAGCTGTCCGAGTTGGCGACACGGGTCAATACCGAAGAGGTAGTGCCTGAGGCCGCAGAGCCGGTTAGGCTGGTTTTGGATTCTGGCAAAGGAAAAGCCGGAGATTCATAGGCTTATGAGAACAATATCAAACATTGCCTTATATATTTTATAAAAACCGTTGCACCTTAAAAATCCTGCCCTTAAACTGCTGTCTGCTTAGCAGTCTCCGGTGTCGTTTTGATCGGCAGTATCGGTTAAAAAACGATCAGATCGGGGTTTGCATGTACAAAAAGAATTGTGTCTGTTACTTGAGCTTCTTCTGAGCAGTAATTAGTAAACAGAAGCCACGTCAGGACAAAAATAAAAAAATCTGTGGAGACTACCGTATGCGATCTCGCCTCGTTTACCGGGCGCTGAGTCTGCTGCTGTCTGCAATCTATGCAGCGGATGTCAGTGCAGAATATGGGTTAAATATGCCTCGCGGGGTGACTGAAGTCAGTCAGTCCGTCTACGACTTGCACATGACGATCTTCTGGATCTGTGTTGTCATTGGGGTCGTGGTGTTTGGGGTCATGTTTTACTCGATCTTCAAACATCGAAAAAGCAAGGGCGCTGTCGCTTCGCAATTTCACGAGAGTACGACAGTCGAAGTCCTCTGGACGATCGTACCTGCCATTATCCTTGTCGCCATGGCGTGGCCAGCGACCACTACCCTTATCCAGATGTATGATACTTCCGATTCGGACGTAGATATCAAGGTGACGGGTTATCAGTGGAAGTGGCGCTATGAATACCTCGGAGAAGGTGTAGATTTTTTCAGTAACCTTTCGACGCCAAAAGAAGAAATCTATAACACCAAGGCGAAAAACGAAAACTATCTCCTCGAAGTGGACAACGAGCTTGTTGTTCCTATCAATAAGAAAATCCGCTTCCTGATCACGGCCAATGACGTGATTCACTCCTGGTGGGTGCCTGATTTCGCCGTTAAGAAAGATGCGATTCCCGGGTTTATCAACGAGAGCTGGACGCGGATTCCGGAGCCGGGTATCTATCGCGGCCAATGTACCGAGCTGTGTGGTAAGGACCACGGCTTCATGCCAGTGGTTGTGCGGGCGGTAGAGCAAGAAGAATACGATGCCTGGCTGCTGGCGAAACAGGAAGAAGCGAAGGCTGCGGCTGAACTGGCCAAGCTTACCTTTACGCTTGAAGAGCAAATGAAGCGCGGTGAAGAAGTATACAACACCAATTGCGCGGCCTGTCACCAAGCCAATGGGGCGGGTATACCTCCAGCATTCCCTGCACTGAAGGGCAGCGAGATTGCCGTGGGGCCGGTTGAGAAGCATCTGGAAGTCGTGGTGAATGGTGTTCAGGGTACCGCGATGCAAGCGTATGGCTCCCAGCTGAATGATGTGGATATGGCGGCGGTTATTACCTACGAGCGTAATGCTTGGGGCAATGACACCGGCGATAACATATCGGCCAAAGACATCGTTGAATACAAGCAGAAGTAGGAGGGTATATGAGCGCTACAGTGGATACTGCACTTGATAACAATACACAAAGTGATCACGAGCATCATGGCCCTGCCAAAGGTATAGCTCGCTGGTTGTTTACCACTAACCACAAAGACATTGGTTCGATGTATCTCTGGTTCAGCTTCGCCATGTTTTTGCTTGGTGGATGCATGGCACTGACAATCAGGGCGGAACTGTTTCAGCCTGGTTTGCAGTTGATTGAGCCGGAATTCTTTAACCAGATGACGACCTTGCATGGTCTGATCATGGTCTTCGGGGCAGTGATGCCGGCATTTGTTGGTCTGGCGAACTGGTTGATTCCGATGATGGTCGGCGCGCCGGATATGGCTCTGCCACGGATGAATAACTGGAGCTTTTGGATTCTTCCTTTTGCTTTTGCCCTGCTGGTCAGCACCTTGTTTATGGAAGGTGGAGCGCCCAATTTCGGTTGGACGTTCTATGCGCCGCTGTCAACGACGTATGCACCGGATACAGTGACCTACTTTATCTTCGGCGTACACATGATGGGGGTATCCTCAATTATGGGGGCCATTAACGTCATTGCGACGATATTGAATATGCGAGCCCCGGGCATGACGCTGATGAAAATGCCGTTGTTTGTCTGGACATGGCTGATTACAGCATTCCTGCTGATCGCGGTGATGCCGGTATTAGCCGGTGTCGTCACCATGATGCTGATGGATGTGCATTTCGGCACCAGTTTCTTTAATGCCGCTGGTGGTGGTGATCCGGTCATGTTCCAGCACATATTCTGGTTTTTTGGTCATCCTGAAGTTTACATCATGATTCTTCCTGCCTTTGGTGTGGTCTCCCAGATCATACCTACCTTCAGCCGGAAGCCTTTGTTTGGCTATCACTCTATGGTTTACGCAGTAGGGTCCATCGCAATTCTCTCGTTTATCGTATGGGCTCACCATATGTTTACGGTGGGAATGCCTTTGTTCGGTGAGTTGTTCTTTATGTATGCAACGATGCTGATCGCGGTGCCAACCGGGGTGAAAGTGTTTAACTGGATCGCGACCATGTTCAGGGGTTCGCTGACCTTCGAAGCGCCGATGTTGTTTTCGATAGCATTCGTGGTTCTGTTTACCATTGGCGGATTCTCAGGCCTGATGCTGGCGATTGCGCCTTCGGATTTTCAGTATCATGATACCTATTTTGTAGTGGCGCATTTCCACTATGTGCTTGTTCCGGGAGCAATATTCGGGATCTTCGCGGCAGTCTATTACTGGCTCCCGAAATGGTGCGGCAATATGTACGATGAAGCGTTGGCCAAATGGCATTTCTGGTTGTCATTTGTGGGTATGAATCTGGCATTCTTCCCTATGCACTTCCTTGGACTTGCGGGAATGCCTCGCAGGATTCCGGATTATGCATTGCAGTTTGCAGACTTCAACAGCATATCGACAGTGGGCGCCTTCCTCTTTGGGGCGACGCAGTTACTGTTCCTGTATCTGGTGATCAAGACGATCCGCTCGGGTGAAAAGGCGACGGATCAGGTTTGGGAAGGTGCTGAAGGTCTGGAGTGGACAATTCCTTCTCCGGCGCCTTACCACACCTTCTCGACCCCACCGGAAGTAAAGTAGCAAGACCGGATTGAAGTAGAGGTTAGTCGGGTGGCACAGGAAAAAAGTCATAACAAAACCGTGTACAAGCTGCTGTTTGCTGTGATCGGTATGTTTGCATTTGGCTTTGCGCTAGTGCCACTCTATGATGTTTTTTGTGAGATTACAGGTATCAATGGTAAAACCCAGGGTCGCTACGAGGTGACCGATGCAAAGGTTCTCGAAGTCGATGAGAGCCGTGAAGTCCGCGTGCAATTCATTACCCATAACAATGAAAACATGCCATGGGAGTTCAGACCTGTCGTTGCGGAGATCAAGGTGCATCCGGGAGAGCTGACCTCCGTCGATTTTTACGCAAAAAACACAACCAGCAGAACGATGACCGCACAAGCGGTGCCGAGTCTTTCTCCCTCTCGGGGAGTTGATTATTTTCACAAGACCGAATGTTTTTGTTTCAATCAGCAAAAGCTGGAGGCACAGGAAGAGGTGCTAATGCCATTACGTTTTGTGGTGGATAAAGCCTTGCCCGATGAATTGAAGGTATTGACGCTATCCTATACTTTGTTTGATCAGAAGAATCCTGATCAGGCATCTTCGGGTGAGCTGCCAATGACTTTCACAATCAATGAACAATCAGTAGCAACACGTTAGAGAATAAAAATATCGCGATCTTCTGACAGGAGACCGAAACAACAGGAGTGTATTATGAGTGCTGAATCAAGCTATTACGTTCCGGCTCAAAGCCGCTGGCCCATTATTGCGACTGTCGGGCTGTTCCTGACCCTCGTTGGCGCAGGAAGCGTGATGAATGCCAGTTCAGCCGGGGAAAGCACCGGCATGTCATGGCTGATGTTTTCGGCTGGTTCGCTGATTATGGCTTACATGCTTTTTGGCTGGTTTGGCCATGTCATTCAGGAAAGTCGCGCCGGTATGTACAGCGAGCAAATGGACAGGTCCTTCCGTTGGGGAATGAGTTGGTTTATTTTCTCGGAAGTGATGTTTTTTGCGGCATTTTTCGGCGCGCTGTTTTATGTTCGGGTTCTGGCTGTGCCCTGGCTTGGCGGAGAGGGCAGTAATGCGTCCACTGGCGAGTTGCTCTGGCCCGAATTTGAAGCGACCTGGCCTCTGATGACAAATCCCGACCCCAGTCTGTTCCCGGGTCCCAAGGCGCTCATTGATCCCTGGCATTTGCCTCTGTTGAACACCATCCTGCTGGTTGCTTCAAGTGTGACCGTAACCATTGCCCATCATGCCTTGAAAGACGGCAAGCGCACTGCATTGAAAATCTGGTTGTTGGCGACCATCGCTCTCGGCCTGGTCTTCCTGTTTTTCCAAGGTGAAGAATATGTTGAAGCCTACCGCGATCTGGATTTGACGCTTCAGTCAGGCATATACGGTACGACGTTTTTCCTGTTAACCGGATTTCATGGTGCTCATGTGACCCTCGGGACCATTATGTTGATCATTATGTACTTTCGGATACAGAAAGGGCATTTTGACAAAGATAATCACTTTGCCTTTGAAGCGACCAGTTGGTACTGGCACTTTGTTGATGTCGTTTGGTTGGGGCTGTTTTTCCTCGTTTACATACTCTAGGTCAAACGATATTTGAGGTTAGAAGCCGGGAATCGGGGACGGATTGAAGTCCAGATTCCCGGTTAATGATGCGACAATAATCACGATTACGATTGTCGCAGCCAGAGTTACCCGAACGGCAAGAGAGTTTGCGACACGCTTGGTTTTACCCTGATCTTTCACCAGAAAGAACAGGCCGCTGAACAGGCTGATGACTACGCCCAGTAGCAGAATTCCCAAAATGGCTTTTAGCATGATCGCGCCTCTGAAAGTGAATTATAGATGTATCTTCAGTGTATCGATCTTCCGTCAGTTAAACAAAAATTTTACCGGCAGTGGCGATGAATCCGGAACGAAAAGGGCTGGTACGTATTTGGCTGTTTTGTGCGATTCTGCTGCCTGTGACGGTATCTCTTGGCTTCTGGCAATTGGACCGTGCAGCGCAGAAGCAGGCTATTCAGGCCACGCAAGCGCGTCTTGCGACACAATCGGCACGTTCGTTTGACTACACTGGTGCCGCTGTTGCTGAAAAAGAGGTACCGCAAAATTTTCAGCCTCTGAAGGTGGAAGGCCGCTATCGGCCGGAGGTGTTCCTGCTCGATAATCGTATCCGCGATGGTCGGGTGGGGTATGAAGTGCTGAATATGTTTGAAAGCCGTGCTGGCGGGCTATTGCTGGTCAATCGCGGCTGGATTGCCGCCCCCAGGTTAAGGAACCAGTTTCCAAAGATTGCCATACCCGAAGGCAGCGTGAGCATCGAAGGTTTCTTTTACAAACCGGACGGTGCCATTCCGGTGTATGGCGAAAGCAATATCGACCATCTCCAGGCTGAGTGGCCGAAACGGATTCAGGGTTTGGACTGGGCTGCTATTTCCAACCTGGTTGCGGACGAAAAGCTGCTGACCAGGGAGTTCAGGCTAAAGTCCACAAGCGTGACAGGAGCCTTGCGTCCGGATTGGCGCATCAGCGAGATGTCCCCGGAAAAGCACCTCGGTTATGCCGTGCAATGGTTTGGGCTCAGTCTGGCGCTGTTGGTTCTGACGCTTCTTTATAGTCTGCGTTATCGCGCTCGTGGCGGAGACGGTTAGGAAAGGCGATGGTGCCCGAGGCTTCGGGCAGCATGAATTATGTGAAAGAGAAAACAGATGAGTAGTGTGAACGCAATGCCTACAGAACAGGAACAAGCTCAAAGAAGAAAGAGTCAGTTAAAGCTACTGGGTATCTTTGCAGTCGCGACCGTGCCCGTCATTGCGGCGTTTGTGATGTATTTCGGAGGCATTGCCATTCCGGGGAATACCACTAACAAAGGCCATCTTTTATGGCCGCCGGCCGAGATTAGTGTGCTGGGTAAGTATGAGAACAGCGCCAGCGCGATTATCGCTCAGGAGCAAAAGTGGTTTCTGATGTTATCCGGGAATGGGGCATGCAGCGAACAGTGTCTTGATCTGTTGCATGCCATGCGTCAGGTTCATGTTTCGATGGGGCGAGAACTGGAGCGGGTCGGCCGAATGCTGGTCGGTGTTACCGATCAGCAAGGAACATTGTTGAAACAGTATCCGAAACTCAAAATGGCCGTGCTTGATCCTTCCATGCAGGGGCGCGTTGCCCCCTTGTTGTCAGATGGTGAGGTGAGTGCTGATGCATGGGTGATTTGGCTGGTTGATCCATTAGGAAACGTGTTGTTGCGCTATGATGCGGAACATACCGGCTATGACATGATTAGTGACTTGAAAAGACTTCTCAAGCTCTCGAATATCGGGTAAGTCTGATGAGCAGAATGTCTCCCCTTGCAAAAATTACCTTACTGGCAACGCTGTTTGCTTCCTGTGTCGTGATGCTGGGTGCCTGGACCAGGCTGGTTGACGCGGGACTGGGTTGTCCGGATTGGCCTGGCTGTTACGGCTTTTTGACTGTTCCGCAAAGTGAACAGCAAATTGCGGTCGCTGAGGCAAGATTTCCCCATGCGCCTGTAGAAGTTGAAAAAGGCTGGCCTGAAATGATCCACAGGTACTTTGCGGGTACGCTGGGACTGATCATCCTGGGCTTGACCATGTTTGCCTACTCCAAAACCAATCGGAAGTCCGAATATGTGATGCCAAAAGGTCATGTGACGGGTTTGCTGGTACTGGTGATCTGTCAGGCGCTGTTTGGCATGTGGACAGTGACCCTGAAGCTTTGGCCCCAGATCGTATCGGCGCATCTGCTGGGTGGTTTTGCTACGCTCTCGCTGCTGTTTTTGTTGTTTTTACGCATTCACTACCAGCACCGTCCATCGCTTTCTCCTCCGGTTCCGCGTTTGGGGTATCTCAAAAAACTGGCGGTGATCGCGCTGGTGTTGGTAACTATTCAGATTTTCCTGGGCGCCTGGACGGCATCCAACTATGCAGCGCTGGCCTGTGGGGATGAATTACCGGGTTGTCAGGGCAGTTTATGGCCGGAGATGGATTTCGTAACCGGGTTCAATCTGTTTCAGGCAATCGGGCCGAATTATCTCGGCGGGCTATTGCATAACGAGGCGCGTGTCGCGATACAGGTCGCACACCGAGTCGGTGCCTTGATTGTTCTGGCTTATCTGGTCTGGATGGGCTGGCAGCTTTACCGCAACAGTGCGGCTGTCGAGCTGCGTCAGGCTACGACAATCATGTTGGCAGTTCTCGCAATTCAGATTCTGTTGGGGCTCAGCAATGTGATTTGGTTAATACCTTTGTCAGTAGCGGTTGCGCACAATGCAGTTGGCGCGTTATTGTTACTCAGCGTTGTATTTCTGAACTATCAATTAGCGCGCTGTGGCTCTGCGGAAGCGGACAAAATCCACACTCAAAACTGAACCCGTACAAGAACAAGATAGGGCACTTTTATGAAATCTGGCGCATTACTGCTATCTGAGCAGGCCAACTGGCGCGACTATCTGGAATTGTGCAAGCCCAATGTGGTTGCACTGATGTTACTGACATCCCTGATCGGCATGCTTCTGGCTTCCTACAGCTTGCCCTCCTGGCAGGTATTGGTGATCGGGAATCTCGGTATCGGCCTGATGGCCGCTTCCGCTGCCGTGATTAATCATGTGGTCGATAAGCGTATTGATTTGGTCATGGCGCGAACGCGCAATCGCCCTGTCGCTCAGGGAAAGGTCGACAGCATGAATGCTTTGATCTTTTCGTTTGTACTGGGAAGTGCAGGGATGGCTCTCCTTGTCCTGTTTGTGAATAGCCTGACGGCCTGGCTCACGCTGGCGTCTCTGGTGGGCTATGCGCTGATTTATACCATGTACCTGAAGCGTGCGACTCCGCAGAATATTGTGATCGGCGGGTTGGCGGGTGCAGCTCCGCCCCTGCTGGGATGGACCGCGGTGACTGGCCATGTGGAAGGTGATGCCCTGTTGTTGGTGCTGATCATTTTTGCCTGGACACCGCCACACTTTTGGGCACTGGCCATTCATCGAAAAGAGGAGTACGCCTCGGTAGGAATTCCGATGCTGCCGGTCACTCATGGTGAAAGCTACACCAAGTTGCACATACTGCTTTATACCCTTATTTTGTTAGTGATTTCGGTGTTTCCCTATCTGACCGGAATGAGCGCAGAGATCTATCTGATTTCGGCTTTGTTACTCGGTGCCAGGTTTGTGCAGTGGTCGGTTCGTATGTTGGCAGGGAATGTTAAGCATGCGGCGATCAAAACGTTCAAATACTCGATCACCTATCTCATGCTCCTGTTTGTCGCCTTGCTGGTGGATCATTTTGCCAAGCCATATCTGATGGCTATTTGATGGCATCGTTGGTCGAACGCTTAATTCTCCTGGGTCTCCAGGATAATCAGTACGTTTGAGAGTACTTCACCAATATCCCTAAGCGTTTGCGTGCGCGAGATTAATGCGTCTTTGCGTTCATTCAGCGTCGTGACTTTCGGGGCGATTCTTCGGATACCCTCGGTGATGAATTCGTAGGGATAATGATGGTCCTGCACACTGAGTTTGTTGATCTCCTGCATTTCCTGGGAAAATACGCCGATAATGTCGTAGATAAAATCTTTGTCTGCGATGGTAGACGCTTCCCAGTAGGCGTCATCCAATAATTCGCTGAACGATTCGAACTCACTGATGACATGGGCAATGGTGGGTTTGGACATATTCCGGTACCGTAGAAATAAGCAAATTTCATTAAAGAATAGCAGAAGCCCAATCGTTCGTAGTCCTGCTAACTCGCTGAACTGTCAATCATTTTAAAATCCAAAGGCCGAAAAGTGGAGCTCTAGCCATTTAGCGGTATGCATAAACCTGCACATTTCGTAACCAATATTTACCAAGAAAAGCGCGTTGGCGGTCGCGAACCCTGCTGAAATTTCTATACTGATTTGATGGCCATCTAGTCTGAAGACGCAGTACATGGGGCAGGACGACAATGAATTTACTGGAAGCACACAAACATCGACTCGAGCAGGAGATCGTCTCCGCTAAAGAAAAAATATGGACTTTGAAGAACAGTGATTTCCCCGACCTGATCGCGCTAAATCAGCTAAACGAATCTGTTGCGCGTAACTGGCAACTGATCGAAATGATCGATCAACACTTACACGGGGGAGAAAACAGGGAAATGGAAGGCTAGAATGCCTTCCATCAAATCGGCCTGGGGCCTATTCTCCGCTTCTTGAGGGCAGGTTGGTGCCGGTGTAGGTCATGATAGGGGTGGTGGTTACATTGCCGTCATCGTCGTATATGATGTCGTAACCTGGGTCGTCCAGTACGGTCAAGCGCACACCGCCAGAGCTGGCATCAGCCAGCTCGTCCAAGACAGCTCTTTTCTCACAGTCAGTCGGATCATGGATTTCCGTAACCCCATCGGAGTCCAGAATCGCCTCATTGTATTTCGAAACGTAGATCCGTACTTCCTGCGCTTCGTAGTCTGTTTCCAATCGAATTCGTTTGAGATCTCTTAGATCATCGTTCGAGTCGCTAAGCGAAAGACTGCGTACCTCAACCTGATCCCTTTGATCCTCGCTGTAATCTTCATCCGTCACGGTCCCATCACATTGTGGTTTCGCAGGCGTGCGGGTAGTGACTGCAGGGTCGCAGGCAACGATATTGTCTTCATCATCTGTGCAAAAAGTATTCTGGGTTGTGATTTCAATCTGCCCCAGCGCGTTGTCATTTCCGTCGTCAATCAGCAGGCTATGCTCACCATCAGCGCTATTCATCAGCGCCTGCCTGAGAATGACCGGGTAGTAACCGTCATCGTTGTACTCATCCGGAGAAGCCTGTGAGAATCCGAAGTAAGGCACCGACTGTCGTGATGTCGATTTCGACAGGTCGCTTTTGAGTTCTGAAATCAGAAATGATTGCTGGACGATATTCGAAAAGGGATCGTAAGAGAGCGTCAGCTCTGCAAACAGCAGATCGCTTCCATCTTCATCAACGAAGCGTATATTCGGGTTGGAGTAGACGCAGAATCCGTCATCGGCAGCAATGCCACGTTGAATCTGTTTTCTGGCATCTTCGAATGCACCGACTTTCAGGCTTTTATCCTTGGTGGCCATCAGAAATTCCAGAAAGTCGAGCGGGTTGCTGGCTTCTATGACTTCGCCGGAGTTTTGGACATACTGCAGATTAAACTCGTTGTCAGCTGGCCCATTCACCATGGCTTTAATGCTATCCAATGCGGCCTGTTCCTCTGCTGTGAGTGTTTCGCTCGCATCTGGCTCCGCGGCATCCAGAATATCCTGCAAATAAAGGGGGTAGGCGCCGCTTTCATCGGAAGCCAGCACTTTGAACTCCTCACCCGAAGAGGTATCTAGCCCAATCGTAACGCCGCTGTTCTGGCCGTTTGCGCAAAGGTCTGCGGTGGTCTCAAAGGCTGGGTCACAGCCGTAAAGGCTCAGGCTAAAAATTAAGGTGATCAATAGTCTTGAAGAACGAGGTTTTAACATGTATCCGGTTAACTCTGGGTGCGGAGGCGGAGGAGTTCAGCAGAACTCGATTTGACGGCCTGAATCATAGCATTAATTCTGTTCAATGGGCGTGGCAAGGTTCACCAATTTTCGGGAATCACTCCGCGTTTAATCGAATCCAGGTTTGATGGAGAATGCGTGCATCGTTTTCAGCACGGTGCCGTGTCAGCTGCATCTCGTCGATGACCGCTTTATGCACATCCTGCCAGCAACGTACCTGTGCATCGGACAGTAGCGAGGCGATCGAGTCCAGTTGAAAGCCGGGTTTCATTTGCGCCGCTTTATACAGACGGTGGAGCCAAAAGCTATCGAATGTCCAGGCATCACAATACACGATACCTGTCAGCGTTTCGTTGAGTTCTTGCGCTACCTGGTGCACTTCCAGACCTTCCGATTCCAGCTGGTCCCGGTCGATGCCATGGATGCGGGCGGCTCTCTCTGACCAGTCTTTCCAAAGGACATGTGGCTTTATCAGCCAGCTTTTGACATCGCCATTACCCAAACAGATACCTACTTCGATCGGATAACTTGCTACCAGATCAAGGCTGGAGGCTTCAAAATCGATAAAGCTGGGAAGTTCGGATGGCATAATCACGCCCGAAAGGTTGAAAAGCCGGCCATGTTATCGGTACGGATCAATGAACACAAGCATTGACCATTTGTCTGTTTCACAAACCTGTTGAAATCAGATACTGCACGAGAACGCAGTGCCTGCCCAGGGCAAGCAACACTGATTCGGTTGCTGCTTATTAATGGGTGAAGGTTTAAACTACGCGTAGCGTACATGAGGAAACCCTATGACAGAGAAAATCGTCGTCATTTATTCTGGCGGAATGGATTCGTTCACTTTGCTCAACGATGCCATATCGCAAGGAAAGCAAGTTTATGCTTTGAGCTTTAATTATGGGCAAAAGCATTCCAAAGAACTGCATTACGCCCAAAAAGTCTGTGATGAACTGGCGATACCACACAAAATTGTGGATATCACAGCGATCCATCAGCTTCTTATGGGTTCTTCTCTTACCGATGACATTGAGATTCCGGATGGCCATTATGAAGAAGAAAGCATGAAGTCGACCGTTGTGCCCAATCGGAACATGATCATGTTATCTCTGGCGATTGCCTATGCCGTTTCGGTCAAGGCTTCTGTGGTTTGGTTCGGAGCGCATGGCGGTGATCACGCGATTTATCCGGATTGTCGGCCTGAATTTGTCGAAAGAATGGCGGCGGTTTCACAAGTGGCCAACTACGAAGTGATCGATGTTGTTGCACCTTACCTTGACTGGAACAAAACCCGTATCCTTGCCAGGGGGCTGGAATTGGGACTGGACTATGGCAAAAGCTGGACCTGCTATAAGGGTAGGGAAAAGGCCTGTGGAAAGTGCGGTGCGTGTCAGGAACGTCTGGAAGCATTTTCAGACAATAGGGTTGCCGATAGTCTTGCCTATGAGAAAGGCGCCTGAAGCGTGCGGCCAACAGCTGAATCCTGCCTGCGCAACCAGACTCCGATTCTGAAAGTCCTGCTTACCCATATGAATCAGCAAAGTTTGCGGGTTCTGGAGTTGGGAAGTGGCACGGGTCAGCATAGTGTATTTATGGCGAGATCCCTGCCGAATTCCATCTGGCAACCGACAGATCTGGCAGAATGTATGGCTGGCATAGAATTATGGCGGGAAGCAGAAGGTCTGGAGAATGTGTTACCTCCAAGAGTCCTCAATGTCGATGATTGCGACCATAGCGTTTTGCCAGGATCGGGCTTTGACGCCGTATTTATGGCGAATACTTTGCACTTCGTTTGTAGTGATACCGCGAATAATTTTATTCGTGTGGCGGCCATGGCGCTCAGGGAGGGGGGAGAACTTTTTATCTATGGCCCCTTCAATTCAGCCGGGTCGTTTACCAGCGAGGGTAATAAACGTTTGCATGCATGGTTACAGCAAAGAGACCCGATGAGCGGCATTAAGGATCGAGAGTGGTTGTTTTCCCAAGCCGCCCTGCATGGCTTGGCGCTGCATCGAGAGTATAACTTGCCAGCCAACAATTTAATGTTTGTGTTTCAGCGGCATTGAAAAAAATTACCGGAATCAATTTGGAGGTGATGTGACGACCTATGTCATAGGGGATGTTCAGGGATGTTATCAACCCTTGCTGTGCCTGCTTGAAAAAATCCGTTTCAACCCGGAAAAAGACAAACTGTGGTTCGCAGGAGACCTTGTGAATCGGGGGCCGGATTCTCTGAATACCCTGAGATTGATAAAGCAAATTGCCTCAAAAGTGGTTTTGGGGAACCACGATCTGCACCTGCTGGCGTGTTATTACAGAAGCCTGCAAACGGATTCGGTCGGCCCATTGCGAAAGAAAGACACCTTTATCGATATTCTGGAAGCTGAGGATTGTGAGGAGCTAATGAATTGGTTGCGATGTCAGCCGCTGATGGTCTGGAGCAAGAAAAAGCAGCTGGCGATGACGCACGCCGGTATTCCGCACATCTGGTCTGTCAAGCAGGCTTATAAGCTGAGCAAAGAAGTAAACAAGGTGCTGCGCGGAAAAGCTCCGGAACAGTTTTTTGAGGTCATGTACGGAAATAGTCCCGACAGTTGGGATGAGGCGCTCAAAGATTTCGAGCGCCTCAGGGTGATCACCAACTATCTGACCCGCATGCGGTTCGTAACTGACGACGGACAACTGGATTTCGATGTCAAGGAAAGCGCCGACAGCGCGCCCCCCGGTTTCCGCCCCTGGTACAGATACGCGAGGAGGGACCCGGAAAATGCGTTGGTATTTGGACACTGGGCGGCCTTGGGAGGCAAAACAGGCGTTAGCAATATTTTCGCCACTGACACAGGCTGTGTCTGGGGTGGATCGCTCACCGCGCTGAATATTCGTACCAAAGAAACCATTTCCTGTGAGTGTCCTCGATGAGTCATGAGCGTCAATCCGCAAGGCAAGTCGCGATTCTGGGGATGGCCGGTGCATTCTCCGCTATGTTGGCAGTGGCACTTGGAGCCTTTGGCGCGCATTATCTGAAAGCGCTCCTGTCGACTTACTATCTGGAGGTTTACCTCACAGCGGTGGAGTATCAGATGTTTCATTCCCTCGCGCTGATTCTGGTCGTGACCCTATCGAGGTTTCACATAGCCAGTCGTCCGGTGATTGCATGTCTCGTCTGGTCCGGCAGACTTTTCGTTTTTGGCATTGTTTTGTTTTGTGGTAGTCTCTACCTGCTCGTTGCCACGCAGGTGAAAGGCTTGGGGGCTGTCACTCCGCTTGGTGGCGTCGCGTTTATTCTCGCGTGGACCTGCTTGCTGGTAGCTTTTAAACGCACCTTATCCCTGTCGGTTAAAGAGACGTAATTGGACACTCAAATAGAAATCATACTGAACGGCGAGAGCTATTCACTTGGCGAAAATACAAGCCTGGCCGGGTTGGTTGAGCGCTTGGGGCTCGGCAAAAAAAAATATGCCATTGAAGTCAACCAGGAAATCATTCCGCGTAGCGAACATCATGGCTATTCGGTCAGGGCAGGAGACCGGGTGGAAATTGTTCAGGCGATCGGCGGCGGATAATAGAAAAAAAGTATTGCCCGCCAGTACATTTGGTTTGTAGAGCCCCAAATACACATACTTGAAGCATAATTTAAAGACGAAGAACGCCTTTCAATGATGAACGAAAATATGACAGACGGTTTCCAGCTCGATGGGAAACATTACAGGTCCCGGCTGCTCGTAGGGACAGGCAAATACAGGGATCTGGAACAGACCGAACAGGCGATCGCAATGAGCGGCGCCGAAATCGTGACGGTAGCTGTGCGGCGGACGAACATTGGTCAGAATCCGGATGAGCCAAACTTGCTTGATGTGTTGTCGCCCGATAAATACACCATCCTTCCGAATACCGCCGGGTGCTATACCGCGGAGGATGCTGTGCGCACCTGTCGACTGGCGCGTGAACTGCTTGACGGGCATGATCTCGTGAAGCTGGAAGTGCTTGGTGACCAGAAAACGCTTTATCCCGATGTGGTGCAGACGCTGGAGGCTGCAAAGCAGCTGGTAGCGGACGGTTTTAAAGTAATGGTGTATACGAGTGATGACCCCATTGTTGCCAAACAGCTGGAAGATATGGGTTGTGTCGCGGTGATGCCTTTGGGGGCACCTATTGGTTCAGGTCTGGGTATTCGTAATCCCTACAACATCAAAATGATTCTTGAAAATGCCAAGGTACCGATTTTGGTCGATGCCGGTGTAGGGACGGCGTCCGATGCCAGTATCGCGATGGAGCTGGGTTGTGACGGTGTTCTGATGAATACCGCGATTGCTGCTGCTCAGGATCCTGTCAAAATGGCTTATGCCATGAAGCTTGCAGTCGAAAGCGGTCGAGCGGCTTGGCTTGCGGGCCGAATGCCACGAAAGTTATACGCATCTGCTTCGTCCCCGGTGGACGGTCTTATCTCTTAACGGAATCTCTCATGCCAGAACCACAGAATAAACAGAATAGAAGGCAGCAAATTCTCGAGATGCTGACCCGTATGCTGGAAGACGGAGCCGGAACAAAGGTGACAACCGCAGCGCTCGCCAAGCGGGTGGGTGTGACAGAAGCGGCTCTTTATCGGCATTTTCCGAGTAAAGGAAAGATGTTTGAGGGCCTGATCGAGTTTATTGAAGAGGCTGTTTTTTCACGCATCAAACGCATAAATTCGGAAGCCGGTTCCGGGCTGGAGAAACTGCAAAAAATACTGACGCTGGTGTTGGCTTTTGCAGAAAAGAATCCGGGCCTGTGTCGTATTCTGATGGGAGATGCGCTGGCGGGAGAAAATCCGAAACTGCGACAGCGCGCCAGACAATTCTTTGAGCGTCTGGAAACTGAACTGCGTCAGGTGATCAAGCAGGCCGAAGTTGGCGAAAAAAAGAAACTGCGGTTGACCAGCGCGCTCGGTGCCAATCTGCTGGTTCTGAATATAGAGGGCAGAATTCACCAATATGTCCGGACCGAGTTTTCTGTCAAACCCACAGCCGGGTGGACCGGACACTGGCCTTTACTCGCGACCGGCATCTTTCAATAGCGTTTGAGCGTTCGTTTCTCAGGCTTTCTTAACAAATTTGGGTGTCACCTTTATAGCGCCCACGCCTTCAATTTTGCAGTCGATGTTGTGATTGTCAGCGCTTTCGACCAACCTGATGTTCTTGATCTTGGTGCCCACCTTTACGACGGATGAAGAGCCTTTTATCTTCAGGTCCTTGATCACTGTTACGCTGTCACCATCACTCAGGATTGCTCCGTTCGAATCCTTCACTATCAGCCGGTCTTCGTCTTCTTCGGCATGGATTGGCCACTCGTATGCACACTCCGGGCAGACATAGCTTGGGCCATCTTCATAGGGATATTCTGATTCACATTTCGGGCAGTTGGGCATCGTAGCGCTCTCGGCTGTAGGTCCGGCTGGCAAATGTCCGGAAAGAGTGTAAGGCCATATTCTTTCGTCGGCGGAGACTGCTCTGAAGCGTTGGGAAAACCCAAGGCTGTCAGCTTCGCACGGTCGGTCGCAGCAAGTCATCCAATGGCAGATAAACGTCCGGTGTCGCGATCAAAAGATGATGATTATAGATGCACGCAGGAATGTCTTCCGGGACTTGGCAAAAGTGCCCGCATGTGGCACCTGCCTGCTGGGCAATTAACCTGGCGGCAGCAAAATCCCAGGGGCTCAGGGATTCGAAATAGGCATCCAGGCGGCCACAGGCTACCCAGCAAATGTCGAGCGCGGCTGAACCCAGTCTTCGTATGTCCTGACAATGCATCAGTACCTTTTCGACCCGCTCCATAATTTCCGGTACGGTTGATTTATTGTAGGGAAAGCCGGTAGCCACCAGCGCTTTTTGCAGATCTGATAGGCCGCTCACGTGAATGCTGCGCCCGTTCAGGGTACTGGCTTCTTCGCTGGTGGCAACAAATGTTTCGTCCATAAACGGATTGTGAACAACACCCACCTGCACCTCGCCGGCAAAGGCCAGGGCAATGGAAACCGCCACCATCATCTGCCCATGGGCAAAGTTGACGGTGCCGTCGATCGGGTCGATGATCCAGATCGGGTGTTCCAGATCATTGGCGAGACTTTTGTCTTTGCAGGTTTCTTCGGTCAGTATTTTGTGAGACGGGTAAGCAGCCCGAATTCGTTCGATAATCAGTTTGTCTGCCGCGATATCCGCGCTCGTGACAAGTTCCTGTTGATCCTTATAGTCCTTTTCAAAGCTGTTCTGTTCACGGGCCTGTTGAATCAGCTGCCCTGCCTCTGTGGCGGTATTCAGCGCAAAGTCCTTAAGGGCTTGCAGATCCAAAGATTCCTGATTCATCGGATCAACTGCTCTGGTTTTCGCGTGCGATGGCGCGATAGGCGATGTCATTGCGGTAGAACAGATCCTGCCACTGAATCTGTTTGGCTAGTGCATAGGCCTGATTCCGGGCCTCTGTGACACTGTTGCCCAGACCCGTTGCGCAAAGTACGCGCCCGCCACTGGTGACGATATTCTCGCCATCACGTTTGGTTCCGGCATGGAATATCTTCTGTTGCTCCGAGTGCGCGCTATCAAGACCCGAAATCACCTTGCCCTTTTCATAGCTTGCAGGATAACCGCCAGCGGCCAGCACCACGCCAACGGCTGCGCGCTGATCCCACTCTGTAGTGCGCTGATCAAGGTTCTTCTCTATAGCCGACTGGCACAGCGCCACCAGATCTGATTGCAAACGCATCATGATCGGTTGTGTTTCCGGATCACCAAAACGGCAGTTGTACTCAATCACTTTGGGCTGGCCGTCCGGTGTAATCATCAGTCCAGCATACAGGAAGCCAGTGTAGCTATTTCCTTCTTCAGCCATCCCCCGGATGGTTGGCTCGATCACTTGTTCCATGACGCGTTGATGGACTTCTGGCGTCACGACAGGTGCCGGGGAGTAGGCACCCATGCCGCCGGTGTTCGGACCGGTATCGCCATCGCCAACACGTTTATGATCCTGGCTGGTGGCCATGGGCAGGATATGCTCGCCGTCGGCGATCACGATAAAGCTGGCTTCTTCGCCTTCCAGAAATTCTTCAATTACCACGCGACATCCAGCATCACCAAAGGCATTGCCGGACAACATATCAGTGACTGCGGCCTTGGCCTGTTCCAGAGTTTCGGCAACAATGACGCCTTTACCGGCTGCCAGGCCGTCCGCCTTGACGACAATAGGCGCGCCCATCTTATCCAGGTATGCCAAAGCCGGTTCCAGTTCGGTGAAGTTTTGGTAGTCAGCGGTAGGAATCTTGTGGCGTGCCAGAAAGTCCTTGGTGAAGGCTTTTGAGCCTTCCAGTTGCGAGGCGCCTTTGCTCGGGCCAAAGCAGGCCAGTCCCTGTGCACTGAAAAAGTCCACGATACCTTCGACCAGAGGTGCTTCCGGGCCGACGATGGTGAGCCCGACCTGATTGTCCTTGGCAAATGCGGTCAGAGCACTAAAATCCATGACATCGATGGCGACATTTTCAATGCCTGCTTCAAGGTCTGTGCCGGCGTTCCCGGGCGCAACAAATACAGTTTCAACAAGGGGGCTCTGCACAGCTTTCCAGGCCAGCGCGTGCTCTCTGCCGCCGCTGCCAATCACCAAAACATTCATAGTTTTACCTTTCTGCAATCGAGTCTGAATGGAAGGGCGGCAAGGATACCGTATTCAGCGCTAGAGGTGAATGTCAGTAGGGCAATTCAATCCGGGGTGTATATCTGATCAGAGCGCGTTGGCCAGTTGTTCGAGCTTTTCACGAGCTTTGCCCTCAATGGCCACCGCCTTGTGGGTGGTTTTGTTCATTAGAGCAAAGGTGTTACTGGCATCGGCGATGATTGTGTTGCTGCCTTCCAGATAAATGGTCTGGTCGATCTTGCAGCTGGTGGTGCCAATGCGCATGACCTTGGTATGTATTTCGAGTGTTTCGTTAAGAAAGCTTGGGCGTCGGTAATTAATGTTGACGTTCACCAGGGTAAGCGCGAGGTCATTCTTGGACAGGAATTCTTCCGCATTGTTATTTTCGAACAATGCCCAGCGCGCTTCTTCCATAAATTCTGTGTAGCCCGAATTATTCAAATGGCCATGCTGGTCCAGATGATAACCCCTTACCTTTTTGCGAATATAATCGGTCACGCTGCTTTCTCCCTTCTGGATTCGCTAGTGTAGCGATTCCGGAAGGGAGAGTGAAGGAATCTTCAACTTTGGCTTTGATTAGTGACGAAAGTGTCTCATACCGGTGAAGACCATCGCCATATCGGCTTCGTCAGCGGCAGCGATGACTTCTTCGTCACGAATAGAGCCGCCTGGTTGGATGACGCAACGAATGCCTGCGGCTGCAGCATTGTCGATGCCGTCCCGGAACGGGAAGAAGGCATCAGAAGCCATCACGGAGCCTTCCACTGGCAAGCCGGCATGTTCCGCCTTAATGCCTGCTATGCGCGCCGAATTGACGCGACTCATCTGGCCGGCGCCAACGCCAATGGTTCTGCCTTCTTTCCCATATACGATCGCATTAGATTTTACAAATTTGGCAACTTTCCAGGTAAACAGCAGGTCGCGGATCTCGTCTTCGCTTGGCTGTCTTTTACTGACTATTTTCAGTTCTTTTGCCGTGATCTGACCCAGATCCCGGTCCTGAATCAAGAGGCCCCCATTGACGCGTTTGAAATCCAGGTCTTGTACTTGGTCGTTCCATACACCGCACTCCAGGAGGCGGACATTTTTCTTCTCGGCGACGGCTTCCCGTGCTTGCGCGCTTATTGTCGGAGCGATAATGACTTCTACAAACTGGCGATCACAAATGGCTTTGGCTGTTTCTGCATCCAGCTGGCGGTTAAAGGCGATAATGCCGCCGAACGCAGATTCGGTATCGGTTTCAAACGCCAGGTCATAGGCTTTCAACAGCGTGTCGGCGACTGCAACCCCACAAGGGTTGGCGTGTTTAACGATGACACAGGCGGGTTCTTCAAACTGTTTGACACATTCCAGAGCGGCATCGGTATCGGCAATGTTGTTGAAGGAAAGCTCTTTGCCCTGCAATTGGCTCGCGCTTGATATGGTTCCGCTTGCTGCGCTCTTTTCGACATAAAAAGCGGATTGCTGGTGTGAGTTTTCACCATAGCGCAGATCCTGCGACTTCAGAAACTGGGTATTGAAAGTACGGGGGAAATGCTCGCTTCCACCAGGAACTTTGCGGCCAAAATAGTTGGCGATGGCACCATCATAAGCGGCAGTATGTTCATACGCCTTGATGGCCAGATCGAAGCGCGTTGCCAGGCTCGTTGCCGCATTGTTTAGCGACATCTCCGCCAGGATGTCTTTATAGTCTGTGCTGTTGACGACGATGTTAACGAAGCGATGATTCTTCGCTGCGGCCCGAACCATGGTGGGACCACCGATGTCGATATTTTCAATAGCGTCTTCCAGGCTGCAGTCAGGATTCGCAACGGTCTGCTCAAATGGGTAAAGATTAACCACGACCATATCGATCGCTTTAATGCCATGTGTGGACATGACCTCGCTATCCAGATCCCTGCGTGCCAGAATGCCACCGTGTATCTTGGGGTGCAGGGTTTTGACCCGGCCATCCATCATCTCGGGAAACCCGGTGTAGTCAGATACTTCAACGGCCGGAATGGATTGCTCTCGAAGCAGTTTGAAGGTGCCGCCGGTAGACAGGATTTCAACGCCCAAGTTGTGTAAGGCGCTTGCAAATTCAACGATGCCGGTTTTATCGGAAACGCTTATCAGGGCACGTTTAACGGGAATAAAATTGGCATTTTCACTCATGTTCTGGGTCCAGGGTATTTGATTTCTAGAGATATAAATAAAAATGGGCGAGATCAGCTCGCCCATTGTGTACTGCCTCTTGTCTTTAGAGCAGGCCGTACTGCTTCAGTTTCTTACGCAGAGTGCCACGATTCAAACCCAGTAAAACGGAAGCTTTGGTTTGATTATTGCGCGTGTATTTGAGCACCTGCTCCAATAATGGAGCTTCTACTTCAGATAACACCAGTTGATAAACATCGGTAACCGGAGCGCCATCAAGCTGCGCAAAATAGTTGCCCAATGTTTTTTCAACGCAATCTCTGAGCGTTGCGCCCCCTTCTATTGTTGCGGCCTGATTCACGTTTTCTTGTTCTTTGCTTTCGGCAAGCATTTCTGGATTCATGCGGCTTTTTCCTCTTTTTTTCTGGGTGTGTCGAAGTAATGTTCAATAGCGTCAAGCTGTGCGCGACTGTCTTCGAGTGCGTTGAACAGCTTGCGAAAAGGTTTGTCATCCTGTGCTTTCAGGTACCAGCCAACATGCTTTCTGGCAATACGGACGCCCATCACATCGCCGTAAAACGCATGCAGATTTCCGACATGTTCCAGCATGATGCTGCGGACTTCCTGAGCTTCGGGTGCGGGGAGTAAATGACCGGTATTAAGGTAGTGATTGATTTCCCTGAATATCCAAGGGCGTCCCTGTGCTGCGCGACCAATCAGTAAGCCGTCAGCTCCGGTTTGATCAAGAACCTGGCGGGCTTTTAGCGGGCTGTCGATATCGCCATTTGCCAGAACGGGAATGTCCAATGTCTGCTTGAGTGCGCGTATGGTGTCATACTCGGCGTGTCCCTGAAATGCACATGCGCGCGTTCGGCCATGCACGGCGAGCGCCGATATACCCGCGTTCTGGGCGATCAGACCAATGTTCAAGGCGTTTTTATTGTCCCTGTCCCAGCCGGTGCGTATCTTCAGGGTAACGGGAATACTGACGGCCTTAACGACTTTGGTAACGATTTCTTCGACCAGTGCTTCATCTTTCATCAGTGCGGAGCCGGCGGCTTTGTTGCAGACCTTTTTAGCAGGACAGCCCATATTGATATCAATGATCTGTGCGCCCTGCGCTTCATTCAAAGCCGCCGATGTTGCCAGCATATTTGCGTCCCCACCTGCTATTTGAACAGAGATAGGGCCGTTTTCGCCGCGGTGATCGAGACGCATCTTTGATTTGCGGGTATTCCAGAAGCTCGGGTCAGCAATCACCATTTCCGAAACTGCCATGGCAGCTCCATGGTTTCGGCACAGTGTTCTGAACGGTCGATCCGTAACGCCTGCCATGGGGGCAAGAATCAGCGGATTTTCTAGTTGGTAAGGACCGATATTCAGCAAAACTTTCCCCGGAAGTATGTCGCGCTCAGGAATTGAAGGGCGCTAATGATACTCCCAGTTAATCAGCGGTAAAAGGCCGTCAGGCTACTTTTTTTTGGTTATATTTTGCGCGCATTGGTTGACAATTGATCGGCAATTTGTTGGTTGGCTCAGGGTTGATTGTCCGGCTCTTTGCGTGGGAAAAATTTGAGGGTGTAATTTACCGCTTCTTTTCCCGGGTCGACAATTTCAAGAGAAATATGGATAGGCTGCTGGCTGGGCAATTCCTGCCAGGCCAGAATATCGGTAGAAAGGTATTGCTCTGGTTTGATCAGTCGTTGGGCAACTGTCTGGTTATTGATATCTGAAAAATACAGGGCAATGTCCGGAAAGTCCTGTGGGAAGTCGGCTTCATTGGTGATGACGGCATCGATAATCAGAGCGTTCTTGGTTGTTGGGTGGCTTCGCACGACCAGATTATGGCTTCGTATCCTGGTGATGTCGCTCAGTTCCGGCAATTGGCAGCCAAGCTGTTCGCAGGCCTTTTCATAGAGCGTGGCAATCTGAGGATATTTGGCGAGTTTTTCGTAATGAAACCAGCTGGCGAGCAATATCAGCACCAGTACCAGCAAACAGTTGAACCCAATCAGCAGACCTGATGCCAGCTTGCTGCGCTTTGGCGTCTCATCGATTTCTTCGTAGTAGAAACTGATGTGTTCGTTATCGCTTTGCTGTTCGTAGCCAAAGGGATCCGTGTTTTGGCTGGTCCGGTCACTGTCCTCTCTGGATGCAGTGAGCGGTGCTTCCGGAGGTAAGTCCGCCTGTTTATCCTGTTCGGTACGAGCGGGTGCCGGTTCGGTTCTGTTTTCCTCCTCAAGCATCCGGGTTGCCCAGCTTTCATCATCAGGCGTTTCTTCCGCCAGTGCGGCCTCATCCATAAAAGAATCGCGGCTATCCTTGGATTGCCCGGAATCCAGCTCGAGAAAAGAGCTGCTCAATTCGCCATCAAAAGGATCTTTTCCTGAATAGCTTTCACTGTCGGCGTCTTCTTCAGGGTCGTCCTGAATTAGTTCGTCTTCCAGTTCTTCGTGTGGCGGCGCAGCTTCGGCAAATTGTTCCAGGTTTTGTTCTAGTTCCTTATCTGCCGTTGGCGTTTCCTGAAGCGCATCCTTGGCATCACCAAGGCTGTAGGCAAGCGCATCGAAGACATTCATGCAGGCGCCACAGCGCACGCGGCCATTCGCGACAGCCAGCTGGCTGTCCGAGACTTTGAAAGCGGCTTTGCAGTGAGGGCAGCGTGTCAGTTTATCGGCAGGCATGTGGGTGCTGTTTCCTGAATCAAATGAATTGCGGCACTTGTTTCAATAAAGTGTAGCTGTTTTTTAATGTGCTGCGAGAACTTTAGTGTCGTTGGCCTGTTAGGCATACCCATCCGTCACTGGTCTCGGGAGCCGCCATTTCGAAATGCGCTGAATAATGCTTGAGAAGCGTTTCGGACTGACTCTCGAGTATTCCTGAAAGCAATATTTCTCCCTGATCCAGGAGCAGGCTATGGAAATGATCCCGCAGTTGTTCCAGTGGTTTTGCGAGAATGTTGGCAACCAGCAGTTCCGATCGAATATTCGGGATCTCTTCAGGTAAGAATGTTGCCAGCCTGTCTGCCTCAATCCCGTTCATCCTGGCATTATCGCGTGTGGCAATGAGTGCCTGGGGATCGTTGTCGACGGCGATCACTTTTTCTGCTCCCAGCAGCAGTGCGGCAATTCCCAGAATGCCGGAGCCACAGCCATAATCGATGACGGTTTTTCCCTTGAGTGGTGTTCCGTCCAGCCAGCGAAGGCAAAGTGATGTTGTGGGGTGTGTTCCCGTACCAAATGCCAATCCTGGATCTAGCATCAAATTGGTGCCCTCGGGATCTGGTGCTTCGCACCAACTCGGACAGACCCAGAGAGAACGGCCGAATTTGATGGGTTTGAAATTTTCAATCCACTTCCGTGTCCAGTCCTCATTTTCCAGCAGATCCACCCTGATATTGGGGGCTTCTGCGCCTGTCAGATGCTCAAACACACTGCACGTGATGTCTTGTGCCTCCTCAATATCTGCTTCGGCGGAAAAAAGTCCCGTCACAGATGTCGACTGCCAGAGAGGGGTGGTGCCCAGTTCCGGTTCGAAGATGGGCTGGTCCTGCGCATCTGTCATGGTGACAGCGCTTGCACCCGCTGCCATCAGCGCTTCTTCAAAGGCTTCGGACTGTTGTGGTGAAAGCGAACAACTTAGTTGTATCCAGTGCATAGGCGTCTGTCAGTCCTGTTCCTGCTGCAGCAGGTTTTCGAGGTGGTGGATGTTGAACTGGAGATTTCTGAAGCCTTCATCTCTTGCCAGTTTTTGATGCAGAGGGATATTGGTTTTGATTCCGTCGATTACCATTTCCTCCAGCGCGTTTTTGACACGGTTGAGTGCGGCGTTCCTGTCTTCGCTATGACAGATCAGCTTGGCTACGAGTGAATCATAAAAAGGTGGGACAACGTAGCCGCTGTATAGGTGCGAGTCAACCCGAACACCCATACCTCCGGGCGCATGAAACTGTTCTACACGTCCCGGGCTGGGAATGAAGGTTTCAGGATCTTCGGCATTGATGCGGCATTCAATTGCATGGCCTTTAAAGCTGATATCTTCCTGTTTCACCGACAAGGGTAAGCCACTGGCAACGCGGATTTGCTCTTTTACCAGATTGACCCCGGTGATCATTTCCGTGACGGGATGCTCGACCTGTATGCGGGTATTCATCTCGATAAAGAAATATTCACCATCCTGATACAGAAATTCAAAGGTACCTGCGCCGCGATAGCCGATTTCGTGGCAGGCTTTGACGCAGGCGTCGAATACTGTTTGCCTGGCGGTTTCGTCGATATTCGGGGCCGGGGCTTCCTCGATGACTTTTTGGTGTCGGCGTTGCATAGAGCAGTCGCGGTCTCCCAAATGAATCACATTGCCATGCTCATCGGCGACAACCTGCACTTCTACGTGTCGCGGCCTGTCCAGGAACTTTTCGAGGTAAACCGTATCATCGCCAAAGGCGGCGGCCGCCTCCGAGCGAGTCAGACTGATCGCGTTAATCAGCTCGCTTTCTGCCCTGACCACGCGCATGCCCCGGCCGCCACCACCGGACGCGGCTTTGATAATGACCGGATATCCGATTTTTCGGGCGATGGCCAGAGAGCGATCCTGATTATTGGTTAATGGGCCATCTGATCCGGGTACCGTGGGAACGCCGGCTTTTCGCATTGCCTCAATGGCCGAAACCTTGTTGCCCATCAGGCGAATCACTTGAGAGGTGGGCCCAATAAAAGTAAAGCCGCTACGCTCGACCTGCTCTGCAAAATCAGCATTTTCCGCGAGAAAACCGTAGCCAGGGTGAATGCCTTCGGCATTGGTAACTTCTGCCGCGGCGATAATGGCGGGGATATTGAGGTAGCTTTCAGAGGGCTGGTTGCCACCGATGCAGACGGATTCATCGGCCAGACGTACGTGCATCAGGTCGCGGTCAACCCGCGAATGAACGGCAACACTCGGAACACCCATTTCTTTGCAGGCCCGAAGAATTCTAAGTGCAATTTCGCCGCGATTGGCGATCAGTATTTTCTTGATCATGACAACGACTCGCCGGTAAATCAGACGATCGTAAACAAGGGCTGGTCAAATTCGACCGGTTCCCCGTTTTCGCTATGAATGGCCTGAACCACACCAGAGGTATCGCTTTCTATCTGGTTCATCATCTTCATGGCTTCAATAATACAGATGACATCGCCTGCATTGACCTTTTGGCCGACTTCAACGAAAGGTCTGGCATCGGGTGCAGGGGCCTTGTAAAAGGTGCCAACCATGGGTGAGGTAATGACATGGCCGGCCGGTTTCTGTTCTTGGCTGGCTGGCTCTGGGCGATCTTTTTCGGTGCTCGCGGACAGCACCTGTGGCGGTGCTGCCGACACTGCCTGCACTTGAGGTGTACCGCGATTAATGCGAATGGAGTCTTCACCCTCTTTAATTTCAAGCTCTGTGATGTTGGAGTCTTCAATCAGCTCAATCAGCTTTTTTACTTTGCGTATATCCATAATGAACCTCAGGTGTTTCTGCAGACGTCTCAGTTCTGCGCAAGCTTTTTCATGGCGTGATCCAGCGCGGCTTCGTAGCCTTCGCTTCCCAGTCCGCAGATCACGCCTGTCGCGATATCTGAAAAATAGGAGTGGTGTCGGAAGGCTTCACGGGCATGAACATTGGATAAATGTATTTCTATAAAGGGAATGGACACGCCCAGTAACGCATCTCGCAGGGCAATGCTGGTGTGGGTGAACGCTCCCGGATTAATCAGGATGTAACCGATACCTTGCTCTCTGGCAATATGAATCCGATCAATCAGTTCGTGTTCTGCATTGCTTTGAAAAGCGTTCAGTTCGATGCCTTCATTACTGGCCATTCGTTCCAGTTTTTTGTTGATATCATCGATTGTTTCGGAGCCATAGATTTCTGGTTCTCTGCTGCCTAACAGGTTTAGATTTGGGCCGTGAATAACAAGAATGGAAGACATGATAGGGCAATCTCTGGGCGGAAATTGATCTTGTCGCAGGTTGGGGGGAGTAAACCGTCACTTGCGAATTGCCAGCAAGTTTGCCGATTTTTGTCGCTATTTACAAGCAATATTGGGACAAGTCGGGAGAGGTAAACAAAACTTCATGTTAACAGATCATTGATGTACGAGCGTACGGTATTTCGTCCTTCATGTTTCGCCTGATAAAGTGCCTGGCCGGCCTTTTCGCACAGTTCTTTGGCATTCTCTTCCAGTTTGCCATGATTGAAGGTGGCAATACCGCAGCTAAAGCTGACGGTAAACGATTGATTACCGTGAGGTTGCGGCAGGTTGGAAAATCGCTCTCTGATATCGGTCATGATCGTTCTGGCATCACTTTCGCCGGTGTTGGGCAAAACCACTGCAAACTCTTCGCCGCCATAACGACCGATATGATCGGTTTTACGCAAGCGTTGTTTCAGGAAAAGTGACAGACTTTTGATGACGCGGTCGCCCATCGGATGTCCATAGTTGTCATTGATTTTCTTGAAGTGATCCAGGTCGAGCATGACAAAGGAAAGTGGCTGGCCCTTGTCTCTGGCCTTGTTCAGTTCCTGTTCCAGAAGATGCAGGGTGTGGGTGTGATTGTATAGCCCCGTCAGACTGTCTCGTATCATCAGCGCGAGCAGGGATCGCGCTCTGCGCCCGCGGTTGTGGATGGTTGAGGTGAGATGCTTGGGGTCTATGGGTTTGGTCAGAAAATCATCGCCGCCCTGACTCATGGCATGCAGCTGTTTACTCAGGTCATCCTCTGCTGACAGGTAGATGATGGGGACGCTGTGAAAGCGGTATTGCTGACGAATGACACGCGCCAGTTCCATGCCGGTGCAGCCAGGCATGTACATGTCCATAATAATGATTTCAGGTTGAAATTCTTCCAGGGCCAAAAGAATCTTCATAGGGTCGGTAATGGTGAACGGAAGCATGCCCCCTTTTTTGAGCACGTTGTCAATGTAGCGTGCTTGCGATTGGGAGTCGTCGACGACAAGCACCTTGTATGGGTCCTGTGGGCTGGCATGTGTGTAGTGTTCTATTTTCTCGATCAGCTGACCGGGATCTACCGTAGGATAGAAAAATTCTTCACCGCCCGATCTTGACGCGCGTAAGCGGGTGTGAATGTCATCCTTGGTTTCACTCAGATAAATCACCGGGATAGGTGTTTCATGCTTGGCCTGCAATGTCTCCGCTGCCGCAATACCGGAAAGCTCGCCGGGACCGAAATCAACATCCAGAACGATGGTTTCAGGCTTGTTCTGGCTGGAAGCGTATATCAGGTTTTCCGGTTTCTCAAAGCAGATGGAGCGGAATCCGAAGAAATCGAGCTGGCTGATAATACGATTGGCAAACTCCTTGTTATTCAGTGCGATATAGATAGGAGTGCGCAGAAATGTACGTGGGCCTGATACGCCCTCGTGTTCCTCAACTTCTGCCGCCAGATCGCTTTTGCGCAGGGTGTGTTCGTTCAGCTCCTGAATGAATGTTTCCAGCGTTTCCAGGGATTCCGAATTGGCGGCATCACCCGGCAGGAGTTTCAATAATGAGCTGATCTTGTTAGCGATTTCATTCTGTTCAGACATTTCAAATCGCTGGGCAAACTTTTTAAGCTTATCAGAGGCTTCACGCAGATCTCTGACCCGGTTTTTATCAGACCAGTCTGAGGCTTTGCATTTCTGGTAGCAATCCAGAACGATTCGCGCCTGATTGGTCACGCGTTTCGAAAACAATTGCTTTAGTTTTGCGCTCTGATTTTGCAGGGGCATTCAGGCAGTCCGCGAACCGTAACGATTGGTTTGGATGTCAATGATGGTTCAGAATCATCTTCTTAACATAACATTATTGCTTACATTTCGGATCTGTCTATATTGAAGTTGTTTACAGTCGTGATTTAGTGTCAGACTGTGTGACATTACAAATTTTGGGCTTCTTGAGAACGGGAAGCTTTTCGGGCTTGACCCGAAGCTTAGAACAAGAGCACGGTTCGGAAATACTATGCTGGCAGACAATACCAATAATAAGCGTTCACTGATCAATCTGGTTATCGGTGTAGTGTCTTTTGCACTTTGCTTTCTGCTTGCAGGGAATATGGTTTTGAATGTAGTGAATACGCGTAGTTTACTGCAGGACCAGCTTTACTCGCATGCACAGGATTCTGCGACCTCGCTGGGGCTGTCTTTGTCCACGGTGGTGGATGCTTCGGATGATGTACTTGCCGGCAGAATGATTGATGCCATCTTCGACAGCGGGGATTACAACAGGATTATTTTTTTTGGCACAGGCCGGCGAGCGAAGGTAAGTAGAAAGCTCATGAACCAGAACGCGGGCGTCCCAGCGTGGTTTGTGTCCCTGATTGATCTGGATGCGCCTATGGCAACGGCACAGGTGATGTCCGGCTGGAAACAGCTGGGCGAACTGGTTGTGCAGAGCAGCACCGGGAATGCTTATGGCAAGTTGTGGCAGACGGCGCAGAATCAGTTGATCTGGTTCAGCGTGGTGCTGTTGTCAGCATTGCTGGCGATGAAACTGTTGCTGAATCGCTTGCTCGCACCGCTGAGGCAGCTCGAGCAGCAGGCGCATGAGGTAAGTGTCAGGAATTTTGATTTTCAGATAGCAGAGCCGGCGACACGGGAATTGCACAAAGTCTGGGATGCCATGAATGAGATGTCCGAGTCTTTGGAGCAGATGTTTGCGCAACAGCTCGAAGCGATTGAACGATTGCGTGAGCAAAGCCTGCTGGATCCGCTAACCGGTCTGCATAACAGGGAAGGTTTTGACCGGCGTCTGAAGGCAGAGCTTGAATCACATCAGGGAGTTCGGCAGGGTACGTTGATTCTTCTGAAAATCAATGAGTTCGAGCAGATTAATCAAAGTATCGGGCGGGCGCAGGCGGACGAGTTGCTGGTGGCGTTTGCGAACATATTGAAACCTCGTCTGGAAGGCAGTGACAGTGGTTTCGCAGCGCGAAGATCGGGGGCCGATTTCTCCCTGTTTCTGCCTGATCTGATTGGCGATGAGGTGGAAGTTGAAGCGAGTCGATTGCTGGCACAGCTGAACTCGCTGGTCTTGGTCAGGCAATCACTTCGGGACGATTTGATTCATATGGGCCTGGCGTGTGTCAGCGAAGCGCATGATGTCGGGCATTTGTTGTCGAAGGCGGACATGGCTTTGCGTGCGGCGCAAAGCAACGGGATTTCGGGTTGGCAGAGGTTTTCCGAGCTTGATAGTGATCATTTGCAGGAGGATGTGAAGGCTGCAAACAACTGGCACTTTTTACTTAAGCGGGCCTTCGAGTCGAAAACGGTGAGTGTTTTCCGGCAGGATGTCTTTCAGCTTGAAACAAGGGCTATTCTCTATCAGCAGGCGCTGGCCAGAATTACGGATGGTGATGAGCTGTTGTCGGCGAGCATTTTCATTCCGATGGCAAAACGTTTCAAGCTGATGTCAGATCTCGATCAGCTGGTGATAGAAAGCACCTTTGATCATATGCAAGGGGGTGCCGAAGAGTGGAGCGTGTCAATCTCTGAGCAGTCGCTGCTGAATCCCGGCTTCTCCGAGTGGTTTGTCCGCAGCCTGGCGCAGCGGCCGGATCTGGCCAGTCGATTGATTATTCAGGTATCAGAGCATACGCTGAAGCATGCAGAGTCCGAGTTGAAGCAGCTTTGTGATGCCACTTCGGTACATGGCGTTCGTTTGGTGATTGAGCGTTTCGGCGTTTCGTCTTTGCCATTTTCTTACTTGAAGCGCTTGCCTGTGTACGCGATAAAAATTGACCATAGCTTTATCAGGAATGTCCACAGAAATATCGAGAATCAGTTTTTTCTGAACGCCGTTGTGCAGCTGGCAGGCAGTCAGGGTGTTAAAGTCATTGCAGTCGGGGTAGAGTCTGAGGCGGAATGCAATGCGTTGACAGAGATTGGCGTGTCGGGAGCTATGGGGTATTTTCTCAGTAAGCCGGTCGAAGCGTAATTCCGGTAGTGATATCAGGAGCGGAAAGTGCAAACGTTTATCCGTCATCTTCGCGAAAATTTTCAGGATTATCTGGGAGGAGGGGTCTTGCCAAAAATTATAGGGACAGGCATTGCGGTCTATCTTTTATTAGCGATTGTCTTGGGGGTCTGGTGGAGTCAGGAGCCGGATCTGTTCGATGTGCCTGCGGTGGTTCAGGAACTCGCACAGCAGAATGATTTGGCTCCCACCGTTGGTTCGGCGACAACCAGTACATTGATTCGTGTTGCCGAAACGCTGATGCATAAGCCGGGAGGTTACGTTACCAATGATATCTTTCCGCCTGGCCTTTGGCTCGATAATATCACCAGCTGGGAGTTTGGTGCGCTGGTTCAGGTCAGGGATTTGGCCCGGGTATTCAGGAAAGATCTGAGCAGATCGCAAAGCCAGTCAAACGAAGACAAGGATCTTATTAAAGCCGAGCCGCAATTTCATTTTGACAATGATAGCTGGGCGATACCCGCCACAGAGTCAGAATACCGGCGCGGTATCGAGGCGATGTACAGTTATCTGGCGCGACTTTCTGACAGAAGTCAGCCTGATGCACAGTTTTACGCACGTGCTGACAATTTGAGAAGCTGGTTGGCAGAGGTGGAGAACAGGCTGGGTGGCTTGTCTCGGCGTCTTAGTGAAAGTGTAGGGCGTCCCCAGATTGATTTGGGACTGGCCGGTGATTCAAGCGCGCAGCAGTCAACATCGGGAGAAGGGTTCAAAGAACGAAAGACACCCTGGCTTGAAATTGACAATGTCTTTTACGAAGCCAGAGGCACTGCATGGGCGCTGGTGCACATACTGAAAGCAATCGAGATCGATTTTGATCGCGTGTTGAGGGATAAAAATGCCCTGATCAGTCTCCGTCAGATACGGCTTGAGCTGGAGGCGACGCAAGCCTCTATCTGGAGCCCTCTGATCCTGAATGGCAGTGGATTCGGTATGCTCGCCAATCACTCATTGACCATGTCTTCCTATATTTCACGTGCCAGTGCAGCAACTATCGACCTGAGAAATCTTCTGGAGCAAGGCTGAGTGCTGCGAAATGCAGCTGTAGCGGCCTCGTGACCGCTTTTTGATTGATTTGTGAACGACTGTAAAGTTTTGCCTTCGTTCACATGTTTTAATTCCTCGCTGTTTATACTCTTATCATTGATTTTTCTCAGGTGACCAAGCAAGCGTGATGCCCCGAATTTGGAAAGCGGTACTCTTAACCAGTCTGTACAGTGTTCTGGCACTCCTGTCCGGAGCGGTGAATGCCGAGTTGAAATCGTTATCTGACCAGGATCTGTCAGAGGTAGACGGTAAGGGGGTTGGCCTGGTGTTCGAAGATTTCATCTTCAGTCATGGTCATGATCCTTCGGATGACAAGGTGTTTCGTATCACCGGCCTGACCAGCACCTCTGGAGAGGCCGTGGTGGTCAATGTCGATCAGCTTTACATCGCCCGTTCGGGCAGCAACTACGGCAGCACGCTGGATCCGGTAAATCTGGGGCGCTTGGACAACCCTTATGAAATTGGCCTTTTGGATGGGAATGGTCTTGGGTTAAATGATGAGGCGGTCTTACAGATATCAGGGCCGGGCAAGGTGGATGCAAGTCTTGGCTATGACTGTTTGGATACGGCGGCAGTGCAGGGCTCCGGTGAGTGTTCCAGCCGGCCTGCAAGTGGTGGCTGGGCGAACGGAGAAAGGCCGGATCTGGGCTTGGAACTGGAAGTCAATGTTGGTTCCGAAACACCACGAAATCTCAGTATTCATGCAAAAAGTGCGGTCTTCGACGGTTCCTATTTGCGGCTGTGGGGCGACGGCACAGAACAGAAAATGGCTGCCGAATTCCGATTGAATTTCTATACGCCGGAACTTGAAATTTCTACCTGTAGTCAGGCAAATCAATCCTGTGGTTCCGCAGTCAAGATGCAGGGCTTCGCGATGGAGCTGGCGATGGGGCATACGTTTCAGCCTCTTTATCTGGGAGCGGATGCCATTTCCGGCGGTCTGACCATCGAAATCGCCAAAATAACACACGAGTACATCAATAATATTGATGTTGTGACTGGCCAGTCAGATGGTACAGCCGAGGGCGATGTTGCCTATGCATTCTTCAATGATTATTACAGCAACCCGGAATACCGTAGCAATATCACGATGGACAATATTGAGGTGAGTGGAACCAGTTTGGGGTCTGCCAGGATTGAAGGCTTGCTGGTCCAGTATCTGGATGTCGAGTTCAGGGATTTGGAGCCTTGAGATGAATGTAATGAAAGCCATATATCTGTTCGTTGTTCTGGTTTTTCAGGTGGCGCTGGCGAATGCCGAAATGGCGTCCATCGACGATCAGGATTTGTCCGAAGTGACTGGGCAAAGTGGCGTCTATTTGACCGGTGAGGTGTCCATCAATGAGCAAGGTGGCCCGCTGAGCGATACATATTTCGGGGATTGCAGTGATCCGGCAAAAGTATGTGGAGCCAGAATATCCCTGCAAACAGAGCAGGATGGTGGCTGGTTTGTGCTGGACAATATCAAGGGGTCAATTGCCTTTGAAGGTTTGACCTTGCAGGTCCGAAATATTACCAGTGGTTTCGGAGGTGATGGTGCCTTGTTTAATCGTGATGTGATTGAAATTGGTATGCCCGAGTCGCTTCGTTTTGATGATTTCCAGTATACCATCGCGACGAGTAGCACTGGGCGACCGAGTGATGCCGGATTTGAGCAGGTCGATATGATGACGGTTGAAATGAGTGGTGAAGTCACTCTGGAAGGAAATCTGCTTGTATTTCCAACGCCTTAATCAGAAGGATAATGGGTAAGTTGATGACAGTGATGCGTTTAATGCCAATAGCGGTCCTGGGTTTTTGTATGGCTCAGCCGGCATTCTCGGAGATGAAGGCTCTGGGGGATGAGGTATTGTCTGGCGTTAGCGGGCAGTCTGGTATCACCCTGGATCTGGAAGCCAAATTCGGAATCGAAGAGGCCGCTTACTTTGAGGATGGAAACGGGATTGCCTTGCAGGGCTTGCGCTTGAATGCGGACACGGGCTCAGGGGATTACGCCGAGTTCAGGATATTGCTCGATGTTCTGGCCGATGGTACGCTCGTCATTGATATGAAATCCAACAACACTGCGCGTGTGGAAATAGAGGAAATCCGTTTTGTCGATACGCCGGGAGTGACACCTGTGGCGGATGCGCCGAGCATCGGGGGGCTGTTTTTCGACTTTAATCTGGATGGAAACATGCAGATACGAAACACCGGCAATAGTGCAATGGGGCCTGACAGTATCGTAGGCGGGGTTTATGATCTCGACTTTCTTATCACGGACGCACGCCTTGGCTATCGAACCAATGGCAATGAGTTTTTTCTGGACGGCATGACCCTGGATGTTGATTCCCCCGGAACGATTCTGGGAGCGACTACAGCGGGTGAGCTGGCGCTGGATCTGCCCAATTTTCTGGCTGAATTGAGCGTGGATGCCATTCGTTACAGCAATAACCCCAATAATCATGGCGTCACCAATGATGTCGATTCCGCTTTGGCCCTGCCAAGTTATGGCAGTCTTTGGGCTAATCTGGATATGAATAGCTCCTGGCGAGCACGTGCTGGCGGTCGTCTCGGGACCGAAGGTCTTACGATTAACTCTCAAACAACCATCAATTCTCTTGATTTGGCCTGGGGTGATGATACGGACTGGGCTGCTGCGGGCTATTGGGCTGGAGCGCTGGGAATTACCGGGCAGATCGATATTACTAACATGACTCTGGACGTGCTTCCTGATCCGGATGAAGGCGTTATTCCCGAGGACGATTTTGGTTTGGGGCTCGCGCTGGCTTTCGAGCGAATAGCGCTTGGTCTTTATGCGCAGGATATCGTGCTGGGCGTCACCAAAAGCGATATTGATGCATCCTTGATCCCGGGCGGCTCGTCAATTTCTTCGCTGGGTTCATTTGGTGTGAATCTCGTATTTGCGGACGGAGTTTACGGTGGTAATAACTATACCAATCGTATTTACCTGCAGTCGGGCGGTAATGTGGATGCGGGTTATCAGGGTTTAAGGCTTGATACGCAATTAAGCATTGTGGGGGCCTCAAATGAATCTAACTTTATCTACACGGAAAATGGCAATTCGCTGATGTGGAGTGGTTTTGAGGCGTATGCTGATGGTGACCTGACTCTGGATGT
Organism: Oleiphilus sp.; assembly: GCA_006212045.1. GTDB lineage: Bacteria > Pseudomonadota > Gammaproteobacteria > Pseudomonadales > Oleiphilaceae > PZPK01. Next base: position 4,333 of record PZPK01000010.1, on the reverse strand, counting down.
CACCGCGCAGGGTGTATTGGGGGCGACCGAATTTTATGATGGACTGCGTTTGGGTTTTGAGGATTTTGCCTTCGGGTACAAGGTGGAAGGTTTACGTCTGGCAGAGGATACGGGGGACCAGAATGATCTGAAAGCCAGTGAGTTACAGGCCGCCCATGACTTTTCGGGCATGAGCGGCGGTCTGTTCGGGTTGTCCGGCAAGCCTATGATGGAAGGTAATTTGAACGGTCATATCACCTTGGGCCCGGGCGGCAATGATGGTGTCGAGGGTGTGACCATAAATTCCGATCTTGCTTTGTCCCAGGGGCAGTCTGCACTCTATATTGATGAAGACGACAACACGCGCGGCCTATGGTTGAGCGGACTCAATTATGATGTGCATCTCAGGGACATGATGTTGGATGTCACCGACGAAGGCTTGCGCATTTACGAGAGTGAAAGCTGGAGCAAGATGGATGTGACAGATTTTCGTATCGGGGATCAGGTAACCGGTGCGAGCTTTGGCCGGTTGATGTTGGAAACTTACGAACAGGGTTCGGTCTCGACAATATCAGCGGGCGGTGCGGGTCAGGTATGTATTGGTGGGTCCGGTGTCGATTCGGCTGCTTGTACTGCAGATGGTGGTCGTTGGGAAGATCGTGGTGATCAGGGGATAACGGTCACTTCGCAGCGCTTTTTCAAAGATAGTATTGAGGCCGAAGGAAAGCGGAACAGGTTTACCTGGGAAACAGGCCGAACCGGAGAAGGTACTGCTTCACCTCAGAATGGTACCGGGATGCAATTGGTGTTTGACAATTTCACTACCAACGATGGTGATGGTTTGAATGATACCTATGGCTTTCAGACTGAGCAGAATGTCGATGTTGCATCAGCCTATGTTGTTAAGAAGGCAGATGGTCCTGACAGTAATGGCGTTGTTGGCAATCGAGGTGATGTAAAAGTGATGAACTCTGATGGCAGCTATCGTTACGTTGCGCCATCGAGTTTGACAGCGCAGGACTGGGACGATTTGCCGATCGGTATCGCAACGAGAACGCGTACGCATTTCAAGGAGCTTGATTTCGAGCAGGTAAATCTGGCCCATCCTGTAGGTGGTGAGTCGACACTCCTCTATGGTCTTAAACTCCAGAATTTTGACATCACGACTGACATCACAACAACGGCTATGGACTGAAAGTCCGGAGTGCTTCAGGCTTGTGCTTAGTGTCGTGCTTTAACTGTAGAGCCTGTTTCTTGGCCAGCGCCTTGGTTTGTCCTGTCCGTTGCATGTTCTAAAACAACCGTCTTTTCCTGTCTATTTAACTTCCCGTTTCACAGCTATACTTCCCTTCTTTATTGAGAAGGAAAGTAATTTGAATCCCATTACCCTTGTGTCTTTGCTGTCGGATGGAAACTTTCATTCGGGTTCGGAATTGGGCCGGGCGCTCGGTGTTAGCCGAACTGCTGTCTGGAAATCCCTTTCATTACTTTCGGGGTTTGGTCTGGAGGTTGAATCGGTTAAAGGGCGCGGCTACCGACTTAGTCGTCCTATTGAACTGCTTGACCAGGATCGCATAATGGCGGGCATCGATCCCGAAACAAAAGAGGGACTGTCTCTACATCTGGCGCCGGAAGTTGATTCTACCAATACGGCCATCAGTACCATTGAGCGAAGTGGCGAGCGCTACACCGTGCTGTTGGCAGAAAAACAGACGGCGGGGCGCGGTAGAAGGGGACGGCAGTGGGTCAGTCCTTTTGGTCAAAACTTGTATATAAGTGTTCGCTTTGATCTACAGGGTGGTCCAGAAGCGCTGGCGGGCTTAAGTCTTGTGGCGGGACTTGCTGTTGCTGATGCCTTGCAGTCCCTTTCTATTCCTGCACTCGCTTTAAAATGGCCAAATGATGTGTTGGCTGAAGGACGGAAGTTAGCGGGCATACTTGTTGAGCTTCAGGGTGAGGCTACCACCGGCTGGACCGTGGTGGTTGGTGTCGGCCTGAATCATTCCATGGAAACTGATCAGTCGGAACTTATTGATCAGCCATGGACCTCTCTGGCCGAGTATTCGGATTGGGGGCGAAACAAATGTGCCGCGGCATTGATTGCCAGTCTTGTCTTTAAGTTTGACGAGTTTCAGCTAGCGGGCTTTGGGCCATTTCGGGAGCGCTGGATGGCGCTCGATTTTTTCAGTGGGAAGTCGGTTCAGTTGCTTGATGGCAGTCTATCCGGGCAGGCAGGAGGTGTGGATGCTGCCGGTAACTTGCTCATTGAAACCGTCGCAGGTACTAAAACTGTGAATGCAGGAGAGGTGAGTGTCAGGGCAGGTTAGGCTTGAGGTGGATGCGGGCAATAGTCGAATTAAGTGGCGGCTGGCTGGTGTCGGGCAGAATGAGTCAGCGGAGGCTCGCGGGGTCATTGGCTGGGACGAGCTGGGGTCTACCAGCTTTGAATTTTTGGCGGAGAGGCAGGTAGAAAAGGTGTTGTTTGCCAGTGTGTCGGAACCTGCCAATACACGGGTGCTGCTGTCATATATTCTGTGCTATGCACAAGGAGCCTGTTGCAGGCAGGCGGTATCAAAACCAGAGTTGGCGGGCTTGAGGTTTGCTTACAGGCTAAGCCACAAGCTGGGTGTGGATAGATGTCTGGCGATGGTCGCTGCCTGGCATAAGGTGCAGGGTGCGGTGTTGGTCATCGATGCGGGAAGTGCGATCACTGCCGATTTTGTAGATGCGCGTGGCGACCATCAGGGTGGTTACATATTTCCGGGCATTCGCTTATTAAAGAGTAGTTTGTTGCAAGGGACCGCATCGGTCCCTGTTGCAGAGGGCTTGAAGACCGATATGAGTCCCGGGCGTGATACCGAAGATTGTGTCGATCATGCACTGAATCTGATGCTACAGGGCGTGTTGAAAAGTCTATACGACATGTCGAAACATAAAGAGGTGGAGAGAATTTTTGTCACCGGGGGGAATGCCCGGTGGCTGCTATCTTTGCTTGGGCGCCCAATGGGTGAAGTGGTTCCCGATCTGGTACTGGATGGTTTACTTTTATCAGAGTCGGATTGTGAGGATTTCGTTTTGCAGGAGGCTGGGGCGTCTGTGTCATGAAGGCTTTGATGTACCTGCTGCTAACGCTGAATCTTGTTCTGGCGACATTGGGTTGGCTGGATATCAGAAAAGAGCGCGTAATGCCTGTATTCTCTCAGGACGACGGGGTCGCCGAGATCCAGTTGCTCGGTGGAGTGGAGCGCATGGGGGCTGAACCGCTGCATGGAGACATGTGCTGGTTATTGGGTCCGCTTGAGTTGGAGGCCGAAGCTGAGCGTGTCAGATCAGAATTATCCGGCATTGACTATTTTGCTGAGCTGGTGCGTTCAAAGATCGAGCTTGCGCCAGCCTACTGGGTTTATTTTGGTCCGATTGATGCCTATAAGCAGTCGCTCGCGCAGCTGAGAGAGTTCAGGGCGAAGGGGGTTGACAGCTTTATAATAAAGAAGGAAGGTTTGTCCGGATCTATCTCGCTAGGCGTATTCAATAATATAGACTCTGCCAAGCGTATGCAGGCCATTATGCGCAGGAAGGGATACGAGACAAAAATGGCGGAATTTCCGAAGACCGCCACCGAGTATTGGGTGTCTATCAAAGTCCCCGTCGCAGGCCCTCTTGAGGCCGATTTCAATACCTATTTAAAGGCCCAAAAACAGGCGCTGGAAGCACGGCAAATTTTTTGCACGTGACAGTTGCATATAGAAAACCTTTCCCTTAGTATAGCGCCCTCTCAAAATGAGGGTGCAGAGCTGGTGTAGCTCAGTCGGTAGAGCAACGCACTTGTAATGCGTAGGTCGGGGGTTCGATTCCGTCCACCAGCTCCATTTCTTTTGAGGTAATAAGAGGGTCGTTAATGCGGTTCTCACTTGGAGGGGTTCCCGAGTGGCCAAAGGGATCAGACTGTAAATCTGACGCGTAAGCTTCGGTGGTTCGAATCCACCCCCCTCCACCAATTGTGGCGGGTATCGTATAGTGGCTATTACCTCAGCCTTCCAAGCTGATGACGCGGGTTCGATTCCCGCTACCCGCTCCAGAATTAATTCGTTGCTCATATAGCTCAGTCGGTAGAGCGCCACCTTGGTAAGGTGGAGGTCACCGGTTCAATTCCGGTTATGAGCTCCAGTATATAAAGTTTAGGTTTTGCGTGGTCTACGCTAGTGATAGCTGGCATGAGCGCAATGTCAGCAGTTGAGCGATTCTTAGGAGATGTTCTGATGGCAAAAGAAAAGTTTGAAAGAAGTAAGCCGCACGTTAACGTGGGAACCATAGGGCACGTTGACCACGGCAAAACAACATTGACAGCGGCGTT
>PZPK01000033.1 GCA_006212045.1 Oleiphilus sp. | reverse complement strand
CATTAAACTGGACTGAAATAAAAGAGCTAAGAAAAAGGGTACCCAATGAGTACTTCGATCAACTATGTGCCATTGACAGAGAGCGACTTATGGGCGACCCCTTTTGGATTGGAGCTGAACGTTTAGGCTTTTTCGAGCGCCTGACTGACATCCGCAATGATATCGTCGATATGCTCAATGCCGACAGAGATCCTGACCAGGTCGGTGCTCACTCCTGCACTGGCCAGTTCACTCTCATTCAGCTGACGGTGGGTAGTGGAAGCCGGATGACACGCCAGTGACTTGGCATCGCCAATGTTGACCAGGCGCAAAATCATCTGCAGCGCATCGATAAATCGGCTGCCCGCTTCCATGCCGCCCGCGATACCGAAACTCAGAATACCGGACGCTTTTCCGCCAGTAATCTTCTGACAGTTCTCAAAGTGGGGGCTATCCGGCAGCGCCGCATAATTCACCCATTCCACTTTAGGGTGCTGTTGCAGATAGTGGGCCAGCTTTTCGGCGTTCTCACAATGCCGTTCCATGCGCAGCCCGAGTGTTTCGAGCCCTTGCAGGATCTGGAAGGCATTCATGGGAGAGAGTGCCGCGCCGGTATTTCGCAAAGGAACCACCCGGCAGCGCCCGATATAGGCCGCCGGCCCCAAGGCTTCGGTATACACCACTCCGTGATAAGAGGGGTCTGGTTCGTTCAATACAGCAAAACGCTCCTTGTGCGCGGCCCAGTCAAATTTGCCCGAGTCGACAATCACACCACCGATCGATGTGCCATGCCCGCCGATATATTTGGTCAATGAATGGATGACGATATCGGCACCCAGATCAAAAGGCCGACACAGGTAAGGCGTGGCGACGGTATTATCTACGATGACCGGCACACCATGTTTGTGGGCGATTTCAGCCAGGCGCGCAATGTCCACGACGTTACCGGCCGGGTTACCGATCGACTCACAGAATACGGCTTTGGTTTTCGAATCAATCGCTTTGTCGAAGCCTTCAAAGTCATCGGCCGACAGCATGCGCACTTCGATGCCCTGTTTTGGCAGAGAGTGGGCAAACAGATTGTAAGTACCGCCATACAGTTGACTGGTGCTGACGATGTTATCCCCCACCTCGCAAATGCATTGCAGAGAATAGGTAATCGCCGCCATACCGGATGCCAGACCCAGCGCCCCGATGCCGCCTTCCATCGCCGCGATCCGCTCTTCGAGCACGGCCGTGGTCGGGTTCATGATGCGTGTATAAATATTGCCCGGAACTTTCAGATCGAATAGATCGGCACCGTGCTGGGTGTCATCAAAAGTGTAGGAAGTGGTCTGATAGATTGGCACCGCGGCCGCTTTGGTGGTTGCTTCCGATTCGTACCCCTGGTGCAGGGCCAGTGATTCTAGTTTCATGTCGTTTCCCTGTCGCGTTGTCGTTTTATAGTGATTGTGGTCTCGCGGTTGATATTGCACTGGTGCAGGCAAGACCGCTTGAATCTGCGCCAACAGACTGGAATGTGGTTTGACGACTGTCATCTTCATTGCAGAAGAATGCTTGAGACAACAGCCATCTTTTTTCAGTTCCAGGTCAGCCCCGACAGTTTGCTGTGCCAACCATGTTTTCGCAACTTTTTTCAGTGGCTTTGGCGCTGTGCTTTAAGGCATGACAGTGTATGATCCCGACACCATTGCGATCCCGATTGGGCTATGCCGCAGTCGAACAAACAGATTTCGCCCGAGGAAACCCAGAATGTACTCCGTTGCCTTTATTTTTGAACCCGGCCCACTCGATGAAGACTTTCATGCATTGGACAGTGTGATTCAGGAAGTTGCCGAATCGATGGACGGTTTTGTCGGTAAGGAAAGCTGGCAAAACGCCGATGGCAGTCGGCTGAATTCAACCTATTACTGGCGCGATGAAGACAGCATTAAAGCCTTTTCTTCACACCCCAAACACGTCGAGGCGAAACGACAATACGCCAAATGGTACAAGGGCTATCACATCGTAATTGCCAAAGTGGAGCGCTCCTATGGGGATGATGCCTTTGCGCACATCACGCCCAATACACGCACTGAAAAACGCGCGCAGACCTAGGCGCAGCTGCCTGCCAGTATCGCGTTATTCAGGCGGGTCGATTCTCCTGCCGCTACTGGCATTGAGACGAAACCAGCCGGCAATACTCCAGCGCGAATGGCTCGCGGGCAATACCTCGTGCGGAAACTCCTCACTCAAAAAAATGCACATGCGTCCGAATTCCGGCTGGATACGCCTGAGCACTTGCTCTGGCTGGTCGGGCGCGTACAGGAGTAACTCACCACCGTTCGAGGCGGGCCAGTCTTCATTGAGATAAAGTACCGTGGAAAGAATACGGTTGGCTTCGCCCCTGAAGGCGTCCACGTGTTTTTGATAGCGCGCACCCGGCGCATAGCGGGCAACATGGCTTTCATAACTGAATAGCCCAAGGAACAGCTGCCGATTGAGGAACTGTTGCAGGTACGCCATGACTTCCAGCCATGCCGCTTCGGCCGGATGGCTCTGATCCAGCCAGCGGATATAGTCATTTCTAACAGACGCATCCTGTCCGAAGTTCTGCTGCCTGCCGATACCGGCCGCTTGAAATGCGGATTCCGGAAGCGAACGCAGGTGTTTGGCCAAAGGCGACAGAATCGCATTTGGAATCAGGTCGTCACGCACTGAAAAACCCTCGGCCGCGAGGTCGTCCGCGACGGCTGCAAATGCCTGATCCTGAATAAGGGAATCTTTGCTCAAAGTCTGCTCCTTGAAAGGAGCCGCATTATCGCGCGCCCTGCGCCTGCGGCCAATACCCTGAAGGCCAGACAAGCGAATCTCTTTTACAAGCCCTTATCAGACGGGGTAACTCCAAACCGGTTTTACTGAGAATGAGAATGATCTTTGTGCTGTTCCCGCATCATCTGATCAAACGCACGCGCCGCTTCCTGTTCATTTTGTGCATAATGCTGTCGGAACAGCGCAGCAATCTGCCCGGCTTTATCGGCCGGACTTAAACCGGCCTGCTCTATCACCTGCTTCTGGGCGCTGAAGGCCTGATACTTTTGCAGCCATTGGTCTTCGAGACCGGCTAGCGCCTGCTGATCATTTTCGACATCCTGAGCCATATGCAGATCGTCTGCGGACTGCACTGCGATATCGTCCTCGCTCTCTGACGTATTGGCGTTCAGCGTCGTTTGTGCATCCCTAGGTTCAGCCAATTCACCAGACACCACCTCTGAATCATTTCCGTGCTCTGCCGCCATATTCGCCAGCCTTTGGGCAACCCTGATCTGTTCTTTCATATCGATCACTGGTGGCATGGAGGCCAGATAGGCTTCCTGCTCCGCATTGACCTGAAAAAGTACCATGGTCTGCTCAAAGACCTGTTCAGCATCTTCGGCTGGCAAGTAGTCATACAGCACTTGCAGGAGATCGGCTTGAGCCGCATCGTCCATTTCGGGCGGCAGCCTGGAGGCCAGGAGTTCGATCGCGGTGTCCCGGTCGAGTTGGCTTTGCGCCGCTTTAGCACTGTCGGGATCCATTTGGGCAATGTTCAACGCTTCCAGCGCCGGTTGCAGTGTATTCTGTATCAGATCCCTCAGGGAGTTGAGGGAGGAAGCACCTGAAACCGTGCTGAGGTCGGGACTTTCGAGCGCCTCAATCGGCGCGATGCGTGTGTCTTCCCGGAGAGGGAAATGTGCCGTTTTTTGCGCGAGTGTGGCGCCGTGCTGCTCGGACCCGGCGTTATCGTTCTGGCCCGACTTCTGGAAAGACTGTCCTCCAGCACCATCGGGTTCAGTAGTGTTCGTGTGATCGCTCCTTGATGGAGCCGTCGTTTCAGTGGCCGAAAAAAGATCAGATATGACCACACCAAGCAACACCAGAATGATCAGTGCAACACTGACCTGAATGCGACTGAAGCTGGCAGTATTTATCGCCACGCTATTTGCCCCATGCCCTGAATCGGACAAACGCGCCGCTTAGACGTCTGTTCAGGTCACAAAGCTTCTTAAAGGTAGGCGTCATTCACTTCAATCTCGGCGCTTTGGGACAAACGCTTGATCGCCTCATCCACTTGTTCCTGGATCAGCTGCGACTTGATAATTTCGCGGGCTTCCTCAAAAACCGGTTTCTCAAATATATCCCGCTCGATCACCTGCACCACCTTCCAGAGTCCATCCTGAAACACCGGCTCGTCCAGAAAAGCGCCCGCCTCGACGTTCGCCAGACGATCAACGACCTGCGGCTCCAGTTCGCTTTGATCCAGCCAGGGGGTTTCAATCTTTTCATATTGACTGTTAGAGGGCTGCTCGCCGGATGCGTTTTTAAGGGCGGCCAACAAGGTGTTGGCATCTTCTTCGCTGGATGTCATCCACAAGTTGAAACGGTAGAGTGTGGTGTCCTGCTGATCATCATAGGCTTTACGGATCGATGTATCGCTCACCTTAAACCCGGCCATGAGTTCCTGCACCATCATCTGTGCGAGCAGCGTTTTCCGCGCCAGCTCGAGTTCAATCCTGACCCGCGGCTGGTCATGAATATTGCGGCGCAGGGCTTCCTGTGCCAACACTTCTGTGATCACCAGATCCTCGGCAACCTTCATACGCTGCTGTTCCGGACTCATATTCGGGTCATGTCCAACGGGATTTTGCTCACTGTCACGGGCGCCCAGCAGAAACTGAAACAACTCCACGCTCAGGGTTTCACCATTAACGGTTGCAAAAGGTGCCAAATTGGATTCTTCCGCATAACTGGTGAAGGACAATAAAAGGCAGGAAGCGAACAGAATGCCACGCAGGTGTAGATAACGCATGATGAATAATCCGGAGTTAATCAGTGCTTTAAAGGAAGTGCCATATTATGAGAGAAATGGATGGGGAGACAAGCTGTCTCCCCATCTGCTTTAACAAACCGTTAAGCAGCGCTTACAGGTAACGACGAACGTCGTTATAAACGCCTTTGGAAATAAGCAGCGTTAAGTGACCCACCCAGGAAGTGCGTCGGCTAGTACCACATTTGGCGTTGGTTTGCGGAATGATGATCTCGTCCAGAGGTGACCAAAGCGAGACATCGCAACCACGTCCGTTAAGCGAGCGCAGGAACGAAGAGTTATAACGCATTTCGGAGCAGGCTGGGCTGAAACAGCCATAAGCCCATGAAGTGCCCTTGTGTGGCGTACCCAGGGTGACCAAACGATTGGTCGCGGAAGAGCCGCCTTCAAATACACGATACCAGCGTGATACCAAACCACCATTGGAATGCGCAATCAGTTTCGCCTTGCGATTATTGTGATTGGGGCGCAGATTATTAACGAAAGACTTTAACTGGCTCGCGCTTGTTTTGTTGCTGTTAAACAAGCTGTTATAACCAAACTTATAGATGGCACAACTGGGAGTCCCATCGTTTTTAAAACGATTAATCATGGTATCAAACTGCGATTTCCAGCCAGAATATCCGTGAATAAACACGATGGGGTCAGCATTACATGCGGCGGACGATGTGCCCGGGACGGCCAAGGCCGCCAGTAATGCCATTGCTGTGACGAGACTACTTTTTATTTTCATGATGTTTTCCTATTGTTTTTGTTCGAGGAAATTGTGCCAGACTGCTTAAAAAGCACATGCCCTAGTACGTACTCTCATGCTTTCAGAAATGCGCGACTTTTGAGCATTGAATGGAAAAATGTATGGGGACATACAATGATCCAAGTCGATCCTCACTGATCATGGCTTACTTATTCGGCCTGCCTTTTGAATAACAGGCGAATAAACAAGGCTCAAATTCGCTAGGAAGAGAGCATTCTGCATTATAGTAATCAGGGATCGCTCAACCCTATCCCCCGGATGGGTGAATTTTGAGTGTATTTGGTGTGCTGGTTGGCAATTCGGCCTCTCACGCAGGTTAGCTTTTTCGTTTCATTAAAACTTGCAGTTAATCTGTATTCTGACCTTTCTGCCCTACAAAATATGTCCGGTGAGCCAGGTGTCGCGCTAAAAATCAAGTACTATGGTTTCGGGATCTGAACCAAGCGACTAAACCGAAAGGTACACCACTGCGTAGCTTATATCATCAAGGAATACGGGAGTTATTTAATGTCCAAGCATTCAGACACGCAAAATCTACAAGCCATAAACATTTCAAATCGGCCACTCAAGGTCGCGACACTTGCCATGCTGTGTTTATTAACGGCTTGCAGCACTGGCAGCTGGCGCGAAGCGAGCCGCGCGTCGGCACAGATCGCTCCGGATCCTGCGCAAACACCCGAGGCAGTGGTACAGGTTTATGGGGCCGACGCCTGGGGTTGGCGCGGTTTGTTTGCGATACATACCTGGATCGCAGTCAAACCGACGAACGCTCCAAACTACACCGTACTGGAAGTGATTGGCTGGCGTGCCAAAAACGGCTTGCCGGTTCTGAGAGTCGAGCAGGACCTTCCTGATCGATACTGGTTCGGGAGTGAACCCGAACTGCTGCTGGACAAACGCGGCCCTGAGCTCGACGCCATGATTGAAAAGATTTTAGCCAGCGCACAAACCTATCCCTGGGCCAACGAATATCAGGTCTTTCCCGGTCCGAACAGTAATACCTTCCCCGCCTGGATTTCACAGAAGGTGCCGGAGTTAGGACTGGAACTCCCATTTCGCGCGATTGGCAGTGGCTGGGCGGACTAAGCCTGCCCGGCAAACTATTAGTTGCTCAGCTTGTCCTGCGTCTTGTTTTCAAAGTCGCTGGCAGCGTGTCGCTCCACTAACTGCTCCGCCGGATTGCCCCAGGCACGATTGACCATGCGCCCGCGCTTAACAGCGGGGCGTTCAGCAATCAGGGCAGTCCAACGTTGCACATTGCGATAACTCTGAACATCGAGGAACTCGCCGGCATCGTACAACTTGCCTTGCGCCAGCACCCCATACCAGGGCCAGATCGCCATATCGGCGATGCTGTACTCGTCCCCCGCCATATAGGTATGTTCTGCCAGATGCGTGTCCAGTACATGTAATTGGCGTTTCACTTCCATCGCGAAGCGATCAATCGGGTACTCGTACTTTTCCGGAGCATAGGCATAAAAGTGGCCGAAACCACCGCCCAGAAACGGACCACTGCCCATCTGCCAGAACAACCAATTGAGCGCCTCGGTTCTCTCTGCATGTGCTTTCGGCAAAAAGGCATCGAACTTCTCTGACAAATACAACAGGATCGCACCGGACTCAAACACTCGCGTGCCGGTGCTTGTATCCAATAATGCCGGAATTTTCGAGTTCGGATTCAGCTCGACAAAACCACTGGAAAACTGGTCCCCCTCGCCAATATCAATCGTATAAGCATCGTATTCTGCTTCCTGAATACCCTGCTCGAGCAGTTCTTCAAACATGATCGTCACTTTGACACCATTGGGAGTCGCCAATGAATACAGTTGAAAAGGATGCTCTCCACAAGGCAATGCTTTCTCATGCGTCGCACCGGAAACCGGGCGGTTAATATTCGTGAATTTCCCCCCGCTCTGGTTGTCCCAACGCCATACTTTTGGTGGCTGATACACTTCGTTTGACATGATTTACACCCTTCTTTTCTACAATAAATTCAGTGCTTCGATACAGGTTACGCAACACTTTAACGATTGGATGCACCAAGGTCGATGCGAATACTGTTATCCAATGGTGGAACCGGGCGTTAGTGCATTATGGTAATGATCAGGGCGCGAATCTGACCGGGCTATGCATCCCGGCCTGATAGTGCCCGGGCATATTACATGCGGCCTCCACCTTTCCGGCCTTTGCAAAAGACCAGATGAGCGTTTCTGTCTCGCCCGGTGCAACCGTGATCGACGCGCCGCCCGGCCCATGATGCATATCAGGATTCGCCATCATCATTTTCCCGTGTGCTTTATGCTCATCTTTCGTCCCGATCGAAAACTCATGGGCGATCGCCCCCTTATTGGTGATCACAAACTTGATGGTTTCCCCATCACTCACCAACAAGGGATCATGGATAAATCGCATATTGTCGTTTGCTTCAACCTTTACCGTTCTGTCAACTTCGCTTTCCTGCCCGGGCTTTCCGGCTTTTGAGCTGCCATGTCCATGCCCTGATCCATGGCCATGATGACCCTCCATCGAGCCATGATGTCCGGCCCCGTGTGAACCATGATGATCCTCGGACTGCTGCTTGTGATGACCGCCATGATGTCCATGATTGCCACCATTATCTTTATGGCCCGGCGCGGCATAAGCTGCGACAGCCAGCGTCATCCCGAGCGCCAAGGCACTGCATATTGCGGTGCGATGTCCTCCCGAGCCCTTTGCATTCACTTCCTTTCCCATCGCACACTGCGTGCTCTCCGAACTGTTTATCTGCTTATTTGACATCGTTGAAGTCCTCATTGTTCTCAGTTTTTAACTCTGTTTTGTTGAGCTGTGATCTTTTCCAAAGATAGAAGATGACAGGAATCACCATGAGCGTCAGCACAACGGTGGAAATCATTCCCCCGATCATGGGCCCGGCGATGCGCTGCATCACTTCTGAGCCCGTACCACTGCCAATCATGATCGGCACCAAACCGACCACGATGGCCATGACCGTCATCATAATCGGTCGTACCCGAAGCCCCGCACCTTGCATGACAGCCAGTTTCACATCGGCGGCGGACAGTTGACGTTGCTCCTGTTTGGCTGTTTCCAATAGCCCCCGATAGCTCTGATTCAGATAAACCAGCATCAGGACGCCGATTTCTACCGCGACACCAGCCAACGCAATAAAACCTACGGCCACTGCTATCGACATATTGTATTCGAGCCAGAACATCAGCCAGAGACCACCGATCAGTGCGAAAGGTACGGTGCCCATAATAATGAGCACTTCGACGACATTGCGAAAATTCATGTACAGCAGCAGCATGATGATCGCCAACGTCAGCGGCACGACCAGGGTCAGTCTTTCCTGAGCTCGGAGCATATATTCGTACTGCCCAGACCAGGCGATCGAGTAGCCCGGAGGTACCTCAACCTGCTCGGCGACAATACGCTGAGCTTCTGCCACATAAGAGCCCAGGTCCCGATCTGCAATATCCACCAGCGTCCAGCCATTCAAGCGCGCATTTTCGCTCTTGATGCCCGGAGGGCCATCGGCCACATAGACATCGGCCACATCCGCCAGCGCGATGCGTTGTCCTGAAGCGGTGACGATGGGCAGTAGTTTCAGGTTTTCATCGGAGTCCCGGTAGTGCTGCGGGTAACGGATATTAACGGGGTAACGCTCCAGCCCTTCAACGGTTTCCGTCACATTCATGCCCCCGATCGCAGCACGCACAATGGCCTGAATATCGGCGACCGTCATACCAAATCGCGCGGCGCTTTCGCGCTTGATATCCACCTTGATATAACGCCCACCGGCCACACGCTCCGAATAAACGGAAGCTGTGCCTTGTACCTGTGGCAAAACCTCTTCCAGCTGTTTACCTATTTTTTCGATCTCTCCAAGGTCAGGGCCAGCGACTTTGATTCCGACCGGTGTTTTGATCCCTGTCGACAGCATGTCGATGCGGGTCTTGATCGGCATCACCCAGGCATTGGTTAAACCCGGGAATTTCATCAGGCTGTCAAGTTCTGCACGCAAACTTTCGCTGGTAACACCCTCTCGCCACTGACTGCGCGGTTTTAACTGAATAAAAGTCTCGATCATGGTCAGGGGCGCCGGATCAGTTGCGGTTTCGGCACGCCCGACCTTACCGAAAACACTGACGACCTCCGGCACTGTTTTGATCAGCTTATCGGTTTGCTGAAGCAACTCTCGGGCTTTACCGATCGAAACACCGGCGTAAGTTGTCGGCATATACATCAGGTCGCCTTCATCCAAAGGCGGCATAAACTCACTGCCCAGCCTGGTTACCGGCCATAAACCCACCACCAGCACGATAAGCGTCAGTAACAAGGTTGATTTCGGATAGCTGAGCACAGTTCGGATCACGGGCTGATAGGCCGCTGTCATCAGGCGGTTGAGCGGATTTTTGTGCTCTGGCATCACCTTGCCACGAATAAAGTAGCCCATCAGCACAGGCACCAATGTTATGGCCAGTCCGGCAGCCGCCGCCATGGCGTAGGTTTTGGTAAAGGCCAGCGGGGAAAACAGCTTGCCTTCCTGTGCCTCCAGCGTGAAGACGGGCAGGAAACTCATGGTGATGATCAACAAAGAGAAAAACAAAGGCGGGCCGACCTCGCTTGCTGCCCGGGCAATCACCTGCCAGCGGTTTTCATCGGAAAACGAAGTTTTCTCCATGTGCTTGTGGACATTTTCAATCATCACTATCGCACCATCCACCATGGCACCAATGGCGATGGCAATACCACCGAGCGACATGATGTTGGCATTCAGGCCCTGCTGATACATCACAATAAAGGCCGCCAGAATACCGACCGGCAAGCTGACAATAATGACCAGCGAAGAACGCAGGTGAAACAGGAAGATCGCACAAATCAGGGTAACCACAATAAACTCTTCGAGAAGCTTCTCGTAGAGATTGTTGATGGCGTTTTTGATCAGGCCCGAGCGGTCGTAGGTCGTGATCACTTCGACGCCTTGCGGCAGGCCGACTTTCAGCGCCTCCAGCTTGGCTTTCACCTGATCGATAACGGTCTGGGCATTTTCGCCAAAACGCATCACTACGACACCACCCACGACTTCACCCTCACCATCCAGTTCGGCGACGCCGCGTCGCATCTGCGGCCCCAGCCTGACCTGCGCAACATCTTTCAGCAGCAAGGGCGTGCCTTTGTCATTGACACCCAGAGGAACACGTTCAATATCCTCAATGCTTTGCAGATAGCCGCTGACACGCACCATGTATTCCGCCTCTGCCATCTCGATGACCGAGGCACCGGTTTCCTGATTGGAACGTTTTACAGCCATGCCAATGTGTGACAGGGGAATGTTGTAAGCGCGCAACAGGTTCGGATCAACTTCGATCTGGTACTGTCGCACCATGCCACCGACCGTCGCCACTTCCGAGACACCCTCGACGGTTTGCAGCTCGTACTTGAGAAACCAGTCCTGAATACTGCGCAAATCAGCCAGATCGTGCTGACCGCTTCTGTCGACCAGCGCATAAAGATAAACCCAACCCACCCCGGTGGCGTCTGGCCCCAGTTGCGGCGTCGCCGACTCCGGCAGACTGCCAGCCACCTGATTCAGGTACTCAAGCACACGCGATCGGGCCCAGTAGATATCCGTCCCGTCCTCAAAGATCACGTACACATAGGAGTCACCAAAGAATGAAAATCCGCGTACAGTGATCGCCCCCGGCACCGACAACATGGCCGTCGTTAACGGATAGGTCACCTGATCTTCCACCACTTGCGGGGCCTGCCCCGGATAACTGGTCTTGATAATCACCTGCACATCGGACAGGTCTGGAATCGCATCAATGGGCGTGTTTTTGACGGCGTAAGCGCCGAAGCCAATTAACAGCGCGGTTCCCAGCAGGACAAAGATGCGATTGACAATGGACCATCGAATAATCGCGGCAATCATAAGCAGTCCCCCGAAAAAGCCTGCACAAGGCCTTGAGGACTCTGGTTTGAATCAGTCATCATTCCGGGCCTCATTGTTTCTGTTCAATATTGAAGATTTCATAATCGCCGTTTGCACCAGACTTGAGGGCAAACACGACCTCATCCCCAACCTGCAGTTCCGGGACGGGTTCGCCTTCGGGGATTCTGAACATCATGCGCATTTGGGGCCAATCCCATTCGGGAATGGGCGCGTGCGAGACTTCCAGCATCTGCATATCGAGCATCAGCATTTCGATCTTTCCGCTGGTCTCGACTGCACCTTTGGGCAAGCTTTTACTGTTGCCCATAGTTGATGCGTGATCCATAGCGATGTCGTCACCCAGAGCGGTAATCAGGTAATCCCAATCCCCGGTCTTCTCCAGTTCAAAACGGATTGTTTCACCGGGCTTGAAATCCGACAGCGTCAGGTTCTCGGCAATGGGAAAATCCATCTTCATGGTCGGCCAATCCCATTCCGGAATCGGATC
The DNA here is from genome assembly GCA_006212045.1 of Oleiphilus sp. Taxonomy (GTDB): domain Bacteria; phylum Pseudomonadota; class Gammaproteobacteria; order Pseudomonadales; family Oleiphilaceae; genus PZPK01. The sequence goes on along the minus strand of PZPK01000033.1, from coordinate 19,134 downwards.
ATGACTGATGCTGACCAGCCCCATTGACGGCATGGTCTTATGCACGATACCCGAGGTAATGACCCTGTTGTCTGACTGTGTCGACGCCTTAGCCTCGGTTTCAACCGGAACCTCCATGCGCTGCAGTTCAGCCTCGATATTGGATTCAGAGTCGATCAGGAATTGCGCGGAGGTCACCACCTGATCACCTTCGTCCAGACCTTGCAGAATCTGAACCCGGCGCAGATTGGCTAATGTCGACATCGCATCGCCCGGAAGCTCTCCCTCCAGCCCGGCCTCTACAGGGACAGACTGATACCGGCCATCTCCCAGGGACTTCACGACACGCTGATGCTTACCGGCCTTGATCAAAGCCTGACGCGGCACCGATAACTGTGATTGTTCCACCTCACTCAGAATACGCAAATTCACGAGCATACCGGGCTTTAGCCGATGGTCCTGATTGAGCAGCCGAATGCGCACTGGCAAGGTGCGCGTTTTTGCCTCAAGCTGCGGGTAGATGTAATTGACCATTCCCTGCCAGCGCATCCCGGGCATGGCTCCCAGCGCCGCCTCGACCGTTTGACCCTGCTGTACAAGGTAGGCCTGTCGTTCGAAGACTTCCCCCAGAATCCAGACCGAATCCAGCGAGCCCAATGACAGCACTTCTGTCCTGGGCTGGATATACATCCCTTTGCGTACGTTCAGGTCGATGACAATGCCGTCCTGCTCCGCCAACACGCTGATGGTGTTTTCTACCCGCCCCCGGCGTGCCAGCGTATCAACCTGAGCACTGGTAAGGCCCAGGGCATACAGCCGGGAAGTGGACGCCTTGATCAGATTTTTATTTCCGCTGCGCCGCGCTGCCAAATACTCTTCCTGTGCATTCACCAACACGGGTGAATACAACTCAAACAGGGTTTGGCCCTTGCTGACCTTGTCGCCACTGGCCGCCACACCCAGACGTTCGATCCAGCCCTCAACCCGGCTATGGATATGGCGAATGCGACTTTCATCGAACTGCACGGTGCCAATGGTATTCACCGGGATCAGGAGTTTCTCCCTCGTAACAGGCGCGACTCTCACACCAAGGTTATTCTCGACGACAGGCGAGATCCTGATACTGTTGTCATCACCTGCGCTGGCATCCTCTTCATATACCGGCACCAGATCCATTCCCATCGGGGATTTCCCGGGACCGTCCCGGCGATAGTTTTTGTCCATGGGCGCGACCCAGTAAAGCGGTTCCTTTTCGGCTGAAGTACTGACCTCTTCCGGACTCATTAAACCGGCATGATTGCCGATCAAAAAATAACCGGCGAGCATTCCGCCCGCAAACACGAATACAAAAATAATGAAGTGTTTCATTCGGGATCAGCCTCACTGTCAAAACCCAGAAAATAATGGAGTGCGGACAGGTGTTTCAGCTCATCCACGCGCAAGCGCTGATGCATGGCTTTGGCGGCCTGTTCCGCGAGAAAAACATCCATGACGGATTGCACTGTTCCCTTATCTGACTCGTAGGACTGAAGGGCGCTCTGCCGCTGTTTTGACAGGGTTGGCAGAATGGATGCTTCATAGAGTTCACGTTGCTCTGTCGTGTTCCGGTATTGCTGTTGAACGCTGCTAAAACGAAAACGCAGGTCCTGTAATGCTTCGTCTCTGGCGAGCATGGCAGCGCTGGTGCGCTGTGTTTCCGCCTGCTGGCTTTGTTGTTTTTGTCCACGGGAGAAAAAAGGCAACTGCACGCTCAGCCCCGCGGAAAAGAAATCTGCACGTTCCGAGCCATCAGGCTGGGTTCCATCGCGCAAGCCATAACTCACTTCCAGCCCCCAGGCCGGCTCAAAATCCTGTTCCAGCAGTCCGGTTTTTGTCTCGGAAAGTGCTATTTTCTGGTTCAGGATGGCAATGGAAGGATGTGCCAGAAAGTACGCTTCGAACTCACCGACTGCCGCTTGCGCAGCGCCGAGAGGATCAAGGTTTGGCAGCTCTTCGCTCAGGGACAGATCAGCGAGAGGCTGCTGTGCCAGTCGATCCAGCTCCTGCTTAAAGCGTCGCAGCTGCTTGCGGGCTTCAATCTCTGTGTCCTGCAACTTGTAAAGGGCAAGCTCCGCGCCGAGAACCGCGCTTTGATCTTTGGCTCCGACTTCATACAGAGACTGTGTAAAGTTCAGCACCTGGTCCAAAAATCGACGATCATCAATCAGCAGGGAAAGCCGCTTTTGCCAATACCAGGCCTCGAGCCAGGCCTGCTCGGCGTCACGTTTGAGGGACAACCAATAGGCGTTGCGGGCGAAGTCCTGCATGTCGGCATTCAACGAGGCAAGGTCGGACTTGATTGCCAAACTGTCGCCTTTGGGAAACATCTGCCGAAGGCCCATACGCAGCTGGGTCATCGGCTCCTGATCGAGATCGAAAGTGTCCGTCGGAAGATTCTGAATCCCGGCAAACAACACCGGCTCGGGCAGGTAATCCGCGGCTTCGGCCTCGGAAGAATAGGCTTGGGACAAGCGCTGAAACTGTCTGAGTTTCAGGTCATTCTGTCGAATTGTCTGCAGGGCATCTTGCAGCGACAAAGAGCCTGCATGGGCTGCAAAGGGTAAACAAATGGCGAGTAAAACCAGGCATGTACGCACTAAACGCAGCTGAAAAAGAACAAACATAGCGGTTTCCACATTCTTTAATAAATCGGCCGAGGCCTTTCGGTCAGTTGAGAGTCCGGATTCAGAATCAGGCTTGATGCATTAGGGACAGGCAGATAAGCCCCTGAAATCCGGACGGACTGGGAGTGTGAAAATCAGGAAATGGGGGGAGGATTAAAGGAACTCAGAAAGGGGTTTGCGTAGTGCGCAATGTCTGTATAAAACGCCGGATTCGATGGTGATATCGAAGCAGTGCGCGTCTGCAACACTGCACTGGGAGACTGGCAGCTTCCCTGCAGACACTGGCAAGCTGTATCGCAACAAACGTGTCCCTCGGCACCGGCCGCAGTTTCCGCTACCTCTTGCATCAGAGGTTCGGACAGGCCACCGGCCAGCTCCAGGCTCTGATGGAGGGCGTTCAACAACTGGCTACCGTGGCAGTCTTCTGTCGCCGTCATCTGCGCGCCCTGCCACTTGGCACTCGTATAGGCCGTCGCCGAACTGATGACCGGAGCCATAAGGATCAGCAGCGACATCAACTGAACGGTTAAGCGACGAAAGCTGAAACGCTCAGTGAAAATGGAGGCAGAGAAACAGGACATCCCGGCACTTTCGCAGAAAACGCAAGCCAATTCAATGCCTGCTGTTCACAAGCATGACAATGCTGGCAAATTAACTTTCCACGAATCACGGCGACCCAGTTAAGGTTTTCCGTTTTTCTTCTGGTCCGTAATGATGAACCAGGCCACACCGCCAAAGAAGCCAATGGTCCCTAACACAACAGCCAGTCCGGCAATGATCGTTTCATCCATATACATATGCAATCTCCTCGCTTCAATTGCATTACTGATAGGTCGACTTTACCAGCACCTGAATTCTGGTCGATGATCAGGATCAAGCCAAAGGCCATTAGACGCGTCAACACGGGAAGGGGCAATATGGGTAGCCCCAGAGGATTCGTCGCCACGGCAAGCCTGTAAAAATCAGGATGGATTCATGCCATCCGGGCCAATTGGGTCTAGACTATTAAAACTTCAGACAAGATAGGAAAATACTGGAAAATGCTTCTTCGAATTCTCACACTGCTTTTGTTTTGCATCCCGGTATTTGCTAAAGAACCTCTCATTATTGCACTCGATGCCGACCTTTCAGCCGTTGCCAAAACCGGAGGGGTCGCGATCAAGCGCGGCGCCCTGATCGCCATTGACGAGATCAACGCCAATGGCGGCCTTTTGGGTCGACCACTGGAACTGCAGGAGTTTGACCACCGCGGCAATCCGGCCCGGGGCATCGCCAATATCAAGCGTATCGCCCAGTTGGACAATGTGTTGGCAGTGCTGGGCGGCGTACATACACCCGTTGCCTTGCAGGAGTTACCTCATATTCATGAGTACGGTTTGCTTTACCTTGACCCATGGGCTGCAGGCACCCCCATTGTGGACAATGGTTACCGGCCCAACTTTGTGTTTCGCGTATCGGTCCGAGACCAGGAAGCCGGTAAGGTGCTGGTCGATGGCGCAAAAAAGAAAGGCGCCAAACGCATTGCATTGTTGCTTGAACGCACCGGCTGGGGGCGATCCAATGAAAAATCAATGACCGCGGCCGCCGAAGCCGCAGGCCTTGAAGTGGCTACCGTGCAATGGTTCAACTGGAAGCAGAGGGACATGGAGGCCGAAGTCAGGAGTATTGCCGAATCCCGTTCCGAAGCCATACTGCTGGTTGGCAATGCCCCAGAAGGCGCGGTGGCAATGCGTGCCATTTTAGATCACAAAGATACCATGGAGCTGCCGGTGTTTTCGCACTGGGGTTTAGCAGGAGGAACCTTCGTCAAAAAGCTGGGTATTCAAGCGCTAAAGCAAAGTCGTTTATTCGTATTGCAAAGCTATAGCTTCCTGAAACCCCATGCACCAGATTTGAACAGCAATGTACTGCGAGCCTACCAGCGTCTCTTTGACCCCAAAATAACTGCCACAAATATTCCGGCAGCCGTCGGCGTGGCACATAGTTACGATCTGATTCATCTGCTCCGTCTGGCGGTTGAGCAGGCCGGCTCTGCCAACCCCGCAAAAGTGCGTGCTGCGCTCGAGAACTTGCCCCCACACAAAGGCCTGGTAAAAAACTATGCTCCCGCATTCAGTCCACAAAGACATGACGCACTCTGGGCAGAAGATTATTTTCTCAGCCATTACGACAGCAACGGCTATTTAATACCAGTCGGATTAAAAACTGAATAAGCCTGCTACTATACTCATGATGCGAGAGCATTCACCTGCAGATTCAGGCCATAAGAGCTAGCGATGGAAAAACGCGAGTCACTCGAACGACAGATCAAAAGACGCACACTGCCGCGCCTGTTTACCTTTCTGGTATTTGTCGTGCTATGTGTTTTTCTGATCGTGGCGTGGGCGATTCATAAAAATGTTGAGCGCCAGCATACCGCCAGCCTGAATGTCTTTAGTGCCAATATCGAGCAGCGCATTGCGACGATAAGGGGAGAGATCCTTAGCCTTGCGCAGAATGACCTGATGATCAATTCACTGATCGACTTCCAGGCGCGTGATGACTATCTCGATGTCTTTTTCCAGTCTTTCCGCCTGAGTAATTTCAGCAATGCCTCGCTGGTATTCTTCGATTTTGAAGGCAAAGTCATTTCTTCAACACGACAGCAAATCTACGACAAGCTCGAAACGAAGCCGGCGTGGCAGCAAAAGGTACTGACTGGTGGCGAGGAGTTTTTAAGCATTCGGGATGACGGCCTGATATACGTGGTACCGGTGTTCTATTCAGAGTTCCCCGAAGGCGCTTTGATGGCATACTTACCAGACAATCAGAATACGTTTTCCGGCACCACTAATGGCATTTCTCCGGATATTATCCTGCATCTGCATGACAAAGAAACCGGAGAAATCCTGTTTAAAAGTCAACCGCAAGAAGACGAACAGGACGCGTTGCCACCCACAGCTTACAGCAAAGAGAACGACCGTTTTCGACTCACCTCCTATCAGGCTTCGATATCCGCTTATGCCGACCTTTTTACTGTCGCAGGAGCCATCGGTATTATTTTTGTCGTTGTTTTTTTTGGTAGCGTGGTCAGTATTCGTCTTTCGGCGCACACTGCAAGCCGCCCCCTCAGGGATCTTGAAAACAAGCTCCATTCAATTCGCAGTACCGACAAGCATCTGGAAATTCTGGCCGATGACGTGTCAGAAGTTGAAACACTGAAACACGCCTATAACACGCTATTTTCCGACTTGGATATTGCCTCAAAATCACTGGCCGATATTGAAAATGTCGTCAACTCCCTAAATGACTATTTACTGGTGCTGGACAGTGAAGCCGAGTTGATTCTATGCAATGAGCCTTTGCGTGAACTTCTTGAGGAGCTCAAGATCAATAATGATCACCTCGACGGCCCGGCCTTACTCACCCTCATACCCAAGCAGGTGCGTACCAGCAAAAATTCGAACATTGAAGCCGAATGCAGATATGGGGCTGACCGTGCCGGGCATCAGGTTTTCGTGCGCTGGAAAAAACAGATTTATCGAGACCATCAAGGCCAGGAGGCCGGCGCACTCTATGTCGGTAACGACACAACGCACGCGAGAGAAATTCTCGAACAGCTTGAGATCAAGAATCAGGCAATTGAAAGTGCGGATACATCGATCGTTATTACGGCAACTACTTACGACTTCCCCATTGTCTATGTCAATGCGGCCTTTACCAAAATGACAGGATATTCCTCGGCCGAAGCGCTCGGGAGAAACTGTCGCTTTCTGCAAGGGCCGGAGACCGATCCTGACGCACGCAAAGTGATGCGTGAGGCCTTGCGGCGAGAGGAACCCGCAAGCGCAAAGCTATTGAATTATCGAAAGAATGGTGAGTCTTTCTTTGTGGAAGTCACGCTCAGCCCCATTCGCAACCAGGCCGGGGAAGTCACACACATACTCGGCTTGCAGTCCGATGTCAGTGAGGCTGAAAGAACCAAGCGCTATCTCGAAGAAGCGCGCGCCAAAGCAGAAGAATCGGCCCGCTTGAAATCCAGTTTTCTGGCCAGTATGTCACATGAGATCCGCACGCCCATGAATGGCGTACTGGGTATGCTGCATTTACTCGGGGAAACGCCACTGGATGAGCAACAGAGCCATCATGTTCACCTGGCCAAAACCAGTGCGGACTCGCTACTCGATATCATCAACGACATTCTGGATTTCTCGAAAATTGAAGCGGGCAAAATGGAGATTGCGGAGTCCGAATTTGACTTGCCGGAAATGCTGGGAGATTTGGTCAAATCGATGTCACAGCGCGCCAACGAGCGCGGAGATGAATTACTACTTGACCTTTCGGAACTGGAATACCGCGTTGTCAAAAGCGACCCCTCTCGTATCAAGCAGATTACCGCCAATCTGGTGACCAATGCCATCAAGTTTACCGAGAACGGAATAATCCATATCAGCGCCCGGATCGAAACCACGGATCAGAAAGCCTTCCTGACCTTGTCGGTAAAAGACAATGGCATTGGTATTTGCCCCGAACGCCAGGCCGCGGTATTTGAAAGTTTTACCCAAGCCGACAATTCCACCACAAGACGATTTGGCGGTACCGGGCTGGGCCTCGCAATCTGTAAGGAGCTATGTGAAGCACTGAACGGGGGCATTTCTCTCGAAAGTGAAGAGAACAAAGGCAGTCATTTTCAGGCAAAAGTGCAACTGGGTGAAATTCCCGATACTGCCAAAGCCATACGTCTGCCCAACCTTGAAGGCAAGCATATTCTTGTTATCGACAGCAGCCCGGCAGCAGGCGACCTTCTGCAACGCACACTGGCTAAAACCGGAGCCGATGTACGGGTTTTTCAGGATGCCAAATCTGCCATGGAATCCGTGCTTGCCTGCCCCTGTGATCTGGTCTTCCTGGAACATAATCTGACCGACCTTGACAGTTCAGCGTTTTGCCAGCAGCTGAAGGCTGACGACCGGGAAGCCCCCAAATGCATTCTTATGAATGACATGTCGATCAATGTCTACCCCAAAGGCAAGATCAGTGCTGACGCGGCTTTTATGAAGCCTGCGACATTAGACGACATTATTGCGTCGATCGAAACTATCCTGAACGAAAATCCCTTGGAGGACGCTGATACGGCTCAAATGGACTCAACACAAGAAACAAGCGAATTGAAAGGCATGCGCGTATTGCTGGTTGAGGACAATCCGATTAATCAGTTGCTGGCCAAGACCTTGCTGGAAACGATGCAACTTGAAGTCGATGTTGCAGGACACGGCATAGAAGCGATTAATATGCTCAAGCAGGTGGACGAAGACAGCAGCCAGAAACCTTATGTTGCGGTATTCATGGATTGTCAGATGCCCAAGATGGATGGTTACGAAGCGACGGCCTGTATTCGCATGGGCGAAGCCGGCGAACAGTTTAAGCAAATTCCGATCATTGCAATGACCGCCAATGCCGTCACGGGAGACCGGGAAAAATGCCTGGATGCGGGCATGGACGACTACCTTTCCAAGCCGATCAATATCGAAGCGCTATCGGAACGCACGCTGAAGTGGTTGGGTGCACGCGAACGCTAAGACTGTAAAGAACGTCGCTTCGGACTGGCGACTGTGCAAACAGAAACCACGCAACGCCTATCTTTCCTGACGTCAAAGACCAGTCAAACCCATTTACTATGCCCCGCACACCGGGCCGACTATGGTCTTGATATGGCGCGGGTAAAGCTTTGCTGCGGGGTGTTCCCACTCATACATCAGGCTGTCTTCTGCACCGACAATTCCGGCCCAGTTCCCCGTCCTTTCATATTCATCCAGAATTCCGAAGAAGTGCGTAAGCTCGTGTGCATAAATCATTGCTCTTCGGTCGATATCCCAGTCAGGGTTAACGCCCCAACGCAGAGAGTTCATCAGATCCCATCGGTGCGGCCTGATGTAAACCAGAAGAGCATCCTTTGGCACTGGCGCTGGCGCATAAACATCGGCCTTTCCATAGGAAGTCTGAATATTCAACACCAGCCCATGCCTTGCATAGTACTCGGCGACTTTCATCAGGGTACTGTCTACGATTTCGGGAATTTTTGCTTCAAGACCGGTCCACTTCAGGCCATAAAATTCCTCTGGCCTGAAGTGAATCTTCACATCGATAAAGAAGAGGTTTTTTTGTTTGTCATATCCGACATAATCAGAGTCCGGGTCCCCGTCAGGCGACCTGCGCGTATATCGGCCACCATCCAAACGTTTTGCACATTCTTGCAGGATCTCATTACTCTTCATGGCTTCAGCGGCGATCAATTCAATGTCTGATGCTGCTGTTGCTGTTGCTGTTGCTGTTGCTGTTGCTGTTGCTGTTGCTAAAGAAAAAATCGCCAGTAGGGCCAGAGTCCACCGAAAACTTCCCATCTTTCCCTCCCCTATACTCGAAAAAAGTACTTTGCGCTTCGAAGATTGAAGTCTTACTGCTGCCTGGTTTCGGGTTTGAAATATGTCATCTGCACGGCTTTCAGGTCATGTGCGCCAGCTACGCGCTTGCCTTAAACACACTAGACCTTGAACTGTTCGAGTTGCCCCTCCAGAAATTTTACCTGGGTGCTGATCTTCTGACTGGCCTCGTCCGAACGCGCTGCTGCGTGAGCGGTCTCTTCGGCGGCACTAGCGATGCGATTCACATTCTCGCTCACTTCATTGGCCACCAGGCTTTGCTGAGCGGAAGCCGATGAGATCTCTGTCGCGCGCGCCTGCAAGCGTGACATCAGCGAATTCAATAGTTCAAACTGCTCATCAGCACGCGAGAAGCTGCCCATCGAGTCATCTACCTGTCCGCTTGCTTTCTGCATCACCTCCACGGCGTTGACACTTCCCCGTTGCAAGCGATCAATAATGTCTTGTATTTCTTCTGTGGACTGCTGGGTCCGACTGGCCAATGTACGGACCTCGTCGGCAACGACCGCAAAACCTCTTCCGCTCTCGCCCGCACGCGCGGCTTCAATCGCCGCATTCAGTGCCAGCAAATTGGTTTGTTCGGCAATCGACCTGATCACCGTCAGCACAGAACCGATATCCTGGCTATGCCCGTGCATACGATTGATCACGTCGCTCGCTTGGCGGATTTCAGACACCATTTGCTCCAGTAGTTGCCGGGTCGCACTGGAGAGCTGCGCCGTTTTAGCGGTTTCATCGCTGGCCTGACGCACCTCATCAGCCGTTTGTTGTATATTCTGCGTCACTTCCTGCACACTCAAAGACATTTCATGAATGGCCGAGGACACTTGTTCCACTTCTTCTTTCTGGGTTTGTAATGCCCTGGCAGTCTCTGAACCGGCAGCGATTTGTTGGGTCAATTGCCTATGCGTCTCGCCGCTGGCACGTTTGATATGTTCCATCAGACCCTGCAGGCGCTCCAGAAAGCGATTGAAACCTTCTGCCATATGCGCCAGCTCATCTTTTCCCGGCATCTGCAGACGGCGCCTTAAATCTGCCTCGCCTTCGGTCAGATCCCATACGGCGCGATTCAGCCGTTTGATTTGCAGAATGATGCGAATACCGATAATCGCCATGGTGAGTAAAAACAGAGCCAATGTGGAAAGCAGGCTGGAAGTCACCAGCGCAGAGGACAGTTCGGACGATTTCCCTTCCATTTTCTGCATCACTTCGAGGTTTGCAGCGTTGGCCTGTTTGACCATGTGGCCCATCGCACTGGAGTAATCCTGAGTCAGCTGTTTGGTCTGCTGATCCATCACCCAGGTCACGGCTTCCTGACTATTACTGACCATAGTATCGAATTGCGCCACAATGCCGGCCTGCGCCGCATCCAGCAGACCTCCATCAAGCCCTATCCAGAGCTGCCCAATGACTTCTCCCTTCGGCGCTATGTTGGACTTTACCAGAATAACCGACTCGCTATTCTCGGCCGCATTCAACACTTTTCCGACTGATCCCCGGCCATTGCCCTTTGCAATCAGCTGTTTCACCTGAGGATCTTTGCGGTCAATGGAACGGGTCATACGCTTTTCGTACTGATCAAAAAAAACCGCAAACACGACACCTGGCCGGTCGTCTATCAGCTGAGCCATTTCAGTCAGTTTGGGTGTATCCTGATCCCAGATATAGGGTACCGCCAGTTCACCCACCACCTTGGCCAACAACTCAGTGTTTCCTACCAGTAGCTCTCTACGATTCTCTCCTATGCGCTCGCCCTGCCGGGCCAGTTGCAAAGCAAGCTGTTCTCCCATCTGACTGCTGCTTTCATTCTGCATGGTTTGAAGTGATTCCAGCAATTGCTGACGCATTGTTTCCATGGCGCGCGCCTGCCCTTCAAATGCTGCATCAAGATGCTGCCTGACTTCAGTGTTCATTTCTCCAGCCTGTTCGCGAATCAGCCAGGCGTTGAGCAGTACCTGGATGACACCGGCAGTCAGCAGCAGGATCATGACAGGCAGCAACAAAGGACTTCGCAGTAAGATCATAAATTGATGCATTCTCGGGCCTCAGGATGTGCAGTTTTTATTCGCGTTAAGTAACAACTTTAGTTCATATGCGCAACATGCGCATAGCGGCGAAGGGTTTCGAGGCCGCCTCAAGCTGTACACACTTGATTCAACCTGTGTTTCCAGTACAGTATCGCCACCCGATCACATGGATACACCCGGATTTGAAACTTTATCTTGTTGCACTGGCCGCCTCGATCATGCTGCACCTACTGCTTTTCTGGCTACCCAGCCAGACCCGCGATGTGCCAAGGCCGGAGATCGTCAAACTGGGCATTCAGCTTGAATATTCGGAGTTAGCCTCGCGTCGACAAAGCCCGCAGAAAAAGGTGGACGCGCCTCAGAAAAGTACGACTAAACAGCCTGTGTCATCCGCTAGTCAGTTACAGCAACCTCCTCAACCTGAACCAAAGACAGCGGCAAAGTCGCTTGAACAGGTAGCACCTGCGCCAACCGGGAAGCAGGCCAATACAACCTCCACCCCGAGAGTACCGCCCGACACTCGCAAGCCACAAAAAGTAGAAAACACAAAAATGGCCTCCGCCGACACAGCGCCTGATCTGATGCGTGATGAGAGGGCTCTGGTAAGCCCAGCGGAGGTACCTGTGGAAAAAAGCGCAGCCATTGAAGCGGAAGAACACATCAGCCCACCGCGTTTTCAATTAGGCAGCATTAACAACCCCAAACCAGGGTATCCAGCATTGGCCCGGAACCGTGGTTGGGAAGGCGACGTGATCATCGGCGTTCATGTCGCAGCGGACGGTTCGGTTGAGCATCTTGAAATCATGAAGAGCTCACATTTCGGTCCTCTGGATCACGCCGCCTGGGAAACAGTGAAAAATGAGTGGACCTTCGAACCCGCATTGAGTGACGGCGAATATGTACCCGCCTTTGTTGAGGTGCCGATCTCCTTTCGACTTCAGAAACCGGAAGAACCTTACCTGAGCAGCACTGACTGACCCTGTGCTCAGGACGCTTCCAGCGGGCAAACCGGCAGGGCCGGGCAAAAAGATGGTTGAACATCCTGCTGCTTACGCAGAATTTTTTGTATATCCAAACCCGACGACCTGATTGCCGTATTTCCCGGAGCCAGTTTGAGCGCACACAAGGCGCTTTCCAGCGCGGACCGACAACCCAGTTGTGCGAGCGCATACGCAAGGTTGTTCCATGCCTCTTCGGCAGCCGGGTGGCTTGCAAGGAGATTCAGATAAGCGTTCGCTGCGGCTCGATAATGCGCACGCTGGTACTGCAGGTTTGCCAGGGCAAGTCCCAGCAAACGGTCATCTGGCCAACGGTCGACGGCCGCAAGATAACTTTTCAGCGCGGCTTCGGCATGTCCAGTCACTGCCAGCGCTTCAATACTTTGCGTCAATTCCAGCGGGGAGGCTGTCGCGGGTAATTGTCCGGCCGGCATTAACACCATTCCCCAGGATTCCCGAGACCATAACCAAGTCCTTTCAAGGCGGGTAAACGAAACGGCCTGATACGCATGTTCACCGGAGTGCAGATAAAACGCTTCCTCATCCAGGTCAAAACCCACGACAAGCGCATAGTGCCAGGTTGGAGCCCAGGAAAACCCAAGGTTCTGAAGAACCAGGACCGGGTTACCGGCGCGGACTTCCCGTATCAGATTTTTCAGGGAGGGCGTGATTGAATAAGGCATTAGGTCGAACCGACGGCCGGCAGCCATCATTTCAACCGGAACACTTCCACCTCGTTCGGGGAGATATACCAAGGGCGTCAGCCTTTCCGGCGACACCTGGTATCCCAAGTGCGCCAGCATCATGGCAAGCGTTGCGGGCCCACAATCGTCCGAGGTTTGTGCGAAAAACGGAACCTCTTTGATCACATATCTGGCAGGCTTCTCATGGCTTTCACTTGCCAGGAGAGCGTTGGTTTGGGGGTACCAACTGGCGCATCCGGACAACACAAGTGTTGCGCCAAGCACCAGGGCAAGCGCAACATGCTTCAAGTGTAGTTTCGGAATAACGACCCTTTGCTCCTTAATCTTGTTCAAGCGATTTGATTGCAGGAAAGACGTTGGTTGTTCCGAGTAAATCCAGCACAATCAAAACGACAAACACCAACACCACCACACCCAGAATTCCGGCACCGGCTGGCATCTGTTCTATCTCTGCGTTCAGGTGCGCAAGCTCGGCGGGCGTCATCACCTGTACGCGTTCAGCCACCACATCTGGAGCAACACCCAAGTGCACAAGCGCATCCTGTGCTTGCTCTGTCGCCAGCAGCTCGGTAAGTTGCTTTCGGTCAGAGATTTGCTGAATATCAGCAATCCGGGACTCCGTCGAAACCATCGCGGCCTGCGCGAGATTCAGATGTAAGGGGGCAATGATCAGGCATAAGGCCAGCAGTGCATTAAGTGCGCTTTTTGATTTGGAAAATACTGACATTCAAAAACTCCCGGGTCATGAATAAAGTGCGCATCAAGCATAACAATTCACAGGCATTTACTCCAAACCCTTTGCCAACCGGCTGCCTCTATTCGCAGTTGATGCCTGTTCCCGGGCTTCCGACAATCTCTGGTCCTTACGCTGCCAAAGTGACTCTATCCATCGCTTGATCTCAGCACGAAATTCGGGGTCATTCTCGTAGTCTCCATGCGGAAAATGTTCGGGAATGTTGACCGACTCTATATGCACGTTTATTTCAGGCACCTGCCCGGAGAACAGTTCCCAGATGGTCACTTCCTGTTTCGTGCCATAATCGATGGTGACATCGAGCAAGGTTCGAACGGAGTCTCCGATAGACGCGATCACCAGCGCTACGCCGCCAACTTTGGGTCTCAACAAATATTTGTACGGCGAGGACTGTTTGGCATGTTTCTGCTCGCTATAACGCGTTCCTTCAAGAAAACTCATCACGGACACCGGGGTATCGGCAAAGCGCGCGCACATGCGGCGAGTTTCCAACAGATCCTCGCCACGCTTTTCTGGGTGTTTTTGAAGGTATTCCCGACTATAACGCCGCATAAACGGAAAATCGAGCGCCCACCAGGCAGCCCCTAGAATCGGCACCCAGATCAATTGCTTTTTGAGGAAGAACTTCAGCAGTGGGATATGAGGTTCAAGCAGACACTGCAATACCGGAATATCCGCCCAGGACTGATGATTGGCGATAACCAGATAACTGGTGTTCCGGTTCAGCCCCTCCAGCCCGCTGACATGCCAGCGGATAGACCCCATCATCCTGAAAATCATCCCGTTATTACGATTATACTGCGCCGCCAAAAACGTCACGACACGGGTGAGAAATCGTCGCAAATAGCGACCAGGCAACAGCAATTTCAAACTCACAGCGGTGAAGAAAGGCACCGCCATCACCAGCACGTTGGTACACGCCAACAACACCGCCACCAAGCCTTTCACGCGATACATCACACCCAACCAATGAAACATAACTGTCAGAATTGACATGCATAATAAAAATTTTTGCCTGCCAACTTTAAAATATTAACAGGATCAAATTCGTCAATAAACAATGACAGCCGGGCATCGCGGCAGGATATTTCCATTTCAGGGCTTACCGGATTTCACTAACCAAGGTGGCAGACTTACCTGAACGGCTGCCAAAGCATGTGGTCGAAGCGCTGCTCTTTGGTACCGGAAAACGCCTCTAAGCCGAACTGTATCCGTTCGGGAACATCCTCTACCCTGTTCTGCGTGCCAAACAGGGCATCCCAACACGAAAACACAATACTGTAATTGCTGTCGGTCTGGCGCTGCGTCTTGGAGTGATGAATACGATGATAGTCTGGCGTCACAAGCAAAGCATTCAGACGCCTGTTCCATTTCCCGGGAATGCCAATATCGGCATGCGCCAGGAGAGAGATACCGCGTTGTAGGCATAGATGCAGCAGGAAAGCGATAACACCGGGAGACAGCAACAGATAGACTGGCAGGTAAAGCAGGATCAGAAGCACTGCCTCAATGGGATGGTGCCGGTATTCGGTTGTGAAGTCGATCGCATTGTCAGTATGGTGGACAAGGTGCAAACGCCACAGCCACGGATAGTGATGGAACAGCCTGTGCACCCAATAGGCAAAACAGTCCAATAGTAAAATACTGATGATCACTTCGATGACCTCTGGCCAATCGAGCCAATTCATCAGCCCAAAATGCCACGTTGCAAGCTCTTCTGCTGAAATGATCAGCAAGCCTGGTAATAGCGTTCGCAGTCCCCATTGATTCAACACACCCAGACCCACATTGCTCAACATCCGCATAAGACTTCTTGGCTGTTCGGGATGGGCGGACCAAAGCAGCTCTGCCATGACCACCAGCAGCAGGATGCCCATCAGAATGTATGCATAGTAGTGTTCCAGGAGTGCCTGCATATCCGTACCCGCCAGATGAATCGGACCCTGCGCGCGTCGAGATCAAAAGTGTCAGCAAATTTAACAGATCTCAACTGTTCAAAATATAGACAATTTTCTATCTCTCTGAAAACTCAGAAAAATAAAAATCTAGTACGCTTAATGCAAGCTGAGATTTCTGCCACTGCCGTCAATCGCAGTCCATGACGACATCTAAAGGCTTCCAAGCCCTACCTGATAAGGAGTCAGTTCATGAAGAAGATCAGTCCAACTTTTATTGGCGCTACCCTTGCGCTATCAACCCAATCTGCATTCGCCGGCGCGGTCGCTCAGGTCGATGAGCCACACATGCTGCCTTTGCTGTTGTTCGGTATTGTGGCGCTCTGGGTATCGTCGAGAATCAGAGGCAGAAAAAAGTAGTGCGTTTTTGATAGTCAGGCGCACTCCCGTTTTTACCGGGGACGAATAATTTTCTATAGCGCAAGCCTCCCGCAAGGCTACTCCAGTTCGTTCGTCCCTTTTTTTACTTTTTCGTTTCGTCTTTTCCTGGTGGACTGGTTTCACACGAGACAGTTTTCAGACGGGATAATTGCGCACGAAAACGGCGCATATTGACAGCCTGCTCCTCATTCACAACCTGCATCCAGTTGAGATGTTGCTTCCAAACCGCATCCGATACATGCTCCGGCTTTTTCATCATCTCTCTCCTTTTAGTATCAGCATGACCTTGCAGTCACAATTCTGGCAATGCACTGATTCACATTAACTTCGAGAATCAACACGTTTACCGAGTAATATGGGCAGATAGTGCCAAACAAACAGTCCATAGGCGAGACACCAGAGCCCGGCGCTTAGGTTCCATCCCAAGTGGTATGACCCCATGACTGGCAATAGAATTCGAACTAGCGCCGACAACAAAATCAGGCCAAAAGCCATGCGTATTGTCACTGGTGTCACAAGCGGCCGACCGGTATGCCCCAGGGAGACTCGGCATATCACTGAAAGAATCATGCCTCCCATTGCGCCAACAGCGATAAGGTGTAAGGCATCCGCACTTGTCACCAACCAGCCAAGCAGACTGACTCCAAACAGTAGATAACCCAAGGCCAAACAAAAATAGCTCGCATGCAAAGACCACAGCAAGGCGTTGGATCGGCAGGCAATGGAGTCCCACCCAGCAAGGCGATACAGGTGCAGCCCCCCTGTTACCAGGCAACAAGCCGCCAGAATATCATGTGATAAGCCACCCGGCCCCACCAGATACAGCGCTGCACTCAATAGTGTGAAGCACAAAACCAGGCGCTCCAGCCAGTGTCTGGTTTTAATGCGGGCTGACTGGGTGGCATTGCGCGTGAACAATGGAATGATTCGTCCGCCAACCACTGTCACCAGCACGGCGAATACCAGAATAGCGGAACGCCCGAGGTGCAATGCCAGCGCATTATGGCCGCCAAAAGCCAGTATCAGAATGCCAAGATCAAAAGCCATCAAGCACAGCAGCACCGGTATAAACTGGTAATTTCGACGACTGGATGCTCTCAACAGACACTGGGAAAACACACCAATGCAAAGTAACCACCAACTGCCTTGAAACAGCAATGCCAGTGCACTTGCATTGACCCACAACGCGATACGCGCACTCAGCCAAAGCAAAACCAGCATCAGCAACAAAATACCGTGGGCACTTCGCAATCCGGTCCATGTCTGCACCGCAGTTAATAGAAAACCCATGGCACACAGGGCCGCAAATCCGAACAACATTTCATGCAAATGCCAGACAGTCGGTGCCATGTGCCTGAACACCAAGGCTGTTGAAACACCGTTCAAATAGGCCGCCCAGATACCGAGACAAATGATGGAGAAAACCGCAGCAAGCAAGAAAAATGGACGAAATGCCAGGTCCAAGACAGGATACCTGTCCAACATCGACCCATTCGTATCTGAACGATTTATTGCCATTGTTCTTCCCCTGCTGGTTCATCACCGTATTACATGCGATGCAGGTCAGACCTTTTTTCAGTAGAACAACAAAGGTGCGCGCCTTATCTACCGACGGATGTAATCTCATCTTCTGACCGCTGCAAGCGCTCGGTAAAGAGTATGGGGCAGCTACTTTATTCGCCTATCCCCATATTCTGGTGTCTCTCTTAAGTCTGCCATATCCGTGCAAACAGTGGCATACCAACAATGTAGTACCTATCGCCACCAAAAGATCGTTAAAGGGAACCAGAAGAAGTCGGACAGGCCTGTCCGGAAAAGAATTCAGCCGATCAAGTCGCAACAGGCAAGTTGCCTAAGAATCTCTCCAGGCCGACCGGAATGCCGTAAGCAAGGGGTCGACAAGGTACTGTGCCGGTGTAGATTGACCGGTCACGATCATCACTTCAGCAGGCATCCCCGGGCTGATCTGGTCAGCAGAGATACCGGGCAAGGCATCATGCGGAATCGTGATTCTTACGGTGTAGTAGCCCTCCAGAGATTGAGGATCCTGGAAAACATCCGCAGAGACCCAATCGACCACGCCGTTAAATTCAGGGAACTCATGCTGCTTGTAAGATGAAAGTCTGATGCGCGCATCCATCTGACGATGCACCTTGTCAATGTCAATCGGCATCACTTTCGCTCCGATCACAAGCTCATCCTTATCCGGCACAATTTCCAGAATCGTATCTCCGGGCCGGATCACTGCACCAATGGTATGCACCGACAAACCCACGACTTTGCCATCAACCGGCGCTTTTAATTCGATCCTCGACAGCACGTTGCTGGCGGAATCCATGCGTTTGGAAAGGTCCCGAATATTCAGCTGTACCTCAATCAGTTCATTGGCGGCAGCTTCGCGATAGGACTGGGAAATACGTACTTTCTCAAACCCGAGCTCCTGAACCTGTTTGGCAGAACTTTGAGTCCTCGTTTTCAATTGTTCGATTTCGCTTTTCAACTCGGAATTCTCACCTTGTAGTTCTAGATACCGTAGCTTATTGGCATATTTGTTTTCCATCAGATTGCGCCATGAAGCGGCCTCTTCTTCCATGTAAGACAGTTGTTCGTTCTTGGCCGCAATTTCTCTCTGATAACCGGCAACATTACTGTCGATCTGCTCTATTTGTGCTGCGATAACACTCAACTGGCTGTCCAGATTGTCCTGACTGATACGAAAGAACTGTTCTGCTGATTCCTTCTGCTGACTCAGCCACAGATCGGCCGGTCCATTCTGGATATGGGGCGGAAATTCCAGCACATTTAGATTGTCCCGTTGCGCGCGCAGCAGGGCTTCGCGAATCTGTAATTCCTGAATCTGGGTCGAAAGGATGGCATAATCCGCCCCGGCGAAAGTCTCATCCAGAGTCAACAGGGTCTGGCCCTGCACCACTTGGTCGCCTTCCCGGACATGCAGCGCTTTTACAATCCCGCCTTCCAGATGCTGCACCTGCTTCTTCTCGGAACCCACCTTGATCACCCCTTGGGCGACAACCGCGCTATCCAGCGGTGTTAATAATGCCCACAGGATAAAACCACCGAAGCCAAAGACGACAGTCAGTGCGCCGGCAATTGTTAGGCCACCCAGTTTTTTGGGTGCAGAGGGGGCATCCGGAATAATCAGAGTATAGGAAGAATAAACCACCTCTTTGCTCTGGTGTTGAAGTAGTGTTGAAGTACCATATCCGAAATCTCCACATTTATGTACCATCCAA
>PZPK01000051.1 GCA_006212045.1 Oleiphilus sp. | reverse complement strand
AAGCGTCAAGCGGCTATAGACGGAAACCTCCGTTACTCAGTTTTGGCTGAATATTTCTGATTATGAATCGTTGGTTGATATCGGAAATTGGTGAATAGCGGACTAAAAACTTGTGCCCAGAATTATTCCTGATCGTCAGTTAGAAGCTTCTCCTGTATACTGTTCATATACACAGCATCAAGGAAGATGCTCATGTCATCGGCAAGGAATGCCAGGTCGAGTCAAGTACCGAACTATGAACGTCATCGGCCCGAACAGACGCTTCTCTATCAATTGGTTCAGCAGCACTATCCGGTCTTTAAGTCTTCTTTAGATGACCAGGGACAAAGTTTGCCGCGTTACGTTCAGAGAGAATTCGAGGATTTTCTCCAATGTGGTCGGCTAGAGTATGGCTTTTTGCGTGTGCGCTGTGAAGACTGTCATCACGAGCGTTTGGTCGCTTTCAGCTGCAAACGGCGTGGTTTCTGCCCCAGCTGCGGTGCCCGCCGGATGGTGGAGAGTGCCGCACTTTTGGTGGATGAAGTATTTCCCGCAGAGCCTATTCGCCAATGGGTGCTGAGTTTTCCTTTCCAGTTGCGCTTTTTGCTGGCCCGTTACCCGGAGCTGATGGGCAAGGTCTTGAGCATCGTTTACCGTATACTCTCAACCCATCTGATTAAGAAAGCGGGTTTTACCAAGGCTACGGCACAAAGTGGATCGGTAACGCTCATCCAACGCTTTGGCTCCGCGCTGAATCTGAATGTACACTACCACATGCTGTTTCTCGACGGGATTTACACCGAAGACGGCCATGGTAAACAGCGCTTCCATCGGGTCAAAGCGCCGACCCACGATGAGCTGAATACCCTCGTTCACACCCTTAGCCACCGCATAGCTCGCTGCCTGGAAAAGCAAGGGCTACTCGAGCGAGATGTCGAAAATACCTGGTTGACATTGGAAGAGGGCGAGGAGGATACGCTCACCCAATTACACGGCCATTCGGTCACTTACCGCATTGCCACCGGCCCCCAGCAGGGGCGCAAGGTCTTTACTCTGCAAACTTTACCGGGGCGAGAAGATAAGGCTGATGCTAGCAGCCGAGTAGCCAACCACGCAGGGTTCTCCTTGCACGCTGGCGTGATGGCCGAAGCGCATCAGCGAGATAAGCTTGAGCGCCTGTGTCGCTATATCAGTCGGCCAGCGATCTCGGAAAAGCGTCTGGCATTGACCGCCAATGGACAAATCCGCTACGAGCTCAAAACCCCTTACCGCAATGGCACTACGCATGTGATCTTCGAACCACTGGATTTCATTGCCAAGCTAGCGGCTTTGGTACCCAAGCCTAGGGTCAACCTTACTCGATTCCACGGGCTTTTTGCACCGAACAGCAAACACCGCGTTCAAGTAACACCCGCTAAGCGGGGCAAAAAGCCCGATCAATCGGAAGGTCTCGATACTGACTGGTGTGACAAGAGCCCTGCAGAGCGCCACCGCGCTATGACCTGGATGCAACGACTCAAGCGTGTTTTCACCATCGACATCGAGGTCTGTGAACACTGCGGTGGCCAAGTCAAAGTGATTGCAAGCATTGAAGACCCGAAGGTGATTGAGCTGATTCTTAATTACCTCAGGCAGAAAGCCGCTAAGGTTGACGCTGCCAAACAGCACGAATTGCCGCCAGAGCGAGCCCCGCCACTGACTCCCGGCCTGTTCGACCCATCGCAGACTCGCCTATTTAATTGACGCTCCTAAGTTCTCAATCCATGCACTGTCAGCCTTTGCGGCAGGCCGGTGGGGCAACTGTCGGCTAGAGATCCATTCGCCAGGCACTTTTCGGTCAAATCGACCAAAATACGACCTGCTTTGGGCGCTGTGAAGCTAAATTCTGGGGCTTAGGCAATAAAAATGAGCAGCAATTTCGGGTATGATACTTCAGCTTAGGGGTGAAAAGGTGCTTTATACTTCCTATACCCACGACATGATCAAATTGGGTATAGTCTTCCAGTGTCAGGGCTTTTCCGGCATAGGGATGATCCGGCGCCATCAGCACACACATGCTTTCGTCAAAGAGCTTGCAACTGGGCAATTCGCTCGCGATTCGTCGATCATAATGCAGGCAAAGATCGAGCTTACCACGGCGAATTAAATTGAGAGATTCTTCGAAGTCAGCCATGGTCGATTCGACCTGGGCTTTCGGCGCTTTCTCACTCAACACATTCATGAGCTGCCCCATGAATACCATGTCAAAGTAGTCCCCTCCCGCAATTCTAAAAATACGCGCGCAATTTAGTGGGTCAAAGGTATTCGTCCGCTCTATCGCGCTGCGCAATGTATCCAAGAGCGCGTGTAATACAGGATATAACTCTAAAGCGCGCGCAGTGGGCTCCAATCCGCGCCGAGATCGAACGAATAATTCGTCTTTTAAGGTGATACGAAGTCGTTTCAAAGCAGCACTTGCAGCAGGCTGGCTCATGCCTAGATGGTTAGCTGCCAGACTTAAACTGCCTTGCTCCATGATCGCTTCAAAGAGGGGGAGGAGATTAAGATCGATGGATTTTAAATTCAGCTTCATAAATATGTCATATACATTTTATTGCTTGGACAAATATTAGTTCCCTTCTTAAGATAAGTGCAAATGCCATGTCCACTCGAAAAGGCTCAATCAAATATGAAGAGTATAAAGCCAGCATTAATTGCGACTTGCTTAATCGGACTGATGTCTGGATGCTCAGACGACATTCCATTGGAAACCGGCGCAAATGAGCAGGGGCACACAGCCGCCACTGCCGTTACCATGAAAGCAAATCAACAGGTTTTGAAAGATCGCCCGTTTTCGAATACCAGCGATTTCGCCGATGCCCGTAAAGGATTCATCGCACAGATATCCAATCTAGAACTGCATGACCGAGAAGGGCAGAAGCTATTTAGACCTGACGACTTTTCGTTTGTAGATGAACATGGCCAAAACGCACCAGCGACCGTCAACCCAAGCCTTTGGCGTCAGGCGGCTCTGAATAATATTCATGGCTTGTTTGAAGTGACGAAAGGGCTTTACCAGATACGGGGTACTGATCTTTCGAATATGAGTATCATTGAAGGAGATACGGGATGGATCATCGTTGATCCATTGACCGCGAAAGAACCTGCAAGCGAATCGTTCAAGCTTGCGCAACAGCACCTAGGGAAAAAACCAGTGAAAGCGATCTTGTTTACGCATTCACATATCGATCATTTTGGTGGCGTTGATGGCATTCTTGAAAACATGTCTGAAGAAGAAAAGGCCGATGTGCGCATCATTGCACCCGAAGGCTTTGTTGAAGAAGCGACAAGCGAAAACATTATTGCTGGTATCGCAATGGGACGACGCGCCGAATTCATGTATGGCAAACGTTTAGCCAATAATGTCAGAGGCCACGTCGATACCGGTTTAGGTAAATTACCTGTTGCCGGAAGCTTTACTTTTAAACAGCCAACTGAACTTGTTACGCATGACAATTTGGTGTTTACGATTGATGGCGTTCCTTTTGAATTCCAAATAGTGTCCGGATCAGAAGCTCCGTCCGAATTTACTTTCTATTTGCCAGAGCACAAAGCATTTTGTGGTGCGGAATTGGTTAGCCGAAATATGCACAATCTTTACACCTTGCGAGGTGCAAAAGTGCGCGATGCTAGACTGTGGGCCAACTTCATCGAGGAAGCAAGATTAAGATTTGCCGATGCGGAAACCTATTTTGCAAGTCACCATTGGCCATTATGGGGTAAAGACAACATCAACAACTTTATGGAGGTGCAACGCGATACATATAAATTCATTCATGACCAAACAGTTCGTATGATGAATCTGGGGCTTACCCCGAACGAGATCGCATCCCAGATAAAGCTACCCGAGGCACTCAACAAAGATTTCCACAATCAGGGCTACTACGGAACAGTCCAGCATAATTCTAAAGCGGTGTATCAGTTCTATATGGGGTGGTACACCGGTAACCCAGCCAAGTTGCACCCTTTACCGGAGGCCGAATCAGCGAAGCGCTATGTAGAGATGATGGGCGGCATGGAGCAATTACTCACAAAAGCACAGGCACAATTTGACCAAGCCTCTGAATCGGATGCTAAGGCAGGCACAGAAAGCTACCGTTGGTTAGCAGAACTTCTTAATCAAGCGGTGTTCGCGGATGCAAGTAATGCTGAAGCGAAAGCGTTGCTCGCAAAAGTCTACGACCAATTAGGTTATCAGGCAGAGGCAGGTACTTGGCGAGACGTCTATTTGAGTGCAGCCTATGAGCTAAGGCACGGTTCTCCATCAAAAGGGATTATATCGCCTGTCACGATGAAAGAAATCTTGAAAGCAACCCCTGTTGAAGAGTTTCTGGCAAGTATGAGTGTCCGTTTGAATGCGGAGGATGCAGAGGGTGAGCATCTTAATATCTTGCTAAATTTCACCGACATCAAGGAAAAGCATCTTATTACCCTCAAGAACTCGGTAATGCATCATAAACAGGTAGAAGGGACGCCTGAAGCGAATGTCACACTAGATCTGACTTTTGCACTCTTTGTCGATATTGCTGTAGGGCAAGCTAGCCTGAAAGATCTGCTGTTGGGTGATGAATTGAATGTTGAAGGCAGCTCGATGGATTTATTGAGCTTTGTAAGTATGCTTGATAAGCCGAGTGGGGCATTCAATATCGTTACGCCTTAGTTTTTTGATTATCTAGAGTTATTTGATCATCTAGAGTTATCCGATCATCAAGTTTTGGTGGCTTACGAGCTTGGATCTCTCACGATAGAAAGCACAAATGATGTTTTCCCAGCAGGGTTCGCAGGATTAAGACCCGCAGGCCTAAGTGGCGTCGCCCATCAAATTCGATTGCAGCGAACGATCAAGCAATGCTGCGATTTTGGGCGGGGTGAATAGACGCTGCGTAGTAATTGCGTAGAAATGTTCGTAGACGTTTTCTAAGGGCATGTGCTCGACGAGAATTCCGCTTTGGATTTCATCCCGGACTACGACGCTCGGCAGGACTGTGAGTGAGTCGCTATCCCGAGCCAAAAGTCGAAGCATTGCCATATCATCCGCTTCCGCAACTACTCTGGGTTTGATCTGCTTCAATGTGCAAAACGCTTCGAATGCCCGGCGTATTTCGCTCGGATGCGCAGGCAATACCCATGTCACTTCGTTAAAGGCGCTCTGGTCTTCGAAGGAGAATCGATGATTAGGGTGTCCAATAACGGAAATGGGCTGACGGGCCAGTAATTGGCTTTGCCAGTTCGTTTGTTCAGCATCAATCTCTGACGTCACTTGGTTAATATTGACGTTCGACAACACTATGTCTAACTGGTGTTTGAGAAGCCCATCCAGCAGATTGGTTAGCCCTCGTGTGTGAAGGCTGAATGTGACGTGGGGGTCGATCAAAAGAGGTGCGATGAACGTTTCAATAAAATTTCTCGACATGGTTGTATGCACGCCGATCCGGATGTGTTGTGTCTCGTTCGATTGCCCTTCACGGAGCAGTGCTTCGAGCTCTTTTCCTTTGGTAAAAATCTCTTGTGCATAGCTGAGTGCTTTTGTTCCGGCTTCCGTGAGATAAAGATTTCGGCCTTTGCGTTCGAAAAGCTGAACATCCATAGCATGCTCTAGCTTTCTAGAGTCTTAGGCACAAACTACCTTTGTAAATTTAACGAGCTTGTAGAAAAACGCCTAATAACAGCGCTTATCCTCTCGTTCTTTGTTGTCGTTTAGAATGAGTAAACTCTATTCAATTTCGTTTACCATAATCCTAAAATTATACGCAGTTTTAACAACATTTCTGAGCAAAATAGTTCAATGCTATGCAAGGCTTTTTAATCGGGGTGGCGAGGTCCGCTTAGTATATGAAGCAGAGATGTTGTTCGAGGTAAAGCTACAACGGTTGTTGGTGAA
>PZPK01000009.1 GCA_006212045.1 Oleiphilus sp. | reverse complement strand
TTCCTTTTTGTTGGAGTTTTTGTTTGGCGATAATTACTTTACCAAACGGGGGACACTGCCTCCCCAAAAAAGCGAAAGAAATTTTACGTTATCCTTCGGTCGCGGGGCGAGCTTTCAGGCAAACCCCAGCAGGGTAACCTGCTGGGTTTTTTTCGATTATGCCCACACGCTGATGACCTGCTCTCAATACGACCAACCGTTCCTGAATTTGCTACATAACCTCTATTCATAGCAGTTAAGGGGGGCAAGTATTACCAGGCTTTACCTGCAAAAGAGAGTGTAGTTCTGGCAGCCAGCGGTAACACTAAAGGCTTTGAATGCTTTCAGGAACTATTCTTGGTGACATAAATTCTGCTGGAAAAAACAGAGAATGAGGAATCAAGAGCTTCACGGAAGCAAAAAAAACGATACTCTTGCTTAAGACTAAGACCTAGTTTTATTTCATGAAAAGATAAATGGTATGGCAAATCCAGGTAGTGACATATTTCAAAGCCTTGTAGGGCAGGCACAGCTTTTTAGTCGTCAGGGAAACTATGCAAATGCAGTAAAATGCTACAGACAGTTGCTTTCGATTGACGGCGACAATGCAGCGGTCCACTTCAATTTGGCGAATGCATTAGGGCAGATAGGGCAAGTCAAAGAAGCCATTCAGCATTATCAGCACGCGATAAGAATTGACTCGAAACTCCTCATGGCACAGTTCAGTATGGGGCTATGCTACGAGCAGTTAGGTGATCTACGTAGCGCTGAGCTTGCTTATCTGGAAGCAACAAAAGACAAGAGTGTCGCATGTCATGCCTTCCTCCGCTTAAGTACACTGATGTTGAAGATCAGGAATCACGAACGAGGGCTCGCGTTTGCCAAAGAGGGCATTGCACAGGATCAGGAAAATACAGCGTTGCTGCTGACCTATGTGTCTCACGCATCTGCTTTAAAACAACATCAGAACGCGAAACAGTATGCAGAGCGTGTCCTGGTGATTGAACCGGATAACATACATGCTAAAAAATACCTCGGTGAGACACTTTGCCGTCTTTCGGAGACGGACAAAGGCTTGACGCTATTATCGGAAGCGAGCGATCACAGTACCGAAGGCTTGATGGCCTGCTTTCCAAGCCTGGTGTTCTATACTGATTCGAAAGATGTGAACCGTCTGGCACACTATGCTGACAAAGTTCAGGAGATTTTGAAGCAAGGCAATAAGCTGCCTGCGCAATTGGCGATTGAGCTGGCGTTTCCACTTGCACGTTATCTGCATGATGTTGGGCAATATGATGCTGCATTGCACTTTCTCAATACGGGTAATTCCCTTAAGCGTCAGACCTACAAATATGACAGCTCAAGAATGGATGCCTATTTTTCCAGATCTTTACAGTATGCCGAATCGTTAAAAACGGCACAGCTTCAGAAACCGGCCAACCCTGCTCTAATATTTGTTGTTGGGCTTCCCAGGTCGGGGACGACACTTGTGGAGCAGGTTTTGTCGGCCCATAGCCAAGTCTATGGCTGTGGTGAGCTGGAACTTGCAAATCAGGCGCGGGCTAAAATAGAAAGAACCTTCAACCCAGATCTTTCCAGTGGTGAGGAATTTAGCGAGCTGGTTTGTGAGTTCCGATCCTTCTATCTTAAAGGACTGGAAGGTTTTCCCGAAAAACCGGTGTATATCGACAAGATGCCGGATAATTTCCATCACATCCCCATTCTACTGGCCGCATTTCCGAATTCCAAAATAGTTCATTGCCGCAGGCAGATAGAAGAAAACGCCTTTTCGATCTATAGGCAAAATTTCCAGGGTATGCATCCTTACGCTTATGATCTTTCAGAACTGAAGCATTACGTGGAGTCATATCGCAGCTTGTTTGGGTATTGGGACCGACTCTATGCCGCATCTATCCACGACCTTGTCTATGAGGAGATGGTTCAAGATCAGGAAGGCGTGACCCGACAATTGCTTGAGTTTTGTGAGCTGCCGTTTGAGTCGAGTTGCCTGAGTTTTCACAAGAATAAAAACGTTGTTAACACAGCCAGCAGTGCTCAGGTTAAGAAAGAAATCTACACGAGCTCGTTAAAGGTTGTGAGTAAGTATCCTGAGTTCTTATCAGAATGGACGCGAATCCAGGTGGCAGCTGCTGCCGGGAAGGGGCCGTCTAAAAGCTAAATAAAGGAGAGCTGTGATCTAAACAGCCCTCCTTTTACTTTCTTTACTTGCTGTAATTGGCAACTGACTTCGAGATGGACTCTCGTGCAGCCTCGGCATTTTTCCAGCCGCGAACTTTAACCCACTTGCCTTTTTCCAGATCCTTGTAATTCTCGAAAAAGTGTTGGATCTGATCTTTGAGCAGTTGAGGTAAATCTTCAACATCGTGGATGTCCTGGTACAGCGTGGAGAGTTTGTCGTGTGGGACCGCAACCAGCTTCTCATCCCCGCCAGCTTCATCTTCCATATCCAGCATACCTACTGGCCGGCAACGAATGATCGAACCTGCGACGACCGGATACGGCGTTACAACCAAAACATCCAGAGGGTCGCCATCGTCAGCCAGTGTGTGAGGAATAAAGCCGTAATTAGCGGGGTAAAACATAGGCGTTGACATGAACCGGTCGACCATCACGGCACCCATATCCTTGTCGATTTCATATTTTACCGGACTGCTGTTGGCTGGAATTTCGATCGCGACGTAAATGTCATTCGGGATGTCTTTTCCGGCAGGGATGTTGTCAAAAATCATGCTAAATTTCCTTGAACTTTTAAAGCTTAAATCATTGATTGAAAGTTCAGCCTTTACAGACCTGAATCAGTTGCGGCGATTATACGGATTCGTAACTGTCAAACCAAGCAAAGCTTCGAGCCTGTTAAGCGTGTCGTTTCAATTGTTCAACACCAGTGTCACTACCAACGAAGAGCAGGTCTGCAGGTCGAGCGGCAAACAACCCATTGGTCACCACGCCAGTGATCTGGTTAATGTTTTGCTCCAGTTGAATCGGGTTCTGTATAGCGAGATGATGAACATCCAGAATAAGATTTCCATTGTCCGTGATGAAACCCTCTCTCAGCACAGGATCACCACCGAGTTTTACCAGTTCTCTTGCGACGAAGCTTCTCGCCATGGGAACCACTTCAACGGGCAAGGGAAAGGAGCCCAGCAAGGGAACCTGCTTTGAGGCATCAACGATACAAAGAAACTTACGCGCAACGGCTGCTACGATTTTTTCTCTTGTTAATGCGCCCCCCCCGCCTTTGATGAGCTCCAGGTGCTCATTCACTTCGTCCGCACCATCGATATAAAACTCCATGTCAGCGACGGAGTTAAGTTCATATACGGGGATCCCGTGAGACTTCAATCTGTCAGCGCTAGCCTCTGAGCTGGCAACAGTCCCGTCAAAGCAATGTTTTACTTCGGCCAGAGAGTCGATAAAGAAGTTTGCGGTGGAGCCTGTGCCTACGCCCACAATGCTGTCGTTATCCAGATGCGGGACGATATAGTCTAGTGCGGCTTGTGCCACTGCTTTTTTAAGAGTGTTCTGGTCCATACTGGGCGTGTCCGAAAGGGTCATTTTGAAAGGCGCCAATTATAGATGTCCGGTCCGTTCTATAGAAGAAGTTTGTGCCCTTGTAAGGGTTGAATTTCAGCTTTGGGCGTCACGGCAGGTCTCCATCGTAGACACCGGTTCTGATGTATCCGCCAGAATAACCCAATTATTTCAAGTCAGACGGGAGCCTTGAGAGATTTAGCTCAGAGTAATGTGGCGATCCACTCGTTGTGCTGTTTTATTTTCGGTAGAATCCTTACACCGTTAAGTTTCGTGTCCGTCGCGAAGGACTTCATCAAATCAGAAGCATCATAAACAGGCGAAAGGGAAAAACTGAATGCTCAACAAGTACATAAAAAAAATTCTGGATGCCCGTGTTTATGATGTCGCGATAGAGTCGCCGCTGACCCATGCCGCTGCATTGTCGTCGCGTTTCGATAATAAGATCTATCTGAAACGGGAAGACTTGCAGCCTGTTTTTTCATTTAAGTTGCGTGGCGCGTATAACTGTGTTCGGCAGTTATCGGAGTCGGAAAGGTCAAAGGGCGTGATTGCGGCCTCTGCGGGAAATCACGCGCAGGGTCTTGCTCTGGCGGCGAGCAAGCTGGGTATCAAGGCGACGATTGTGATGCCCCGGACCACCCCTGAGATAAAAGTGAATTCGGTGAGGGGGCGTGGAGCCAAGGTGATCCTTGTCGGAGATACTTTTGACGAAGCATCAGAGCATGCGCGTCAACTCGTGAAGGAAAAAGGTCTGATCTATATTCCGCCCTATGATGATGAAGATGTGATCGCAGGGCAGGGTACGGTTGCTATGGAGATGCTTAAACAGCATACCTCTTCAGCGCATGCGGTATTTGTACCGGTGGGGGGAGGCGGATTGATCGCGGGAATGGCCGCTTACATTAAATACGTCCGGCCGGAAATAAAAGTGATTGGTGTTGAACCTGAAGATGCGGCCTGTTTAAAGGCTGCCCTGAAGCGCAATCGAAGAGTGATTCTTGATGAGGTCGGAATATTTGCTGACGGTGTTGCTGTCAAGCAGATTGGCCGATTGCCTTTTGAGGTCGCCAAGGATTGTGTGGATGAAGTGGTGACCGTGACAACCGATGAAATTTGCGCAGCGATCAAGGATATATTCGACGATACGCGTGCCATTGCCGAACC
Organism: Oleiphilus sp.; assembly: GCA_006212045.1. Classification (GTDB taxonomy): domain Bacteria; phylum Pseudomonadota; class Gammaproteobacteria; order Pseudomonadales; family Oleiphilaceae; genus PZPK01. Next base: position 135,560 of record PZPK01000009.1, on the reverse strand, counting down.
GGCTGGCGCTATTGGTGTCGCGGGACTGAAACGTTACGTTGAAGAACGGAACATTCGGGGGGAAAACCTGCTGACGGTTGTCAGTGGTGCCAATGTCAATTTTGACAGGTTGCGCTACATCTCCGAACGCACTGAAATAGGAGAAAAGCGCGAGGCTGTTTTCGGTGTGACTTTGCCGGAGAAACCCGGCAGCTATAAAAAGTTTATCCAGGCTCTGCATAAGCGCAACATCACGGAATTCAATTACCGCTACGCGGAGGGCTATGATGCCCAGGTGTTTGTCGGCGTTCAGATTTCCGAAGGCGATACCGAACGGGAGCAGATAGTCGCAGAGCTGGGTCAACAGGGTTATCGTGTTGAGGATATGACGGACAACGAAGTGGCCAAGCTACATATACGCCATATGGTGGGAGGGCGCTCGTCCGGAGTCGGCAGCGAGAAAGTATACCGTTTTGAGTTTCCGGAAAGGCCTGGGTCATTGATGCGCTTTCTGAGTTCATTGGGCACCAAATGGAATATATCCATGTTCCATTACCGAAATCATGGCGCAGCTTACAGTCGCGTTTTGATGGGCGTTCAAGTGGAGGATTCGGAGCAGAAGAAATTTGAAAAAATGCTGGATGGAGTTGGCTTCCGATATTCGGAAGAAACCCAGAACCCCGCGTACCGGATGTTCCTGAGCGCCTGATTCGTCGGCACAATTGGTGGTGTATCATGATACAAACCAAGATCTTAGCCTTGGTTGTTAATAGACTTTTTCAGTTGATATGCTATTGTTTTGATACGTAATGTTTTTAGGGTCAATGCCACGATGAAAAAAACGCCTGATACCATGATCACAATGGTACTGTTGTTTGTCATTGGGCTCGCCGTTACCGGAATAACGACTTTGTCTGCCGGAACGGAAAAGAAAGAGCCTGAGCTTGTTCAATCCTTAGATCGTTATTAGCCAGAGCACTGTTGGTCTGGCCTCTGAAAATGATACTGTCCGCGGTCTGTAATCACGCCGTCCAGAGCAACATCCCAAGAATCGCTGACCAGCTCGTCCACTTCCTGAAAGTGATGTGCGATACCGATTAGCTGAGGTCTTCGAACTCGGCACTGTGTGGTCGCGAACACGCGATCGTAAAATCCTCCTCCCATTCCCAAGCGGTTTCCAGCGCGATCAAATGCCACTAGCGGCAGGAGTACCAGCGCCAGAAGCGAAGCCGGAATGCGCCTGCTTGTCGAAGGGTCGGGCTCGGGGATGCCAAATCTGTTACTGCGTAACCGGCCATTTGGGCGAAAGTGGTAGAACGTCATTTGTCTGCAGTTGACCGGATTGAGCATCGGTAAGTAGCAAGATTTTCTGCAGGCCGCCAGTTTGCTGATGAATGGTGCCGGATCAAGTTCACCATCGTTTCCAATATACAGGGCAATGTGGCGGGCTCTTATAAACTGCGGGTGACGAAGCAATTGACGCCATAGCGCGCGTGAGGCATTGGCTTGCTGTTTTGAATTCAAGGATCTGCGGCGTTGTCGCATTTGCCGGCGCAAGGATGATTTGGCAGTGTTAGACGAATGCTGTTCTGGCATCGTGGGGGAAGCCCAGGTGTGTTGTCTGGCGACTTGGAGTTGGTTGCGTCCCAAAATGCCGCTGCCGGGTAGGGCCTTGAACCCGTAAGCTCAAGGTGGTGACTGTCGTGAATAAATTAGGCTTTCCCTTCGAGAGGGACTTGCTCACATTACCCCTGACAATTACCTGGGTAGTAGTATCGGCTCGAGGACATATCCAGCTGGCCAACACTCCAGGACGCAGTACAACAGTATAAATGAATTCGTTTAAAAGATAGTGCTGTTTACGAAAAAAAACAAAGACACCCGAATTGCCTTACTGCCCACCGAGTACCTTATCAATTTTTTTCTCCAGATCTTCAACGAGTGATTGCTGGCTGTGGATAGACTGGCTGTTCTGCATCAGTTCGTAGGTAATATTCAGTGCCGCCATCACCGCAATTCGCTCTGTGCCGTGTACTTTGCCGGTCGCTCTGATTTCACGCATCTTTGTGTCAAGGTGATCAGCGGCTTGTCTGAGCGATGGTTTGTTGTCCTCCGGACAGGCAACAAGGTACTCTTTTTCCAGTATTTTGACTTCCAGGGTATTCGGATCCGACATCAAGATTGCTCCAGAGATTTCAGGCGGCCGATCATGGCTTCGATTTTGTTTCTGGCCAGATCATTTTTCTGCAACAGCTTGGAGCGTTCGCTTTGCCAGTCATTTTGCAAGGCTCTCAATTCTGCATTATCGGATTCCAGTTTGCTGCAATGCGCGAGCAGACGCTCTACCTTGTCAGTCAATCTTTTGATGGCCGATTCATCCATATTCAGTTTTCCAGGGTCTCGAGTTCTGCGGAACAGGGTCGCATTTTGGATTTGCTTCCGGTTCAATGCGTATTATCGTTGCGCCGGGTTGGACTCATGCTTGGGCCGGGCCGGCGGCTTCCGAACTTGCAGGTCTTTTAGCAAGCGGACCAATGTATACGACTATAATTTGGCTGGGCGCATCGGTCAACAAGTCGATGACCTGTGCGTGAATCAATCGTATAATCCCTCAAAATCCTATATCGACAGCGGGAGTATCTCCCCACGCTGTGCGCCAGTGCTCGGAGTTGCTCTCAAGTCAGCTTCGCCAGACAAAGACACTCAAGGTTATCAGGCATGACAAAATTACATTCCAAAGACTCAGAATTTGATTGGCTGGCCAATATCTATAACAGCCATAGTGCGATCAACCACCCCAGTGAACTGCACGGTTTGTTAATTGGTCATCTTGCCGGAGGGCTGCGTTTCAGTCCGGATCAGTGGTTGGCCTTAGTGCTGGAGCATATGGGTGCCGAAGATTTTGATCTCAGTCGACAAGTGCATCTGAAGGAGGACCTCCAGGAGTTTTGTCAATCAGTCGACCAGGAAATTGCCCAGGATTCAGCCTGTCTGGAGCTATTATTGCCTGATGAGGATTATACTTTGACCGAGCGCGCAGAAGCGCTTGCAATCTGGGTACGGGGCTTTCTTGAAGGGATGGCCATCGCGGCCAACAATGCGCTGGCCAAGGTCGAAGAAGACCTGCAGGAACTGCTGCGTGATCTGGTAAATATCAGTCAAATGGACGCGCGTGTTGAAGCCGGGGAACAGGGAGAAAGAGAACTATTTGAGGTCTGCGAGTATGTAAAAATTGCGGTTCTCAATCTCTATGCTGAGTTCAACCAGCCTTCGGCATCTGTTCAGGATTCAAACCCTAATACACTGCATTGAAGCAAGCGCTTCGACATTTCTTTTACGAACGGGTAATGCATGACCAAAAACGAATTTAGCAAGCGTCGCAAGGCACTTTGTAGCCATATGGGCGAGAACAGTATTGCAATATTGCCTGCCGCAACGGTCAAAAGCCGGAACCGGGATGTAGAACATCCATTCCGGCAGGATAGTGATTTTTACTACCTTTCGGGCTTCGATGAGCCGGAGGCTGTTCTGGTCCTGATTCCCGGGCGAGCGCACGGCGAGAGTATTCTGTTCTGCAGAGAGCGTGATCCTGAAAAAGAACTTTGGGATGGTGACATTATGGGCCCGGACAGGGCTGTGGAGGAACTCGGTTTTGATGATGCTTTCCCCATTAGTGATATTGATGACATTCTTCCGGGCATGATTGAAGGCACCAATAAGGTCTATTATTCGATCGGTTTGAATGCCCAGTTCGATGCGCATGTGATGGAGTGGATTAATGCGATACGAAGCAAGGTGCGCAGTGGTGCACATCCGCCAGGAGAGTTTGTCGCGCTCGAACATGCCTTGCACGAACTGCGGTTGTTCAAGAGTGCCGCTGAGATAAAAGTCATGCAGAAAGCGGCCGACATTAGTGCGGAGGCCCATATTAAGGCGATGCAGCGATCGAAGCCCGGCGTGTTTGAGTATCAGCTTGAGTCAGCCTTGCTCGGGCATTTCATGGATTCAGGGGCTCGCTTTTCGGCCTATCCTTCGATTGTCGGATCGGGTGCCAATGCCTGTGTCCTGCATTACACGGATAATCACCGCAAAATGCGAAGCGGTGACCTGGTGCTCATTGATGCCGGCTGTGAATTGGAAAATTACGCCTCTGATATTACCCGGACCTTTCCGGTGAATGGCAAGTTCAGCCAGGCGCAACGCCAGGTATATGAAATCGTGCTGCAGGCGCAGCTTGCCGCTATCGAACAAGTGAAGCCCGGCAATCACTGGAACCAGCCCCATGAAGCGGCAGTCAGGGTCATTACTGAAGGACTGGTTACCTTGGGATTGCTGAAAGGCAAGGTCGATAAACTGATCGAGAAAGAGGCCTATAAAACGTTCTATATGCACCGCACTGGCCATTGGCTCGGGCTGGATGTGCATGATGTTGGAGAGTACAAGGTAGGCGGCGAATGGCGTGTACTTGAACCGGGCATGGTGATGACGGTTGAACCGGGTATTTATATATCGGACAAGATCAAAGGTGTTGCCAAGAAATGGCAGGGGATTGGCGTTCGTATCGAAGACGATGTGGTTGTAACGCGAACGGGCAACAGTGTGTTGTCGAAGAAAGCACCTAAAACGGTTGATGAGATTGAACAGCTAATGGCCGCATCAGCCTAAGCCTGGAAGCGAATGTTGGGCGGAAAAATTCAAGCGGATCGTCAGGAACCACTATGCAGCGGTTAAACAACAAGGCCCCGGCCAAGTACTATGATGCCATGGTGGTGGGTGCAGGCATGGTGGGTGCGAGCGCAGCGCTCGGGTTGGCGGAGATGGGAAAGCGTGTACTGTTGATTGATGTCGCCGAGATGGCGATATCAGACGGACCGGCCAGCTCCAGTTTCGATGACCGGGCTACCGCATTGTCTTATGGTTCCAGGAAAATACTGGAATCAATGGGCATCTGGGATGATTTGCAGGCCTATGTGACGCCTATTCTTGATATCCATGTCTCGGAACAGGGGCGGTTGGGGGTCACCCGCTTGCACGCCAAAGATTATCAGCTGGATGCACTGGGCTATGTTGCGCCAAACAGGGCGATTGGTAAGGTTTTGTTCTCGGCCCTGAAGGGCGCGGACCTGGATTTTCTTGCGCCGGCCCGTGTTGCAGCTGTCAGGGCGCTGCCTGCAGGTCAGCTGATTACTATTGAAGGGTCTGAGCAATACGAAGTGGAGGTTGGCCTTCTGGTGATCGCTGATGGGGCGCGCTCCCAAACGGCTGCACTGGCCGGTATTGATTATTCCAGTGAGCCCTACCGGCAAGTCGCGCTGATTGCCAATGTCGAAACTTATACCCCCCATGAGAATTGGGCCTACGAACGGTTTACCGCCACAGGTCCGATGGCACTGTTGCCTCTGGATGTCGTGAAAGAAGGAGGTGGCAATCCGTCCCAAAGGCGCTTCTCGCTGGTTTGGACCCTACCCGAAGAAGCGCGGGAATCAGAGATGCAATTGAGTGAGATGCAGCTTTTGGCACGCCTGGATCATGCATTTGGCGGGCGTATGGGTGGTTTTGAACGTATTGGGAAGCTCACGCATTATCCATTGAACCTGATTCGCGCCAAGGAGCAATTCAGGCCGGGCGTGTTGTTGCTCGGTAATGCTGCTCATAGTTTGCACCCGGTCGCGGGTCAGGGCTTTAATCTGGCTTTACGCGGACTTGCTTCGGCACTCAAGGCGGTCCGACACGGCACCGCCGCAGGGCAGCTGATTGGGGATGTTCGTGTGCTCGCGAGTGCGCATGATCAGCATGCAACGGACCAGCAGTTGACGATTCAGGCAAGCGACCAGTTGGTCAAGCAGTTTGGATCTTCCTCAAGTGTCTGGGGTATTTTCAGAGAGCTGGGCCTGGTAGGGCTCAATAACCTTCCGGTGGCAAAGCGGTTGTTTGCCGAACAGGCCATGGGTGTGGCCGGAACTGCTCACGTGTTTGGAGACTCTCATGGCTGATGGTGCGGTAGCTGAGCATTTTGATATTGTCATTGTCGGGGCGGGTATCGCCGGCTCCGCGCTGGCTGGAAGTTTGACCGACGCTTCTCTCCGTATTGCCTTACTTGAGGCATTGCCGCGTGAGCGCTTGTTGGGAGATGAGAAAAATGACACCGAGGGCGTGCAACACTACGACGCTCGCGTCAGTGCCTTGACCGAATCTTCCAGGAACTTTTTACAGGCAATCGGAGTATGGGATTGTCTGGATCCGAATGATTATCTGGATTACGCACATATGCATGTCTGGGACGCGCTGGGCACGGCATCCATTGATTTTGATGCCAGTGAGGTGCATCAGCCGGCACTGGGAACCATTATTGAAAACCGTAAACTCCTGAGAGCAGCGCATGGTGCGTTGTCGGATCAGGAAAATCTCTCCATGTTCTGGGCGGAAGCCCCAAGCAAAATGGAACAGCAAGCCTCCTCTGGTGTACCCCAGACTCTGATTCATACGCAAAATCACCGGTTCTCGGCAGACTTGGTGATTGCAGCGGATGGCGCCAATTCAAAAATGCGCACCATGCTGGGTTTTGAATCAAGAGAGTGGGATTACGGGCAGCATGCAATTGTCGCCACGGTAAGGACGGAACGCTCTCACCAGCAAACGGCGTGGCAACGCTTCAGTGAAGACGGCCCGCTCGCGTTCCTGCCGCTGGCAGATGACGCTGAAACTGGTCATTACTGCTCAATTGTATGGTCCATTGAATCGGATCTCGCTCAGAAGCTATTTGGATTGTCAGATGAGGCCTTTGCACGAGAGCTTGAGCGGGCCTTTGAATCCCGTTTGGGACGTATTGAGGCGGTGTCTGCGCGGCAAATGTTTCCGTTACGGCAAAGACACGCGCTTGACTATGTGAAAGAGAATGCTGTGCTGGTTGGAGATGCAGCGCACACTATTCACCCCCTTGCCGGGCAAGGCCTGAATTTGGGTCTGAAAGACGTAGCCCTGTTGTCGACGATATTGCAGGAAGCCGCCGGTCAGCACTTGTCCTGCAGTCATCCCCTGCTGCTAAGGCGTTATCAGCGTGCCCGCAAAACAGAAAATCTGGCCGTAATGGCCACCATGGAAGGCTTTCATCGTTTCTTCGGAGCCAGTGATCCGGGCGTTAGAGCGCTCAGAAACTTTGGGCTGTCATGGGTGAATAAGCAGAGCCTGCTCAAAAAGGCGATGATTCGACAGGCAATGGGCGTATAGCTCTGTCGCTGAAAGCAGTCAGGCCGTAGTGGTCAGCTACAGGGCTTAATCATGACAAAAAAGTCTGGCAGTTAGCGCGGGCACCGCCGTTTCCACGCGCAGTATGCGTTGTCCCAGATGTACCGGTTCAAAGCCGGATTCGATCAGTTTTTCTATTTCATAGGGCGTGAATCCGCCCTCAGGTCCAATGGCCAGAGTACAGGGCTCTCCAATATTGACCGGGCAGGTTGTCGCGCTGCCGGGGTGGGCAACCAGATTTCTGGTGTTCCTGACGAGTTCCGGTAATTCATCTTCCACAAAGGGTTTGAACAGTTTTTTCTGGTGTATTGCAGGAAGCACCGTATCTTTGGCCTGTTCCAGTCCAAGCACGCAGTTGTCGTAAAGCTTTTCCTCAGTAAGCCATGGGCTTTGCCAGTAGCTTTTTTCGACCTTCCACGCATTGATAAAGAAGATCTGCTTAACGCCCATGGTGGTAGCGGTTTGCACAATCCGTTTCAGCATTTTGGGCCTTGGCAGCGCGATAACTAGTGTCAGGGGAATAGCCGGGGGAGGGTCATTTTGCCACTCGATTTCGGCTTCTATCGCAGCGGAATCCAGATGCGTTATGCAGGCGGAACCAATCTTTCCATTTAGCTTGCCAACAACGAATGTATCACCTTTTTTCAGTTTCAGGGTTTCATGGATATGCCGTAATTGTCGCGCTGTGGTAATACGGGCACGTTGTTCGCCCTGCATGTCCTTTGACTCAAGCAGCAGAAGATTCATTCAACTGGCTTGATTGTTTTTGGCACGATCCTTCTCGATCATGCGCGAGAAGATAATACCAATCTCAAACAGCAACCACATGGGCACGGCCAGCAGTGTTTGGGAGATGACATCCGGCGGGGTCAGCAGCATGCCAATCACGAAGCAGCCTACAATGATATACGGACGTTTCTCTACCAGGCTCCTTGTACTGGTTGCTCCGGTGACGACCAATATGACTGTGGCGACAGGCACCTCGAAAGCAAGCCCAAAGGCAAAAAACAGCTTCAGTACAAAGTCCAGATACCGACTGATGTCTGTCATCACTGTGACGCCCTCGGGCGCGGCCTGGGTCAGAAAGCCAAACACCAGTGGAAAGACAACAAAATAGGCGAAGGCCATTCCGGCATAGAACAGAGCGACGCTGGAGAAGAGCAGGGGTAATGCCAGTTTTTTTTCATTGTGGTAAAGCGCCGGGGCGACGAAGCGCCAGATTTGATACAGCACGTAAGGCATGGCGATAAACAAAGCCGCCATCAGGGTCAGTTTAAAGGGGGTCAGGAATGGCGAGGCAACTTCCGTGGCAATCATCGTGCCGCCCTCCGGCAAGAATTTCCGGAGCGGTTCGGACACAATCAGATACAGGTCATTGGCGAAGTAGAACAAGCCAAGAAAGACCAGTAGAACCGCCGCGACCGCATGAAGAAGCCGATTGCGTAATTCAATCAGGTGATTCACTAGCGGTTGTGCCTGGTGTACTTTTTCTTCGTCAGAAGGCTGGGAGTTATGTGCCATTATTTACGTTGCTGGATGTTTGATAATGTGGCGTTGCCGGATGTGTCTTTCTCATCATTTCTGGGTAAGGGTTCAAATTCTTCGGCTTGATGCAGGGCTTCATTTACAGTGCTTTGTATCTTCTTGATATCTTCTTCAATATTCAGTGATTCACCTTGCGCCTTAAGCTGTTCACGCAATTCTTCGGCTTCTATCTGGCGGTCGATTTCACTTGAGAATTGATTCACCATGCGCCTGGCTTTACCGACCCAACGCCCAGCTTTCCGTGCCGCAACCGGGAGCCGTTCCGGTCCCAATACCAATAGACCGATGACGGCAATAATCACGAGTTCGAGAAATCCGATATCGAACATGTCCTGAAGACCTTTTACCTAAATGGAGAGTAATCTAGCCTTTAGAGTCTTTTTTGTCTTCGACCTTTTCGGCCTTGCCTTCAATGATCTGCTCGTCATCGCCCTCTTTGGATTCAAGGTTTTTCTTTTCGTCATCATTCATGGCTTTTTTGAAGCCTTTGACAGCACCGCCAAGATCGCTGCCCATGTTACGCAATTTTCTGGTACCGAAGATCAATGCAACGATCACCAGGATAATAATTAGCTGAGTGGGGCTGATTCCCATAATAAACTCCTACTTGCTGCGAGAGGCTTTTTCTTCAAGCCCGGATAAATTAAAGCGACGTTGCAATTCCCCGAGGATATCCTGTGGCCCTAAGCCCAAGTGAGAAAGCATAACCAGCGTATGAAACCACAAGTCACTTGCTTCGTAGACCAGTTGCGCTTTTTGAGACGCATCGCTCTGTGCATCTTTGGCTGCAAGCAGTGTTTCGGTGCATTCCTCGCCAACTTTCTCGAGAATCTTGTTCAAACCTTTGTGGTGCAGGCTGGCAACATAGGAGGATTCTGGATCGGCCTGTTTGCGTGCTTCCAACACCTGCGCAAGTTCGCTGAGTACATCTGACATTAGGTGACCTTTATCATAATTCGCCTGATCAGGCTCTTCTGAAGATCAGGAAGATGCCACAGGCATAGAGAAGTGTAGCTTGCCAGGGCGTGTTTTGTAATAGTTCGAGCCCATTTGGCTGGGATAAGTATATGCCGAGCCCAATCAAAGCTGCGCCAGCCAGGGTATTACGAGTGCGGCTGGACTGTCTGGCCTGTGATGCCGAGAAAGCCGCGCTGAGTTTTTCGGTATCGGCGCTGCGGCGATCAAGATGTTTGATCTGGGTCATGGCGTCGAATACCAGTTTGGGAATCTCTGGTGACTGTTCAAGCCATTCCGGCAGGTGTTGACGAATGTTCTTGAATACACCAGGAGGCGCAATGCGCTCTTTCATCCAGTTTTCAAGATAGGGTTTGGCGGTATTCCACAAGTCCAGTTCCGGGTAGAGCTGTCGCCCGAGCCCTTCGATGTTCAAAAGTGTTTTTTGCAGTAGAACCAGTTGAGGCTGGACTTCCATGTTGAAACGCCGGGCTGTTTGGAACAGTCGCAGCAGAAACTGGCCAAAAGAGATATCTTTCAGGGGGCGCTCAAAGATGGGTTCACATACTGTCCTGATCGCCGACTCAAATTCATCGACACGGGTGTTTTCCGGTACCCAACCTGAGCTGATATGCAGCTCGGCAACCTGTTTGTAATCCCTTTTAAAGAAGGCAAGTAGATTACGCGCCAGATAGTTCTGGTCTTCCGGTGTAAGCGTACCGACAATGCCAAAATCTATAGCGATATACTGCGGGTTTTCCGGGTGGTGCTCGGCGACAAATATGTTGCCGGGGTGCATGTCAGCATGGAAAAAACTGTCTCTGAAGACCTGCGTGAAAAATATTTCGACGCCACGTTCTGCCAAGCACTTCATGTCAATACCAGCGGCTTTCAGGGCCGCAATGTCAGCAATCGGGATGCCTTGTATTTGCTCCATTACCAGCACATTTTTATGCGTGTAGTCCCAATAGATTTCCGGAATGTAGATGAGCTCTGAGTCCAGAAAGTTCCGGCGCAACTGGGAGGCATTTGCGGCTTCGCGTTGCAGGTCAAGTTCATCGTAGATGGTGCGCTCATAATCCCGCACAATTTGCACCGGATGCAGTCGCTTGCCATCTTCCCAATAGCGTTCCAGCAGGGTAGACAGAATGAACAGCAGAGCAATATCCTGACTGATGGTTTTCTCAATACCGGGACGAATCACTTTGACGACAACCTGTCGCCCATCATGGAAACGGGCCTGATGCACCTGAGCGATAGAGGCCGATGCCAGAGGTTCCTGTTCGAAGGAGGAAAACAGTGATGTGACTTCTTTTTTGAGCGCTTTTTCTACAATGCGCAGGGCTTCCTCGCCGGGGAAGGCCGGGACATCGTCTTGCAGTTTTTTGAGTTCATCAGCAATGTCATCCGGCAACAGGTCCCTTCGTGTAGAAAGGATCTGACCAAACTTGATAAAGATTGGTCCGAGACTTTCCAGAGACCTTCGCAGGCGCTCTCCGCGCTCCATTATTGGCTTGCGGAATAAGTGCCAGGGAGCGAATATGAACAGTACTCGCACAACCATAGGCAGGGGTTTGCGAGGCATAAATTCATCCAGGCGATATTTGCTGATGACCCAAAGAATGACAAATATGCGGCGGAGCTTGGCGACAGCGGCTAGTTTTGACACTTTTCTACGTGCTTTGTTTTCGGTGAGATAAGTTTTTTAAACCGGGCTTCAAGTCTGTCCGTCGCCAGACGCAATTGGTCGATAGCTTCAAATTGTCTTCGCGCCATGGCCTTGTTCGGGAGCAGCTGCAGTTCATATTTGAGAAATTCTTCCAGATCCTGACGCAATGAATGACTGATGGATCGCGTCCAGGACCAGCCGCTATGCAGGCCCGAGATCACAAGATGTGCAGGCACATCGCCGATGGCTTCTGCCAATAGGGCTTCCCAATCGATAGCCACGTTTCGGACCAGAGTCTGGATTTGTTGAGCGCGAACAGCGTCCCCGCCAAGGCTGACTTCCTTGCGCTTGAACAGGCCGTTTTTATCTTCTGTCAGCGCCAGTTTCAACAGCGCCATAGAACTGCCGGACAAGGTCACCGTCGGGGCTGCGTCTGCATTCAGCAGGACAATCTTTTCCTGCTCGACCTTAAAAAAGAACGACTGATCCCAGGACGTGATATTGAGCTCAAGGATGCACCCATTGAGAGGCCTGAGTTTGCTTGCGGCAGCGGGATCCATCGAAAGCGTTTTGTTCAGGCTGGATTCCAGCAGCGGCAATAGCTTTTTAATTGCCGGCATTTGCAGAACACTCATCTAGGGCTTTACTCCCGTGTGCAGGGCGACGATACCACTACTCATATTCTGGTAGCGACATTGGCACAAACCTGCCGTCTCCATCATGGTTTTCAGGGTGTCCTGGTCCGGATGCATTCGGATTGATTCAGCGAGGTACTGGTAACTGTCACTGTCGTTGGTTATCAGCTTTCCCATAAACGGGAGCGCGGTGAACGAATACTTGTCGTAAACCTCACTCACCAATTTGTTGGTTGGCTTGGAAAACTCCAGAATCAACAAGCGGCCGCCGGGTTTCAGAACCCGTGTCATAGATGCAAGGGCCTTGTCCTTGTCGGTGACATTGCGCAAACCGAATGCGATGCTGACGCAGTGGAACGAGTTTTCGGGAAACGGCAGGCATTCGGCATTGGCCTGCACAAACTGGATATTGGGTCCATAGCCTTTGTCCAGCAATCGATTGCGTCCAACGTCCAGCATGGAGGCGTTGATATCTGCCAGAACAACTTCGCCAGAAGGACCCACACGTTTCGAAAACTGCATGGTCAAATCGCCAGTCCCACCTGCGATATCCAGAACGCGATGTCCTGGCCTGATACCGCTGCTTTCAATGGTCAGGCGTTTCCATAATCTGTGAATGCCGAAAGACATCAAATCATTCATGATGTCGTATTTGTGGGCAACCGAGTGAAATACTTCGGCAACCTTGCTGGCTTTTTCGCTCGTGTTTACGTTCCGGAATCCAAAGTGGGTCGTGGATTCCTGTGGGTGCTGTTCTTTGGTGTTGGTTGAATCGCTTGGGCTTTCCATACAGGTGGTGTCGCTCGTGTTCTGTTCTGAGCGCCATTCTACCCTTCAATTCAATTGAAAACTATCTGGGTTGATATACATTCGGGCCTACACTCAGCCGTTTTTGTTGCTAAACTGTTTGCCAGTTCTATTCATCAAGGGCGGGGGCGAAACAATTGCGCATTGACATGTTACCTGCCCGCAGCAGAGTTTAGGTTTAATGTCTGTTATTCAATTATCCAGAGCGCATGATCAGGATTTGGCACATGCCAAAGCCTATGCGGAAGAGATCGCCCAGAGTTTGTCAGAGAAGTTCGGGGTGAAGTATCAGTGGGACGATCTGATCGTCAGCTTTAAAGGCGCCGGCGCCAAAGGGTATCTGTCCATTGCCGATCAGCATGTTGAAGTCAGGATGGAGCTCAGTTTTATGTTGAGGCCATTTAAAGGGCGCATCGAACAGGAAATCAATCGCCATCTTGATGAGTTCTGCTCCTGAAAATTCAGCAGCAGTGCCATTAATGGCTCAGGAGAAAGCAGTGGACGATCGGAATATTATAGGTTTCAGGGACGTCGCGGCCAGAATGCCGTCACTTATCAGGGGCATGCCAGGGCGAATCAAGGGTCTGGGTATGGTGAGCCTGCAAAGACCGGAGACGCCCTGCGGCCTTATTTCCTGCCTTCAGACGGCGGTGAAAAAGTACCCCTTACATCCGGCATTGTTTTATGAAGATCAGGAGTACAGTTATCAGGAATTGATGGGCTGGATCAATCAGGCCGCCGCTTATTTATATGCGACAGGAACACGCAAAGGCGATGTGGTCGCGGTAATGCTTGAGAACAGGCCGGAGTTGCTGGTGGTTGTCGCCGCTCTGGCGCGGCTTGGAGCGGTCAGTGCATTGCTGAATACTTCGCAGCGTGGAGCGGTTTTGCGACACAGTGTCACGCTGGTAGCCCCGACAAGAATCATCGTGGGGACTGAGCTGATGGAGGCGGTTATGCCATTAGCAGAGGCGCTGCCCTCAGGTGGCAGTAGTTGCCTATGTGTTCCTGACTCCGGCGAGAGTGCAGGCACGGCCGTGCCAGAAGGCTGGATCAACCTGATACAGGAAACATTATGCTATCCAAAGTGTGAGCCGGAGGGCGCTGTGGTGAGCAAGGCTGAAGAGCCCTTCTGCTACTTTTATACTTCTGGGACCACTGGCTTGCCCAAGGCTGCCATATTAACGCATGGCCGTTTTATGAAGGCTTACGCGGGCGTTGGTTTGGCGAGTATTCAGTTGAAGCCAAAAGATCGCGCTCTGATTTGTTTGCCCTTCTATCATGCCACTGCCCTCGTGGTTGGCTGGAGTAGTGTGCTGGCCGGAGGCGCAGCATTGGTGATGGTGAGGCATTTTTCGGCAAGCCGTTTCTGGGAGCAGATCAGAAACTATGAAGTGACGGCATTCTGTTATGTTGGGGAGTTGTGTCGTTATTTGCTGGCGAACCCGCCCTCAGAGCAGGACAAACAGCATCATGTTCGCTTGATGTTTGGAAATGGATTACGGCCGAGTATATGGCAGGCATTCAAACAGCGGTTCGGTATTGATTCGGTGATCGAATTCTATGGTTCCAGTGAAGGCAATGTCGGTTTTCTGAATCTGTTTAATTTTGACTGTACGGTGGGCTTTACAACCGTGCCTTATGCCATCGTTGAGTATGATCTTGAGCGGGATGAACCGGTGCGTTTTAGTGATGGTTTTATGAGAAAAGTACGCAAGGGTGAGTCAGGCCTGTTGCTTGGCGAGATAAATGAACGCTCCCCTTTTGATGGCTATACCGACCCGGAAAAAACCGAGCGCACCATTGTTCGAAATGTTTTTCGTGCCGGAGACGCCTGGTTCAATACCGGAGACCTGATGCGTGATCAGGGGTTCCGACATGCCCAGTTTGTGGATCGTCTGGGCGATACCTTTCGCTGGAAAGGCGAGAACGTCTCCACCACAGAAGTTGAAAACGTATTGTCGGAAATGGATGTGATTATCGATGGTGTGGTATACGGCGTCGAGATTCCTGAAGCCAGTGGTCGTGCAGGGATGGCCAGCATTCGCTTGCAGGCAGGCTGTGACTTCGATGCAGACGCCACATATCGGCATTTGCGGTCTGCACTTCCCAAGTATGCGGTACCTGTTTTTATTCGCATTGTGCAGCAAATGGAAACGACCGGAACGCACAAATACCAGAAAGGTGAACTTAAAAAAGTCGGATTCGATATGACTGTGACAGCTGATCCGGTCTGGGTGCTGCTGCCGGGCAGTCAAGGCTACCAAAGAATGGATGCGCGTTTACATGCATCCATTGTTGCTGGCGAGCAGGCTTTTTAGTCTGCATCGCGCCTTAGCTTCTCTGCTTGAAGGGCGTGAGTTCTTGCCTGTCTTTGGCGGATTGCTGTTGATGTCTCTGGATGGCGGTGCGCTGGTTGAACCGACCTATCAGTTTTCTTTGCAGTTTGGTTTCCCAGTGTAGGGCTTGTCTAACTGTACTCAACCAGGCCTTGTTGAACAGCAGTTTTGTGCTGGCAATGGCGTCCGGGGATTTTTGCTTCAATTGTTCCGCGAATGCGAGAGCCGATGCCATCGGATCATCACAGACATGGGTGACGAGGCCGAGCGATTTTGCTTCATTACCGTCGAAAACTTTAGCCGTCATGGCGAGTTCCTTGGCGATATCAATACTGGTCAATTCTCGCAGTGCAATGGAACCGGCCATGTCGGGGATCAGGCCCCAGCGACTCTCCATGATTGAAAATGTGCAACTTTCGGTGCTGTAGCGAAAGTCTGCGCCCAGTGCGATCTGAAAGCCTCCGCCCCAGCATTTCCCATGTGTGACAGCGATGACAGGAATCTGAAGTTCACGCCACACGAGGCTAACGTCTTGTGCCAGATTGGATATTTTTGTGCCGGGTTTGATGAGAAGTTTCAAGGCGGCAACGGGGTTTTTGAACATACTTTTAACGTCGAGTCCACTACAGAAGGCCTTACCCTCCCCAGAAAGAATTACGGCGCGAATTGACTTGTCCTTACGAATACGTTTGGCTGATTTCACGATCGCGTCGAACATGGCCATATCCAGAGCATTCAGTTTTTCCGGGCGGCAAAGTGTTACGAAGGCTATTTCGTCCCGTATTTCCAGTTTGACCCGGTTATCTATCATTGCATCTTTTGTCATGAGAGCTCTCTTGCCATTGAAAAGGAAAAGCCTGGTTGGCGTATATGTTTTGCAGAATGTGTGATTCGCGTTTGAGCAGGGTATCCATCAGGAAGGGTATGTCCTGCATGTCGTGAAAAGCATCGAAACCACGCCGGATAAAACTGTACAGGGCAGTAAGTCCTGCCATTTCAGCCGGTCTTTCAGAGATCGACAGGGAGAAATTCAGCATACGGCTGCGAGCATACCGGTTCAATAGTTTACCCACCTCATGAACTCTCGCCAGCTGGTCTTGGCGTTGTTTTTCATTATTGCAGGCCCGGTAGGCATGACAATAGCTGGCGTCATCAATCTTTTGGTAGTTCAGGCAGTTGAAAATCTGGTGCGCCAGGCTGACATCCAGTTGCTGTGTTTGCAGGTTCAGTTCAATGAGTTCGGCCAGCGTCAGAATCACCTTATCGGGCAGCAGTTTTACTAATTTTGGGGCGATGCGCTCCAGGTCGCGATCCCTGTCGCTGAAATCCTGAGGCGCATACAAATCTGAAAACAGGAAGTTCAGGCCTTGATGATAATTCTGTGATTGATAGAGGTCCTGATGTGTATCCTTGAGTCGCTGACATTGCCAGTCAGCAAGTGCCATTAACTGATGCTGCGAGACCGGTTGCCCAGCCCCGTATTTGAAGTCGTGATAGTCGATCAGTACTTTTTTGAGTCGCTCTGCGGCGGGCGATTTGGTGGCCAGATTCTGAATGCGGTCTCGGTACATGCAAATGCTTCGTGCAAATAATTCAGGTGGTCAGTCGCAATGCCGTATTCGCAGGCATTGGCCCATGGCTGGGTGTACTGATCTATGCAGATCGCATTGTATTGAAAAGGAAAGCAAGAAGCGACCGTCAGTCAGCCACAATGCAACGATAGCGCACGAACTGCCTTGCGCGCTCGCGCCTAAGCAAGCGCGAGCAGTTTAGCCTGGCGTAGCTTTTTTCTGGATTGTATCCTGATGGTTTCTGCGCGCTCCCGGGAGGGAATGGATGCCAGTGAGGGTACCCAGTTTTTGTCATCCAAGGTGATGAAATGGCTGGTCGCGTCTGTTTCTACAACTCGCACGGCGTTGGGACTCTTCATCGCACTCTCCAGCATCAGGTTTCTGTCCAGTATGCGGTCGATTCTGGGAATCAGGAAAGTGCCGTGTCTGATATGCTGATAAACCGAGTAGTCCCGTTTATCCATCCAGGCGAACAGGTTCTCTATGTTACGAACAATCGTGAGGTGGTCGCGCGTTGCGGTAAATAGCTTGTGCAGTAACTGTTTTTTGCGCGGATTCATCTTGCCGAAGAACATTTGGCCATAAGACGAAGCGGGGGTGCTGTTAATGAAGCGTATGACCCAAGGCCACATGCCATGTGAGACAGGTTCCAGCAAGGCCGACACCAGCGGGTGCGTTTTGCCTCCGGGAAGTGCTGGTGCTTCCAGAATTACCTCTACATGTTCGTAAAGTTCAGGGCGTTGCTTGATGGCTTCGAGGATCACTGCGCCACCACGCGAGTGGCCATGAACGCGAATATTTTTGGTCGTGGGCAGATTGCTCAATGCCTGATTGAGAATGTTGGCGTCATATTCGATAGTGGCTTCAAGAAACTTGATCGGAATTTCCCAATCTGCAGGTTCCGGCATCGGTCCGCTGACAGGAATGTGATAATTGCTGCAAGTCAGGAGGATGAGTTCGGTTGACGGGTCCTGGTAGCTCTGCGTGAAATAACAGTGGTTCTCCAGAAAACCATGAACACCAATCACGGTGTGCTTGGCTTTGCCACTGTGGTTTCTTACGCTGACGGCGCCTTTCCCGACAGTATAAACCTTACCGGAAAACATCTCCGTATAGGTTTGTTCGATCGGCTTGATAAGTTTTCTTGCGTGGACAGCTTGCAATGCGTATCTCCCACCCTAGTCAACAAGCAGTTATTTACAGCCGGGCACCATTTCACCGATCGCCAATGCCCAGGAAGAGTCAGACCGGAAGGTCGCCCAAGTGGCAGGCTCAAAGAGCCCAATTCATTGACAGATGCTTGCATCAGCAAGCGCTGGGTCTGCTTTTGTAATCGTTGTGAACCCTAATATAGCCCAGCCTGTCACAATTCTCTAGGCGTTTGTTAACAGGATTCAGGTTTTTTGTTGAAACTAAACATAATAACTGTTGATTATTTAATAACCAAAACTTAAAGCGAGTTCTGGATACCTGACGTAACCAACTGAAATGATTATGACAGATGACTAAAAATTCAGGTGTTAAGAAATGTAATTTGTGTTAATTTTTCGTTGCAGAATTGCTGATTGAATTCTTCGTGTGGAACGCCTTTTTAAGGTCTTGCTTGCAGGTAATATACCTGTTAACCCCTTGGGGGGTGTGTTGTCTCTGGTCGTCCTGACTGCGTTCCCGAAAATCATATTCAAAAGAACAATAAAACCTATAAACAGGAGGATGGTTTGATGGCTGATCAAGCTGGCAAGCCTTTAAACGGGGTAGATATTGCGTGGTTAAGGATGGATTCCCCCACCAACCTGATGATCATCAATGCCATGATTATCACCGAAGAGATGGAGTTTGCAGATTTTCGCAGTACCATCCTGAATCGTTTTCTTCGTTTTCCCAGATTCCAGACAAGACCGACTTTGCGCTCGGGTGAATACTTTTGGGACCCGGACCCATATTTCGAACTGGATAATCATGTCAAAAAAGTTGCCTTGCCAGGCAACGCGGATAAAAAAGCACTACAACAATATGTGGCTGACCAGGCAAGTATTCCCTTTGACCAGAGCAAACCGCTCTGGCAAATCCAGTTCATAGAAAATTACTGTGGTGGTAAGGCTATTTTACTCAGGGTGCACCATTGCTATGCGGACGGCCTTGCTCTGATTTCAGTATTCAACTCGATCACCGACGGGAGTGCGAATGTTACACCTTTCACTTCTACCACGGTGGCTTCCAACGAACCGGTTGAAGTAGATCAGGAAGTCAACTACGAGTGGCCTCGCTACCAGAAAATGATTGATTCGGCAGTAGACAGAGCCGAAAAATATGGTCAGCTGGCCAAGAAATTATCGACAGAGGGGGTAGACTTACTCCGTGATAAAGAGGCTTTGCGCGCCATTCTTGGCGATGGCGTCAGGGCGGCTGCGGAACTGGCCCAGCTTGCGACCATGCCGGCGGATCCCAAGAAAGTCTTGAAAGGTAAGCTGGGAGTGCGAAAAACCTGTGCGTGGTCGGAACCTGTCAGTTTTGACAAATTTCATGGCATCGCCAAAGTCGTTGGATGCAAAATCAACGACCTGCTTTTATCCTGTGTTGCCGGTGCTTTCAGAGAAGAGTTGATCCATGCGGGCGAAGAGGTCGATGGTAAAAACATCCATGTAACACTTCCGGTAAATATCCGCTCTGAGGAAAACATGGATATGGGGGGGAATCCCGAAAACCTCGGAAATTACTTCGGGACAGTGTTTGCGCCGTTACCGATAGGCATCGAAAACCCGCTCGAGCGTGTCTACAAGATCAAGCATGATATGATTTCCCTCAAACAGTCACTGCAACCGGCGCTATCTTACGGCATTCTGTATGCGGCCGGCCTGCTTCCCAAGACGGTTCAGAAAGCCTTGCTTGAAAGTTTCGGGAATAAAACCAGTGCAGTGCTTTCCAATGTTCCTGGGGCGCGGGAGTCCCGCTACATTGCAGGGGCGCGGATCAAGGAACAAATGTTCTGGGTGCCCCAAACAGGCGATCTGGGCCTGGGTTTGAGTATCATCAGTTATGGTGGGCAGATTCAGTTTGGAATGGTGGGGGATGCGCGTCTTTTCCCTCATCCGGAGCGACTTGTGAATCGCTTTGTTGCGCAAATTGAATTGCATCGAACAGATATTGTCGCCAGCTATATCGAAGATCTGGTGCAGCCTACCATGGCTTCTTAAGTTCAACCTGGCGAAAAGGGTGTTTTGCTGCGGGTATGAGTGAAAACAAGATTCGGTTGAAAGACAAGCTCAATCTGGAAACAGGGCGTATTGCCTGGAAGGATCTGCAAACCTACTTTGCCAGTGGTTCCGTTATTTTTGTCGACAGCGGTCTGGATTTACTGGAAGTGGCGGAGCAATTGGCTGCCGACAATTCGGCACTCTTTTCGGAGTGGATGAGTAAAGGGCTGGTGATGAAAGTGACGGACTCCCAAGCGCTGGAATGGTACGGACGCGATGTCAGCCTCTGGAGTGTGGTTATTAAGCCTTGGGTGTTGGTGCAGGAAGAGCATTAAGGGTTTTGCCGTGTCACAAGGCGCTGCTTATACCGTTTCCAGATTTACGAACCGTTTCAGCTCATGCAAAAACGAGAGCGGCTGATCGATAAACGGCGTATGACCACTTTTATCCAGCGCAATAACACGACAGTTTTTTCGGTAGTCTGCAATCCTTAGTTGGCCGCCTTTAGGATACATATCGGAACGCAATCCAACGAGGACTGTTGTCGGCACATCAATGTCGCGAAGTACATCCCGTAAATCGTAATCCTGATCCAGATAAGCTCGCAGGCACTGAAGATAAACCGGCCAGTTGGACGTCGGCATCAGTGTGTCCTGTATCCGTTTCCAGCGGCAAAGTTTTTTGGCGATCTTTTTCTGTACAGTGCCAGACATTGCCGAAGCAAAGAAATCACCCAGCTGTTCCCACAATTCGTTTTTCAATGACGTCGGCAGAGCCGGGTACAGGGTATTGCTTTCTACGTAAGGTGCCAGTTTTCCCAGTAAATCGCGCGCACGTCGAAAACGCAGAGCCTGTTCGTCGCCAAAGAGTCCCCAGCGCCAATCCTCTTTGTTACTGCACACCGGGCTTTGATCGATATGCATGTAGTGGCTTACACCGCTGTCTCCGCAGAGACCCTGATACTGCAATGAGCTTAGTGCGCCCATCGAAATGCCAGCCAGCTTGAATCTGCCAAGTCGCAGGTGCTTCACCAGCTGATCAAGGTCGTGTGCATAGTTGCTGAGAATGCATTCATCAAAAAAGTTCGCGTGATGGGATCTGCCAAAGCCTCTCAGGTCGGGCATGATGATGCGATGGCTTCTGGATAAAGGCAGTGCAAAAGGTAACCAGTGTGCTGATTGCATGCCAAAGCCATGAAGTAGTATCAATGGGTCGCCGCGGCCAATGTCCCGATAGTACAGCGGGTGTCCGGATTGGGATTCAAAATAGGGCATGGTTGATTTTTCTGATTGTTTTCGCCCAGTGTAAAGGTGTATGCGTCATGGCTTCAAGTAGCATTGCTGCCTGATGAAACCTTTGGCCAATCACCGATTCGCCGCTTTCGTAAGCTGAAATCGCTCATCATTTACAAATTGCAACAATTTGTAACGGCATGTGAAGGGACGCGTGTCATACTTTTTGACTGAACGATCAAAGAAAGCGGATTGTCAGCCCCTGTTTCCCTATAGTTTCGCCTGATTTTGTCGTTAACTCTTATGATCAATATCGCTTTGAATCGGCAGCGTTGGGCTCTGCCGGTTAAATATTACGAGAGCTCTTCTCTCCTAAAGGACATGTTTCGCAAATGAATATACTTTCGAGCAGATCTTGGGCCGAAAGAGTGATCTTTGGGTGGCGCCCTGTCGTCGTGCTCGCGTTTCTCATTGTGAGTGCTTTTCTGACCTTTCAGGCTTCTCAAATCAAGCCGGACGCCAGTCTGGAGCGCATGATCCCGCTCGAACACCCCTATATCATTAATTTTTTGAATCATCGGGATGATCTCGAAAACCTGGCGAACTTTATCCGGGTCGCTGTTGCGGCGAAAGAAGGTGACATTTTCGATGAAGAATATATGTCATTGTTGGAACAGATAAGCGACGAGGTATTCTTTCTGGACGGGGTTGACCGCTCTGGGTTGAAGTCTTTATGGACAGCAAATGTCCGCTGGGTAGAAGTCACCGAAAAAGGCTTTGCCGGAGGCCCCGTCATTCCAAATGGCTATGACGGTAGTGAACAAAGTCTGGAGCAGCTCAAGCAGAATGTCCTGCGTTCCGGTCAGGTTGGCAGATTGGTAGCCAATGATTTTAGCTCTTCCATTGTTTATGTGCCCTTGCTGGAGAAAGACCCTGATACAGGGGAGCCCCTCGATTATCATGAGTTTTCGCAACAGTTGGAGCAAAAGGTCAGGCAAAAATATGGTGGTGCGGAATCATCCGTCAATATTCATATCGTCGGTTTTGCGAAGAAAATAGGCGATATGATCGAAGGGTTGGGCTACGTCCTGGTCTTTTTCCTTGTGGCGGCTGGTTTAACAACCGTGTTGCTGTTTGCCTACAGTCGATGCCTCAAGAGTACTTTGGCTACCGTAATATGTTCAATTATTGCCGTTTTCTGGCAGCTCGGGATCATGCGTAGTCTGGGTTATGGGCTGGATCCATACTCGGTGCTGATTCCCTTTATTATTTTTGCGACTGCCATCAGTCATGGTGTTCAGTTCATTAACGGCATGAGTCGGGAAGCGGGGCAGGGTGCGCGGCCTCTGGATGCGGCTGTGGTGACTTTCGGGCATCATTTCCTGCCTGCAATGCTGGCGCTGATTAGTGATGCGATCGGTTTTTTTACTCTGGTCCTGATTGAAGTGGACGTGATTAAGGATCTGGCGATCGGCGCCAGTGTAGGGATTGCCAGTATCATCATTACCAATATGATCCTTCTGCCGGTGATCCTCTCCTATACGGGGGTTACCAAGGCGGGGCAACGTCATGCCGAATATGTCGATCTTCACCCCCACCCGATCTGGCGGAAAATCTCTACGATTGCGACACGAAAAGGGGCGTTTACGGTCATTGTGTTGGCTCAAATTGCGATTGGCCTGGGACTTTATGTGTCGGATGATCTCAAGATAGGAGAGTTGTCGGAAGGCGCTCCCGAACTCAGGCCTGACTCCCGTTACAATCTCGATAATGCCTACATTACGAGCAATTATTCGACCAGTGCAGATGTGCTGGTTGTAATGATGAAAACTGAGCCTGAGCGCTGCAATGCCTATCCGGTAATGCAAACTATGGATCAGTTGCAATGGTTGCTGGATCAGACGGAAGGGGTGCAATCGAGCGTCTCCATTGTGGATGTTTCAAAAGCGGTGACGCGGGCTTTCAATGAAGGCAGCCATAAGTGGTATTCCATCTCCCGTAACCAGAAAATTATTGATACCTCATTGCAGCAGGTGCCAGGCAGTTTGATCAACAGCGACTGTAGTCTGGTACCTATTCTGGTGTTCCTGAATGATCACAAAGCCGAAACCCTGCAGCGGGCTGTGAATGCCGTAGAAGCGTTTGCCGGACAGCATGACCTGGAAGGCTTTGAGATTCTCCTGGCTGCGGGAAATGCCGGTATTGAAGTGGCTACCAACCAGGTCATTGAGGCTTCCCAGACGCTCATGATGGTCGTTGTGTACGTGGTCGTTGCAATAATGGTGGTTTTGGCTTATCGCTCTTTCAGTGCGGTAATCTGTGTGGTGCTGCCACTCGCCATGACGTCAATTCTTTGTACAGCGTTGATGGCGACCTTCGGAATTGGCGTAAAAGTGTCCACCTTACCGATTATTGCACTTGGTGTCGGTTTGGGCGTTGATTACGGAATATATATCTTTAGTCGACTGGAAGAGCTTCTGGAAGAAGGCTTGTCTATCTATGACGCCTATTATGAAACCTTGCGAACAACCGGTAAGGCGGTGGCGTTCACCGGTTTGACGCTAGCTGTTGGGACTGCAACCTGGATCTTTTCTCCAATACAGTTTCAAGCGGACATGGGGCTGTTGCTGACGTTTATGTTTATCTGGAACATGATCGGTGCGATGACCCTGCTGCCGGCCCTTTCCTATTATTTCCTGAGGGTTAAACCCAAAGTGTCGGAAGCGGATCTTGTCAGTGCAACTTCCTAGGAAGTTGCACATGGCCGTCATTCGTCTGTTTCCTAGTTGATCGTTATCGAGATCGGACTTGAATAGTTACCGGCGACACCATCCGAATCGATTGTCGCGATACGGAAGTGGTATGTGCCAGCATCAAGATGCTCTAACCTGGTCTGGGTATTGGTCGCGCCTTCAACCTGGACATAGCTGTCGAGATTGGAAAGCGAAGTGCCATATTCAATCGCGTAGCCTTGAATTTCCGCAAGTCCCAGAGTTTGCCCGTCTTCCCGTTGCGTCGGAATATCCCAGGAGAGTGCGATGGCAGGCAGAGCTTCAACAACTAAAAGAGCGCTGAAAGATGCAACCGTTTCGTTCTCGCTTTCGAGGACAACGTGGTAGACGCCAGCGTCTTCCGGGCCAGCATTATCAACGATTAATTCGGAGCTGTTCGACTGCGGAATGGCGACATAATTGTGGTACCACTGATAGCTGATACCTTCACTCACGGAAGCAGAAACCGAAAACGACGCGCTATTGCCGGAGGCAACGGATGTTGATTGAGGATGGGCAAGAACAACGATTGGGGCGACATCAGACAATACGATTACTTCAGCCGTATCCGAGATAACGCTTCCCTGGCTGTTACTGATGACAACGTCATAGAACCCTTCGTCCGAGCGCTGCACAGGATTGATGCTCAGATAAGCTGAATTGGCATCTGCCAGCGGCACACCGTTCTTCCGCCATTGGTAACCCAGGTAGCCTCCACCGGATGCGTTCACATTCAAAGTGATCGCGCGACCTGCGATCGTCGAAACCGATTGCGGGTGGTTATGGATGGTGACTGGTAAAACGACATCGGTGACATTGATGACTGCGGCCTGTGATTCCAGTGTACGATTGCCATCACTGAGCGTGACGCTGTAACTCCCCTCATCCAGGGAGGAAACATTGCTCAATGTCAGGGAATCCGAGGTTGCGCCGGGTATGATGGAGCCACCTTTGCGCCACTGGAAGGTCAAGTCGTCACCGCCACCCAGCGTTTCAATGCTCAGGGTCAGTGACTGACCAGGTGAGAGACTCTGCGATTGCGGGTGCTTGACGATTTGAAGCGGAACATATACCGCGTGCACATTTACCTGTGCCGATAGCGACTGCAGTTCAGACTGACCATCGCTGATGACAACATGGTAAAGCCCTTGGTCCGACTGTTCAGCCGATGGGATTGACAGAACCTGATCCACCGCATCCGGAATCAACTCATTGTCACGGTACCATTGATAGCTAACCGCAATGGCATTCCCGGTTTTAACTCTGAGTACAATCGTTTCACCTTCAACCGCAGAGAGCGACTGGGGCTGGGAAAGTATCGACAAGGCATCTGAGCCGGATTGGCTTGCATTGTCTTGCTGGGCGGATGAAATGCCAGCCAACTGTTGCGCTGTGTCTGGCAAGCTATCTGCATAAAGATAGGCGAGGTTTTCGGCCAGATCTGCCGCAGTATTAAAAAGGTCTGTCAGTGACAGGTCGTCCAGGGTCAGTGTATGTGCCTGCCACTCTTCCAAAAAGGAATAGTAGAAAAAAGACGCGCCCATGATGCCCTGATTCAATTGTGATTCGCTTAGCTGGTCCTGTAGCTGTGTAATGTCCGGCGTCTCTGTCAACAGAGGGTCGTGTTCCAGGTTCAGGTCCGCTTGCAGCCATTGCGAAGCGAGCTCGACATTCCGTTGAGTCAACCCGCCATCGAGCCTTGCCGCTGTCGTTGCAATGATATGGCTCAAGGGTGACAGGTAGGCATGCTTTGCGTTGGCAGGTTTGATTCCGAGCAGAGAGAACTGTTCGGGTAGACCAAAGTCTTCGCCGAACTCAGCCAGATCGCCGGTACCGGGTATGATGCAGCCGTTGGCCAGATCACAAACCATGCGACTATGCTGGTCGGCTTTCAGCTCCAGCAGCAGAAGCGTGTCCGTCTGAATATCAAATTCAAGCGAAAAGCGGCCATTGCTTGAAGTGCGGGCTGTGGAAACAAACGCGTAGGAGCCATCCTCGGCAATACTGTAGGCATTCACGATGCCATTGATGATCAGACCTTTGACGGCATTGCCTGAAACGGTGTTGGTGTTTTGTGGGGCTTGCCCCGAACTCCCGCCACAACCGGCAAGGCTGGCGACGAGACACAGTGAGAACAAAGCGATCCTGAAAGAAGAAAGATACATAGTGATTTTTAAGCGCAATTAACGAGTCTGATAGTTACCGGCCAATAAAGGGAATTAATGCGACATTCTTTCTTGTTTATCCAGCAAGTAGCCGTTTGGGGACGATCACTTGCATGTGTTGGTGAACTTCTCAGGGTCTTGAAATCGGTACCCCGGATCGCTTGGCAAAGATCATATATCAGGATTGTTCAATCCGCGACCAGTTTGGGATTAAGCTTCATTAATGTATACGCGGCAATGGGCTATCGGAAATCCGGATCAAGCGAGATCTTAAAGAATCAATGGTTGTTTCCGAGCGTGTCAATCAGTTGCTGGTACTCGGCAAGGCAGTTTTGAAGCGCAGTTAGTTTGGGAAATGACGCATCAATCATTTTCATTGAGCTGCCTTCCTGTATTTCTGACAGACTTTGATATGCCTGCTCCAGGCTTTGAAGATCAAGGTCTTCAGAGATGTTTCTAATGGCCTGCAACTCCTGTGTCAGCTCAGCCGATACAGCATTGAACTGTTCTGAGTTATTCTGCGAAAAGAGTTCTATTGACGATTCAGCATCCCCGAGTACAGATTCGGTTTCTACTATTTTGGTCGCGATACGCTCATTGAACTCGTCTGTCCTGATCGAGAGTGAACGCACTTCATCGGCAACAACGCTAAAGCCTCGGCCAGCGTCGCCGGCTCGTGCTGCCTCGATGGCGGCGTTGAGGGCGAGCAGATTGGTCTGCGAATTAATTCGGTTAATGTCCTCAAGATAAGCTTTGATTTCGTCAAAACGCAGTCTGATTTCTTCAAACTGCTCACGAATTCTGTGGGATGCCGCGGCCGAGGTCTCACTGTCACTGGCAAGTTGATTGAGGGTTCCGAGCGCTTTTTCCCCAAATGACAGGGATTGCTCTGCGTATTGGGCAAGACTGGAAAGTACAGGCTGCTCCAGCAAATGCTGACTGGAGGACTGCACGGTTTTCAGGTGCTCATTTGCCTGCCCGGCAACGTTCTCTAGTTCATTTTTAATCTCGTCCGAAAGCTCACAGGCCTGTTGTTGGTTCCGGTAAAGCCCTTGTTTGCAGCCTTCGACCCAGTCGTTATCGTCTATATCGGTTTCGGTAGCGGATGCATCAGCTAAACGGTTTTCTTCTTGTCCCTGTACCCGTCTCCAAAGGAGATAGGAAACAAGAAAGGTGCTGAACAGTAAGGGCGCCAGAACAAAACCGGGTATTTCCCCCGTTAGAACAAGGCATGTGGCGGCGAGGATTTGCAGGAAAAAAAGCCATAGATACTCTTTGTTCAGGGGTGAATCGCTTGAGCTAATTGCTTCTTGCATATGTTTGGTTCCCGACAGTCAATGTAATAAGCATTGACTAAGCATCCGTAACTTTCCAATTTATGGTTTGTCCGGCAAAAAACGGAACAATATCTTCGCCATTGCCGAGATGTATTGCATCTGGAATTTTCCACTGTTCTTTTTTGAGCGTGATGGTGCCCTGATTGCGAGGTAAACCATAGAAATCAGCGCCATAATGACTGGCGAAGCCTTCCAGTTTATCCAGGGCATCAAGCTCTTCAAATACCTGCGCGTAAAGTTCGATCGCGCTCCAGGCGCTGTAGCAACCGGCGCAACCACAGGCTGTTTCCTTTTTGTGTTTTTCGTGTGGCGCTGAGTCCGTACCCAGAAAAAACTTGTGCGAGCCGGACTGAACGGCTTTGCGAAGCGCTTGCTGGTGCGTGCTGCGTTTCAGTACTGGCAGACAATAATTGTGTGGCCTGATTCCCCCAACCAGCAGGTCATTTCGGTTTAGCATCAGGTGTTGGGGTGTAATGGTGGCAGCCATGAATTCGTTGGCCTGAGACACGAAGTCTGCCGCGTCTTTGGTGGTAATGTGTTCGAAGACGATTTTGAGGTTTGGAAAGCGGGCATGGATGACTTGGAGTTTTTGGTCGATAAACTCTTTCTCACGATCAAAGATGTCGATATGGGTGTCTGTCACCTCGCCATGCACAAGCAAAAGCATGTCGATTTTCTGCATCTGTTCAAACACGGGGTAAAGCCGCTCAAGATCAGTAACAGCCGTATCCGAGTTGGTGGTGGCGCCAGCGGGATAAAGTTTTGCTGCGACCGCGCCTGCGGCTTTGGCTGAGGTAACCGTTTCCTTATCAGTGTTATCTGTCAGATAGATGGTCATCAGGGGTTCAAAATGCTTGCCGGGCGGCACCGCCGACAATATTCTTTCGCGATAGGCAGTCAGTCTTTCTGCATTGGTGACCGGAGGCACCAGATTGGGCATCACGATGGCGCGTCTGAAGCAGCGTGCGGTGGCTGGCACGGTGTTCAGAAGCATCGACTCATCCCTGAAATGGAGGTGCAAGTCGTCCGGGGTTTGTATGGTTATTTCCTGCATTAATTCTCTCGGGGTGTTGGTGCGAATGTGGATCATCTAGCCGACGTTATGACTCTTATGGGCATCTGCCGAGGTCCGACGGCGAGGTAGTCAGCCGGTATCTTTCGCTTCATTGCCGGTATGATCATCCAATATTTTTCGATGAGTTTCAAAGAAGTGAACGCGAATGGCTGTTTGATCAGGTGACACCAGTGAAAGCTCGCCGTGCCAGTCTGTCAGCTTGAACTCGGTGGCTTTGATTTTCAGATAAGTGGCGTAAGACTCGCCTGAGGACATTTTATCGAGCCAGCTGGAGCGTTTAGTCTTGGCAAAATTCAACCCGCTCAGATCATTAAATAGCGCGGTGAGCGACTTCAGGTCACCTTCCAGCAGCAGTTGATCATTTATTAGCAGGCGGTAGCTCATTGCCTTTCCTTGATGCCTGTTGCTTTTACTTTTGCCTTTGCATCAGACCGGGGTTTGGTATCTATCCGGAATTGCATGCGCAGACCGGAGCCAAGTTATATATTACGATAATTCATTAGGAAAGTACCTGCTGATGTCACAGTCCGCATGCAATCTCTGGTGATCATGCAGTCTCATTGATCAAGGCTATGCTTCTAATATGGGAGTCAAAAGGTTAGTGAGGTTGTGATTTTGGAATGCGCACAGCCCTGATTGGCAAAGCGGCCGGGCCCCGGCCCAATCACAAAAGCAGGAGAGGCTCGATGGCGATGATGGCAAGAAGGTTGTTTTTCCGAGCGCTGCATCATCCGGATGAACGTAGTTTTTTTTCCTTAAGTCTGAATCTGTTTCTGGCGGCCATGGTGTTGCTGAATATCGGTGAACTGGTCTGGATGTCGGTTCCTCAGCATGGCGAACGTTACACTGCGTTTGCAGAGGTCAGTCAGCGGTTTTTTGTGGTCGTATTTACCATCGAGTATGTTTTGAGAGTGTGGTCCGCGGCCGGTGAGTCTGTGTCACCATCAGAGATAAGATCGCGACGTATCGCCTATATACGTTCACCGATGGGGTTGGTTGATCTCCTTTCCTTTTTGCCGATCTTTTTCATCTGGCTGTTTCCGGGGGATGCACTGGGGGATTGGCGAATGCTGAAGCTGATTGCGATCGTGCGTATCCTGAAATTGACGCGCTATTCAGACTCCATCTCTATGCTGGCCAGACTTTATCATGATAATAAAAGTACCCTGTTGGCAGCGGCGATGATCATGATGATCCTGTGTTTCATGGCGGCGACCGGCATCTACTATTTTGAACGTTTTGCGCAACCGGAGCATTTTGGCAGTATTCCCCAAAGCATGTGGTGGTCTCTGGTGACGTTGACGACCGTCGGGTACGGGGATGTGGTGCCAATAACGGCAGGCGGAAAACTGTTTGCTGTTCTTGTCATGATTTCCGGCGTGGGGATCGCAGCGATGCCTGCCGGTATTTTTGCCTCTTCGTTTGTGCAGCTGGTGAAAGAGCAGGAGCGACAGCGAAGGAGTGCGCGACGCAGAAAATCCAGGCAGGAATTATCCGGTAACGAAGAGCTCAGCCCGGAATTGCACGAAATATATGAGCATTTCAGTCGTTCCGAGCAGCGTGAAGTTGATTACCTGAGGGCTGAGTTTGGCCTGACTTTCGAGCAATCTGTTTGTATTGTCATGCATTTCAGGCATTAGCCCTGCACGGTTGCGGCTAATCCAGCAGCAGGGCGTCGTCGTCTATCTCGCTATGATTCTTCTGAAACTGTTCGAGCAGATCGTTAGTGGTCATGGTAGATCGCTTCTCCCCAGAAACGTCGAGTGCGATTTTACCCTGATGCAGCATAATCGTGCGTTCACCAATCGTGAGTGCCTGCTTCATGCTATGTGTCACCATGAGTGCAGTGAGTTTTTGTTCCTGCACGATGTCCTGGGTTAATTCCAGAATAAACTGCGCAGTTTTTGGGTCCAGTGCCGCCGTATGCTCGTCCAGAAGTAATAGCTTCATCGGCATCAGCGATGCCATTAACAAACTCACGGCCTGTCGCTGGCCACCCGAGAGCAATCCGACTTTATCCTCCAGGCGATGTTCCAGCCCAAGCTGCAGGGTTTTCAGTTTGTCCTTGAAATGTGCGCGATAGGATTTTTGGGCCGCCCGGCTCAAGTTCCGTTGCTTGGTTCTGGCCTGCGCCAAGGCGAGGTTTTCCTCAATGGTCAGATCTTCACATGTGCCCATCAGCGGATCTTGAAATACCCGCGCAATAAGCGGCGCGCGTTTATGAACGGGCCATCTAGTGATATCTGTATCGTCCAGGTTCAGTAGCCCGCTATGACAGGAAACTTCGCCTGCAAGGGCGTTGAGCAGGGTCGATTTTCCGGCACCGTTACTGCCGATCACTGTCACGAACTGCCCTTCAGGAATATCCAGATCTACGCCGCGCAGCGCATGGTTTTCCAGAGGGGAGCCCTCATTGAACTTCACGTGGAGTTTCTGAACTGCAATCATGTTTTTGCTGCCTTGAAGTAACGTTTCCAGCCAGGCGCAACTATCGCAATGGTCACCAGTACCGCTGTGATCAGGTTCAGGTCCTGTGCTTTCAGACCCATCAGTTCGCCATTGAGCGCGACGGCAATGACCAGCCGGTAAAGCAAAGAGCCGACGATGCAGGCAAGGATCCACAAAAACAGCGTGCGTATTGGCATCACGGCTTCACCGCCAATCACTGAGGCCAGTCCGATGACAATGACACCGACGCCCATGGTGACATCTGCGCTGCCCTGACTTTGTGCAAACAAGGCGCCGGCTAATGCGACCAGGGCATTGGATATTGCCATGCCCATCAGGACCATACGTCCCGTATGGATGCCGTTTGCTTTCGCCATACGGGCATTGGAGCCCGTCGCACGCATGGCAAGACCCACTTCCGTTTTCAAAAACCAGACCAGTGCCAGCATGACCGCCAGAATGAGTACGCCAAAAGCGAGAGGGTAGGCCATGTAGTAAGGCAGGCTTAAGTTGTCGAGGGGAGTGAGCAGTGTTTCCACGCCCAGTAAGGCTTTGTTCGGACCATCCATGATCCGCAGATTGATTGAGTACAGGGCGATCATGGTCAGAATCGAGGCCAGCAGGTGCAAGATACCGAGCCGAACGTTTAGCCAGGCGGTGACAAGACCCGCCCCTGCACCAGCGATACAGGCGCAAAGCGTTGCAATCAGGGGGTTGAAGTCAGCCACGATCATGGTCGCCGCAACGGCAGCACCTAAAGGAAAGGAGCCATCGACCGTCAGATCAGGAAAGTCCAGAATTCTGAAGGAGATAAATACGCCAAGGGCAACGAGACCATAAATAAAACCGGTCTCGATAGCGCCAAAAAATGCAAATGAATTGATCACTTTCAGGTCTACCTGATCACTTCCTTGGCTTTCCCGATCATCGAGTCAGTCAGTTTGATGCCCATGCGTTCTGCGGCTGCAGGATTGACAAACAACTCGGTTTTTTCGATACCTTCCACCATGATTTCGGATGGCGATGTTCCATTCAGGACTTTGACCAGCATGTTCCCGGTCTGTCTGCCCACTTCGTAGTAATTAAAGCCAAGGGCCGCAACGGCGCCTCGCTTTACACTGTCTGTGTCGCCCGCGATGAGCGGAATATCCGCTTGTTCCGCAATTTTTACAACGCCCTCCAGAGCAGAGATGACGGTATTGTCAGTCGGCAGGTAGATGGCATCCACTTTTCCCATCAACGAGCGTGTGGCGGTTTGTACATCGGCAGATTTTGGCGATGCGGCTTCCACTACTTCCATGCCATGTTCTGGCGCATATTTTTGTACCAGCTTCACCAGTGCAACGGAATTGGCTTCTCCCGGATTGTAAATGACGCCCAGTCTTTTCGCGTTAGGAACGATTTCCTTGACCAACGCGATATGTTTGCTGATCGGGGTCAGATCAGATACTCCGGTAATGTTCTTGCCAGGCTGGTCCCAGGCCTTGACCAGTTTTGCCGCGACAGGGTCGGTGACCGCGCTGAAGATAATATTGGATGCGCGTGCCGAGGATGCGACAGCTTGTGCGGAGGGTGTTGCGATGGCGACGATGGCATCGGGTTGATCGCCCGCGAACTTTTTCGCGATCTGGGCGGCTGTTGCCGTATTTCCCTGTGCACTTTGATAATCCCACTTCAGATTCTCTCCTTCTGTCCAGCCTTGCTCACGAAGTACATCCTTCACCCCGTTTCTGACCGCATCCAGAGCCGGATGTTCTACAATCTGGGTAACGGCAACGTGCTTCGCCGGTAATGCCGCAAATGTGAGGTTGCTGCCAAATAGTGTCATGAGTGCCAGTACGCGGGCGCCGAGACTGAAATGTCGCATGGTAATGATTCCTAATGATTATGATTATGTGAGCGGGCTAAGAATACTACGAGATACGGCTTTAGGCGAACGTTTGGCTGATGCTTGTCAGGACTCATCCAAAAACACAATGACCCGCTTCGGTCCGTGGGCGCCATAAGCAAGTTTTTGTTGAATATCTGCCGTCTTCGAAGGGCTGGAGATAAAGAGCGTGTTGCTGTTCTGGCGCAAAGCTGTGTCCGGGATTGAAGCCAGGCAGCTTTCCAGATTGCCAAAGATATGATGCGGATTCAGTACGATAACATGCACCGGAGGAATCAGTGATAATGTGCGTGGTTCAGTCGCGTCAGGCCTGAGCAGCAGAGTGCCGGTGTCTGCAATGGCGGCATGGGCTGAACTCAGGCCCACATCAATCTTGTCAAATATGTGATTTTTCAGAACTTCGAAGTTCTCAATAAAGCGGGTGGTTTCAGTGCCCGGAACACCGGCAATGAGGCTTTCAAAGCTGTCCGCCAGCGCGCTGCTGCCCAGCAGCCATCGGGTCAGGCCCTGACTGGCTAAGCGGGACACTAACTGCTCAGCCTGATCCTGTCCGCCTCGAACCACTTCGATACGATTCTGGCTCAGGTTCTCCAGTAGTTGCGTCAGACCTTGCCCGGAGGGTCCTGCTGTGCGCGCATCCGCTTGGTGTTCTCCCTGATGTGCTGTTGAGCCGGACAGCGGGTCGGTATGCGAATTGGGGTTGGCATCCGAAAGTGATCGCTGGGTAATCTTCAGGCGGCGCAGGATGCGTTCTCGGGCACTATTCACTGCTCTGCTTCCTTTTCGCCATGATCTGATGCAGCGAGAGGCGGGCAGAAACCGGAACGCCCCTGCCTGATCGCCAACTTCCCGGGATCAACAGGCGAGCGATCAAGCGTCTTGACATGGCTTGCCGTGCTAATCGATAGAGTGTCGGGTGCAGATGAAGCCATTGCCAAAGGTACCAGATGCCAGCCTCAAGTTTACTCTTGAAAGACCTTTGGGCATGTCTGGAGCGCTGCGTTCGAATCAGGCCAGGCAGGTCAATACCAACAGGGCAGACATCGCCGCAGGCATTATTCATTGAGCAGGCGCTGGATAATTCGCTGTATTTTTCCTCACCGTTCAGCTGCGGCGCAATGACTTGCCCTATCGGCCCTGGATAAGTGCTGCCGTAGGCGTGCCCGCCGATACGTGTATAAACCGGGCAATGGTTCATGCAAGCGCCACATCGTATGCAAGCCAGTGAGCTTCGGAGTGCCTCGTCAGCCGCCATTTGTGAGCGCCCATTGTCCAGAAGCACCAGATGCACTTCCCGAGGGCCATCGCGTTCATCGTTCCTGCGTGGGCCGGAGATCAGGTTCAAGTAGGTAGTGATACGCTGCCCGGTGGCCGAGCGCGTCAAGAGATGCAGCAATGTTGGCAGTTCGTTCAGATCAGGAAGAACCTTTTCGAGTCCCATAATTGCGATGTGCGTGTCCGGCACTGTTGTTGACATGCGACCGTTGCCTTCGTTTTCAACCAGGCAAAGAAGGCCTTTGTCGGCAATCGCAAAATTGACGCCTGACAGTCCGATATCCGCGTGCTTGAATTTTTCCCGCATGGTCTTTCGACCAATATCGATCAGTTGATCGACGTCGTCCGGGTCAGCGGGCTCCTGAAGCTTTGCCTGAAACAGTGAGGCGATGTCTTGCTGGCTTTTATGCAGGGCCGGCATGATTATGTGAGAGGGCTTTTCTTCGGCCAACTGGACAATAAACTCACCCATATCCGATTCGATGCACTCAATCTGGTGGCGGGCAAGATAGTCATTTAATTCAATCTCTTCGCTGGCCATGGATTTACCTTTGACCATGGATTCAGCCGCTTTTTGTTTGCAGATATCCAGAATCAGCTGATTGGCCTGATCGGCATTTTCGGCCCAGTGAACTTGCATGCCGTTACGGGTGCAATTATCCTCGAGGCGCTCCAGCAGCGAAGCCAGATTTCGGGTGACATCCTGACGCAAGTGGCCTGCCTGTTTGCGCTTTGCTTCCCATAGATCCGGCTTCTCAATAGAAAGTAGGCGCTTACTTCTAAGGAAATCCATTGCACCGCGGAGGTTGGTTCGCAATGACTGATTACCGAGAGCCTCTGTTATGCGGTCGTTAAAGTTCATAGTGTATTGACCTGCTCAAACTGTTGCGCGATAAAGCAGGCCAGATGCTGGGCCTCGAAGTGCCGCTTGTGTTGGCGAGCATAGCCACTGAGGCTCAGCAGGCATCCGCAGTCGCCTGAAACGATGGTATTGGCTCCGGTATTCATCAGGTGTTCGCACTTATCTGCGGTCATCGCAAGTGAGACCTGCGGTGATTTGATTGAAAATGTACCGCCGAAACCACAGCATTCTTCTGCATATTGGGGTAAGCGCGCTTCCACATTGGGCATACGCTCAAGCAAGGTGCGCCAGTTTTTGGCTGAATCTGTTTCCCGCAATGCACTGCAGGATTGGTGTAAAGCGACCACCTGCCTGGGAGCCTGCTTGAGCTGGTCGAACGGTAATCGGTCGAGCAGAAAGTCGATCAGTTCGCAGGTTCTTTCTGCGAGCCCCTGTGCGCGTTGGTGCCATATCGAATCATCGTGCATCAGGCTGGGGTAATGGCGCTTGATCATGCCCGCGCAGGAGGCGGAGGGTACAATGACAGGAAGCTCTTCGCGGCTGAACATGGCAATCGTTTTTTTGGCAATAGCCACACTTTGTCGTGGAAAACCCGAGTTGAAGGGTGGTTGTCCGCAACAGGTTTGCTCTTGCGGATAAACGACTTTCAGCCCGCATTTTTCCAACAGTTGCACCGCTGCCAAGCCCGCCTCGGGATAATAGGCATCGATCAGGCAGGTGCCGAAAAGATAGACCGATTCCAGGCTCATGGTGCACTGCCTGTCCCGGAATCTTTTCGGTACGGGGTGATGCTGTTGAGCGCCGACAGGTCAATTTGTCTGGCATCATGCCAGTCCGAATCTTTGGCAACCTCGAATCCGTTGCGGGCGTGAATCAGGGGCAGGATTTTTTTACCGGTGTCCGTTTTGATCAGGCTGACCAGTGCTTTCTGCAGACGCGTCAGCACATAGAATGATACGCGCGTATGGGCCGCAAACGCGTGTGGCGTATAGCCCGGCGTGTCCCAAATAATGCGCAGCTTCTGCCGCTTGGGTGGAGGCAACGTGTTCAGGGACTCGATTGTTCCAGCGGCGGCCGAAAATACGCCAGACAGAACGCTTTGATAGGCTTCCTCCGGTCCCGCCAAGATGTGCGGGATATAAGCGATTCCCAGCTTTTTCAGACTTTCTCTGGGGGCGATGCTGGACTGGAAATCCAGTAGCCCCGGGAATACGATGACCTGGCCTTCTATGTCTCTAAGGTTGGACACCTGACTTTCCGCCTTTACCACAACCAGGCCTCGCAATGGCTGAGCTTTGCGTTTGGCGATGGCTTTGTATCCGGAGCGATGATTAAAGCTTACAAATTGCAGAGGATTCATATAGGCCAGATCGTAATGGCCTTTTGCCAGTTTGAGCTCAAAATCCAGCTGGCTGGAGCTGTGTTCAGGTAGCAGGTCAATTCCGCTGTCTGCTGCAAGTATCCCAATCACTGCATTCCACGCCTTCGTCTTGCTGATGGGCTCAACTCTTTCATAGCGCACCTTGCCGAATTTTTTCTGTTCCAGTTCAGAGCGGTCTTCGAGATATTCGGGCGTCGGTTCAGGAAGCATCGGGTCGATGCCAAGGATAAGCGTCTGTGCGTTGGCTACAGAGCATAAAGCGCAAAGCGCTGCCAGAACGGCAATATATCGCCTGCCGGGCAGGCTGTTGGCTTGGTCCCGTCGCGCAGCGCTGTCTGCTTGGGCCGAAGTGATTGATTTGCCCGGTGTTCTCTTTCTGAAAGAAGTAAAGAAGGGGTGCAAGAAGCCTCCGAAGGTTGTGTTTGGGACGCGGCGGTGTGGCCGAAGTTTATTGCAGTGGGTGAATTCGGGCAACGTCCCAAAAGATTGGCCCGAAACTGACTGCGTCAGGCGGGAGCCCCAAACAGCTGGCTCTCAATGTGATGCACCAGTGCATTCGAGGCCAGAAGCAGTGATTCGGTGGCGCGTGACATACTTTTGCAGCTCATCGAAAGCTCGACATCAGGATGCTGAATGACGGCGGATATTTTGCCGCGTGACATGCCACATAGCGTCACAACATGTATGTTTTTTTCGTGCGCAGTCTGAATCGCCTGCACGATGTTGCTGCAGTTACCGTCTACTGAAATCGCAATCAACGTATCGCCCTGTTGCCCCATGGCTCGCAGTTGTTTGGCGTAAACGTTGTGGTAGTTACCATCTTTGGCAATGGCGGAGATAGTGGTGGAGTCAATCGCGATATTGATTGCCGGCAAGCTGGGTCTTTCGAACTCTTGCTGGTGCATCAGGCTGGTGGTGAGCAGGGCGGCTATGGGCGCGGCATAGCCATTGCCGCAAATGATAACCTTTCGATCATTCAGCAGGCTGTCTGTGATGGCCTGACAAGCCATATCCAGCCCATTTGAAATGACTTCGATATTGTTGGCGGCGGTATCGATGGCTTCACACAAGTAGTTTGTGATTGGGGAAAGGTCAGTCATGATTAGTCCTCGTTTACCTGGAATGCAGCGGGGATCCAGTCAATGGAAGGGCGATTGAATAGTCCGCAACGCTCACCTGACAGAGCGACCACATCAAAGCGCATATCCAGTCCCCAAAGGTTTTTCGCCGTCATGTAAATTGATGCGGCCTTGATTATTTTTTTCTGCTTGGCGGCGTGAATAGATTCCATGGCATTTCCGTGACTATGTTGAGAGCGATAGCGAACTTCGATAAAGATGACGGTGTTACCTTCGCGCATCACCAGGTCGATTTCTCCAAACCGGCAATTAAAATTGCGTTCCAACAGGGTCATCCCGCGTTTCTTTAGATGTTTGCATGCAATGTCCTCGTAAACTTTTCCTTTGTTGTTCATGAACGCCTCCATGCGGCTATACAAGGGTCTTCTAGTTGATGATGATTGGCTTCCCTGATTTAAAGGTTGCCCATTGCAGCTTTCGTCTCACAACATTGTCGTTACCGATGGAAAGTTCTCCGGTTTGGCCTTCTATATGGCTGTCCTCAATCTGCGAAAGCAGCTCAAGCCTTGGAGTGATCTGGAAAGCGTCGACGCCCATCGCATGAAAGCGGCTGTAGTTTGAGGCTTTTTGTGGGAACTGCTCCTCCAGTGTGCGCCTGAGGCCTATGGTTGCGCTCAACGACCAGGGCATGTCAACAAACCTGATTCCGTTCAGATCGCGCAAATTATCCTGGTTATCCAGATCATTGATTTGTGAGGTTGCATATACCGGGAGATTGCTGGCGTAGTGATAAGCAAGTAAAGGTTTTAGTTGTTTTGCAATGTCTGCTTTGGCAACCATAAATACCGCATCAATGTCTTGCCTTCTTCTTGGCACGCTGTCCAGCGGTATTCCGGTAATCTGAGTCACTGTGCGGGTGCGCGCTTTGCTCAAATCTGTTGCCAGCACTTTGGCTACTGCGGGGGAAAGCGTTTTCTGGTCGCCATAGAAAGCGCTTTCAATCAAGGTGTTGTCAAATTCGACGTTGGCCAGGTTAAAGCTGTCATAAACCCTCAGACCCCAGTCACTTTCGGGTGCCAGTATGCCGATTCGTTCATGTCCTTCCTCCCGCAGGCGCTGGGCGACCTGGCGGGTTTCGTCCTCCGGGTTGAGGCTGAACTGGTAAAGGTTTTCAACCGCGCGCTCAGAGGCGACATAGTTTAGCGCCAGCGTTTTGACAGGCAGGGCATCGCTTTCCAGCAGGCGGGCGAGTGTACTTTTTTGCAGCGGGCCAATGATA
This sequence comes from Oleiphilus sp., assembly GCA_006212045.1. GTDB lineage: Bacteria > Pseudomonadota > Gammaproteobacteria > Pseudomonadales > Oleiphilaceae > PZPK01. The sequence goes on along the minus strand of PZPK01000009.1, from coordinate 96,830 downwards.
ATGCTGTTGTCAGCCAAATGCCCATCATAGAGTGAGAAGAAGTCACGCGTATGGGTGTCGAATGTTGTGATGCTGATGGGGTCCCCGGAAGATAGGCTGGTGCTGTCATCGCTATCATGGTGTGCGTAATAGCTCGCCAGAATACCGTCCCTGATGGCCTCACTCACCGGTGCGAGGGCGCCACTGAAGGGAAGTGCCAGCACGATACTTCGTGGCCGGGATTCTGGCAGTTCCAAGAGTAGTTGCAGTTCTTTTGGCAGGTCGCTGGCGGCCGGATGAAGGTCCCATGCATCGATCCATTCCTGCAAAGCCAGATATTGATCCTGCAAACGCAGGCTATTGAGTCGAATTGCCCGCGCCAGGGCTATCCAGCCGCGGGTGTCATAGTGGTCTTCAGGCAATACGTAGGCGCCCAGGTCAGAAAGCTCCGCTTGCCGGAGTCTTTTCCAGATTTGTTCATTGATGTCCTGGGGAGCTGCTTTGAGCAGATTGGTATTTTCTATCAGCAGTTGCGCGGCCTTGATAGGTTGGTCCAGCACTGAGTACGCACGCTCAAGTTGTTCAAGACGCTCGTGTTGCATTGAAATATTGCTTTGAAAGAAGGTCGGGCTGTGGATAATTGCCAGTGTTTCTTCCAGCGTTGGTTTGTCTTCTAACATCAAGGCCAGCTCAAATTTCAGTAGCCAGTAGGACTGCCATTCACTGTCTTGCAGGAAGCGATAGTCAACATCATTGAGCGCGGCTCTGGCCTGGCTAGGCAGGTTGTTATCGTAATAGGCGCTGGCTGCTTTCAGTAAATAGGCGGATCGGGCGCCGTTATTTTGTGCCTGACTGGCCAAAGAGAGATAGACCTCGGGGTTTTGAGGCGCAGGAACAGAAGCTTGCCGTGATAGGTCGTTTTCGGCGAGCTGCTGAGAGCCACACGCGCTCAGGATCGCGATGGTACTCAGGATCGCCAAATAGCGCGGAAACTTTAAGTTTGAATACATTGATAAGAGTGGGTCGTGTTTGCCGGTAACATGCCATTCTATAGTGAGGGGTTTATCTTGGAAAGTGCTCTGTACGTTGTTGCGACTCCCATTGGGAATTTGAAAGATATCACGCTTCGGGCAATCGAGGTGCTGGCGGATGTCGACCTGATTGCGGCTGAAGACACCCGCCATACCGGCCGATTGTTGGAGGCGCTGGATATTCGCGCAAAGCTGGTGTCTCTGCATGAACATAATGAACGAGAACGTTCCCAGTCGCTGCTGGATCGGATCATTTCTGGCGAAAGCGTTGCCTTGGTATCCGATGCGGGGACGCCATTGATTTCCGATCCGGGTTCACGCCTGGTCCAGAGCGCACATGATCAGGGTGTACGGGTGATCCCGGTGCCCGGGCCGAGCGCCCTGGTAGCGGCGTTGAGTGTGAGCGGGCTTGAGTGCTCAAAGTTTGTATTCGAAGGGTTTCTTCCAGCCAAATCCGGCGCCAGAAAAGCCTGTATTGAAGCGCTTTTGCCAGAGCGTCGTGCGGTGATCTATTACGAGTCCCCGCACCGGATTGTGGATACGCTGGCGGACATGGCAGAGATTATTCCGAACCGCAGAATGGTGTTGGCCAGGGAGCTGACCAAAACCTTTGAGACGGTTTTTCGTGCAGAAGTGGGCGAGGTGCTGGACTTTGTGACTGCGGATACAAACCAGCAAAAGGGCGAGTTTGTGCTGATAGTCGAAGGCACGAAAGATCAGGGACAGGAGGAAGCCTGGGAGCTGGCTGGTCGAATGCTGAAAAGGCTGGCCGATGAATTGCCGCCCAAGCAGGTGGCAGGCATCGTGTCGGATATCACAGGAATTAAGAAGAACGAGTTATATCAATCACTACTTTCCATTCAAAAGAAGAATTAGTTATCAAAAGCTTGCAAAAAAGACGCAACTGTGATTTGCGCAATGCCATGCGCTCGTGCAGAATAGGCGGTGTATTTAACAATAATTAACGGATGGATCTTTGTTGTGCCGAACCGCTTGCCTGATCTGAAAAGGAAGTTTTACAGAAATGCTGCGCGCGCCGCAGTGTTGCTGTTCGGTCTATCGGTCGTTTCCCTCGTTTATGCGTTTGAACTTCTCTCTGAAGGCGCGATGGATTCTGTTTCTGCGGTTTCCGCTCAGTCTGTAGAAGATATTATTAATGTTGCAGGTAATCCGGCTGCCGGTCTCACCGAGGATGATTACGAGTCTTTGCCTTTTCAAAGCAGTGTCACTGTTGAAGAGGGAGATGTGGATGAGGTGCAAACCGAACTAAACTTCAAGCTGACTCAAGAGGTGGAAGCCTGGGCTGATGAATTAAGGCAGCAGGGTTCCAGGCAGTTGAAGGTCGGTATTGTTGATGAGCTGCCTCCTTCTTCCTTTGATAATGAGCCCTTGTTTTTTCAGGGTACGCGAGCGCTTGAGCTGGCCGTCGATGAGGATGACGACGATGAGGAAGAAGAAGCGTTATTGGAGGAGGATCGTATCCGTCAACGCATCGAGCGCCTGAATTCCGGTGTGGATTCGATTACCACACGCTTTGAACGCTTTGTAGAGAGTGCCGCGACTGTGAATCCTTTTCCGGAGGGCAATGGCTCGACACTGGGTAGCGGCTATATTTCCAATTCTTTGTCGACCAGTACCCAGACCTACTCCAATTATCGGGACGAAGACCGTCCACTGTTTTAGTCCGGCACATCTGCTGAAATTATCCATTTATGGCTTGCCATTCTGTGTTCGCGCATCTATTGTGGTCGCGTGAGTCAGCCAGACAGTCGCTTGGCGTAGCCAAGAGGAAAGTCCGGGCTCCATAGAGCAGGGTGCCAGGTAATGCCTGGGGGGCGTGAGCCTACGGAAAGTGCAGCAGAAAGGATACCGCCGCGGGTACATGTATTTGCGGTAAGGGTGAAAAGGTGCGGTAAGAGCGCACCGCGCGACTGGTAACAGTTCGTGGCGATGGTAAACCCCACCTGGAGCAAGACCAAATAGAAGTCCGATGGTGCGGCTCGTACTGGACTTGGGTAGGTCGCTTGAGCCTGATGGTGACGTCAGGCCTAGATGAATGACTGTCCACGACAGAACCCGGCTTATCGGCCGACTCACGTTTTATCTTTCGGCATGGGCGTTCGCCCGATGCCGTCGTTATTGTCCTTGAGCAGACCTTATTGCCGTGTCAGCACCTGCAGTTGTTACAGGCTATATAATCTGTGCAAAGCCTTGTCGGGCTGGTTTCAGAGCTTTTGGGTATCCGGTGCTGTGAAATCTTGCCGAATGTTAAGTTTTTTCAGCTAGTCTAAGTTGAAAACGCGTGCTAGCTTTTACGGTTCAGCTAACCATTTGTTTGTCTTTGTGGTTTCGATCGTTATCCGCTGGTTGCGATTCCTGGAATCAAGTTGATTAAGGCATGCCAATATCCCCTTCTGTTCGTAGCGCCATTTCTTATAGACTGAAAAAGTATTAATCCTAAAGTAGATTCTAGCTTTCTCTGCTAAGCCTATGTTCTTGATCAATATCCTCTCGTTTTGCTGCTTAATAAGTAGACAGTATTTCGCTAAGTCTTTGTGTTTTGTAGTTTTTTGCGGCCCCTGTTCCGCTGAATTTGCTTGATTTGTGGGGTTCTACTTCCTATAGTGGGCAAAAGTAGAAAAAAGTGGAAAAAAATGGGTTTTTTTTCCGATTAGGGGTGAATTTTGTTTCTCGGTAGTCACGCAATCAATATGGACGCAAAAGGTCGTATGGCGATTCCCACGAAAATTCGTGAATCGCTGTCATCCTTTTGTGATGGCCGCATTGTGGTGACCGCACATACTGAAGAGCGTTGTCTGCTGGTGTATCCAGAGTCCCAGTGGCAGGAAATTCTTCCCAAGATAGAAAGTTTACCCAGTTTTAACAAGGTGGCTCGGCGAGCCCAGCGCTTGTTGATCGGTTATGCCACGCCACTTGAGATGGATGGAAATGGGCGCATTCTGGTGCCGCCAACCTTGCGAGAGTATGCCGGCTTGGAGAAAAAGCTGATGTTAGTGGGGCAGGGGAAGAAATTTGAGCTCTGGAGTGAGTCTCGCTGGTTTGATTGGCTGGATGAGGCGGACGGAGAGGACGCCATTCCGGAAGAGATGCAAAGCCTGTCACTATGAGCGAGCAATCATTTCAGCACGAAACGGTTCTTTTAAAGGAGGCTGTTGCGGCGCTGGTCAGCGATCCGGACGGGCTATACGTGGACGCGACCTATGGGCGTGGCGGGCATAGCGAACTTATCCTTGGGCAATTGAGTGCTGCGGGGCGTTTGATCGCGATAGATAAAGACCCGGAAGCTGTGCAAATGGCACGGGACCGCTTCGGGGGTGATGCTCGATTTTCGATTCATCATGGCTCCTTCGCGGATTTGCTGGGCGGTTTTGAGCTGTTGGGCGAGCAGCCTGTTTGCGGTGTGCTGGCCGATCTGGGAGTGTCGTCGCCGCAGCTGGATGATGCCGAGCGCGGTTTTAGTTTTATGCATGACGGCCCGCTGGACATGCGCATGAATACGCAGGCGGGCCAGAGTGCCGCTGAGTGGCTGGCAGTGGTCAGCCAGGACGCACTGACCAAAGTGCTGTTCGAGTATGGTGAGGAAAAATTTGCGCGGCGCATTGCGGCGGCCATTGTTGAGGCCCGCCAACAAGCGCCGATTGAGCGTACCACGCAGTTGGCCGAGATAGTGGCGGCGGCAAATCCGTCCTGGGAAAAACACAAGCACCCGGCGACGCGTACGTTTCAGGCTATTCGAATTGAAGTGAATCAGGAGCTGGAAGACCTGAATCGGCTGTTGCAAGGGGCAGTCAATCGCCTGCAGGTGGGTGGGCGGCTGGTCGTGATCAGTTTCCATTCGCTGGAAGACCGCATGGTCAAGCGCTTTATGCGCGATGCTTCAAGGGGTTCGGAACCGCCGCCCGGCGTGCCTGTACCGGAAAGCGAAATAATCAGAAATTTCAGAGTGAGTAGTAAAGCAATTAAACCTGGAAAAGATGAGCTGGAGCGTAATGTGCGAGCACGCAGTGCCGTTATGCGCAGCCTGGAGAAGATTGCTGATGCTTAGATATGATGTGGTTATTCGGGCGTTACTGGAGCATAGAGGCTATATGCTGCTCAGGAGCCCCGCGGCATTGCTGGATGGCTTGATGGCCAAGAAGCGCCTGACAGTGCGTTTTGTCAGCGGCCTGTCGATCCGCGACGTTTTGGTAACGAGTGGCTTGTTGCTGATATTGCTGATGTCTGCCATCGGTGTGGTGTACTCATCGCATTTGTGCCGTCAGTTGTTTTCGGAACAGGCAATTTTGCTGGAGCAGAACGATCAGCTTCAGCTTGAGTGGGCGCAACTTCTTTTGGAAGAAAGTGCCTGGAGCTCTCCCAGTCGTATTGAGTCGATTGCGAGAGAAGATTTGAAGATGGTGCTACCAGCTTCCAGTAAAGTTGAATTGGTGAAATGACTGCGCGTAACGATAGTGAAGCTTCAGCCGCCCTGATCCGATGGCGGGTGTACTTGCTCGCCGGATGCATGGCCTTGGCTGCCTGCGCCTTGCTGGCGCGCGCAGTGCAGCTGCATGTCGTCGATCAGTCATTTCTGATGAGTCAGGGCGATGCGAGAGCAATCAGGCTGGAACCGATTGATGCGCACAGGGGTTTGATCAGCGATCGGCATGGCAAGCCATTGGCGATCAGCGCGCCAGTAGAAACCATTTATGCAGATCCGCAATTGGTGGCCTTGTCTGATCTGCAGTATCGAGCATTGGCCGAGACGCTCGATGTAAGTGAGCGCTGGTTGCGGCGCAAGATCGAGAACAGCCGCCATAAGCGCTTTGTCTACCTCAAGCGCAAGATGGCGCCATACGAAGTGTCTGCGGTAAAGGCTTTGAATTTGCCGGGTATCTTCGGGCGTACTGAATACAAGCGCTTCTATCCAGCCGGAGAGGTTGCGTCTCATGTTGTCGGTTTTGCCGACATCGATGAGCGCGGCCAGGAAGGTGTCGAGCTGTCTTACAACGATTGGCTCACCGGTTACCCGGGGTCACGCCGAGTAATGAAAGACCGAAAAGGTCGTGTGATCAAAGAGTTGGGCACGATCAAGGCTTCCCAGCCCGGTAAAGACATTGCCTTGTCGCTCGACATGCGCATCCAGTATCTCGCTTATCGCGAACTGAAAGCGGCTGTCGAAACTCATAAGGCCGCATCAGGCTCGATCGTGGTGCTCGATATCCATAGTGGCGAGATCCTGGCGATGGTGAATCAGCCTTCTTACAATCCGAATAATCGTCAGCAGCTCAACGTAGCGCATTTGCGAAACCGAGCGATTACCGATGTGTTCGAGCCGGGATCTACTATGAAACTGGCAACACTGGCAGCGGGCATGGAGTCCGGAAGGTTTACCCTGGATACCTGGTTGGATACCGACCCGGGCTACCTGCGTTTGGGGCGCAAAACGATACGGGATGCGAGAAACTACGGAACTCTGAATGTGCGCACAGCCATTGCCAAATCCAGCAATGTCGGCATCTCTAAAATGGCCTTGAATCTGAGCGGAGAAGTCGTTTGGGACATGTTTTATCGGCTGGGTTTTGGTCAGGATACAGGCATTGGTTTTCCGGGGGAAAGTATTGGATACCTCCCGCACCCCGTTGAGTGGCGGCCGATTGAGGTCGCCACACTCTCCTATGGCTATGGCCTTAGTACAACGGCTTTGCAACTGGCTCAGGCATACATGATTTTGGGTAATGGTGGACTTAAGTACCCGCTTTCATTGATTAAAACAGAGCAAGGCGCGCAAGCAGAGCAGGTTCTGAGTCGACCGGTATCACGTGCCGTGCGTGAGGCCATGGCTGCGGTCGTTGCAAAAGGTGGGTCTGGAACCCGGGCACAGGTACCTATGTATCGCGTTGGAGGAAAAACCGGAACGGTTCATCGGGTAGGCGAGCAGGGGTATGAAGACAGCGAGTACAAGGCAATTTTTGCGGGAATAGCGCCGGCAGAGGAGCCCGTGATCGCCATGGTTGTTGTTATTGATGCGCCCCAGGGCGAGGAATATTACGGTGGCGAAGTGGCTGCACCGGTGTTTTCACGGGTGGTGTCGGAGACCATGCGTCTGTTGGAGGTGTTTCCGGACACAGAGTGGCGAAGCGATTCGTCGGTCTACGCGAGACGTGGCGAGCTTGATCCGGACAGGGGCTGACTATGACAAAGCATCATACCTACACCACTGATTTGTCACGATTACTGGACGGAATTTGCCCGGTGCCTGCGGTTCTCGATACCCGGATACATGGCTTACAGATTGATAGCCGCCAAGTCAAAACTGGCGACCTGTTTATTGCGCTGTCCGGGGAAAATTACAGCGCTCAGGATCACTTGCAAGAGGCGATAGAGAAAGGTGCCAATGCGGTTCTGGTCGAAGGTAATGTGCTTAACGGCAAAGTGCACGAGTCCGGTCAGGCGATTGAGCTCTATCTTCCCAACCTCAGAAAAGTGGTGGGCCGGCTGGCAAGCCGGTTTTTTCAGAAGCCTGCAAACGACCTCAAAGTGATTGGTGTGACAGGCACCAATGGCAAGACCTCAGTGAGCCACTATATCGCACAATTGCTGCAGTTGAACGGTTTCAAAACCGGGGTGATTGGTACCCTCGGTTACGGTTTTCCCTTTTCTGATTCGGGGCTCAGCGCGCTCGAAAGAACCACGCCGAGCGTGATTGATGTGCATCGCTACCTCGCAGAGATGCGTGACAGCAGTGCGGACTGTGTCGCTATGGAGGTTTCTTCTCATGGCCTGGATCAGGGGCGTGTTGATGAAGTGCTTTTTGAAGGCGCGGTATTCACCAATCTTACGCGGGATCATCTCGATTATCATGGGTCCATGGAAGAGTACGGGAGAGCAAAGCGGAAACTGTTTGAGAGGCCGGGTCTGAAATTTGCCGTCCTGAATATTGCAGACCCCTATTCCGAAACCATTCTATCCGCGCTGGATCCTTCCGTTGAAGTGATCGGTTATAGCATCAAGGGTGAAAGCCGTTCAGGCTCGGTCTTCAATAATTGCTCGCTTATTCTGGCAGAGCCCAAACCAATGGATCTGGGCATATACGCGGAAATCAACATGCCGGAAGGCCGTTTTGAGCTCCGCTCCGATCTGATCGGTCGTTTTAATCTTTCCAACCTTATGGCGGCGATGGGTGTGTGCACCGGGCTTGGCGGTTCGCTGGAGAAATTGGAGCAAGCTTCAGAAATTCGTCCGGTAAGGGGACGTATGGAAATGATTCGCAAGCCGGGCTTTGCGGCTGTTGTCGTTGATTATGCACATACGCCCGATGCTTTGGAGAATCTGCTTGAAGCCGTTCGTCCCTATTGTCAGGGTCAGCTGCACTTGATGTTTGGTTGTGGCGGGGACAGAGATCCCGGCAAGCGCGCCGAAATGGCCAAAATCGCAGACAAGCTGGCGGACCACATTGTGTTGACCGATGACAACCCCAGAACGGAAGACCCCAAGGCGATTGTCGAAGACATCCTGAAGGGATTTGCTTCCGAGCGCGGGGTTGAGGTGATTCATGGTCGTGCGACAGCCATTGAAAACTTGCTGCGGACTGCAAAGCCTGACGACATTGTTGTGCTGGCGGGCAAGGGGCACGAGTCATACCAGGAGATAGATCACAAACGCATTGACTTCAGTGATATCGAAGTCGCCAGAAAGGCGATGGACGCATCACCGGATGAAGAACAGGGGGCCGTCTGTGATTAGGCCATTCACCTTGTCGGAATTATCTAGCCGTTGCGATGGTCAATTGTTCGGATCGGATTTGAGCTACAAGAAAGTAAGTACCGATTCCCGAGATTGTCGCGATGCGGTGTTTGTCGCCCTGCGGGGTGATCGTTTTGACGGACACCGGTTTATCGAGGATGCCGTGAGCATGGGGTGTCTAGCGGTCGTGACCGAGGAAGTCGTGAAAGAGCAAGTGAGCGGTGTTCAGGTGGCCGATACACGCAAATGTCTGGGTGTCGCGGGGGCTTTGAACCGAGAAGTATTTGAAGGGAAAGTCGTAGGGATTACCGGAAGCTCCGGTAAAACAACGACCAAAAATATGTTGAATGCCATCCTGTCGCTTGCCGGGCCAGTCGTCGCCACTGAAGGCAATTTTAACAATGAAATTGGCGTTCCCCTAACCTTGTTGCGCATGCAGCCCGAGACCCGCTTCGCGGTCGTGGAAATGGGTGCCAGGCGTCGCGGTGATATTGCCTACCTTGGCGAATTTGTGAAGCCGGATATCGCCTTGGTGTTGAATGCCGGTGTGGCGCATATCGGTGAGTTTGGCAGCTACGAAGCCATTGTTGAAACCAAGGGCGAGATCTATGAAACGATACAGCACTCCGGTATTGCCGTGCTCAATGTCGATGATAAGGCATGTGCAGTCTGGGAGCAGCGAGTCTCCGAAGATTGTCAGCTGTTTCGTTATTCGGTAGAGGATTCAACGGCCGATGTTTTTGCAGACAATATCAATTGTCAGGACGCGGGTTCCAGTTTTGAGCTCGTCTATGGCCAGGCCAGACAGCAAGTAACAATTCATCTGCCCGGAAAACACAATGTCAGTAATGCCGCAGCCGCTGCAGCGCTCGCCTTGGTTTGTGGTTGCTCTATGCAGCAGGTTGCGGATGGTTTGGCCTCACTCCATTCCTCAGATGGGCGCATGACTCGATTGGAGCTTGGCAATGGGCTGGTAGTTCTGGATGACAGCTACAATGCTAATCCGATATCGGTCAAGGCGGCGCTGGACGTATTGAAGATGCAGTCTGGTGCGACGATTGCCGCGCTGGGTGAAATGGGCGAGCTTGGGGCTGAGGCCCTGGACTACCATGTTGAAGTAGCCGCCTACGCTCGGGACCTTGGAGTCGGCCAATTATGCTGCTTTGGTCCCTACGCGCACGAGATGGTGGAAACCTTTGGGCAGGGTGCGAGCGCATTTGAGAGCAAAGAGGCTCTAGCGCAATATCTGTTGAAGGAGGCGCCAAACCCTGCGGTAATTCTGGTGAAAGGCTCCCGAATGGCAGGAATGGAAGCGGTCGTGAAGTTTATGCGTGGAGGGCTGCACTAATGTTGCACTTTTTACTGGAGCAGCTTTCCGGGCTGATCGGCTTTCTTTCTGTATTTCAGTACCTGACTTTCAGGGGCATTCTGGGCGTTCTGACCGCCTTATTGATATCCCTGTTTGTTGGCCCGGTCATGATCAGAAAGCTGAGTCAATATCAGATCGGGCAATCGGTGCGTGATGACGGGCCGCAATCACATTTGAGCAAGGCCGGTACCCCGACGATGGGCGGCGCACTGATACTGGTTGCCGTTGCTGTCAGTACACTGCTGTGGTCGGATTTGGGGAATCGATATGTATGGATAACCCTGTTTGTGACCCTTTCATTCGGCGCCATTGGCTGGGTAGATGACTACCGTAAAGTGGTCGAAAAAAATTCCAGAGGGCTGCCCGCGCGCTGGAAATACTTCTGGCAGTCAGTCTGCGGTCTGATCGCCGCTTTTGCGCTTTATTTCACCGCCACCCTGAGCCAGGAAACGGCCTTGATTGTGCCGGTATTCAAGGATGTTGCCTTCTCGCTGGGCCCGGCATTCATTCTGCTGACCTATCTTGTGATCGTTGGCAGCAGTAATGCCGTAAATCTGACCGATGGTCTGGATGGTCTGGCAATCATGCCCACGGTGCTGGTCGCGGGTGCGCTGGGTTTGTTCGCCTATGTCTCAGGCAACAGCGTTTTTGCCAATTATCTGCATATTCCCTATATCCCGGGTTCAGGGGAGTTGATCATATTTTGCGGTGCGATGGTGGGCGCAGGGCTCGGCTTTTTATGGTTCAACACTTATCCGGCACAGGTTTTCATGGGAGATGTTGGTGCGCTCTCTCTCGGTGCGGCCTTGGGCATTGTTGCCGTCATTGTGCGCCAGGAAATTGTGCTGTTCATTATGGGCGGCGTTTTTGTGATGGAAACTGTCTCCGTGATATTGCAGGTCGCCTCGTTCAAGCTTACAGGAAGACGGATCTTCAGAATGGCACCACTGCATCATCATTTTGAGCTGAAAGGCTGGCCCGAGCCGCGTGTGATTGTCCGTTTCTGGATCATCACCGTTGTTCTGGTTCTGGTGGGTTTGGCAACCCTGAAGGTGAGATAAGCGTGAGTTTAATCGCGACAGACAAAAAAATAGTGATCGTCGGCGCCGGGCAAACGGGGGTTTCCTGCGCGCGTTTTCTGCGCAGGCAGGGACGAGGCTTTGTGATGATGGATAGTCGTGAAGCGCCTCCTGATTGTGAAAGTCTGCGCGAGGAATTCAGCGGCGAACAACTGATTTTTGGTGGTCTTGATCAGGCGGTGTTATTGGCCGCAGATGAAATATGGTTAAGCCCCGGTGTTGCACTTTCCACCGAGGAGATTCGCCGTGCTGCAGAGCAGGGTGTTCTGGTGCGGGGTGATATTGATGTGTTTGCAGAGTACGCGCGCGCACCTATCGTTGCCATCACAGGGTCCAATGGCAAAAGTACTGTTACAACGCTGTTGGGTGAAATGGCCCGCCTGAACGGGACGCGTGTTGCGGTCGGAGGAAATCTCGGTGTGCCAGCGCTGGATCTGCTCGATGATTCTGTTGAGCTGTATGTGTTGGAACTTTCCAGTTTCCAGTTGGAAACCACGACCAACCTGAATGCCAAGGCCGTTGCCCTGCTGAATATTTCAGAAGATCACATGGACCGCTACCCGTCGAGAATGGCTTATCTGCAAGCCAAGCAGCGTATCTTTCAGGGCGCGAAAAAAGTCGTGGTGAATGATGATGAACCGCTCAGCCAGCCATTGGCCCGAGAAGGCATGCAGATATTTCATTACGGCCTGTCGGGTCAGGATCTGGACAAATTTGGGTTGTCGGAAAACCAGGGTACGAGATACATCGTCAAAAGTTATGATCAGCTGATTCCCCTGGACGAAGTCGCTTTGAAAGGGCGTCATAATATCAGTAATGCGCTGGCCGCCCTGTCGCTCGGTTCGGCGGTTGGATTGCGCATGGAAGCCATGCTGGCAGCTCTGAAATCGTTTACGGGCCTTCCGCATCGCTGCCAGTCCGTACGCAGTTTAAACGGTGTTCACTATATCAACGACTCAAAGGGGACCAATACGGGTGCAACGGTTGTTGCAATCAACAGCTTTGGCGAACAGGCTGATGGTCAGGTTGTCTTGCTGGCCGGAGGCGAGGCCAAGGGTGCAGACCTTTCAGCATTGCAAGCGCCGATGAAGCGTTATGGAAAAGTGGCCTTGCTGTACGGTCGGGATAAGTCCTTGCTTCTCGACGCACTGAAACCTGTGGTTCAGGCCGAGATGACGGATACATTGCATGACGCGGTGCGGCGCGCACATGCGATCGCAGAGCAAGGTGATATCGTCCTGTTTTCGCCGGCCTGCGCCAGTTTCGATATGTTTGATAATTTTCAGCAGCGTGGTGATGTGTTCTGCGAGGAGGTCATGAAATTATGACCGCAGGAACAATGCACCCGAACAGTTCCCATTTCCTTACGGTCCAGTTGTTGGATCTGAAGCTGTTGCTGACCGCAATGTCACTGATTCTGATTGGTCTGGTGATGATTGCTTCTGCTTCGATAGATGTTGCAGATGCCAATGTAGGTGATCCGTTCCACTACGTGATTCGCCATGGCATTTTTATATTTATTGCCTTGTGTGCCGGAGCCATTGCCTACACCATCCCCGTCACCTGGTGGCAAAACAGTGGCTGGTTGCTGTTGGCCGTTTCCCTGTTGCTGCTGGTGGCAGTGCTGCTGCCTGGCGTTGGCCGGGAAGTTAATGGCAGTACTCGCTGGATTGGACTCGGAGGCATTAATCTGCAGCCCTCCGAGCTGGCCAAGCTGTTTCTTGTGGTATATCTCGCCGGTTATCTGGTGCGTCGCATCGACGAGGTTCGCGTTTCCTGGTGGGGCTTTGCCAAGCCGATGCTGGTGCTTGGCTGTGCCGGTTTTCTGCTGTTGTCCGAGCCGGATCTCGGAGCGGCTGTTGTGATAGGCGCGGCATACGTCGGGATGATCTTTTTGAGCGGCGCCAAGCTGGGCCGTTTTGCGGTGCTGCTGATGTTATGTCTGGGCTGTGTTTTTATCCTGATTCAGTTGCAACCCTATCGACTTGAACGGTTGATAGGCTATACCGACCCTTGGGAGCATCAGTTTGGTGCTGGCTATCAGTTGGTTCAGTCCCTGATTGCATTTGGTCGTGGGGAGTGGCTGGGTGTTGGTCTCGGCAACAGCGTCCAAAAACAGTTCTATCTGCCTGAGGCGCATACCGATTTTGTCTATGCCATTGCTGCCGAGGAATTTGGCCTGTTGGGAAGTCTGATCATTATTTCGCTGTTTGTAGTGCTGGTATGGCGAGCGATGTTTATCGGCATTCGCGCAGCCAAGGCGCAGCAGATATTCGCTGCTTTTCTGGCCTACGGCATTGCATTGCTCATTGGTATCCAGGCATTCATCAACATGGGTGTCAACATGGGGCTGTTGCCCACCAAAGGACTCACCTTGCCACTGGTAAGTTACGGCGGAAGCAGTTTGCTTGTCAGTTGTATCTGTATTGGCATTCTGATGCGTATTCATTCCGATCTTCAAAGCGGAAAGTCGGTGCTGAGTGATGACCGGGGAGGTGATTCGAAATGAGTCGCAAAACCTATCTGGTCATGGCGGGAGGCACCGGAGGTCACGTCTACCCGGCGCTGGCAACGGCTCGCGCCCTGATTTATCAAGGTGATGCCGTGGTATGGATGGGCTCACGCAATGGTATGGAGGAGCGCATCATCGGCGCGACAGATATCCCGTTCAGGGGCCTGTCGGTAAAAGGGCTGCGGGGCAAGGGTTTGTCAACGCGCTTGCTGGCTCCGTTCCGTCTCCTGCTTTCATTGATGCAGGCTCTGGTTGTGGTCTATCGGGTCAATCCTGACTGTGTCTTGGGTATGGGTGGATATGCCTCCGGCCCCGGTGGTCTGGCCGCCAAGATCATGGGGAAACCTTTGGTGATACATGAACAAAATGCGATTGCAGGCCTGACCAACCGCTTACTCGCCCGACTTGCAAACTCTGTGCTGGAGGCTTTCCCGGATGCCTTTCCTCCACAGCTGGAAACACAGGTAGTGGGCAATCCTATCAGGCAAGAGATCTGTCAGCTTTTTTTCGAGCCCAAGGACATCATGGCTAATAGAAATCAGGCTCGGATACTGGTCCTGGGTGGCAGCCTCGGTGCGGCACGTCTGAACGAAACCGTGCCCAAGGCGATCGCTTCGCTGGATGAGTCGATTCGTCCGGAAGTGTGGCACCAAACAGGGGAGAACAAGCTCAAGGATACGCGAGCGCTTTACGAAAGAGAGAAGCTTGAGGTGCGTATTGATGCCTTTATTGAAGACATGAGCGAAGCCTATCGGTGGGCTGACTTTGTCATCTGCAGGGCGGGCGCATTGACCATTTCCGAACTTTGTGCGGCGGGGCTGGGTGCGGTGTTGGTGCCTTATCCCTATGCAGTGGATGATCATCAGACATTGAATGCCAAAACCATGGAACAGGCAGGAGCCGCCTGGATACTTCAACAGCAGAGTCTGGACCCGGGCACTCTGGCGGATGTGCTGGTGCCCTTGCTACAGAAGCCCATCCGGCTACAGAAGCTCTCCGATGCCGCGAAAAAACTGGCAAAACCGGACGCAACCGAAATAGTGGCCAATATTTGCAGGAGATTGTGCTATGCGTAAATCACCGGCATATCGCAGCCCGGGTGGCATGATCGCGGACATTCCTGAAATGCGCCGTATTCAGCGCATCCATTTTGTGGGTATTGGTGGCTCCGGAATGTGTGGAATTGCCGAAGTCCTGATCAACCAACACTATGATATTACCGGTTCAGATATTCAGGAATCGGGATCTACCAGGCGACTGGAACATCTTGGCGCAACCATTTATATCGGGCATCGCAGCGAAAATGTAGACGACGCGGATGTGGTGGTCGTATCGAGTGCCATTGATGAAACCAATCCGGAAGTGAAGGCTGCGCGAGAAGCGCGTGTTCCGGTTGTTCCGCGCGCTGAAATGCTGGCCGAGATTATGCGCTACAGGCACGGCATTGCGATTGCTGGTACCCATGGTAAAACCACCACTACCAGCCTGATTGCCTCTGTATTGGGTGAGGCTGGCCTGGATCCGACTTTTGTCATCGGCGGACGTCTGAACAGTGCAGGAACCAATGCGAAATTGGGCGAGTCGCGCTATCTGGTTGCAGAAGCCGATGAGAGCGATGCGTCATTTCTTCATTTGACGCCAATGATTTCCGTGGTGACCAATATCGAAGCCGATCATATGCATACCTATGGCGGTGATTTTTCAAGGCTCAAGCAGACTTTCGTGGATTTTTTGCACAACCTGCCTTTTTATGGTGCCGCGGTGATGTGTGTCGATGATCCCGTGGTACAAGCGCTGATTCCGGAAATATCCCGCTCGGTGATTACCTATGGTGTTTCGGATGAAGCGGACTTCCGTGCGACAAATATTCATCAGAGTGGCATGTTGAACCGGTTTACAGTCAAGCGTCCGGGTGAGTTGCCGGACCTTGAAATTTCCCTGCAGATGCCCGGACATCACAATGTTCTAAATGCCTTGGCAGCTATCGCAGTTGCCAGTGATGAGGGCGTGGCGGATATCGCGATCAAATCGGCCTTAAGCAAGTTTCAGGGCGTTGGCCGTCGCTTTCAGATCTACGGTAACTATCGTCTTGACGGGCGTGATGTGATGCTGGTCGATGACTATGGTCATCATCCCAGTGAGGTGAACGCCACGATTCAGGCGATCAGGGCTGGCTGGGGTGAAAAACGCATCGTGATGATTTACCAGCCACATCGATACAGTCGAACCTCAGACCTTTATGAGGACTTTGTGCAGGTGCTTTCTCAGGTCGATGTGTTATTGCTGCTGGACGTTTATGCCGCCGGCGAAAAACCGATTCCGGGAGCCGACAGTAAAAGCCTGTGCCGAAGCATCCGTCAGCGCAGTGCAATGGAACCGCTTTATGTTGAGTCGGAAGAGTCTTTGGAACAACTGTTGGAAAAAGTACTGGAAGCGGATGATCTGGTACTGACACAAGGCGCTGGTAATGTTGGCATGATCGCACCTCGCCTGGCAGCCTGGTTGCTGAGCAAGGCCGAAGGCAAAGGAGGTCAGGATGACTGATTTCCGCGCTCCTGAGCATATTGTCAAAGCCTTGGGGAGAGTAGCTGTCCTGATGGGCGGAACATCGGCCGAACGCGAAATTTCGCTGAAGAGTGGCCATGAAGTACTTGGTGCACTCAAAGCCGCGGGCGTTGATGCGTTTGCGCTGGATTTTACCGGTGATGTTTCTGTCTTGCAGAACACGCCGATTGATCGTGTGTTTGTGGCATTGCATGGTCGTGGCGGAGAAGACGGTACCGCTCAGGCTTTGCTTGAGGTACTTGATATTCCCTACACCGGAAGCGGCGTGATGGGATCAGCGATTGCGATGGACAAGGCGCGGTCAAAGTTTATCTGGCAAGGCATGAATCTGCCGACACCGCGATTTGGTTATGTGGAAGAAATTCGCCCCAGTCTGTTGTCACAACTGGTTTCATTGATTGGTTTCCCGCTGGCGGTAAAACCTTCCAGGGAGGGGTCTTCGCTAGGTGTTTACAAAGTGAATAACCAGTCGCAGCTTGAGTCTGCCATCGAGGGTGCATTGAAGCTGGATCAGCAGGTGCTGCTGGAGCAATGGATAGAAGGCAGTGAATATACGGTAGGCATACTCGGCGACGAGACCTTACCAGTGATCGGGTTAAGAACTGATCACACCTTTTACGATTATGAGGCCAAGTACGAATCGGACGATACACAATACCTTTTACCTTCGGGCCTGAATGAGGACGAAGAGAAAATGCTGTCCGGATTATGCGACAAAGCTTTTGCAGCTTTGGGCTGCTCCGGTTGGGGCCGGGTCGATGTGATGCGTGATCTGAGAGGTCGGTTCTGGCTACTGGAAGTCAATACCATTCCCGGGATGACTGACCATAGTCTGGTGCCAATGGCTGCGAGGGCCAAGGGCTGGGATATGGCCGAACTGGTTACCCGAATACTCATGCTGACCTTAACTGAAACTGATCTGGAGCAGGGTGATGGCAACTAACGCAAAAGTACTTCCGCGTGGAAGTGGCGCAAGGATGCTGGCTTCGCAAAGTACAGAATCAAACAGACGGGAGGCCTTGTCCCTTTATTTGCAGTCAATCAGACCATATGCGGGGCTGCTGAGCGGAACACTGCTATTGATCACGCTGTTTGTGTTCAAAGGTCATCTGATTGCCATGGTTGACCATGAAATAAGCTCTATTTCTGTTTCCGGAGAACTCAATAAGGTGAGTGCCGAACAGGTCAGCAGCAAGATATCGCCGTGGTTGGAGAGCAGTTTTCTGATGGCGGATCTGAATGCGATCAAGACGCAAGTGGATAGTCTTCCCTGGGTACGGGAATCCACCGTCACCCGTGTTTGGCCTGGCCAGATCGCTGTCGGAACGTTGGAACAAAAGCCAGTCGCGATCTGGAATAGTCAGCATTACCTGAATGCCTCTGGTGAGGTCTTTACCCCTGAAAGTCTCGACTGGGGACAATTTCTTCCTAGCCTCAAGGGGCCGGATGACAGTGCCATTGCAGCACGACTGGAAGTGATTACCCGGCTGGCAGAGGTCGAACAGCTTCTGAAGCCCTATGGTTTTTCGGCACTGGCGATGGAGCTTAAATCGAGAGGGGTTTGGGAAATCCGGCTCGACAACGGGATACGCGTCGCGCTGGGAACGGCTCCTTTTGATGAGAAGGTAGAGCGCTTGGTAAAAGTACTGCACGGCGCATCCGTTGAAACCATTGGTCGTATGGAAGCGATTGATACCCGTTATCCGAATGGTCTGGCAATTCAGTGGAAACAAGGGACCAGCGCAGACGGACGAATCGAACAGCAATGATTGATGAAGTGATTTTCAGCTCAGGCAACATAACGAAGAGACAGGCTTTATGGCTGGCACATTAGATAGCACATACACCGTTGGACTGGACATTGGCACATCCAAGGTCGTGGCCATTATTGGCAAACGTAACGATGAAGGAAAGGTCGAGATTATTGGTATTGGTTCCCATGCCTCGCGCGGATTGAAGCGCGGGGTTGTGGTCAATATTGATACCACAGTCAATGCAATACAACGTGCGATTGAAGAGGCCGAATTGATGGCTGGCTGCGACATTCACTCGGTTTATGCGGGGATCGCGGGAAGTCACATTCGCAGCATGAATTCGCATGGCATTGTTGCGGTGAAAGATCGCGAAGTCGTGCAGGCCGATATTGATCGGGTGATCGACGCCGCGCAAGCTGTTGCGATTCCGGCCGATCAGAAAGTGCTGCATATTTTGCCTCAGGAATACGTGATTGATAGCCAGGAAGGTATCAAAGAGCCTTTGGGGATGTCCGGCGTCAGGCTGGAAGCGAAGGTGCATCTGGTGACCTGTGCCGTGAATGCTGCCCAGAACATCGAAAAATGCGTGCAAAAGTGCGGGTTGGACGTTGATGACATTATTCTCGAACAGCTGGCCTCGGCTTATGCCGTGCTGACTGAAGATGAAAAAGAGCTGGGCGTTTGCGTGGTGGATATTGGTGGCGGCACCACCGATATCGCAATCTTTACCGGGGGTGCAATTCGCCACACTGCGGTCATCCCGATTGCCGGAGACCAAGTGACGAATGATATCGCCATGGCCCTGCGGACACCGACGCAAAACGCAGAAGAAATCAAAATCAAATATGCCTGCGCTCTGACCCAGCTTGCCGGAGCGGATGAAACTATCAAAGTGCCCAGTGTAGGAGACCGTCCGCCACGTGATTTGTCGAGACAGGCCTTGGCGGAAGTCGTTGAGCCTCGTTATGAAGAGCTGTTTACGCTGGTGCAATCGGAACTTCGACGAAGCGGGTTCGAAGAAATGATTGCGGCAGGCATTGTGCTGACCGGAGGCACCTCCAAGATGGAAGGTGTAGTTGAGTTGGCCGAAGAAATTTTCCATATGCCGGTCAGACTTGCTTCTCCCCAGGGAGTGAGTGGTCTGTCGGATGTGGTAAATAACCCCATGTACGCAACCGGGGTTGGACTCCTGATGTATGGTTTGAAGCAGCGCGAAAGCGGCGCTGTGGACGTAGTCAAACCGGATTCCGGAGTCGGAGTCGTTGAAAAAATAAAGAGCTGGTTTACAGGGAATTTCTAGCCGGCGAACAAAAAAACGAAGTTAATATTATTGAAGTAATAACTAGCAGATTGAAGCAATTATATTAGGAGAAGGGTGATGTTCGAACTCGTTGAGAATGTATCTCAGAACGCAGTAATCAAAGTAGTTGGCGTGGGCGGAGGCGGCGGCAATGCCGTTCGACACATGTTAAGTGGTGATGTGGATGGCGTGGAGTTTATCTGCGCAAATACGGATTCGCAGGCTCTGAAGGACCTGGATTCCAAAGCCGTTATTCAGTTGGGAAGCACAATCACGAAAGGTCTGGGCGCAGGCGCTAATCCCGAAATCGGTCGTCAGGCCGCATTGGAAGATCGGGAGCGCATTGCAGAAACCCTTAAAGGTGCGGACATGGTATTCATTACCGCTGGTATGGGTGGCGGTACGGGTACTGGTGGTGCGCCTATTGTCGCAGAAGTCGCCCGCGATCTGGGTATTCTGACTGTGGCTGTCGTTACCAAACCGTTTCCATTTGAAGGCGGAAAGCGTTTGAAGATTGCCGAGGCGGGTCTGGCGGAATTGGCCGAGAATGTTGATTCGCTGATCACCATTCCCAATGAAAAACTGCTCTCGGTTCTGGGTAAGAACACAACCCTTCTGGACGCATTTGGTGCGGCGAATGATGTCCTGCAAGGTGCGGTACAGGGCATAGCAGACCTGATTATCCGTCCGGGTATGATCAACGTCGACTTTGCCGATGTGAAAACCGTGATGTCGGAAATGGGCATGGCGATGATGGGGACCGGTTCTGCAACTGGCGAAGACCGTGCCCGGGAAGCGGCCGAAGCAGCCATTCGAAGCCCCTTGCTGGAAGATATCAACTTGCAGGGTGCGAGAGGCATTCTTGTCAATATCACGGCGGGCGTAGATCTGAACCTTGGCGAGTTTTCCGAGGTGGGTAACATCGTTGAAGAGTTTGCGTCTGATTCAGCGACAGTAGTTGTTGGAACGGTTATCGATCCGGAAATGACAGATGAATTGAAAGTGACGGTGGTTGCGACCGGACTGGCTAACTCTTGGGAAAAACCGGTCAAGGTTGTCGACAATACATCCAAAACCAGTAATGCCGATGGACGCCCCAACTATAACGAGCTGGACAAGCCGACTGTCATTCGTCAGCAGCGTCCTCGCGTGAATGTCGGAAATGCTGCGGTTAGTACTGAGGCAGTCGAGGGCGCACAACCAAGCGTTGACTATCTCGACATTCCGGCCTTTTTACGCAGGCAGGCAGACTGACGGATCAGGTCCGAGGCTTCAATCAGGCTAGATAAACTGCTTGCAGCAAGGAGCTCGCGAGCAGTTTATTTACCCAATGTTACATATTAATGAATGGTAACGGATTGTTCTTGGGTATTCAGGGGTGTTCTGTTAGTATGCGCCTGTTTTTTGACCAGTTGAAGCAGTTTGCAAGGTAAAATAGCGTATATATGATTAAACAGCGCACTTTAAAGAATACGATTCGCGCCACTGGCGTTGGTCTGCATTCAGGTAAAAAAGTCTATCTGACTCTGATGCCTGCTCCTATCGATTCAGGAATCGTTTTCTGCCGCACGGATCTGGATCCAGTCGTGGAAATTCCGGCGCGCGCTGAGAATGTAGGTGAAACCCTGTTATCCACCACTTTGGTTAAAGAAGGGGTGAAGGTCGCTACCGTCGAGCATTTGCTCTCTGCGATGGCAGGTCTGGGTATAGACAATTGCCGTGTTGAACTGAGTGCTGCAGAAGTCCCGATTATGGATGGCAGCGCGGGTCCGTTCGTATTTCTGATCCAGTCAGCAGGAATAGAAGAACAGGAAGCCCCGAAGAAATTCATCCAGATCACAAAAGAAGTGACGATCGAAGAGGATGGCAAAAAGGCCACCTTCCTTCCGTTTAATGGATTCAAGGTCGGGTTCGCGATTGATTTTGATCATCCTGTTTTCAAGAACCGGTCACAGGAAGCTGCGATCGATTTTTCAAGCACCTCCTTTGTAAAAGAAGTGAGTCGGGCGCGCACGTTCGGTTTTATGCGTGATATTGAGCGTCTCAGAGAAATGAACCTCGCATTGGGTGGCAGTGTTGATAATGCCATCGTTGTAGACGAGTACAAGGTATTGAACGAAGACGGCCTGCGTTACGATGACGAGTTCGTCAAACACAAGATTCTGGACGCCATAGGCGATCTTTACCTGCTTGGTAACAGCCTGGTGGGCGAGTTTAAGGGCTATAAGTCGGGTCACGACCTGAACAACAAACTGTTGAGAAAGCTGATTAAGGAAACTGATGCCTGGCAGGTGAAAACCTTCGAGGATGCCAGCTCTGCACCTATCTCATATATGAAGCCGGTGCTCGCGGCCTGATTTACTGTTTGTCGCCGTGAGCGGCAAGCTTTTGCAATACCAGTTTAAGTTTTTGATCTTCTGTCTGCTCAGCTGCTTTCTCCAGTAGTTGAGCATTTTTTTTGCTCAATTTACGCCTGGTTTGCCGTTGTTCGGTGCTTTGAAGGTTGCCGGGGCGTATTTTGATTTTGACGTGCTGAATTGCCAGGTCGGTTTGTCGGTTGAGCTGCTCGATCACCTGCTTCTGGGTCATGCGGAAACGTGTTGCCATGGTAGCAGAGCTGCATGTGAGGACCAGGTGGGATTTGCTGATGCTGTTTACGTGAAAGCAGCCTTGCAGAAAGTGAGGCAGGATCTGCTCAAACGCCTGGTCGTAATGGCTTAATTGATTGGCCGTAGACAATAGGCGACTGAGGTCACTTGAGCACTCGGTCAGTTTCTCGAGCCCCAGGGCGGTGGCTAATTGACGTTTCTTGGGTTGCCTTCTCAGCATAGGGTCGCCTAAAGTTGCACTCGCTTGTTTGAAACCGGCAATGCGCGTATCCGGGCCGTTTGAGCGCGCCATTGCCATTGCGGTATAGGAATCTGTGGCTCTTGTCGTTTCTAGTGCCTATAATACGGCACCCTTGTTGCTAGGTGAAAGGTTAATCCTTTTTCGCCCATGTATTTAAGCTGCTTGAATCATCTATGAATATTATCTTTGTCGGAAAACAGCACGGTAAATCACGCGTCCTTAGTTTGAGTGGGTCCCGTATTGTGTTGGCTGCCGCTTGTGTTTTTGTATTGCTGGCGGTAGCGGTGGCGCTCGCCTTTCAGCTGGGCCAGGCGCAGAACAGGATCGATCCGACAGCCAACATCGTCTCTCCGGAGGCCGTTCAAGCCTGGCGTAAGGAACTGGCGAGCCAGAAATTACAGCTTCAGTCGCTGGAACAATTGACGCGGGAACGTCTGGATGCACTTACCCTGAGAATGGGAAACATGCATGCTCGTTTGCTTAGGCTGGATGCATTGGGGCAGCGCCTGACAGAAGTTGCCAAGCTCAAGAATGGCGAATTCGACTTCAGCTCCATCCCGGCAGTGGGTGGTCCGATTGAAGATTCAGAGGGGCAATCCTTTACCGAAATAGAGTTAAATGATTCGCTTAACCGGATCGAAAATGCGCTGGTAAGCAGAGAGCAACAGCTGGAGATTATTGAAAAGCTGTTCGCCAACCGCACTATTCAGAAAGAACTGTTTATCGCTGGCAGGCCGATTGGCTGGGGCTGGATGTCCTCACCCTATGGCTATCGTTCAGACCCCTTTACCGGAAAACGGGCTTGGCATGCAGGGGTTGATTTCGCAGGTAAGGAAGGCTCTGACATTGTCGCAGTTGCTTCGGGTGTGGTCACTTGGTCCGGGGAGCGCTATGGCTATGGCAATCTGGTGGAAATCAACCATGGCGGAGGCTATGCGACGCGGTATGCGCATTGTAAAGAGTTGCTGGTTGATGTCGGGACGATCGTCGAGAAGGGTGAGGTGATTGCTAAAATGGGCAGCACCGGGCGGTCAACCGGTCCTCATGTCCATTATGAAGTACTCAAGAACGGCCGTACCCTCGATCCCAAAAAGTTTATTCACCGGGCAAGCCGTTAAAACCGCTACCAGTACACAGTTTGAATCGGCCGTTCGGCCAAATTGTCACCAGAAACCTTGTAAACGCCCCTTTTAGTCCCACTATAAATCGCTGTAGAATTGAGACCTCATTTTATCAGGGTCAAAGGGCGCTCGAAGCTAATATTTCTGATCTTAATCAGCTGCTAGGCTGCGTTATTCAGGCGATTGTAATCTTCCCCCCTCCAATTTAAGACTTTTGAAATTCAAGCAGAATAGAAGAGCACTATGTTTTCATCAGCGTTAACAAAAATTTTCGGCAGCAAAAACAAGCGTGAACTCAAGCGCATGACCAAAGTGGTTGCGCGCATCAATGAGCTGGAAGAATCCTTGTCCAAACTCGAGGATCACGCTCTGCGTGCCAAGACTGAAGAATTCAGAAAACGAATTGCTGAAGGCGAAACGCTCGATAAGATTATGCCAGAGGCATTTGCCGTGGCGCGTGAGGCAAGTAAACGTGCACTGTCCATGCGTCATTTCGATGTACAGATGATTGGTGGCATTACCCTGCATGAGGGACGTATCGCCGAAATGCGAACGGGTGAAGGTAAAACGCTGGTTGCGACTTTGCCGGTTTATCTGAATGCCCTCGAAGGTAAAGGTGTGCATGTCGTCACCGTGAACGATTACCTGGCAAAGCGTGATTCGTCCTGGATGGCTCCACTGTACGAATTTTTGGGTCTGAAAGTTGGCGTTGTTTACGCTGGCCAGCCCCCGGAAGAAAAGAAAGCCGCGTACCAGGCGGATATTACCTATGGTACCAATAATGAGTTCGGCTTCGATTATCTGCGCGACAACATGGCATTCAGCCTTGACTACAAGAATCAGCGCGGTCTGAATTTTGCCATTGTCGATGAGGTGGATTCGATCCTGATCGATGAGGCGAGAACCCCGCTGGTCATATCGGGTGCTGCGCAAGACAACTCGAAACTGTACAAGCAGACCAAAACCCTGATTCCACAGTTGGTCCAGGCCGAAGTAGGGGAAGATGGCAAGCCGATTGATGACGGACACTTTATCCTCGACGAAAAGACCAAAAATGCTGAGCTGACAGAGGCCGGCCATACATTTCTGGAAGCCCTGTTGATTAAACAGGGCGTATTGCAGGAAGGTGATAGTCTGTACGCTCCTGCCAATCTGAACTTATTGCACCATGTGCAGTCCGCTCTGCGAGCGCAGTATCTGTATGTGAAGGATGTAGATTACATTGTCCAGAACAAGCAGATTGTGATCATTGATGAGCATACCGGGCGTACCATGGCGGGCCGCCGCTGGGGTGAGGGGCTGCATCAGGCCATCGAAGCCAAAGAGGGTGTCGCCATCCAGGCAGAAAGCCAGACACTGGCCTCGACGACTTTCCAGAATTACTTCCGGCTCTACAACAAATTGGCAGGTATGACGGGCACGGCCGATACCGAAGCGTACGAGTTTAACCAGATTTATGGGCTGGACGTTGTCGTTATCCCGACCAACAAACAGGTCCAGCGGGTCGACTACAACGATCTGGTTTACCTGACCCAGGAAGAGAAATTCCAGGCCATTATTGATGAAATCCAAGCGGTTGTGGCCCAGAAAAGGCCGGTTCTGGTGGGAACGGCTTCCATAGAAGCATCAGAGTATCTTTCGGGGCTCCTGAAGAAGGCAGGCATCAAGCACAGCGTCCTCAATGCAAAGCATCATGCGCAGGAAGCGGAAATCATTGCTCAGGCCGGTATGCCCGGAACAGTCACTATTGCCACCAACATGGCAGGCCGGGGTACGGATATTGTGCTGGGTGGTAATTGGGAAGCCGAGATCAAGGCGCTCAAAAAACCGGATGAGCAGCAGATAGAGAAGATCAAGCAGGATTGGGAAGTGCGTAACAAGGCCGTGCTGGAGGCCGGAGGATTACATATTCTGGGTACCGAAAGGCACGAATCCAGACGGATCGACAATCAGCTCAGAGGGCGTGCGGGCCGTCAGGGTGATCCGGGCAGTACGCGCTTCTTCCTGTCGCTGGAAGACAATCTGATGCGGCTGTTTGCCTCCGACAGGGTACGCGGCATCATGCAGCGCCTCGGGATGGAAAAAGGCGAGGCCATTGAACACAAAATGGTCAGCAATGCGATTGAGAAGGCGCAACGTAAAGTTGAGGGCCGCAACTTCGATATTCGTAAGTCTTTGCTTGAGTATGACGATGTAGCCAATGATCAGCGAACCGTGATCTATGAGCAACGCAACCATGTTATGGAAACTGACGATATTTCCGAAATCGTTGCGGCGATCAGGGAAGAAGTGGTGAACGAAGTCATCAGTGGCTGCATCCCGCCGCAAAGTATTGAAGAACAGTGGGACGTGCCTCGTCTTGAACAGGAACTGGAGCGGGAGTTTGCCGTCAAGTTGCCTATCCGCCAGTGGTTGGATCAGGACGACTCACTGCATGAAGAGACCTTGCGTGACAGAATTCTGGAAGAAATCGTCAAGGTATACAAAGACAAGGAAGAGCAGGCGGGAGCCCAGGCCATGCGCTCCTTTGAGAAGCAGATCTTCCTGCACGTGCTGGATACGCTGTGGAAGGAGCATCTGGCTGCCATGGACTTTTTGCGACAGGGCATTCACTTGCGGAGCTATGCCCAGAAAAATCCGAAAAACGAGTACAAGAAAGAAGCCTACGAAATGTTTGAAGGATTACTCAGTAATCTCAAACATGATGTCGTGCGTATCTCAAGTCACGTCAAGATTCAGTCTCAGGAAGAACTGGACGAGATAGAGCAGCAACGCAAAGAGGCGCTCGAGCAGCAACTGGGTAGTGCCAAAACAGAGCATGCCGATGCCTCTGTCGCGGTTGCTGACAATCCGGATGATGAATCCGCTCCTCAGGCAAGGCAGGAACCAATGACCCGGAACGGCCGGAAAGTTGGCAGAAATGAGCCCTGCCCTTGTGGGTCAGGTAAAAAGTTCAAGCAGTGTCACGGACAGGTGTCCGCTTAAGTGCCCATGGTAAGGTTAAAGAACTGGAGATTGTTTTGGCAGTAGGTAAGGCTCAGCTTCCTGAATTCAAGGCCATCGAAGGTATGCGGCTGGGAGTCACCTGCGCCGGAATCAAAAAACCGGGCAAGAAGGATCTGGTGGTGATCGAAATTGCGCAGGGCAGTGCATGTGCCGGTGTTTTTACGCGGAACGCTTTTTGTGCCGCCCCCGTGCAATTGTGCAAGGCCCGGTTGGAATCTAGCATTGCCGAAAAAGGGCCAGCCTACTTTCTGATCAACACCGGGAATGCCAATGCCGGTACCGGTGAGCAAGGGATGCGTGATGCACAGGAGTGTTGTTCGGAACTGGCCAGGTTGGCGGGGTGCGATCAAGATTCGGTATTGCCGTTTTCAACGGGTGTCATTGGTGAAAAATTACCGGTAGAACGCATTACCAGTGGTCTTCCTTCTGCCTTGGCAGCGCTGGACTGCGAGGGCTGGTCAGGAGCGGCAGAAGGGATTTTAACCACCGATACTCGCTCAAAGGGAGTGACCGCAAGTGTCAGTTATGGTGGCGAAACCTTGAGTATCAGTGGCATCAGCAAAGGTGCCGGCATGATCAAGCCCAATATGGCAACGATGCTCGGTTTTATCGCGACTGACGCAGGCATGTCGGAAACACTATGTCGTTCGCTGATCAAAGAGTTGTCAGAGTCCAGTTTTAACCGTATCACCGTCGATGGCGATACCTCCACCAATGATGCCTGTATGCTGGTGGCGACAGGTCAGTCCTCAGCGCCCGACATTGATACTGCACATCCCGATTTCCCGGCCTTCAAACAATGCCTGAAAGATGTGTTTACTGAACTTGCTCAGGCGATTGTCAGGGACGGCGAAGGTGCGACAAAGTTCGTTTCTGTCGTTATAGAGCAGGCGAGCAGTCAGGAAGAAGCCCTGTCAGCGGCTTACACCATTGCCCATTCTCCTCTCATCAAAACGGCCTTGTTCGCGTCCGATCCCAATTGGGGGCGTATTCTGGCGGCATTGGGGCGGGCGCCGATTCAAGATCTGGATTTATCGTTGGTGGATATCTATCTGGGCAGTACCTGCATCGTAAAGCGAGGCGAAAAAAACCCGCAATATACGGAAGCCGCGGGGCAGGCAGAAATGGATCGGGAAGAAATTACCATTCGCGTAATGCTCGGCCGAGGGCAATATGACGAAACAGTCTGGACAACAGACTTGTCACACGATTACATCAAGATTAATGCGGAATACCGTACCTGAACGTGTCTGATAAGCGAGTTCATGTCGCCGTAGGCGTTATTCGCCGATCCGGCAGCTCTTTTACCGGCGAGGAGATACTGATCAGTCGGCGTGCAGCCCACCAGCATCAAGGTGATTGTTGGGAGTTCCCCGGCGGCAAGGTCGAAGCAGGGGAGAGTGTTCAGGAAGCACTTCGGCGAGAGTTGCATGAAGAGCTGGGTATTACAATTGACCTTGATTCCGACGCTTTGTTTCCCTTGATCCAGATTACCCACAATTACCCCGAAAAAAAGGTGTTACTGGATGTCTGGTCTGTGCGGGCGTTTTCCGGAATACCTTCGGGGCGGGAAGGTCAGAAAGTGCGGTGGGTCGATCTTAAGGCTTTGCCCGAATACACTTTTCCAAGTGCGAACAGACCGATTATCAGCGCCTGTCAGTTGCCTGAAACGCTTGCTATCACCCCTGAACTGGATAGCCTTCCTACGGTTTTTGCCTATCTTGAGCACCTGCGGCAATCTGCCATTAAAATGGTTGTTCTCAGACAAAAGCACTGGTCACCGCATGCTTATCGGCAATTGGCACGCGAAGTACTGAAGCATAAATTAGTAGGCGATATGCAGGTTCTGTTGCACGGAGACCCGGATGACTTTTGGCCGGAATTTGATTGCGGCGTCCATATGCCCGCGCAGATTGCCTTGCAGAAGAAGCATCGTTTCGGCAATTCCCTTGGATTGGGTATGTCCTGCCATTCCGAAGCAGAGCTTGCGCATGCGGAACATTTGGGGCTTGGCTACGCCACGTTGTCGCCGGTCAAACAAACCATCTCGCACCCTCAGGCCGAGCCGATTGGTTGGCAGTGCTTCTCACAGTGGGTGAAACCTTCTAAAGTACCTGTCTATGCTCTGGGAGGATTGCGCCGGAGCGATCTGAATGGCGCCCGTCAGGCGGGCGCTCAGGGTATCGCCGGTATTTCCGGGCTGGCACCCGAGATTCGAATTACCACCTGAAATGATAACGCTTGGTGAGAGATAATGACTGATCAACTAACCCATCTTGATAGTCGCGGCCAGGCCCATATGGTTGATGTCGGCGACAAAGAGGTCACCCATCGTACCGCGCGGGCTATTGCGAAAGTACGCATGTTGCCGGAAACCCTGGCCATGATTACCGAAGGCCGGCATAAAAAGGGCGATGTTTTCGCCACCTGCCGCATCGCCGGTATTATGGCTGCCAAGAAGTGTTCGGAACTTATTCCACTGTGCCATGCTCTAAACCTGAGTTCGGTTTCGGTGGAACTGAAACCGCTTGCTGCGAAAGCAAATCAGGCAGCCTATGTGGAAATAGTAAGCACCTGCAAGCTCGATGCAAAAACCGGCGTTGAGATGGAGGCCCTGACCTCCGTATCGGTCGCCGCGCTCACCCTGTATGATATGTGCAAGGCCGTTGACAAGGGCATGGTGATTGAAGAAACACGCCTTGTCGAAAAGACAGGCGGCCGCAGTGGACATTATCTGGCAGAGTAAGTTGCCGGGGTGGAGCAAGCATGCAGTCTAAACAGGAAACCGCTTTGAAAGATCCCTTTGGGCGCGAAATCAGCTATCTCAGGCTTTCGGTGACAGATCGCTGTGACTTTCGCTGCGTTTACTGCATGGACGAGAAGATGACCTTTGTCCCGCGCGAGCAGGTCTTGTCGCTGGAAGAAATGCAGACGATTGCTGAAGTGTTCGTATCACTTGGCGTGCGAAAAGTTCGTCTGACTGGTGGGGAACCGCTGATCCGTACCAATGTGCTGGGGCTTTGCCGGGAACTGGGAGCGATCGATGGTCTGGACGAGCTGGTGATGACCACCAACGGCTCACGTCTGGCAACGATGGCGCCTGAGTTGAAAGCTGCAGGCCTTAAACGTCTCAATATCAGTCTGGATAGTCTTCAGGCAGAGCGCTTTAGGCGCCTGACCCGAACTGGCAAGCTCGAGGATGTGCAAGCCGGCATTGAAGCCGCGATTGCTGCAGGCTTTGAGCGAATCAAGCTCAATACTGTGATTCTCAAAGGCCGTAACGATGACGAAATCGAAGCGCTGGTGGATTATGCGGTCGGGCTTGGGATCGATATCAGTTTTATCGAAGAGATGCCGCTTGGCAGTATCAGCGAGCATGACCGGGCCGAAGCCTTTATGGCCAGTGACGAGATTCGCGAACGTATCGCCGCGCGCTGGGACATGCTGCCCTGTTCGGGCAAGGTAACCGACGGCCCTTCGCGCATGTTTAAACTGACAGGCACGGACTCCCGTGTCGGCTTTATCTCACCACACAGTCACAATTTCTGTGGAGAGTGTAACCGTGTTCGGGTCACTGCGGAGGGACGGCTCCTGCTTTGTCTCGGCCATGAACACTCCCTCGACCTGAAAGCCATCATCAGACGCTATCCGGGCGACCGCGAACGGCTGCAAAAGGCCATCATTCTGGCGCTGGACCTGAAACCCGAACGCCACTATTTCGACCATTCCAATGAGCCTGAGATTGTGAGGTTTATGAATGCAACTGGTGGATAGCGTCGGATGTCTGACGCTAGACCCAAATGAACTTGCGTCTCCCGTCTCCCACTAAGCGCAGTGAGCGTTTTGAGCTGGACTGGCCTTAACAGGCTGAGCCAGAAGCGGCCGCGGGATGCTGGCGACAATAATCGAATTAGACACTTTTAAGGTAGTAACACGATATGCGCATTGATGAATTTCTTGATCTTGTGAAAACCCAGCCATCCAATGTCGGCTTTGACATGGTGATGGAAGTGATTTCAGAAAATTATGACCACACGCCAACCGGCTTCAGCAATGCTGATCTTGAGAACACTCATGAGCAGAACCAGGGCTCATGCAAGCTGTTCTACTTTGCCAAACTGCATGAGCTAAACGAAGAACAAACCCTAGCGTGCTTTGGTGATTACTATCGTAAAGATGTGTTGCAAAATCCTGAAGGCACAGACCACCAGAACATCCGCAACTTTATCAAGCATGGCTGGGATGGCATCAGCTTCAACGGCGAGGCGCTTGCTGATAAGTTAACAGAGTGAAGAGAACGGTGTCGGAGGGGAATGGTGCTTGCTTACGGCGAACTGACAATCTTGAATACTCAGTACAGCGTCATCCCGGTAGCCTTTTGCGCCGGGATCCACATGGCACAATGTTGTCGTGTGGCATAACGTCCAGAAGACAATGGATTCCCGACTAAAACAACTCGGGAATGACGCTTTTGGGCAAGAATGGAGGGTTTTCAAGCTTAAGTAAGTGCCATTCGTGTCGGAGGAAATATTATTTCGCCGGTTCCAATACAGGCTTAAGGCTTCAAGCGTCAGACACCAGACAATCTGGCCAACTCTTCAAACATCTCCCCCAGCTGCTGTTCATAGTTTTGCCACTGGCCCTTACCACTGGTGTAAAGCCCCCGTCTGACTTGATCAGAGCTGGCGGTACGTATCGCCCTTTTTGTATTTTGAAAGTCCCTGCAAGCCGGTTCGAAAGAGAGTCCTGTAAAGTCCAGCAGCGTCTCAAGCTGTGTATCGAAATCGTCTACCAATGCTTCATAAGAGAGGTTTAATAGCTTGCCCGGAGCAATATCGTTCCAGTGCTTCATCAAATCCTGAAAAAGGCCATAATAATGCACCAGTTCGTCTTCCTGATAGGCATAGGGGTGGCTGGTCATGGGGAAGTGGTGCTTGAACAGTGACAGGCAGTTGTCTCTCGGATCTCGCTGGCAATGAATGATTTTTGCCTCGGGCCAGCACTGCAGAATAATCCCGATATAGCGGAAATTCTGTGGCATCTTGTCTACTACGTAGCGTTTGCCCCCGGCCTTCTTTTCTATTCCCGAAAGGTAGGCCTGACGAATCTTTGTTGCCTGTTCCGGCCGCCAATTGAGCCGGCCGGCACCCGTTAAAAGACTATTCAGCAGATCCAGCTCTCCGGCACCTGTCACTTCGGAATGACTCGCCAGAATTTGCTCTACCAGACTGGTGGATGAACGTGGCATCCCAAGCACGAAGATCGGAGTTGGTGCATCGCTTGGGGAAACGTTTTCTTTATGTTCGGAGTAACTGGTTTTGAGTGTGTCGAAGTAGGCTTGTTCCTGTTGAGGGTCATACTTGAGCGTTTGCCGCCAGATTTGATTGCCTTGTTTGAAGTAGTGGAAAGCCTGAGAGTAATCCTGACTGTCTTCAAAAGCCTTGCCAGTGGCGAAACTCAGTTCGACTCTCTTTGCGATAGGTAGTTGCTGCTCCTTGAGCTTTAGGGTGGCTTCTTCAATTTCGGGCGCACTGGCATCCTGAAAAGTTTTTAGAAGTAGAATGCCGCTGAGCGCCTCTGTTGCGGAGGGCTCCAGTCGGTAGGCCTCGGCAAAATGGTGAATGGCACGTTCCTTTTCTCCGAGGGCACGATAGGCCCAGGCGATGTTGTTATGCGGATCGACTTCGTCACTGTTCAGGGCAATGGCTGCCTTGAATGTTGCTATCGCATCTTCGAAGTTGCCAAGCTCCAACAGAATGTTGCCTTTCAGATTTATTGTGGCAATGGTGGTTGATGCGATTTCAAGTGCCCGCTCAGCTGACTCCAGCGCGGCCGTGGGCTTTCCCTGCTTTAGCTGCAAGGCTCCCAGCATATGCCAGTATGCGTGCTCTTTCGGAGCAAAAGGCTGGTGCTTTTCAAGTACGCTCAGTGCTTTCAGAAAGTGTTGATGTGCCAACAGCAAACGCGCTAATTGCATAACGGCCGAGGTGTTTGATGGGTCCTGACTAACGACCTGATAGAACAGAGCAGCGGCTTGATTTGTTTCACCGCGATTGAGAAGTGCGACGGCTTTGACGTAATTCCGGGCAGATAAAGACTTGTGATCAGGCATAATGCGAAATTGATTGATGAATGGCCAGTGCTGCGCTTGCAGGGTTTGAGTTGAGTGTATCCGAACTCGCCCGTGGTCGCGAGGGATTGTCCCCATGTTGCCCTGTCCGGGGCTACAAGGCCCCTTTGCAAGTTGCGTTTGTGTGATACAATTCCGCCCCCCTTAAATTCGAGGACCGTTCGTGACTGTTCGCTATATAGAGTCTTGTCGTCTGCCAACGCCATTTGCCGTCTTTGATATGCATGGTTTTGAGGATACCGCGTCCGGGCAGGAGCATGTGGTCCTGACCTTGGGTGATGTTGCAGACGGTCAACCGGTGTTGGCTCGCACGCATTCAGAATGTCTGACAGGCGACGCTCTGTTCAGCATGCGCTGTGACTGCGGATACCAGCTGGAACAGGCTTTGCAGTCGATTGCAGATGAAGGTCGTGGCCTGCTGCTGTATTTACGTCAGGAGGGCCGTGGTATCGGCTTGCTGAACAAAATTCGTGCTTACCACTTGCAAGACAGAGGGGCAGATACCGTTGAGGCGAATGAGCAACTTGGCTTCGCTGCTGATCTGCGTGATTATTCAGTCTGTTCAGGGATGTTGTCTCATCTGGGTGTTAAGGCCTTGCGACTCATGACGAATAACCCCAAAAAAGTTGAGGCACTCAAGGATGGTGGCGTGGATGTTGTGGAACGTTTGCCGCTGGAAGTCGGACGCAATCCTCACAACGATTCCTACCTGACGACCAAGGCCAGCAAGCTTGGCCATTGGCTGACCAGCCATCAGGATGACGATGTAGGATGATTGGCCGGGTGATTGGTCGGACGTCTGACGTCGGATGCCAGACGCTGGAGGCTTGAGGTCTGAGGTCAGAGGCTCACTATCCGAAATCAGAGCTGAGCCCGTGCCCGAATATGGTCCAATAGAATAAAGCATCTTAACTCTTCATGGTTCCAGGCAAGCGCGTAAGCGCAGCTTCCGGTTTAGCGTCAGACATCCGACGTCCAGCGTCAGACCCCTTACTCAATCCATATCGAGTTTTTTCAGGCGATAGCGTAATGCTCTGAAAGAGATGCCGAGTTTTCTCGCTGCCGCCGTGCGGTTCCATTTCGTTTCGTTGAGTGCCGCTTCGATTTCAGCGCGCTCAATCGATTCCAGATAATCTTCCAGACTTTGATGCTCGGGTCTTTTAGGAATGCTTGCTTCGGCACTGCCAGCACGTTCCTGACTGACCGGCGGGTCTGTTTGATTCGGTGTGTCTGTCGCAGTCTGCAAGCGATTCGGCCCAGCGGACTTTTCCTCCGAACGCAGTTGCAGGTCATTGGTTTTAATGACATCGTTTTCGCAAAGCGTAAAGGCCCGTTCGATAATATTTTCCAGCTCCCGGACATTGCCCGGAAAATCATAGTGGGCGAGGGCCGTCAGTGCTTCATCCTCGATACGGGCGTCCTCGACATCACATTCGTCACAAATCTGTCTGAGGAAGCGCTGCGCCAGCACAGGAATATCTTCCGGACGTTCCCTAAGTGCAGGCACCTCCAACTTGATGACATTGATCCGATAGAATAGATCCTGACGGAACAGGCCGGCAGCCACCATGTCGTCGAGATTTTTGTGGGTCGCACTCAGGATACGAACGTCCACGGACTCTTCATTCTGGGCGCCGACCGGGCGAATTGTTTTTTCCTGAATGGCACGCAGCAGTTTGACTTGCATCGCCAAAGGCAAATCAGCAACCTCATCCAGAAACAGTGTGCCGCCATGTGCTGCCCTGAACAGGCCATCCTTGTCCTCATGCGCGCCACTAAAACTGCCTTTGCGGTGACCAAAGAACTCGCTTTCCATTAACTCGCCGGGTATTGCGCCGCAGTTCACAGGAACAAAGGCCTCGTGGCTGCGTGGACCCAGGGCATGGATTTTTCTGGCGACCAGCTCCTTACCACTGCCGGATTCGCCCGAAATATAAACTGGCGCCTGGCTGCGAGCGAGTTTTTTGACCTGCTTGTTCAGTTTCTGAATAACCTTTGCGGTACCGATCAGGCCCATTTCAGCTTCATCGCGGCTGTCAATGCGATCGGGGTCTTCCGCAGCGGACAGCTTCAGTGCACTGCTGACGATGTCTCTTAACTGGCTCAGGTCTACAGGTTTGGAAATAAAATCAAAGGCGCCGGCTTTTAGGGCATTGATGGCCGTTTCAACGCTACCATAGGCGGTGATCATCGCCACCGGGGTTTGTGGGTGGTGCTCCTGAATGTAGCCGACGAGATCTATACCGTTTCCGTCCGGCAGGTTCATATCTGTTAATGCCAGTTGAAAGGACATTTCAGACAGTAGCTCTTTGGCCTGCGTTACCGTTTCAGCGTTCTGAGTGTCTATGCCCATGCGAATCAGTGTAATTTCGAGCAGTTCTCGAATATCCGGCTCGTCATCGACAATTAAAGCGAGTGGTCTTGTCATAATTCCTGCAAATTAAACAATGCGTTTCGGGTGCGCAAACCGTATCCTGAAACAGACACCTTCAGTCACGCTGTCTATGTAGTCTAGCTGGGCCTGATTGGCTTCGCATATTTCTTTTGAGAGATAGAGCCCGAGTCCGGTGCCTTGTTGTTCGGTTGTGAAGAAGGGCTCAAACAAATGCATTTTGACCTCTTCGGAAATGGGCTCCCCCTCATTGATGACATCGACATAAGCATGTTCGCCGTTTTCCGTTCGGGATAGTCTTATCAGCAGCTCGGCGTCCGGATTGTATTGCATGCCATGTCTGACGCCGTTATCCATCAGATTGGTGAGTACCTGTTCAATCTGGTTGGTGTCGAATCTGGCCATGGCGTCTTTCTGAATCACTTCCAGATGAATACGCACACCCGGACTCTGATGTTCCCTGTAATCATTAATGATGTTCTCCAGCCATGGTTGCAATGCGACTTCCGAAGCTTCCGGTTCCACGCGGCGACTGAGTGTCAGCGTGTTCTCGATGATCCGGTTTACGCGTTTGCAATGCCGCTGGACGATGTCGATCATTTTTCGGTCGGCCTGGTCCAGATTTTCCGATTCATCCAGAAGCTGTGTGGCATGGCTGATCGCGCCCAATGGATTTCTGACCTCGTGCGCGATACTGGCTGTTAATCGCCCGAGCGAGGCGAGTTTTAATTGCTGCGCCTGTTGGGTCATCAGACGAGTGTCCTCAATGAATATCAGGGTCTGAGCGCCGGTTTCCTGGTTGAGCTGGGAAAAGTTGGCTTGCACCATGGGGTAATCTTCACCCGCACGAAAAGGCGTGGTGCGCAGCTCCGGGTCTTTTCGCCAGATTTCGACCCGGTCTCTGATATTGTCGGGGAGAGGGTCCTCAAGTGTGAGGCCGATCAGGCCGGCACAGGCATGATTGACTGTCAGGATGCGGAACGCTTCATCGCATACAATGATGCCTGTTCGCATACTTTGGATGATCTGGTGGTTCAGTTTCTGAAGTTCAAGAATGTCCTGTTGTTGCTGTTGTGCGAGGGTTTCACTCTGTCTGATTCGTTGTGAAAGGTTCTGGACAATATAGGCGCCGGCAAAGTAGATGCTGCCCATCAGGCCGGCCCGGGCAATATCGGCTATGGAACTGAAGGTGGCCAGCAGGCGCTCGATTTCCACCCCCAGGGTGCAGAGGCTGGCCAGGGCTGCGAGTGCCAGACCCATCCGGCCCCGGATCATAATGTTCCCTGCAGCGACGGTGATGATGATCAGGTTGCTGAGCCCGCCAGTGACGCCTTTACCGAGAAAGAACAAAGCATGCAGTAGCAGGATATCTAAAGAGGCGGCAAAAAAGATCTGCCGCGCACTGGTCGGTCCGCTGAGCTTGAAATAAAAGAAAATACTGACATTCAATATCAGGTAAGAGAGCGTCGTGAATTGGTAAAGATCCGGGTGGCGCAGATGGCTGTCGACATGTTCCACCGTAAAGGTGATGCCGAATAGCAGAATCCCGATCACGATCCGGTAAATATTGTAGTAACTGAATAGCTTTGAAGCTTGTGGCAGAGATTCCAAAATGCGCCTTTATTTCCAGTAGTGAGTGGTATCTAATCCGATTGAACGAGGATTTCCTGACCTGCTGTCATTGTGTCGCCCAAACCAGGCCCGTTGCCCAACCAATAGGTTGGCATCAGGTTTACGGCAACAACTCAGGAGAGCCTTTTGACTTAGTGTAGCTTACGGGGGCGTCCCTGAGGCAAGGACTGGGAGATCCGCATGAATTTTTCGTATCCGGTGTTGCGCCAGTACGGAAAGGATGTTTTTCGCGCCTACTTCATTTTGCTCAAGCTGATGGTGCCTGCACTTATTATTGTGCGTGTTCTGGACCAACTCGGATTTACCCAATGGCTGGCCTGGTTGCTGTCTCCGCTGATGTCAGCCGTAGGTTTGCCGAGCGAACTCGGCTTGGTCTGGGCCACCGGAATGTTAACCAATATATATACGGCCATGGTGGTGTACTACGAACTGGCCGCAGATCAACCAATTACACTTGCACAGATCAGTACGCTGGGCGTGATGATACTTGTTTCCCATGCGATTCCCGTTGAGGGTGCCGTTGCAAGGTTGCTGCAAGTACCCTGGCGCTTGACGATTGTACTGCGAGTGGGCGGCGGTTTTGTCTTGGGGTGGCTCACTTGCTTATCCTTCGATTTGCTGTCTTTGGGGAGTCGCCCGGCCCATTCAGTCTGGAAACCAGAGCTCACCGACAGTGATTGGGCTACCTGGGGCCTGGAACAGTTGCAACTGCTGTCGACGATATTGCTGATATTGGCGGCACTGATGGCAGGATTACGCATTTTGCAGTGGCTTGGGCTGGAGCGATTACTGGGCGTTCTGCTGAAACCGCTAATGTCTTTGATGCAGGTCAAAGAGAACGCGGCGAATATTACCATTGTCGGGTTAATGCTGGGTTTGAGTTTCGGGGCTGGCTTGCTGATCGACGAAGCACGCTCAGGAAGGGTTTCGAAAAGAGATATTAAAGTGGTGGCCTGTTTTCTGGGGCTTTGTCACAGCATTGTGGAGGACACATTGTTGATTATGCTGCTGGGCGCGCATGTGGTGCCATTACTTTTTGGCCGACTGCTGTTTTCCTGCATTGTGATTTGGCTGATCTGCAAGTCTGTTTATCCGCCGGAGCAGACCCGTTACGCCTGATAAGAGCTAAGAATCTGGTTCTTCTCTGGACCATTTCGGTCGGCATCCCAGCAAATTACCTGATCCCTGCCGTTGGCTTTTGCCTCATACAGCGAAAGGTCGGCTTGAGTGACCAGCTGGTCGGCACTGACGGCACCGACGTTATTCAGAGTGGAGACGCCAAAACTGGCGGTGACTGAAATCGGCTTGCCGGAAAAGATAAAATGCATCGCGCGAATTTCACCGCACAGCGCCAGAGCAATGCCTTTGGCCTGATCGATGGTGGTATCGGCTAGCAATACAATAAATTCTTCACCACCATAGCGTGCGACCAGGTCGCCAGGACGCGAAATACGCTTTCTGAATACCGCGGCAACTGACTG
This sequence comes from Oleiphilus sp., assembly GCA_006212045.1. Lineage (GTDB taxonomy): Bacteria > Pseudomonadota > Gammaproteobacteria > Pseudomonadales > Oleiphilaceae > PZPK01. The sequence continues at coordinate 58,883 of PZPK01000009.1, read as the reverse complement.
CAGACAAGCATCGCCCGCCTTGTGCCCGTAGGTATCATTGACGCGCTTGAAGTGATCAATGTCGCAAAGGATGATAGAGAGCGGACGATGATGCCTCACGGCCCGTTGGAATTCCGTCTGGAGATTGTTTTCGAAATGACCCCGGTTGTGTATGCCGGTAAGCGCGTCGGTGGTCGACATGATTTCCAGTTTTTTGTTGACGGTTTCGAGTTCCTGCATTGCCTTTTCCAGGGTCTCGGTACGTTCGGCAACTTTCCGTTCGAGCTTTTTGTTGGCATCCAGTCGTGAACGCAGCAACTCCTCCTGAGACTTTCTGACCAGTTGCTCACTCTCCAGAGATGACTCCTGGGCATTCAAGCGTAGTTCCTTCTCACGGTTAAACCGGTTTGCCAAGGCAAAAGACAGCAGGGTGACTAGCGCGAGTACGCCGATCTGGCCTGCATTATTGGTCCAGAAGTTTGCCGGGGCCACGCCGAATTTGGTCGCCAGCAAGACCCCGATTCCGGCAATGGCAGAACTCCAGGCCAGGCAAAAGTATTTTGCATCACGATTGCCGTGGTACCAGCTCAGATAGCCCGTTGTGATAGACAGCAGGCAAGTGACGATGCCCAGTGCGCTGTTAATGCGAATCGTATTGGTATAGGGGAGTACAAAACTAAGTAAAAACATGAAACCGGCAACTGTGGTATATGCTGCCAGAAGATTAAATGTTCTGGGTGCTTTGGTCCTGAGCTTCAGGAAACTGATCACCATGATCATGGCAAACAGGTTGCTGGCGGCGATAAAGACCGAAATGGCATAGCTGTTCCAATGCAGCTGATTGGGCCAGAAATAGGCAAAACCATAGCCTTTCAATGCAGCTTCGAACATCAAATAGCTGGACGTAAATGCAACGTAGTAAAGATAGCTTCGGTCTCTGAGCAGCGCGAACAAAAACAGATTGTAGAACACCATAATGCCGAGCACGCCAAACCAGACGCCCTGAATTAGACGGTTATCTGCAGTTGCGACTGTGAAGGCTTCCGGGTCCCAGATAAACAGGGGAGCCTCGACTGTACCCGCTGTCGCGACACGCGCAATCATTTGGTTGTGCCCCGGGGCGAGCTCGAAAGGCAGCACCAGATTCTGATGCTTCACCGGTCTTTGGCCGAATGGATAAATGTCGCCAGCGAATTGTTGCTCCAGAATGTTTTCACCGGAAACCCGGTAAAGACGCACATCATCCAAAAAAGGAATCGGGAGTTCGATAAATACGCGTTCGACCTGGTCACTTGCGTTATTGATCTTGAAGTTGAACCAGTAAGCCGAGCTGGTAAAGCCAAAATTTGGGGAAGGACGATCAATTGTTTCCCAAACGGGAGGCTGGGTCAGGACCGTTTCAATGTCCAGTACGTGCTCCGGATCGCGCAAATACAGCATATTCGACCCTATCTCAATCGGAAAGGGGCCCGTGGCTGAATAGTTCAGCACGGGCGTCGCCGCATCGGAAGCGTCACTAAATGCGTATGCCTGAGCGCTCGTGACCAGGGTCGAGAGCAGCAGCAAAATTACATGCAGCGATCTGTTCGGTTTGTAGTGTCTCAAAAAATATCCGATCTAAACACATATGCCAAAAATTGGAGGTATGTAAAGAGTATAGATAATATTTGCAAACCGATGGGTTGATTTGTGTAAGTGCACGTAAGTATTGTCGCGGTCTGTGCAACTAGTGTGAGAGTTCCAGCAACACCGGGCAGTGATCAGAGCCTAATACTTCTGTCAGAATATCGGCTCGAGCCAGATTTTGCTTCAGAGCGTCTGATACCAGAAAGTAATCAATTCTCCACCCCACGTTTTTGGCGCGGGCCCCGGCGCGATAGCTCCACCAGCTGTATTTGATGGTTTCCGGGTTCAGGTAACGAAATGAATCAATGAGATTGGCGGAGATATAATTATTCATCCCGTCGATCTCTTCCTGCATGTATCCGGCACTTTTATTGAAATTGGGTTTGGGGCGGGCCAGATCAATATCCTGGTGGGCCACATTCAAATCCCCGCATACAACAACGGGCTTTTCTTTTTCCAGCGCCTTGAGATAGTTCAGAAAGTCCTTGTCCCAGCTTTGCCTGTAAGCCAGACGCTTGAGTTCACTGCCCGAATTCGGGGTGTACACGGTGATCAGAAAGTAATCGTCATATTCGGCTGCAATGACTCGCCCTTCCTGGTCATGTTCCGGAATGCCCATGTCATATTGCACGGCAAGGGGTTCTTTGCGGGACAGAATGGCGGTGCCGGAATAGCCTTTCTTTTCGGCGCTGTTGCTGTATAGGTGATACCCCTCTACTTGAGCTAATGCTTCGCGTACCTGATCATCCTGTGCTTTGGTTTCCTGGAGGCACAGTACGTCGGTATCGAAAGCCTCAAAAGAAGCCATAAAATCTTTTTTCATCACGGCACGAATGCCATTTACGTTCCAGGATATCAGGCGCATGGTTTTCCTTGTAGTAACGAGAGGAACATCCCACGGGGCAGACTGTCGGCCGCGGATGCACAGAAAAGCAGAAGGGGCTTATTCTAGCGTATCGTCTGTAATTTTCGCCAGCGCAAGCTGTGGCAGGCGGGGTTGGACTGTGGCGGGTTCGTTGCCCGGGAATTGTATTGTCCAGACAACAGAGCATATCGGAGCAAGAGCTAGGCAAAGACTGAGCGGGCGTTATACTGGGCGTTCTGAGTAGTGTCCCCGTACAGGGCTGGCGTAAAGATACGCAGGATGGGTGCGGTCGTGATGTTGTTGTTTTGAAAAAAGAGAATCATTATGGAATTTGAAGAAGTACTCAGCGCTCGTAAGAGCACTCGGGCTTTTACCGATCAGGACGTCAGTGATGCGCTATTGCAGGAGCTGTTGCAAGAAGCCCTGACGGCACCCAGTTCGACCAATACACAGGCATATCGTGTCGCCGTGGCAACAGGTCATCTGAAAGAAAAGATTTCTGAAGCCCTGACGGCCAAATATGACCGGGCAATGTGGGTTCAGAAGCAAAAGTTTCCGGTAAAGCTGGTGGCCGGGGCCCTTGGTGGCGTTATGCCCAATGGCGATTTTAAGCCGGACATGAACTACCCGCCAGAGCTGAAAAAGCGGGCGATTGAATGCGGTAAAGGCCTCTATGGGACTCTTGGAATAGAGCGCCATGACCGCGAAGGCCGCAATCGTCAGATGCGCAAAAATTTCGAGTTCTTTGACGCCCCGGTGGAGCTGTTTCTGTTTATTCATGGTGAACGAGGTGTATACAGTGCGCTAGATGGAGGTATTTTCCTGCAAACGCTGATGCTTGCGGCGGCCAACCGTGGACTGGGAACCTGTGCGCAGGCATCAGTTGCTATGTGGGGAGGGACGGTTCGGCGATTCTTTGATATCGAACACGACTACAAACTGGTCTGCGGACTGTCTCTTGGATACCCGGCTGAGGATATCGTCAACACCTTTCAGCCTGAGAAACGCCGGGTAGAAGACATCTGTTTCAAGGCCCGTTAATAAGACTTGTCTGACATCACGTTCGCAGGCAGAGTATGACCATGCTGGAAATCTATATCGTATCATTCACGACACTGTTTGCGACCATCGGCCCGCTTGATGTGGTCGCGATTTATGCCGCCTTGACGACGACTGTCAGCTCGCAGCGAAGACGCTTGATGGCCATTCGCGGAACCGCCATCGCCACAGGCATTCTGCTGTGTTTCGCATTTTTTGGTGAGTATGTGTTGTCCTTTCTCGGTATTTCGCTGCCGGCTTTGCGGATAGCCGGGGGGATTCTGCTGTTGCTGATCGGAATCGATATGGTGTTTGCGCGTTCTTCGGGTGGAACATCGACAACCGCCGAAGAAGAGGATGAGGCTGCTCTGCGTCAGGATATTTCCATTTTTCCATTGGCGACTCCCCTAATCGCAGGCCCTGGCTCGATGGGCGCCATGATCCTGTTAATGGCATCCGGTGGTGTGGATGCCTTGTCGCAGAGCGTGGTGATTGCGGCATTGCTTTCGGTCATGCTGTTAACGCTGTGTTTGCTGTTGTTGGCCAGCCAGGTACACCGTTTCCTTGGCCTGACCGGGATGCAGGTGATCAGCCGTGTATTTGGTGTCATTTTGACGGCATTGGCAGTGCAGTTTTTCCTCGACGGTCTTGCCAACACCGCCTTGTTTGCGGCCTGAATGCGCAGCCTTTCGGCTGCGCAAGGGCATGGTGGGCGCTTTTTAACCGAGTACGTTTTTGAGTGCCGCGTGCTGTTCGGGTTTTAGGCGGGGGCCATACTGGGATACGACCAGTGCGGCCGCATGATTCGCCAGCCTGGCGGCTTCGGCGTAGCTGTGACCGTGCGTGATGGCATACAGAAATGCACCGGCAAACATATCGCCTGCACCGTTGGTGTCAATGGCCTTTACACCCTCTCCGGCAACATGTTCAAGGGTTTTACCATCAAATACCAGTGCGCCGTCTTTGCCCATTGTCATCGCGAAGGTTCGGGCACTGTCTTTCAGTGCTTCGGCGGCGGCTTCGATAGAATCCGTATTGGTCCAGCCCAACGCTTCATCCTTATTGCAGAAAAGCAGATCGACCCGTTTGCCGATCATATCCGAAAGGCCATCCCGGAAGAATTCCACCATACCCGGATCGGAAAGTGACAAGGCTGTCTTGACGCCGGACTGCTCAGCGATTTCCCGGGCCCGGATCGCAGCTTGTCGGCCGGTCGGAGAAGTCACTAAATATCCTTCCAGATACACATACTCGGAACCTTTCAGGGCATCGATATCAAGATCATCCACATCCAGCGTTTCGCTGATGCCCAAATAGGTGTTCATGGTGCGTTCGGCGTCCGGGGTGATCATGACAAGGCATTTGCCGGTCGTTCCGTCTGGCAAATCATTGGCCCGCGTGGTGACGCCTGCTGCCTGGGTGTCATGATGGAAGAATTTGCCATTATCGTCATTGGCAACCTTGCAGGAATAAAAGGTTTGGGCGCCGAAATAGCTGGCCGCAATGATTGAATTACAGGCTGAGCCACCACTGCTTCGGTTACTCCCGACCAAGTGGTCGCGCATCAATTCCAGTAACTGCGCCTGGCGCTGTTCATCAACCAAAGTCATCAGGCCCTTCTCTATCTCGGCTTGCTGTAAGAATGAATCGCTGACTTCTACTTCGGTATCGACGAGGGCGGCGCCAAGGCCATAGACGTGGTAAGGTCCCATAGTGTTATCGTTGCCTGTAAATGGTTGAATTCTGTTAGAGGATTCGCATTATAAACGCCGGTTTTTTTCAATAGCAAAGCCTTTGGAAACCTTTGAGACAGGAGTCATCTTTGTTCGCTTTAAACAGAAATGTTCGGGTACTGATGCTGGCCGGAGCGCTGGGCATGTGCGTTGCCCCGATGATCGTCTTTATTGGCGGAATTGTCGGCACCACTCTGGCGCCAACTCCTGATCTGGCGACACTCCCGGTCGCGGCCCTGGTCGTGGGGACGGCATTGGCAGTGGTGCCCGTGTCGCGGGCGATGCAGGTCCTGGGCAGAAAAAACGTGTTTTTGATCAACGCATTATTTGCGGCGCTGGCATCCGGACTGTCTGCCTGGGCGATTCAGCTTGGTAGCTTCTGGTTGTTCTGTCTTGGCGTTACACTGCTCGGAGCAAGCCTGGCGGTGATCCAGCAGTTCAGATTTGCAGCGATGGAAAGTGTTGCCGTTGACCAGGCCGCAAATGCAGCTTCTGTTGTGTTGTTGGGGGGGCTGGTCGCCGCCTTTCTCGGACCTGAACTGGCACATATAGGCAAGGATTGGTTTGAGGTCGATTTTATCGGCTCGTTTGCATTGCTGGCCATCGCGAGTCTCGCCGGAGGTCTGGTGTTGCTGGCTTACCGGCCCAATGACCCGCCGAAAGAAAATCGCGATAGTTATGGCGGGCGCAGTCTGAGCGAAATCGCCAAACAGCCGGTACTGTGGGCGGCGGTGATGTCGGCAGGCATTGGCTATGCTGTGATGAGTTATGTGATGACCGCGACGCCAGTGAGTATGCATCACATGCAGGGACATTCTTTGTTGGACACAAAGTGGGTGATCCAGAGTCATATTTGCGCCATGTTTCTGCCGTCATTTTTCAGCGGTCGACTGATTACCCGTTTTGGAGTCAAGAAAATGATATTGGCGGGTGTGCTGGTGTACGTTTTGTGTGGTCTGATTGCACTGTCGGGGCAGGCATTGATGCACTACTGGCTTGGTCTGGTGCTTCTCGGGATTGGCTGGAACTTCCTGTTTGTCGCCGGGACAGCCCTCCTGCCTGAAAGTTATCTTCCGGAGGAGCGTTTCAAGGTTCAGGGATTGAACGACTTCAGCGTGTTCGGTAGCCAGGCTCTTGCGTCTTTATCGAGCGGCTTTGTTATTTTTAATGTTGGCTGGAATATGATGATTCTTTTTGCATCTCCGATGCTGGTATTGCTAATGTTTGTGCTTTGGCAGTGGCACCGCTCCGGAGCTTCAAAATTAAGCATGGACAGGCCGGCATGACTGGAGTTGCCCGGAGTATGCTGACTGACAACTTATCCTTTCAAACAACAAGAAGAGTAATTCAAAGGTGAAAGATCTCATTTATCTGGCTGGTTTGTGCACCAACACGCTGGCTTCCATGGTCACCCGTCCCAACCAGTTTCCGCAGCGCTCCTGGTCCAGCGAATACGCCCGAAGGTTAGCCTCAAACCTGCTTGAGGCATCTGTGACAGAGCCGGACCAATGGTTGCGACGCAAACAGGAATTACTGGCCTTGAAAGGGCCGGCCCTGTTGCAGGTTCGGGTAGAAAAAGAAATGATCGACGGGGTCGCGTGTATCAGGGTTCGACCCAAAAAGATGCGAAATCCAGACACCAAAATACTGTACCTTCACGGCGGGGGCTATGTTATTGGTTCTGCCAGCAGTTATCTTTATACGGGAGCCAGAGTTGCGCTCGCCCTGAATGCCGAGGTGCTGCTGGTTGATTATCCTCTGGTGCCTGAGGCCGCTGTCAGTGACGCACTGGACAGTATTGTCCGGGTTTACCGGGTCGTCATGGAGATGGAACCGACCAAAAAGCTGGTGCTGATGGGAGATTCTGCCGGCGGTGGTTTGTGTTTAGCGTTGACCAGATCATTGATAGACAGTTCTGAATTGCATTCCAATACTGTGTGTATCCTGTGGTCCCCGTGGGTTGATCCCTCCCAACCTTCATTGTTGGATATGACGGCGGAAGAAGGCGATTTGCTGGGTGCGCAGATCCTCGAAAAGTGGCGCGATGCGATAGTGAGGGCTGGTGATATTGAATCGATTGTCTGTTTTTCCGGGAAAACCTGGGAGGGCTTTCCAGCGACCTGTATTCAGGCGGCGGGAGCCGAAATGTTCTTGCCGCAAGTGAATGCCTTGGCTGCGGACATGAAACGGGACGGAGTTGATGTGAGCTATGAGGTTTTCCCCGGGCAATTTCACGTCTTTCAAACGCTTGCGCCTCTGGTGCGTGAAGCAGATGAGGCGCTGGAAAGCCTCGCCCGGTTTGTGGGAAGGTACTAGGTTTCGGACTTCACCGGTATGACTCGATTTTTTATTCTCTGCTGTCTGTTGGTTTGCTTCGGGTTGACGGGCTGTGCCACCAAACCTCCACAACAGCCTGATAATCTTTGTGATATTTTCGAAGAAAAAAGGGAATGGTACGAAGCCGCAATACAGGCGCGGGACAATTGGGGCACACCCGTGCACATTCCCATGGCGATTATGTATCAGGAGTCAGGTTTTCGTTACGATGCAGCACCGCCGATGCAATATTTTCTTTGGTTCATCCCGATCGGGCGTGCCAGTGATGCCTATGGCTACTCTCAGGCGAAAACGCCAGTCTGGGGAGAATATGTCGAAGCGACGGATAACTGGTTCGCTGACCGCGACGATTTTGAAGATGCAATTGATTTTGTTGGTTGGTATATGCACCGAACCAGTCAGATTAATGGCGTGTCCAAATGGGATGCCTACGGGCAATACCTGAATTACCACGAAGGCCAGGGCGGCTATCGCCGTGGTTCCTATAAATCCAAGCCGTGGCTAATCAAGGTGGCGCGTAAAGTGGAAGCCCGGGCAAAGCGTTACAGCCAGCAATTCTGGGGCTGTAAAGACGAGCTAAGTCGAAGCTGGCTGATGCGCTGGTTGTTCTGAGCTTCGGCGGCGCCCCTGTCTTGGGGCGGCTTTTGTGATGGCTATTCGCCTCATGATCAATATTGGGGCGGCTTTGCTTTTGGATTGCAAAGTTCGTGTGCATTTATGGTGCGAATGAAAGGTGTGTTGTCTTGATTGCTAAAGCTAAAGCACTGTTATTACAGTAATTAAGTAACTACTGGTCAAGTAATTGCTGAAAGCTCCTGAAATTATATTTCGAAAACAAAGGAGTTTTCATGAGCGATGCACGCTTGAGGCTGCTGGATTTTGGTAGCCGTCCAATCCAAATACTTCATTTCACCTGGTTTGCCTTTTTCCTGACATTTGTCATGTGGTTTAGCCACGCACCGCTCAAACCCTTTATCATTGAAGCATTCGACATGACGAATGCGCAGTGGAAAGCTCTGTTGATTCTGAATGTCGCATTGACGATTCCAGCCCGTATCATTATCGGCATGCTGGTAGATAAATTTGGTCCTCGTGCCGTCTACAGCCTTCTGCTGATCAGTTCCTCCTTTCTGTGTTGGGGCTTTGCTTTGGCACAAACCTATGAGCAGCTGGCGTTATTCCGTTTTCTGTGCGGCTTTATCGGTGCCGGCTTTGTGATCGGTATTCGCATGGTGGGGGAGTGGTTCCCAGCTAAAACAGTGGGCTTGGCCGAAGGCGTATATGGTGGTTGGGGTAACTTTGGTTCCGCCGCTGCCGCATGGACGTTGCCTGCGGTAGCCGCCTACGTATACGGAGGCGAGGATGGATGGCGTTATGCGATTGCCACTACTGGCGTCGTGGCATTTATTTACGGCTTTATCTTCTATCGTAATGCGCGCAATACCCCTAAAGGCTCTACTTACTTTAAACCCAAGAAGAGTGGTGGCCTGGAGGTTAGCAGCCGCAAGGACTTCTGGCTCTACATTGCGATGAATGTACCGATGTATATTGCGCTGGCCGTGTTGACGTGGAAACTATCGCCAGCAGGCGTGGGACTGCTGAGTGACACCACCGCCAACATACTATGGGCTGTCTTGTTTGCTTTGTTTTTCTTCCAGATGTATCAGATCTATCAGGTCAACAAAGAGCACTTGAGTAAGCTGGTTCCCGATACCGACCAGTACAAATTCAAGCAGGTAGCGGTACTGGATTGGGCCTACTTCGTCACCTTCGGTTCAGAATTGGCGGTTGTTTCGATGTTACCGGCATTTTTTATGGAAACCTTTGATCTGACGCCGGTCAAAGCCGGGTTATTGGGTGGCGCTTTTGCCCTGATGAACCTCGCTGCGCGTCCCAGCGGAGGCTATCTTTCGGACAAATTCGGACGTAAGAAAACAATGACCATCCTGATTGCCGGCCTCACTCTGGGTTATCTGCTCCTATCCACGGTGGACAGCACCTGGATGTTGCCGCTGGCTGTGATGTCCGTGATGATTTGTTCCTTTTTTGTGCAGGCAGGAGAGGGCGCCGTGTTTGCCATGGTGCCTTTGGTCAAACGACGCATGACCGGACAGATCGCGGGGATGGTGGGTGCTTACGGGAATGTGGGTGCCGTGACGTTCCTGACGGTCTATTCCTTTGTGGATGCGTCCACATTTTTTATGGTGATTGCCGGGGCGGCCGCGCTTTGTCTGGGGCTGGTACAGTTTCTGGATGAACCCAAAGGCCATATTCATGAGGTACTGCCAGATGGAACTGTGCAGTTAATTGAAGTGGGCTGAGTGGGCTCAGATGCATGGATAAGCGGCCGCGCAAAGTGCGCTTCCGCTTGCTGTTCCTGATCATTTGGTATCAATTCGGTTGACAGAAGTTATGGCAAGAAGTGGAAAAACACTGCGGCTTGATTCCGGGCCGCAACGCGTATTGCTGGTTGATCCCCATCAGGCGTATGGGTCCTTGCTTAAAAAAGCATTGCTGGATAATGGCTATGAAGTGCTGGAAGTCCTGTCAGATATCACGCGCCTCGTTCAGCGGGCCCGCTATCATGAGCCTGATCTATTGGTCATTGGGATCGATATGCCGGAACCTCAATCCGTCGATCATCTGGTGACGCTCAAGAAAGAATGGCCGCTTCCCGTCGTGATGTTTGCAGAAAAGGAAACACCCCAGATTATCGAGCAGATCGTGCGTGCGGGTGTCAGCGCTTTTATTGTCGACGACGTTCAGCCACAACGGTTTCGCTCGATTATCAATATTGCTGTTGCACGCTTTCGGGAACAGCAGGGTCTGATCGATGAGCTGGAGAAGACCCGGCACAAACTTGCTGAGCGGAAAGTACTTGAAAAGGCCAAGGGCATGTTGATGCAGCAAAAAGGATTAAGTGAAGATGAGGCCTACAGCTCCCTGAGAAAAATGGCCATGGATAAAGGGCAGCCGATTGCACAGGTCGCGCAGAGTATTATAGATGTGATGTCAATGCTGGAGGGCAATGCGTCGCATGGCTAGGCATGCCGGGGTGGCGTATTTCGCATGCGCGACCCAAATAAGTGCTTATGACGGTGTTTGTGTTGCCTTTTGGTGAGCCAAACTGGTGCGGTATGTGCTCTATAATTCTTAAGTATTTGAATAGTAAAGATAAATAAATATGGCATGATGCATGCTATACATTAGGAAAGCATAGAAGATCGAAGTCGATACCCTAAAAAATATGGGCTGATTTCGGAAGTTGTCCAGAGAAAATGTGGACATAACAATTTGGAACGGTGTTTCACAATGGCGTGATGCACTGTTGAAGAGCAAAGGCGCTCATCAAGTCATTGTACGTAATGTGGTCGTGCAGTGTCGTGGTGAGCGCTTTTTTTTTAACGCCGGAAACGCAGCATGCTTTCAGGCAGGATCTAAACGAGGAAATCGTATGAAGTGGTTACAAACGATGAAAGTGGCAGCGTTATCAACCTTTATCGGGTTGAGCGCCGGGACTGTCCAGGCTGAAAAACTGGGTTATCCGGAAAAGGAAGAGTTGACCTTCGGCTTTATTAAACTGACGGATATGGCCCCAATCGCGATCGCCTATGAAAATGGCTATTTTGAGGATGAAGGCCTCTATGTGACCATTGAAGCGCAGGCCAACTGGAAGGTGCTGTTGGACGGTGTTATTGATGGCCGGCTTGATGGGGCCCATATGCTGGCGGGTCAGCCACTGGCGGCCACCATGGGTTTTGGTACCAAAGCCCACATTATCACCCCCTTTTCCATGGATCTGAATGGTAACGGTATTACCGTTTCAAACGCGGTATGGGAGGAGATGAAGCCGGGTATCCCAAAAATGGCCGATGGCCGCCCTGTGCATCCCATCAAGGCAGATTATCTCAAGCCAGTGGTAGAAAAATACAAGGCTCAAGGCAAGCCATTCAACATGGGGATGGTGTTTCCAGTATCGACGCACAACTATGAACTGCGTTACTGGTTGGCTGCAGGTGGGATTCACCCCGGTTTTTATGCCCCGCATAAAGGCGATATTTCCGGTCAGTTGAATGCCGACGCCCTGTTATCGGTGACACCGCCACCACAAATGCCGGCGACATTGGAAGCGGGTACCATCTATGGTTACTGCGTGGGCGAGCCCTGGAACCAGCAAGCGGTTTTCAAAGGCATTGGTGTGCCAGTGATTACCGACTATGAGATCTGGAAAGACAATCCCGAGAAGGTATTCGGTATTACGGCTGAATTCGCCGAGAAGTATCCCAATACGACGATTCGTCTGACACGTGCCCTGATCCGTGCCGCCATGTGGCTGGATGCGAACAATAACGCCAATCGCCCTGCGGCCGTGAAGATCCTGTCCCAATCCAATTATGTGGGCGCAGACTATGACGTGATCGCGAACTCCATGACCGGTACCTTTGAATATGAAAAAGGCGACAAGCGCGAAGTACCGGATTTCAACGTGTTCTTCCGTTACAACGCAACCTACCCATACTACTCCGACGCGATTTGGTACCTCACGCAGATGCGTCGCTGGGGTCAGATTTCGGATGACAAGTCGGATGACTGGTACAAGGACATGGCCGCCAAAGTCTATCGTCCGGATCTATACACCGCTGCTGCCAAGTCACTGATTGCAGAAAAACTGGCAGACGCCAAGGATTTCCCCGACTTCGCGACGGAAGATGGCTTCAAACCTGCGCAGGCTGACTTTATCGACGGCGTCGTCTACGACGGCACTCAACCTAACGCCTACATAGACTCATTTAATATCGGCTTGAAGCAAGGCGACAAAATCTAGCGGACGAGGCGGGCCACCGTTGTGGCCCGCCTGTCACCGCGCATGCAAAGAGGCATGTTCCCAGGCAGTGAACACACAGGAGCAAAGGCTATGTCAACGACGGCATCTCTCAATGAAAATCAGGAACCAAAGGTAGAGTGGCTCGATAAATCCATCGACGCTCTCCTGAAAATGACCAAGACCCTCGCGATTCCCCTCGCTGGCATCGCCGTGTTTTTATTGATGTGGTCGATGGCAGCACAGAATATCGATACTTCACTTGGAAAGTTTCCCGGTCCGGCGACAGTGTGGGGACAGTTTGAATCGCTCTATCAGGAGCACACGGCTGAAAGAGAAAAAGAAGAGGCCTTCTATCTGCGTCAGGAAGAACGCAATGCCAAGCGTGTTGCCGAAGATCCGACGTATACGCCAAAGGTTCGGGCTTACACTGGCAAGGAAACCTTTCTTGACCAGATAGTGACCAGTCTGATCACTGTGATGAGCGGCTTCCTGGTGGCGGCCATCCTGGCGGTACCTCTTGGCATTGCCGTGGGTTTGAGCAAAACACTGAATGAAGCGATTAACCCCATTATTCAGATTTTTAAACCGGTTTCTCCCTTGGCTTGGTTGCCTTTGGTGACGATGGTGGTGAGTGCCCTCTATGCCACGCCTGATCCGATTGTACCCAAGTCTTTTCTTAATTCGATGATTACCGTAACGCTCTGCTGTATCTGGCCCATGGTAATAAATACCGCAGTAGGCGTGGCCTCTATCGATAAAGACCTGATCAACGTCAGTATGGTACTGCGTCTACCGGCGCTGAAGCATATCCGAAAGATTGTGCTGCCAGCTTCCGTTCCGATGATCTTTACCGGGATGCGATTGTCGCTCGGAGTCGCCTGGATGGTGTTGATTGCAGCTGAGATGTTGGCGCAGAACCCGGGGTTGGGCAAATTCGTTTGGGATGAATTCCAGAACGGCAGCTCTGATTCGCTGGGACGCATTATGGCCGCGGTTGTTGTGATCGGCTTCATCGGCTTTTTACTGGATCGCATGATGTTGCAGATTCAAAAGATCGTTTCCTGGGACAAGACATCAGTGACGCGATAAGCGATCCGTCCTGCGACTATAGATTCTGTACAGAGGAAAAAAATGATGAGTATTCTACTGGATATCAGCCATATCGATATGGAGTTTCCCACGCCAAAAGGCCCGTTCACCGCGCTTAAGGATGTGGATCTGAAAATTAAGGAAGGTGAGTTTGTTTCGCTGATCGGACATTCCGGCTGTGGTAAGTCCACGGTCCTGAATATTGTCGCCGGCCTGCATCAGGCAACGCGTGGCGGCGTAATTCTGAATGGTAAAGAGGTCAGAGAGCCCGGGCCTGAACGCGCTGTGGTCTTTCAGAATCACTCTCTGCTGCCATGGCTGAGCGCTTACGAAAATGTGGAGCTGGCAGTGAAGCAGGTGTTCGGAAAGAAAAAGTCCAAAAGAGAAACCAAGGAGTGGATTGAACACAACCTGAAGCTGGTACATATGGATCATGCCATGCACAAACGCCCCGACGAAATTTCGGGCGGTATGAAGCAGCGTGTCGGCATTGCCAGGGCCTTGGCCATGCAACCGGATATTCTGCTGATGGACGAACCCTTTGGTGCCTTGGATGCACTGACCCGTTCGCACATGCAGGACTCCCTGATGGAAATTCAGAACGAACTTAACAATACGGTCATCATGATCACCCATGACGTCGATGAAGCGGTGTTGCTGTCGGATCGTATTGTGATGATGACCAACGGTCCGGCGGCCACTATCGGCGAGATTCTGGAGGTGGGTCTGGAGCGTCCGCGTGACCGACTTGCGCTGGCAGAAGATCCGGAATACACCCATCTGCGTTCAGAGGTGCTCAAATTCCTCTATGAAAAACAGCGTAAGGTTGAGGTGATGGCCACGGTTAAAAAAGAAAAAAAGAAAAAAGGTGACACCCAGGCCGCCTGAAAAAGCGGCTAAAAAGATGCTGTAGGAGTTCCGTTTCCATGGGTATTGGATTGCCAGGTCGACGTTGATCAGGCAGCCCGTGGGTTGAAAGCGGAATCACCTGCAATAGAGCAAAGGCGCTCATGGCTTCAACAAATTTCTGCTTGAAGAACGTGAGTGCTTTTTTTATGCCTGTCATTTAACGAAAAAGATGACAGGCGATTGATTCGCAAATAGGAGAAGTACATGAACAAGCATTCCAGGAGTTTACTTAACTCGGCGATCGCAGCCGTCCTTTTTTCGGGTGGCGCGACAGCGGCGCCGAATGCTATCACCCAGGCGATTACAGATGGAACGGCTTTTGGCGACTTGCGCTTGCGTTACGAAAACGTTGAGGTCGGCAGCACGGATGCTGATGCCTTGATGTTGCGAAGCCGAATTGGCTACAAGACGCAGTCATATGAAGGTTTTTCCGCCTTGGTAGAATTTGAAGATGCACGCGAGGTCCTTGGTATCGAAGAGGAGGATGACACCGCGCCAGTCAACACGATCCTTGATGCGGAAATGACGGAGTTGGATCAGGGCTTTTTACAGTACAAACATGAGATGGTGACGGCCAGGCTGGGCCGTCAGGTCATTACCCTGGATGGGCATCGCCATGTTGGTCACGTGGGATGGCGCCACGACCGTCAAACCTTTGATGCCGCTCGAGTGATTGTTAGCCCTGCTGAAAATCTGACCATCGACGCCTCTTACGTTTACCGGGTTAACCGGATTAACTCGCCTGTATTTTCGGATATCAGAGGAGCCAGTCATAAACTGTTTAACCTTGCCTATGCGTCAACGCTTGGAAAAATTGCTGCCTATCATTATGACCTGAGCGCCGAAAACTCGGGACCGGCATGGGATGAAACGTCCACTGTTGGTGCCTCTTTTACCGGCAAAGCCGGCGAAGAAATCAAATTTCTGTACGCGCTTGAATATGCCCGGCAGGACAACAAATCCGCGGATGTCGACACCGACTATAAATTCCTCGAATTGGGGGCTTCGTACAAGGGTGTGACCGGCAAGCTTGGCTATGAAGTACTGGGGTCGGATGACGGAAAGAAAGCCTTTTCGACGCCCCTGGCAACGGTACATAAATTTGGCGGCTGGGCCGATGTATTCGCTGCTCCGTCGTTATTCGGAACGGTAGGCGGTGGCAATGGTCTGGAAGACAAGTATCTTTCCATCGGTGGCAAAGTGAAGGGAGTCAAGCTGGCAGCGGTCTATCACGATTACACGTCTGATGTAGGCGGAAATGATTTGGGAGACGAGATTGACCTGCTTGTGGCCAAGAAATTCAACAAAACCTATCACGCGGGTCTTAAGTATGCAGATTATTCTGCTCCAACTGGAGGTACGGACAAAACCGTGATGTGGGCCTGGGTTGGCATGAGCTTTTAGCGGAATAAACGAGTGTTTGCAGGGACAGAGTCGAAGCCAGGGAAGGCACTCTCCAGACACGCGAATGAACGTGATTTTGATTCAATTGGCGAGCAAGTGTGAAGTAACCCTGATCCTGACACATGGTATTTGAGAACATATTTATTGCCACCCTTTTTTCGCATACTATCCGGGCACAATAAAAATGTTTATGACTCAAGGATTGTTATGAAAAAACTTCACTTCATTATTTCACTTTTGCTATTCGTTTCCATGGCGGCCTTTGTGCAGGCAGAGCCGGTCTCAGACGATACTTTGGACAAGCTTCTGATTCTTTCCGGTACCGACGCGCAAGCCAAAGATGCGGCGGCCAGCGCCAGCATGATGTTTTCCCAAAGCCCTCTGGGTCAGGCGAAATCGGAAAAGATTCAACGGTTCCAAGCGACCGTGATGGACTACAACACACTGATTGATGGTGCCAGCCAATCGCTCAAGAGTGCCTTGACTGAAGCACAGGCCAGCAAGCTAATTGACTGGTATGAGAGTAACTTTGGTAACCGCATAGCCCAGGCTGAAGAAGCCGGCAGCAGCCCTCAAGCCATGCAGATGGCGATGCAGAATGCTCAAACTTTGCTGGCGGATAAGGATCGCGTGGCCATGGCAAACCGGATGATGGCTTTAATGGACTCCACCAAAGAATCCATTGATATGCAGAAAGCCTTAACCAGGGCGATATTTGCTGGCATGTCAACCATGCAGTCGCCCGACAAACCGGTGGACCTTGCGGGTATCGATGCCATGATCACGGCACAGATAGAAGGCGCGACAGCCCAGATAGAGCAGCAGATGCGCATTGTTATTCTCAACATGTACAAGGATTTCTCACTGCAGGAGCTTGAAAGCTACTATCAGGTACTGGGTCGCCCGGAGATGAAAGCGTTCAATCAGGCAGGCGCGCAAGGCATGGTCAATGTGATGTCTAAAGCGCTAGAGGATTTTGTTGCCGAAGATACTAAAAAGAGCTAGACGCCTGCGCGAGAAGTGCTCTGTTTTCGACGCTCCTTCATTTGCACTCTGTACTTGGCATTCATGGCTCCCGCACCGGCGAGGGCCATACCTCTGGTAATCAGAAAAACTTGTCGTAGAAAACAAAGAGCCGATACCTGTATATCCTGTAGTGGCTTGCTCAAAAGGTAAAAACGCACCGGCGGATAAACGCTTATCATTGGATATAAATTACCAGTTGCAAATCATTATCATTTGTATATAATTTGCACGTTGATGGCTAATGAGGTGCGATATGCTCGTTTGTATTTGTAAAGGTATCAGTGATCGGGACATCGAATCCGCGATGCAGCAAGGTGCCAGCAGCTTCGGTGAGTTGCGCAAATCATTGGGTGTCGCAACGTGTTGTGGCCAGTGCGCTTCCTACGCGAAAGATCTGGTAAACGAGAAAATTTCTGAGAACCAGGCGATCAATGCTTTTCACTTGGCCCAGGAGATTCGTGTTTAATACGGGGTTTCCCGAGCCAATCTAAATCACTCTCATTTATATTAATAAAACGCTTATAATACAAGCGCTTATCCTGCTTCCCCCTACCTTCTCTTTCGTTTGACGCGTATACTTGCGGCTCTGACACAAGCAAATAGTGCTAGGAGGGGCTTTATGCAGGGCGACAAGAAAGTAATCGAACATCTCAATAAAGTGCTTGGCAATGAGCTGATCTCGATTAACCAGTATTTTCTCCATGCGAGGATGTTCAAGAACTGGGGTCTCAAGGAGCTTGATGAGCGCGAATATAAAAAATCCATCAAAGATATGAAGCAAGCCGACCGGCTCATCGAACGCATTCTTTTTCTGGAAGGTATTCCGAATCTGCAAAAGCTGGGCAAACTGTTGATTGGCGAAAATACACGGGAAATGCTCGAATGTGATCTCAAACTGGAAACAGGCGCAATTAAGGCTTTGCGAGAAGCGATAGCCGTCTGTGAGCAACTGTCTGATTACGTTTCACGTGATGTGTTGCGCGAGATTCTTGCTGATGAGGAAGAATACCTTGACTGGCTGGAAACGCAGCTGAACCTGATCGACAACATTTCGATCGAAAACTATCTGCAATCCATGATGGATGAGTAACAGGAGGTCTCATGAAAGGTAGTCCAAAAGTCATTCAAACGCTTAACCATCTACTGGCAGGTGAACTGACGGCGATCGATCAGTATTTTATTCACTCACGTATGTACGAGGACATGGGCTTGAACAAGCTCTATGAACGTCTGGATCATGAGCGCGAGGAAGAGACCGGACATGCCGACCAGATGATCAAGCGCCTTCTGTTCCTCGAAGGGGTACCCGATATGAGTACCAGAGAACCCCTGAAGGTCGGTAAAACGGTCCCGGATATGCTGCAGAAGGATCTGGATCTGGAATATGCCGTGATCAAAAACCTGAAAGCAGCTATCGCTCTGTGTGAAGCCGAGCAGGACTATGAAACACGTGCGATGTTGGTCAAGCAGCTGGAGGATTCTGAAGAAGATCACGCCTACTGGCTGGAGCAGCAGCTCGGTCTGATCGATAGAATTGGTCTGCAGAACTATCTGCAATCGCAGTTGTGAGCGAGCGTCGCGTCAGACCCTATCCCTCAACGCATGAACGGATTCAGCATTCGTCCAAAAAATCCGGTCATTTTCAGCGGGGCGTCCATCACGGCAAAGCATATACAGTCTCCGTCCATCGACGCGCGAGGTTGATGCACGGTCTGTTCATCCGCCAGAATAAAGTCACCGCGATGGTAATGACAGGTTCGGTCCGAAAAACTGCCAGCCATCACCATCGTGAACTCACTGCCCTCGTGCGTATGTTGCGGAAGTTCCTTACCTGCCTTGATCTTGTAGAACTTGGCCGTGTATTCCGAATCGTCTATGTCGATCGTGTATTCGCGAATATTGCGTGACATGCCGGACCATTTCAAATCGTCAAAATTGTCAGGCACAAAGCGGCGCAGGGGGCGCGGAATATCGTAATTCTTTGCGGCGGTCGGCATTGTGTCCGGCTTACTGTCTGCCTGATGGTCGATCTTATCCATGATCTGGGAAATCAGGTCCGGGCTGACTTTCTGGGATTCAATCGATGCCAGAATCTCACCACCAAGTGCTTCATACTTTGAGGTCTGGCGGCGGCATTGCTCACACTGCTCCAAGTGGCAGGCAATCATAATGCCGAGTGAATTCGAGAGCTGACCTGCAGCGAAACTCATCAGAAATTCATTGTTAGGATGATAATTAGCCATGTCATCTGCTCTTTTGCCAAGGTATCCAGTTTTTTCATCGCCAGACGCAATCTCGATTTGATCGTACCCAAGGGTAGGTCCAGATCAGCGGCAATTTCGCTATGCGATTTGCCTTCAAAATAGACCTTGAACACGATTTGCCTTTGTTCGTCCGGCAGTGCTTTGAGTAGAGTACGTGCAACATCAGCTTCCAGATCACTCGAAACATCATTTTCCAATGCTTCGCCGACTTCGTCGTTCCAAAGATCGTCAGAAAGGACGGTGTCGTAGCGCCCCTTACGGGCAAAATCGATGCGCTTGTTACGCACGATGGTGTAAAGCCAGGTGATCGCAGTGCCGTTCTTGCGCTTGAACGTATGAGCTTTACGCCATACCGTCAGCATGCACTCCTGCACGAGCTCTTCTGCATCGTTACTGTTCGCGCCGCATTGCATGGCAAACGCTTTGAGTCGCGGTGCGCTGGCGTCGAACAATTTTACAAAGGCCTGACGATCCTGATGTTGAGCAATTGCCACAAGAAGGTCTTCCAGATTTTCTGTCTGTGCTTGTGCCAAAGAGGCTCCTTACAGGTCTACCGTTACTGAAAATATGTTGGTTATAAAGTCATGAATGTAATGGATTAGGGCTATTCGGTAAAGCAGCTTTTTTTAGAAGCAGGGTGATCCGTTTCGCCTTTGGCACGCGTAAACCTTTGTATCGATATGAACATATGATTCAGGCAATTTTAAGGAAAGGAGACATGGTGTGCGGGGAGATGTGATAGTGATTGGTTCGGGCATGGCTGGTGCGACTGTTGCCCACCGCCTGACAGCTGCAGGGGCTTCGGTCATTATTTTGGATAAGGCCCGGGGCAGTGGTGGGCGCATGTCGTCCAAGCGCGTGTCCTTGGGCGGAGACTTGTCCGTCACTGTTGATCTTGGCTGCCCTGCCATCGAGGCCAAGAGTCCAGACTTTCAAGACTTCCTGAAAAGCTTCATCGCAGACGGCCTGCTGACGAAATCTTCTGGCGCACCGGGACGCGATAGTCTGGCGGTCCGTGGCCGAAGCTCGGCACTCACACGTACACTGATTGGTGCGGCAGAGGTGCGGTTCAGTGCAAAAGTACTTTCAATCAGAGCGCCTTTTCAACCTGAGGCTTCGCATCGCTGGGAAGTGGTCTACGAGCAGGGCGGTAAGACCTTGCAGGCGTGGGCCAGCCACGTGGTGATCACGGCGCCACCGGAGCAGGCGCAAGCGCTGTTGCCGGAAGACCATGTGTTTCGAAAAGCACTGAACGGCATTCACCTGGTCCCTCAGTGGGTATGCGCTTTGGTGTTCTCACTTCCAGCGGCTGAGCATTCTGATCGGCAAGAAGACGTCGTGACAATGCTCAAGGCCTTGGCAAGGAGGGTGGCAATGCATCCGGGCGTCGAAACGGCGATCGTGGAAAACGAAAAACCTGGGCGTACTTTTTCAGGTAATCTCGGAGCGCTTACGGTGCATTTCGCACCGGGCTGGAGCCAGGTGCACATCGATGAGGCGAAGGACAGGATTGCACGCCAAGCGCAGGAATTGGTTCGTTTGTCGATGGATGGTTTTGCCGACAGTAAAAGTTTGGAGCTCGTGAGTTCACACGTGCATCGCTGGCTGTATTCCCAACCCGGCCGTCTAACTCTGGCAGATCAGCGCTACCTCAGTGGCGACGAAGGTCTGAGTTTATGTGGGGACTATTTCGGAGCGACTGAGTTTGGAGGTTTGGAGCGCGCCTTTCTCAGTGCCTCTGCGTTGTCTGAGGCACTGCAGAGTTCCGGTAGTTTGAGCAGGGCGTCGGCACATGCTTAATCTTGTCTGGCTGAGGTCCGACCTGCGCATTGAGGACAACCCCGCATTGTCTGCAGCCTTGCACGAAGCCGGGTCCAGCGAACATGTACCCTGTGTAGCGGTCTATCACTTGTGTCAGCAACAGTGGGATGCGCACGGGATATCGGTTCATAAACAATCGTTGATCATCAGGCAACTCCAGAGCCTGGCGCAATCGCTTGCTGAACTGAATGTTCCGCTCAAAATTATCAACAGTACAAGTTTTGCTTCAGTGCCCTCTGACCTGCTGGAGGTGTGCTGTCGCCTTGGTATCAAAACGGTATTCTTCAACATTGAATACGAGCTGAACGAAAGAAAGCTGTCACGCGCAGTATGTCAGACTCTGGCGCAGTCACAGATCAGCGTTCAGGGATTTCACGATCAATGCATGATTGCGCCGGGGGACATTCTGAATGGCAGCGGCGAGATGTATCAGGTTTATACTGCTTTCAAAAACCGGTACCTCGAAAATTTTGACCGCCAGGCGAGGAATATCTTTGCCAGACCCCGCAGTCAGGATGTTTGCGGAGTCGAGTCCGAGCTGGATGCTTTAGAGGAGGTTCATGCCGACCACTCCCTGAGTGAATTGTGGCCAGCGGGTGAAGCCGAAGCAGCGCAGCGTCTGGAGCTGTTCGTCAGAGAAAAAATTATGGACTATCAGGCCCGCCGGGACTTTCCTGCACGGGCAGCCACGAGCACACTTTCGCCCTATCTTGCCATTGGCGCATTGTCAGTCGGCCAGTGTTTTAGAAGCATAATGGACCTGAATGGCGGGTCGTTGTCGTCAGAAGAGGATGGCATCAGAACATGGGTCAACGAGTTAGTCTGGCGTGAATTTTATCGTCATTTTTTGTTTGCTCACCCGGAACTGTGCATGCATCGGGCGTTCAAGTCCGATACAGAGCGACTTCCCTGGCACCAGGAAAATGCCGAATTTGAGGCCTGGAAAGCTGGCAAGACCGGGTTTCCCATAGTTGATGCGGGTATGCGGCAACTCAATGAAACCGGCTGGATGCACAATCGTTTGCGGATGATTTGTGCCATGTTTCTCACCAAGCACCTGTTCGTCGATTGGCGCCTTGGGGAGCGTTATTTCATGTCACAGTTAATCGATGGCGATTTTGCGTCGAACAATGGCGGTTGGCAATGGAGTGCTTCCACTGGCGTGGATGCGGCCCCTTATTTCCGGATCTTTAACCCGACGCGTCAATCTGAACGCTTCGATGCTTCCGGGGAGTTTATTCGTCGCTTTGTGCCGGAGTTAAAAACGCTGGATAACCGCAGCATTCATGCACCGAAACCGGAGCATTGCCGCGCCTTGAATTATCCTGAGCCCATCGTGGACCACCGCTCAGCGGTAGAACGGACCAAGGCCTTGTTTGCCTCTCTGTCCGGCCAAGCTTTAAAAAATTCTGAAAGTAGCACACACTCTGGACAGCAAGAGATGACGTTGTCGCCACTGGACACAGAACCAAAGGTGTCAAACAAGCGGGACGCTTCTGAAAACGGACACGTAGAAAAGGCAGTTTGATCATGGCTTTCAACAGCAAAGCAACAACGAAGTATTCACCATTGCAGCGATTCGGGCTTGCGGTCATTCGCTGGTTCGATGCTGAAGCCGGGGCAGTTAATGAGGTAGGTGAGCAAGGTGCGAAGTTTGAAGCCAAGGACAAAAAAATCGACTGGCTGCGTTGCGTACCCTTTTTGATTGTTCATCTGGGCTGTCTGGGAGTCCTGGTCGTTGGCTGGAGTCCGGTCGCGATTTGGGTCTGTCTGACAGCCTTTTGGCTGAGAATGTTTGCGATTACGGCGTTTTATCATCGCTTTTTTGCGCATCGGAGTTTCAAGGCGAATCGAGGCTGGCAGTTTGTATTTGCGGTGTTGGGTAATACGGCAGCCCAGCGTGGCCCATTGTGGTGGGCTTCGCATCATCGTCAGCACCACAAGCATTCGGACAAGCCGGAAGATATTCATTCGCCGATTGAACACGGGTTTTTCTGGAGTCATATCGCCTGGTTTATGAGTGCCAAAGGATATCGAACCGAGTACAGCGTCGTGAAAGATTTGGCTAAGTTCCCCGAACTGCGCTTTCTGAACCGTTTCGACGCGCTGGTGCCCGTACTGTTCGGCTTCTGTATGTTTGGTTTGGGGAGTTTGCTGGCGCTCACTCACCCGGAACTGGGGACCTCCGGTTGGCAGATGGTTGTTTGGGGTTTCTTTATTTCGACCGTCTTGCTGTTTCACGCCACTTTTACGATTAATTCACTCGGGCACATCTGGGGCAAGCGTCGTTTCAATACGCGCGATCGCAGCCGGAATAATCCCTGGCTGGCTTTGCTGACGCTGGGCGAAGGCTGGCATAACAATCACCACCGTTTTGCAGTGTCTGCGCGTCAGGGTTTTTACTGGTACGAACTGGATATTTCTTATCTGCTTCTAAAGGTCTTGAGTTGGTTGGGCGTGGTTCGGGATCTTAATCCGGTCCCAACGCGAATTTTGGCGGAGGGGCGGTCATTGGATGAGTTAAAAGCCGCAGGACACTCCGGGAATCCGAAGGTGAGGGTAAAACCGGAAAAACAGGAGCAGAGTGTATGAATATGGATGCTTCCAAAAATCTGCCCTCAACAGATCGGGATTACCCGAACTCTCCGGTACATGAGTCGCTTGTTGAAGCGTTTAAAAATGTTTATCAGACAATGAACCGGGACTCATTGGATCGCGCTTTGCTGGCCGGTATTTACGATGAGCAAATGCATTTTGAGGACAGCTTTCATGTCATTGATGGCCTGGACGAATTTTACCGTTATTGTGATTCGCTGTATGAAAACGTGCGCAGCATTGACTTCCGTTTTCACGAGCAGTGGGTTCAGGAAGGGCAGGGAATGCTGACCTGGACGATGCAGTATGAGCATCCGAAATTGAATCGCGGTAAGCCCATCTATGTCGATGGCGCCAGTCATATTCGTTTTCAGGATCGAGTCTATTTTCACAAGGACTATTTCGACGGCGGCCAGTTGCTGTATGAACAAGTGCCTTTGCTGGGTAGTGCTATCCGTCTATTGAAAGGCAGAATGGGATAAGGTGATGGAACAGGTGTTAGAAGGATACGAGAAGATTTGGATTGTTGGCGCAAGTAAAGGCATCGGTGCGGCGTTGGTGAAGGCACTGGATGCGCCTGGCCGTCAACTCTACCTGAGTGCAAGAGATGGCAAAGCCCTGGAACAATTGGCGGGGGAATGCTCGGCGAAGTGCACGGTACTGCCACTCGACATTTGCGATGATGAGGCGGTTGATCGGGTAGGGCAGCAATTACTGGAGGAAGGCGCTGCTAACGCGGCACTGGATATGGTGATTCTGAATGCCGGCACCTGCGAATACATGGATAGCGACAAGCTTGACCTGAAGCTGCTAGAACGCGTGATGCGTACCAATTTCTTCGCACTGGTGAAATGTATAGACGTGGTATTGCCACTGCTGCGACAACACCTGAGTCAGCGGGAAAAATTGCAAGGCAGCAGCGCGCGTGGTGCACCCAAATTGGTTGTGATGTCCAGCAGCGTCACTTATCAGGCTTTGCCCCGGGCCCATGCCTATGGCGCGTCGAAAGCGGCACTGCGCTATTTTACGGAATGCTTGAAAGCCGACATTCAGAAAGAAGGCATTGATGTGCGTCTGGTCAGTCCGGGCTTTGTCAAAACACCGCTGACCGATCAGAACGATTTTGATATGCCCTTCGTGCTGGAAGCCGATGATGCGGCAAAGCGTATCGTTTCCGGGTTGGAAAGCGATCGCTTTGATATTGCCTTTCCGTTCCGTTTTATTTCGTTTCTGAAAGGTATGGCAAAGCTACCCGACAGCTGGCGTTTCAAGCTGCTGTCCCGCATGTCGCGCCACTCGCTCGAACACGATTCCAGTACAGGGACCCCGCACCTATGACAACACAGGAAAACCCCAACATACCAGTTCAACCGGGGCAGCGTGTTGCTGTGGTTGGTTCCGGTATTGCAGGACTGACGACGGCGTATTTGCTGAGCCGTAAACATGAAGTCGTGTTGTACGAAGCGAACAACTATCTGGGCGGGCATACACATACCCGCAAGGTTGAGCTTAATGGGCGCAGCTATCCGGTCAATACCGGATTTATCGTGTTTAACGACTGGACCTATCCCAACTTTATCAAGTTGATGGATGAGCTTGGTGTGCAAAGCGAAGACTCGGACATGAGCTTCAGTGTGCGCTGTGAAAACACCGGGCTGGAATACAACGGCACCAATCTCAATACTTTGTTTGCCCAGCGCATTAACGTGCTACGCCCCTCATTCCTGAGAATGATTCGGGATATTTTACGCTTCAACAAGGAAACAGTTGCAGCCTTGAACGAGGGTCGGCTGGACGAATCCCAAAGTCTTGCGGAGTATCTTAAAGCCGAGGGTTATTCCAAGGGCTTTATTCATCAGTACATTATTCCAATGGGGGCCGCCATCTGGTCGGCACCTGTCGAGGTCATGATGAGTTTCCCTCTACGCTTTTTTCTGCAGTTCTTTAACAACCATGGCATGCTGAGTGTTGATGACCGGCCGCAATGGCGCGTACTAACGGGCGGGTCGGCCAGCTATATCGATCCGTTGACGCGCCCATTTGCGGATAATATTCGACTTGAAAC
Organism: Oleiphilus sp.; assembly: GCA_006212045.1. Taxonomy (GTDB): domain Bacteria; phylum Pseudomonadota; class Gammaproteobacteria; order Pseudomonadales; family Oleiphilaceae; genus PZPK01. Next base: position 33,307 of record PZPK01000009.1, on the reverse strand, counting down.
TCCGGTCCGGAAAATTTTGCGTGACGATCAAGGCGCCACGATCGTAACCGAACGGTTCGGCGAAGAACGTTATGATCATGTTGTGTTGGCTTGCCACAGTGACCAGGCATTGCAAATGCTGGATGCGCCCTCGCATCAGGAAAGTGAAATACTGGGTGCCATTCCTTATCAGATGAACGACGTGGTCCTGCACACGGACACGCGCATGATGCCTCGCAGGAAGCTGGCCTGGGCCAGCTGGAATTACCACATTCCTCAGCGCGCCAAAGAGATGGCGATGGTGACTTACAATATGAACATGCTGCAGAATTTTGATGATGCCAGCGAAACTTTTCTGGTGACCCTCAACCGCAGTCCGGAAATTGATCCGGCTAAAGTCATTGAGCGTTTTCGCTATGCGCATCCGGTCTTTACGCTGGATGGTGTAGCGGCCCAGGGACGACATCATGAAATCAGCGGCGTAGAACGTACGCATTACTGCGGCGCTTATTGGTTGAATGGTTTTCATGAAGACGGAGTTAACAGCGCCCTGCGTGTGGCTGATCGATTCGGAGTGGCGCTGTGAGCGAGCAGATCCGCTACAGCTGTCTGTACAGCGGTTGGGTCAGACATCGTCGGTTTCGTCCCCTCAAACACAGTTTTGTCTATCCCCTGTTTATGGCTTATCTGGATCTGGATGAGGTGCAGGACGTGATGAAATCGCGATGGTTCTGTGGCTTCGAAAAACGCAATCTGGTGTCCTTTTTCCGTCGGGATTATTTTCAGTCCGGAGCTGATTCGCAAACGGCTGAGATGAGGCAATCCGCTTCGTTAAAAAGGGACGTGATCGATGCCGTGAATACTGACGCACAGCGGCAGGGAATCACCTTGCAGGCGATCACTCGGGTCTGCCTGCTCACGCACCTGCGTATGTACAACCTCTTGTTCAATCCCGTCAGCATCTATTACTGTTACGATAGGGATGATCAACTGCAGGCCGTTGTCGCCGAGATCACGAATACCCCCTGGGGGGAGCGCCACAGTTACTTTCTTTACCCGGGGCAGAACTCTGCCAGCACCCGCTACGAGAGAAAAGGCAATAACCGACATCGCTTTGAGTTTGAAAAATGCTTCCATGTGTCGCCTTTTAATCCGATGAATATGGATTATCGTTGGGTTTTTTCCGAGCCGGATCACGCCTGCCGCATCCATATGGATAACTTGATGCAGACCGCCAATCATCAAGATGAGGAAGACAAGCATTTCGACGCGACACTCAGCTTGCAGCGCAAGCCGCTGAATGAATTTGGGCGAACCCTGATCCGATACCCCTTTATGTGCGTATCGGTTGTGACGGGGATTTACTGGCAGGCGCTCAAATTGTGGCTGAAGCGGGCACCCTTTTACGATCATCCGAAACTGAGTGACGAAAAGGCCTGACAAAACGCCGTTGGTATTTGAAAGGGAATCCGCGAGGATCCTAAAATCCAATTTATTTACGGTGTCGCAATACCGTCAATTCCAATGTAGACAATGACAAGGGAATCACATTATGGCTACCTCCATCACGCCTTACAAAGCAAGCCAGAATCGTCTTTTCAGCTGGCATTCGTTCGCCAGAAAGCTGGTATTCGGGCAACTCGAAAAACTGCATTGCGGAAGGCTTACCATTCATGATGGTGATGCCGAGTTCAGCTTTGGTCCGGGAGGGGAGGGTCTGAATGCCGTGATGCATATTCACGATGCGCAAACCTTCAGCACCATTCTGACCGGCGGGAGCATCGGCGCAGCGGAAGCTTACATGACAGGAGACTGGAGCTCGCCGGATCTATCCACTTTGGTCCGCGTCATGGTTCGCAATATGGATATTCTGGATCAAATGGAGGGAGGTCTGGCGAATCTGACGCGTCCGGTACTGAAACTTTTTCACCGCTTCAACCAGAACACCGAGAAGGGGTCACGCCGAAATATCGCCGCCCACTATGATCTGGGGAATGATTTCTTCCAGCTGTTTCTTGACCCAAGCATGATGTATTCGTCCGGTATTTTTCCGCATGCCAAGGCTACAATGGAAGAGGCTTCCTTCCACAAGCTGGAACGTATTTGTCAGCGTCTGGATCTGAGGCCCACGGATCATGTCATCGAAATAGGCACCGGCTGGGGTGGCTTTGCCATACACGCCGCCAAGCACTATGGCTGCAAGGTGACCACCACAACGATCTCGGATCAGCAGTATGCTTTGGCTTGTGAGCGTGTAGAAGAAGCGGGTCTGACTGAGCGTATTACGCTATTGAAGCAGGATTACCGCGCGCTGCAGGGACAGTTCGACAAGCTGGTCTCGATCGAAATGATAGAAGCGGTCGGCTGGCAGTACTATGGCACTTTTTTCGATACCTGCGCCCGACTGCTGAAAGACGATGGTGCGATGCTGATTCAGGCGATCACGATTCAGGATCAGCGCTATGAGCAGGCACGTCGCAACGTAGATTTTATCCAGCGTTATATTTTTCCGGGCAGCTGTATTCCCTCGATACAGGCACTGATGAGTGCCTCGATGAATGCCTCGGATCTGCGCCTGGTGCAACAGGAAGATTTTGCCGGCCACTATGCACGTACGCTGCATGCATGGTTCGACGCGTTCAAGGCAAATGAGTCCGAGATTGCGGCGCTGGGATATGATGATACCTTCAGGCGCATGTGGGAATTTTATCTGTGTTATTGTGAAGGAGGTTTTGCAGAACGGGCGATTGGGGTATCCCATCTGGTTTATGCAAAGCCACAGTATCAAAACGGTCCGCAGTCACTTGCAGGCCAATAGCTGGCAGGTGCTAAAGCACGGGGCATGGAGAGGAAGGCATGCACAAAATAATCAATGCGCTGTTGTTTCAGGCAATATGGTTTAGCGCTGTACTGGTGGGCTGGTATCTGGCCGTAGTTCTCCTGCTGGCCCTGCTTCTGCATGGCTTACTCAAGGAAGCGGGGCAGCACGCTTATCGATTTATCTTTCTGTTTGCCTGTGCCGGTATCGCTATGGATACCCTGATGTTTCAACTTGGCTGGTTCCGGACTCCAAATCCTGATGTGCTGCAACTGGCCGGAATGCCGTTGTGGTTGATGTGTATGTGGCCCGCGTTCGGGCTCACGCTCGGGTCGTCTTTATCATGGTGGAGGCAGTGGCCCAAAACCTTTATGTGTGCTTGTGCTTTGGCAGGTCCGCTTTCCTATTTTGCGGGTATGCGACTGGGCGCATTGGATATTGCGGTTCAGGGCTTTATATCGCTGGCCTGCATCTGGAGTGTTTCCGGGTTCATCATCGTTTCGCGCTTGCCCAAGGGGGCATTCGTCGCCCCAAAGGCTGAGCATGAGGTCGAGCTCAAGTCGGCGCAGCCTGTGAAGCCTCAAATCTGCGGGGTCGAGTAGGCGTGTTGAAGTCGCTCATAGCTCTTATCCCAACACCGGTTTGGTTTCGTACCGGATTGTTTGGGCTGCTACTCGTGTGTGTCGGCTGGAGTGGCCCTGTTTTGGCCCAGCAGCTGGTCTTTGTCGGGCATGCGTATGCTATCGACAGTGAGCGTCTGCTCTATGTCGAGACGCATCGAGTGGAGCTGGATTCCCAACAGCAGTACCGTCGGGCAGAGGTCAGTTATCAAGATGCTGAAGGGGAAGTGATCGCAGTCAAACAGCTGGACTATCTGCCCTACGTGTTGCGACCGCAGCTGGAATTTGAAGACAAGCGTGATCGCTACAAGCTGCGCGTCATGAATCGTGAGGACAGTATCTCACTGGAGACCCTGGAGGCGAACAATCAGCAGCAGGATTCGGTGGCTTTGCCATCCGGAGAAATGGTGATTGTGGATGCCGGCTTTGACAGAATGGTTCGAAAACACTGGGACGCTCTGCTGGCCGGGGAGAACATCGAGTTTGAATTTCTGGCTTTGAGTCGTTCCAGTCTGGTGTCTTTCGAGGTTTATCAGACCGGGTTGAATGAAGAGTCGCTTTCATTGGCAATTGCACCCACCAATTGGCTGATCCAGCTTTTAATGGACCCGATTGAACTGCGCTATGACAGGAACTCTAAGCGTCTGATGGAATATCGTGGTGTCACCAATATTCGCGCTTGGGAGAAGGGCAGCTTGAGCGAGGATAATTATCATGCGCACATTCGGTACGAGTATCTGCCGCTTGGCGCATTGCCTGCGCCCGGCTTCGCCCATCAGACAGTTCAGAAACCAGCCGGAGACTCTTTGTGATCAGTCTGCGCGTGGTCGGAATACTCTATCTGCTGTCGGGCTTGTGGTGTGCGTCACAGGCCGAATTGTCCGCTAATTTTCTGGGGTTTGCCCTTACCAGTCTGCTGGCGCATTCGGAGTTCTTCAGTGTGTATGGCGGGCTGCAGGTGGGGCTTGGTGTCGCCATGCTTGGCGCCTCTTTCCGACGCACCTACATTGAAGCGGCACTCTACTTTGCCTATGTGTTTTCGATGACACTTTTTCTTTTCCGGGTCGCCAGTGCATGGATCTGGGGCTGGAATACCTCGCTCCTGAGCATGCTGATTCTGGAAGCGATTCTAGCCACCATTCTCTGCATTTCCTGGGCCAAGAAAAAGGCAAGAAAAAGGGGTCGGGTTGAATATTATTTATCCAGTTTTCGAACTCGGCCGTCCTCGCTTCCCATTGCCCAATGGCCGACCCAACGCGCGTTCAATGTGCGCTTTGAATCGCTCGTTTCCTAGCACATGGTTAGAATTCAGGCTGTCACGTAGTTCATGCACATCATGATCACTAAGAGATTCGCTGAATAATTCGCGATAGGCAAATTGTCTTTCCAGTTGTCGCTTTGACAGCTCCAAATAAGTGGCATGCGGTGTAATCAGATCATCCGGCCTTCCTGCAGCATTGTAATGAAAACTACTCCATCGATACTCTTCCGGCTTGACTACCATTTTGGCAGCAACTGGATTGAGCTCTATATATCGATAACAGCGCAGCAAATAGTCACCGCTTGCCACCATACAACCTTTGTGACGTCCTTCCCATAATGACCCACTGCGACGATAGGCCTTGTTGACGTACTGAACATACTGCCTACCCAAATGTTGCATGACTCGCTGAACGCTATCTTCTTCCCTGGGTGTCACAAGAAGATGGATATGATTTGTCATCAGACAATAAGCGTGACAAGAGGCGCCATATCGGCCCAAGGCTTCCAATAAGCTCCCTCTATAAAACTGGTAATCATCGTCAGCAAAAAAGCAAGGCTGTCGATTATGGCCCCGCTGAACGATATGAACGGGTATTTCCGGTATGTACATCCGTGTACGTCTGGGCATGGTTTACTCCTTAAACCAACGCGATAAATCAACAATCAATACTATGAAAATGATATCTACATGTCGATCGAATTAGAGCCTTACAGTTCGTTTTTTAATCGACCCGACCCCTATCAAATAGTATTAAGCAACATCAGTTCGGAAGGGTGTGGTTCCAGATATTTTGCCCGGTCGACAAAGGGTTTCGGGTGCCTTCTGAAATGATGACGCAAGAGCGTTATCGGGACGATCAGAGGCAGCAGTCCCATGCGATAGTTGTCAATGGTCTCACTCAGTTCCTGTTTGTCGTCCTTGTCGATGTCGTTCTTGAGGAAGCCCTGCAGGTGTTGCAGCACGTTGACATGATTCTTGCGCGTTGAGCGCAGTTTCAGCAGGCTCATCCACTCTTCAAAGTACCATTGTGCCACGGATTCGATCGGCTCATCCGACGCTTGTGCGAGGCGATTGCCGAGCGCACGGGTGCGATGCTGGTCGTGACTGAGCAACACGTATTTGTATTGGGAATGAAAGTCGGTCAGCTTTTTCATCGAAAAGCCTTCTTCGGCCAAATCACGCCAATGTCGGTAGGCAAATACGCGCTTGATAAAATTCTCACGCAAGACCGGGTCGCCAAGTCTTCCTTCCTCTTCCACCGGAAGAAATGGGAAGTTTTCCAGCAGGGTTTTGGCATAAAGCCCACTGCCGCTCTCCAGAGGCATCCCGCTTTCGGCACTGTAAATACGCACGCGCTCCATGCCACACGAGGGCGAGCCTTTCTTCAGAATATAGCCGCACAGTTCGGCATGCCATGGGCGTTGCTCCTGTGCGGTAGCGATAAGTTTTTCGGTCACATCGTGGCCTTCGGTTTTGTTTCCGATGCAGCGTATTTCGCCATCACGAGTGACCAGTCTTAATGTTTCACGCGGTGCCCCAAGGCCGATGGCCATTTCCGGGCAAAAGGGACGGAAAGTAAAAAACTGCCCCAGTGTTTTGGTGATATAGCTGTGGTGCTTGTGACCTTTGTCAAAGCGTACTTCTTCACCCAGTAGGCAGCTGCTGGTACCGATCAGAATGCGCTCTTTGTCTGGGTGTTCTTCAATTTGCCGGGTTGCGGTCATATTAGGGTTTCGCTGTGCTGAAGGTTCTTAAGTGTTGTAAAAGCAGGTTAGTCACGAATGCTTACGCATTCAAGGGTACTTTGGATTCAACCGGCAACGCTGTTCGCAGCATCACTGCCCATTTGCCAGACGGGACCCAGTGCATCAAGCCAGGCTTTAATTTCAGGTTCACTGATCCTGTTGGCGAGCACGGCAACACTCAAGGGACATCGCGGGCATTCACCTTGCCAGCGTATGCCCCAACCTTCAGCCTCGGCTTTGTCGGCATCGTCTTTTCGCAGCAGCGAAAGCCCTGTACCCGAGCGGATAAAGGCACGAATATTTTCTTCCGTGTCGACAAAAATGCTCTTGTTGGGAGACAGCCCTGAGTCGGCGAAGAGTTCTTCCTTCAACAGGTAGAAAGGGCATGTTTCGCGGGTGTAGACCCAGTCCAGTTTTGCCAGGTCTTCGATCGAGGCCTGCGTGATTTTGTCCTTCCAGGCTGCAGGGGCGACGATGGCGGTTTGAATATCGGCGAGGGGCTCGCAATGCAGACCGCCAAGCGGGTTGGGTCCAAAAAAGAAGCCCGAATCAAGCTGGCCTTTGCGAACATCGCGCAGGATATCGGTCGACATGCTGGCGACGACCGACAGTTTTAGTTGAGGGTGGGCGGCATTCAGTGTTTGTATGATGTCTGGCAGGCGTAAAAAGTCCAGGTCCGAATTGGTCCCGATTTGCAGCTCGCCAACTACATGGCCCTGCATGGACTTGGCACTGGCCAACATATCGGAAGCTGCGGCCAGCGTTGTACGTGCCCGTTCCAGCAACTGTTCGCCGGCTTTGGTAAGTTCCATGCCCTTTGGAGTGCGGTCAAACAGACGCACGCCCAGTTGCTCCTCCAGCGATTTGACTTGCGCACTCACCGCCGGCTGGCTGCTGAATACACGTTCTGCAGCGCGAGTAAGGTGCTTCTCTTCGGCAACCGCGACAAATATCTTCAGCTGATGCAACTCCATTGTTCCGCTCCTTCTATATGTTCTGCAGGCGCTTTGCCATGACCTCGTTTATTGAAACCCAATGCGGAATAAAACGCCATCAGGATTTTGGATGACACCCATCTGAAATGACGATTGGCTTGTAAAGCAGCTTGTCGCTTAAATTGAATTCAAGCCCGGTGATCATGCTTCCGTTTCGAAACTTGCCACCGGAAAACAAAGGAGAGAATCATATGAACAGTTTAAATCAGCATTTGGGTAAACATCTTGAATTACCAATAGCTCCGGTTCGGCCAGAAAGGCCACTTCGACGAGCGGTAAACGGGCTGATCGGAATGGTCAGACTGATGGAACGCTGGCACCTGAGGGCGAAGGAACGCAGAAAGCTGGCAACATTGCCGCCTTATATTCTCAAGGATATTGGTCTGACAGAGGCTGATCGTTATCGGGAGATGCATAAACGTTTCTGGGAAGAGTAATACGGTAAACGCGCCGCAAACAGGCGATCGATGCTTGCGGCCTAAGACCATTATGCAGACTCTCGCTAACCATTTGGAAATGGGCATTTTCCACCAATGCGCATTTCTTTTTTTACCTGGTTCAAAAGAGTCAAAATTCGATGGCTCCCCAGCATCGTAATGAAGGACTATACTCAATAAAAATAAAAGCGAAAGGTAAATGGGGATGGCATCGAGCGGTTCGCGCGAAATCAGCGATATTTCCTTAAAGATTCTGTTGGAGAATGCCAATATTGGTGTAGTGATTCATCGTTGGGATACGTCCATCATTTACGCCAATCCTACCGCCCTGAAGTTGCTGCGCCTAAGCTATAACCAGATTATCGGTAAAGATGCCAAAGACCCTGGCTGGAACTTTATAGATGAGGGCAACCGTAAACTCCAAGTTGAAGAATACCCGGTCAACAAAGTGAAGCGCTTTCATAGCCCGTTGAGCAATGAAGTACTGGGCGTAGTTGATGGCAGTCTGAATGTTTCATGGTTCCTGGTGAACGCATATATGGAGTTTGATGAGGCTGAACAGGAAGGCTTTATTGTCGTTACCTTTAACGACATCACTCAAGATAAATTTCTGTTTTCCTGCCAGACCATTCTGGATAACACGCAAGACATCGTGATTGTGACCGAGGCGGAAAATGTGGAATATCCTCTGGGTCCAAAAATTGTCTACGTGAATAAGGCCTTCGAAAAGTTAACCGAATATACAGCCGAAGAGGTAATTGGAGAGACACCGCGTATTTTGCAGGGACAAGACACGAGCAAAGAGACGCGCAGAAAAGTTTCCGAAGCACTTGGAAACATCGAGCCGGTGACTGCAACCATCCGGAACTATAGTAAATCGGGGCGCCCTTATTGGCTTGAAATGCACATTATGCCGCTAAGAAACCGTCACGGTAAGGTGACCCACTTTGCAGCCATTGAGCGCGATGTGACTGAGCAGATTTACCGAGCGGAACAGCTCGAAAGACGTAATGCCGATCTGAAAGAGCTTAAAAAGAATCTTGAGCGTATTGTCAGCGAAAGAACCGATCAGCTGCGGCGTGCCAATCAGGAGCTGGAGCGCATGGCCTACTACGATGCCTTAACCGGCATCCCCAATCGACAGGCTTTTTATGGGCAGATCAATCGCTTGATAAGTTTGGCAAAGAGAAGAAACCTTTCGATTGTGGTCGGGATCATAGATATCGATTTCTTTAAGCAATTAAATGACCGCTTTGGGCACCCGTTTGGCGATCAGGTTCTGAAAGAGGTGGGGGCTGTGCTGGTGCGCTTTTTCAGGCAGGAGGACGTCTACGGGCGCGTAGGTGGTGAGGAGTTTGCTTTTGCCATGCTGCTGGAAGATGCAAAAGACGGTTTAATCATTGCCAATCGACTTCTGGAGAACATTCGCAAAATGCAACTTCAGGAAATTCCTACCGACGATGGAGTGGTTGTGGGTACGCCAGATCTCAAGCTGACGGCCAGTATAGGACTGTACCAGTCCAACGAAATCAAGAATCTACCTGAGATCGACAGGCTCATCAAACTGGCTGATAAAGCCCTCTATCTGGCGAAAGAAGGCGGCCGAGATCAGGTCAAGGTCCTCGAGTAACTCGTGTTATTATCAAAAGTGGGTCCTGTCTACAATGCTTGAAAAGGGTGAGTACATCCCATATTTGAGCCTCAAATTCTGCGAGTTCTGATCTTATGTCTCTGCATCTCGAAACCCCATTGATTGAATCCCGCCCGCTCAGTTTGGCGACAGAACGTGCTGTCTGGATGAAGATGGAAGCGCTACAGGCACCGGGTTCTTTCAAAATACGTGGCGTGGGTTATGCCTGTCAGCGCTATGCGGAGGAAGGGGCGCAGCGCTTTGTGTCTTCGTCCGGGGGCAATGCCGGTTTAGCGGTGGCTTATGCCGGCCGCAAGTTGGGCGTGGCTGTCACTGTGGTGGTTCCGGAAACGGTGACCGAGCGAGCCATGCACTTGTTACGCATGGAAAATGCCGAGGTGATTGTGCATGGTGCGAGTTGGCAGGAAGCCAATGCTTATGCCATGTCTTTGCTGGGCCCGAAGGATGCCTTTTTGCATCCATTTGATGACCCCTTGCTTTGGCAAGGGCATGCCACTCTGGTGGATGAAGTCGCAGAGTCAGGTTTTCGGCCTGATGCTGTGGTGCTGTCGGTCGGCGGCGGAGGCCTGATGTGCGGTGTGGCTGAGGGCCTGCATCGCAACGGGTGGCAGGATATCCCATTGGTCTGCGTCGAAACGGAAGGCGCGGCATCTCTGAATGCCGCACTGGAAGCTGGTGGCCCGGTTGCGCTGGAAAGCATAAAGAGTATTGCGACTTCTCTGGGAGCCAAGCGCGTCTGTGACAAAGCGCTGGAGTGGGCGCGTGTGCATGATGTACGCAGTGCCACTGTGACAGATGCGGACGCACTCGCGGCATGCGAGCGTTTTCTGGAAGATCATCGGGTACTGGTAGAGCCAGCCTGTGGCGCCAGTCTGGCGCTGGCCTATGAAAACGCGCCGGTGTTGGCCGGGTTCAAAGCGCCATTGTTTGTGGTGTGTGGCGGTGCAACCGCCAGCCTGGTGCAAATGCTTGAGTGGAAGCGCAGTTTTGCCTAGTCCGGTTGGCGTTCATGGTGCCTCTCAGCTTTGCCAGCTTGTGGCTCCCAGCCAGACACAGCGCAGTTTTTTCAGCGTGTGTTCAATATAGGTATCAAGATACGCCGGGTTTGTCTCAATATGGTCGAGCAGGTCGATAGTGCATTCAAACACCGTGCTCACGATCAATTGGCAAATGATATCCAGGTCGGTATCGTCCGTAGATGACAACTGCGCCAAGGGTCGAATGTCAGAAGCCAGTTCATTCGAGAAATACTTGAGTTCGTTACGAATGGCTTTTCGCAATGCCGACGAGCCTCCTGTGCGCACCTGCTCCATAAAGAAAAAGTAGTTCTTGTGGGCACACACGTACTCGGCATACACCTCTACCGAATTTCTGGCTTGCGCTTCAAAGTAGTCTTCATGTTGGCGGGCCGTGCGCATGAGTTTCCGCAACATGAGACCAAGATCATCAATGATATTCAGCCCGAGCTCCTCCATATCGCTAAAGTGACGATAGAAAGACGTCGGAACTACGCCTGCATTTTTGGCAACTTCCCGTAGGCTGATACTGGAAAAGTGACGTCCGCTGCCGGTCAAAGTCAGCGCAGCATCCATCAATTGTTTTCGGGTTTGCCTTTTTTTCTCTTCCCGTGTTTGTGTCTGCATGGCGTCTCTGTGCGGATCTTTTTCTGCGAAATACTCAATGCCGTGATAGACCTGAGTCTCTTCATCAAGTGTACAAAGGTAGATTAGTGTTCATGTGTTCACTAATAAGTTTTACTTTTTTCGTCAATTAACTACAAATATAAAGGATATTAGAGTGAAATAGAATCTAGAACGCCGGAATAATGAATCAATTTTCAGTGAACAAGTGTTGACTGAAAGATCTGGATCCACTACATTGGTGAACACTTGTTCACTGAGATATATGGCGAGCCATCTATGACACTTGTTTCCGGACCCCTTGGTTTTTTGAATGTACCTGCCGTTGGTAACGGCTATGCCTTGCTATCCTTGTTGCCGTCGGCGCTTAAGGCACAATTGGATTTTCTGCTGACAAAAACCGATCCGCTGTTTGGTTTGCAGCGGATGGCTGCAGAAGTGCTCGGGGTGGTCGAAGAGGCTCCCGGCGTGAAATCCCTGGTTTTGAGGCCTCCGGTACGCTGGCAGGGTTTTGAGCCGGGTCAGTATGTCAATATCGAGCTGGATATTGACGGTGTACGTTACCGTCGCAACTACTCCATTTCTTCTGCAAAGTCGCTCTTTGAGCGCGAGGGTCTTTTTTCGATCACTGTGAAACAGGTGCCTGGCGGACTCGTCTCAGAGTACGTTCAGCAGCATGTGAAGGCAGGATCATACCTGTATATCAGCGAAGCCAAAGGGCAGTTTATCTTGCCACCCCTTGCGGCATCCGCACCGGTTTTTGTGGCCGCCGGAAGTGGCATCACACCGGTGATGGCCATGCTCGAAGCATTGGCCGAGAAAGACGCATTGGATGGCGCTGAGCTGATCTATATCGTCAGAACGCGTGCCGACGTCATCTTTGCCGATCGCCTGCGTAAACTTTCGGAACAGTACAAGGGCTTTCAATATTCCCTGTATTTCAGTGACGAGCGTGGCAGGGCGAAATTTCCACAGCTTCTTAAAGATATTGACCAGCCGACCTGTCGAAAACTCTATATTTGCGGCCCGGAAGGCATGATGCAAAGTGCGCAGAAAGCCGCTCTTAAGCTCGGCTTTCGGCCTTCAGATATCGCAAGTGAGTCATTTGGTCTTTCGAATTTGAACAAAACGAAACGGATGATGGGAGAAGTCGCTTCCGCTTCTTCCAGCGTGCACTGTGAACTGTCAGGGAAAACGCTCTCGGGAAAAACATTATCGGGACACCCGCCGCAAACCTTACTTGAATTGGCAGAACGGGCCGGCCTGAAACCGAAGTATGGATGCAGAAGTGGTATCTGCCACGAATGCAGCTGTTTGAAGTCCTCAGGGCGCGTACTGAATCTGAAAACCGGCACGCTGGTTCCGGAAGAACAACGAATGGTGCAGGCCTGCATCTCGGTCCCCATCGACGATGTATCGATTGCCAGCTGGTAGAAAACGAATGTCCTGACGCCCGACATTGACGGCTTTTCAGGACAATTCAGGAGAAATATGATGACAACGAAATCACAACAAGTGTCTCTGTCCGAGACCGAACTGGAATCGTTTGGCGCGGCCCTCGATGCCATTCGCCAGTCCGTGGTCGACGATCTTGGCCAGCGGGATCTGGACCATATCAAGAAGATGCAGTCCCTGCAGCACTGGAGTGAGATTCTTGGACGCGGCCTGATTCACTTCAGTCTGAACCCTCTGACCTGGTCAGCCGGTGTTGCGCTGCTTTCAGGTTCCAAGATTCTGGAGAACATGGAAATTGGCCATAACGTGATGCATGGTCAGTATGACTGGACCAATGACCCGGAATTACAGTCTTCCCAATACGAGTGGGATAACGTCTGTGATGGCGAATCCTGGCGTAAAACCCATAACTTCGAGCACCATACCTATACCAATATTCTGGGCAAGGATCGCGACTATGGTTATGCCGTGCTGCGTTTGGACGACAGTGTCAGTTGGCGCCCCTGGCACCTGACACAATTTGTCCAGTACGCGGTGTTGAGCGCGGCCTTTGAATGGGGCGTGGCTTTGCATGAGCTGGAGTTTGATAGAGTGAAAAGCCGTGAAGTACCGCTGCGCAAAAAGCTCCCGTTTCTCAAACGATTTGCAAAGAAAGCAACGCAGCAGCTGAACAAGGACTATGTCGTCTATCCCATTCTGGCCGGTCCGTTTGCCCCGAAGGTGGTGGCGGGTAACTTTCTGGCTAATCTGGGGCGGAACCTTTGGTCTTCGAGTATTATTTTCTGCGGACATTTTACCGAAGGCGCGCAAACCTTTGCTGAGGCTGACTGTCAGGATGAAACACGTGGACAGTGGTATTTCAGGCAATTGCTGGGTTCCAGTAATTTTAGTGGTGGCAAGTGGCTGCATATCATGAGTGGCCACCTGAGTTATCAGATCGAGCACCATTTGTTTCCGGATTTGCCGGCACACAGGTATCCTGAAATTGCCGAAAAGGTTCAAGACCTTTGTGAACAATATGATTTGCCTTATAACACCGGTCCGTTTCTGGACCAGTTCAAAACGGTACTGGCAAGAGTCGGGCGCTATTCCTTGCCGGCAGGAAGCCGTTTAAGATCACGCTTGTTTCCGGAATTGTCTGCGCAAACACAGGCAGCTTAAACCGCGCCGGGAACGTTGGAATATCAATCAAACAGGTACCAGACATGGGCAAGACTTCTTCATCAGGCCGGGAAAATGCCGTCACAGGCCCAGCTGCTCAATTGCTGGAGCTACATGTCGCGCATGAAATGCAGGCGTTCACCCCGGAATCATTTATCCCCTGGCTGAAAACAGAACTGCCGCTGCAGTTTGACTATCTGAATGCCCTGAACCTCAGGCAGCTAGTATCCCCTGAGCAGATCAAGGCGGTGATTGCCCGTAATGTGGTCGAAAACAAGCTTCCGGGAGCGATTGCGGAGCTGGCGGGAGATGCCGCCAGCGCGCTGTTTGGTTCAGAGGCACATACCTCGACTCGCCTGAACGAGATTTTGAGCGCTGGGCAATTTGAAGAGTTTGTCGACAAGCTGCTGGAACTCAAGGAACAGCGAAAAACCGGCATTGACCACTTGATCGATTTACCGATTTATCAGGAGTTGATTTCGGGCGTGTTGTATCAGGCCATCCTGCGCTATATCTACGACGAGAATGTGTTGAGCAAAAGCATTCCCGGCGTTTCCTCCATGCTTAAATTCGGTAAGCGCATGATCGACAAAACCGCGCCTTCGTTCGACGGCGCGGTGGAGGAAAGCGTGCGCAATTATATCGAGGCCAATCTCGGCTTTTTGCTGCGCGAAAGTAAGGCTTTTCTTGAAAACTCGCTGACCGAAGAGGATATCAAGGCCTCTGCTTTGGAGTTATGGGATGCGCTGGAAAACAAAACGCTTGGGGATTTTCAGGAAGGCATGAACAGTCTGGATCTGTCCGAGTTTGTCGTGCTGGGTTATGAGTTTTGGCAGCGCTTTCGAAAACTTCCTTACTTCCAGTCCTGTGTTGATATTGTCGTGGACTTTGTTTTTGAGCGTTACGGCGAGATGCCACTTGATGAACTGTGCGAAGAGCTGATGCTGTCGCAAGAACAGTTGCTGGTGGAAGCCGAAGCTTTTGCGCCGCGACTCCTGCAAACCCTGAAAGAAAATGGTCAGCTGGAGGCCCTGATCCGACGTCGGCTCAGCGCTTTCTATGCTTCGGCGCAGACACAGGCTTTTCTCGAAACACTTTAAGGCCGTGGCAATTAAACGTGTCCAGGTTCGGCCTTGCCGTACCCCTCATAAACTATTCGGGCTACGCTTCCTTGTTGCTCACTCGCATCGCGCGTCGTTTTCCAACTGGCCGCCGGCACTGTGTACCAAAAAATCTATCGCAGTGATCGAAAAGCTATATTAGCCATACAGCCGGTTTAGGGACTATAACTAGAGGTGCAAATCATCTGATCGCGGGCCAAACAGGAGAATCCATTATGTCTGAGAACAAATGTCCAATGCACCATGCTACCGGTGGCGGTACATCCAATCGGGATTGGTGGCCCAATCAGCTGCGGCTTGACACATTGCATCAGCATTCGTCTTTGTCTAATCCACTTGGTGAAAAGTTTGATTATGCGGCAGCATTCAAGCAGCTTGATCTTGCAGCTTTAAAGCGGGATTTGACTGAGCTAATGACAGATTCCCAGGACTGGTGGCCGGCCGATTTCGGGCACTATGGCCCCTTGTTTATCCGCATGGCATGGCACAGCGCAGGTACTTATCGTATGGGCGATGGCCGCGGTGGCGGTGGTACAGGGAACCAGCGCTTTGCTCCACTGAACAGCTGGCCAGACAACGGCAACCTGGACAAAGCCCGGCGACTGCTGTGGCCGATTAAGCAAAAGTACGGACAACAAATTTCCTGGGCGGATCTGATGATCCTGACAGGCAATGTAGCGCTTGAGTCGATGGGTTTTAAGACCTTCGGATTCGGTGGTGGACGTGCCGATATTTGGGAACCTGAAGAAGACATTAATTGGGGGCAGGAGCAAACCTGGCTGGAAGACGAGCGCTACGTCGGCGAGCGTGAGCTGGAAGACCCTCTGGCGGCCGTACAAATGGGGCTGATCTATGTGAACCCGGAAGGTCCTAACGGAAATCCGGATCCCTTGGCGGCAGCCAAGGACATTCGTGAAACCTTTGGCCGCATGGCGATGGACGACGAAGAAACTGTCGCATTGATTGCGGGTGGTCATACCTTTGGTAAGACCCATGGTGCGGCTGAAGAAAAGCATGTCGGTGTTGCGCCGGAAGGGGCGGAGATAGAGCAGCAGGGCTTCGGCTGGAAAAACAGCTTCGGCAGTGGCAAGGCTGGCGACACGATCACCAGCGGTCTGGAGGTGACATGGACTCAGACGCCGACAGAATGGAGCAATTACTTTTTCGATAATCTGTTCGGCTATGAATGGGAACTGAGCAAAAGCCCGGCCGGAGCACACCAATGGGTCGCAAAAGGAGGCGAGGGCGAGATTCCTGACGCCCATGATTCGGAACAACGCCACCGTCCGACCATGCTGACCACAGACTTGTCCTTGCGCTTTGATCCTGCATACGAAAAAATTTCGCGTCATTTTCATCAGAACCCGGAGGCATTTGCCGATGCATTTGCGCGCGCCTGGTTCAAATTGACGCATCGGGATATGGGGCCTCGCCAACGCTACCTTGGACCGGAAGTCCCGGATGAAGAATTGATCTGGCAAGACCCGATTCCGGCAGTGGATCATACACTGGTAGACGAACAGGATATCGCGGCGCTGAAGAGCAAAGTCGGGGAATCAGGATTGTCGGTAAGAGAACTGGTGTCGACCGCTTGGGCCTCAGCCTCTACATTCCGTGGCTCGGACATGCGCGGCGGAGCCAATGGTGCGCGTATCCGTTTGGCGCCCCAAAAGGATTGGGAAGTAAATGATCCGCAACAACTGTCGGGCGTGTTAAACAAACTGGAACAGATTCAGACAGACTTCAATGCTTCGCAGTCTGGAGGTAAGAAGATTTCTCTGGCTGATCTGATTGTTCTGGCGGGCGGTGTCGGTGTGGAACAGGCGGCCTCAAAAGCCGGGGTAGAGGTTCAGGTACCCTTTAGACCAGGACGCATGGATGCCAGTGAGGCGCAAACCGACATTGCCAGTTTCGAAGTGCTGGAGCCGGTGGCCGACGGGTTTCGTAACTACGAAAAGAAAACCTACTCGGTTTCAGCTGAGGCCTTGCTGGTTGATCGCGCCCAGTTGCTGACACTGACCGCGCCGGAAATGACTGTACTGGTCGGCGGCATGCGTGTGCTCAACACTCAGCCCAAGCAAGCCTGTCATGGGGTCTTTACGGCGCGTCCGGAAACGCTGAGCAATGACTTTTTTGTCAATCTGCTGGATATGGCGACCGAATGGAAGCCGTCTTCAAAACAAGAGGGTGTCTTCGAAGGACGTGACCGTAAATCCGGTGACTTGAAATGGACCGGCTCCCGTGTCGATCTGGTCTTTGGATCCAACTCGCAGCTGCGTGCTTTGGCTGAGGTTTACGCCAGTGCAGATGCGCAGGAGCGTTTTGTCGAAGAGTTCGTGGCGGCCTGGACGAAAGTCATGGAGCTGGATCGTTTTGACCTGAACAGGTCGGCGGCTTGACAGTTATGACTTAAGAAGAAGCGGCGGAGCAGAAACGCAGGTTGGTTTGTGCTCCGCCGTTCTCGTTGCCGCCTAAGCGACTTTGCATTTTCCTGAACTGCCTAGCTTCCTTCCTGCACGGGCATATTTGAAAGGTGTTGCGTCTGCGCGCCCCGATGCATTTCGGCAATAGGGGGTTCAGACTCATCCTTTCGCTCGCCTCTGAAGCGCGCTCCCAACACCAGAAGGCAAGGTGTCAGGAACAGCGTTAATATTGTTGCAAATCCCAAGCCGCCGGCAATCGCACTGGATAGCTGCGTCCACCACTGCGTCGAGGGTGCACCGAAGGCGACATGGCGATTGATAAAATCGATGTTCATGGCAAGGACCATCGGGATGAGCCCAAGAATAGTGGTTCCGGCTGTCAGCAACACCGGGCGTAATCTCAGTTTTCCCGTCTCCAGCGCAGCCTCATAGGCTGAGAAGCCATCAGCGATAAAACCATTATAGGTGTCGATCAATACAATATTGTTGTTCACCACGATTCCGGCCAATGCGATGATGCCGAGGCCGACCATCACGATACCAAAGGGTTGCGCGGTGATCATCAAGCCGATCAGCACGCCAGCCGTTGAAAATACAATCGCACTCAGGACCAGCAGGCTCTGGTAAAAACTGTTGAACTGAATCACCAGAATCAGCAGCATCAGGAACACCGCCATGATAAATGCAGTGGCCAGAAACACCATGGTTTCGCGCTGGTCTTCTTCTTCCCCTTTGACGGCAATACGGACATCCGGTTTGAAGCTGATGTCTTTCATCGCATCCTGTAATGCCAATAGCTGGGTATTGGGCAGATAGCCTTCCTGGACATCGGCCTGCAATGTGATTGCGCGCTTGCCATCGACGCGTTTAATGGTGCCGGTTTTGGGGGCCGGTGTCAGCGTAATAAAATTACTGATCGGCACCATGCCGCGACTGGTTTGAATCCGGAAGCCGTTCAATTCGTTCAGCGTTCGCTGGTGATCGGGGAAGCGGATGGTAATGTCGACTTCTTCGTCGGTGTCATCGGGCCTGAATTCGGCAACGCGCAGGCCATTAGTGATCATTTGAACAGCGCTGCCGATCAGCGCAACATCGGCGCCGTAACGTGCGGATGTTTCGCGGTTCACAGACAATTGCCACTCAATGCCGGGGAGTGGTCTGTCGTCTTCCAGATCCTTGAAACCGCCGGTGATGCGCATCTGCTGACGGATCGTTTCGACGGCTTCATGGGCATGTGCCGGATCAAGAGAGCTGACCTGCAATTGAATGGGCTTGCCACCCGAGGGGCCATTCTCGGCTTTGCGAAATTCGAGCACGACACCGGCAATATCACTGGTCATGCTGGCCATTTCTTCAAGTATCTGGGAGGCAGGTCGGCGCTCGTCCCAGTCAATAAACTGGAACTGTACCGTGCCGATGACGTCCTCTGCCGCGCCCATAAAGGACTGATTGAAGGAGCGGGCATAGACGGACTCCAGCTCCGGCATACCATAAAAGCGCTGCTCAACCTGTTTCAACAGTGCGTCTTTTTCATAGATGGACAAGTCACCACGGGCATGCACCATAACCTGTGCTGTCTCCGGCTCCACTTCGGGGAAAAACTCGACGCCTTTACCCAGTGCCATATAGGTCATATAGGTCAGCACGATGGCCGCAAGTGTGCTTAGCAGGGTAATGACAGGGTGCTTTAGCATGGTCGCGAGTATTCTGGCATAACCACGCGAAAAGTGGTTCTCGCTGGCCAGCTCGCCACGTGTGACCCGAGTGCGACTGCCACCCAGCCAGGCGCCAACCACAGGCAGGAATATAAGCGCCACCGCTAACGATGCCAGCAGGCAGATGATCACGGTGATCGGCAGGAACTTCATGAACTCGCCGACAGTGCCCGGCCACGGAATCAATGGTACAAATACCGCGAGCGTGGTTGCAGTAGAGGCGATGATGGGCCAGGCCATGCGCTTGGACGCTTTCGAAAAGGCCTGTGCGGGTGTCATCCCGAGATCCTGATTTCGGGATGCCAGTTCAGTCACCACGATCGCACCATCGACAAGCATGCCCACTACCAGAATCAGACTGAACAGAACCACGATATTCATCGTCAGCCCCATCCAGTGGATGATCAGGATACTACTAAGAAAGGATGCAGGAATAGCCAGCCCGACGAGTAGTGAGGAACGAACTCCCAGTGCCCCAACGATCACGATCATGACCATAATGATGGCACTGGATACATTGTTCTGAAGGTCCTGCAGCATGACTTCAATCTGGTCCGATTTATCCAGAATGTAGGTATGTTTCAGGGTTCCGGGCCAAAATGCCTTTTTCTCCTCGACGATGGCTTTTACCTGGTCGATGGTCTCAATAATATTGGCACCCACACGTTTCTTGACTTCGAGAGATAGTGAGGGCTCACCATTGACGCGCGCAAAACCTTGCGGATCCTTGAAAGTACGACGCACACTGGCTACGTCCCGGAAGCTGACGACGGTGTCGCCAGATGTCTTGATCGGTAGCGACAGAATATCCTCAAGATTCTCGATGACACCGGATACTTTCATGACCTGTCGGCCATGGCCGTTATCGATTGCGCCCGCAGCCACCAGCTGGTTATTGCGCTGTACAATGCTGAGCACCGACTCGAAATTGATGTTGTAGGTTTCCAGAATCAATGGATCGACGATAATTTCCAGCACTTCTTCACGGTCACCGCCAATATCGACTTCCAGCACGCCGGGCAGGGCTTCAATATCATCACGCAGGTCTCTGGCCAGCTGCAGCAGGTAGCGCTCGGAAATGGGGCCAGCCATACTCATGCTGAGCACTGGGAACAGGGCGACATTCACCTCGTTGACCGTTGGTTCATCCGTATCCGCCGGTAATTTGGTCTTGGCGCGATCCACTTTTTCCCGCACATCGGTCAGTGCCGTGTCGCTGTCGAACCCGGCATCAAACTCCAGTGTGACCGAGGCATGGCCTTCAGAAGACACCGAGCTCATTTCCTTCACGCCCTCAATGGATTTGAGTTCTTTCTCCATGGGGCGAACCAGCAGCCTTTCGGCGTCCTCGGGGGAAATGCCCTCATGGCTCATGGATACGTAAATAATCGGAATCGCAATATCGGGCTCGGATTCTTTCGGGATCGAGTTGTAGGCTGCAACGCCTGCGATCAGGAAAAACAGCAGAATCAGCAGCGCGCCGCGGCGGCGCTTGATGGCCCAGTCTATCGGGTTGGAAGCTTGTAGTGGCAGCTCATTCAGTGCATTCACAGCATGGCCTCACTTGCCTTCGGGTCTGAGGCATTGGCACCTGAATTGAGCTCGGCGCCATCATACACGGGGGTGACTGTGTCTCCGGCCGAAACGAAGCCCTGTCCAACGGTAATCAGTGTCAGGGATTCAGGCATGCCGGCTAACCAGACACCGTCGCGTTCATTGCGCAGGATAGTGACAGGGTAGGTACGGACACGGTTGTTCTCATCGACCCCTTTGACGCGCAGACCACCATCGCTATCAAGATCCAGGTAGGAAGGCGAAAGCTTGTGTGCCAGTTGCTCTTCAAGCACGAGTCGCACGCGCGCACTCTGGCCAAAATGCCGGATGTTACGAGTATTCTCTGCACTGGCTTCTATCGTAAAGGTGCGTGTTTCCGGATTAGCCGCGCTGGCAATATAATCGATGGTGCCGGAGATTTTTGTGCCATCAAGCAATTCAGCTTCGGCGCGATGACCAATCTCCACTTTGCTCAGATGCTGTTGCGGTAACTCCGCCCGGATTTTTATCCTGGCATCATCGACCAGCACGGCGACGGTATCCCCGGAGCCCAGATAATCGCCCTGTTCCACCTGAAGTCGGTCCAGGATGCCGTCAAAGGCTGCCTGGATTCTGGTTTGTGCAATTTCAACCTGTATGCGCTTGACCGCAGCCTTTGCGGCCTCGACATTGGCGACATTCTGTTCGTGCTGATTCTGTGACAGCAGATTTTTCTGTTTCAGTTTCAGTCCCGAAGCGAGATCAGCCTCTCTCACCTTGAGTTCCGCTTTGGCCTGCTCCAGTCTGGCCTTGCGATCGTTAATCGCGATGCTCAGAATCGAATCTCCCTGTTTCAGGCGTTCGCCCTTTTGCGCATGCAGGCTTGCGACTCTGCCATGCGTTTCGGCTCTGATTTCGATCTCACGCGTGGCATGAATATCACCCTGTAATTCGATGCGATTGTGCATTGTTACCGCAGTGATATTTTTTACCTGCACTTTGAACGCATCGGTCGCGGACGTTTCATTATTGCTGTTCGTGAGCGCTTCGGGATCCGCCGCAGGCGCTTCATCAGATGAGTCGGACGAGAGTACTCCTGACGCTACCCAGATCACAGCTGAGAGGGCGAGCACAATGGAAATGATGACTGAGCGGTTCATTGGACCTCACGAAAAAGAGTTGGTGCTTTCTGATTGGCTGCTAAACTTAGGAAACCTTGAATATCGGTTGATGATCATGCAGGGTCGCCGGGTACCAAACTAATGGAGCTGCCTGTTTTTAACTAGTCGGGCATCTTACCCGTAGCTTAACAGAAATTCCGTGACCAAAAGTCACAGACTGGGCATTTATTGATGCGCCATGTTTTTTTTCAAGGGTTGGGGGCAATGTTTTGTGCGGGTAGCGAGCTTAAAATGTGACTTAAGACTGAATGGCCGAAGACAGGCCCTTGTGCATTGAAGTGGTTGTTGCGACACTTTGCGGTCATGGCGAAACTGGCGATTATCATGCAGCGAGAGGATTGTAGGAGATTGAAAGCCACATTCCGATTAACGAGAAAAATCGGGCGTTTTTCGTGTGCGTATGCTGCTCGCTGGCTGTTGCTATTGATTCTTGGCAGTGTGTGCTTCAACGGCCATGCAGAGACAGTGCGTGCAGGTAAAAACTGTACCCGCATCGATATGGGGATCAGCTTTTCTATTCCCCCCTGGGTAATTCAAGAGACCAATTCCGGTATAGAGCTGGATATCCTCAAGGCGGCCCTGGAGAGCGAAGGTTATTGTATTGCTCCCAAGTATCTGTCCTTTGCGTTGGCCTACAAATTGTTCGACCGGGGTGAGTTGGATGGCGTGATCAATGCCAGAGAGGGTGTTGCAAAAGGCGGGTTTTTGTCGCAGCCCGTGGTGACTTTTCAGAACGTCGCGGTCAGCCTGCGGAGAAAGAACTACCCGGAGGAAATCGATATGGATTATCTGAAGGATAAATCCGTGATCGCGTTTCAGAAAGCGAATGTATTGCTGGGACCGGAGTTTACGGCCATGACAGAAGCCAACCCCTTTTATCGTGAAGTCGCGAAACAAAGCCTGCAAATTAACCTTTTATTTATTCGCGAAGCAGACTTCATTGTCATGGACCAGAGTATTTTCGGGTACTATTGGGTGCAGGCGCTCGAAGACGATGCAATGATCAAGTACCGGGACCGTTTCAGGCGTCCGGTTCGCATGCACAGGCTTTTCCCGCCCAGTGAGTATCCGTTTATTTTCAGCAAGGAAAAGGTCCGGGACGATTTTGATCGGGGCTTGAAGCGTATTCGGGATACAGGTGAATATGACCGTATATTCAAACGCTATGCATATCTGACGGAGTTGTATAACTCGGTGTCCGGAACTTTTGAGGAAGACGCCGGAAATACACCCTAGTTGCCGGCAGGTATATTCATTTCTTAACGCAAGGTGGCATACAAGTGATATTGGATGAGGCGGAGATCAATATAACCAATCTCCGTTTGCGCACGTATATCGGGTTCAATCCCGAAGAGACAGAAAAAAAACAGGATGTTGTCATCAATGCCAGTATCCGTTATCCGGCGACACAGGCGTGTCAGAGCGATAGCGAGTTGCAGGCGCTTGATTACAAGATCATTACCAAGTCTGTGATTCAACTCGTCGAATCAGGACGTTTCAAACTATTGGAGAAACTTACGGCAGATGTGCTGGAGCTGATTATGGGCTTCGATCAGGTGACGGCTTGCCGGGTCTCCATCGAAAAACCTCACGCCTTGCGATTTGCAGATTCGGTTTCGATTACCTTGCGGGCGCAACGCAAACAGGCGCCGGGAGATATTCCTTCGTGAAGGCATGCACAGCGTATGCTTGGTTGAAAAAACAGCTTCTGATGTGTGGAATTCTCGCTGTCGTAGCAATGACTTCGGCGTGTTCCACGACTCAGTCGGATGTTCGTCGGGTATCCATTGCGACCGATCGCAGCTCCGCAATCGATACCTTGCTGGCAGTGACCGGGCAAAATATCAGGACTTCTTTTCAGGACAGCAGCGCATTGCACACGCTGCACAGTGATGCCGATACAGTGTTGGCGATTGCAAGGATTGTTGCCCGTCACTATGGATTTACCCTGGTGGCTGAATCCGAAGCTGAGTATGTGCTGGATATTAAAAGCGCGGTTCCCGATGGCGGAGCCTGTGTCGACGGCGTTGAGTCTGCGGAATTGAATGCCAGCTATACCCTGTCCCTGTTGACGTTGGGCGCCTTTCCGGCGACGGCGGTCCACTGTCTGGTGGTCAATGCAGAGCTCTATGATAAGCGCAGCAGAGACGAGCGGATGCTGATGGGTGCATTCGAATCCAATGCCGGTTCTGTGGAGCTGGTGGCGGGCATAAATGACCTGAAAGTGTATCAACGTACGGTAAAACCCGACGATGAGCGCCGTGGTCTTGAGGCCTCATTCGGAGCATTGCTTTCAGAACTGATAGACGAAGGCGCATTTCAGTAAACGCTGACCAGGACCGGTTCGGGAAAGGTTGAACAAAAAGATCGCAAACTTTCTGTCATCATTTACCGGTATTCTGTCTCGGGCAACGCTAGCCTAAGCGCGGATATGTACTAAACTTTGCTCAAAACAGGTGGTCACGCAGCCTGAGGCTGTCGCAATCTTAGATTGTACGGGCAATATTCCTGACTTTTCGCTAGAATACGCGCGCCACATAATTCCATGCCACTGCACGGGCAGGCCAAAAGCCGGCTCGTTGACAGGTAATTTGGTTATCCTACCGATTCTATATTTTGGGGAAGACATGACAACATCCAAGATTATCTATACCAAAACCGATGAAGCGCCAGCACTGGCCACCTACTCCTTACTACCGATTGTTAACGCATTTACCAAAGCTGCCGGTGTGGCCGTTGAGACCAGCGACATTTCCCTGGCCGCGCGCATTCTGGCGAGCTTCCCCGAAAAACTGACCGAAGCGCAGCGCGTTCCGGATGCCCTGGCGGATCTTGGTCAACTGACCCTGCAACCGGAAGCCAATATCATCAAACTTCCGAATATCAGTGCATCCATTCCCCAGTTGAAGGCGGCTATCAAGGAATTGCAGGCGCAGGGTTACGATATTCCGGACTACCCGGATGAACCCGAGTCCGAAGAAGACAAAGAGACCCAGGCAAAATATTCCAAAGTGCTTGGTAGTGCTGTAAACCCGGTATTACGGGAGGGCAACTCGGATCGACGCGCACCAAAAGCCGTGAAAGAGTACGCGCGCAAGCACCCGCATTCGATGGGAAAATGGAGTCAGGCATCGCGTACTCACGTGGCGCACATGTGGGACAAGGACTTCTACCATAACGAACAATCCATGGTCGTCGACAAAGACTGCAACGTTCGAATCGAGCTGGCGAAAAAAGATGGCTCGGTGCAGGTGTTGAAAGAGTCACTGCCGCTGCTTGAAGGCGAAGTGATTGACGGCATGTTTATGGGCGTGAAAGCACTGAGACAGTTTTTCGAAGAGGAAATGGAAGGGGCAAAGCGCGCCAATATCCTGTTTTCGCTGCACGTCAAAGCCACCATGATGAAAGTGTCCCACCCGATCGTGTTCGGACATGCGGTGACCGTATATTTCAAAGAAGTGTTTGAGAAGCATGCCGAGACCTTCGAAAAACTGGGTGTGAATCCCAACAACGGCCTGAGCAATGTGCACCAGAAAATTCAGGAGTTGCCATTCTCCCTCCGGTCGGAAATCGAGTCGGATATCAGAGCCTGTTATGAGCACCGCCCGGAACTGGCCATGGTGGACTCGGACAAAGGCATTTCCAACCTGCACGTGCCCAGCGATGTGATCGTTGATGCGTCCATGCCGGCGATGATTCGTCTGGGGGGCAAAATGTGGGGCACCGATGGCAAGCTGAAAGACACCAAGGCGGTGATTCCGGAAAGTACCTACGCCACGATTTATCAGGAAGTCATCAACTTCTGTAAGCACCATGACAACTTTGATCCGAAAACCATGGGCACCGTGCCCAATGTGGGCCTGATGGCGCAAAAGGCCGAAGAATATGGCTCGCATGACAAAACATTCGAACTCGAAGCGGATGGTGAAGTGCGTGTCGTCAATGACGCGGGCGATGTATTGATGGCGCACGAGGTCGAAAAAGGCGATATCTGGCGTATGTGCCAGACCAAGGATCTTCCGATTCGTGACTGGGTAAAACTGGCTGTGAACCGGGCGCGCGCAAGCGGCATGCCGGCTGTTTTCTGGCTCGACCCCGAACGTGCCCATGACGCTCAAATGATCAAGAAAGTGCAGACCTATCTGCAAGATCACGATACCGACGGCCTGGAAATCCATATCATGTCACCCGACCAGGCCATGCGTTGGACCATGGAACGACTGATACGCGGTCGTGACACCATCTCAGTGACCGGTAATGTTCTGCGTGATTATCTGACAGACCTGTTCCCGATTCTGGAGCTCGGTACCAGTGCGAAAATGCTTTCGATTGTGCCGCTAATGGCAGGTGGCGGGCTGTTTGAAACCGGTGCCGGTGGCTCGGCACCCAAGCACGTGCAGCAATTTGTCGAAGAGAACCATTTACGTTGGGATTCTCTTGGCGAGTTTCTGGCCCTGGCCGTATCGCTCGAAGATCTGGGCGACAAAAGCGGTAACGAAAAGGCGAAAATTCTCGCCAAAACACTGGATGATGCAACGGCAAAATTCCTTGAGGAAAACAAATCGCCTTCAAGAAAGTCCGGTGAGATCGACAACCGTGGCAGCCACTTTTATCTGGCACTGTACTGGGCAGAGGCGCTGGCTGAACAGAATGAAGATGCAGAGTTGAAAAAAGCCTTTGGCCAACTGGCCGAAACGCTCAAGAGCAACGAAACCAGAATTATGGAAGAGTTGCTGAAGGCGCAAGGTGAGCCAGTCGACATTGGTGGCTATTACAACCCTGATCTGGAAAAAGTATCGCAAGCCATGCGCCCCAGCGCGACGCTTAACGCCGCGATCGATGCGTTAGCACAATAACGCTAACGCCGATGGCGGCGACTCAGGCAGCGTTCCTGAGCGTGAATCAAAAGGGGAAGCAACGGCTTCCCCTTTTTTGTGTCAGGCATTTTGCCAACAGGAGCGGTAAGTCTGACGCCCAAGACATGGGGTTCTGAATGATTAGGCTCACCCAAAGCCTCGACATTGTTAAAGAGGGAAACGAATACATCCGTTAAGAATAACTAAAGATAAAAGTGAGTGGTGTGTATATGCCCCCACTCGCTATTTGAATGTGCTTCATCGCGCTGGTATCGAGTGCTTAGGCAGGCCAATTGAGATGAGCGCGGTCAGGAAGATAAATCCGGCTGAAACCCATAGGCATAGTGCCAATCCGTAGTCCTGGAATAGCCAGCCAGACAATACAGTACCTATAAGCCTACCCATGGCATTGGCCATGTAATAGAACCCGACATCCAATGACACACCATCTTCCCCGGCGTAGCTGACAATGAGGTAACTATGCAACGAAGAATTGATTGCGAATAGAACGCCGAATATTAGCAGACCACCCAGCAGCGTCTCTTGTACATGCCATTGAAAGGTAAACGCACCCGCAATAAAAACCGGGATAACACCCAGGGCAGTCGCCCAACCAAAGGCATGTCGGCCATCGGGCACTTTTCCTGAACTCTTGCCCGTCAACCTGGGTGCAAAGCCTTGCACAAGGCCGTACCCGATAATCCAGATGGCGAGAAAACCGCCGACAGTCCAGTGATCCCAACCAAACTCACTGGCCAGGTAAACCGGTAGCGCCACCACAAACCAGACGTCCCGTGAGCCAAACAGGAACATCCTTGCGGCTGACAGGTAATTAATGGCGCGGCTTTTGGAGAATATCTCCTTGAATTTAGGTTTGCTTTTAGCTTTGCCTAAATCTTTCCTGAGACTGATCAGGCTGGATATCCAAACCAGTAACAGCGCCAAAGCCATGCCAAGCACGGCACCTTTAAAGCCCAGGACAGACAGTAAAGCGCCGCCGAGGAAAAAACCGGCTCCTTTCAGGGCATTCTTAGAGCCGGTCAGAATAGCAACCCATTTGAAGAGCTGACCCTGTGCATCCGAAGGCACGAGCAACTTAATAGAGCTTTTAGCGCTCATTTTATTGAGGTCTTTGGCAATGCCGGACAAGGCCTGTGCCGCCATCACCCAAGGTACGGTGAGCAGTGCTGACGGAACCAGTAGCATGCCGAGCGCAACAATCTGGATAGACAAACCAATATTCATGGTCCGATTCAGGCCGAGCCGGGCTCCCAACCAGCCACCGATTAGATTGGTGATCACGCCAAAAATCTCATAAAAAATAAATAGCATGGCGATTTCCAAGGGGCGATAGCCAAGACCGTGAAAATAGAGCACCACGAGCATTCGTAATGCGCCATCGGTCAGGGTAAACGCCCAGTAATTACCTGTGACCAGCATGTATTGGCGGATTTCAGGAGACAGTTGCGCCAGCCATCGCATTGGGCTTATTCCTTATCCATCTGGCCGATCATGTGCATTAACTCTGCAGTACGATTTGCGTAGCCCCATTCATTGTCATACCAGGCATAGAGTTTCACTTGAGTACCGTTGACGACCATGGTCGATAGCGCATCGATGATGCTAGAGCGTGGATCAGTCTTATAGTCGATCGATACCAGTGGACGATCTTCGTAACCCAGGATGTCTTTAAGTTCATTCTCAGCCGCCTCTTTCAAGAACGCGTTTACCTCTTCGACTGATGTCGCACGGCTCACCTCAAAAACACAATCTGTCAATGAGGCATTTGCGAGGGGGACACGCACCGCGTGGCCATTCAACTTGCCTTTCAACTCAGGGAAGATATGTGTAATTGCCGTAGCAGAGCCGGTTGTCGTTGGAATCAAACTCATGCCGCAGGCCCGCGCACGACGTAAATCCTTGTGTGGCGCATCCAGAATAGTTTGGGTGTTTGTGATGTCGTGAATTGTGGTCATCGAACCGTGCACGATACCAAGCTTTTCGTGAATGATTTTAACCACAGGTGCCAGGCAGTTTGTGGTACACGACGCAGCCGTGACGATAGGGAACCGAGACTTGTCGTAGAGGTGGTGATTGACCCCCATGACTACATTGAGTACGCCTTCTTCTTTCACCGGTGCAGTGACAACCATACGTTTGACGCCCTGATCGAGATAAGCTTGAAGTAGCGCCCTGGATTTCATTTTGCCACTTGCCTCAATCACGATGTCGCAAGCTGACCAGTCTGTCTCGCCAATGGCTTTATTCTGTGTGCAGACAATGCGCTTATCTGCGACCAGCACCGTTTCATTCTCATGAGTCGCCTCATGACGCCATTTGCCATGAACCGAATCGAATGTGAGTAAGTGTGCCAGGGTAGCCGCATTGCCAGCCGGGTCATTAATCTGAACAATCTCAACATCGTTCCAATCAAATGCTGCTCGCATGGTTAGTCGACCCATGCGGCCAAAGCCGTTGATACCTACTTTAATGGTCATAGTTACCTCAAATTGAATAATGTTTCTGTAAATAGATGGTATGTGTTGGATGCGTCAGTACCGGCCTCCAATAAGGTATCGAGGCCTGTCCCCTTCGTGCCAATGCATCGCGTTAAAGTAAATCTCCTGCCACTATTGAATTCTAATATGTCGAAAGGGTGCATGAACTCTCCCGTATCTTATGCAAACCAGTGTCGCGTCCGGTTTGCGAGATACACTAAAGACAGCATCACAGGAACCTCTACCAGCACGCCGACCACGGTGGCGAGTGCGGCACCTGAGTGTAGTCCGAATAGTGAAATAGCCACGGCAACTGCGAGCTCAAAAAAGTTCGACGTGCCGATCAAACAGGCGGGTGCAGCAACACTGTGAGGTAGCTTCAATAGCTTTGCTCCTGTGTAGCCGAGCACAAAGATACCGTAGGTTTGGACAAGTAGCGGTATTGCAATGAGCACAATCGTTTGCGGTTGCTGAAGAATAGTCTGTGCTTGAAAACCGAATAACAGAATGACGGTTCCAAGCAGGCCGATGACGGACCAGGGCTTCAATGCATGCAAAAAAGCATTCAATCGTTGGTCATTACCATTTCTCTCAAGGCCTCGACGTGTGATGACCCCGGCAATTAAAGGCAGCACTACATACAGAACGACGGACAGTAACAATGTCTCCCAAGGCACCGTGATATCGCTGACACCCAGTAAAAATGCCGCGATCGGCGCAAAGGCAAAGATCATAATAATATCGTTTACCGACACCTGAACCAGGGTATAGTTAGGGTCACCTTTGGTTAATTGACTCCAAACAAACACCATCGCTGTACAAGGTGCCACACCGAGCAAAATCATCCCTGCGATATATTCATTGGCACTCTGCGCGTCGACGATGTCGGCGAAGAAAACTTTAAAAAACAGCCAGCCTAATGCGGCCATGGAAAATGGTTTGATCAGCCAGTTAATCACGAGTGTCAGAATTAAACCTTTGGGTTTCTTGCCGACATCTTTGATTGCCCTGAAATCAATTTGAACCATCATGGGGTAGATCATTACCCAAATTAGCACTGCGACAACAAGGTTCACGTGGGCCCATTCCAAAGAGGCAATCAAGGCGAATTGTTCCGGAATGAAATTTCCAAGCGTCACGCCCGCGATGATGCAAAGTCCAACCCATAAAGATAAATAACGTTCGAAAATTCCCATTAATACCTACCGTTTTAGTTTGATGATTTGCAGCTATCCAGTTGCCTTTGCGGTCGATCGCCCATCGCCTCCAGGCGGCGTAAACTTTGCGTTATAAACGCCACATTGTTTTCGGTCGCTTCAGAAAGTACCGTTTTTGCCCAGCAGGGTAATTCAGGGTTGATTCTGTAGAACATCCACTGACCTTGTCTTCGATCAACCAATAATCCGTTTTTTTTCAGTAAAGCAAGGTGACGGGAAACCTTGGGCTGGATTTCATCAAGAGCCGCCATCATTTCACAGACACATAACTCACCTTCGTATTGAATAAGCATGAGACAACGAAGACGCACTTCATCGCTCAAGCTTTTGAAAAGCTGTATCGGGTCTAATTCAAGAGGTTTCGGTTTTTTCCTGGTTTCAATCAGTACAAACATCGAAATTCGATTACTAATCTCATTCAAGGTCACTTCGAAGGGGCTGGTACAAGCGCGAAACTGAGGATCTTCAAAACTCCATTCCAGCTTTTTACCCGTACTTGGAACGCTGCGACACTCTTGGCGAGCTTTGTCACACAGAGAGATCACATAATCAAAATCCCAACCTGCAAATTCGGAAATATCTTTGGAACGCAGTTCAGAAGCCGACTCTCCAAACTTTTCAAGCACCCTAACGGTTTCGGGGTGTATTTCCTGAGGGTCGGTGCCAGCACTATATACGTCGAAGAGATCTCCAGCCGCATTTCGCAGCAGCACCTCAGCGATTTGGGAGCGAGCTGAATTGCCTGTGCAAACGAATAGGACTTTTTGTTTAGCCATGCTTCACCGCCCTCCTGTTAATATATGCATAAACGAATATATGATATTTCATATATCATATAAAGGCGATCAATTCATTTAAGGCAGAATTTCATTCAAGTGAAGAAAGGATGCGAATGGCAGTGGTGGCGAGGATAGTTTGGTAAAGTGAGTGGAGTTGAAATGGCAGCTTAAGATCATCAGCTATGTGATTTGGCTAGTGTTTCGGGGCCCGCTTTCGCTCATCTGGCGATATGGTTCACCCTCGCGCTCATGTTTGCATTGGGTTTGTGAGAATAGCGGACCAAACGAGGTTCATTACCTGTTTCGTCAAAACTGATATCAGCTCAAAAATAGATCTGACACCCTTTCTATTTTGTAGTACGTTTTTTATTCGACCCGACCCCTTTTTTGCTTTCAGGTGTTTTCTAGAATGAAAGAACTCCAAAAAATTTACATTGATAATGGTTGGGGTGAATGGAATGTTGTGCACTGTTTTTTTGATCCGATTAAGCCTGATATTGAATTTGATTTCGAATTCAATAAAGAGCTTGCTGGTATGAATATGGCTTTTTTTTTGAATACTACGAAAAAAGGTTCCAAAATGAAGCTTGTTGAGGGCAACTGCTGATTCAAAACGAGACGACGGAGATTAGATACTCTTCTTGGGCATCTAAAAATGTCGATGGCGGTGTGAAAACTGTCTATCAACGCCCCTTGGCTCTTGACCGGTAGGGGCTTCTGAAGTCTCCAATGGCCGCGGGCAAAAAATAGATGCGGCCCCTTTATCTTCAAACCGCTTCGAGGGCGAATATGCCTAGCCTTGCTAACTGTTGCTCTCTGATTCTTTGCCACAATTTTTACACTTGATTTTATCGCCTAAACGCCACACTTCTTGAGATTTACAATGGCTGCATTTTGAACCTTGTTTTAATGCTCCACACGCTTTGCACGAACCATGATGCTTATATGTTGCACCAATATATTGATTGAAAATATTCGACAAACAAAACGGACATAACCGGGCTTGACGAAATTTTTTGAGTTTTCTCTTACTCCAACGACGGTTTCTTTCTTCTCTATCTATTGGCTCTTTTCGCAGCTTAGCGTTTCCTAGCCTTTTTATGAATGGTCTCGGGTGCTGCGCCCACTCGCCGGTTGCATTCCTCTTATTCTTGTTTGTAATTCTATTCATAAGATTAAAGTTAAAAGTGAAGTGGATGGACCCTGCTGGTCCGCCCATTACTATTTACAAGTCTTTTCCAATTTCTTTGCCATGCCAAACTCGAAGTATAAAGATAGTTTCTTGACCTATCAGATACCTCACAGTGTAATTTGTGACAAATAAATCTCTGATCTTTTCGGGGTCTTGTGACTGCTGAACAGACAAACCAATTTCAGGGAAAACTTTGAGCTTTTCAATGCCTGAAAGAAGCTTTTGTGCAACATGTTTTGCTGCATATGGATTTTTAGCTGCGATGAACTCTCTGAGTCGAATTAAATCATCGACGGCTTCCGGTGAGTACTGAATCTTCATTCTTTAGGAGGCGCCAACTCTTCATTGCTTCCCCAGCTTTCAAGCCACGCAGAGACCTCATTACCACCGATTGCTTTACCGGATTTGATTGAGTTTAAAGCTTCTAGGGTATCTTCCCAGCGTGCATCATCCATTGACTGCCGCTGCAAAAACTCTTTAATGGCTTGATTTATAATATAGTTTTTTGATCTGTCTAGTTTACGAGCCAAATTTTCCAGTGGGGCTTCCACTTCAGAATTTAGACGAATACTTGTAACAGCCATTTGATCCACCTCTTAATGTATTCACTTGTATTACATCATAGTACAAAGAGCAAAGCTGCGCATAGAACTTGTAACGAGGCTGTAGAAAAAACCTAGCCGCTTTTGACACTTAGACAAGGCACCAAGAGGGTAAAAGGTCCATTGATCCTTCTGGGTTATCGGATCAATGACTCTGATCCCATTGATCGCACGAGAATAAGCTCCCCCCAACCGTCATTCCTGCGCAGGCAGGAATCCATTGTTTAGATTGAGACTGATTAGCTTGATTCTGTTCGAGCCCCAAACAACGCGAACTTATCAACACAATGGTTCCTTGCCTGCGCGAGGACGACGACGGTCGAATCAATGACTCTGAAAATCATAAGTCGCCTCCCTAGCCGAGGCATCCAGAGATAAACTCGAAAGGGCTTACGCTCAACCCAAGGAGGCGACTATGCAACTCT
>PZPK01000008.1 GCA_006212045.1 Oleiphilus sp. | reverse complement strand
GCCTTCGTTTATTTCTGAATCAATGCGAGTGTTTGTCGGCCAAATTACCCAAAAACCTCGTCGCTCCCGCGCAGGCGGGAGCCTATTTGTTTTGAACGCCAGGAGAGTGCGTCATCAATCCCCGGGTTCTTTATCGCCACCGATCACGGCATCAATGAGCTTCGACAAAATATTGAGGCCTACACGGGCGCCACCAATGCCATGCCCAATCACCGGCAGCATCCCGAGCAAGCGCCAACCCAGGCCCAAATTGCAAGGGCAGTTTCCGGATACAATGGGAATCAGCCAGCTGTACGTGCCATGCCCACTGAGACTGGCTCCCGGCGTGCCTAATCCAAGATCCAGAGAAAGCGTGCCCGAAATAATGTCTGAATCGGGGCTCCAGTCGCCGCCTAAACCAATCCCGGCACCAGGCCCCCAGCGTGCTTCAATATTGCCATCGACTCCAATGCTGCCGCCAGCCATCTCACTGACACAACCACCGCCCAATTGACTGGGGCTGATACTGCGTTTTACTGACATCGGCAATTCAATGCTCGCACACACGCCAATATCCTCACCTATCCCCGCGGCCAGCTCTACCGAGACCAGAATCCCGGCATCGCCACAGTGGTCCCAAATTAAGGTTGCCTGTACCTTACCTTCACCGCCGCCGCCAAAAATAACGGTGCCAGTCCCCGAAATACCAATGCCATAAATCATGCCAGATCCTCCCTTGCTTGAGAGTGCTTGAAACGAAACTGCGCGACCTCAAGCTTAGTCAAAGAACGGGGGAAAAGCTTGTAGGGGGCCAGGGACGAGATGACACGAAAAGACAGGGATTGGATCAATATCAATAGGCCTTCGCTCGTCTCAAGGTTTCCTCTCATTGCAACACGTGTATCTTACGCGCAGGAGCGACGAATAAAGCGGGTCTAACGATCAGGAGGTTGCGAAAAGCGTATGGGCTATAAACAAAAAAGCCCGTCAGGAATTGCTGACGGGCTTTTTTGGTTTGATAACGCCACTAGCGCATCAAATCGTTCCCGACACGATCGGCGCAAGACCGACCAGGCTATCCCGCAAGGTGGAGTTGCCAAGGCCATGATTCGGGAAGTAGGGGTTGGTATCGAACAGGTTTTGCTCGTCGTGCAGTGCCATGTAGTTCAGCAGTACGGTTTGTACCAAGAGATTGACGTTATTGGCCGCCGGGCTGGAAGCGGTTTCTACCGAGGCGTCCGAGCGCATGTAGCCGATCTGGTTGCCGTTACCCGGGTTCGCCAGCACCGGGCGGGAGCCCGGGTTATAGACGAGGAAAAATGATGCGGCTGTGGACTGATTGTCGCCGGTCCATTCGCCTTTGCCCGCGCCGTCCATTGAGTCGTCGATACGGCCATTACTGGCCACAGAACCATCCGAACACACGTAGAGCATCAATGGGACGCCAATACGCGCCGCATATTCCAGACAGGCGCCCATGCAGCGGCCGGCACGTAAATCCCGGCGTTCGCCAGTACCGCGTTCTCCGGTATGGTAATCAAAGCCACCCATGGTGATGGTGCCCGCGCCGGCATAGCCGTTAACCACCATTTTCATGACAGAAGCGGTTTTGCGGAATTCACCGTCGTTGTTAAATTCGTCGGCACTAAAAATACTGTTGGGGCCGCCGACAATATCCGGGTCCGCGGCAGGGTCAAGCGAACTTGGGTCGCCAAAGCGGTCCGCAATGTCGGCACTTTTGACATAGCCGCAACGCACCAGATCATTCACCACGTCACGCGCACTGATGTCCTGAAAGGCGTCGACACGGTTCATTTTACGGTCACTGATCCGCTGGATCGACTCCATAACGGCGACTGCATCATCCTGACTCAATAAACCCACCAGATCACCGACATCGACCAATCCGGTCACATCGCTGGGTCGATCCACTTTTGTGGGGCGTACCGAATTATCCATTAAATCCATAGGTGCCATGGAGTTGCCGCCGCTGTCCGAGCTACGTGATCCGATCAGACTTAACAGGGAACCATCGCCACCGGCGCGGTAAATACCGTACATAGGATTGTGCGGATTGTTGCCGGTATCGTTTTCCGAACGTGCCGGAATCACGATGCCATTGGTATTGGCCTGGGTAGCTGCGGCGCAGCGTTCCTGAATGCCGCGCAAAAATGCACTTTCCGAATGGAAGGCCAGCCCCAGATCCTCATTGGTATGGTCTCCGGAGGTGGTGTCCATATTGGGCGCGCTTGGAATCATGTCGGCTGGCAGGCCCAGTTTGCTGTAGCCGGCCGTGCTCAGGAATTCTTTCTGGCCACCGTTGCGCCCGATCAGGACATTTGAGCCGGCAATATTGGCACCGCCCGCCAGATCAAAACAGATAAAGGGAATTTTACCTGCGCCTTGCGTGGCGATGCCACAGGAGGCTTTTAATGCTTCAAGATCGCCAGAGAGGTCGGCATAGGCCTTGTTCGGGTTGGCAAACAGGCTCAATGCTGATGCGCCGAACACGGTTGCACCGCCAGCGGCAAAGCCCTGTGAGATAAACTCCCGGCGAGTGCGTGGCTTGGCGTGGTCATTGTGCTTCAGCGGGTCATCCAGGCCAAAGGCCTTCGAGCGTGATGGTTTGATAAACATGTGCATATCCTCCTGGGTGCCGTTACTGGACGAGTGTGGTGGCACTGCCCAATACAGCAGCACAAGTGGCTTTGACGACAGTTTCCGTCCGGTCCGCGGCACAGCTTCCGCCGCATGAGGTAAGAATGTCCATTAAGTCGTTCAGTTCGCTTTCTATGTCTGTATTCTCGGGCTGCGAATCCAGGCTCGTGCCGACCATGCGCAGCAGCAGGGGATCGATCACGAGGTCCCGTTCGGCAACCGTATCAAAAGCATCCGCGGCACTGGCATTGAAGTCTACGCCTGAAAAGTAGCTTGCGCGTAAGGTCGTATCCTCAACCAGCGCATTACAGTACTGGATGGCGAGCTGCGTGACCGCCATTTGATGCGCTGACAGGAAGCCGTCTACGTCAGCCACCGATGGCAGCTGCTGGCGTATAGTATTGAAAGTATTAGCCACATCTGTCTGCGTGACCGGTACATCGGTCATCACGGACATGCTGGCATTGATCTCGTCAAAGGTTTTCAGACCAATATCGGCAGCCGGGTCCAGATCAGCCGGTTCCGGCTGCGGTGTCAGGGCCCCTTCGGCCACGACATTGGACTCGGAACCCAAGACCTCGAAGCTCAGGAAAAACTCATCATCATCGGGACCAAGTTCCAGCGGTACGATGGTACCGATGGAAGCCAGATTCTGTCTTCCATCGACAAAGCTATCGCTATCCAGTGTCGCACTAAGATTTTTAAATGCCTGTCCGACACTGGCTTCTTTGCCGTTGATTCCGACTTTGATGCCTTGAACAAGAATGTTATCTACGTCCGCCTCGTCATCCAGCGTTGTGAAGAACGGATTGGTAAATAAATAGCTGTAACTGTCAAACTGGCTGACTTCAAATACGATAAACGCATCCTCAACGTCGATATGTTCTGAAACACTGAACAGAAGGAAGAACTTCTCACCGACACCCACGCTGTAGTTCTGCAAAATCTGCTCGGGCGTCAGTACGCGATTGTGAATGGCGACCATACGCAGGGTGCCTTGCCAGAGTGAATTACCATCGGTTTCGTTACCGAGCACGAGGGCAAAGCTGTCATCCCATTCAACCAATGAACCGTTCAGGCCATCGCTGTCGATATCCTCGGTGAATTCGCCATTGACATAAATACGGCGGCCTTCGGAGGGCTTGTAGGTGACGACCACGTGCTGCAAAGTGGCCTGCAAACGCTCGTCACCATCAGCGGTCGAGAAAGCCACATTCTGGTCTGTCGTGCTGCTGCGTTGCAGCGCATCATAGTTGTAGAGCGTCTGGCCGACAGCGAAATTACGTGTGGTCGCCGAGCCGGAATAGGAGATGATACGGGAGTCTTCCTGAGTGACGTTGTTCGGCACCACCCAGGCTTCGACACTGTATTGGCCCGTGCCAACGATCAGGTCGTGCAGTTTTTTGCTGGCGGAGGTTGAGCCCTGCGCCTTGCCATTGCGGATATTCAGGCTGGTTTCCTCATCCATGTAGGCTGCGCCGATACGGATGCCCCAGCCGCCAACCCAATCAACGTTGCCGGAAAGGTTCAGGTGCAGGGAGGGAGAGATACCGCTGGTGTCATAGGCCACGGCACCTTCACCCGTTTTGAATTCATACAGCGCAATCACGTTGTCTTCAAAGCGGCCACCGGTATTGGCGGCAATGCCATCTTCGATCAGGGAAAGCGCCTTACTGGTGACAAGGCTTTCATCTACTTCGCTGGTATCGATGCCATCAGACAAATCTTCAATGGCGTCCTGCATCTCATTGGCCGAGGCCACGCAGTCGCCATCCCAACAGTTGTGGAATTCATTGCGCAGACGTTGCACCAGACGAGAGGAGGAGGGCGTTTCGAGATCAATCCGGGTTTGCGCAGCAGCATAGGCAATGTCGACATTATCACTGGCGATAAAGGGTGTTTGGCCAAAGCCTTCATTGTGACAGTCGCTGCAATAAGCGGTTAAAAGGGGATAGACGCTGGTGCTGAAGCCTGCGCTGCTGTCGGGAAATACCTTGGTTTCACCGGGGTCTTTGATTGCCGGTGCGCGAAGTACAATTTCTTTTTGCGATGCTGCGGAAGAATTAAGCCAGTTTTCGATATAAGAGGTCATCAGACTTTCACACGCGGAAGTCGTTGGCAGCCAGCAATTGTGGCCACTGGCGACTTTCGAAATAATCTCGGAGCTTTCCGGGTCATCCAGATCGACCACCGTAATCGCTTCTGCATAGGCGAGGTTGATATCGTCACCGCGCACGAAGGTGGGTTCCTGGCCGCCGGTACTATGGCAATTTTCGCAGGTGGCTTCATTGATCAGGGGCGTCCAGAATCGCTCCTGGAAATTGGCGATATCGTCTGTCTGGGCAGCGTTGGCCCCTGTATACAGGTTGTTCGCGCCGTCTTCGGCAATATTCGGCAGACCTTCCGTCGATTGCCCAGAGCCACAGGCAGCGACCAGCAGTGCGAGCGCGATCGGGCCAATCAATTTGAAAACTGTCCACTTGTCTTGTGTTGGAATGCTTGGTCTCATGATGCCTTCTCCCATCTTGGTTATAACGCGCGTGATACTTCGTGTTTTCATCACGGTGTTACAGCCTCCATGCAATATACTGCGGACTCAGCAAACACTTGCTTGAGATTAAAGTTACTGGTGCGGAACGAATCCACCATATCATCGATCTGATCGCGGTCATCACTGTCTACCGGATCACGCAGGCAGACATTCCTGAATACTTTTTTCACCTGGCACTGGGCAAAGGCTTTGGTGTTCGCCAGTTCCCTGCCCATGGTTTTTGGACCGTAGCCCCCATGTTGTTCGTCAGACCCCGGAATGGTGCCATCTCCGGCCCAGTTCCACTCCAGAAAACGGTTCTGGCCACTGCGCCAGTAGTTGTCCCAGCGGTCGTCCTGAGTCACATAGCCGTGCTCGAAGGTGGTTGAATTGATATGGTACTTGCCCTGAACGCGCGTGCCTGTTTCAGGATCTTCCGTGCCGATCGTGTTGTAGACCAGTTGGCCGAACTCTCCATCCGGGTCGGCATCGGCATCGTATTCGAAGTCGAAGTAGGCAAAGGCCTGCGCCATCGGATCCATACCGCTATGGCAGCCAACACAGTTGTTCAGGAAGATGCGGCTGTCGCCACCGGGGCTGCGTGATACATCCTGACGGATGCGGTCGGGCGGGCGAGTGGTGTCATTGACCTGTTCCATGTCATTGCACAAATGGTGCAGCATTGTGAACCGAAACATCGCGCGGTTGGTGCCAGCGCTGAAATAGGCCTGTGCTGCAGCGCGGGAGGTCATAATACCTGCGGTCGCATCGCTGGGAATGCCATTGCGACTGGACTGGGTAACACGCGTCAGGTTGTCCTTAAGGCTCTCACCCGAGGCTTCCAGTTCTTCATAATGGTCGTTGTCGCTGTTGGAATAATCGCTGATTCCAAGACTGCTGCTGCCGACGTAGAGTACGTCGTCATACAGGACCTTGCGAAAATCCTCTTCGTCGCGGACCAGACCAATCACTGTCGCAGTATAATCATTCAGTGGCACAAAAATGGACTGGGCTTCATTGGTCCACGGCGCGGCGAAGTTCTTCAGGGTGACATTGTAGAAAGCATCATTTTCCAATGCGATCTCGGCGGCGGCCATTGCATCGTTCGCCGCAAGTTCGGCTTCCATATCATTGAGTACCGACTCTGTTGGTGGTACACCGGCAATCCGGTCATGGATACGCTTGGCCCTCTCCCTGTCGCCGGCAAACGATGCGCTTGCGATTAGCATCGTGGCGGCAAGAACAATACAGCTTGGTAATGTTTTCGTCGGATGTTTGCAGCTAATTTTTTCGTCCTTCATGACGACTGTCCTCAATTGGCCTATGCTTCAAGACGGCACGGTCCTGAATTCGTTGATTTTTAGTTTAGTTGAACTTATCGGAACGCAATTGAGCGGTAGCGCACACCCTTACATTGCGTTACTCAAGTGCCGTGGAGAGAACATGAGATCGGCACATAATTAGGAGCATAAACCTGATCTAAGTGGTTAAAGAGAGGGCGATTATGCATGACAGGAACGTATTTGTGAGCAATTGGCACTTAACATTATTTAACAAAATTCCCGTAAGAATTCTGCGTTCGGCCTCTCTGCTGATGCTGGCAATTGCGCTAAGCGCTTGTGGATTGGGGAATTCCGATGGTTCTTCCGGACCGGTTCTCTCGGATCAACAGGTCGCTTTTGTAAAACGCCCCTTGCTGTTTGATGAAGATGAAGAAGACGAATTACTGAGCGATGATTTGCGCATTCCTCAGAGTTTTCGGCCCGGTGCCCGGCTTTATATCAAGAACAATGCCTCTCCCGATGCGCCAGCGAAAGATATTACCTCTTCATTATTTGATGGCCCCTACGATGTGCGCGATCTGAATGTGTCGCCAGATGGCGACAAACTGGTATTCGCGATGCGCGCGCCGGAAATCGAGAATGAAGATCCGGAATTTCAGCCCAAGTGGAATCTATGGGTGTACAACTTTAATACCGGGCGTGTCAGTAAACTGATGAGCGATAACACGGCGGAAGGGGGGCATGATATTACGCCTGCGTTTCTGCCTGACGGACGTATTGTTTTTGCGTCTACACGCCAGCAAACTTCCAAAGCCATTCTGCTTGACGAGGGCAAAACCCAGTACGCAGCGACCGAAGAGGATCGTCTTAATGATCTTGAGGGTGACCGCTATGTCGAAAGCTTTGTGCTCCATGTGGTGGATGCCGATGGCACCAATATTGAGCAGATTACCTTCAATCAAAGCCATGATCTGAATCCGGTGGTGATGGACAATGGCAAGATTGTCTTCAGTCGTTGGGATAATGCCGGACAAACGCGTGACAATGGCATTAATTTGTATCAGGTCAACCCGGATGGCACCGGCTTAAGCTATTTATATGGCCGACATTCCCACGATACCGGAGATGATGATCCGGTCCACTTCTCCTCTCCGTTGGAAGCACCGGACGGCAATATCATTGTGCAGTTGCGGGAATTTGAATCGCAGATCTACAGCGGTCAACCCACAAAAATCATGATTGATGATTACATTGAGGCAGACCAGCAGACCAATCAGGTCTCGGGCTCAGGCCAGTCGGCTGTGATCAGCGGCATCAATACCTCAGGGGAGCCCGATCTGGATGGCAGTTATGGTTCGATCTTCCCCTTGTACGATGGTACTGGCCGTTATTTGGCGAGCTGGAGTATCTGTCGTATTCGCGAAACCATGGACGACCCGGATGCGATCAATACCAATCCCGTCGAAGTGTGCACTCAGGAAAAGATCAACTCAGGCGACTACGAATCAGCACCGCCGCTGTATGGACTCTGGATTGTCAATGGTGATACACAGCTGCCGATTGAATTGCCAGAAGAAGGGCAGATGTTTGATGAGGCTGTGGTCGTGGTTGAGCGCGCCAGTCCCACGTATATAGAGCCGGTCGCGCTGGACACCGATGCACAGGCGCTGGCCGATGCCGGATTCGGAAGTCTGCACATCCGGAGTGTTTATGATATTGATGGCGTGGATACCAGTGTTAGCGGTATCACGACGCTGGCGGATCCGGTGCTCACTGATCCTGCCGATCGCCCCGCACGTTTTGTGCGTATCGAAAAGCCCGTGTCGATTCCAAGCGAATTTGTCTATGACTTCGATCAGGGCGTCGCCTTTGGACGCAGCCGTGCGCAGTCGATGCGTGAAATTCTGGGCTATGCGCCAGTTGAGCCGGATGGCTCCGTCAAAATAGCCGTACCGGCCAATGTCGCGTTTGCGATCAGTATTCTGGACGAAGACGGCCGACGTATTTCCCAGCGCCATCAAAACTGGTTGAGTGTGCGCCCGGGTGAAAATATGGAATGTAAAGGCTGTCATACCGCTGACAGTGAAGTGCCACACGGACGACCGGATGCCGGGCCGGACTCGATCAACGCGGGTGCGTTGGATACCGGACAGCCATTCCCGAATACTGACCCTGCCTTGTTTGCCGATTTTGGCGAAACCATGGCGGAAGTGTATACGCGCGTCAACGGTGTGCGCAGTTTGAGCCCGGATATTGAATATGAAGATGAATGGGCCGACGAGGACGTTATCGCCAAAGCCGACCCCTTCGATTACAGCTATGAAGATCTGGATTCAAATTCACCCATTTCGCCCGATAGTGCCTGCCTGACGGTCTGGTCCAGCCTGTGTCGCCTGACGATCAATTATCCCGAGCACATTCATCCCATCTGGGGTGTGGACCGAAGCCTGGAGGATGACGGTGTAACTCCCAGAATTGTCGACCAAACCTGTACCTCCTGTCACAACAATGAAGATGATATGGGTGACGCGATGGTACCTGTCGGGGACCGCCAGATTGACCTGAGCGGCGGATCGTCAGATCAGCAAGCGGCGCATTTGAAGTCCTATCGGGAGCTGCTGTTTAACGATAACGAACAGGAAGTCGTTGACGGTATTTTGCTGGATCGGCTTGTAGACACAGGCGAGTTCGAGGTGGATGAGGATGGTGAACTAATTCTGGACGGTGAAGGCAACCCGATTCCGATATTCGCTACAGTGAACATTCCGGCCATGCTCAATGTGAATGGCGCTAACAACAACGCGGCGTTTTTTGCGCTGTTTGAGGGTGGTTCCCATGACGGTTATCTTTCTGGTGCCGAACTCAAGCTGATCTCTGAATGGTTGGATATTGGCGCCCAGTATTGGAACGATCCCTTTCTGGCCCCGGAAGATTAATCACGGATTCTGACAAGAAGACTACACTTTTAATATGACTCGATCGCTTCCTTTATTTGGCTTGTTTGCCGGCTTGCTGCTGTGTTCACGCTTGGCTTTTGCTGACTGGTGGAATTTCTGGTCTGACCAGATGGTCGAGCAGAAAGTGCAGGTGGTGGAGCCTTTCATCGAGATGAGAACCGGGCCCGCTGCAGGGTTTCCGGTGGTGCATGTCAGTGAGAAGGGTGAATGGCTGACCTTGTTGAAACGCAAGACAGACTGGATAAAGATCATGGACGCCGAAGACCGGGAAGGTTGGGTGGCCGTCGAGGATCTGTTGCTGACGCATGATGCGACCGGCAAACAAGTTGCGATTACCGAACCGCGCTTTGATGATTTCCGAACGCGCCGCTGGGAAGCAGGTCTGCAGATGGGCGAATTTGACAGCACGGCGGTGAATTCGGCTTACGTGGCCTACTGGATGACCGCGAATCTGTCTGCAGAGGCTTCTCTGTCGCAAGTGCTGGGGAACAGTTCGGAGATTCAAATGGCCAGTTTGTCGCTGTTGCATCAGCCATTTCCCAGTTGGCGCTACTCGCCGTTTTTTTCGATTGGCGGCGGGCAAATAGACATCAAACCAAAGGCGACCCTGATTAGCGTGGAGAACAGCTCCAATTCAATGGCGCATGCAGGTATCGGCATGCGCTGTTACGTCAGTGACCGGTTTTTTGTACGTCTCGAAGTCAAAGAGTACAAAATATTTACTAACGAAGAACGCAACGAAGAAGCAACAGAATGGAAACTTGGATTAAGCGTGTTTTTTTAGGTCTGACAGTCAGGCAATGCGTGTGCGTGCTGCTGTTCGCCATGCATCTGCCGGTGTCGCTCGCCGATGACAATAAGCCCCTGATTGCGCCGGATGTAAAACCGCAGCCGGTGGATGAGTCGCTGATCGATACCGAAAATTTCGAGTTGGGCGTGCTTGCCGGCTATATATCGATCGAGGATTTCGAGTCGTCGTTTCTGTATGGCGCTCGCGCGGCCTATCATCTGACTGAGCGTTTCTTTCTGGAAGCCAATATCGGCTTTGCCGAGGCGGGGGAGACCAGTTTCGAAAAGCTGGCGGGCAATGTTCAATTGATCTCGGATGAGGATCGTGACTATCGCTTCTACAACGTGTCCTTTGGCTACAACATTCTCCCTGGTGAAGCCTTTATGCAAGGGCTTTTCTCGGGAGATACCTTTGCCTTCAACACCAATTTTTATCTGGTTGCGGGTGCAGGCGCGACTGATTTTGCCGGTGATAACCGCTTTACTGCCAATTTCGGTGCCGGCTATCAATTGCTGATGACAGACTGGTTGTCCCTGCATCTGATCTATCGCCAGCATATGTACGATATTGACGTGCTGGGTGAAACCAAGACCAGCCAGAACACAGAATTCAGCACCGCACTGACGGTGTTTTTCTAGCCAGATCGCCACAGCCTGCAAGCAGGTTTGCAGGTTATGTAATGAGGAGAAGACACATGCAAATATTCGGTTTCAATCATCATCGATTTATGTCGGCCTTTGTAAAAGCACTTGGGCTGTCTTTATTGATGGTCGTTACGCCACTCAGTGCCAGTGATATTTCAGGTCCGGCGCCGGACTTTACCCTAAAAAGCAAGTCGGGAGAGAACGTGCGTTTGCAGGATTTGCGCGGTCAGGTGGTAATGCTGAACTTCTGGGCGTCCTGGTGCGGACCCTGTCGTCAGGAAATGCCTTTGATGGATGAGATCTACAAGAAATATGAGAAGTTCGGATTCACTATACTGGCGGTGAATGTGGATGAGGACTCTGCCGATGCCGACCGCTTTCTGGACGCCGTTCCCGTGACTTTTCCGATTCTTTATGACAGTGAAAGCCGCACCAGTGAAATGTTTGGCGTGGATGCCATGCCCACGACCATCATGATTGACCGGGACGGTAATCAGCGTTTTCTGCATCGCGGCTATAAGCCGGGCTAT
The DNA here is from genome assembly GCA_006212045.1 of Oleiphilus sp. GTDB lineage: Bacteria > Pseudomonadota > Gammaproteobacteria > Pseudomonadales > Oleiphilaceae > PZPK01. The sequence goes on along the minus strand of PZPK01000008.1, from coordinate 135,704 downwards.
GAAAACGACTACCGCAAACAGGTCAAAAAGCTGATTCGGGAATAGGTGAGTATGATGCAAACGACCCGCGTGCTGCTTCGCTTGGCGCTGGCTACGACCCTGCTGTCCTTTGGTGCTGCATGTTCGGACATCAAACCCTGGGTGAAGCCCTATGAACGTGACAATCTGGCGGATCCGATTATGAGCCTGAGCCGTCACGGCTATGCCGATACTTATATGCATCACGTCTATCAGGCCAGGGAAATGGCGCGTGGTGCCGAGGGTGGCACAGGAGGCGGTTGTGGCTGTAACTAGCCTACGGCAATTTCGCTCGCTCTGCCTTTCGCTTGGCCTGTTGGCTGTCCTGTCGATGTGGCTGACAGCGGCGCAGGCGGCCACCTTACCGCCAGATGCCGTGGATATCATGCACCACAGTTATGATGGCGGCGGCATGAAGATAGACGGGCCCTCGGTACTGGTGCGCAAAAGCATTGGCCCACAGGTGTCCGTGACCGGGCACTACTATGTGGATTCCATTTCGGCGGCGTCTGTGGATGTGATCGCCTCCGGCGCCAGTGAATACGAGGAAGAACGCACCGAGATCAGTGGCGGGGTCGACTTTCTGTACGAAAAAACGATTCTAAGCGCGGGTTATACCAACAGCTCGGAGAATGACTACGAAGCGGACACCGCCTATTTTGCCGTCGCGCAGGACTTTTTTGGTGACCTGACTACCCTGTCTTTTGGCTATGCACGAGGCTGGGATGAAGTGGGTACGCGTGATCAGGACCGGAATACCTTCGAGGAAGCCGACCGGCACAACTATAAATTCGGTTTGACCCAGGTGCTGACCAAAAACGCCTTGTTTGGCATGGATCTGGACGTGATTACCGATGAAGGGAAACTGGAAAACCCGTATCGAAGCAATCGCTTTCTTACCAGCCCGACAACCTATTCCACGCAGCAAGAGCGCTATCCGGATACCCGAACCAGTACGGCCGTTGCTGTGCGCGGCATGTACTATCTGCCTTACCGGGGCTCGATCAAAGCCGAATATCGTTACTTCAGTGACAGCTGGGAGATCAAGGCGCACACCTATGATTTCGGCTATAGCCATGCATTTGGCGAGCACTGGATACTGGAATTGAATTATCGCCTGTATCGGCAGGATAAGGCCGAGTTCTATGCCGATCTGTTCCCCTTTGAAGATTCACAGACCCACTTGGGACGAGATAAAGAGCTTTCGACCTATCAGGGAACAACCATGGGCTTTGGGGTGAGTTACGAAATTCGGCAAGGGGTGATTCCCTTTGTCAAACGTCTGCAGTTCAGTGTGCTGGCAGACTATATGGACTATGAGTATGAGGATTTCAGGGATATTTCCGTGGAGGGCTTTGAGCCCGGAAAGGAGCCCCTGTACCAGTTTGATGCCTGGGTCACGCGCACGTCGCTGATCGTGGAATTTTAATAGGAAGCTGTCATGTGTATATCAATCTCACGGCCAATTACATCGCACTTGCCAATCATGGTTATGCTGCTGGCATTGTTGCTATCGGCAAACTATGCTGCGGCGCAGTCACCCGATGCTCCGGATGCAGCGACTTCGGTTGATCAGGCGCAAGGTTCTCCGGCATTGCCCGAGGACCAGCCTGTCGCTTTGAGTGTCGAGGCCCTGAAAAAGAAAGTGATCGAGCTCAATCGTGACCTGTTTATTCTGGAAGAGGATTTACTGTTCCCGGCCAACACGCAATTTACGGTATTCCTGAGTCTGGATACCGGGCAGTTCCTGCAATTGGATAGCGTCAAACTGAAGGTCAATGGGGATACGGTCGCGGCGCACCTGTACACTGATCGCCAGCTGAAGGCTCTACAGCGCGGCGGCATGCAGCGTTTGTATATGGGCAACCTCAAGACCGGCGAGCATGAAATAACAGTTTTTGTTGAAGGTATCGGGCCGGATCAGCGTGCTTATAAAAAAGCGGCGACGCTGGTGATTGAAAAGGATACCGAGCTGAAAGCGCTGGAGGTCAGTATCAACGACCGGTCGCGTGATTATCAGCCTGAAGTCAGCATCACCGAGTGGGAAACGCTCTAGCTTATGTTACGCGGCCTTTCCCATAATACTTTTGCCGAGCGCGACAGGGCAGGCCCTCGCTGGCTTTTGCTCTTGCTGTTGCTTGTGCCCTGGATTGGCGCTTCGCCTCACGCGGCGGATCTGGAGTGGCCGGAAAAAGCCAGAGATCTGCTCTATGGCGAATCCCTGTATTACTATCATCAGGGCGATGCTTTTGAAGCCTTGACCCGGCTCAATGTTGCCAGAGCGCGTGGTGGCATCGAGGGGCACGGAGGTCATCCACTATTGGTTGAAGGTGGTCTGATGCTGGCCTATGGTATGACCCGGAGTGCGCAGCGACATTTTGAGTCTGTTCTGGACGAGGAGCTCGAAGCGCGCGTGCCGCTGGAAGTGCGCAATCAGGCCTGGTTCTATCTGGGAAAAGTGTATTACCTCGAACAGCGTTACGACTTGGCTTTGGAGGCATTGGCTAAAGTCGATGTCGCGAAACTGGAGTTGCAGAATAAAGCGCTGTATGAGGAATGGTTTTATCTTCGCACGCAGCTCGCCCTGCAATTGACGGAAGATAATCAGGGCTCTGATAACGCACAAGCTGCCGAGGCGATTGAGTTTTGGATTGGCAAACTGCCGGAAACATCACTTTGGCGATTTTATCTGCGCTACAACCAGATTGTCCGGCAGGTAAGTGAAGAGCGGGATTTGGCTCTCGTCTCAAATGCTCTTGAAAACCTGCTGGCTGAATTGAGTGCGCTGGAATTCAATTCGGAAGCAGAAACGCGCGAACAGCAAGCCTTGCAGGAAAAGTTCAGGCTATCTTTGGGGCAGCTTTATCTTCAGAACGAATTGTTTGATGCCGCAGAAGCGCATTTGAAACGCGCTTCGTTTACAGGCCCCTTCGCCGAGCAGGCCCTGTTCAGTTTCGCCATTGCAGCGACACATAAAGCGCAATACGGGCTGGCACTGGCGGCACTGCAACGCCTTGAAGACAAGGCACTGTTTACGCCCTGGCTGGATCAGGTGCCCTATGCCTTGGCCTATCTCTATGAGCAGCTGAATGATAAGCCACTGGCCCTGCAAGCCTATCAGGCGGCGGCGCAGCGTTATGATCAGCAGATCGACACACTGGCCGCGCAGCAAAGCGCGCTGAACGAGGCGGAGTTGTTACGGGCACTGGCCATGCCTTTTGATGCAGGTGAGGGCGAGGATAATAGCGCGTTGGCAGAATACAAGGCGCTATCACTGGGTACCGAGCAGCTTGAAAATGACCCCTATGGGCGCTTGAAGGTGCTGCCCCAGGATTTTGCTTATGCGCAATTGTTGGCCGATGAAAGGTTTCAGTTGGGACTCAGGGATTTGCATGAGCTATACAAACTCAAGGCATCATTGCTTGTTCGGGAAAAGCAATTGCAATCGTTTGAGTTGATGCTGGAAACCCGTGCACGCCAGAGACAGGCGCGCTTGGCTGCGGTTTCGACAACGCTGGACAATCAGGACGCTGATACCTGGAATGCGCAGCAGAAACAGTATGCCAAGCGTATTGAACAGGCCTTGTCGGAGCAGGACGCACGCTTTTTTATGACGGAAGAGCAAATGGAATTTGCTGCGTTGATTGATGCGGTAAGTGCAAATCTGGACTTGCTGTCAGATGCCATGCTGGATGAAGACGAAGTTCAGGAATATCAGCAGAAGCTGTCGCGTGCGAAAGCGTACTTTCATTGGTGGGTCGAAGATCAATATGGCGAGAATCGCTGGGCCGCACAGAAGCAGCTGCGGTTGTTGAACCGTGCCATGGAAGAATTCAATGGTCGCCACGCGACACTGAAATTTGCGCTGAATGATCATGATTTTCAGCGCGATCTGGAGCTTCGCGTTCGCGAAGGTTATCAGCGTTTGAAAACTTTGGAGCAGTCTCTGGACATGGCGCTCGCGGCAACCCGAGCAGAATTGCTGGCACTGGTGTCCAGTGAACTGGAGGTACAGGTAGCGCAGGTGAAGCAATATCGACTGGCTTCACGTCATGCCATTGCCAGACTGGCGGACCAGCTTTATCAGGAACAGCAGGAGAGCGAAACGACACCCGATGCACCTGCGGACGTGGCGGACATTGCTGCGGAGCAAGCTGCGCCGAATGAAGTGCCATCTGACGCCGTGTCCGGGCTACCGGCTCAGGAGTCAGCACAATGAGCCTGATGCGTATGCTGTTGTTCACGGTGCTGTTGCCCAGCGTGCTGCCCGGTTGTCAGTTATTTCAAACCGGTGAGACCTTACCCGAGCTCGATCCGGATCGTCTCGAATCCTTGCAGGCCGCAGAACTGCAGCCGGCGACGCTTGCAAACCGGGAGCTTATCGTGCCGGGCGTGCAGGATGTGATTGAGCATTATTCGCGGCTGTTGCCTCTGCTGGAAGACCCTGAGCAGAAAATCAGTGTGTTGCATCGTCTGGCGGATCTGAAGCTTGCCAAAGGTGAAGACCTGATGGCCGATCAGGCCATTGATGAGCTCGATGTCGCAGTGGAAGCGTATCAGGGGCTGTTGTTGAAATTCCCGGAACGGCCAGTGAATGATCAGATTCTGTATCAACTTGCCAAAACCTATGATCTGCAGGGGAATGCCGAAGCCCATCTGGGCACACTGACGACTTTGATTGCAACATATCCGGCGTCGGAGTTTGCGACTGAGGTGCAGTTCAGAAGAGGCGAGATCCTGTTTACCAATGGCGCTTATGCCGAAGCGGAAGCCGCGTTTGAATTTGTCGTTTCGCAGGGGCCTTCGCCTTATCTGGCAAACGCCTATTACATGAAGGGCTGGAGTCTGTTTAAGCAAACCCGCTATCAGGACGCGCTGTTTGCCTATGCCAGAGTGCTTGATCTGACCATGCCGGACAGCCAGAACGTCCAGGACGTTGCGTCACGCTATCAGACCATGGTGGAAGATCTGTTTCGGGTGATGGGACTCTCGTTTTCCTATCTTGGCGGAGCAGATGCCCTCGAAGCGCTGTTTGCCAGTATTGGGGAGAAAACCTATGAAATCGTTGTATATGACCGTTACAGCGGTTTGCTGCTGGATAAAGAACAGTACACCGATGCGATCGAAGTCTATCAACGTTACATTGCCTTGCACCCTTTGAGTCTTTGGTCACCGCGCTATCAGATCAACGTGATCAATACCCTTGCCCTGGCCGGATTCAAGGGCGACATTCTGGAAGAAAAGGTCCGCTTTGTTGAGGAGTATGGCCTGAATAGCCCCTACTGGTTCGAGAACCAGAACAAAGACCTGTCATTCGTATTGGAGCAGCTGGAGCGTTTGTTACCGGAACTGGCGAACCGCCACTATGTGATTGCCCAGCGCAGCGATGCCAAAACCGAATTTGAAAAACGTCAGAGCAACTATCGGAAGGCTGCGCAATACTACCAGGCGTTTGTCGATACGTTCCCTGATCATCAGGAAACCCCGAATTCCCTGTTCCTGCTCGGAGAGTGTCACGTTCAGCTGGCGCAATGGCGAGATGCCATCTACGCGTTTGAAGCGGCCGGCTACGATTTTCTGGCGTATGAAAAAGCCGCGGAAGCGGCCTATGCCTCTATTCTGGCCTATAAAGATTATGCCAAAACCTGGACGCCTGAGCGGGTGGAGCAGTGGCAGGAGAATCGCCAATTGCAGCAGGAGAATCGTTTGCGTTTCGTGACTGTGCATGCCGCCGATAACCGGGCGGCGGGAGTCCTGTATGCGGCAACCCGATTTGCCTTTGAAGAAAAAGACTATCCTCAAAGCGTTGCGCTTTCTGAACAGTTACTGGCCTGGCAGCCTGCACCAGACGCGCTGACTTTGAACGAAACCCGCATCATCATGGCGCACAGCCTGTATGCTTTGCAGGATTATCTGCGTGCTGAAAAAGCCTACCTTGCGGCCCTGCAGTTTTTGCCTTCGGCGGATCAGCGCAAGGCGGCCCTGATCGAGAGTCTCGCAGCCAGCGTTTACCGGCAGGCAGAGCAGCGAATTGCAGTGGGAGACTTGTTTGCAGCGATAGATGAGCTGTTGCGTGTGGGGCAGGTTGCGCCGACTTCCAGTTTGCGCTCTAACGCTGAGTACGATGCCATTGGTTATCTGGTGGAATTGAAGGACTGGCCCCGTGGTATCGATCAGATGCTGAAGTTCCGACAGCGGTATCCACAGCATGCGCTGATCAATACTCTGGTGCCCAAAATGGCGCTGGCGTATCGCGAGACCGAGCAATGGGAACTTGCGGCGGATGAACTCAAGACCATGATCACGCTCGCGAAAACGGAGCAGGAAAAGCAGGACACGCTCTTTATTGCTGCTGAACTCTATGACCGCGCAGGGAATCAGGAGAAGGCGATCACCGAATACCGTCGCTATGCCAATACCTACCCCTCGCCAAGGGATGTCTATATGGAAGCCGCAAATCGTCTGGCGGAACTGTATCAGGAATCGGATCAGCCGCTCAAACGGCGTTTCTGGCTGGCAAAAATGATGAAGACAGTCGACGAGGCGCCGGATCAAGCGGATGATCGCATGCGCTATTTGGCTGCATCGGCCTCTGCTGTGTTGGCCAATGATGCCTTCTCACGCTACAAAGCGATCAAACTCACACTGCCGCTCAATGTCACCATGGTGAAGAAGACCGAAGCGCTTGAAAAAGCGATGAAAGCCTTTCAGAAAACGGCCAGCTATGGCGTCTCATCATTTTCAACTGAAGCCGGATTTCGTATGGCGGATATCTACGCGCAGTTAAGTCGGGATTTGATGGATTCGGATCGCCCGGGTGGACTGAATGCCCTGGAAATGGAGCAGTACGAGATTTTGCTGGAGGAGCAGGCATTTCCCTTTGAAGAAAATGCCATTGATATTCACGAGCAGAATGCCAGCCGCAGCTGGAATGGTATTTATGATGAGTGGGTCCGGAACAGTTATGGCGCGCTCAAGGAGCTGTTGCCGGGGCGCTACGACAAGCCGGAGCTGAAAACGGAGTGGATCAATGAACTGCAGTAACATCCTGATGCTTCTGAGTCGTACCACTGTGACTGCTGCATTGCTGGGCCTGATCGCCTGTTCCGCGCTGGATAAGCAGGGCCAGACTGAGGCTGAAGCGATTCCGGACCCGGCGGTTCAGAAGCAACAGCAACTTGCGAATGACTATCAGGCGGCGTTGGCGCAGCACAAAGAGGGAGAGGTGGAAGCTGCTCGTCGCGCTTACGAGGCGCTCCTTGCGCAAGACCCGGGCCTCACAAGCCCGCGCTACAATTTGGCACAGTTGAGCCTTGAGGCCGGTGATGAGGAAGACGCCCGTCAACAGCTGGAACAGTTACTGGCCCTAGAGCCGGGGCATAAGCAAGGGCATAACCTGATGGGGGTGCTGTTGCGAGAGAAAGGGCGTTTCGCAGAAGCCGAGGAACACTATCGTGCAGCCATTGCCAGCGATCCGGATTATGCGCCAGCTGTCCGGAATCTGGCAATTCTGCTGGATTTGTATCAGGGGCGTTTGCAGGAAGCACTGCCCTTGTACGAGCATTATCAGGCCCTGCGGGGTGAAACGGATCCGCGGGTCAAGGACTGGATCTTTGATCTGAAACGTCGCTTGGGAGAGTCTTGATGAACGTTAAATCGATAACACTCGCCACTGTTTTTCTCGGCTTGCTCTTCCCCGTCACCCCGGTGATGGCAGAAGATGAGGTCATTACGATCGAAGGCACACGTATTCGCGGTAATCAGGAGCTGCCGACCATACTGTATCTGATTCCCTGGCAACCGCCCGAGGTTCAGCAGTTATCGTCACCCGAGCAGACGTTTGCGATTCAACGACCTCTGGAACCGCTGGAAAGGCAGGAGTTCAAGCGCCTGATCACTTATCATGAAGTGTTTCTTAATCAATCGTCTGCCGTCAAAAGCGCTGACCCTGAGCAATAGCCGGGCAGGGCCGCGTGGTGCAAGATTACTCTTGTAAGTCGCCGTGTCTGCCATGTTAAAATCTTCCACCAGCTCTTAAGGATACCGGCACAGGGCGGGGCTTTACGTTTTCGCCCCAGGGATTGTCGGATGGATCACAGTTCCAGCGTGCACGGATCGCCATGAACACAAAACGCAACAAAAGCTTTCCCGAATTCACCACATTTTCATTCCGTTCGTTCTACACTTTTTTACAATGTTTGTATCTTTGCTTTGATGCGATTTTTCGATGTACGTGTCTGCGCAGATATTTTTTGCATCAATCATATTTATAGGAGTGACCACACAATGATTGAGACCACAATCCGTTTCTTCCAGGAAGGCGGTTTTTTCATGTACCCGATTTCGCTTGTACTGGTAGTCGGTATCATCATCGCAATTGAGCGCTACGCCTACCTGACAGTGGCCAAACGTTCCAACCGTACCGTTTTTGACAAGCTGTACAGCATGATCCGGGGCAAGGACCTGAACGGAGCGCTGAAATATGCGTCCCAATCCGAAAGTGCCATGGGCATGATGGTGGGCGCTGGTCTGCAGCGTCTGGCGCGCAAGCAGTCGCGTGAAGAGATCGAATACGCGATGGAAGAGGGGCTGCTGGAAACCATGCCGCGTCTCGAAAAGCGCACGCAGTATCTGGCGACACTGGCCAATGTTTCGACGCTATTGGGCCTGCTCGGTACGATTATCGGTCTGATTGCGGCGTTCACGGCGGTGGCTTCGGCTGACCCTGCCGAAAAAGCTTCCTTGCTGTCACAGAGTATTTCTGTCGCCATGAATACCACGGCGTTCGGTTTGATTGCCGCGATACCATTGCTACTGATTCACTCGGTGCTGCAAACCAAAACCAATGAGATTGTCGACAGTTTCGAAATGGCGGGCGTTAAGGTAATGAACCTGATCAGCGAACGTTCCGGACAACAGCCAACGGCGAAACCCGCGGCGCGTCCACAGGCTCCTGAAGCCAGTGGTGCACAGCCGGCTCCAGCGGTTTAACCGTATCAATTTTTATTTGATTATCAGGCACAGGCCAACACTATGAAACGTCGATTCAAACGCCATCATCAGGACGCGGAGCTGGATATTACCGCGTTCATGAACCTGATGATCGTGCTGGTTCCCATTTTGCTGATCAATATGATCTTTGCGCACACCTCGGTACTGGAGTTGAACTTTCCCAAGTCTATCGAATCCGCGGCAGACGAGCAGGCGCTGCAGTTACAGGTGATTATCCTGGAAGAGCAGATGCTGGTCTCGGACAACAAGGGTGGCGTGATCAAGCAAATTGATAACCGCAACGGCAGTTACGATTTCGAGATGTTGGCGAAAGTGATGCAGGACATCAAAGCCCGTGTGCCCGATAAAAAAGACGTCACCGTCATGGCGCGGCAGGACACTTCTTACCAGACTCTGGTCACAGTCATGGATAAGGTCCGTTCGTTCAAAACAGTGGTGGCAGGCAGCCTGGTGCATGCAGAGCTTTTTCCGGAGGTATCCATTGCCGATGCGCCGGAAGTGGTGGATAACCAGGATGCCTTAGCAGAATCAGATGAGCATAGAAGCTCAACCGGGGTGAAATCATGAAAGAGTCTGCCAAGGCTAAACGTATCAAGCGCCACCAGCGGCGAGGCAAAAATCAGGGCAAACTGAACCTGGTGTCGCTGATGGACATCTTTACAATTCTGGTGTTCTTCCTGATGGTCAATTCCTCTTCAGACGTGCAGGTACTGAATCAGGATAAAAGCATCAAGTTGCCAGTATCCAGTGCGGATCAGATGCCGGTAGACTCCCTTTCACTCGCTGTGACAGGTGAGGATATTCTGGTCGGCGGTCGTCCGATTGTGAAAGTGACGGCGATGCGTGCCCATGAAGGCGATGTCGAGCCGCTGTTAAAAGCAGAACTGGATTATCAGGCTTCGCGCGCCCGAATACCGGAACCGGAGCAGGGGCGACCGATTACGATTGTCGCCGACAAAGAAATTCCTTATGAACTCTTGAAAAAGATCATGTCAACGTGTGTTGATGCCGGCTACGCGAGTATATCGCTGGCGGTCAATCGACAGGTTGAACAGGAGGCCTAGTGGTGATGTTTGTTCGCAAAGGCTTGGCATGGAGTCCCGAACAAGGAGAAGTGAGCCGTCTGGTACGCACTGTATCGGTGGTACTCCCCGTATTTCTGGTGATCGCAGTGATGATTACGATCACCGAGCTCCCGGAGCAGAAACGCGAGGAAATGGAGAAGTTGCCTCCACAACTGGCCAAGGTTGTCCTGAAGAAAAAAGAGCCACCCAAACCGATTATCAAGAAAAAGGAAGAGAAAAAGCCCGAGCCGAAACCTGAAAAGAAAGTGGCGGAAAAACCAAAGCCAAAACCGAAGCCCAAAATTGCCAAAAAGCCTAAACCCAAGATCAAGGCCAAGCCTGAAGAAGTGAAGGCGGCAAGGGAAAAAGCCAAAAAGTCAGGTTTGCTGGCGATGAGCTCGCAATTGTCCAAGCTCAGCGCCTTGGCAGATACCGTGAAACTGGATACACCCAAAACGGTTACCGCCAAACCCATCGCGCGTAAGGTGGATGACAAACTGGCGTCCCGTGCTGTGGCCACAACACGCAGTGCCGGCGTGGATGAAACGCAATTGACGACCGAAACACAGCAGCTGTCTCTGGCCTCTCGTTCGGCAACAGAGTTGGCCGATGTCGAAGAAGTGGTGGCCGCAGTGGCCGAGGAAGAAGCGGCAGAACAAATGGTCGCTACCCGATCTACGGAAGATATTCGTCGTACCATGGATGCCAACAAGTCAGCGATCTATCGTATTTATAACCGTGCCCTGCGCAAGAAACCGTCGATACAGGGTGTGATTACACCGCTGTTGGTCATTGAAGAAGATGGTGCGGTGTCGAGCTGTAAGATGGAAGATTCCACCATCAATGAACCGGATCTGGAATCCAAAATCTGTAATCGCCTACTGCTGGTCAACTTTGGTCATAAGTCGGGATCAGATCGGACCAATATTCGCTACCCGATCGAACTGTTCCCAAGCTAGTTGAAACACAAGGGGCCTGAATGCCTGTTGTGTTACCGAGTCCCCGGATGGGCAAGCGCCATGGAAGGCACATCCGTAATAATGCTGAATATCCCCAACTCTGCCAATTCCGTCATACGCTCAGGCGCGTTGATCGTCCAGACGGATACCTTTAAACCTTTTGCATGCGCGTCCGAGATGCGTTTCGGTGTCGCCAAGCGATCACTCAGGCACAGGTATTCGCATTCCAGTTTCATGGCAGCCGTCACCGGTTCCCAGAATCGGCTTTCCGCGACCACGCCCAGAGAAACCTTGGCGCATTGAGCGCGCGCCGTTTTCAGAAACCAGCGGTTGGAGGAGGTCAAAGTGGCCCTGCCATCGAGCTTACGCGCTTTAATCAGCTGTATCAGTTTTTGTGCAACGATTTTCAATCGCAAGCGGCTGTCGGTCTTGACCTCAAACTGCCAGTGTTTGACATCGGGCAGGGCATCGAGCAGTTGTTCCAGTGAGGGAATCAGGCAGGCTTGCGGCCAGCCAGGGGTGTTTTGACGTGCATCGAGTTTTGTCAGTTCATCGAGATCGTAGTCAGACAACTTGCCACGTTTTCCGGTCGTGCGTTTCAGGGAGGTGTCATGAAAGACGACCAGTTGATGGTCTCTGGATAACTGGACATCCAACTCAAAATGGTCACAGCCATGCTCGTAGGCATGCCTGAACGACTCAATGGTGTTCTCGGGCGCTTCATTCCTGGCACCCCGATGGCCGACAATGATCATGGGCTCGGCCTATGGCAAGGCTTCTTTGACGGATAGCTTCGCTTCAATAAAACGGGCGTGCTCGACGTAAAGCAGGTCTGCCGCACGCCGAATAATATGCTCTTCGTAACGGTCGATCTGACCATCTGCGAAGGCAACTCGCCACATGGATTGGATGACCCGGTACTTTTGTTCCTCGTCCAGATTTTCGTTAATCAGGGAAGTGAACTCGTACAAAGAGGTGGCGTCATCTGCCGCCTGCTTGGCATCCATGATCATTTTGTCGATGGTGTTCTCATCCAGCCCGTAGACATCCAGCGCGACTTTACGCACCGTATTCAGTTCCTTTTCGTCAAAGTCGTGATCGGCTTTGCCTGTTTCGATCATCATGATCAGACAGGCCAGCTGGATGGCTTCTTCGGTATTTTCGGGTGCTTCCTGGGTTTCCGGAAGCAACAGCTGTTTGAGTTTTTCTATCAATGTAATGCCGCCCTCATTTGTTGTTCCAGTTTGATCTGGTCCCCGGCAAATTTGCGGATGCCTTCGGCAAGTTTTTCAGTTGCCATGGCATCTTCATTCATTTGCCACCTGAAGCCGCTTTCCGATAGCGGTGTTACCTCTTCGGTGCCCAGCTCGCCAGGGCTTAGCACGCGCGCCAGTGTCCCTGTGTCCTCTTCCAGCGCGGCCAGAAGGTCCGGACTGATGGTCAGACGGTCACAACCGGCCAGTTGTTCGATTTCACCGGTATTCCGGAAGCTCGCGCCCATGACGATGGTCTCGTAACCATGCGACTTATAGTAGTGGTAAATTCCGGAAACCGAAAGTACACCCGGATCTTCTTCGGGCGGATAGCTGTCTTTTCCGGTGTGCGCCTTATACCAGTCCAGAATGCGGCCAACAAAGGGTGAGATCAAAAATGCGCCGGCTTCGGCAGCAGCCACCGCCTGAGCAAAGCTGAACAGCAAGGTGAGATTGCAATTGATACCTTCTCTTTCAAGTGTTTCAGCGGCCTTGATGCCTTCCCAGGTTGAAGCGATCTTGATCAGTACCCGATCACGCGTAATGCCTTGTTCTTCGTACATGGCGATCAGCTGTTTGGCCTTGTTGATGGTCGCGGCGGTATCAAATGAAAGGCGGGCATCCACCTCGGTCGATACCCGACCGGGAATCACCTGGGTAATTTCCTTACCGATCGAAACCGCCAGATGATCACAGGCCAGCGCACATTGTGCATCAGTGCCCGAAGCATTGTCTTTGGCATAGGCAACCGCCTGATCGATCAGGGCCTGATACTGTGGCATTGCCGCCGCTTTCAGCAGCAGGGAGGGGTTAGTGGTCGCGTCAACAGGCTGCCAGGCTTTGATCGCTTCGATATCGCCCGTATCCGCCACAACGGTGGTCATTTCTTTTAATTGGGAAAGTTTGCTAGCCATACGTCTTGTCTTTGTCCTGGAGTGGGTGCATGGAGTTTTCGACTTTGCGAGTAAGCACTAAGATTCGATGATTTAAGTCCTAAACGCAAGTAGCTTAGAAGCGGCAGGTTTCACAAGTATGACTTTGTTTTACAAGATTTGTCTTATGAGGCTCCAGAGGCGGCGTTTACATTGTGTTGTCTCATCGCTCGCTCACTGCTCAGGGCTGAAAAATGGGCGAGTAATCAATCTCAATGGCATGTTTTTTCGTTTGACGTTCCTTCGGCCGGGAAAGCTTTTGGCATTGCAAAGATTTGTGATCAATCCTGATTTTGAGTGGGCATTATAGTTATCATATAAATCAAAAATGGTAACTGTAGTGTCCATTAATGTTTACAGTTCGAGGTGTGGATGCTATGGTGATCATAAATGCATGAAATGATAACTATAGTGATCAATATATGTCATCTGATAGGCGAAAGGCGGTGGTATTTCCAAAAAACCAGAAGGTGCTCTGCCAGCTAGGTGAGAATATCAAGCTGGCATGCAAGCGCCGAAAATATTCCCAATCACTGATTGCCGAACGGACAGGCTTAAGCCGCCTGACCATCCGGAAGATTGAGCGGGGAGACCCGGCCGTTTCGATCGGCCATTATGTCGCGGTACTGGCAGTGATTGGTTTGGTTGAAGATTTTGCCAGGGTAGCGAGCGATGATGCGCTTGGCAGAAAACTTCAGGATATACAACTGATGGGCAAACAAAAGTGAGTACGGAAACGCAGGTGTATGCGGATTGGGAAGAATTCGACGAGCCCAGGTTGGTGGGCACTTTGCGATCATCGGTCACCAAGAACAAGGAACACTTCAGCTTCAGCTACGACAAATCGTGGCTGATGTCCCCCTTTGCGCAAAAAATAGATCCCGATCTGAATCTGTTTGCAGGAGGGCAGCACAGTAAAGATTCAAACAACTTTAGAGTCTTTCTGGATTCCTGCCCTGACCGATGGGGAAGATTGTTGATGAAGCGCAGGGAAGCGCTAGTCGCGCGTCAGGAAAATCGCAAGCCTCGCGTGTTTCACGAAATCGATTACCTCTTAGGTGTTCATGACCGTTATCGTCAAGGCGCCTTGAGATTCAAAACAGATCCAAATGGCGAATTTTTGGACAACAATGAAAAATTGGCTGCACCTCCCATCTCCTCATTGAGAGAGCTAGAGCATGCAGCAATGAAGGTCGAGAGCAGTGACAGCGATGATCCAGACTATTTGAAATGGCTGTACATGCTCATGTCACCAGGCTCGTCATTGGGTGGAGCGCGCCCCAAAGCGAGCGTTGTGGATGAAGACGATCATTTATGGATTGCCAAATTTCCGAGTCGTTATGACGATCATGACATGGCCGCATGGGAGTATCTGGTTTACATACTCGCACTAGATGCCGGTATCCATATGGCGGAAAGCCGCATTGAGAAATTCAATTACCACCACCATACCTTTCTGACCAAGCGTTTTGACCGCACGGAATCAAGCCGACGACACTTTACGTCGGCAATGACCCAGCTCGGTTATTATGATGGTGATTATGAAGCGAGCTATTTGGAACTCGCCCAGTTTCTTACCGAGCATGGCTCAAATACAAAAGTGGATCTGGAACAACTGTGGCGACGCATTGTTTTTTATATCGCGGTATCAAATACCGATGACCACCTCAGAAATCACGGCTTCATTTACAGCAATGGTGGTTGGATTTTATCTCCCGCCTACGATGTTAATCCTGTGACACCAACAAACGGCTTACATCTTAATATTACCGATGATAACAATGGCCTCGACTATGAACTTGCGATGGAAGTGATCGACTTTTTTCAGCTTAGTGAAGCCAAAGCAGAGCAGGTCAAAGAAGAGGTGATAAGCGCTGTGAGCAGATGGGAAGTTGTGGCTAAAGATATTGGGATTAGTCGGAGAGAGCAGCAGCTGATGGCTGCGGCCTTTAATGCATAAGTTCTTAATAAAAGAGATGGTCACTCTGTTGTAGAAATAACAAGTAATGGGGCGAAGCTTCGCTTTTATGCCATGAATTGTGTGCTTGCGCGAGTTCCTGCTCTTCAATCTCCGGTCTTTTGTTGACTATCGTACTAAGTCTTATAAATATGCTGCATTCAGGGACGATGAAAGCGTGTATTCAAAACCGGAGCATTTCAGAAATGGGCATCTAAGCATAGGGTCTGTGATCTCCTTCTAATCAATGCGTCGCAGGAACTGGAAAAGGGGGTGTTGGATGTCAGTTTGGGTGTGGCGTCTTTAAGAAGCGGGTGCAATGAATGAGGTAATTTTACGTGAGTTTGATGCGTTATGTTTGCCTCCTGTGGAAGCGATGAGTCATTCTCTCCGTACGAGAACCAAGGTCAGTCAGGGCGTTTTTCCGACCTATTTGAATGCCAGGTGCGCAACGGTAAAGAGTTGGGAGCAGGGCAATAAAAAGCCCAATGGCCCGTCAATAAAACGTTTAAAATTAATCGCAAAGAAGGGGCTCGAAGTGAAGGCCTGAGCGAATCATGAGCGCAGATCATGCCGGTGACAAAACATATTTTTTGAGCGCCGCTATATTCAGGCGTGCTCATCCTCGGTTTGTTTTGCTGGCAACAAAGGCCAAAAAGGTAAAGTGTGCAAACAATACTAATTTGCCCCGGTCCTTCCCCCTCAAAAACAAGATCCAACAATAATGATTGAGTGCAGTGGTATGAGAGAACAGAATCAAGTTTATGAGAAATTAATTCTATCGCGCGAAGATTTTTATGGTCGACTTGAACGACCATTGAAGAAAATCCAGAGTAATGAATTCAGCGCCTCAGAAAAGGAGGTGTCACATGCTTATGTGTATGAGAGTCTGGTGTCAACCTTGGTGGCGGATTATTCTTTGGGTGAGGATTTAAGCGCGATAGAAGATCTATTCGATAGGGCGTGTGAGCACTATTTGTTAAGTGGGATGGAAGCCAGTTGTGGCACCATAGACTCATATCATGACCATCTAGCACTTTTCTCTTTGGCGATAATCTTCGAGGTTCCGCTAGAAAAATTCGCAAGACTTGCAGACGTTTGGAAAAGCCTATCGACCAGGTTGTTTAAAGGGGGGGATTTATTGATCGAGAAGTTGATCTCTTTTCGGTTGCCCGATTATGCCCTCAGTAAGGAATTGCTTTTCCCGGATATGTATGGGCCTTTATTCGATGTAATCTTAGAAGAAAGTAAGGCAAATGCGGTACCGATGCTAACCCAATTTTTAACTAAGCATTGGTATAAATCATGGAAAAAGAGCGGTAGTCATAATTATGCTTCACACACGGAAAAATCTAATTATCTATTTGTCGGGTATTGGTGCTTTGCCGCAGCAGCGGTCTTTAAAATCAAAGGGTTGGAGCTCACCCATGAGTATGGCGAGTATTTTCCATTCAGTCTCTTCGGCTTGGAAGAAGTACCGTCTAAAAAACGCAATTTGGTACTCCCGCGAAAGACTTGGAAGGAGCTGACCTATGGAAACCCGGTTCTCTTTGCGTTCAAGATACCGGGGAGTTGGATCCGACTTCGTACCGAAAATTATCAGGTAAAATCTCCTGGAGAAAAAGTTGTCTTGAATCTGGCCGTATACAATTCAAACGGACATCCGTTTAGAAAGTTCGTAGATATCGCCTTTTCTTCAAAGACGCGAGATATGCCCTGGAACAGAGAGGTTGATCATCTAACCAAAGTATTTATCGGGAAGGGTGGGGTGGAACACACGCATGAGATCAAAGAGTGGGAAGGCGTTTGGCCCGAAGAAACTGAAGTAACAACTTATTTAACATCCTGCCTGGCGCTTGGTGATTATTTTTTGAGTTTCTCTTTTGTCGGAGGCAAAGCGGATTTTGCGGCAGCCAAAGAGGATATAATCGAGATTTTAGCGTCGATCCAGGCCTCTTAGTTCTTTAAGCCACATGGGCATGAAAGCCAGGGCCGCATTTTTTAACCACGTTCTGCGTCAATCCCTCACCAATGCCAGGGCCTGCTCCAATACCTCAATGCCCGCATCGGTGCGGTGTGCGTTTTCGCTGAGATGACGTCGGAACTTTTTGCCTCCGGGCTGGCCGTGGAAGAGACCGAGGATATGGCGGGTCATGTAGCTGAGTTTCAGGCCCTGTTCGAGCTGTCTTGCGATATAGGGCAGCATGGCCTCAATCACTTCTTTACGCGAGTGGACTTGTGGCTCAGCGTCAAACAGTCGGGATTCGATTTCTGCCAGTAGCCAGGGGTTCTGGTAAGCTTCGCGTCCGATCATCACGCCATCCACGTGTTGCAGATGCTGATCTGTTTCCTGCAGCGTTTTGATGCCGCCATTGATGATGATTTCCAGCTCGGGAAATTGCTGTTTAAGCGCATAGACGCGCGCGTAGATCAGTGGCGGGATCTCACGATTCTCCTTCGGGCTGAGACCTTCCAGAATCGCCTTGCGGGCATGCACGATAAAGGTTTTGCAGCCGGACTCTTTAACGGTGCCGACAAAATCAAACAGAAACTGTTCCGAATCCAGCTCGTCAATGCCGATGCGGTGCTTGATGGTCACCGGAATCTCACAGGCATCCTGCATCGCTTTCAGGCAGTCACGGACCAGTTCTGCATGGCCCATCAGGCAGGCGCCGATCATGTTGTTCTGCACCCGGTCGCTTGGGCAGCCGACATTCAGATTGACCTCATCGTACCCGCGTTGTTGTGCGATACGTGCGCATTTGGCCAGGTCGGCCTGGTGACTGCCACCCAGTTGCAAGGCAATGGGATGCTCTTCCTCGTTGTAGGCCAGGTGTCTCTCTTCATCTCCGAAAATAATCGCCCCGGTGGTGACCATTTCCGTATAGAGCAGGGTATGACGCGACATCAGGCGGGCGAAATAGCGGTAATGCCTATCCGTCCACTCCATCATTGGCGCCACGGAGAAACGCCTGCTTAAGGATGCATTGGAAGATGGCGCAATGGGGCTGGCTGCTTCGTTCACGACTGCGGGTGATCCTGTGAAAAATATGGGGGCAGAATCAGCGGGTTGGTCTCAACGCGTGTGATCATGCCGGGTCAAACGGTCTATTTTAGCAGAACAGGGCAGGTTAATAGAAATGCTGTTGTTGAGAACGATCCTTGCCCTGTTGGGGCTCCGTTGATCAAGCGGCGCGGCGCAGTCTCACAGACATTTAACATTAATGTATACCTTAGCGGCCGCACAGCCTATATACTTGCCGCCTTTTCAAGCAACCTTTCGCCTCTGTCCGCATGTGATTGGCCCGCACTTTTTATCCAATACCGAGACATACAATGGGTTTTGACCAACTAGGTTTATCTGCTCCTGTGCTAAAAGCCGTGGCAGAGCAGGGGTACGACAACCCCTCTCCAATTCAGGCGCAGGCGATTCCTGCCATTCTTACCGGCAAGGACGTGATGGCCGCTGCGCAAACCGGTACCGGTAAGACCGCCGGCTTTACGCTGCCGCTGCTCGATAAGCTGGCGGATGGTGCACGACCCAGGGCGAATCAGGTGCGAGCGCTGGTATTAACGCCCACGCGTGAGCTGGCAGCGCAGGTGAGTGAGAGCGTCATTAAATACGGTGCCAACCTGCCCTTGCGGTCGGCCGTCGTGTTTGGTGGCGTGAAGATCAATCCGCAAATGCAGAAGCTGCGACAGGGTGTCGACATACTGGTGGCGACACCAGGCCGTTTGCTCGACCTGCACACCAAAAACGCCCTAAAGCTCGATCAATTGGAAGTACTGGTACTGGACGAAGCCGACCGCATGCTGGACATGGGCTTTATCAATGACATTCGCAAGATCATTCACCTCTTGCCCAAACGTCGCCAGAATCTGATGTTTTCGGCCACTTTCTCGGATGAGATTCGCCAATTGGCCAAAGGTCTGATCCATGCGCCAGTAGAGATTTCAGTTTCACCGCGCAATACCACCACCAAGCTGGTGGATCAGCGGGTGATTCCTGTCGACAAACCAAAGAAAACGGCCTTGCTGATTCAATTGATCAAAGAGCGACAGTGGTATCAGGTGCTGGTGTTTTGCCGCACCAAACACGGTGCCAACAAGCTTGCACTGAAGCTCAACAAGTCCGGTATTAGCGCAGCGCCGATTCATGGCAATAAAAGTCAGGGTGCACGCACACGCGCTTTGGCAGAGTTCAAAAGTGGCGATATTCAGGTGCTGGTCGCAACAGATATCGCCGCTCGGGGACTGGATATTGATCAGTTACCCCAGGTGGTTAATTTCGATTTGCCCAATGTCGCTGAAGATTACGTTCACAGGATCGGCAGAACCGGCCGTGCGGGTGCAGAGGGTAAAGCGGTGTCTCTGGTAAGTGGGGATGAATATAAAGAGTTGGTCGGGATCGAACGTTTGATTCAACAGACCTTGCCTCGGGAAGAGGTCGCCGGGTTTTCACCTTTGGATAAACTGGCGGATCCTCCGAAGCAGTTAAAACCACTGAAACCCAAGAAGCCCAAGAAACCACGTAAGCCAAGATCCGAGCATCACGATGGCGCGCGCACCGGACAGGGAAATGCCCGAAATAAATCGCAGGCCAATGCCGGTAATCCATCGGCAAGATCGGGTGGGGAAAAAGCAGGTAGCCAGAAAAACAAAGCCAGGGCTAAGCGTCCGGAAGGTGGAAGGTCCAACACAAATGCCCCGCAGCGTAATGCATCGTCGGGCAAAAACGCCGGGAATGCCCAGCGAAGGCCTGCTCGCTAAGGCGAACACAGCAAGCGTTTGAGGTGATGGCCTTAATCGCCGACTTTGGGTTTCAGTTTGTCCCAGGGTGAGACGCTTGGTTTGGCAAAAGTCTGGATATAAAGTGCCTCCACCTTTTCGCGCGCCCAGGGTGTGCGGCGCAGGAATTTGAGCGAGGACTTGATGGAAGGGTCTTTCCTGAAACAGTTAATGCTGATGCGTGCCGCCAGACCTTCCCAGTCGTAGTATTCCTGTAGCCGTGTGAGCACCATTTCGAGCGTAATGCCATGTAAGGGGTTATTGGGCTGGTGTTCCGGCATGGCGTGACCTTGTCTACTTGAAGGTGATGATTGCTGGCATGATAATTAATTGTCATGGCAATGGTATCGCATGTTGGCGGGGGCTGCGCTAATTTTGATAGGCAAGGTTCTTTTTTGTTGGCCGGCTGGTTGGCCGGTTTTGAGCCATTGCGCGACATAAAACTTCTGCGTCTGGTCCGGTGATGTCTGGTACCATGCGGCAATTATTTTATTCAGGTTTATTGATGTGTTTACGGAATTAGATGAAGCCTTGCTACAGGCAGTGACTGAAGCGGGTTTTGAAGAACCTACGGAAGTTCAGCAAGCGGTATTCGAACCGGCGATGGCAGGTACGGACCTCTTTGTCAGTGCCAAAACCGGAAGCGGCAAGACGGCCGCCTACCTGCTACCGGTATTTGAACACCTACTGAGCCGTGAAAGCGGAGAGCCATTGGCACTGGTGCTGGTGCCCACGCGAGAGCTGGCCCAGCAGGTGCTGAAACAGGCCAAGGCTCTTGCGCGTTTTACTTCGATTACTCTGGGCCATATCGGTGGCGGCACGGATATCAAAAAACAGAACGAACTGATCCGGAATCCGGCCCAGTTTCTGGTCGCCACGCCCGGTCGGCTGTCGGAGTTGCTGGCGCGGGATCTGGTTGACCTGAGCAGCATTGAAATTCTGGTTCTGGACGAAGCGGATCGATTGCTGGATATGGGCTTCAGCGACGAGATTCTGTCGATCGCGGAGCATTGTCTGGCGCGTATACAGACCCAGTTTTATTCTGCGACTCTGGCCAACAAAGCCTTGAGAGGTCTGGCAGATCGTTTGCTGGAGGAACCCGATGTACTCGCGCTAAACCGGACTTCTGATGCGCATTCATCCATTAAGCAACAGATTATATTCTCGGATGACAAGGCCCATAAATTCCGCCAGCTTGTCTGGCTCTTAAAGAATGAGACCTACCGTCATTGTCTGGTTTTCTGTAATTCCAAGGAACAGACGGATCAGGTGTTTCGTTTGATGCAGCAGCAGGACCTGAGCGCAGGTGTATTGCATGGCGATCGAGACCAGAAACATCGCAACCTGATGATGAGCAAGTTGCGGCGTGACGAAATCAAGATACTGGTCGCCACCGATCTGGTCGCACGCGGCCTGGATGTTGAAGGCATGGATCTGGTGATCAATTTCGAAATGCCCCGGCGTGGCGAGATTTATGTGCACAGGATCGGCCGTACCGGTCGGGCAGGGCAGGAGGGGCTGGCGATTACCCTGATTGCGCCGACGGAATTCAATTTGATGGCGGGCATTGAGCGCTATTTGAAGCAGACGTTTGAGCGGCGCAAGATCAAGGAAATTCCGGGCAATTACAATGGCCCTAAAAAGCTGAAAGCATCGGGAAAGGCGGTTGGCAGCAAAAAGAAAAAACTGAAGAAAAAAGCGGGGGCGAAAAAGAAGAAATGAGCCCGTCGCCAATTCAAAGCTAAGCGAGACCGCCCGCATGCCATTGGATATCTCAAACGCGGTCAGTATTCCTGACGAAGAACTGGAGCTCAATGCCATTCGCGCTCAGGGCGCGGGCGGTCAGAACGTCAACAAGGTTTCGTCGGCCATACATCTGCGTTTTGACATTCCCAATTCCTCTTTGCCTGAGTTTTACAAAGAGCGATTACTGAATCTTAAGGACAGCCGGATCAACAAGGAAGGCATTCTGGTCATTAAGGCGCAGCAATTTCGTACTCAGGAAAAGAATCGTGAGGATGCACTGGCCCGCTTGCTCACCTTGATCAAGGAGGCGACGGTCGTCCAAAAAACACGCCGGCCCACTAAGCCGACACGAAACTCCCAAAAGCGTCGCCTCGATAGTAAAACCAAGCACAGCAAGACCAAGTCACTCCGTGGCAAGGTTCGGAATTCGGATTGAAACCAAGTCTTGGGGACTATGGCGTTGAGCGTTGCCTCTACTGTAAGCAGGGGCGATGATAATTGATGAACGGGCCGGAAGACCGGCCCCTCAGAAACTCAGTTACAGATTGCGGATTCGATATCGCTGATTAGCAACGTAGATTGCAGGCTGCCGTCACCGCCAATTTTTATGTTTAGATTCATGGCTGACATATCCAATCCGGTGTTGCTGCTTATCGCCGAATTTAAAGTGAAGTTTTGCATGCCATCTGTCGTGTCGTAGGTGAATTCGAGCACATCTGAATCACCCGTTAAAGTGTATTTTCCCGTCGAAGTGGAATAGCTGACTTTGCCCGTATTAAAGATCGAATTAATCTGGTTTGAGGTCGTTGCGAGTGAATAGCAGTTATCACCCGTGCCACTAACATCTCCCTGGTAATCATATACAGTGACACGGCCTGCATCCGAAATGTACAAGTAGGCTTCATCCAAAGTGCGAGATGTATCATACACCCCTGAAACAGCAACAATATTAGGGTCGATCTTGCTGTTATTTGCACTTCTTACCTGGTTGGAGGTCTCGCCTGATCCGGAACCGCCGCAGCCAACAAGAACACCACCGACGGCTAAAAACACGACTATCTTTCGCATACTACAAAATCCTTTTTCTGATTTATATTCTAATTTTAATGAACGTCCGAGGACGTCAGTTACTCAAGATATCAACGCAATCTGCAAAGCTATTACTCAAAAAAGATGAGGATCAAAGCCGACAGGTTTCAGCGATTCTTAGGGCAGCGGTGGATTATAAACAGGAGGGCGCAAAAAATTCGGAACGAATTCAACAAATTGTTTAGTAAGGCCGAGTGCGCAGAATCATGCGATCTGAAGATAATGTATTTTATTGATGGGAGTACATCCGGGCCTGACGGATCAAAGCGCGGCCCGGATTAACAGAGGGGTGCCTTAACTGTTCTCTTCCACCGGCAGCAATGTGATTTCAACGCGTCGGTTGGCCTGTTTTCCCGCACTGGTGTCGTTATTGGTGACAGGTCGGGTCTCGCCGAAACCGATGGTTTCGAGTCGAACTTCATCAACCCCGCGCGAAGACAGGTAATAGGATACGGAAGAAGCGCGATGATGTGACAGGGTCTGGTTGTAGGCATGGGAGCCGTCACTGTCCGTGTGACCCGAAACTACGACCAAGGTCCGGTCATACTCTTCCAGAACCAGAGCGACCGAATCCAGCACGGCATAGAAGCTTGCATTGATATTCGGGCTGTTACTGGCGAAGGTAATATGGCCGGGCATGATCAGGTTGATGTTATTTCCTTCCCGTTCAACACTGACGCCGGTATCACGCAATTGCTTGCGTAACTTCGCTTCCTGCACATCCATGTAATAACCGATACCTCCGCCTACTGCCGCACCACCTGCGGCGGCTGCCAGTATTCGCTGATTACGTTTGCGGCTGTCTTCATCTTTGTTGTCAATATAGGCGACTACCGCGCCGATACCCGCGCCGATGCTGGCTCCTATTGCAGTATTGGTCGTTTTTTCTTCGCCAGTGTATGCGTCAAATGTGGTGCAGGCTTGCAACAGTAAAAGCGTTGAAAGCAGGATTGAATACTTCATTGGGAACCTCTGATTCATGTAAATTTATTTGTAAGCCACTATATGTTTTCAGGAACAGCGGCGCTATAGCCCAGGGGCCTACAAGATGTAAAAACGTGTCTAAATTTGCGCGGTGTTCGGAGTAGATGCAGCCCTAGACGGCTGGAAATTTGATGCTCAGTGGGCTTCGGAAATCTGCCTGAGAAACTGGAACAGCTTTTTGGAACCGCCTTTGTTCTGGTCCTGTGATTGTTCTCTTTTGGCGTTACGTACCAGTTGTCGCAGCTGCTGGACGTCGGTCTGTGGATAGGCTTCGATAAATTCTGTGACCGCTTCATTGCCTTCATTGATCAGGCGTGTTCGCCACGCTTCCAGTGCGTGCAGTGCCTGAGCGAAGGCTTTGCTGCTGGAATCGTACTTGTCTAACGCGGCCTGAATACCTTCAATATCCTCTGAGCGCATCAACTTGCCAATAAATTGCAGATGACGACGTCTGGCTTCGCGCTTGGTGATGCGGTGCCTGTATAGGTCAATCGCATGCCGTAGCTCTTCACCCATCGGTATTTCTGTGAGCTGTGTTTCATTGAGTTCCGTGAGTTTTTTGCCGATGCCCTGCAAGGCTTCCATTTCGCGTTTGATCTGGGATTTGCTCTTGACCGGTTCCAGGTCTTCGTTGTCGTGGTCCGGGGTAAATTCCGACATGGCTGGTGATTCCTTAAGCGTAGGCAAGTGTGGCTAGACCGAGAAAGGAGAGGAAGCCTACCACATCAGTAATTGTCGTTAGAAGTACACTTCCTGCAAGCGCCGGGTCGATGTTGCGCGA
Source organism: Oleiphilus sp. (assembly GCA_006212045.1). Lineage (GTDB taxonomy): Bacteria > Pseudomonadota > Gammaproteobacteria > Pseudomonadales > Oleiphilaceae > PZPK01. The sequence goes on along the minus strand of PZPK01000008.1, from coordinate 111,121 downwards.
TTTGAGGAATATCGGAAGACAGGTTCCGACAATAGCCGCTGCGACCAGGTTGATGAGCAGGGCCGCTGCGATGACCAGACCGATGACAATGTCATGAAACCAGAGCATGGCGGCGCCGGCCACAACCAGTGACCAGAAGACGCCATTGATCAGCGATACAAAGAATTCCCGGTTGAGTAGCCAGCGCAGATTGCCCTGGTTAATCTGTCCGACGGCCATGGCGCGAATCACCAGCGTTAGCGTTTGACTGCCCGCAATGCCGCCCATACTGGCCACAATGGGCATCAGTACGGCCAGTGCGACCACTTTTTCAATGGTGTCTTCAAACACGCCGATGACGGCAGAAGCGAGGAAGGCGGTGAGAAGGTTAATGCCGAGCCACACCGCTCGTCGTCTGGCCGTTATTTTGATCGGGGCGAAGGTATCTTCCTCTTCATCCAGACCGGCCATACTCATCAGAGAGTGGTCGGCGTCTTCCCGGATGACATCGACGACGTCATCGATGGTAATACGGCCCAGAAGGATTCCTGTTTTGTTAATTACAGGGGCGGTCACCAAATCCTGACGTTCAAAAAGATTGGCCACATCACGGTCGCTCATTGTGACATCAATCGAAATGATGTCGGTTTCCATGACTTCCCTGACAGTGGCATTCGGACTGGAGACCAGCATGGTGGTTATTGGCAGGATGCCAATCAGTTCATCGCGACGACTGACGACCAGCAAGCTGTCCGTCATATCGGGCAGGCTGCGGTGCCTGCGAAGGTAGCGCAGAACTACATCAACGGTGATGTCGGCACGAATGGTGATCGTGTCCGTGTTCATCAGACCGCCGGCAGTATCCTCTGGATAGGACAACACTTCTTCGATGCGTTGGCGGTCCTGCGCATCCATTGAATCGAGCACTTCCAGAATGACCGCATCTGGAAGCTGCTGCAGTATGTCAGCGAGATCGTCGGTATCCAGATCTCCGGTGACGTTCAGAACCTCCTGCGCATTCAGCTTGCTCAGAAAGTAGGACTGGATGTCTTCACTCAGGTATTGTAGTACCTCACCGCGCTGGTCTTCGTCGACAAGGTTCCAGAGCACCGAGCGCTGTTTGGGCGGTGAGGATTCAATCAGGTGGGCAATATCACTGGGCGACAAACCTTTGTTCAGGATGCGCGCGACCTGACGCAGCGAACCGGAGTCCAGCGCATCGCTGAGACTTTGCAGCTGTTGTTCTGCCTGATCCTGTGTAAATTGCGTCGCCATACGATCGTCTTGCCGAAAAAAGATGAAACTACGTTATGAAATTATAGTGCAAGGGCCAGCATCTAGACAGCTTAAAACACAATAATAAACAGAGGTTTACCATAAGAACTTTAAGCAAACTCTGATATGTGATGTGGTTTCACAGGCCCAATGCGGTTGGGTGACCGCTCGCGGGGACAGAGCACGCGTATGGGCCGCTGGAATGCCGATCCGGGACAGGAGTGTACAGTAGTTTGGGCACGAAGGAATGAAAATTTGATCGGGATTACTGTTCTTCACCAAACTTGTCTGCGATCAAGGCCTTGATGGCCTCCATGGCTTCAGTTTCGTCCGGGCCGTCTGTTTTAATTTGTACGATTGAGCCGATGCTGGCGGCGAGCATCATCACGGACATGATGCTTTTTCCGTCCACTTCTTTGCCGTCTTTAGCCAGGGTGATCCTGCTTTCAAAGCGAGTCGCCGTTGAAACAAATTTTGCGGCGGCCCGGGCATGCAGCCCCAGCTGGTTTACGATCTCAACGTCTTCATTCAACATGGTGGTTTAGTTTTCTAGTTGGCCGGGAGCTCTTTATGGCGTATTTGGACATTATCGTTGCTTGCAGCAAAGTGACGACCCACTCGTTCACATAGATAGACCGAACGATGTTGCCCGCCGGTACATCCGATAGCAATGGTCATGTAGCTACGGTTCGTGTCCCTGAATCGGGGAATCCATTTATCTAGAAACGCAGTGATATCGTTACTCATCTCTTCGGTTTCCGCTTGGGATTCCAGAAATTTTACCACAGGGTCGTCCCGGCCGGTATAACCGCGCAGCGCCGGATCCCAGTAGGGATTGGGAAGGCAGCGCGCGTCAAAGACAAAGTCGGCATCGCTGGGCACGCCATTCTTGAAGCCGAAAGACTGAAACAGCAGGGCAATTTCCTGACTTTTTCGACCTGCTACTCTTAATTTAACCAGGTCCCTGAGTTCATAAAGCGTCAGGTTGCTGGTATCTATATTCAGGTCCGCATGGCTGGCGATGGGCCCGAGCAGCTCGCGTTCATGCTCGATGGCTTCCTTCAGGGATCTGGTTGAGTCGCTCAAGGGGTGTTTACGCCGTGTCGAGTGGAAACGTTTCAACAGGGTGTCACTATTGGCATCCAGAAACAGAACATCCACAGTGATGTTTTGCTGCAGACATTCTTTGTGGAAGGTCGGGAAATTCTCGATACCGCTGGAAAGGTTGCGAGCATCGATACTGACAGCGACATGGCTCAGACGCGTGTCTTCGCTTCGGACCGATTGACTGGCCAATTCGAGCAATAGCCCGACAGGCAGATTGTCGATGCAGTAATAGCCGAGATCTTCCAGTACATTAAGCGCAGTACTTTTTCCGGATCCCGAACGTCCGCTGACGATAACGAGTTTCATGGCCATGCTTGTTTTTGCTGTGTGGTTGATACCTGCATTAGGCAATCATGGTTTGATAAAGTTCCTGGTCGCTTTTGGCTTCCCTCAGGCGATCACAAAAACTGCTGTTGTTGAATTTTTCTGCAATCTGACTGAGTAGTTCCAAATGTTCGCTGGTGGCTTCTGCTGGCACCAGCAAGACAAACAAAAGGTCGACAGGCTCATTGTCGATTGCTTCAAAGGGCACCTGATCCTGAAGTGTAAACAGGCAGCCGAGCACCTCTTTGCAGCCTTCGCTACGACTATGGGGAATCGCGATCCCTTTGCCAATACCCGTGCTGCCGAGCTTTTCCCTGCTCACCAAGTTATCGAAGACTTCATTTTCTTCCAGATCATCGCGTGCTTCGGCGATTTTACGGGCAACTTCTTCGAGGACTTTTTTCTTGCTGCTCCCCGGCAGACCGCATTGGGTCAGCTGGGGAGACAGTATAGACTCGACCGTAATCGAATGTTCAGACATGTTTGATTCTTACCTTATTAACTTTAACGAGAAGCCGCCCCATGCGAGCGAGCTACCTGTTTTTCCTTATGTTTGAGAATTTGTCGATCGAGCTTGTCTACGAGCATATCGATGGCCGCATACATGTCTTCGTGTTCTGCTGTACCGTGAATATCTGCTCCGCTGATATGCAGTGTTGCTTCGGCGGTCTGTCGCAGTTTCTCTACCGACAGGGTAACTTGCACGTTGGTAATGCCATCGATGTGTCGCTCCAGTTTCTGCAATTTGCTACTAACGTAATCTTTCATGGAGTCGGTAAGTTCAACGTGATGTCCAGTGATGTTTAATTGCATAGCTTTCTCCTGTCGTTTTTATGGCGGTAGGTTAATGCGCCTACCTACAAGCCCTTCAGGTCGCAACCGTCAGGGGGAGTTCTGTGCCGGGTCTAGACCAGTCTTTTTCGCTCGTTGGACGGCGGAATCGTCATCGCCTCCCGGTACTTGGCAATGGTACGCCGTGCTACATTGATTCCCTGATCCTTCAATAAATCTGCGATTTTGCTGTCACTCAGGGGTTTCTTGGGATTCTCGGCAGCCACCAGTTTTTTGATGATGGCACGTATTGCCGTGGATGAGCATTCGCCACCGGATGTGGTGCTGACATGGCTCGAGAAAAAATATTTCAGCTCGAAAATTCCCCGGGGCGTATGCATATATTTCTGAGTGGTCACACGCGAAATGGTTGACTCATGCATCTCCACTGCCTGTGCAATGTCATGCAGGATCAAGGGTTTCATTGCTTCTTCGCCGTAGTCCAGAAAACCTTGCTGGTGCGCGACTATCTTGCTGGCGACCTTAAGCAGGGTTTCATTACGGCTTTGCAGGCTTTTGATGAACCATTTGGCTTCCTGCAACTGATCCTTCATGAAGGTATTATCGGCACTGCTGTCAGCACGTTTGATCAGAGAGGCATAACCGTCATTGACACGGATTTTGGGGGCAATTTCGGGGTTGAGTTCAACCTTCCAGCGGCCATTCAGTTTTTTGACCACGACATCCGGAACCACATACTCGGTATCGCCGCTTACCATGGATTCGCCGGGTTTTGGGGTCAGGGACTGGATCAAATGCAGCACCGAGCGCAGGTCATCTTCTTTGAGACGGCTGCGGCGCATAAGCTGTGCGTAATCCCGGCTGCCCAGTAAATTCAGATAGTGACTGACCACCAATCTTGCCTGCGGTAACCAGGGAGTATCAGGAGGCAATTGCTGCAGCTGGATCAGCAGGCACTCCTGCAGATCACGAGCGCCGACGCCGGAGGGCTCAAAGTGCTGAATGGTCTTGAGAACCGCTTCGACCTCATCCATTTCAACCGGATCTTCATCGTTCTCGTCGTACAGTCCTTCGTAGATTTCCTCCAGGGAGCAGGACAGGTAGCCGTCAGTATTGATCGAGTCGATGATGGCAACCGCAATGTATTTGTCCCGCTCGGAAAACGGCACCAGATTCAGTTGCCATAACAGTTTTTCGATCAGTGTTTCTTCGGAGCTGTTGCGGCTTTCGAAATCGGGGGAGTCTTCATCTGGTGCCGAACTGGCAGATCCGGTGGTAGGGTAGATGTCGTCCCAGGCAGTATCGACAGGAAGATCATTGGGGATTTCGTCGCCCCATTCTTCCCGTTCGCTTTCATGCTGTTCTGTTTTGGCTTCACTGCTGTTATCGCTTTTGCCGGCCGACTCATTGTCTGTGCCGTTTTCTTCAGCTTTGGACTGGCTGTTGCTTTCGCGTTCCTGCTCTTGCGCTTCGCTGCCATCCTCTGAAAGCTCCAGCATCGGGTTGGAATCCAGTGCTTCCTGAATTTCCTGCTGCAGATCCATTGTAGAGAGTTGCAAAAGACGGATGGCCTGCTGCAGCTGGGGCGTCATCGTTAGATGTTGCCCCATTTTCAATTGAAGCGAAGCCTTCATTACCATTGTGGCAATTCCGCCTTGAATTGAGTGTAAGCGGTCATCGATTTTTTATTGGAAGGATGCAAAACCATAGTAGATTCTTACTGCATTACATGAAGTCAGTTTACTGCCAAGTCAGATGGCTGTGAAACAAAATAACGTTTATTTACGTTAAAGGGCCTTACAAAGTTGTTCGCGTTGATCAGGTATTGTTCGCTAAATTCGAAACTCGTTTCCAAGGTAGACATCCTTTACTTTCTGGTTAGACAGGATGTCTTCAGATGTCCCTGATGCAATAATGTGGCCACCACTAACGATATAGGCTTTTTCACAGATATCAAGCGTTTCTCTCACATTGTGGTCGGTGATGAGTACTCCGATACCCTTGTCTTTCAGGTGTGTGACTATCTGCTTGATATCGCTGACAGAAATTGGGTCAACGCCGGCAAATGGCTCGTCCAGAAGAATGAAATCCGGTTCCATCGCCAGAGCGCGTGCAATCTCGACGCGGCGTCTTTCTCCGCCGGAAAGGGCCATGCCCATGCTGTCCCGAATATGGGTGATATGAAACTCTTCCAGCAGGATTTCCGTGCGTTCACGACGTTCGCTCCGGTTCAGATCCTTACGTGTTTCGAGCACACCAAGTATATTGTTGTAGACGCTAAGCTTCCTGAAGATTGACGCTTCCTGCGGCAAGTAACCGATGCCTGCGCGGGCCCGGTCATGCATCGCCTTGTGACTCAGGTCCAGATCATTGATCCGGATGGTGCCTGCGTCTTGCCGGACGAGTCCGACAATCATGTAAAAACAGGTGGTTTTTCCCGCGCCATTCGGGCCCAAAAGGCCAACGATCTGACCACTGTCGATAGACATCGAGACATCAACAACGACTTGGCGCCCTTTATAACTTTTGGCGAGGTGTTCAGCAGTTAGCGTTTTCATTTTGTGACAGTCGCTGTGGCTGGCCCGTTTGGGGCTTCATCCTGATTTGAAGGCGCCTGCGGACCTTTGTTTTCATCCTGTGGTATTGGGGGCGACTCCGGTTTTTCAGTCTTGAAATCGGCAGGTCGATAACGAATTTTAACGCGCGACTCCCCGGAGTCGTTGCCTGTGGCCCGAATTGCCCGTTGCTCTATATCGTAAATAATCTGCTCGCCTGCAAAGGTGTTGCCCTGTTGCAACAGTTCTGCCTGCCCCTGAAACAGCAGAGTTGCCTGTTCTGCGTCGTAGCGAATAGTGGATGCGCTGCCCTGGGTGCGTGGCTCCTCGTTTATCGCGCCCTCACGAAATCTCGCGGGTGAGCCGCTGGCTTCGATTAATTGAATGCTTTGGTCGATGACGGTCACGGCGACCTCCTCAGCTTCCAGCTTGCTGTCACCCTGAGTGATGATGACGTCGCCAAGATACTTTGCGATGCCTGTTTGGTCATTGAGCTCGGCTGAGTTCGAGACAACATCAATGGGCAGATCTCTTTGCGTGTCCAGCGCGTAAACGGGCAGGCTTACCATCAGTAAAAGAGAGAATAGCCTCGGTGGAAGGCGCTTGGACGAACTAAGGCAATTCATAGCGCCCTCTGACCTGATTGAGCAGTTGCAGTGTTTTGGTTTCAAGCGAAGCATTGAGCCCTACAGCGGTAATGGTATGGTCATTATGTGTGATCTTAACGGCTTGCTCTGTGTAGATAAAGCGCTTGTCGATGTCTACTCTCAGTTGTTCTGTTTGCAGCTCAAAAACGGCAGGAGAATCCTCTGATCGATCTTGCGTGGCAGACGCATCCTCCATGCGCTTGTCTTTCGGGAATTGTACAACACGTACCTTGCCATCGAGTAAAAGTTGCCGGTTTTGTTCCAGGAATGTGCCTTTGACGGCTCTGAGGCGGTAGGCATTGCCATTGTCATCTCTGAGCGTAATTTCCGGAGTAATGCTTTCCAGTTTCCCCTGACGCGTGAAGTAGAGTGATTCAACACTGGTGACACGATAAACAGGTGCTTCACTCCCATCTTCGTAGTTGAGAATGGTTGCGCCATTGGTGAAGGCGCTTGGCCGCTCGGTGGTTTCGGAACGGGCAGGCTGAGTCAACGGTTCTTTGGTGGACTCCCTGAAAAACAGCCAGAGACTGATGGCCAGCAACAGAAGTGTTAAAAGCTGGCGGGTGCGTTTCGAAAGTCTCATCGTGGCGTTTTAAATGGATGGGCTAGGGGAGATATTTGGTGAGCAGGTCGTGCAATAACCCTTGTGCATCCAGTATCAGGTCGCAGACCTCTCTGACCGCACCGAAGCCCCCTGGCGTCAGGGTGCAATAATCCGCATGTTGCCTGACAAAGGCATGCGCATTTGGCACCGAAATGCCCAGTCCCGCGGATTTGATTGCCCCCAAATCGGGCAGGTCATCCCCGACATAGGCGGCCTGCTCAGTCGTTAATCCAAGCTCGGCAAGCAATTCTTCCAGGGCTTCCTTCTTGTCTTCACGGCCCTGTTGCAGATGTTTGATGCCAAGATCTCTTGCCCTGCGCGCGGTTAAGGGGGACGTTCGGCCGGTAATGATAGCGACGTCAATCTGCTGCGATAACAGCATTTTAATGCCGTGGCCATCGAGAATGTTAAAGGCTTTCAGTTCATCTCCCTGCGCGCTGAACAATAGCTTGCCATCGGTCATGACGCCGTCGACGTCCAGCGCCAAAAGGCGGATGTTTGCCGCGCGGGCGCGCGTCTGTTCAGGAACTGATTCCAGATAATCAGAAGGCTGCGATGTCGTTGACATGGATTAAATTACTCCTGCTCTGAGCAGATCGTGCATGTGTAGCACGCCTACCAGCTCACGTGCATCATTCACCACCAGCAAACCGGTTATTTTGTTGACTTCCATCAGGTTCAGGCCTTCTGCTGCCAGTGCGTCCGGGGAAATTGTCTTGCAGTTGGTGGTCATCAATGCGCCAATTTCGGTGGTGGTAATGTCGACCTTGTTTTCAAATGCACGGCGTAAATCGCCATCGGTGAACAGCCCTGCCAGGGTGTTGTCAGGCGACAGAACGGCAGTTAAGCCAAAACCCTTGCGCGTGATTTCCAGCAGACCGTCGGTCAATAAAGTGTTTTGGGATACTTTGGGAATGCGTTCACCGGTATGCATCAGGTCAGAGACCTTGAGCAAGAGCTTCTTGCCCAGCGCTCCTCCAGGGTGGGAAAAGGCGAAATCCTCTTCCGAGAAGCCTTTGGCTTCCAGCAGTGCTACGGCCAAAGCATCTCCCATCACCAGTGACACAGTCGTGCTGGTGGTTGGTGCGAGGCCAAGCGGGCAGGCTTCGGTGTCGATGCTGATGTCGAGCCGGATGTCAGACTGCTGGGCCATGATTGAGTTCGGGTTGCCTGTCATACTGATCAGGGGGGTCCCCATCCGTTTGATGAGCGGCAGAATGGTGACGATTTCCGAGGTATTGCCGGAATTGGAGATGGCCAGTACCACATCGTCTTTAGTGATCATGCCCAAATCGCCATGACTGGCTTCGCCCGGATGCACAAAAAAAGCGGGAGTGCCTGTGCTGGCCAGCGTGGCTGCAATTTTATTGGCGATGTGCCCTGACTTTCCCATGCCGGTGACAATCACGCGTCCTTTACAGGCGCTCATCGCCTCGCATGCCTTGGTAAAATGTTCGTCCAGACGATTGAGTAATTCGCCGATAGCGCGTTGCTCGGTGCTGATGGTTCGCCTAGCGGACTCGATATAGGTATTCACAGTAATTTAGACGCCCAGAGACTGTTGGTAAAGCAGGGTTAAATATCCAAGGTAACCTACAAAAAGTATCGTGCCAAATATTTTGCCGAGATGATGTTTACCGGCAAGACGCACGCCATACGCCCAGATCGCGAGTCCGGCGGTGAGTGCCAGCATCAGTCCGTAGTCCTGGCGCAAGGAGGCTGGGTCTAGTGTCAGGGGGTTGATCAGCGCCGGTAGTGCCAGTACTGCCAGCAGGTTAAACAGGTTTGAGCCCACGATATTGCCAAGGGCAAGGTCATGATGGCCTTTCAGCGCGCTGGCGATAGAAGCTGCCAGCTCTGGCAGGCTGGTGCCGATCGCGACAATCGTCAGGCCTATGACCAGTTCACTGACACCAAGCTCCCGTGCAATGCCGCTGGCGCCCCAGACCAGTGCCTGGGAACTGCCAAGCAGCAGCAGGATACTGAATGCGAGCCATGCATAGGCTTTTCCGGGTGAGAGCTGCTCACCTTCTTCCAGCTCCTCGAAGTCGTCGACGGTCTTGCTTTGCAATTTGGCCAGTGCAACGAGCGCCACAAAAAGTATCAATAACAGGGCGATGCCATCACTGATATCAAGGGCTGCATCCCAGACAAAATAAGTTGCCAGTCCCGTTGCCACAATCAGGATTGGAAATTCCAGTTGTAGAATCGAGTCTTTGACCGGGATTGCGGAGACCAGCGCCGTTAGCCCAAGGACCAGTGCAATATTTGCAATGTTGGAACCAATCGCGTTCCCGACTGCCAGGCTGCCTGAATCTTCAAATGCTGCGGTCGCCGAGACGATGAGTTCCGGGGCAGAGGTGCCGAAAGCAACAACGGTCAAACCGACCATAATGGGTGTCATGCCAAGATTCAGCGCTGTGGCAACTGCGCCAGATACGAATCGATCAGCACTCCATACCAGCACCATCAGTCCGATAATGATCGCAGTGATAAATAGTAGCATGAGGGGGTGTTGGGCCTCTGTTAAATGAACGGCGCATTGTGAGGAACTTGAGACCTAACTGCAACCGGTTTTTGGCGGCGCAGAGCCCATGCGGCAGATGTTTGCGGCATCTGAAAATGGAATTAAAAATTAAAGGTTGGATCTGGTAAAAAGCTTTGTTTAAATAACACGGTCAAAATTAAGGATGGCTTCCGTGCAAGCGTACATAGAAGTAAAAAAACTGAGCTTTTACCGGGGCCATCGCTCCATCTTCAAAGACTTGAGTATGACCATTCCCAGGGGCAAGGTGACGGCCATTATGGGCCCCAGTGGCATTGGTAAAACAACGCTGCTTAAATTGATCGGGAGCCAGCTCAAGCCGGAAAGTGGTCAGGTCCTGATCGACGGTGTCGACTTTACTCGTCTGAAACGCAAGGAATTGTTCAAGGCAAGAGCCAAAATGGGCATGTTGTTTCAGAGTGGTGCCCTGTTTTCCGATCTGAGCGTGTTCGAAAACATTGCTTTTCCCTTGCGAGCGCACACCAAACTGCCTGAAGATATGATTCGTGATATCGTGCTGATGAAATTGCAGGCAGTCGGTTTGCGTGGCGCCAGGGATCTGATGCCATCGGAGTTGTCGGGTGGTATGACCCGGCGTGTAGCCTTGGCCCGTACCATCGCACTGGATCCCGAGCTGATCATGTACGATGAGCCTTTTGCCGGGCAGGATCCGATTGCCATGGGCGTGCTGGTGCAGCTGATACGGTTGTTGAATGATGCGCTGGGTTTGACAAGTGTACTGGTTTCCCACGATATTGCCGAGGCGCTTAGCATTGCCGACCATGCCATTATTATTGCCGATGGTCGTGTCATCGGTGAAGGTAGTCCGGCCGAACTGAAAAGCCATACCTCTCCACTTGTGAAGCAATTCGTGAATGGCTTGCCCGATGGGCCTGTGCCATTCCATTATCCGGCGGGGGAGTACGAAATGGATCTTGTTGGAATGGATGAAAGTGCAAGTTAAGTATGTGCGGGGCACTCAAGGTGTCCGAGCACATGGCAATGAACAAACTGCCTAATGTGGCAGGGCTTAAAATAGTCAATCCGGATAATTAAGGGAATACGCGTCAAGGTGTTGAATTTCATCAGAAAAGTGGGACAGTCCGGAATGGACTACAGTGCCGCCATGGGACGCTCAGGTGTATTTTTGCTCCGGGCCTTACTCGGCCTGTCCTTCAGTCTGAAGGGAATGCAGTTGCTCGTGACCCAGTTGTATAAGATCGGAGTGCTGTCACTGATCATTATTATTGTGTCCGGCCTGTTTATCGGCATGGTTCTGGGTTTGCAGGGCTACAATATTCTGGTCGATTACGGTTCCGAGCAGGCTGTGGGGCAAATGGTTGCACTGACGCTGGTGAGAGAGTTGGGGCCTGTTGTGACGGCGCTGTTGTTTGCGGGGCGGGCCGGTTCTGCCCTGACAGCCGAAATCGGTTTGATGAAAGCGACCGAGCAGTTGACCAGCATGGAGATGATGGGTGTTGATCCGATGAAAAGGGTAATTGCTCCGCGTTTTTGGGCCGGTTTTATTTCGATGCCCTTGCTGGCCATTATTTTCAGTGCGGTCGGCATCTTTGGCGGCATGCTGGTAAGTGTTGACTGGTTGGGGGTATTCGAAGGCGCATTCTGGTCAAATATGCAAAATGCTGTTGAGTTTGAAGGTGATATTCTTAATGGGTTGATCAAAGCAGTTGTCTTTGGTGCGGTGTGCACCTGGATCGCTGTATTTCAAGGCTATGATTTGATTCCGACCTCGGAGGGAATCAGTATTGCGACTACAAAAACGGTCGTATATTCATCGCTTTCAGTGTTGGGGCTGGACTTTTTGTTGACAGCCGTGATGTTTGGGTCGATTTAAACAGTTAAGGGAAAAGGGTCTAAGAGAAGCCTATGTATCAGCGAAGTGTAGAGTTGGCAGTGGGTGTGTTTATGTTGCTGGGGATGGGGGCGCTTGTGTTTTTGGCGTTGCAGGTCAGTGGCTTAAGCATGGACAGCCAGAAGGATAGCTATAAGGTATATGCGCAGTTCGACGATCTGGGTGGGTTGTCAGTACGCGGCAGAGTGTCTCTGGCGGGCGTTACGATCGGTAAGATCAGTGCCATTTCCCTTGACCGAGAATCCTATAGTGCGCTGGTTGAAATGGACATTTACAAAGAGGTGGATAATCTCACGACTGATAGTGTTGCCTCTATTCAAACTGCCGGATTACTGGGAGACAAATATGTCGCGATCAGTGTCGGGGCGGATGAAGAGTTTCTGGCGGATGGCGATACAATTTTTGACACGCAATCGGCATTGAATCTGGAAAAACTGATCGGGGCTTTTGCCTCCGGCCAGGTTGATATTTAAGGCAGGGAAGGGCATAGCATGATGCGGGCAAGTATGATTTTCAGATCCTTTGGGCTGCTGATTTTGTGGTTTGCCTTTGCCGGGCAGCTTCAGGCGGATGGCAAGTCTGAGGAAGAGGGCCGGATCAAGGCTCTGGTGGAACAGAATGTTGTTGAACTACTCGCAGAATATGAACGGGAAAAGGTCCATTACGACACGGATCCGATGCGTTTCTATAAGGCGATGGAAGGGGCGCTTAGCCGCATCGTCGACTTTAAGAGGATCGCTGCCCGAGTCATGGGCAAATATGCCCGTAAGGCCAGTCCTGATCAACGTGGACAATTTACTCAGGTGTTCAAGGATAGCCTGTTCAATACCTATACCAGAACGCTGGTTGAGAGCGGTTCTTTTGATATCAAGGTTACCAAGGCTGAAATCAATCCTCGTAGCGACAAACGCGCTAGCGTTGATATGGATGTTATATCCGACTCGGGCAATGTTTATCCCGTGACCTATTCGATGTACCGAAACAAGAACGATCAATGGTTGATGGAAAATGTGATCGTGTTTGGTGTGAATGTCGGCCTGGCTTTTCGTGACAAGTTTGAAGCCCAGTATCGGGAGCACAGAGGCGATATTGCAGCGGTCATAGAGAATTGGAGTGTTGATATCGAACTGGATGTGCCGGACCAGGGCGTTGCGGAAGGTGATCGGCTGGAAGGAGAAAGCTAGATCATGCCCAAAATTGAAAAGCGGGATGCCCACACGGTCGCGTTGATTGGTCCCTGCGATATTGATGAATCCGTGGCGATCCGAAAAGAGTTGGAGCTATTGATCCGACGCTCAAAAGAGCATGCATTCACTATCGACTTTCAAGGTCTTGAGTCCGTGTCCAGTGCGATTCTGTCACTGATGTTGTGTTGTCTGCGGGTAGCGCAAGCCGAAAAATGTGAGTTGAATTTCAGCAACCTGCCACCAAAGCTCTACGATATGGCCCGTGTAGGTGGTATTGAATCGATGCTTCCCCTGCAATAGGGGTAATTCTGCCCGGCCGCTGTTCAAAGCGCTTCCCGCTTTTTATATCTAAAAGACTGCTTCCGTTCAGGCGTTTTAGAAGCCACGAAGCCTGCATTGATCTTTAGCGCTACTTTCCTTTGCTGTATGATTGTCAGCCCGTCGGAAGAGTCGTCCGGCGCGGGGTGCCTGAAAACTTCTCAGGATTACCGAAAATCAATGGCTTATTGCAAATGCGCAAGGGCCGCAAGAAAGTGTTAATTGTGGAATAGTGATGGAAGCCAGTCAGGTAAAACAGCTGATTACTGATCAGTTGGAAAATGTAGAAGTAGAAGTTGAGACCGATGGATATCAGTATCAGGTATTGGCCATTGGCGAAATGTTTGAGGGGCTCAATGCGGTCAAGCGCCAGCAGGCTATCTATGCTTGTCTGAATAAGTATATTGTGGATGGCACGATACATGCCGTGGTCATCAAGACCTACACTCCGGAAGAATGGCGTGCACGTAATCCGGCTTAAGGTGACGTGTTTCAGCTGTAATCCCAAACAAAATTAAAGGGCTTTGATGTGGATAAATTAGTCATTGGCGGCGGTGTTCAGCTTGATGGTGAAATCAGGGTGTCCGGCGCAAAGAACGCTGCACTTCCGATTCTGGCAGCCGCGTTGCTAGCGGATGAGCCGGTGACGGTTGGTAATCTGCCGCATCTGCATGACATTACAACCATGATTGAGCTAATGGGGCGCATGGGCGTCGAATTGCTCATCGATGAAAAAATGAGTGTGGAAATTGATGCCCGCACGATCAAGGAAACGACCGCACCTTATGAACTGGTCAAGACCATGCGCGCTTCGATTCTGGTGCTTGGTCCTTTGCTGGCGCATTTCGGCCAGGCCGAAGTATCCCTTCCGGGTGGCTGTGCGATTGGCAGCCGGCCTGTCGACCTGCATTTGCGTGGTCTGGAGGCCATGGGGGCGGACATCGTCGTGGAAGAGGGTTACATCAAGGCGCGCATGGACGGACGCTTGCGCGGTGCCAATATCTTTTTTGATACGGTGACTGTAACCGGCACAGAAAATCTGATGATGGCGGCTGCGCTGGCAGACGGTACAACCTTGCTCAAGAATGCCGCACGCGAACCCGAGGTTGTGGATCTGGCGGAATGTCTGATCAAAATGGGTGCGAAAATCAAAGGGCATGGCACTGCGACCATCGAAATAGAGGGCGTGCCAAGTCTCAAAGGCTGTCATTATGATGTACTGCCGGATCGTGTCGAGACGGGCACCTATCTGGTGGCTGCGGCGGCGACGCGTGGACGAGTCAAATTGAAAGACACACAGACGGAATTTCTGGATTCCGTTCTGCAAAAATTAAATGAAGCCGGTGCCCATATTACCAGTGGTGACAATTGGATCGAGTTGGACATGAAAGGCAAGCGGCCAAAAGCAGTTTCAATCAAAACCGCGCCGTTCCCGGGGTTTCCGACCGATATGCAAGCGCAGTTTGTGTCGTTGAATTGTGTCGCTGAAGGTACCGGATCTGTCACTGAAACAGTATTCGAAAACCGCTTTATGCATGTGCAGGAACTGCAACGCATGGGGGCTGATATTAAGCTCGAAGGCAATACGGCGATTATTACCGGGGTCGATACGCTAAAAGGCGCCCCAATAATGGCAACGGACCTGCGTGCTTCAGCAAGTCTGGTGATTGCCGGACTCGTGGCTGAAGGGGATACCCTGGTAGACCGTATTTACCATATTGACCGCGGTTACGAATGTATCGAAGAAAAGCTCCAATTATTGGGTGCACGTATTCAACGTCTGCCCGGATAGAAGTTACCGGAATAATTGATCAACAGAGACCCTGGAATGTCAAACAATCTCGTCATCGCGCTGTCAAAGGGGCGCATTCTGAAAGAAACACTGCCCTTGCTGAAAAGCGCTGGTATTGAGCCGCTGGAAGACGTCAGCTCCAGTCGCAAACTGATTTTCGATACCACCCTGGATCACATCAAGATTATTGTGATTCGGGCAACGGATGTACCTGCCTATGTTCAATATGGCGGTGCTGATATGGGTGTCACCGGTAAAGATGTCCTGATGGAGCATGGCGCGGATGGCCTTTACGAGCCTTTGGATCTGAATATCGCGAAATGCAAGCTGATGACCGCCGCGAAAAAAGGTTATCAAAGTCCCGAAGGTCGATTGAAGGTGGCGACCAAGTTTGTCAATCTCGCTAAGAATTACTATGCCAGCCAAGGCATTCAAACGGACATCATCAAGCTGTATGGAGCGATGGAGCTCGCTCCCATATTGGGTTTGGCAGACGAAATTGTGGATATTGTGGATACCGGGAACACGCTGCGCGCAAACGGATTGGAGCCTCGAGAAGAAATCCATCACATCAGTACCCGGCTGGTGGTTAATCGCGCATCCATGAAAATGAAGCATGCCCAAATCCAGCCTATTATAGAGCAGCTTGAAAAAGCAACGCGCGCTTAGACAAGCCCGCGTGTAGTCGTCAGAAATTTGTTCAGGAAGTCGATGGTGTTGAAAATCAAGAGAATAGCGTTTCGAGGTGCCGAGAGCAGGGATGAGATCGCCGAGTTGGTCGCTTGGGATGAAAAGCTCGATAGTAATGTCCAGGCAACGGTGAAGGACATCATTGCCGACGTCAGGCGGCGCGGCGATGCGGCCTTGATCGCCTATACGCAGCGTTTTGACCGCCTTTCCGTGGTGAGTGGCGCAGAGCTGGAAATCAGCGCAGAACGCATGCAACAGGCGCTCGAGAGTTTACCGCCGGAGCAGCGTCAGGCGCTGGAAACAGCCGCGGAGCGTGTGCGCAGTTATCACGAGCATCAGGCTGCGTCCTCGTGGCGTTACCAGGAGGCTGACGGCACAGTACTTGGACAGCGTATCACTCCTTTGGATCGTGCCGGGTTGTATGTTCCGGGAGGCAAGGCTTCGTATCCTTCTTCGGTGCTAATGAATGCGATTCCCGCCAAAGTAGCAGGTGTCGGTGAACTGGTCATGGTCGTGCCCACACCGGATGGTGAGCTGAATGAGCTGGTGCTGGCTGCTGCCCGTATTTCAGGGGTCGATCGGGTCTTCACAATCGGTGGTGCGCAAGCTGTGGCCGCATTGGCTTATGGCACAGAGACGGTACCTCGCGTGGACAAGATTGTGGGGCCCGGCAATATTTTTGTCGCCACGGCCAAGCGAGAAGTGTTTGGACAGGTGGGTATCGACATGATTGCAGGCCCCTCTGAAATACTCGTGATCTGTGATGGTCAAACCCCTCCTGACTGGATCGCGATGGATCTGTTTTCACAGGCCGAACACGATGAAAATGCCCAGTCGATTCTGGTAGCGACAGACGCCGCGTTTCTGGAAGCGGTCGAAGCCAGTATTCAAAAACTGTTACCGGAAATGGAGCGGCGGGACATTATTGAGTCCTCGATTTCCAACCGGGCAGCATTCATTCATGTCTCCAGTCTGCAACAGGCCGCCGAAGTGAGTAACCTGATCGCGCCTGAACATTTGGAACTGTCGGTTGAAGATCCTGAGGCATTGATTGAGCTCATTACGCATGCCGGTGCGATTTTTATGGGACGCTATACCGCAGAAGCGCTTGGCGATTATTGTGCCGGACCCAATCACGTTTTGCCGACGTCGGGCACTGCACGTTTCTCTTCGCCTCTTGGCGTCTATGATTTCCAGAAACGCTCGTCAATTCTGAATTTCTCCGAGACCGGGGCAAGTGAACTCGGTAAAGTCGCTTCTGTTTTAGCGCGCGGAGAGGGGCTGACAGCCCATGCGCGTTCTGCCGAGTATCGGATCAAGGATTAATCGAGGCCATTCTTCGGTGGTCAACGCATGTCTGGACCAAGGGTGTGGATACAACGCTGTCAGAAAAGGAAATACAGAAGGTAACACTATGAGTGAAACAATCATCGAGCAATTGATAAGGCCCGAAATAAGAGCACTCAAATCCTATCATGTACCGGATGCCAGCGGTTTGCTGAAACTGGATGCGATGGAAAACCCGCACGCCTGGCCCGGGGCACTCATGTCAGAATGGCATGAGGCACTGGCGAAAGTGGAAGCCAACCGATACCCCGACCCATCAGCAAGCGCGCTGAAGGCGCAACTGCGAACTCTGATGCAACTGGATAAGTTGGAGCAGGAGAGCGGTCAGAATCTGGATATTCTGCTTGGCAACGGTTCTGATGAGATCATCCAGATAATCGCGATGGCCCTGGCGAACAGCGAGCGCGGTATTATGGCACCGGAGCCCGCGTTCGTGATGTATGGCATGATTGCAAAATTTGTCGGGATGCCGTACCACGGAATCGACCTGAATGAAGATTTCAGCATTGACATCGATACGTTTGTGGAAGCGGTTAAAGCGCATGATCCGGCATTAATCTTTCTGGCTGTACCCAATAATCCTACCGGTAATGTGTTCGAGCTTGCCGATATTGAGCAGATTATTGAGGCGAGTAATGGGCTTGTAGTGATTGATGAAGCCTATCTGGCGTTTACGGAGTCCGATTTGCTTGAGCTGTGTGCCTACCACGATAATGTGGTCGTCATGCGCACGCTTTCCAAAGTTGGTCTGGCCGGTCTCAGGTTGGGGTTTCTGATCGGGCGGCCGGCATGGTTGTCCGAGTTCGACAAACTGCGTTTGCCCTACAACATCAACGTTCTGACGCAAACCAGCGCCGAGTTTGCGCTTCAGCACTATGATGCACTGGTGGCCCAAACACGTGAATTGTGCGAGGAACGTACCCGCCTTTTCAATGCGCTAATGCAGATTGACGCGCTGGAACCCTACGAGAGTGAAGCCAATTTTATCCTGGTGCGCTGTACAGGAAAGCCGGCCAAAGAGGTGTTCGAGGCGATGAAAGCGAGCGGTGTGTTGGTGAAGTGCCTTGAGGGTGCCCATCCATTACTTTCATCCTGTCTCAGACTGACCGTTGGAACTTCGGAGCAGAATGCCCAAATGCTTGAGGTGTTGCGCGCTTCGCTTTAAGCGTGATGGACCGGATAGAAGAATAGAGGAAAATAAACCATGTCGACCACTTTGCGGGAATTGACACGCTATTGTGCAGAGCTGCTTGATCTGGCCAGCATCCGCGATTATTGCCCGAATGGCTTGCAGGTCGAGGGGCGCGAAAAAGTGAGCAGGATTGTCGCTGGAGTAACTGCCTGTCAGGCGCTGATCGATGCGGCGATCGAACAGAATGCCGACCTGATTCTGGTGCATCATGGTTACTTCTGGAAAGGTGAAGCGGCAGAAATTACAGGGCTTAAGAGAAAACGGCTTAAATCCCTGCTAGGCCATGATTTGAGCCTTCTGGCCTATCATTTACCCTTGGATGCGCACCCGGAGTTAGGCAATAACGCTCAGTTAGCCCGTGTGCTCGATTTCGACATCGAAGGCCCACTGGATCCTAAAGCCCGTCCGGTAATTGGCAACATAGGACATTTGAAAAAGCCGATGCAGGCAAAAGAGCTGCAGAACAAAATTTCCAAAGTGCTGGGGCGCGATTGCCAGCACGTGGGTGACCCCGATCAAATGATCAGCAGTATTGGCTGGTGCACGGGTGCCGCACAGGGAATGATCGAGCAGGCCGTTGCGCAAGGCGTGGACGCTTACTTGAGCGGTGAAATTTCAGAACCGACCTTTCATACGGCGCGAGAAACCGGAGTGCATTATTTTTCAGCCGGGCATCATGCCACCGAGCGCTATGGTGTGCAGGCGCTGGCACAGCACCTGGGCGAGCGATTTGACCTGGACTGGCAGTTTATCGATATCGATAATCCGGTATAGTCTTTTTATTCCGACCTCAGGTGTCCTTGACGCTTGATTTTGCTTGCGCGGACTCTTCTTCTGGGGGCGCTGGCTCTGGCCCGGCTTCGGGTGCGGGATCTTCCTTGCTCTTCAAGCCAAAATTTTCTGATAGAGTGCCTTCCGCATCCGGCGTTTCCTTGGGTGCATAGTCCATCGGCATTTGGGGCAGGTCTTCGCCGTCGTCAATGGTATGCCCTTTGTTTCGGTTATCCAGACTGATGGCGAGAAAGTCGTTGGCTTCATCATCGCTACACAGTTTTCCTGCGCCTTTGGCTAATTGCTCATGCACTTCCCGATAACTGTTGTTCAGATTCTGCACTTTGCGGGCCGTGTCCATAAAATGGGCACTGACTTCGGCCTGATATTTCGTATAAGCCTCTTGGGTCTCTGCCAGTTTCTGCTCCAGCCGCTTACTTTTGGCCGGATCACCGGCAAAGGAACGCTGAAAAACTGCGCCTATGATAAGTCCCAGAACAAACAGGCCGAATCCGGCAAACATTTCAATTGTCATATGATTCTCTTACTGCGCCAGTGAAGAAGGTAAGCAAGGATACTAAAACCCTTTTCCGAAGATGTTAAGACACAAACTTCATAAAATTGGCCTTTAAGCGCTCAACACGGCAAAATACGCTGCTTTTTTAAATTGAGGAAGTTTGTGATGGCGTCGTCTTTGCCTCTGTCACCGTTGCAGCGTTATCTGCGTGATCTGGACAAAGAAGGTTTTGTAAAGGATCCCGCCCAGAAAATGGCGGTGGACAAGCTACAGACCCTGTACGAAAAACTGGTGGAAGATCAGAAGCAGCGTGAGCGTCAGGCAGCACGCTGGTTCAACAAGTTTTCCCGAAAACAGCCCGGACCAGTGAAAGGCTTGTACTTTTGGGGCGGTGTCGGGCGCGGTAAAACCTATCTCATGGACAATTTCTATGAGAGCCTGCCTTTCGATCAGAAGATGCGCATCCATTTCCATCGTTTTATGCAGCGTGTACATACTGAGCTTAAAGCGCTCGATCAACAGAAAAACCCGCTGACAATCGTCGCAAAAAAACTCAGTGAAGAAGCACGCATTATCTGTTTCGACGAATTTTTTGTATCAGATATTGGTGACGCCATGATCCTGGCAGGCTTAATGGGTGAGTTGTTTGCCAATGGCGTCTCATTGGTGTGTACCTCCAATATTGAGCCAGACGGTCTATATCGCGATGGCTTGCAGCGCGCACGTTTTCTGCCTGCCATAGCGCTGGTGAAACAACATACCGAGGTGGTCAATGTTGATGGTGGTAACGACTATCGCCTGCGTACACTGGAACAGGCCGAGCTCTATCATTCCCCTCTGGATGAACAGGCACGTATTAATCTGGAGAAATACTACTCTCAGCTGGCGGTAGAAGCAGGTAGCCATAATCTCGAACTTGAAGTAAATGGACGCGCATTGACGGCAAAACGGCATGCTGACGATGTGGTCTGGTTCGAATTTTCCGAACTCTGCGATGGTCCGCGCAGTCAAAATGACTACATCGAGCTGGCAAGGGAATTTCATGCTGTCATTATCAGCAACGTTCCGCAGATGTCGGCTGAGCGCGACGATCAGGCGCGCCGCTTTATTAATCTGGTTGACGAGTTTTATGACCGTAGCGTGAAGGTTATTATTTCTGCTGCGGCCCCGATTCATGAGCTTTATCAGGGTGGCAAACTGGGCTTTGAATTCGAAAGAACAGAAAGCCGTTTGCTTGAGATGCAAAGTCAGGCTTATCTGGAGCAAGCGCATAAAGCCTGAGGCTTCTTGATCAGGATAAGGCGTTCAGTAAAAACGCTATTTTCATCTCAGATTCGTTTCGTTATAAGCGATAGACTCGGATTTAATTCAATACAGTCAACAGGGAAGTGTGCTTATGAAGCTCGGTTTTCTTCTTGTTCTATGCTTGTGTGTTCAAGCCCCTCTCGTCTATGCCGAAGTCTATCGCTGTCTGTCCGATGATGGGCATGTGTCTTACGGCGATGTGCCTTGTCCCCAGCGCTATCTGAGTGGAAACTCCCAAGGCGCCAACCTTTGGAGGGCGTTACGGTTGATGGCTTCCGAAGGGCTCAAGGTCAACGCCAAGCTTGGGCCGGATATTTACTCCATCATGGCCTGCCTGGATGAATCCACGCGCTACTATTCTAAACTGGATGCGCTGGAAACTCCTTTGAGCAAACTGTCTCTGGCGCAACACAGCAAAATGTATGATGCAATGGAATATCTTCGGGTCTGTGGCGAATGCCGTGTTTCCGCTCCGCACTACTGTGAAAAAGCCACGCGATCGCTTTATCAGGAGACCCAAGTGCGAGTCTCCGGCCGCTAAGTACCGATAGAGATAACGGGGATGGGGATTGCTTTTTGCTCCATCCCCGCACCTGGTAAAATCAGGGCCAGTTTTGGGGGGCCAGAAGGATTTCAATCTCCTCGCGACTTATATCCGTCATTTCTGCTGCGACCTCTACCACGGGGCGTTCCTCGAGATAGGCGCGTTTTGCAATCTCGGCCGCTTTTTCATATCCGATGATCGGGTTCAAAGCGGTGGCGAGTATGGGGTTTCGACTGAGGGATTTCTTCAGCTGTTTTTGATTGACGGTAAAGTCGGCCACGGCTTTGTCAGCCAATATCCGGCAGGTACGGGATAGCAGGCAGAGGCTGTCCAGCAGGTTGTAGGCTATCAGAGGCAGCATCACATTCAGTTCAAAATTTCCCGATTGTCCGGCAACAGTGATTGCCGCATCATTGCCAATCACCTGTGCCGCGACCATGGCGGCAGATTCCGGAATGACAGGGTTGACCTTGCCGGGCATGATGGAAGAACCGGGCTGCAGTGCTGTCAGCGAAATTTCGCCCAGACCTGCCAGCGGACCGGAATTCATCCAGCGCAGATCATTGGCAATTTTCATCAGACTGACCGCGAGGGATTTCAGTTGTCCTGACAGGGACACCGCGGTGTCCTGCGTGCTGATCAAGGCATAAAGATTACGCCCTTGTGTGAAACTCAGGTTCAACTCGGTGGACAGTTTTTCGGCACACTCCCGTCCAAATCCCGGATCTGTGTTGATACCGTTTCCGACCGCGGTTCCGCCAAGAGCCAATTGGTGCAAAAAAGGTTTCACCTGGACCAACATTTGCCGATTGTTATCCAGTTGCTGTGCCCAGGCCGAAAGTGTGGCGTCGAATCGCAATGGGACCGCATCCATTAAATGTGTTCGACCGGTCTTATAGATACCCGTTAAGGTTTTTGCTTTGGTTCTGATGGTGGTATTCAGATGGTTCAAGGCGGGTAACAGTTCATGCTCCAGCACTATTGCAGCACTGATATGAATCACGCTGGGGATGACATCGTTGCTGCTTTGGCCATAATTTACGTGATCGTTCGGATGCACCTCGCCACCAAAATGTTGCGCCGCAAGCCGTGCGATCACTTCATTGGCATTCATGTTGGTGCTGGTGCCGGATCCGGTCTGAAAGACATCGACAGGAAAGTGCCGCATCAGATCCGGAGTGTCCAGTAATTGCCGGCATGCTGCGATGATTGCTTTTGCAATGGGCTTATCCAGACAACCCAGTTTGCTGTTGGCGCTTGCGGCCGCGGATTTCAGCTTTATCAGGGATTCAATGAAAATTTTTGGAAGCGTGCGTCCACTGATCGGGAAATTATGGATGGCGCGTTGGGTCTGTATGCCATATAGCGCAGTTTCTGGCACCTCGAGTTCGCCCAGACTATCCCGCTCGATTCGATACTTGCTCATATTACCTCCGTGAATGGCATTCCGGATGTGCGTTTCAAGATAGCACATCTGTGCTAACGGGGAAGTCTATCAGTTCAATGTATCGTTGCTGGCATCAGCTGTTCGGGTCGCTATACTTTAAGTTCAAACACTCAACTGTCGTGTCATATTCTTAAATGTCCAAACAACAATATCGAAACAAGAAACGGATTCGCTGGTCGCTGTTCGCCGTGTTGTCCATTGGTATTGTCTGGATGGCCTTTGGCTATGATCGGGCAAGAATCAATCAACTTGCAGAACAAAGTCGATACGGTGTCTTGTCCGAAGCAAACACCTTCCGCGCGCACCTGGAGGGTTTATTGGCGCTCGATATCCAAATGGTGCGTGGCATGACCTCGCTGATCATTAATGAACCCGATCTGGATCAGGAGCGTTTTGCCCAGTTTGCTCGCCCATTTTTAGAGCAAAGTAGCCGTATCCGGAATATCGGGGCCGCGCCTGACATGATTTTGAATTATATCTATCCGCTCGAGGGCAATGAAGGTGCATTAGGTCTGAATTACCTGGAAAACAAGCAGCAAGGCAAACAGGCCATTTTTGCACGTGACTCCGGGCAGCTCGTACTGGCGGGGCCCCTGAAGCTTTTGCAGGGTGGAAATGGATTGATTGGGCGGATTCCGGTGTATCTGGACAGCCATTCAGATACAACTCCAGGTCAGGCAAGAGAATTCTGGGGCTTGCTTTCTGTTGTGCTGGACTCAGATGAGTTATTTAAAAACGCTCTGGAAACACTGGATGAAAACATCAAAGTCGCGATACGGCATGCGGAATCGAAACAGGTATTCCTTGGCAATCCTGCATTGTTTGAGGCCGATCCGATTGTTACTCGGATCAGTGTTCCCGGGGGACAGTGGCAACTGGCAGCCACCAGAGCCGGGCCTTGGGTAGTTGCGACTTCTCTGGATATCTGGATTCCGCGCGCACTCTTTGCTGGAATGTGGTTAGCGCTGCTTCTGTTTTTCTTTCTGGATCAGGTATGGGATCGTCGGCAATGGCATTCGAACCTGCGTTTGCAAACCAACCGTGATCGATTCGCCTCACTGGTCGCCAATATCCCCGGAGTGACGTATCGACTGGATGGCAATCCGCCTCATTCCACCTTGTATATCAGTGACCAGATCGAATCCCTGGCCGGATATACGGCTGACGAGTTCCGCAGCGGTCGATTGCACCTGTCCGATCTGATTCCGGAGGCTGAGCAGAAAGAGGCAAGTGCATATAAACTCGACGCTATTGCGAGCGGAACGGCCTGGAGTATGGAGTACCGTATCAAGACCTGCACCGGGGAAGAGCGCTGGATTCAGGACAAGGGAAACGTCACTTACGCGGGTTCCGGAGCAGTGCTCTATCTTGATGGCTTTTTGCTCGACATTACTGAATCAAAGCTGAGTCAAATGGTGTTCGAGCGGAATGCTCGTCATAACGAGGTACTGGCTGAATTAGTGGTGCACAAGGATCTTATCGAAGGCAACCTGGATAGGGCGCTGAACCTATTGGCGATAAAAGCGACGGAGGGCTTGGACTTGGACCGTGCCAGCATCTGGCTGTTCGATGCAGATAAATCGTCGATGCGCTGCCATGGCCTATTTGAACGCGAGAAAAAAGAATTTAGCCGCAACCTGCGTTTGTACCGAAAGGATTACCCCAATTATTTTGCAACGCTGGAAGCTGAAGGGTTTATTGCGGCCGATCACGCGGCGACTGACCCGGCAACCATCGAGTTCGGTGAAGACTATCTGACCCCACTGAACATTGTATCGATGCTTGATGCCGTGATTCTGGAAGGGGGAGAATTGGCGGGTGTGATTTGTGCCGAACAAGTCGGTGTGGCGCGGCGCTGGAGCAAGGAAGAGCTATCCTTCCTGATTTCGCTGGCAACCCTTGGCAGCAGTTTGTTGGGGCGCAAGAAAAGGGAACAGGCAGAAAAGGAAATGCGCAAGGCGAAACAGGCGGCAGAAAAAGCGGCACAAGCGAAAAGCCGTTTTCTCGCAACCATGAGCCACGAGATTCGTACACCGATGAACGGCGTTCTGGGTATGCTGGATGTACTCGAACCCATGTTGGAAGGCGAACGAAAGCAGCAGTACCTCTCTATTGCAAAATCGAGCGCGCGCTCCTTGCTATCCATCATTGATGATATTCTGGATTTTTCCAAGATCGAAGAAGGGAAGATGACGCTTGAACTGGCTGAGACGGATATGGAAGATCTGGCTGTTGAATGCCTGAAGTCCATGCAGCTTGCAGCAGAAGAAAAAGGCCTCGATCTGATTCTGGATTGCTCAGCGTTGCGCTACACGCATGCGCTGGTTGATGTCGGAAGGGTCAATCAGATTCTAATCAACCTTATCGGTAATGCCCTCAAGTTTACCTCGCAAGGTACGGTGACGCTGAAGCTCGGTTCGGTCAAAACCCGGCAGGGTGTGCAGATCAATATGGAGGTACATGACACGGGTATTGGCATTCCTCCAAGTCGGCAGGAAGAGCTGTTTGAGGCATTCAGTCAGGTGGATGAGTCGACCACCCGGAAGTTCGGCGGCACCGGTTTGGGCTTGGCGATTGTCCGGCAGCTTGCCGGTCTGATGGGCGGGCAGGTAATGGTCGAAAGCCGCGAAGGTGAGGGGAGCTGTTTTACCGTAAGCCTTCCGGCTCTGGAAACGTATTGCGCGCCGGAAATTGATGCTGATGGTCAATCGGTACTGCTTTGCCTTTCTTCAGAGCACTATGCCCGGGTATTGCAAGCGCAGCTTGATAGTTGGAATGTCGCGGTGTCTTTTGTGGTGCCTGGACAGACCTGCGATCTGACGGCGCCGGTGCACACCCTTGTATACGACTCGGAGTTTGTTTTAAGCAGTGGCTACCGAGCGCTTGAAGAATGGCTGGAGTCGCTGAATCTCCCGGGCAATGTTGTAAATCATCTGGTTTGTATCGAGGGCTTACGCCAAAATTCGGATCGCTTGCTGACGATGTCGGATAGCATCGAGCTGAATCTGCTAAGCCACTTTATGACGCGCACCGAGCTGGCAAACGCCGTGTTTACGAAAACCCGGGGAGAAGAATTACCGGAGCTGTCGGCGGGCCAATCGATCCAGACCGAATGGCCAAAAAGCGCAAACACAGCAGAAATTCTGGTGGTTGAAGACAATACGGTGAATCAACTTGTTGTCTCTTCGATGCTCGAACAGTTGGGGTATTCCTGCGATATCGCCGCCAACGGGAAAGAGGCCATCGAACTCCTTGCCCGCGACGGCGATTTACCTGAATTCAAGCTTGTTCTTATGGATTGCCAGATGCCGGAGATGGATGGCTTCGAGGCAACACGCTTAATACGAAGCAGGACACTGCGACGCTGCGAACGCTCAATTCCCGTTGTGGCCCTAACGGCCAATGCCATGCCCGGTGACCGGGAGCGCTGCTACGATGCCGGTATGGATGATTACTTGAGCAAACCTTTGAACAAAGAAGCACTGCATGAAGCCCTGGAACGCTGGCTGCCCGGCACCGACGTAAGCGCCGTTTAGAAGGCACATGATATCAGCACGCAGTTACGCATTCGTAACGTGTACAGCCCAAACGCTTCAATTTTGCTGATGGGTTCTTCCCCGTTTCTCGCGCACCCCATCAATTAACGACACCAGCGCGGGTATCACGAACAGGATCAGTAAAGTGCCATACGCCAGTCCAAAAGAAATACTGACAGCCATCGGAATCAGGAACTGGGCTTGTAGGGAGGTTTCAAACAGGAGTGGTAACAGCCCGGCAATGGTTGTCAGCGAAGTGAGCATCACGGCCCTTAAACGCAGGCAACTGGCATCCACAATCGCCTGCTTTATGGGCTGTCCCTGTTCGCGTAATTCCCGATAGAAAGTCACCAGGATGATGGCATCGTTGATCACGATTCCGGACAGTCCGAAGAAACCAAACCAGGAGAGCATCGTCAGATTCAGTCCGAGCAACCAGTGGCCAAGAATCGCACCTGAAATACCGAGAGGAATGGCCAGCATTACGGCGATTGGCCAGGAATAAGAACCGAATACCCAGGCCAGTATGATATAGATGAGCGTGAAGCCGACTGCCGCACCCAATAACATGTCTTTTCCGGTTTCTGCCTGTTCTTCGGCGCGTCCTTTGAGATCAATCGAGACACCATAGCGGGAACTGATCTCTGATAAGAATTGCTGCTGCAAATCTTCCACTATCGCGTTGGCATTGTTCTGTTCCGAATTGACACCCGCTGTGACATGCAGTCCCAACTTGCCGTCGGTATGCCTGACCAGCTCCAACCCTTTGCGGTGCTGAAGCTCGACCACGTTGCTTAAGGGTGCAACTCCCCCTTGTGGCGTGATGATCGGAAACTGCTCAAGGGAATCGGTATAGTTTCTTTCACTGTCGGGTAATATTACACGCACTTCGACTTCTTCATTCTGATCATAAAATACCTGTAGCACCTGACCGTCGAAGGCGGCTCGTAACTGGCTGCCAATATCGGCAACACTCAAACCGAGTGCCTCACCCATTGGGCTCAGTGAATATAAAAACTGGTTCTTGCCGTAGGGGATGTCGTCTTGAACGTCACGTACGCCCTGATAGCTTTTCAGCTTTTCGGCAATGGCCTCACCGGCGCGCTTGAGTGTTTCCGGGCCCTGGCCGGTCAGGAAAATGTCGATGTCCTTGCCTGGCGGGCCGCCTCGCGGGCTGGTGATACTGAGTTGTTCAAGCCCGTCTGGTATTGCCAGATGTTTTTGCCAGGCAGCAATGAATTCGGGGTTTCGCACCTCCCGTGCATCCGGAGTCAACAGTTCAACATGCAATGAGGTGTATTGTTCGCCGCGGGAATAGTTTTCACCGCCGTCAAAGGTCGCCTGATTGATGCGCAGCACCGCATGCACCACCAGATCTTTATCCGACTTGAGCTCCGCATTTGCACGCCACAAGGCTTGCTCCAGATGACGCCCGAATTCATGTACTTTATCTGGAGGCGTACCGGCCGCGAATTTGGCATTACCCAGAATGATATGGTTCTCCGGCTGCGGGAAAAACTCACTTTGAATTCGGCCGGAGCCAATCAGGGAAATCGATACTAAAAATATCGCCAGTGCCAGGGCCAGTGTTGTGCCTCTGTTGTGAATGGATTTCTCGGCAAGGGGGCGAAAGGTCTGATCGCGAAATCGGATAAAGGCGTCGTCCAGTTTCTGGCGCAGTGAACCGCTGGTTTCCTTGCGGTGCATGCGCCTGAAGGTGTGGTTAAGGTGCCCAGGTAAAATCAGAAAACATTCGATGACGGAAGCGATGATGACACAAACAATAACGAGAGGGATGGCAAACAGAATGTTGCCGATGATGCCGCTGATCAGCATGAGCGGCAAGAATGCAGACACGGTTGTCAGGGACGAGGACAATACCGGGACGAACATCCGGCGGGCGCCGCCTTCGGCTGCGCGCAGAGGGTTTTCACCCATCGCATAGTGTGACATGGCATCTTCGCCGACCACAATCGCATCATCCACGATGATGCCGAGCGCCATAATCAGGGCAAACATACTCACCATGTTAATGCTGCCGCCGAGCAGATACATCACGGCCAGGGTTCCCATAAATGAGACCGGAATTCCGATTGCTACCCAGAAAGCGACGCGGCCGTTCAAAAAGATAAACAGGATCGCAATGACCAGAATCAAACCGCCCAGACCATTTTTGATCAGCAGGTTAATTCGGTCCTCAATCAGTACATAGGCCTCGTTGTAGGCCTGAATACTAACGCTGGGAGGGAGTTTCTGCCGCGTCTCGTGCATCCATTGATTCAGTGTCTCGGCCGCTTCGAGCGCGTCAGCCTTGGAGGTGCGCAGAATACGTAAAAGTACTGCCGGTTTATCCTGGTAGAACACTTCGACTTCGGACGTTTTGTTGCGCCGTTCAATATCGGCAAAGTCAGCCAGACGCAGGCTTTGGCTCTGGGTACCGGTGTTTCTTGCGCTGAGTATCACCAGGTCTTCAAATCCGGCGGCACTGCGTCGTTGTTCGACACTGCGCAGTTCCCTCGACAGTTCATTTTTGCCGCTGGTACCGGCTGGAATATCCTGGCTTGCGTTGAGAATCCGTTGGCCTATGCCGGGCAATGAAAGACCAAGGTTTTTGATGTCGCGTGACGATACCTGTATCGCAATTTCCTGTTCGGGAAGACCGATAAACTCGACCGTTGCAATGCCGCGGTCCAGCAACTCCCGTTCATATTGATAGGCCAGAGAACGCAATTCCTCAAGGCTGGCCGTAGAAGAGAGGATCAGGGTGGCGACATCTTCCTTGAAAATAACCTTGGTAATTTCAGGTTCTTCTGCATCCGAAGGCAGGTTTCTGACCAGGCTGACGTTTTCTTTGACCTGGTCCAGAGCCAGCCCCATTTCGGTGCCTTCGTCGTATTCCAGAACGATGATCCCGCTACTTTGAAAAGAGGTCGAATTCATCTCTTTGACATAGTCGAGGTTGCGCAGCTGCTGTTCCAGAGGTGTGATGACGGATCGCGCCACATCTTCCGCGCTGGCACCCGGCCAAACGACTTTTACTGTGATGAAGTCCGGTTCAAAGCTGGGTAGGAACTGGGTATTAAGTTTCATCAGCGCAATGGCGCCTGCCAGAATCATAATCAGCATGAGCAGATTGGCGGCGACCCGGTGATTGGCAAACCGTCCGATAATATCCTGCCGGTGCTCCCCGGGGTCGAGCTGATCGTTCATGACCTCATCGGCAGGGTTCGAAGTGGACTGCTCATCATGAGCCATGTGCCGCTCCTTTATTGACAGCGTTCGGGTCTGCAGGTTGGTCTTGCGCTGGTGCTTTCAACTCAACCTTAAGACCGGATATTGCATTAGGCAGTTGTGTGGTAATGATGAGGTCACCCTCCCGAAAACCTGCGCTGTCTGCAATGATTCTGGTACGCCCCTCCAGGTCTTTCAGGGTGCCCAGGACAGTTGTCGTCTCGGCGTAAATTCGTCCCTCCTCAACACGATATATACGGTCCGTGCCATACAGAGCCGAGACTGGTAGGGTAAAGGTATTTTCCAGCGCCGGGAGACGGGTATTGAGGCGGACGGTAGTATTCAGGATAAACGGCTCGCGACTGGAAACCGGTATGAAAAAGGCGTCAACCCCACCTGCGCCCAAGTTGGTTTGACCGGCCAGTCTTGCCAGTTCAAATTCGACGGCCATACCCTGGTAGACCGCGTTGGCAAGGATCTTCTGGCCTTCATTGAGTGCTTTGCGGATGATGGACAGATACTTGTCAGGAATTTGTGAGCGAACCTCAGACTGATCCAGGTCATAAACACCCACCAGTAATTGCCCGACCTGAACCCGTTCACCAGGCGCTACCAGGACTGAGGTTACGACGCCATCGAAGGGCGCCCTGATATCGCTGCGCTTCATCTCTCTCTGCGCGTCTGCCAGCAAGGCTTTCGCTCTGCTTATCTTCGCTTCCAGCTGGCGCACGCGATTGGGGTGATCATCAATCGCCTGTTGTCTCGCAGTCACCGCCAGGGCGTTTTGCGCGACCTGGGATTCAGCTTGTTCCAGTCTCTCCTGCGCCACCAGATTCGAAGACTTTAATCGTTGTTGTCGTGCAAAAGCATCGCGCGCTACCTGAAGTAGTTTGCTTTCTTCTTTCAGTAATTTCTGATCAGACTGATACCGGTTATTCTCCGCCAGCATCTGGGCTTCAAGTTCCTGCAGGTCAGCCTCACGCTGCGTGACGCGCGACTGCACGTCCTGTTTATCCAGTGAGAGGAGGACCTGACCCTGCGAGACCCTGTCGCCTTCACGCACAGGTACGCTCAATACATCGGCCTGAATAATGGCGGTTAACTCAGCTTCAAAGGGCGAGCTCACGGTACCCAGCAATGAAAGCGTTGGATGGTGCGCAGAAAACTTCAGCGCCTCGGCATCTACCAGCCACGCTTTTTCAGTGGTTTCAGCTTTTGGCGGGGAAGGCTTGGTTGCCGTCAAAACGAAGATGACACCGGCCGCAACAAGGGCAATGATCAGGGGGAGCTTCCATTTTCGTGTTGATTGTTCTGCCATGATTGAACCTGTGCGCAGTAGTCAGTGGTGTCCGTCGTGAAGAAAACGAGGTTGAGGCATGACTTTAAAGGATATAAGCCAGATTTGCTGCATCGGATTTTGCAACAATGCGTTTAGCAATCAATACCTCAAGCTTTCCGGTGCAGGCTATGGATAGCTGTTTCGGGATATCATAAGTTTTAAAAATCACCCCATAGCCACTGTACGATGCTGAGTGCGGTGACCGGTGCCGTTTCGGTGCGCAATACCCTGGGGCCGAAGGTACAGGCGGTAAACCCTTTTGAAGTGGTAGACTCAATTTCTTCGCTGCTGAGGCCCCCCTCCGGGCCAACCAGCAGACTGACACGTGAGGGCCTGGCGAGCCCGGAAAGTTGCTGTGTATCCCGGTGATGCAATACCAGAGCGAGCCCGGAATCGCTTTTACCGCTGGTCCATTCGTCGAGGGGCATGGGCGCGTGAACTTTCGGAATACAGGCCCTGCCACATTGTTCTGCGGCGTGAATGGCGACCTGTTGCCAGTGCAGTTGCCGTTTTTCCTGGCGCTCCCTGTTCAGTTTCACCTCACAGCGTGCGCTGAATAATGGTGTGATCTCGTTGACCCCGAGCTCGGTTGCTTTCTGGACTGCATAGTCCATACGATCCCCTCGCGAAATCACTTGGCCAAGGTGGGTATGCAGCGATGATTCGGACTTGCTTTTTACCGCATCCCCGGTCTGGGCTAAAACGGACTTCTTGCTGGTCTCGAGAAGGCTGGCTGGGTAGAAATTTCCGTCGCCATTGAACAATTGCACTTGGTCACCCACCTTCATGCGCAACACTTTAGCGATGTGATTGGCGGCATTGGTGTCAAGTTCTACGCGACAATCCGCAAGCAAGGGCTTGGGTGTATAAATATTAGGTATCCGCATAAAAAACGGCCGGGACTCTGGCAAAGGGTGGGCGCTGTTATAGCTGAAATCGAGCTGAGAGTGAAGATGCGACACTATTATCCTGTTGAATTGGGTCACAAATCACTTATGAATATATCTCACAAATCCTTTGCATTATTGTCGCTAACGGCAAAGAAGGATCTTCCTGAATAATGATTTTCCAAACGCAAATCTGTGCGGCTCCCAATGGTCGGGATGCTCACGAATTGATGACGAATGGAGTTTTATTATGCAAGAGCGATACTATGTTCCCAGCTTTCATTTTCATACAGGCAAGCCCTGTTACTGCGGTTCCGGTAGGCGTTTTGGTGAGTGCTGTGCATCCGACGCCCGGGTAAACGGTTTGCCCCGCTCCGTGTCCGTTGTATCTGACTTTATTGATGCCAAAGCGAGAAAAGCGCTGCTCGATTTTGCCGAGCGCCAGCCGCGAGACTGGCTGGAAGTGGCGGACTCGAAAGCACATAGCCAAAGCCGGCGCGAACATAAAATGCATTCGACGCGCATCACGAAAAGGGTTGAGCTGAGTGATCGGCAGCCGCTGGTTGAAAGCTGGTTCGCGAAAGCCTGCAGAGAGCACTTGCCCCATCAGTCATTGTCTCCCACTTGGATTGAGCCACCACAACTGCTGCGTTATGACATTGGCGGTAAATATGGCCTGCATGCAGACTCGGAAAACTATTGTTCCAAAATGCAGCGCTTCTATCGCTTTATCGATCGGGATTTTTCCATGCTGATTTATCTCAATGACGATTACGAAGGCGGGGGGCTAAACTTTAAAGGGCTCAATTTCTTCTACCAGCCCAAAGCCGGCGATCTGGTGTTGTTTCCATCAGGGCATGTCTTTTCACACGAGTCGCTGCCGATCACGCAGGGCGTCAAGTATGCATTGGTGACTTGGGGAGCCTTCAGGGGCACGCCAAGGGTGTCCATGCCGCGACAAACCATTGACCTGCATTAGTTCTTCGTTTGTTCCACGGTGTGCTCTTCATTCGATGCCGTTGAGATTTGAAACGCCTGCTTGAACAGATCGACAAAGACCCGGTGTTTGATGGGCATATACTGATAGTTTTGGTAGACAAGGTAAACAGGAAACTTTGCTTTCAGTGCTGCCGGCGTGATATCGACCAATTCTCCACGCCCTTCATATTCCCGAAGCAAATGCTGAAAGCAGAAGGTGGCGCTAAAACCGGCACAGGCCAAATTCATAAAAGTCGGAATATCCACCCCCGAGTGCAGATGATTGATACGGGACCAATCGAGGTCTGGCTGCAAGGCCTTGCTCTGTTTCACCACATTGATATTACTGGGGATGAGCAGGGGAAGCTCAAGCAACTCCTGAAGGTTGCTGGGAAAGCCATGTTTCTCAATAAATTCGGGCGATGCACAGAATGCCGGCGCAATTTCAAAGAGCTTGATTGCGACCATGCCTGAATCGTCCAGCGGACCCACACGAAAAGCAAAGTCCAGGTTGTCTTCGAGAAGGTTTTTTTTGTCGATCGACACATTCATGTCAAACGTGACTTTGGGATACCGCTGCGCAAAATCTGCCAGTACCGCAATAATCGGGGAAGAGGACAGGGCGTTCGGAAAAGTGATGCGAATTAAGCCACAGGGCTCTCCGGAAAACTCTTTGAGTTCTGACTCTGCGTCATTGACTCTTCTGACAATATCGACGGCTCTCGCATAGTATATTTCACCCGCCTCGGTCATCTTTAATGTACGCGTAGTTCGGTCAAATAGCTGGACATCCAGCTTCTGTTCCAACTGTGCCATCAATTTGCTGATGGCTGAAGGCGAGCGGTGCAGCACTTTGGCCGCAGCGGAAAAGCTTCCCTGTTTAACGACTGTGACAAAGACTTCGTAATTATTCATAGCGTCCGAATGATTTTATTTGTGAGAATATTTCACGGCAATGATGAATATAATTCGTTTTACTCAAAAAAGAGTTGTCGTCGATAATAGCTCTGGTTCTGAAGAAAAGCGAACAAAGACAGGCAATGCCGAAAAGAAAGGCGCAGAAATGTTAAGTGCTGCGAACTTGCAATCAAGGTGTCGTTACAGCGTGAGCAGACAGCGTGCCTGATTCGCTATTGAATGGCTGAAAGAGAGACGGTCTGCTGTTGATCAGACCGATGATGGGCGCATACAGCGTCGCTGAATGCGTGAGTGCTAACGTGATATCCGCATGCCTGTTGGCATGCAATATCTTTGTACCTGGTGTGAGAGACTTGCACCTTCTGTGTCGGAGACAAGGCTCCGTTCGATGTCAGAAGGTGATTTTTTCCTTGTCACTCAGCCCCAGATTGTCCCAGACCGCCAGCGTCGGTGCTGACTGGTTCATGGTGTAGAAGTGCAGGCCGGGCACACCTTCTTTCAGCAAGGTTTCGCACATTCGTGTGACGACTTCTTCGCCAAATTTGAGAATGCTGTCCGTATCATCGGCATAGGCTTCGAGCTGTTTTTTGATCCAGCGCGGTATCTCGGCTCCACACATATCACTGAAGCGCACCAGATTACTGAAATTGGTGATCGGCATAATGCCGGGCACCACAGGAATATTGATACCCAAGGCTTCAATCCGGTCAATAAAGTAGAAATAGGCATCGACATTGAAAAAATACTGGGTGATGGCGCTGTTGGCACCGGCATCCACTTTCTTCTTGAAATTCAACAGGTCCGCTTCGGCACTGGCCGCCTGCGGGTGGAATTCAGGGTAGGCCGCCACTTCCAGGTTAAAGTGCTCGCCACTGTGCTCGCGAATAAACGCGACTAGTTCGTTGGCGTACTTCAACTCACCCGCCGAACCACCCATACCCGAAGGTAAGTCCCCACGCAGCGCAACGATACGCGTGACGCCGTTTTCCTTATAAAGATCCAGCAACTCGGTGATGGTTTCTTTGGTTGATCCAACACAGGATAGGTGAGGTGCGGTTGCGATGCCCTGATCCTGAAAGGTCAACACCGTGTCAATCGTACGTTCCTGCGTAGAACCTCCGGCACCGTAGGTGACGGAAAAGAAATCCGGTTTACGCCGTGCCAGTTCGTCCCGAACCACTTGCAGTTTTTCCTTGCCCTGGGGTGTTTTTGGCGGGAAAAACTCAAAGCTGAAACGTCGCTTGAATTGTTTTTGGCTTTGCATGAGAGATTCTCTTTGTTTGTTTGCGTTTTGCTCGCTTGGCGCAGCCGGAGCTGCGCGCTCGATTTGCTCGACGGGAGACGGAAAACGCTAGATCGAGACTCGTTCGTTCTTCCGCCACTAATCGAATCGGGCGCTGTTTCTGGCAGCGGTTAACGGGAGATGTGACGCCGTAGCGTCTTTCGTCTCCCATAAAGCCTTCAGAATTTCTCGGTACCCACTTCGCTGGAAGGAAAACGCATTAAAGCAGCGTCTTCCGTCTCCCGTTCAGCGTCCAGCAATCAATACTTATAAGACTCAGGCTTATAAGGCCCTTCAACCGGTACGTTGATGTAGTCTGCCTGCTCTTTGGTCATTTTGGTAATGACACCACCAAAGCCTTCGACCATATCCTGAGCGACTTCTTCGTCCAGTTTCTTAGGCAGCACTTTAACGTAAAGGCTGTCTTTCTTTTCGCTTTCCATCAGATCCGCAAACTTGCGCTCGTACAGATAGATCTGTGCCAGCACCTGGTTGGCAAAAGAGCCATCCATGATGCGTGAAGGGTGACCAGTGGCGTTGCCCAGGTTCACCAGTCGACCTTCTGACAGCAGGATCAGGTGATCGTTAGTTTCCTTGTTGCGATAGATTTTGTGCACCTGTGGTTTAACTTCTTCCCACTCCCAGTGCTCGCGCATGTAGGCGGTATTGATTTCGCTGTCGAAGTGGCCAATGTTACAGACCACAGCGCCGTTTTTGACGGTCTGCAGCATGTTGGCGTCACACACATCAACGTTGCCAGTTGTCGTGACGATCAGGTCAGTTGTGCCCATGATTGCTTTGTCGATGCAGTCGATAGAGCCCGTGTTGACGCCATTAATGTAGGGTGAAACCACTTCAAAGCCGTCCATGCAGGCTTGCATGGCGCAGATCGGGTCGATTTCTGTGACCTTCACGATCATGCCTTCCTGACGCAAGGATGCGGCAGAACCCTTACCGACATCACCATAGCCAATGACCAGTGCTTTCTTACCCGCCAGGAGGTGATCGGTACCACGCTTAATGGCATCGTTCAGGCTGTGTCGACAGCCGTATTTGTTGTCATTTTTGGACTTGGTGACAGAGTCGTTGACGTTGATGGCCGGAACCAGCAGCTCGCCTTTTTCCATCATCTCCAGCAGACGGTGCACACCCGTGGTGGTTTCTTCCGAGATACCGTGGATCTTGTCCAGCATGGCCGGGTACTTGTCATGCACCATCTGGGTCAGGTCACCGCCATCGTCCAGAATCATGTTGGCATCCCATGGCTCGTTGCCGCCTTTCTCGGACAGGATCGTCTGTTCGATACACCACAGGAATTCTTCTTCCGTTTCGCCTTTCCAGGCAAATACCGGAATACCGGCAGCCGCAATCGCAGCCGCTGCGTGATCCTGAGTAGAGAAAATATTACAGGAAGACCAGCGTACATCAGCACCCAAATCGATCAACGTTTCGATCAGGACTGCGGTCTGGATCGTCATGTGGATACACCCCATGATCTTGGCACCGGCCAGTGGCTGGCTGTCCTTGTACTTGCGACGCAAAGCCATCAATGCCGGCATTTCACCTTCGGCAATGTCAATTTCCTTACGGCCCCATTCGGCCAGGCTCATGTCTGCTACTTTGTAATCTGTGAAGTTCATTATTTACTCCGCTTTATGCCAGACGGGAGACGGCAGACGCTGTGCGTAACTGGCCTTGCCTCTCATCGGCTGTTTAAATTGTGCATCAAAGCATTGATCTTGGCGAAAATATGCTCGATGAGTTCTTCCTGTTCACGGTTGGTTTCGATATACCCCAGCCGCATGCAAATCAACAATTGGGTCTCAAGTTCCATCAGCGATCCGCGCGAGAAGCAAAGAAAACGATAAAACTCCTTATCGGACTTTCTGGATGCACCTTCCGCTATGTTTGATGGAATGCTTACCGCTGCCCGTCTCATTTGACTGGTTAAGCCAAATTTTTCAGATTCGGGCAGTCGGTCGGTAGTCTGGTAAATCCCCTCGACCAAGCGCATGGAAAGTTTCCAGATATCCATACGTTTATGGCGCTTAACGTACATACAACCTCCTTGTTGTATCTTGAAGGAAAACGGAAACAGCGCTATTGCGTCTCCCGTCTCCCGTTTTGCGTTACGTGGTTTACACTCCCGCTGCTGCCTTCAGCTCATCCACCCGGTCTGTTTTTTCCCATGTGAAGGCGGTGAAGGTTTTGGACTTCTGTTCGCCGTTTTCTTCGTATTCGTAGGTGACTTCCTGTGGCTCGCGACCGAAGTGTCCGTACGCGGCAGTCAGTTGATACATCGGGTAGAGCAATTCCAGTTGTGTCTGGATGGCGTAGGGGCGCAGGTCAAAGACTTCGCGGATGATGTTCGCGAGTTCGGTGTCGCTGACTTTTCCGGTACCGAAGGTGTTGACTGAGACCGAAGTCGGGTCAGCAACGCCGATGGCGTAGGAAACCTGAATCTCACAACGATCGGCAAGACCGGCTGCAACCACGTTTTTGGCAACATAACGACCATAGTAGGCCGCTGAGCGGTCAACCTTGGACGGGTCTTTGCCCGAGAAAGCACCGCCACCGTGACGTGCCATACCACCGTAGGTATCTACAATGATCTTACGACCGGTCAGGCCACAGTCACCTACCGGACCACCGATGACAAAATTACCGGTCGGGTTGATGTGATAGAGCGTGCCCTCATGCAGCCATTCTGCCGGCAGGACATGCTTGATGATGTTTTCGAGTACGGCTTCACGCAGATCGTCCAGCGTGATGTTCGGATCGTGTTGAGTGGACAGCACAACGGCATCAATTTTGGGCGTGTCCCCTTCATAATTGATCGTGACCTGTGATTTTGCATCCGGGCGCAACCAGGGCAGGGTGCCGTTCTTGCGCAGTTCAGCCTGACGTTCGACCAGCAGGTGTGAATAGTAGACCGGAGCCGGCATCAGAGTCGGCGTTTCGTTGGTCGCATAGCCGAACATCAGACCCTGGTCGCCAGCGCCCTGATCTTCGGGTTTGGCGCGATCAACGCCCATGTTGATATCGACGGACTGTTTGCCAATACCGTTCAGTACCGCACAGGTTTCGCCATCAAAACCTACTTCAGAGCTGTTGTAGCCGATGCCGGTGATGACATCCCGTACGATATCTTCCAGATCAACATAGCAGGACGTGGTGACTTCGCCCGCAACGACTGCCATGCCGGTTTTGACCAGTGTTTCGACCGCAACGCGCGCTAAAGGGTCACGCGAGATGATGGCATCCAGAACGGCATCTGAAATTTGGTCCGCGACTTTGTCGGGATGGCCTTCGGATACGGATTCCGAGGTGAATATGCTGTATTCGCTCATAGATTTTTCCTTTCTTGCATGGCTAATGGTTGTTTCGCAAGTGCCAGGTGGGGTTTGATAAATTTACGTAACTGGATCTGAAACCCGTTGCGTAAGCCGATAAATACACTTTCGTCTTCATGGAAGCCGGATTTGGTCGCCCAGGTGCTCAGTTCGGAGGGTTCGAACCCGAGCCACAGGTCGCCACATTTTTCCTTGGCCCAGTCCTGATGGTGGTGCGATAGATCACAGATCACCAGCACGCCCTGATCATTCAGAATATGAAAACTGTCTTCAAATATTCGCGCAGGTGCGGGGACGTGATGCAGCACCATGTTCATGATAATGGCGTCCGTCTTGCGCCCGAGCTCTCTGAAATACCCGGTGTCGCCGTGAATAAATTCGATGTTTTTTAGCCCCTCCGAACTGGCGAAGGCGCTTGCCTTGCCCAGCAAGGTTTGCGAAGTGTCCAAGGCAATGACTTCCGCATAATGCAAACCCAGGGGTTTCAGAAATCGGCCCTCACCGGGGCCCAGCTCCAATACTGTGGCGTGCTCGGGTAAGGAAGACTTCTGCAGAAGATCGAAACTCGCACTGGCATATTGCGCGTAATCGCAGATCATTTCCTGCTGTTCGCTGAAGCGTTCGATGTTGCGATCAAAAAAGGCCTGGGATTGGGCGGCACGTTGCGTTCTTACTTGGGCGATGCGCTGGGCGAGTTCCGGGTCCAGTGCCTGCTGATCCAGCAACTGGAACACATGCGTCAGTGCTTCCATGTCCAGCGTTTCCCGAACATGGAAGGGGCGTCGGTAAAAGATTGCATTGCCTTCGCGCTGGGCTTCGACCAGTCCGGCGTTACTCAGCACCTTCAGGTGATGGCTCATGCCTGACTGCTTGGTTTCGAACAGTTGTGTCAGCTCCAGCACGCCAAAGGTATCGTTCTGTAAGACCTGAAGGATCTGCAAACGCAAGGGATCGCCACAGGCCTTGAACAGCTGGCTGAGTCTCGCCATGTCGGAGCGATCGTCTGCGAGAGTGTTCGCTGCTTCGGGGATATTGGCTGGCACGTGCTTTGGTTTCGCGTCTGGTAGCTTGAGTTGGCGAATCAGTATATCGAAGAATGTTGATATAGCAACACCTATATCAAAAATATTTGATATAGGTGTTGCTGAAGCCTGTTCCAATCAAGCAATTATGGTCAATTGCCCGAGAGTTGGGCGCTGAGTAACCCTAAAGATTGTTAGTGCGTTCCCCGGCATGCGTCTTTAAACCCGAATTTGTATCAAAGGCATCCGGAGCTAAACTGCTGCGATGATTATTGGCTTTTGTTTGTGCCCCCTTTTTTTATCACCGGCAGACCGGGGTATTGGGCACGTAAAAAGCGCCATTGTTTAATCTGCTCTTCACGCCCCAGACTTTCAGTCAGCATATCCCATTGTCTGGCGGCGTAATCCAGTGCCTCTTGCGGACTGACATAGCCTTGCATAGCGGACACGAGAGCATCCTGGAGGACACTGATATATTGGTCGCGCCCCTCGATGTAAAGATCAGGAACCGGGTTTTCCATGGTTTCCCGATGTATTGCCAGAAACGCCTTTGAGTAACGTTTGATAATGTCGGGGTCCTGATAGTGCTCTTCGCGAAAGGGGTCAAAGAATCCGTTGGCCTTGACTGCAAGCGTTGAAGCTGTGGGCAAGGTTGCGAACAGGGTGAATAGATAGGCCAGCTCTTTTTCATTACTGAAGTTGGAAACA
This sequence comes from Oleiphilus sp., assembly GCA_006212045.1. Taxonomy (GTDB): domain Bacteria; phylum Pseudomonadota; class Gammaproteobacteria; order Pseudomonadales; family Oleiphilaceae; genus PZPK01. The sequence goes on along the minus strand of PZPK01000008.1, from coordinate 71,053 downwards.
ACATAGCTCCAGCCCCAGTTGAAATAGCTGAAGCCTGGTGTAGGAGCGCTTATAAACGTACCTTTAGACGGGGTGTCCGGATGTTGTAGATATTTCTGGGTGCCCCCCCACCCAATATTGGCATAGCTGCTGGCCTTGGCATATTGCTCCCAGTTTTCAACCAATCCGTTTGAGCTAACGCTGGGATGCAATGCATCGCTGGCGTCGATCATTTCCTTGAGGGCTGCAACGGCTTCGGGCTTATTGACAAGTGCCCGCATTTTTTCGTCAAAGGGGACGAGCCCTTTTTCGTGGGATCTGAGCCACCATTCCCACACCATGTAAGTCGGTGTCCGGAATAGCATGCCGCCGTACTGACCATTTTCGGGCCGATGGAAAAATGCCATCTGCCGGTCGAGCTCTTGCCAGCTTCGGGGGACCTGTAAGGGCTGACCGAACTGCGCCTGATAGCTGGCCTGTTCTTCCGCGCTATTCAGCCAGTTCTGGTTGAAAAACATCAGGTAGGTGTCGCCGTCAGTCTGATAGCCATACTGTTTGCCTTTATACGTATTCCCTGTTTCATACAGGGAGGGTCGATAGGCAACTTCTGCTTCATATTTTCGGGCAAGCGCACTTACGTCATACAGAACGCCGGATTTAACGAGATCCGGAATGCCAAAGGTTGCAGGTAAGGCAACATCGAAGCTCGTTTTACCGCGCATGGCGTCGATCGTTAGCTTCGTGTTGATATCGTCTACGGAGGCAGGTTGCGTATTAACAGGAATTTGGGTCAGGTTCGTGAAGCGCTCGGCGACCACTTCGACATTTGGCAGTGAGCCCTCCGGGTACAGAACAGTCAAGGAGATACGTCTGTCTCCTTTGAGCTTTTTAATGATTTCCACGAGTTTGTCTTCACTGCTTTGTGCATGGGCCGGAAGCACGAATAGCAGACTTGGCACTATGGAAGCAACGAGGGCCAGACAGCTGGCAATACCTTTGAACGATTTATCTGAAAGCACGCATAAGTGCATGTTTGGTATCACCCTCCTATTAATCCTGAGTGTCTGTTTCTCATTCACGCTAATTTGACCTAGACTGGATATAGCTGAAGGCCCGGTGCTTGTAAAGAAATCGGGTGATTTCCTGTTTAGGGCAGAAGATGTTTCATGACGAGTAAACCTGGTTTTGGCGTGCGTATTTCCACCAAACTGTTGGCAGGAATCGCCGCATTGATTTTTTTGTCGGTGGTTTCTGCGCTGGTCGCCTGGGGTACGCTGGACTCGACACGCAAAGCCCAAACAAAACTGACCGAAAAAACATTCCCGGTGCTGAGGCTGGCGCAGAGCCTTTCTTATGAAATCGTCAGTTATCTACAGGTCCTCGAACAACGATATGCGCTTGAGGCCAGCATTGTGCCAATGACAAAGGCACAGAAGTTGGAGGACCGCGAGCATGACATAAAAGCTTTGTTGAGAGAGCTGCGTGAGCGTATTCTGGGTCAGGACAGCCTGGTTCAGGTTGAAGACTCACTCAATCGCATTTTCAGGAAGAAGGCATTTCTGGAAAGCCTGTCCAATCAGGATCGGCCGGAACTACTGGCCACATTATTTTATGGCCGGCAATTATCCAGCGATGCTCTGGAAGGTTTGCGCCGCGAACTCGACCGGCATCGTATTACCGCAGCGGGTGGCAGTCTTGCCTTGCAGAATACATACTCTGTTCTCAAGGAAGCGGTATCAGAGCTGGTGTACTTTGTCGCAATCTCTTCCGAAGTGCTCGAGCCCCAGAGCACGCAGTCAATTCTGGTTGAATTCAAACAGGCACTGCGGCAGTTGGTGCGTCACAGCCAGGACCTGCCAGACCCCGAACTGAAAGCTTACATTGCGAGCAAGGCAGACCTGTTGTTGATGCAGACCAGTTCGCCGGAGGGCTTGTTTGCTTCGCTGAAAGCGCTACAGAAACTGAACGATCGCACTGCTCAGGCCATCCACTATACCAAAGTGCGGGGGTATGAACTGGAGCGCCATCTGGATGCGATGGTCGTCAGAGCCAGTGAACAGGCGAGTAGCGATATTGCCGCTTTTGACCAGAAAACCAGCACCAGTCTTGGCTATCTGGTAAACACCCTCGTCGCTCTGGTAGTAGGATCATTACTACTTGTTTTTGTCTATTTGCTGCCGCAGGTGACGCGTCGGCTGGAGCGCTTAAGTGAGTCCACACGGGATTTGGCGGACGGAGATTTTGATGTCGCGTTTGATACTCGGGGTGGCGATGAGTTGGGCGTGATGGCTCAGGCTCTTGAGATGTTCCGTGTATCTTTGTCAGAGAAACAGAAAACAGCCGACCTGCTGGGCGCAATGCTCGAAGCCAGCGATAACGGGATATTAATTTCCGATAGCGAAGGCGTCAGTGCACTTTCCAATCGGTGCTTTCAGGAAATGTGGGCGTTATCGGACAGCGTCGTTCAAAAGGGAGACGAGTCGACGATCAGCGAGCAGATAACAGGGCAACTCAAATTTCCGGACCGATTCAGAGAGGTGTCTGCGCAACTGAAAGAAAATAATACCGGTACGTTTAAAAAAATACTGGAGCTCAAAGACGGACGCTATATCGAACGCTACACCCAGCCGTTCGAATCTTCAGGCAAGGTGTTTCGGATATTCAGTGATCGAGATGTGACGACGCAATATCAGGCGCAGAACAGTTTGCATTTGGCAAAAGAAAATGCGGAACAGGCTGCCCGGGCCAAAAGTGAGTTTCTGGCGGTAATGAGCCACGAGATCCGTACACCGATGAACGGCGTTCTCGGTATGCTCAATCTTTTGCTCGATACGCCTTTGACGGAAGCACAGAAACATCGGGCCAGTCTTGCCAAAAGCAGTGCTGAATCCCTTTTGGGGCTGATCAATGACATTCTGGATTTTTCCATGGTTGAGGCCGGAAAGCTTGAGTTTGAGTCAATTGATTTTGACTTGCAGGCCATGTTGGGAGATCTGGCGCAAGAGATGGCGGTGCAGGCTGAAAACAAAAATATCGATTTGGTCATTGATCTGCGCGAAGTGCGGCCAGCGACGGTGAAGGCGGATCCCGGCCGTATTCGGCAGATCTTTAGCAACCTGATCAATAATGCGATCAAGTTTACTGATGAAGGTGAAGTCCTCGTACGGGCCCGTTTGGTAGAGGGCAGGGTAAAACCGCTGCGACTAGAGGGACAGGTCATTGATGAAGGAATCGGTATTCCGCAAGAAAAGCTTGACTCCTTATTCAGTGAATTTACGCAGGTGGATGCCTCTACCACTCGCAAGTATGGCGGAACAGGGCTAGGGCTAGTGATCGTTCGCAAATTGTGCGAGCAGATGCACGGGCAGGTTGTTGTCGATAGTGAAGAGGGGCGAGGGAGCCGGTTTTCATTTAGTCTGGAGTTGGATCGGGGCGCGATTGTGCCCTTGGAAAAGGTGATGCCGGACCTGGAGTACAAGAATGTGCTTTTGGTCGAGGCGAGCGCTACGCGCAGGGAAGTGATGAGCCTGCAGTTGGCGGACTGGGGAATGAAAGTGTTTGATGCCGCAAATGCCAGCGAAGCGATTGCCATTTCCGAGCAAAGAGTGAAACAGGGCTACCAACCGGTATTTGATTTGGCATTAATCGATATGAAATTGCCTGAAGTAGAGTCAAGGGAATTGGCGCAATGGATGAAAAGTGAACGGGCCATGGAGGGGGTTAAGAAGATATTAATGACCTCGATATCAATGGCCGGTAAATCCAAAGACTGGGAGAAACAGGGCTATGTGGCGAGTTTCGCCAAGCCCGCAACTGTGCGGGATATGAAGCGCGCATTGAATAATGCATTGGCTAAGCAGACTGCGCAAGTGCATACCTTGCATGGCGATGGCTCTGTCGGATCAGATACGCCGATAACGAGCCCGGAGTCTATTCCGAGCACCCTGCGGATATTGCTGGTGGAAGATAATCAGGTCAATCAATTGGTTACAAAGGGTATGCTGGAGCAACTTGGTTTGAGGGCGGATGTTGCAGGTGATGGCAAGGAAGCGCTGGATTCATTGCGTATGGCGCCCGACGATACACCATACTCTTTGGTGCTGATGGATTGCCAAATGCCCGTAATGGATGGATATGAGGCGACCCGAGCTATCCGAAACGGCGACGCGGGCGCCCGATATGTTTCTATTGCCGTAGTTGCCATGACTGCCAATGCCATGCAGGGAGATAAAGAGAAATGTCTTGCGTCCGGCATGGATGATTACATTGCCAAGCCGGTCAGCATTGAGCAGTTGCGGGAAACGCTGGCGCGTCTGCATGCCGAAAATCGCTTGATGGCGTAATTGTTCAGTAGAGACGTGTCGTCAGTTCCACTTGTGAAGACAGGAATAAAAATACGTTGTTTTATTCTCAATCTGTTTTAAAACAGATGTGACAAAGCTGAGTATTGGCCCCATATTGAATACTACATACAACGATAATGAGCGGATAAATATGTCGCTGACAGTGGTTTCCGGAAGTAATGCCGAAGAGAGTAAGGCGTCGCATCAAAAACTCTGTGCAATATCACCAAAGCAGGACGACAGTGACGCGTTTCAAATGCTGGTGAGGGGGCGCGCATTTATCCGGCATCCGGCACATGTTCCAATCAAAGTGTCGTCGAAAAAAAGCCAGAAGCAGTTGAATCTCCAATTGAGTAATGTCAGTGCAGGAGGTCTGTCGTTTCATTCGCCAAACCGTTTTAATGAAGGGGCAGTGGTGAATATCAGTATTCCGACACGACCGGTGTTCCAGGTCCACGCCATTGTTCAGTGGTGCAAGCCTTTAGATGAAGGCTTTGAATTGGGCGTCAAGTTTCTCGATCACGAGGACGCTTTCAGAGTGCGGATGGTCGAGCAGGTATGTCACATTGAAGATTACCGGCTGCGCAAGCAGTCAGAATGCGGCAAAAGAGTGACGCGCAATCGGGCCTCGCGTGAATGGATTGCACGGCATGGAGGTTCCTTTCCGGAACACCACTAGGCAAGTCTCTGAAAAACCGCTGACGCGACAGTTGATCGCCAGCCTGTCAATTCTGTTCCTGTGTGGCAATTAATCTCGAATTAGCCAAAGCGGCAGATCGGTGGCGGGTAATGGCCTGATAATCCGGGTTCATGATCATTTGAGTAAAGCGTGTAATGTCGGGATACTTCACCAATAGCACCTGGTCCCAGTCTTCACCGGCAGGCGCAATAAGCGAGGCGCGGGCGCTTCCGTGCCATATCACCTCTGCACCCACCTCTTTGAGAAATGTCAGCGCCTGTTCCGCATAGATCGCATAGGCCTGTTGCCCTGTAAGGTCTGTGTTGTCGCCGGACTGAGTTTGACGGTACTCCGCGCGCGCTTTGAATTGCAGAAGATTCAACATCACCACAGGTTGATTCTGCGGAATGCTTGCCAGAGCTGATTGCAGTTGATCGGGTCGAGGGTCGATGCTGATTTCCATCGGAGGTTTTCCTTGAGTTTGTTGGGTGATGTACCTTGTCTGTGATCATTGCAGATAACGCAATCTCCTACAATACTCGCGGGCGGATACCGGGGATCTGGTGTGCAATCGAAATCCGTGCAGCAAATGCCCGATATCCTGCATATACTTGTTCATAGTGAGCGAAATGGTTCAAGGGCAAGCCACCCAAATTATTGCCGACACACATTCGAGAGCCAGGATAGTAACTTTATGATCAAACGGATTCCGATTGCAGGCCTAAAGCCAGGTATGTATGTCTCGGACCTCAACGCAGAGTGGATTCCGCACTCCAACTTGAAAAAGAAAGGCATCATTCGAAATGAAGCCGTTATTGAAAAAATTCGAGATTTGGGGATTACGCAGGTTTATATCGATACCTCTCTGGGTAGTGACACCCAGGATGCGATGACTGCATCCGAGGTCGATGCGCAGAATGAGGAAATGCTGCGAGAGGCTGGTGAAATGGCGCCTATCATGCGCCCCAAGATCAGTTTGGATGACGAACTAAGCGTCGCCGCCAAGGTGCATAGCGAAGCGATTGATCTGATTCATGGCCTGATTGGCGATGTCAAAAAGAAAAAGCCAATACGGCTGGACGCTTTTGAAGAAGTTGCAGATGGCATGCTCGATTCGGTACTGCGTAATCACAACGCATTGACTTGTCTGGGACGTATTCGGGAGAAAGACAGCTACCTGATGGAGCACTCGGTCAATTTGGCCGTGCTGATGACGGTGTTTGGTAAGTCGCTTCAACTCGACAAGCAGGCCATGCAGCAAGTCGCGATTGGGGCCATGCTGCATGATATCGGGAAAATCATGATTCCGGACGAAGTGTTGCACAAGCCGGAAAGGCTGGATGAGAGGGAATTTGAGGTCATGAAGCAGCATGCCCGCTTCAGTAAGGAACTGCTGGAAGGCGTCGAAGGCATGCCCGCATTGGCCGTAACGGTGGCGGCTCAGCACCACGAAAAGATGGACGGCAGTGGTTATCCTCTGGGCTTATGTGGCCATCAGATTTCACCGTTCGGTCGCATGGCGGCTGTGGTTGATGTGTATGATGCGATCACTGCCGACCGCGTCTATCATCGAGGCATTCCGCCGTCTGCGGCGCTGAAAAAACTGCTGGAATGGGGGCATCATCTCGATCCTTCTCTGGTGCGCCATTTCATACGCAGTGTTGGTATCTATCCGGTGGGTTCCTTGGTGTTGCTGGAAAGTGGGCGCCTGGCCGTGGTGGTCGAAGCGAATGATTTTGACCAAAGGCTTCCGCTGGTTAAGGTCATTTATCACACCAAGTTCAGAAGCTTTATCAAGGTCGAAACACTGGACCTGTCCAAGCCCTCAGTGCAGGACAGGATTGAAAAAGCCGTGGACCCCGCAGGTTACAGGATTCGGGTTGGTGATTTTCTTTAGCGTATCAGATAAGAAGGCGTCAAAAGACCTGGCTGGCGCGATCTCTTTCGATTTTCGGTATGCTTGCATTGCAGGTCGGAACGCTTAGCATCAACTCAAGTCGGAGAGTTGTTTGAAGAAGAATGCATGGTGTGAGATTGAAGGCTTTCCGGAGTTGATGCTGGGGCAGTATGTTGTGCCCAATTTCGTTTCAAATTCTGTTGCTGTGCACGATGGTGATGGTAATTGGACGCTACTGAGTCCGGGTGCGTCTTTGTTAAGGGATTGGAAGACCCGCTTCGCAGACAAAGCGGCATCCGTTAATTTGGTGATGCCGAATCATTACCATTACATGGGGGTTGCGTCCTGGTTGGAAGCCTATCCCGACGCACGTCTGTTCGCGAGCAGGCAGGCCATTGGGAGATTGGGTAAGCTCGGTATCCATGGGATATCGGCGCTTGAGTCCTCACTACCCGCTTTGCCTGATGCTTATCGCTTCTACTTCCCGCCGGGGCATCGGGCCGGTGACGTCTGGCTTTGCAAGCTGGGTGGCAAAGGTGTGTGGATCACATGTGACAGCTTTTTGAATTATGCCCGCCTATCCAATCAGCCACTGGCCAGATTGTTGCAAAAAATGCTCGGGGCCGCGCCGGGCCTGAAAATGAGCCAGGTCGTCAAGTGGTTTATATTGACTGACCGCAGGGCTTTTAAGGCCTGGGCGATGGATCACCTTGAACAGTGTCCTCCGGCTTTGCTGATACCAGGGCACGGAGAGCCGGAAAGAGGTGATGATCTTGCAGAGCGTTTAAACGACTTGTTGGAGCATCGTCTTTAGAGGCTTGTTAGGAAGATTACGCGATGGACCCGGTCTTTTCGTATCCGGGTTAGTATCCAGCCCTTTCGGTGTACTTCAATGTTCACATTTTGACTGAAGTTGGTCGAGCGCCCACGTTATGTGTTCATTGACCATGGCTGAGGTAGATGCCAGTTTTTTCCGGAGTGCTTCGATGATTGCCGCATCGTAGTCGGCGTTACCCATTGCGACAGCAATATTCCGTTGCCAGCATTCGTAGCCGGCGCGCCGGATTGGTGAGCCTTCGGTGCGTGTTAAAAAGGTCTCCTCGTCCCAATTGAATAAATCGATCAGTGTGCTGTTATCCAGCTGGTGTCTTGGTGAGAAATCGTTTTCGCTGGTTTTTTGCGTGAAACGTGTCCAGGGGCATACTAACTGGCAGTCGTCACACCCAAAAATGCGATTTCCGATGAGCGGCCTGAGTTCAAGCGGAATGCTGCCTTTATGCTCGATGGTCAGGTAGGAAATGCAGCGCGCTGTATCCAGCAGATAAGGTCCGACAAAGGCTTGTGTCGGACATTCTTCAAGGCAGGTGGTGCAGCGGCCGCAGTGCTCCTGCTGGTAGGGCGGGTCGGTGGGTAGTTCGAGGTCTGTGTATATTTCCCCGAGAAAAAACCAGGAGCCCGCCTCGCGATTGATCAGCATGGTGTTCTTGCCGAACCAGCCGAGTCCCGAACGCTGGGCGAGCGCACGCTCAAGCACCGGAGCGCTATCAACGAAGGCCCTCAGGTTGTATTGACCCGCCTGTTCACGAATAAAGCCAATAAGTTTCTTTAGTCGGGATCGAATCAGTTTGTGGTAGTCGCGCCCCAGGGCATAACGGGACACGTAGGCTTTGCGACTATCCTCCAGTATGTTAAGCGGTTGCGCGCCGTCAGAAACATAATTCATACGCAGCGAAATCACCCGCAATGTGCCCGGTATCAGCTGTTCCGGTATCCAACGCTTGGCACCATGCTGTTGCATATAGTCGAGGTCCGCATGAAAGCCCTGTTCGAGCCAGTCCCGATAGTGCGCGATATGGGGGCCAAGGTCGGTCGTGCCGACGCCCATTTGCTGAAACCCGAGTCGCTCTGATTCGCGTTGAATGAGGCGCTTGAGCTGTGCTTCTGCATGGGCAGAGGATTGTTGCGTAATCGTCATGTGGCGTTATGTACTTTCAGGCGCGTTTTGCTATGCTTTACAAGGCGCTACGTTTATTACTTGAATTATCTTCTAGCCTTGGGCAGCGTGGTCATCCCAAGAGATTAATGGTTCCCATACTAGCGCAAAGCGCAGGGTAATACAGGCATTCAGCTGGCAATGTATCGAATTGGTTTGAAAGACGAGCGCGAGACGCTGAGGTTCGGGGCTGTTTTTGCAGCGTTTCTGATGCATGACCCGCGTCCGTTAACCGTTGTCTATCTGCGCGGAAACCTTGGCGCTGGCAAAACGACATTGTCCCGTGGGGTGCTGAGGCATCTGGGCTATGAGGGGGCTGTAAAAAGCCCAACCTACACGCTGGTAGAGCACTATGCGCTGGATCAGTGTGATTTTTATCATTTTGATATTTATCGATTATGTGATCCGGAAGAGCTGGAATACATGGGAATCAGAGACTTTCTTCGACCGGGAAGTAAGCCGGTCTTGTGTCTGGTGGAATGGCCGGAGAAAGGTGAGGGTTTGCTGCCCGAACCTGATATCGATGTGACGCTCCATATCTGCGATGAAGCGCGCGATGTCAGCTTGCGGATCAACGGAGATAGTGGCGATGCGAAAGCGCGCTTGCTTCGATTAACAGAAGCTTGCACACAGGCCGGACTCAACGTCACCAAGGGGGCGGATTAGCAATGAAAAGCTATATCAGAACCATTCAGCGTCGACCGGTTTGCTGTGTAATGCAACGGCCTTGCGCTCGCTGGCAGGGCAAGTGGTACACATAGAATGCGTATGACCTGTAAACAAAGACATCGAATCAAAATAATTCTGCTTGGCTTGCTTTCGATGCTGGTGGCGGTTGCAAGCCATGCTGCGATCACTATCGAGAACAGTCGTATCTGGAATGCACCGGATCATTCCCGCCTGGTACTGGAAGTGTCTGGCGCTCTGGAGCACAAAGTCATGACACTCAAGGCTCCGGATCGTCTTGTTCTGGATCTGTCCAACACCACGAACAAAGCGCGTTTTGATCAGTTGGATCTGAGCGGATCTCCCATTCGGAATATTCGCAGTGCGCGTCGCAACAGCAAGGACCTGCGGGTCGTGCTTGACCTGAAATCACCAGTGACGCCGCGCAGCTTTCTGCTTAAGCCAAACGCCCAGTACGGTAACCGTCTGGTGGTGGACCTGTACGACCGTGAGCGATCGGACAAAGCTTCTGCGGCACCTGCCAAAACGGTTGCGCTGGTCGGAAAACGCGACATTATCGTAACGATTGACCCCGGGCATGGCGGTGAAGACCCTGGTGCGCTTGGGCCGGGACGAGCTCGGGAAAAAGATATTGTGCTCGCAATTTCCAAAGAGTTGCAGGCGCTTGTGAACGACAAAAAAGGGTTTTCTGCGCGATTAACACGGACCGGTGATTATTACGTTGGATTGCGCAAGCGGACCTCTATCGCGCGCGAGCACAATGCGGATCTTTTGGTGTCGGTACATGCGGATGCGTTTCGAAAGGCTCAGGCAAATGGCGCCTCGGTGTTTGCTGTTTCCAGTCGCGGTGCCAGTAGTGAGGCCGCGCGCTGGCTGGCTCAAAAGGAGAATGCTGCGGATCTGATTGGAGGGGTTGGCAGCGTTAGTCTGGATGGCAAGGATGATACGCTGGCAGGTGTTCTCCTCGACCTGTCCTCTACCGCAAGTCTGAAGGCCAGCCTTGGGGTGGGGGATTACGTGCTTAAGTCGCTGGGTAAAGTATCGCGTTTGCATAAGCGCAATGTGCAGCAGGCCGGATTTGTGGTTCTGAAATCTCCTGACATCCCATCGATTCTGGTCGAAACCGGTTTTATCTCGAATCCGGCAGAGTCCCGCCGGCTCAAGACCCGGAAGTATCAAAAAGCAATCGCGCGCTCGATTGCGACAGGCATTATGCAGCACTTCGAGAAAACGCCTCCTCCAGGGACTTATCTGTCCTGGCGCAAGCATGGTGCTGAGCGCAGCAGCGAGGATGTCTATGTCGTCAGGCGTGGCGATACGCTGTCCCAGATCGCGCAAAAGACCTCTGTTTCGGTCGGTGCCCTTAAAACGGCCAATGCGCTGCGGAGTGACAAATTGCGCGTCGGACAGAAATTGCGTGTACCTGCTTCCTGAGTGAGTCTTTGGGCTTGCTTACATGGCTTTCCTGCATGAGAATAGCCGGTCAGGAACGAGAAAAGCGATTGATTTTCGTTTTCATTTATTGATGTCTGACTAATTCTCTATCTCTATGGCCCGAATTCATAAACTTTCCGCCCGGCTCGCTAACCAGATCGCCGCTGGTGAAGTAGTGGAGCGTCCTGCTTCTGTCGTCAAGGAATTGCTGGAAAATGCGCTGGATGCCGGTGCCCGAAAAATCCAGATTCATGTGGATAATGGTGGTGTCAAACGCATTCTACTGCGTGATGACGGGGAAGGAATGGACAAGGAAGACCTGCCTCTTTCGCTCAGTCGGCATGCGACCAGCAAGATAGCCTCGCTGGACGATCTGGAGGCGGTTGCCACGCTCGGCTTTAGGGGCGAGGCGCTGGCCAGTATCGCATCCGTTTCCCGTCTGAAGCTGAGTTCAAAGACAGAACAGTCGGAAGAGGCGTGGCAGGCCGAAACTGAAGGCCGTGACATGGAAGCCCGTTTGAGCCCTGCTGCGCATAATCGAGGCACCAGCGTGGAAGTTCGGGATCTGTTTTTCAATACGCCGGCAAGACGGAAATTTCTACGAACTGAAAAAACCGAATTCAATCATCTTGAGGAAGTGATCAAGCGGCAGGCACTCAGCCGCTTCGAGGTCAGTTTCGAGTTGAATCACAATGGCAAGCCAGTACATATGTTGCGGCCAGCGCCGACAGCAAAGGAAAAGGAGCTGCGGATTGCCGCATTGTGTGGCAAGCCTTTTATGGAGAATGCGGTTGAGATTGATGTCGAAGCCTCCGGCCTGAAGTTGTGGGGGTGGGTGGCTTTACCGACCTTTTCGCGCAGTCAGGCGGATTTGCAGTATTTTTATGTCAATGGGCGCGTCATCAGGGACCGTCTTGTGAGTCATGCCGTGAAGCAGGCCTATCGGGATGTGTTGTATCACGGTCGTCATCCGGCTTTCGTGCTCTATTTGGAATTGGATCCGGCATTGGTGGATGTCAATGTGCACCCAACCAAGCATGAGGTTCGGTTCAGGGATGGCCGATTGGTGCACGATTTCATATTCCGTAGCCTGCACAAGGCGCTGGCGGACGTGCGACCGGAGCATCACGTTGAGGGTGATCGTTCAGACCAGGCTTCAGCCGCTGTTCAACAGCCGACTTATGCGGCCCAGCCGGCATTCGCGACCATGCCATCAGAAAACTCCCAGGAGCGTATGACGTTTGCGCCGGCCCGGGAGCGCCTTTCGGCAGTTCAAGTGGGTGAAACACTTTCGGCCTACGGAGAGCTATACAGTGGCAAGCAGTCTGCTCTTGCTGAAGGCGGTTTTTCGGCGGAGCAACCAGTATACAAACCTTTGCCTGATGAGCAGGAAATGGCGGATTACCCCTTGGGGTTCGCCGTCGCACAATTACATGGCATCTTTATTCTGGCGCAGAACCGTCAGGGCCTGATCGTTGTCGATATGCATGCCGCACATGAGCGTGTCACATACGAGCGTATGAAGCAGGATTTTTATGGTCGAGGTATTCAGACTCAGCCATTGCTGGTGCCGATGAGTCTCGCAGTGAGTCAGAAAGAAGCCAATGTCGCAGAAGAGAGTGCAGGGCAGTTGCAGCGTTTCGGTTTGAGAATAGAACGCACCGGTCCTGAAAGTGTGGTTGTGCGTGAAGTGCCGGTGATCCTGCAGCATGTCAATGTCGATCAATTGGTACGCGATATCCTGAGTGATCTGATTACGCATGGTGTGAGCGATCAGGTCGAAGCAAGGGCGAATGAGCTGATGTCATCGATGGCCTGTCATGGTTCGGTGCGTGCCAATCGGGAGTTGACGATTCCAGAAATGAATGCCCTGTTACGTGACATGGAGGCGACTGAGCGCAGCGGCCAGTGTAATCACGGTCGTCCAACCTGGACGGCCCTCTCCCTGAAAGAGCTGGACAAGCTTTTTTTACGTGGTCGATAGTCGGGCAGTTTGCATGCAGTCGGAAGAGGAAAGACCTCCTGCTATTTTTCTGATGGGGCCCACGGCTTCCGGAAAGACAGACCTGGCGATCGCACTCATGGAAACATTGCCGGTTGAGCTGGTGAGTGTCGACTCGGCGCTGATTTATCGGCGTATGGATATCGGCACCGCGAAACCGGAGCCAGGGGTATTAAAGCGGGCGCCGCATCGCCTGATTGATATTCTCGAGCCCTGGGAAAGCTATTCTGTCGCGCAGTTTTATCAGGATGTCTGCCGGGAAATGGCGGAGATCACGCGGGCAGGAAGAATTCCTCTGTTGGTGGGCGGAACCATGATGTACTTTCGCGTTCTAAGGGACGGAATAGCGGCTTTGCCGTCAGCTGACGAGAAGGTTCGTCGGGAAATCAACACTCTGGCTGAGGAAAAAGGCTGGGCTTATGTGCATTCTTTGCTGAAAGAGGTTGATCCCGAGTCAGCGGCACGTATCAATCCGGGCGACCCGCAAAGACTCCAGAGGGCGCTCGAAGTGTACCGTGTCAGCGGCAAACCACTGACACAGTTCTGGCGGGAGCAACATCAGACTGGAAAAGGGCCGGATTCCGATTACACTAAGCTAGATAGCGTTTTGCCTCCCATTCCCTACCGTCTGGTCTCCCTTGCGATTGCACCGGCAGAGCGGTCTGTTTTACACGAGCGCATCGCGCAACGATTCAGATTGATGCTGGAGCATGGTTTTCTGGACGAGGTGAAGAGTCTGCGAGAGTCGGGTCAACTTGAAGCCTCGATGCCTTCCATGCGTTGTGTCGGGTATCGACAGGCTTGGGAATATCTGGAAGGGCAGATGACTTACGATGGCATGGTTGAGCGAGGTATTATCGCGACGCGCCAGCTCGCGAAACGGCAGCTTACCTGGCTGCGCAGCTGGCCCGGAGTCAATTGGCTCGAAACGGGGGATGAAAAAGTTTTGGATAAGGCATTGAAAATTATTAAAGAAGCCACAATTTAGAGTCAGTTCACAACGACAAAAGAAATTCTGTGCTTGCTAGCAAGGGGCTTTCGTACATAAGATGTGGTTTGGCAAAGCCGGTAAAAAAAGGATCAGAAAAGTGTGTTACCGAAAATACACTCTGCTTTGCCAGGCGCTTGCATTAGAATGGCAGCGCTGATTTCGGGTCATTTATCAAATAAGTATTGTGAATGTCAGTAATCCTCAGCCTGAACGCAGGGTTCGCGAATGGTCGATGGGATTGCAGAAAAAATGGCGGAACAGGAATGTCAGGGTGAACCACCATCGCCGCGCCGCATAAGCAAAGAAGAAATAGTTTTATTACCAGGAGATAACAAAATGTCTAAGGGCCAATCATTGCAAGATCCATATTTGAATGCGCTTCGGAAAGAGCGGATTCCCGTATCTATCTTCCTTGTAAACGGAATCAAGTTGCAGGGTCAGATAGAGTCCTTTGACCAGTTTGTTATCCTGCTGAAGAATACCGTAAGCCAGATGGTCTACAAACATGCTATTTCCACGGTGGTTCCTGCAAGAAATGTCCGAATACCTGTGCAGGGCGAAGAACAGGACGGTAACGGGTAGTTTGTTGCATTCCGATTTATTTGTTCCAATTTTGATGTATGGGCGTTCAGTGCCCGTCGTAATCGCTCAGTCAGTTCATCGCAGTGTTTGACAGACCTGATACCGGTGAACGGGCTGTTCTGGTTCATATCGATTTCAACTCGGAAGAAGAGCGCGAAGACCCGCAGGAGTTCAGAGAACTCGTCAAATCTGCGGGCGTTGAGCCGGTGGATATTGTCACTGGTTCCCGCCATCAACCTACGCCACGTTATTTTGTTGGATCAGGCAAGCTGGAAGAGATCCATGAGAGTCTGTTGGCCAACGAGGCCGATGTGGTGCTGTTCAATCACGCCTTGTCTCCAAGCCAGCAGCGAAATATCGAAGCAGAGCTGAAGTGCAGGGTCATTGATCGTACCGGCGTGATTCTGGATATCTTCGCGCAACGCGCCCGGACACACGAAGGTAAGTTGCAAGTCGAGCTGGCCCAGCTGGAGTACATGTCCACGCGCTTGATTCGTGGTTGGACCCACCTGGAGCGCCAGAAGGGAGGGATCGGCTTGCGGGGGCCTGGGGAAACCCAGCTTGAGACTGACCGCCGCTTGCTTAGGGCAAGGATCAAGTCCATCACCGGGCGACTTCAGAAAGTCAGGAAGCAGCGCGATCAGGGTCGACGGGCAAGAATGCGCGCCGAAATTCCCACGGTTTCACTGGTTGGCTATACCAATGCCGGCAAGTCGACACTGTTCAACCGTGTCACGACCTCAGAGGTTTATGCGGCTGACCAGTTGTTTGCCACGCTTGATCCCACTTTAAGACGCATAGAGCTGCCGGATATCGGTGCGGCCATCCTTGTTGACACCGTTGGGTTCATCCGACATTTACCGCATAAACTGGTCGATGCTTTTCGCGCCACTCTGGAAGAAACTTGCGCCGCCACGCTCTTGTTACATGTGATTGACTGCCATGACGAGAACCGTCTGGACAATATTGAGCAGGTGGAAACTGTCCTGAGCGAAATTGGTGCGGACCAGATTCCGGTGCTGAAAGTGTATAACAAACTGGATTTGCTGCCTGAGCGTGAGCCGCGATTGGACCGCAATGAAGACGGCGTGCCCACTCGTGTTTGGGTGTCTGCGAACACTGGGGCCGGGCTCGAAATGCTGAATGATGCGGTTGCGGAATTGTTGGGCAACGAAATTGTTCATGAAACCTTGGTCATTCCGCATCAGGCAGGCAAGCTACGGGCCTTATTGTACGCTCAAGGTGGGGTCGTGGCAGAATCTCTTGGTGATCAGGGGGAAACGAAAGTGGAAGTTCGTTTGCCACGCGCTGATCTCGAGCGTCTGATAGGTAAGGCGGGGCTCAGTCTGGAGCAATTATTGGTGCATTGAGTGCAGAAAAGTGTCGCACTGTTATTGACTTACATCGCATTTCGCAAGCGATTTCTTTTTAACTCCCGATATTGGTTTATACTCAAAATAAGTGTATTCGTAGCGCCGGTGAATAAGTCGGTCTGCGAACAAATGAACTTTTTGAAGGGAATGGGGATATGTCCTTGCGAAACAAAATCCTGAGTGTGTTTTGTGTCTTGACTCTGGCATTGGCTGGCTGCGGCGGCAGTGGGGGGGATGACAGTTTCAGTCTCGGGAATGGTGATGGTGATTTTGGTGGCGGTGGCTCTTCTGACTCTTCCGGTGGAAGTTCCGAAGATAGTTCGGATGACAGTTCTTCTGATGATTCCGGTGGTGGCTCGGGTTCCAGTGGCTCCGGTACATCTTCTGTCAGCTATTTGCCTTTGTCGGTGTATGAAGCGTTTAGTGCCTACTCCGGCTTTTCGGCAGACGGCTTGTTTCAGGGCGATGGCTCCGCGCCTTTCATCAGCGAATATTTGATCAATCCTGTGAGTGCCTCCAATCTTGCGCCGGTGACGGACGCAGTGACGAATGATTATGTCGTAACGATAGATAGCATTGAAATCGATGCTTCGGAAAGTTTCCCGATATTGCAGAAAGTGATTGGCACGCCGGTGACTCTGCGCACTGCACTGGTGTTCGATGTCAGCGACAGTACAGATTCCGTCGATATCGCGGCGCTCGTAACTGAAGCAAAAGCGTATGTTGCGGCCGCTCAGGCAAGTGCCAACGAGATCATTGCAGAGCAGGAGTTTGTGGTTTGGGCCTTTGGTCAGAGTATCGAAGAACTCACCTCCGGATTTACCTCTAACACGGCGGCGGTCGAAACTGCTTTGGATCTGGTGGAAACCCGTTTCAATAGCGGTGCACTGGGTACGTCCAGTAATCTGCATCGGGCGGTTGTTGAGGTAATCGGGCGCTTTTCTGATGATACCTATGACTTCAGCGTTGACGGTGACAATGATTTGGTAGATACCGCGACGGATGAAGGTGTAGAACTGAGTCAGATGGCCGTGTTTTCCTCAGGTCCTGATACCTTTCTGGAAATGACTGCTGACCTGATGGCGAATGCGATCAGTTCCCAGTCTTTTCTGGTCTATGACACATCCTCAAGTGACAATACCGCTACCACCTTTCTGAAGAAACCGGTGTTTTATTATGTGGTGGGTGATGAAGATCAGGGAACTGTTTACGAAAATTTGAGTACCGATGCAGAAGCGTTGACGTATCTGACGCTTTCAGCGGGAGCTTACAGTTTCTCTGACGACCTGATTCAGGAACAAATTGATGCCATTGAGGCCAGGATCGACCTGGATAACCAGTATATGTATCGATATGCTTTTCTGCCGCGTATAGGCGATCACGAAATAATCTTTACGTCCAATTCGTCGGGCTATAATTATTCTCTTACTTCTTCATATGCTGCGGCCGATTTGCTGCCATTTGCCGCGCTGGGTACACCCGAAGAAGAGCTGGCCAGCCTGGTCGAGATAACCGGGCCTGAGGGTGAGTTTTTGTCGAATGGAGAGGCAAGCCTGGCAGAAGTCAGCACCTTTGGATTTGCAACGCGCTGGACAAATACCACTTACGGTGCCGGTGATTATTCCTGGTCTCTTCCTGCGGGTTCAGCGACACTGACGGTTAACGGAGACGGTACGGCCACGATCAGCGCAAAAACAACCAGCACTGTTACCTTGCGATTGACCAATACTATTCGGGGCGAATCTGCCGATATCGTTATTAGTGACTAAAACTGGTCATCGCTATCAGAAGCCAAGCCAAGCGCTTGGCTTTTTCGTTTTTTGTCTTATGGAAATGCAGTGACATGGCAAGACCCAAACCAGACCCCGATACCGTATTGCCCCTGATCATTGATCGTGCCATCCAATTAATCAAGGTACATGGCTTCGAGAATATGACCATGAAGCGCCTGGCACAGGCGGCCGATATGTCTGTCGGCAAGCTGTATCATTTTTTTCCGGGCAAAGACGATTTGTTTTTGCGGCTTGAAATCCATTATTTTGATGGCGTCTATCAGCGGATAGCGGACAGCTTGGCGGATAGAGATGCCTCAGATGGCGATGAGCTGAACAGGTTTCGCGGCATGTTGGACGCTTACTACCAATTTGCGGTTGAACATCTAGAGCTTTACAAGCTGGTTACCAGTCCACCCAAAGTGTTCGCGCATTATCTGGATACCCGAAACGAACCGCTCGCCCAGGAAGAGCTGGCATCGGCACTCAGGGCGATTGCCATTTTCAGAAAGCAATATGAGCGAGCTCTGCTTGAAAAGCGCGGTCAGCTGGAAAAGCGCATGGTCGATGAACTGTTTCTGTTATTTGTGAACAGTGTGCATGGGCTGATTCTGATGAGCCAGTCCACGGCATGGCCATACATTGCGCTTGGCGATAATGAGGCGCCAGACCGTGAATTGGTGAAACGTTTACCTTCAGCTGCATCAATCGTGGATATCCGGCGTCAGATTGACCTGATTCTCGAGAAACTGATCTGATTTCGTGATCCAGATTTGCGGGGTGCTTGTTTTCATAAATGAACGGTGGTTCAATTAACTGGTGTTCCGAGAATCAGTCCGTCATCAATCCATTGAGAGTTGCATCATGAACAGTCGCGCCCATATTCCTTACCAGGCCTCAAGTGAAGAAACCCTTCGACAGAATGGCATGGAGCCCCTGAAGACACTTGATATGGCTCGCCACCATTCCTTGCCACGTAATCGGCTTGAGCAGGCCAGAGCTGCTGCACAGAAGCTTCGAGAGGAGATCCTGCATGACGACGAGAAAGTACTGTATTACCACAGCATCAACCTGATACGGGCGCCGTATCCGACGCGCTACGGGCTGTTGAATGCGAACAAGGTGAAATCGCCGTTCATGCATATTCTTAACCGCGTGTTTGTCGTGCAATACCGCTCCGAAGGCCGTGTCAAAACCTTGCTGTTTTCGCCTTCCGATTTTGAGGCCAATAGTGAAACCCCTTTTTTCAAGCGTATGCTTGAGAAATATGGCGTTTTCTCGCCATTGGTCAGCTCTTTTCTGGCACCGGTAGAGCATACCGTTGAGCAGGCATTGGAAAAGATCGGAATTGCTCCGGAAGAGGTTGACTATATTTCATACGATCACCTGCATACCCAGGATATCAGGAAGTGGCTGGGCGATGGCAAGACCCCGGGTTATTTTCCGAATGCAAAGATGATAGTGATGAAGCAGGAGTGGGACTCCACCACGGCCTTGCTACCGCAACAGCAGGACTGGTATTGCCCTGATGGCATCAAAGGTGTGCCAGAGCAGCGTTTGTTATTGCTGGATCATAGCGTACGTTTGGCCAAGGGCCTAGCGCTGGTCAGAACGCCGGGTCATACCGAAGGCAATCATTCTTTGGTCGCTTACACAGATGAGGGTATTCTGGTGACCAGCGAAAACGGCGTCTCGGCCGACAGTTATGCGCCGGAGCATTCAGAAATACCGGGCGTTCGTGAGTATGCCAAAGCCACCGGGATGGAAGTGATACTTAATGGCAATACACTGGAGAATTCACTGGACCAATACATCTCAATGGTCGTCGAAAAAACGATCGCCGGCCCCCGACCGGATAATCCTGCATTCTGTAATTTCGTGCCTTCGTCCGAACTTACGGCGTACTGGGGTTTTCCGGGCTTGAAGCCCACCTATGCCTTCGGAGAGCTTTGTTTTGGCTCGGTACAGGGTGCGGAGGGTGCAATATGACAGTATCCGTCAATCAACAGGTGGTGTTTATCACCGGCAGTGCCAGTGGTCTGGGAAGACATCTGACCGGGCGATTCGCGGAGCAGGGTTATAAGGTAGTTGCCACGGATATCAATTATTCCGCCTTGCAGGCCTGCCAGCAGGAAGACGCCTGGGATAGCGCACAGGTCTGGATACGCAAGCTTGATATCACCCGGCAAAGCCAGTGGCGTTCAGTATGGCAGGCCGTGCTCGAAAAATGGCAGCGTGTTGATGTGATGTGTAATGTCGCTGGTTATCTCTTACCGGGTTATCTGGCAGAAACCGCTTTCGATCAGATTGATCGGCATATTGATATCAATGTCAAAGGGTTGATGTACGGCAGCAAGCACGCCGCCGAGACGATGGTGCAACAGGGTTCCGGGCACATCGTCAATATTGCGTCGCTTGCGGGAATTGCGCCTATTCCGGGTATCGGTCTATACAGTGCATCAAAGTTTGCGGTGAGGGGGTTTTCCTTGTCACTGGCACAGGAATTGAAGCCACTTGGCGTGGCTGTGTCAGTCATCTGCCCTGATGCCATTGAAACGCCGATGCTGACCCTGCAGGAAGATTATGAAGAAGCCGCATTGACCTTTTCGGGAGGCAGAACGCTGCGGGTTGAAGAGGTTGCCGATGTTCTGTTCAGCAAGGCCTTGGCCAAAAAGGAGCTGGAGATTACGATTCCCCATGTGCGGGGCTGGTTGTCGAAACTCGGGAATACTGTTCCTGCAATGACCTTTGTGATGGCGGATTATCTGGGGCGTCTCGGGCGTCAGAAACAGCAGGACAGAAAACTGGCAAAGCCCTAGTGCTGCGCTAAAGTTCAAATTAAGACTCTGAATACCCACCAGGACTTTAACTACAAATTTATGTCGACTCATCATTCCTATCCTGCAGATCTTTCCTACCGAAAAGCGCGTCTTGGCAAGTTAAAAGAACCGGTGTTGATTACCGGTGCTGCCGGTTTTATCGGTCGAAGGCTTCTCAATCGCTTGCTTGATGAAGGCGTGCAGGTGATTGCTCTGGATATTATTGCCTGTCCGGAATCGCTTGCAGAAAAAGAGCGCTTGCAGTGGGTGCAGGGTAGTGTGGCTGAATATGCGGATGTTCTGGCGGCCGTTCAACACGCAAAGACAATATTTCATTTGGCGGCGATGGTGGTCGACTGGGGACGGGCTGAACAGCATAAACTGGTGACGGTAACAGGGACCGGGCATATGTTTGATGCTGCAATAGCTGCAGCACAGAACCCGGTGTGTGTACTGGCCTCCAGCATCGTGGTGTATGGGGAGCAGATCGGGCAGGGTATCTGTCACGAAGGCTTGGCGCCGGGCCAGACTTTCGGCCCCTACAGCGAAAGCAAACAGGCTCAGGAAAAACTTGCACAGCGCTACCTTCAGCAGGGTATGGATATACGCATTGTGCGGCCAGCAAACGTCTATGGTGCAGGCTCCAAACCCTGGGTTGAAGATCTCTGTGCCGAGCTTAAAAGAGGCGTGCCGGCACTGGTTGGTGGCGGGGATTTCAATGCTGGACTGGTACATGTTGAGAATGTCGTCGAAGTCCTGGTCAGGACAGCCCGGGGACAAGGGCTGGCAGGCCAGATCTTCAATGCGGCCGATGAAGAGCAGGTGACCTGGAAGCGCTACATGACGGATATGGCCAAGTTGTGTGACGCCCCCAAGCCAGCATCTGTTCCGCGGCTATTGGCGAATACGCTGGCGCTTGCCATGGAACGCAGTTATCGTTTGTTGAGCGTCTCTGCGAGACCCCCTCTCACTCGCGAAGCCCTTAATCTGGTTGGTTCGAAGCATCAGATTGATATGTCCAAAACCCGGGTCGTGCTGTCCTACAAACCCTGCATAAACTACGAGAAGGGCTTGGCTGAGGTAGCGAAATATATTTCCGCCTGATCCAGCGATGGTCCTCGCTGCGGGTTACAAAACCGGTTGATATTAAGAGTGCCGGGTTCTTTTTCCGGAATTCCCTTGCCGAAGTTAAATAACAACAATAATATGTGGGCCTTGAAATCGGGCGTCTTGCCATCATTAAGATGAGGGTTAAGGGCGAGAAAATATTTCTGGCCAGCTCAGCACTTCACGAGGCTTCAAAGCCGATCCAAAAAACATTAAGACAAATGGGGTAATCTATGGCCTGGAATGAGCCGGGTGGAAATCAAAACGGCAAAGACCCTTGGGGCAATAACAATCGCGGGAACCAGGGGCCTCCGGATCTGGATGAAGCGCTAAAGCAGTTAATCAACAAATTGAATGGTTTGTTTGGTTCCGGTTCAGGTGGTGGAAATTCAGGCGGTAATAGCGGGCAGGGCTTTGGCGGAATTTTCGGCATCCTGGCCTTGCTGCTGGTCGTATTTCTGGCGTTTAAATCGTTCTACACCATTGATGAACAGGAACGCGGGGTTGTACTCCAGCTGGGTAAGTATAATCGTACCCTTGAGCCCGGTTTGAGATTTGTCATTCCTCTGGTAGAGAAAGTGATACCGGTCAATACAACCAACGTTCGAAATGCCGAGCTCAAGCAGGAAATGCTGACGCAGGATGAGAACGTGGTTGAGGTGGAACTGAACGTTCAGTACACCGTGACAGACCCGGTATCATTTGCCCTTAGAATCGAAGATCCGGAACGTACCCTGCGGCATGCAGCCGAGTCTGCACTGCGACACGAAGTGGGCAGTACCGATCTGAACCCGATCATGACCGACGGACGACCTATTCTTGCAAACGATGTACGCACGCGTCTGCAGGACTACATGAATTCCTATCGTACCGGTATCAATGTCAGTATCGTGAACGTGAAAGAAGCCAGAGCACCTGCGGCGGTTCAGGCAGCCTTTGACGATGTTCAGAAAGCCAATCTGGATAAGGAGCGTTTCGTCAACGAGGCGGAAGCCTATGCCAATACGGTTGTCCCTGAAGCACGTGGTCGTGCCCAGCGGATGCTCGAAGAAGCCAATGCCTACAAGGAACAGGTGATCGCACGGGCCCAGGGTGAAGCAGACCGCTTCAAGAAACTACTCGTAGAGTATGAAAAGGCACCGGAAGTCACGCGTGAGCGACTCTATATCGATGCGATCTCCTCCGTCTACGGCAACAGCAGCAAGGTACTGGTTGATGTTGAGGGTGGCAATAACATGATGTATTTGCCGCTGGATCAGTTAACCAAACGGCGTCCCGCTGCCGAGACCGGAATGACCGGCTCGCATGATGTTTCGGACATCGCCGATCAGGTCATTGAGGAGCTCAGATCCCGAAATAATACGCGTTCATCCAGGGAGAGCAGATAAATGAATAAATCAGGTTTAATTGCAGTCATTGTTCTGTTGGTCGGATTGGCGCTGGTATCGTCCTCGCTGTATCTGGTAGATGAAACAGAGGTTGCTATCAAGTTGCAGTTCGGTGAAATTGTCGAAACCGATATCGAACCGGGCATCCATTTCAAGCTGCCGTTTGTGCAGAACATCCGCAAGTTTGATGCACGGATTCTGACGCTGGATTCCAAGCCTGAACGTTTTCTTACGGTCGGCAAGAAATTTGTCATCGTGGATTCGTTTATCAAGTGGAAAATTGTTGACGTGAAGTCGTTCTACAAGGCGACAGCCGGTAATCGCTGGCAGGCAACGACCTTGCTTTCAAACTCGACCAATAAAGGGCTGCGTGATGAGTTTGCAGCACGAAGTCTGACCGAAGTCGTGTCTGGCGAACGTGATCAACTGATGGCGGAAATTACCCAGAAACTCAACCAGCAAACGATTCGGGAATTTGGTATCGAGGTGCTGGATGTTCGGGTAAAAGGGATCGACCTTCCTGAAGATCTCAGTAAGAACGTCTACCGCAGAATGTCGACCGAGCGGGAACGTGAAGCGCGTGAAACGCGTTCGCAAGGTAAGGAATTGGCAGAAGGGATTCGGGCAGATGCAGATCGCCAGAAAACCATCATTGAGGCGGAAGCCTACCGGGAGTCCGAGCAGATTCGTGGTGCGGGTGATGCGATTGCGGCCAGAACCTATGCTGAAGCCTACAACCGGGATCGTGAGTTTTATGCCTTCACGCGCAGCCTGAAGGCCTACACGGAAACGTTTTCGGGGCAAGAAGACATCTTGTTGCTGAAGCCGGACAGCGACTTCTTTAAGTACATGAAGAGTCGAAGCGGCAAGTAGTCGATACTGTCGGTTAATCAAGCGCCTCTGCTTACGTAGAGGCGCTTTTTTTGTGCCGCAGGCAAGTGTCTTGGCAAGAGCTGTTTTTTTGTGCTCCATAAAGGGGTAAAATCGCGTTCTTTTTGGCTCGGGCTCCGAAACGGGCAAGGCAAGACAGGGCTTTCCGGCAACCATGGACAATCAACGAGTGACGCCATGTGGCAAGACTTACTAACCGCCCTGTGTTTGATGTTGATCGTTGAGGGTATGCTGCCCTTTTTATATCCCAATCGCTGGAAAGATGCGGTTAGACGTCTGTCGGAAATGGACAGCGGCTCGATGCGAGTGTTGGGGTTAATCAGTATGCTGGCCGGGGCCGCAGGTCTGTATCTGGTGCGCTAGTGCAGGCTAATGATATTGGTTATATATCCGTATTCCCGGCCCAGTGCCGGATGAATGAATAAAGGAAAGTGAGTTCGATGAGTTTGAATAATCGCTGGTTATTACCGGATGGTGTAGATGAGTTGCTGCCGCCCGAGGCTTGGACGGCAGAGTCTATGCGCCGTGCTATTCTTGATAATTTTTCAAGCTATGGCTATGACCTGGTGACTCCGCCACTTATCGAGTATCTGGACTCACTGTTGACCGGCACCGGCAATAATCTCGATCTTCAGACTTTCAAACTGACCGATCAGCTGACCGGGCGTATGATGGGCGTGCGCGCAGACATTACACCGCAAGCAGCCCGGATTGACGCACATTTGCTGAAGAACAGAGGCGTCTCAAGACTTTGCTATGCCGATACCGTGCTGCACACACGACCGGCACACATGATGGCCAGTCGCAGTCCCATGCAGATCGGCTGTGAACTGTTTGGCGAGAGTGATCAGGCGGCCGATCTGGAAATTATCTCCCTGATGCTGGAAACCCTTGCGATTGCCGGCATAGAAAATATTCATATTGATCTGGCCCATGTAGGCATTTATCGCGGATTGATCGAATCCTCGGGCCTGAAAGTGGCGGATGAGGCAAGACTCTTCGATGCTCTGAGTCGTAAATCCATTCCGGAATTGGATGCACTGGCGGCCAATGTGAAGCAGGGAAATGATGTCATAAACATCATTCGGGACATCGCCGGCCTGAGTGGTGGTGCCGAAGCACTGGACAGAATTCGAGAGAGTGTCAAACAGCTGAATGCGCAGAATGTCAGCGGAGTCATGAGTGCCATTGATGAGCTTGCGAGCGATTTGTCTGCGATTAAAAAACGATTTCCAGGGGTCGAAATAGGCTTTGATTTTTGTGAGTTGCGCGGCTATGACTATCATACCGGCGTTATGTTTGCAGCCTATACACCCGGTGTGGGTGATGCCTTGGCGAAAGGTGGTCGTTACGATGACATCGGCAAGGATTTCGGTCAGCCACGTCCGGCTACCGGTTTTAGTGCCGATCTTAAAAATCTGGTCCGAATCTCATCCGGGCAGGGGCGTGACCATCTGCAGGATGTTGTTGCACCTGCGGGCGATAACCAGACGCTGCTGAACGTAATTAAAGACTTAAGAAAAAACCGGCGTGTTGTGCAAAGGCTCAGTGAAGCAGACACGGGCAATCATAATTGTGGCATGGAGCTGGTTGAGCTCGATGGAGAATGGCAAGTCAGGCCCATAGCCATTTAGGCTGTACAAGGTTTCGCGCTGGCAGCGCAGGCAAAGAATATTGAACTGAAACAGAGCGGCTCCGCTCTATGACGAGAAGTAAAGTTATGGGTAAAAACGTTGTCATTTTGGGCACGCAATGGGGTGATGAAGGCAAAGGCAAGATCGTGGATCTGTTGACAGACCAGGTCGATGCTGTGGCCAGATTCCAGGGTGGACACAATGCCGGTCACACATTGGTGATTGATGGTGAAAAAACAGTCCTGCACCTCATACCTTCGGGCATCCTTCGGGAAAATGTCAGTTGCCTGATCGGCAATGGAGTGGTGTTGGCCCCCGATGCCTTGTTGAAAGAGATGCGTGAACTGGAAGCAAAAGGGGTTCCCGTAAGGGAACGTCTCAGGCTCAGTCTGGCATGCCCCCTGATTCTGCCGTATCACGTGGCGCTGGATCAGGCACGTGAATTGGCCAAGGGCAAGGACAAAATCGGTACAACCGGCCGTGGAATCGGGCCAGCCTATGAAGACAAAGTATCACGTCGGGGCTTGAGACTCGGTGATCTGGCGAATCCGGAGGCTTTCGCAGTCAAGCTGAAGGAGATCATGACTTACCATAATTTTGTACTTGCGCACTATTATAAAGTGGCTCCAATTGATTTTGAGGAAACGCTGAAAAACACGCTTGCGATGGCCGAAGAGCTGTTGCCGCTGGCGGTCGATGTGACTGACGTGCTGCATGATCATCGTAAAAAAGGCGATAACATCCTGTTTGAAGGTGCACAGGGTTCACTGCTGGATATTGATCACGGTACCTATCCTTTCGTCACCTCGTCGAATACCACGGCGGGCGGGACAGCAACCGGTAGTGGCTTCGGACCGCTTTATCTCGACTATGTTCTGGGTATCACCAAGGCTTACACCACGCGTGTCGGATCCGGACCTTTCCCGACGGAGCTATTTGATGATGCGGGGCGACATCTTGCCGAAAAGGGGCACGAGTTTGGCGCAACCACTGGCAGGCCCCGTCGATGCGGCTGGTTTGATGCGGTCGGGCTGCGGCACGCCATTCAGATCAATAGCGTGTCGGGCATCTGTCTGACCAAACTGGATGTACTGGACGGTCTGGAAACGATTTCAGTCTGTGTTGGCTATAAAACGGCTGATGGTGAAATTACGCGGCCTCCGCTTGATGGCGCCGGTTACGATGACATTGAACCTATTTTTGAGACGCTTCCGGGCTGGAAGGAGAGTACCCTGGGTGCCAAGACCCTCGAAGAGTTACCGGAAAATGCGCGCGCCTATATTCGCTATCTGGAAGAAAAAGTCGAAGCACCGATCGATATTATCTCAACGGGGCCAGATCGAAACGAGACCATCGTTTTACGTCATCCCTTCGACTGAGAGATAAATCCGGATCAGAAATAAAAAAACCGGGCTTGGCCCGGTTTTTTTATTTCTCACCAAACATTTCCGCTAGAATTCGTTCTCGGCAAGATCCATTAAGGTGTCCTTACCCGCGACGACATCATCCAGCAACGCGAGCTGCTCGCCTTTGTATACTCTGAAAAAATGCTCGGCAGCTTTGCGTTTGCCAGCCAGAAAATCCCCGCTGAAACGCTCACTGACGTGCTCATCGTGGCTGAGCTGCGCCATATTGGCCCACATTACAGACAGTGTCGTGTAGGCAAACATCTTCAGCAATGGACTCGCGACAGCCCCTGCGTGTTCCGGGTCATTTGGTGCATTCTGGGCCAGCCATGCCAATGCTTTCTGCGTTGCCTGGAGGAAGGATTTACAATGCTCACGGTGCACGTCATTGTCGAGGCCTTCGATTAGTTTCTCCAGCTCGGCAAAGTAGGTGCGAGGCAGCCTCCCTCCGTTCATCACGAGTTTGCGGCCCACCAGATCCATGGCCTGAATCCCATTGGTGCCTTCGTAAATTCGGGCTATTCTGCCATCCCTCAATAGCTGTTCCAAAGGCCAGTCCTGGGTAAAGCCGGACCCTCCCATGGATTGCAGGCCTGCATCTGTACTGAAAAAGCCTTCGTCCGTTAGATAGGCCTTCACGACGGGAGTCATAAGTTGGAATATGTCATCTGAAACCTGACGCTGAGTCTCATCTTCCGCGGCATGGCTCAAGTCCTGATGCAGTCCTGTCCAGTAAGCCATCGCACGCGCGCCCTCGGTGAACAGTTTCTGTTTCAGCAGCATACGCCGTACGTCCGGATGCACGATAATGGGGTCGGCCTTCTGATCCGGGGACTTGGGGCCGGACAACGAACGACTTTGCAATCGCTCCTTGGCGAAACCAAGCGATACCTGATAGGCCGTTTCCGCCAGGCCGAGTCCCTGGATTCCAACCATGATCCGAGCTGCATTCATCATGGTGAACATGCATTTCAAGCCCTGATTGGGCTGACCGACAAGCCAGCCTTTGGCTCCTTCGAAATTCATCACGCAAGTGGCTGAGGCCTTGATACCCATTTTGTGTTCCAGACCGCCGCAAAAAGCCGCGTTACGTTTCCCGTCTTCGAGAAATTTTGGCACCACGAACAGGGAAATTCCTTTGCTGCCCTCGGGCGCGTCCGGAAGTTTTGCCAGAACCAGATGGATAATGTTTTCGCTCAGATCATGCTCTCCGCCGGTAATCCAGATTTTGGTTCCGGAGATCGCATAACTGCCATCTGCATCGGGCACAGCCTTTGTGCTAATTAACCCAAGATCGGTTCCGCATTGAGGTTCGGTCAGACACATGGTGCCGGTCCAACGGCCTTCGATCATTTTAGGCAGATAGGTACTTTTCTGCTCGTCGGTACCATGCTGACTCAAGAGGTCGATGGCACCGTGTGACAATCCCGGATACATGCCAAAAGACAGATTGGTTGAGCAGCACAACTCATCCACCACGATTTTCAACAGGTGCGGTAACCCCTGACCACCAAATTCAGAGTCGGAAGAAAGCCCGCTCCAGCCACCTTCGATGTAGGTTTTGTACGCTTCCTGAAAACCGGAAGGAGTCTTGACGGCCTTGGACTCCGGGTCAAATGTGCAGCCTTCACGATCGCCGCTTTCATTGACCGGCAACAGCACCTGTTCTGCCATCTTTCCGGCCTCTTCGATAATGGCTCTCTGAAGATCTTCACTGGCTTCAGCATAGGCCGGTAAATCAGAGAGTTTTTGCGCTTTCAACAGTTCAAACAATACGAAAGAAATATCTTCAACGGGTGTTTTATAGTGGCTCACGTCTAACCTCTGTAAGTTGGATGAAATAGACAATCAATGTCCGTCCCTAGAGTATACGCTTGCTATCATGAAATGGATCTTACAAAGTATAGCGTTAGCAAAGCGCGGGTCGAGAAAAGCTATGCCTTACCAGGGGATCGCTTTATGTTCCCAGTCGACAAAAGAAAGTTCTCCATCCGAAGGACTGTTGGCCATCAGTGAGAGCAATTGTGAGGCGACGAACGCGGGCTTGAACAGTTTGCCTTGCGGCACATTGGCCTGAAACGGTTCGGAAAGACAGGTGTCAGTGGTACCCGGGTGGAAAGAAATGATCTTGATAGCCGGAAATCTTCGGCGATATTCGATAGCCAGTGTTTTCAGGAGCATATTGAGTGCGGCTTTGGATGCCCTGTAGCTGTACCAGCCGCCAAGCGAATTGTCCTCAATGCTGCCCACTCGTGCAGATAAAACAGCGATTCTGGTGTCAGATTTTTTCTGGTGCAGTGGGGACAGCGATTTCAGCCACAGAAGAGGGATCATGGCGTTCACCTCCAACACCTCGCTTAAATTCTGCTTGTTCAATTGCCCCAGTCTTTTTTCTGGCATGCGCTGTTTTTCCTGGTTATGCAAGGTACCGGTGGCGATCACAACATATTTAATCACTGGTGCGAAGTCCGCGATATGCCCGCAAACTTTTTCGATTGAGGTTTCCGTGGAATCGCTTTTCAGCCAAACGGTTTTGTTCGCAGAGGATGAGTCTGCACTCGATGTCGTGCGGCTAATCGCGAATATGATATCCAGTGACTCTTCGGCTTGTAGCGCATCAATGACCGCAGAGCCTATGCCGCCGTTTGCACCAATGACGATGGCGCAAGTCGGCTTGGACTGATGGGTTAGGGGAGGTGGGGTGCTTATATTCAATCGCTGCCAGCCGGTTTTGTGTCGGTCCTAGTTTCGTAAGTGGCGCCCGCCATTCAAGGTCAGGCACTGCCCGGTGATGTAGGTGCTTTCCAACAAATAATCAATACACCTTAAAAACTCTTCTTCTCCTCCCTCCGTTTGAATTACCGCTTTCGCAAGGGCTTTGGATTGGTAGTTGTCGTCGTCCCCCGGATTAAACAACATCAGGGCGGGAGCGATCGTATTGACCTTGATTTCCGGGCCAAAAGCAGCTGCGAAGGACAGGGTCATGTTGTCAAGTGCGGCCTTGCTGGCGGCATAGGCAATGTGTTTTTTGCTGCCGGTTGATGCAACATAATCAGAGATATGAATAATATCCGCAAATGGTTTCGCACCCCGGGCCAGTTGTGTCTTGAGGGCGCGATTCAGCAAATAGGGGACGGTGGCGTGAATCTGCATCATGCGACAGAAAACACTGGTTGAAGTGTCATCTTTCTCGTCGGGGTTCCAGTCGGACGCATTGTGGACCAATGCGCGTAAAGCCGGATGCCTGTCCCGAAGTAAAGCAACCAGACCCTTCAGCGAGGCTTCCTGATAAAAGTCACATGGATAAAGCGTGGCACCCGCATCACTTAGCTCCTTCACGCCAGGACGTAGAGTGCGATACGTCCCAATCACAGGGATGCCCCGGGCGATCATGTGTTTGGCCGTTGCCAGTCCGAGGCGCTTGCCGACGCCGGTGATCAAAACCGGGTCGCTCATCGGGGAGTTCCCTGATTCAAAAACTCTGAGCGGGTTTGCGGATTTGTCTTGAAAATACCCCCAAGTGATGTTGTTGAGGTCTCTGAGTTCACATCCATGATGCCCCTGGACTTCACGCAATAATGCGTGGCTTCAATGGACACCGCCACATTGTCTGTTTCCAGCAAGACCTGCAGCGCAATAAGAATCTGCTGCGTCAGACGTTCCTGAACCTGTGGCCTCTGCGCAAAAAATTTCACGATTCGGTTGATCTTGGACAAACCAATAATTTTTTTGTCCGGAATATAGGCGACCTTTGCCAGACCATCAATGGTAATGAAATGATGTTCGCAGGTACTGATCAGGCTGATATTGCTGACCTTGACCATCTCATCTACCTGCATTTTATTTTCAATAACAGCGATCTTCGGAAAGTTTCGATAGTCGAGCCCGGAGAAAATTTCGTTGACATACATCTTGGCGATCCGATGCGGCGTTTCCATCAGGCTGTCATCGTTCAGGTCAAGCCCCAGTGTGGCCACCACTTCGGTCAGCAAACATTTAATCCGTTCATACTTCTGTTCGTTGTCCAAGGGAGTCTCAACCAGAGGGGTTTCGAGTCCCTTTTCAGTTAACACATCACGTACCAAACTCGCTTCGTTTGAAATCATCTTAGCCTGCCTCCTTCAAAGCACTATGTTTCGCATATTCGAGTGTCAGTGAGACAGAGTCAGCAAAGCGAAGCGCATGGGGCTTGTCGATTGTGACGCGTGCCAGTTCCACCGAAGGGTTTTCTGAGCAGATGGCCACAACA
This sequence comes from Oleiphilus sp., assembly GCA_006212045.1. Lineage (GTDB taxonomy): Bacteria > Pseudomonadota > Gammaproteobacteria > Pseudomonadales > Oleiphilaceae > PZPK01. Next base: position 39,827 of record PZPK01000008.1, on the reverse strand, counting down.
TCAGCGACCAGTTTTTCGAGAAGCAGAAAGCGACCCTCTTCTACATGTCTGATAATTTTTTTCGTGATGACTTTATAATTCAAAGCCTGGTCGACCTGATCCGAGGCAAATGCCTCACCGGCCGGGTAGTGAATTTCTGCGTTGATCACGATGTCCTGCTGCTTGACCTTTTCTTCTTCGTTAAAGCCAATGTAAGTGCGCAAACGCAGGTTAGTGATTTTTATTCTGGCGTTGGAGTAGGGCATATCAAGCATTTCCTTTTGGGCTTTTTCTTAATACGCAATATCCGGCCGTTTGGATCTGCCGCCACAGCCTTATCGAGTCATTTTCTCGGTGCTATAGAATCTCCTGGATCGCGTTGATCAGACGGCTCGAGTCAGGTTCTGTGGTACTCGGAAAATAGCCGACCACTTGACCCTCGGCGTTAATCAGATACTTGTTAAAATTCCATTGTGGCGCAGAAGTCTGCTCGGAAAGATGACGAAACAATGGCAAGGATTCAGGCCCTTTCAGTATCACCGGCTCGGTCATCACGAAACTGACCCCGTAGTTCTTGAAACACACATCCGCTATTTCGCTTGAGTCATTGGCTTCCTGATTAAAGTCATTCGACGGGAAACCAAGTACGACCAGACCCTTGTCTTTGTAACGCTGATACAGCGCTTCCAGACCGGCAAACTGTCTGGTAAAACCACAGTGGCTGGCGGTATTGACGACCAACACGGGCTTTCCCTGCATCAGCGTGCATAAATCAGCGCTGCGTTTGCTGTGCAATAGCTGCACAGTCGACTCTTGCCAGTCCTGACACTGCGTTGCGGGCTCCGCAGAGTAATTATGGGATGAAAGCAGTGCCAGGCCAAATAGAAGGATACATGAGAACACTGTTGGACAGCGTATGTTATTTTTCAGGCCGGATATGTGCATTTTTCAGGTCTCCCTCGGTGACTGAAACAGCTTGCTACTGCCATTCTGTCTCGTTGATATTCAAATGTTCCCGCAGCTCAAGTACGCCTTTCTTGGCGATTTGACGCACTCGCTCGCCAGAGATCGACAGGTTATCGCTAATCTCCTTAAGCGTGTAGTTGTGACTGATATCAAGCCCGAAGCGCATGCGCAGAATGCGCTGGGTTCTCGCATCAAGCTTCGCGATCGCCTGGTTGAGCACAGCTTTATGCTTTAGCAGCTGTGTTTGAAAGGCCTGCGCTGAGAGATCGAGCTCTGCATGATCCTCCGGGTCAGGACTTTTCAGGTTTAATGTTGATATATCTGCCGTGGGCTGGATGTTACGCTCAATATGCGGTGTCTTGTCTTCCAAATGATCCGGAAGCGCCTGTTCCAGTTCCTGAGCGTTTGGTGCATGCCCCAAAGCCTGTTCCAGACGATTCCGAGTCTGGTCGACTACCGCCTTTTCGCGCAGTTGTCTGAACGGTTTACGCACCAGATGTGAATGCTTGTCGAGTGCTAGGTGGATGGTCTGACTGATGACCCGGTAAGCATAAGTCGAAAATTGAAAGCCCCGTTTGGGGTCGAAGCGTTCTATGGCTTTGATCAGCCCGAGGCTGCCCTCCTGCACAAGGTCTTCGTAAGGTAGGCCCAGATACCTGAACTTGTTTGCGACACTAAAGACCAGTCTCAGGTTCGCTTTGGAAAGTCTGTTTCTGTTGTTCAGGTAACCCTGAGAGGCTTTTAGGATACGCTTGCGTATCGCACGTGCATCCCGGCGCTCATCCGCTTTGTTGAGCCTTTTCTGAAGTTTATTGACTCTATCATTCACCAAATAACCTGGTGGGAGCCACTGCGCGAGCTTCTTTTTGAGCTGGCGGCGGCACTGCTGAATGCGTCGACGATCCTTGAAATACAGATAGGTTTGCAGGTCATCAATCAGACCAATCAGGTTAAGATCGTCAACGAGCGATGATTTTGCTTTGCCTGAGGTACGTTGACGTTCGAACTCCAGCTCCAGAATCAGGTCCTTGAGTATCTCCAGATGCTGAATCGAGTCAGTCAAAATACAGAGCTGAGCCAGAACGGCCGCGTTCATCGCCTGATAAGCCGCCTTTTCGTCTGCCTTGGACAGCATCGGGATTCGTTGGATCTGCGAGGAATAGCTTTGCTCGGCATCGACCGCACCGTCTGCCAACAAATCTTCAATACCCTGCTCGAGTGACGCATTGATGAGCTTGGTCATCTTTCTCTCCGAATTGGTCTCTATTGCTATTTACTGCAATTCGGAGGATTCAGATCACCCTTATGTATCGCTGTGGAAAATTTTGACTGGATGTTGGTCGCTCGGACCTCGGACAGGAGCGCCCATGGGGGCGCCACTGCTGACACAAGGGGAAAGTTATTGGTTCGCGCGCTCTTATCAGAGAAGACTGCGAGTAGTGGTCACATGAGTCGGCATGTCAGGTTGCTTTGGCTTAAGACTGCAGATCCCAGAAGCCAAGGGGCTGGCCTATAGTTTGAACTTGCCAAGACGTTCTTCAAGCTGTTCAGTCATGCTGGACATGGATGTGGCTGAGCTTTTTAAGTCGTTCGATACATCCGAGGCATCATTGGAGAATAGCTTGAGTTTGTTAGCATTTTCGCTGATTTCACCGGACACGGCGGACTGCTGCTCTGCGGCCGCTGCAATTTGAGTATTCATATTGGCCATCATGGCAATCGCTTGTGTGATTGTTTCAAGTGAATCCCGGGCCCGATTCGCTTGTTCAACGGCTTGCTCGGCCGAATTCTTGCCGTGCTGCATGGTGGCGAAAGCTTCTTCAGCGCTATTCTGCAGGGTGCTGATCATTTCCTGAATTTCGTCGGTAGATGACTGGGTGCGCGAGGCCAGCGCACGGACTTCATCCGCAACGACCGCAAATCCGCGACCCTGCTCTCCGGCCCGTGCGGCTTCAATCGCGGCATTCAAAGCCAGTAGGTTAGTTTGCTCTGCGATGCCCCGTATGACATTTACGACGTCGTCAATCTTGGCAGTATCCTGTTTCAGAGCTTCAATTGCTGCGGCCGAACGCTGCACATCGTCAGAAAGCGTGTAGATCACGTCTTTGGTAGCTTCAACGATGGCCTTGCCTGCGTCACTTTCACTGCTGGCAGTTTGAGACTGAGTGGCCGCGCCATTGGCATTGTGTGCGACTTCCTGGACTGAGGCTGCCATTTCCGTAATCGAGGTCGCCAGCATATTGGTTTCGTTGTAGGCATCCGAAGCGAGCTGGTTGTTTCTCTCGGAATTGGATTTCAGGTTGTTGGAGTGTTCTGCAAACTGGGTGCCCAGAACAACAATTTGCCCGAGCAGTTCTCGCAGGCTATCAATAAAACGGTTGACGCTATTACCCATCTGCCCGATTTCGTCTTCCGAAGTAACACGGATTTAGTGCGTGAGATCGCCGCCACCTCCGGCAAGTTCATCGATTCGACCTGTCATCTCCCGAATCGGTTTGACGATAAATCTGGGGAAGAGAATAGCGATTGCTGCTGCTACCAACAGAGCACTGACCAGGATCGTGAATATTGTCGCTACCGTTTTGGTGATGGATCGAACCGTTTGCGCATTGGTATTGTCTGCATAACGTTCGGTATATTCGACCATGGAATCAATCTGGTTGCGCATCTTGTTAAATGTGGTTTCACCCGAACCAAAGCTCAGGTCGATCGCAGTGCGTCGGCCCGCTCGGGTGTCAGCTTCACGTTCGGCTCTGATCTTTTCAGTGATGGGTTCCCATTGATCGCGATAACTGGCGTATTGTGCATACATTTCGTCTATCGCCTTGTCATGGGCATAGGTCATGAACTTTTCCATACGCTCTCGTGCCTGACGAATATTTTCGCGATGGATATCCACCAGCTTTGTGAACTGTTCGGAACCGGGCTTGGAAAAGATCATACTACGCTCGGCAACCAGCGCCTGATAGAGGTCTCTGTCAGCCTGTAACAGGGTGTCGACGGCATACAATACCTCGCTTGAACTACTGACATTATCTTCGATAACTTCCAGTCGCTGTATGGCAACAAGTGCAAGCGTGATGACCAGGGCACTCAGTAGCCCATTGGAAACGAGCAACTTGGTGCCGATGCTCAGATTAGTAAACCACTTCATGGCAGGGCCCCTTTAATTGTTCCATTCTTTTTTTAGTGGCAGGAAGGTAATGATTTCCACTCCAGTGATTCTTTTAGCATAGACGATTTACGGCAAATTTTTAGTCGTGCATCTAATATTTCAAGAGTGATGACGGACAAGGGGTATCCGGGCTGGTTGCCTATTTGGTCGCGACAAAAGTTGCGCGTTTGGGGGCAGTGTAGCCTTCGATCGTAAGGCCGGGATCCTTGGCATCGAGAAAATTTTCCAATGACTGGAATTGCATCCACTGTGTCGCTCTTTGTTCCCGCGTCGTTGTGCGATTGCTTTCAATGCAACGTACGTCTCTGAAACCGGCCCGACGCAACCAGAGTTCAAGGCTGGGTATGCTGGGAATAAACCAGACATTGCGCATCATGGCATATCGACCTTCAGGCATCATGCAGTGCCCCGCGTCACCATCGATGACGAGTGTTTCCAGTACCAGTTCGCCACCTTTTCTGAGCGTGCCCTTTAACTCCAGCAGGTGATCAATCGGCGAGCGGCGATGGTACAGCACTCCCATCGAGAAGGTCGTATCGAATGCCTCCAGTCCGGGAGTAACGTCCTCCATGCGTACTGGTAGCAAATGAATCGGCGCATTTGCACCACAATACTTTTTTATCGCCTCGAACTGGATCAGAAACAGGTAGCTCGGATCGATGCCAATGACCCGGCGCGCACCGGCTGACAGCATTCGCCAACAGTGATAGCCTGACCCGCAGCCGACATCGAGTACCTGCCTGTTATGCAACGGGCTGATATGCTCGATGATGCGGTCCCATTTCCAGTCGGATCGCCATTCGGTATCGATGTGGACACCAAACAGTTCATAGGGTCCCTTGCGCCAGGGACTCAGTTTTTTCAGGGTGTTTTCCAATTCCTGTCGTCGCTCGCTTCCGAGTTCCGTGTCGATACTGGCACCGACACGGCCCTGATCCAGATGGACGTGGTCTGGCTGGATATCCGGTAATTCCTCAAATGCCGCCAGCCAGCGACCCAGATCGCCATGCGGTCGTTCCTGAAGTTTTAGTTGTAATAGTGGCTCAAGCGACTCCAGCCAGGGACTCAGGCTGCTGGTGCGCATGAAATCGAGAAGCTCCCGATAAAGGGTTTGGTAGTCCAGCATGGCTTATTTGACAGCCAGCATTGAGCAGAAATTGAAGCACTTATACCAGGGCGTCACCAGATTGAATCCAGCTTGGCCCAAACGCTCAATGTGTGTTTCGAGCGATTCCGGGACCAGCACGTTTTCAATTGCGCTGCGTTTTTGGGCGATTTCCAACTCACTGTAGCCATTGGCTTTTTTGAACAACCAATGCAAATCTTCCAGCGATGACTGGATTTCCGGCTGATCAAACACCAGCTTTTCGGACAGGATCAGGGCGCCACCCGGAACCAGCGCGTTGGCGATTTTCTCGAGCAGGGCCCTGCGCTCGATTTCGGGCACAAACTGCAAGGTAAAGTTAAGCGTCACTACGGAACAGGGTTTCAGCTCCAGTGTGCGGATATCATCACAAATAAGCTCTACCGGGGTCTGTTCATTGTCGAGTTCGACATAGTGGTGACAGCGTTCAATCATGGAGGCCGAGTTATCAACACCGATGAGGCGGCAGTTTTTTCCCTGCAAACCGTGCCGCATGGCCAGTGTGGAAGCGCCGAGGGAGCAGCCCAAATCATAGCAAAGTGAGCCGTTTTGGGCGTATTTCTGGGTAATCAGGCCGATCATCGGAATGATCGTGGTGTAGCCAGGTACCGAGCGCTGGATCATGTCGGGGAATACGCGTGCGACGGCCTCGTCAAACGCGAACTCTTTCACCTTTTCCAAGGGTGAGGCAAACAGATTGTCTGGACCCTGGTTGCTCATTGGGTTTGCGAACGCTCTTCAGTTTTTGAATCAATGCTGTCTGGCACGGCCAGTGATGCGCATTTTATACCACGGTTTTTATAGTCGACCAGCAAGCCTTTCATGGCCGGGTTAGTGTCGGCCTGAATAAACAGGAAACCTTCGATACAACGAGCATGCTGGTGCGAGGCCTTGTGAGACAAACGATACTGGCTATTCTGCTGCTGATCAATCAGCACGGCCTTGTACTGACTCAGCGCAAACTGGTCCTTTTCTGCGCTATGTTTGAGCAGGCCCTGTGACTCTAGGAAGATAAATGTCGCGATAATGCCTGCCAGCGCGCTCAGAATGATCAAAGGCGCGCGATGTTGCAAAACCGGGGCGGATGTCTGGTGTGTATCGTTCATATTGCCTGACTGTTTATCCTTTTCTCTGGGTTCAAGGTGCCAATTTTAATGCCGGTTCATCCAGTAAAGCGAATTGTTCGCGTAATTCGAGTACATGGGATGACCAATAGCGCTCGGTGTTAAACCAGGGGAAGTGCATCGGAAAAGCCGGGTCCTGCCAACGTCTGGCCAGCCATGCTGCATAATGCATCATACGCAGGGTACGCAGGGTTTCGATCAGTTGCAGTTGACGCGGGTCGAAGGGGAAAAACTCTTCGTAGCCTTCAACAAATTCGATCAGTTGACCCGTTTGGGCATGTCGATCGCCCGACAGCAGCAGCCAGATATCCTGAATGGCCGGGCCATTAATGCAATCATCGAAATCTACAAAATGGGCCAGATCATCCCTCCAGAGTATATTGCCGATGTGGCAATCGCCATGCAGACGAATGGTGTCAAAGCTGTTGCTTTGCCAAAGCCGGTTTATCTTGTCTATGATGTCCCGCGTCAGGGTTTCGTAAGCTGTGCAAAGGCTCAGGGGAATAAACTCGTTTTCGAGCAGGAATGCCTGGCTGTCGTTGGCCCAGGTTTCAATGTTAAGGCTGCGTCGGTGCTCGAATGTTTTTGAAGAGCCCATCAGATGTATCCGGCCGACATTGCGACCAATCCGGAAAAGGGTGTCCGGTACCTCGATTTCGGGGGCATAGCCGCCCTGGCGCGGAAACAGAGAAAAGCGGTAACCTTTGAACTCAAACAGTGTCTGGCCATCAAACACCATTGGCGCAACCACGGAGATGTCCTGGTCGAGCAAGTCCAGGGTAAACTGGTGTTCCTCTTGGATGGCCGCGTCCGTCCAGCGCTCCGGGCGATAGAATTTTGCAATCAGCGGCGTGGCATCCTCAATGCCGATCTGGTAGACGCGGTTTTCATAGCTGTTGAGCGGAAAGATACGCTGATCGCTGATCATGCCGAGGGATTCGACTGCATCGATCACCAGATCGGGAGTGAGTTGTTCGTAGGGATGATCCAAAATATGCTACCGTTTGGGAAAAGCGAGATTGTAGCACTTGAGAGCTTGGAAAGTTTGGAAACTATGGCAGGAACGGCAATGATTTCAAAGCAGGCATGTCAGACACGCAAAGAAACTATCTGTAGTAGACTGATTTTGGTTTTCTGGCTGGCGATGATTCTGGGGGCTTGCTCAGGCAAGCAGGTCTATCAGGTGATTCAGGAAAACAGGTTACAAAGTTGTGAGCAGGAAATGCACCGCACCGTCTACGAGGACTGCAAGGCCCGTTATGGCCAGTCATACGAAGAGTACGAAGAGCAACGTTTATAGCGCCATGGGAGGTATCTATGCGTGAGCTGGTAGCACAATCCTGGGATCATTTGCAGGAATTATTATTTTCCGGGGCATGGAATGAGGCGATTCAAAGATACCGATCGCCCTTTGTATTCAGGGGCTTGTCCAACAGTGCCTTCGATTTGAAAACTTCCCTGATGCGTATGGGAGGGCAGTATGGCCAACTCGAAAAGCATCTGTTGCGTAACTTCAAAAAATACGGGCACGACAGTTTCCAGTCCGATGACTCGATCTGGCATTGGCTGACGATGGCTCAGCATCACGGATTACCGACCCGATTACTTGACTGGACATATTCGCCTTTTGTCGGAATGCACTTTGCCACGGCGGATATTGATCATTCGGGTTTGGACGGGGTGATATGGAAAGTGAATTATCATGAATCCTACCGTCAGTTACCCAAAGTATTGAAAGACTGTCTGGACCGCGAAGGCGGCAATGTGTTTACCGTAGATATGCTGGATAGTCTGGTGCTCGACCTGAACGCGTTTGAGCAGTTGCATGATGACGAGTTCTTTGTGTTTTTTGAACCGCCGGCCATTGATGCCAGGATCGTGAACCAGCATGGTCTGTTTTCAATTACCTCAAACCCGACCCTGACCATGGACGCAGTGTTGAGTCAGGTGGAATGTGAGCGCATTATCGTTCCGAGCGCGATCAAGTGGGAAATCAGGGACAAACTGGATCAGGCCAACATCACCGAAAGAGTACTGTTCCCGGGCTTGCAGGGACTCAGTAAGTGGTTGAAGCGGCATTATAACCCTCGTCAATAGGGCGCCCCTGTCAGAAAGATTGTTCAGTCCAGATATTGCCGAATAATCGAGAACAATTCCGGGCGCTCTTGGGCCAACTCCTCCTTGCTCAGACCTTCGATGGAGTGAGGAAACTTGAGCCAGGCCTGCGTTTTATGGAGATAGTAATCAGGAATGCGTGAGGTCTTGTTCCTGTCCGGTTTGTAAAACGGCACCGCGACCCGGATCTCTTCAGGCATGTTCAATCGCGTTGCCTGTTTCAGTTGCGTAATAATGGCATCGATCGAGCGGCCCGTGTCAAACACATCATCCACGATCAACAAGCGGTCAGTATGCTGTATGTTCTTGATCAGATAGTTCAGGCCGTCCACGCGAACGCTATTTTTTTTCCGGTCGATGCCATTGTCGTAGGAACTGCTGCGGATGGCGATATTGTCTGTCTCAATGCCATGCACAGCGAGGTATTCCTGAACCGCGATGCCTATCGGCACGCCACCGCGCCATACGGCGATCATGAACGTCGGTTTGAATCCGCTTTCCAATATCCGCGCGGCGAGCTCGTAAGCGTCCTGGAGCAAGGACTGAGCGCTGAGAAAGCGCTTCTGATTCATGATGGAGGACCGACGTTGATAAAGGTTGTTTTTTGGCCAGCAAGCCAGCGTGCACGCATGTTATGCTAAGCCTTAAAATGGATCAATATTTCAGACGATAGGAGGGGTGTTCTTGCGTGGATAAGGAATTTCTTGATGAGCAGCGCCTCATGGAGGACGCGTTTCGGTTGGCCTGTCAGATCCATGGCAGCGGTTTCCGGCCGACGATGATCGTGGGGTTGTGGCGTGGAGGCAGTGCCATAGGCATCTATGTTCAGGAATGTCTGCAGGCACTTGGTGTTGAAACCGACCATATTTCAGTGCGAACGTCTTATCGCGGTTTGCCGGACTATCACGCCGATCCTGATAGGTCTGCCAGCATTCGAGTCCATGGAACACAATATCTGATAGATCACCTCAATGCAGACGATCGACTGTTGATCGTCGATGACGTCTTCGCTTCGGGGTATAGCATCGATACTGTGCTGGCAAGGTTGCGGCGTCAGCTAAAGAGAAATATGCCGCGTGATACACGAATCGCAACCGTTTACCTCAGAGAGGGCGCCCAACGCGTGAGTCTAAGGCCAGACTATTGCTTGCATCACACGCGAAAATGGCTGGTGCTTCCATACGAGTTAAGAGGCTTGTCATTGACCGAAATCGAGCAACATAAGCCCTGGGCTTTTCAGTTAGTGAAGCCCGAATATTTTGGTTCTGTCAGCTAGTACAGGTCATCTCGAATGGTTCACCGGACCTGGTTTTTCTGTCAGGCTTCGTCGTTCGGCAAGACATATCCTGTGACGCTCTCATTAGTGCCGTTCGCCTCGAATAGTTCGAGCTGGTGATATTTATCCGTGCTCGGATCCTCCCTGAATCTGACGCCAAGACCAAGCAGTCTCACCGGTTTTTTGCCGCGCTGCCAGGCTTCCACTACCATGGCTTCAAACTGCTCCTGACGATCCCATGGTTTCCCGCTATCACTCAAACTGTGCTCCAGCGTCGTTTGAGTAAAATCGTTGAATTTTATTTTCACAACACGTTTGCTGACCGGACGTTGAGCTGCAGATTTCTGCACGCGTTCGGTCAATTCCCGGTACAGATCCGGAACTTTTTGGCAAACAGCTTCCCGGTTTTGCAGATCGTCATTGTAGGTATGTTCAACACTCAGGGATTTGCGCACGCGCGAAGTCTGAACCGGCCGAGCGTCCTGGCCCTGAGCCAGTTCGATCAGGCGCTTGCCTTGCTTGCCGAATCGCTTGATCAGGAGTTGTTCGTCGCATTCCCGAATATCGCGACAGGTTTCAATGCCGAGATCGTTGAGTTTTTTGCTGGTGACTTTGCCGACACCGTTTATTTTTCTGACCGGCAGTTTGAGTACAAAGTCGTCGACCTGCTCGGGCGTAATCACAAACAGGCCATCCGGCTTGTCCCAGTCGCTCGCGACCTTCGCCAAAAACTTATTTGGAGCGACACCTGCGGAAACCTGGATCCCCAATTCCCGGTGGACACTGCGTTTGATGGCTCTGGCAATCAGGGTTGCGCTGCCGCTGTGCTGCTGACAGTGCGTCACATCCAGATAGGCTTCGTCCAGTGACAGCGGTTCAATCAGGTCGGTATAGCGCGCAAAGATTTCCCGCATCTGTTTCGATACCAGGCGATACAAGGGAAAGTCGGGTTTGATAAATACCAGCTCAGGGCAACGCCTTATGGCGTGTGCGGAAGGCATTGCCGAGTGAATGCCGTATTGACGGGCAAGATAGTTACAGGTTGCGATTACGCCGCGGCCTTGCGGACTGCCGCCAACGGCGATTGGTTTGTCTTGAAGTTTTGGATTCTCGCGCATCTCTACAGCGGCATAAAAGGCATCTGCATCGATATGAATGATCTTGCGCACGGAGTCTGTCACGGAATCGTTGTCAACTAGGGTCTGGTTCAGTTGAAGTTTTATCAGGATCGCCCCAAAATGACCAGCTCTTCGGGCAGGCCTTAGGGGCGCCCAAAAACAGAAACCATAACGAAAGGCTTTAATATGCAGGATTTTGCCGCGAAAACGGTCGTGATTACCGGAGCGGGCTCCGGAATCGGTAGGGCGCTTGCGCTGTTGTTTGCAAAGCAGGGAGCTTTTCTTGCAATCTCTGATATCCACGAAAATCTGGTTGAGGAAACACACAATCAGATACAGCAGATTGGTGGAAGATCACACTGGAGTGTTGTCGATGTCAGTGACCGAAACGCGGTATACCGTTATGCAGAAGAGGTGAATGCGCACTACGGACGCGTCGACATCGTGATTAACAATGCCGGTGTCAATGTGAGCGAATGCATTGAGGATCTTGGCTATGAAGACTTTGAGTGGGTGATGAATATTAACTTTTGGGGCGTGGTATACGGCACCAAGGCTTTCCTGCCCTTTCTGAAATGCGCGGATGAGGCCTATGTGGTTAACATTTCCAGCTTGTTTGGCTTAGTCTCGTTTCCGACTCAGGGGGCATACAATGCCAGTAAGTTTGCAGTGCGGGGGTTTACCGAGGCCTTGCGCTATGAGCTGTCTGAGACCTCAGTGACGCCGGTGTGCGTTCACCCAGGTGGTGTCGATACCAATATTGTTCGAAATGCCCGGTTCTACCGCAGCGGTGACGGCTCAACCAATCATGCCCAGGCGATCCGGGATTTCGGTCGAATTGCTGGTACTTCGGCGGATGAAGCAGCGCAGCAGATCATGACGACGGTTCTGAAAGGTAACCGGCGTCTGCTGATTGGCAACGATGCCAAGCTGTTCGATATGGTTCAGCGTTTGTTGCCCAGCAGTTACGATCGCATCGTCAACTTTTTGCTGAAACAGAAAATTATCTAGTTTCCCGGGAAAATCACATTGGAACACTACGATCTCGATTGTGTCGTCGTGGGTGCGGGCGTTATCGGTCTGGCCGTCGCACGCGCCATGGCGCTTGCTTGCGAGGGTAGCGGACGACAAGTCTGGCTGTTGGAGCGAAATGCTGCAATTGGTATGGAAACCTCATCACGCAACAGTGAAGTGATCCATGCCGGTATCTATTATCCGCAAGGTAGTCTGAAGGCAGAGTTGTGTGTCCGGGGCAAAGCGCTGCTGTATGAATATTGTGAGCGCCATAAAGTGCCATATGCACGGTGCGGCAAACTGATCGTAGCGAGCAATCCCGGCCAGCAGGAAACGCTGGAGTCGATCGCCAAGCGAGCTGAAAATAACGGGGTGGCAGATTTGAGGTTTCTCGATGCTCGCGGGGTGAGGGCGCTTGAGCCCGCATTGTCGGCGACAGGGGCTCTTATATCACCGTCCACCGGAATAATTGACAGTCACGCCTATATGACGCAGGTACTGACTGATTTCGAAGCTGCGGGTGGTCAGTTGGTGACAAACACCTCGGTAAAGATGGTGGACGCATCGGACCATGCGATTGCACTTGAGCTTCCGGAGCAGAATGCAAGCATCAGGGCGCAGCTATGTGTCAATGCTTGTGGTCTGAATGCCATCACTTTCTCGCAAGCAGCCGGAATAAAAACCGGGCAGTTCGGGAAAATACGTTTTGCCAAAGGCGATTACTTCGCCTATTCGGGACAGGTACCGTTCAGTCATCTGGTCTACCCGGTGCCGGAACCCGGAGGGTTGGGGATTCACTTGACCCTGGATATGCAGGGATATGCCAAATTTGGTCCCGACGTCGATTGGCTTGGTGAGTGGACTCAAGCGGATGAAATCGACTATCAGGTTGATCCACTGAAGCGGGATAAATTCGCTGCTTCTGTTCGTCAATACTGGCCTGGCTTGGAAGAGGAACGACTGCAAGCAGATTATTCGGGAGTAAGACCCAAGTTGAGCGGCCCGAATGACTCGCCTGCAGACTTTGTTATTCAGGACCGGAGCAGCCATGGAGTTGACGGGCTAATAAACCTTCTGGGGTTTGAATCACCGGGTCTGACCGCTTCGTTAGCGATAGCGGAAGAAGTTAAACGGCGCTTGTTGTTGGAACGCTCATAGTCATCCAGACGAAGTGCTGCGACTCTTAAACTCTTATTTATGTGCCGGCGTCGGCGTGCGTGCAATGCACCAGATACTGACTTCTTCAATACCGGCTTGCTTTAATAAGCGGGCCAGTGTCTCGGCCGTTGCCCCGGTCGTGATGACATCGTCGACAATGGCGACGTGTTGATACGCGGGCTTGCCAATGACCTCAAAGCTGCCACGTAAATTCTGGCGCCGTTCGCGTTTATTTAGAGTGGACTGAGCGCTGGTTGCTCTGATTTTGCGAACAATTTTCCCGTCGACCGGTATTCGCATGTGCTTGCCAACACGTTTTGCGATTTCTTCGCTCTGGTTGATTTTACGGATTCTTTTTTTGGCCCGCTCCATCGGCACAGGGATCAACACTTCGGGCCTGTAAAGCGGGCTCTGCTGTTCAATCACTCTATGCAGACAGGCACCCAGAGGCCTGCTCCAGTAGCATTGCTGTGAATATTTCAGCTGATGAATCGCTTGTCTCACCGGGAACTCGAATGTGAATGCGGTGAGGCAACGATCAAACGCTGGTTGACTGGTCAGGCATTTGCCGCAAGTTACCTGGCCTGAAAGCTGCGAAGGCATGGGTTCCGAACAGATCCGGCAGGCGTTGGTATTCCATGGCAGGTCCAGCTGGCAGCCCGCGCATATGTCAAGCGCTTCATGCGTACGCGCGTGGCAGAAAAAACAGCTGCGCTCGGTGAGCGCCTTTTGGAGGGTTGCAAAGTGTCTGGCAGCGCTGTTAACCAAAAAGCGTTTTCTGGTTGACAAGCGTGTAAGAGCTTTTATCATGGGCGTTTCCTTTCGCCGAAAGTCGCATGCGTGACAGTTTATTTGGCAATCCATGCCGAGTTGTTGGTGATAAGCCATGCGAATTCAGGGGCAATTTTATACCGGGAGCCGTAGTAAAAATGAGAAGCAGTGAGTCAAATAACATTCGCCATGACTGGACCGTCAAAGAAGTTCGGGCCTTGTTTGATCAGCCGTTCAATGATCTTCTGTTTCAGGCACAGACCGTGCATCGTGCCCATTTTGATCCGAACGAAGTTCAGGTCAGTACACTACTTTCGATCAAAACCGGCGCCTGTCCTGAGGATTGCAAGTATTGTCCTCAGAGTGGTCATTACAATACCGGGCTGGAGAAAGAAAAACTGCTGCAGGTTGAGAAAGTGCTGGAAAAGGCCAAAGAGGCCAAAGCCAAGGGTAGCAGCCGTTTTTGTATGGGCGCAGCCTGGAAACATCCAAGTGACAAAGACATGCCTTACGTCGTAGAGATGGTCAAGGGAGTGAGAAATCTGGGCCTGGAGACCTGTATGACACTCGGTATGCTGACAGATGAGCAGGCCGGACAACTGGCTGAAGCGGGCCTGGATTACTACAACCACAATCTGGATACCTCGCCCGATTTTTACGACAAAATCATTACAACACGCACCTATCAGGATAGGCTGGATACGCTGCAACACGTGCGCGATGCCGGAATGAAGATCTGTAGTGGCGGCATTATCGGCATGGGTGAAAAGGCAAACGATCGCATTGGCTTGCTGGTGCAATTGGCGAACCTGCCGGTTCAACCCGAAAGTGTGCCGATCAACATGTTGGTCAAGGTCAAAGGTACGCCTTTGGAAAACGTCGAGGATGTTGATCCTATTGAATTTATACGCTGTATTGCGGTGGCGCGTATTTTAATGCCACAGAGCCATGTACGTCTGTCTGCAGGGCGTGAGGATATGTCGGATGAAATGCAGGCACTGGCATTTATGGCAGGTGCCAATTCGATTTTCTACGGCGAGTGCCTGCTGACGACGCCGAACCCTGAGGCGCACAAGGACATGCAATTGTTCAAGCGCCTTGGGCTCAGACCTGAGCAGCGAATTGAATCCTCGGATGACGAACAGGAATCGCTACTGAATAAGGCTATTCAATCCGAGCAGAACAAACACCGGTTCTATGATGCGACGACAGTCGCCCCCTCTGCAGCAAAACACTGATTTGTTGTTGTCGCGCGTACTGTCTTCAGCACGCGTTGCTCTTGTCGGACGTTTCTATGGAAGTCGAAAAACGGTGGTTAAAGGCGCTTGAGGTTCGGCGTGATCAGTCGTTACTGCGCCATCGTTTGCAAGTGGATTCGCCTCCCGGTGAGCGCCTGAGCTCAGGTGGCCGGGATTACCTTTGCTTTGCTTCCAATGATTATCTGGGGCTGGCAAATGATGACTTGGTGAAACAGGCGGCTATTGAGGCGATCTCTCGCTACGGGGTTGGCAGTGGCGCATCCCATATGGTGACCGGGCACCATCGCGAGCATGATCTGCTGGAACAGGCCCTCGCCGAGTTTACCGGAAGAGACAGAGCCTTGGTGTTTTCTACCGGATATATGGCCAACATGGCGGTTATTTCCGCTTTGTCGGGCCGAAAGGACGCCGTTTTCGAAGACCGTTTGAATCATGCTTCGCTGATCGATGGCGGCTTGCTCAGTGGCGCACGTTTTCAGCGCTACCTTCATACTGACTGCGATAGTCTCAAAACCGCTCTGGCACGTTTCGAGAGCAAACCGGACAACCAGGATGCCCTGAAACTGGTGGTGACCGATGGTGTTTTCAGTATGGACGGTAACATGGCGCCTCTACCGGGTCTGGTTGAGGTATGTGAACAGCATGAGGCTGTGCTGATGGTAGACGATGCGCATGGCCTTGGTGTTTTCGGACCTTCAGGTGGCGGCTGCATCGAGCACTTTAAACTGCAGCAGAACCAGGTCCCGATTCTGGTCGGAACCTTTGGCAAGGCCTTTGGTACAGCGGGTGCCTTTGTCGCCGGAAGCCAAACCCTGATCCGCTATATCGAGCAATTTGCCAGACCCTATATTTATACCACGGCCATGCCTCCCGCGATGGCAGCGGCTACCAGACAAGCGCTGAAAATTATTGTTGAATCGAATGACCGTCGAGCCCGTCTCAGAGACAACATTACGAGCTTCCGGTCAGCGATGAAGCGACATGATATCGCACTGATGGCTTCGGATTCCCCGATACAGCCCTTACTGGTGGGCGATAACGACACCTTGATGCGACTTAACGCCTTCCTGATGGAGCAGGGGATTCTGGTTGGAGCGATTCGCCCCCCGACAGTGCCGGACGGTTCGGCCAGGTTGCGTATTACATTGTCATCCTCACATGGTAGTGAAAGCCTGGATCAGCTGGTCAATACTCTGGTACGGGCAAAAGGCCGGTCATTGTTGTGAAATTGCTGTTTCTGAATGGCTGGTCCATGCCTGACGGGATTTGGCACGATGTTCTTTGTCACTTGCAGGGCTTTGAATCGGTCAAAGTGCAGGGTGTCACCCGGAACTGGGACCTGTCTGAGTGGATGCAATGTCTCGACAAGCAAGTAACCCGGGATACCGTGCTGATGGGGTGGTCGCTGGGAGGGATGTTGGCCATGCATTACGCCGCAACCTGCGCCAGGCAATTTTCCGGCTTGATTTCACTGATGGCCAATCCCGTATTTGTACGTCGGGAAGACTGGGCATCCGGTATGGAAACAAAGATGTTTGAGCAGTTCAGCGCTGAGCTTGCCAACGGCACAGGTCAGGACTGGCTGCGAACATTTTCTTTTTTGCTGACCCAGGGGATGGCTTCTCAGCGGCGGTTACTGCGAGATTTGGGGCGCGTTTATCACAAACAGTCGGTACCGGAACACCAGGTCCTTTGTTCAAGTCTGGCCATGCTGGGGCAAATGGATAGCCGTGCCGAGCTTGCTGCAATCGATGTCCCGAGTGCTTTTATTTATGGTGCATGTGATCGGCTGGTGCCGTTTGAGCCGGGTTTGAACGGGCTTTTGCCGGAGCAGGCAGAGGTACATATTCTGAGTGAATTGGGGCATTGCCCTTTTCTTGATGAGCAGCACGCATACACGCTTTGTACAGTACTGAACCAACAGGTGGACCGCTTTTGTCAAATGCAGTAGTTGATAAAAAAGACATTGCCCAGTCTTTCGGTAAAGCTGCGCAACAATATGATTCTGCCGCGCATTTTCAGCGTTGGGTGGGGGATCGCCTGTTGCAGAAGGTGCCCGAGACTGCGCGCGGCCGAGTGATGGATTTGGGCGCCGGCACAGGGTATTTTCTCCCGACTTTGGCCCCGTTTAGTGAAGATAACTGCCCCGTTGCCGTAGACCTCGCAATTGGAATGGCGGCCTACGCCAAGGCGCAGCACGGAGAACGGGCATGCTACGCTGTTGCCGATGCAGAACGACTACCCTTCAAAGGTGGCAGCTTTGATCTGATATTCTCGAGCCTGTCGATTCAATGGTGTTACGATCTGGATGCTCTTTTTGCAGAGCTTGTGCGCGTGCTCAGACCGGGAGGCGTATTCGTTTTCTCAACCCTGTTGGAAGGCACCTTGAGTGAGCTTGAGGCATCCTGGAAGGCCACTGATCAGCGCCAGCATGTCAATGAGTTCTTTACACTCGAAGACTATCGGCGGGCCGGGGAGACTGACGCGGCAGTTTTTACCGAGCTTTGTCAGGTCGAAAAAGTGCTCTGGTACGACAAGGTCATCACATTGATGCGGGAGTTGAAGACGCTCGGTGCGCACAATATGACAGAAAAACGATCAAAGCACGTCACCGGAAAAGCCAAACTGTCTGCTGTTATTCAGCATTACGAAGGTTTCAGAACCAGCGCTCATCAGCTACCTGCCACCTATCAGGTAGGGCTGGGTGTGCTTCAGAAGAAAAGGTAATCGGGATATGAAACATCACTTTTTCGTGGCGGGCACAGATACCGGAGTGGGTAAGACCTTTGTTTCCTGTGCACTACTGGAAGCGGCAAATAAAGCCGGGCTGACAAGCATGGCGCTTAAGCCGGTAGCGGCCGGAGCGGAAGTCTTTCAAGGCCAATTGGCAAACGAAGACGCCATTTTGCTACAGCAGCACATGTCGATGTCTTTGCCCTACGAGCAAGTGAACCCCGTGCTACTGAAAGCGGCCACATCTCCGCATATCGCTGCCAGGGAAGAAGGGCGCAATATCAGCGTGAGCCGTTTGGAGGGTATTTGCCGTGGTGCGCTGATGCACCGGCCTGAATTTGCTCTGGTTGAAGGCGCCGGAGGTTGGCGCGTGCCCCTGAACGAGCGAGAACTGTTGTCGGATCTGGCGCAACAGTTGGCATTGCCCGTGATACTCGTGGTGGGCCTTCGATTGGGTTGTATCAATCATGCGCTCCTGACCGTACAGGCCATTCATGCTGATGGTTTGCGTATCGCCGGATGGGTCGCAAACGAAATGGACGCCGAGACCATGGCCTATGACCAGGAATACATGGCCAGTCTGTGTGCCGGTATCAGAGCGCCATTGCTGGGTAGAATTTCCTATCAGGCCAATCATGATCCCTCAGATTGCACCGCAGACCTGAATCTTGACACACTGTTCGGCGAAGCCACAAAAGATACATAGCCGGGACAGACACTCTTTGGAATGTTCAGGAAGCGAAAGGCAATGTCGGCTCGCTGATCCTTTTATATAGTCTTGTTTTCGAAGGGACTTTTTGTAAAGAAACGTACCCGTTGGTTGAAAAACAAACAGCTTTTTGCTTGAATTATCATTAGAGGTTCCCTATGACTCTGTAATACGTGTGTCCGGGAGCCAACCTATTCGATTAACGACGTGGTAGCCGTAATGACTATTAATTCAGTATTGAACACCGGAGTGCAGGGCGTTCAGAGAGGTATTGAAGGAGCCGAGCGTGCAGCGAGTGAAATCGTGAGGGCAGGTACGGTCGACGGTGCGGCGGGTTCCAATTCAAATGATGTGGTTGAATCCCTAGTCGATCTCCGCCTGTATGAGCGCTCAGTTGAAGCGTCAGCGCAGGTCGTCCGGACTGCCGATGAAGTCTTGGGAACCTTGCTGGATACGCTGGCCTGAGGCTCGGCAGTCTAATAAGATACATGCGTTGATATTATGTTCTCCCAATGGACGCGCCCGTTTTAAATCAGTTGTCGACCACGTTGGGTTTGTCCGAACCCAAGCCAGTCCGTTCGCCAAGACATAACCAGAATGTTCCTCAGGATGCTGCCTCCGCAGCCGCGCCAGAGCGCCTTGCTGAAGACAGGGTGACGCTTTCAAACACTTCCCGACAAGATATCCTCAAAGAAGAGGGCCAAAAGCTGGCGCGAGAACTCACGGCAGCGGAAGAAAGGCAAATTAACCAACTGGCTGCGCGGGATGCCCAGGTCAAAGCCCACGAGCGAGCGCACAAGGCCGTTGGCGGGCAATACACAGGTGCCATCAGTTACGTGTATCAGGAAGGGCCTGACGGCAAGCGCTACGCGGTTGGTGGTGAAGTGCCGATAGATGCCTCACCTGTCTCGGGTGATCCTCAGGCCACGATCGACAAGATGAATGTGGTCAAAGCTGCCGCGTTGGCTCCGTCCGACCCTTCGGCACAGGACAGAAGGGTGGCTTCACAGGCAGGCCAGACGATTGCCGAAGCGCGATTGCAATTGAATGAAGAGCGTCGCGAAGAAGCGCAGCAGGCAAGAGCCGAATCTGGGGAAAGCCGCGAAAAACCGAATCTCGCAGCCCGTACCTATGAGAATGTTGAATCCTCGGGGCTTGGCGCTGAGGATGAGCGCTCTCTGGTCAGTACTCGGGCTTAGCGAGCAAGCTACCCGTTTTCGGTTTCCGGTCTCAGCATATCTTTACAAAAATATCGCGTTGCCGACCGGACAAAAAAAACAGGTCTGCTAGTCTTTCCAGATTAATCCACGAGGTGTAAGCGACTGGATTCATAGAGATAGTGATGTTTCACTAATGTTAATTAGAGCTAAAACTCAGCATCACTTCTTGACAATTTCTTAAAGCGAACGTATGTTTCAAACGGTCGTTTGATATTTGGTGTCCGGATCATGCCTGGTTATGATTTGGCGCCCCGTTAAAAATTAATTAGCTGCCGTGTTCTCCTGAATCCAGAAACACGGGTAAAGCAATGAATGACGCGAAAGCGTCAAACAAAATGTTGAGGTTATTGTTATGCCAGAATTTAAGGCTCCCTTACGCGACATCAAATTTGTGATGAATGAAGTGCTGGATAGCGAGAAGCACTATCAGTCTATCGGTGCTTCAGACGCGTCTCCGGACATGGTTGACGCGATTATTGGTGAAGGCGCCAAGTTTTGTGAAGAAGTGCTGGCTCCTTTGAATCAGATAGGTGATCAGGAAGGCTGTACTCTTACGGAAGACGGCGTAACAACTCCGAAAGGTTTCAAAGAAGCTTACCAGCAGTACGTTGAGGGTGGATGGCCTTCAATGAACGCGCCTGTAGAGCATGGTGGTCAGGGCTTGCCCGAATCATTGAACATTATTCTGAGCGAGCTGATCGGTACAGCCAACTGGTCCTGGGGTATGTACCCGGGCTTGAGTCATGGCGCCCGCGCAACGCTGGAAGAGCATGGTACACCTGAACAGCAGGAAACTTACCTGACCAAGCTGGTGAGCGGTGAGTGGACCGGTACCATGTGTCTGACCGAGCCACAGTGTGGTTCAGATCTGGGTATCCTGACGACTAAAGCTGAACCGAATGCAGACGGTAGCTACAACATCACAGGCACCAAAATCTTCATCTCTGCGGGTGAGCATGACATGGTGGACAATATTGTCCACATCGTACTGGCACGTCTCCCGGGTGCTCCGGAAGGTACCAAAGGTATTTCCCTGTTTATCGTGCCCAAGCACCTGCCTGATGCCAATGGTAATGCAGGCGAGCGTAACGCGGTCACCTGTGGATCGATCGAACACAAAATGGGTATTCACGGCAACGCTACCTGTGTCATGAATTTCGATGGCGCCAAGGGCTGGTTGATTGGTCCTGAGAATAAAGGTCTGAACTGCATGTTTACCTTTATGAACGTCGCGCGTATCGGCACCTCTATCCAGGGGCTTGCGGCCGCGGAAGGTTCTTTCCAGGGCGCTCTGGCCTATGCGAAAGAGCGTTTGGCAATGCGTTCACTGTCTGGCCCTAAAAACCCCGATGGCAAAGCCGATCCAATTATTGTTCACCCTGATGTACGTCGTATGCTTCTGACCCAAAAAGCAATTGCCGAAGGTTCTCGAGCGATGATTTATTTTGCTGCGCAGCAGGCTGACCTGGTGCAACATGGCGAAGGTGACGTTCAGAAAGAAGCCGATGACCTGTTGGGCTTTTTGACGCCGATACTGAAAGCGTTCTGTACGGAAGCTGGCTATGAAGCCGCAAACCACGGCGTTCAGGTATTTGGTGGTCACGGCTTTATTCAGGAATGGGGCATGGAGCAGATTGTTCGTGATACCCGAATAGCCTTGCTGTACGAAGGCACCACCGGTATTCAGGCGCTTGACCTGTTGGGTCGTAAAATCCTGATGTCGCAAGGCGCTTCCCTGCGTAATTTCACCAAGATCGTGCACAAGTTCTGTCAGGAGCACGAAGGTAACGATGACATGAAAGCGTTCATCGAGCCTTTGGCCAAACTGAACAAAGAGTGGGGCGACATTACGATGAAAATCGGTATGACTGCCATGCAGAATCGCGATGAGGTCGGTGCGGCTTCGGTAGACTTCCTGATGTACTCTGGTTACATCTGTCTCGCGTACTTCTGGGCGCGTATGGTCGATACTGCAAACGCAAAACTGGCGGAAGGTACTTCCGAGCAGGACTTCTACAAGGCAAAAATCCAAACGGCCAAATTCTATTTTGACCGCATTTTGCCGCGCACAGCCGCACATGCGCAGATGATTGCTGCGGGTGGTGACTCCATCATGGCGATGGATGAAGAGCACTTTGCGTTCTGATTTGTGGTTCTTTTGAAAGAACCCTTAAAAAAAGCCCGCATCAGCGGGCTTTTTACGTTAGAATGCGCGCCGAAAATTTCGGATAGCGGCGTCGTGTTCATCCGTCATTAGATACCTGGGGATGGTTGGTATAACCATCTGGCCCAATGGTGTATTGAGTAGTTTGATCGGCAAGAGTACAGGTGAGGAAAGGTAAATGGCTGAATATAAAGCTCCTTTGAAAGACATTCGGTTTGTAATGAATGAAGTATTCGAAGCGGAAAAGCTTTGGGGTTCTTTGGCAGGAACAAAAGAAACAGTAGATATGGAAACGGCCGATGCGATTCTTGAAGAGGCTGGAAAGATCACTGCCTCATTGATTGCACCGTTGAGTCGTGAAGGTGATGAAGAAGGCTGTCACTTTGATGATGGCAAAGTCACTGTACCGACGGGCTACCGTGATGCATACAAGACATTTGCAGAAGGCGGTTGGTCCGGTTTGACCGGAAACCCTGACTATGAAGGTATGGGTATGCCCAAAATGTTGGGCGCACAGTATGAAGAAATGCTGTATTCCGCCGATGTGTCCTTTGGCTTGTACGTTTGCCTGACCTCTGGTGCAGCGCTTGCCATTGATGCGCATGCGACTGAAGAGCTCAAGCAAAAATATCTTCCTAAAATGTATTCAGGTGAGTGGACCGGCGCGATGGATCTGACAGAGCCTCATGCCGGCACGGATCTGGGGATGATTCGCACCAAAGCGGAGCCCAATTCGGATGGTAGCTTCAGTATCACCGGTACCAAGATCTTCATTACCGGCGGTGAGAATGACCTGACAGACAACATTATCCATTTGGTGCTGGCAAAACTGCCTGACGCGCCAGAGGGTTCACGAGGCATTTCCCTGTTTCTGGTTCCCCGTAATCACGTCGATGACAATGGTGTGGTAGGTGAGAACAACAATGTCACCTGTGGTTCTATCGAACACAAAATGGGCATAAAAGCGTCCGGTACCTGTGTGATGAATTTCGATGGTGCACAAGGCTGGCTGGTCGGCGAAGTCAACAAAGGCCTCGCAGCCATGTTTACCATGATGAACTACGAGCGTCTGAGCGTCGGTATTCAGGGTTTTGCAGCCGCCGAACGTTCGTACCAGAATGCAGTTGAATATGCGCTGGACCGTATTCAGGGCCGTTCTCCATCCGGTGCCGTACTGAAAGACAAGGCGGCCGATCCGATTATCGTCCACCCTGACGTCAGGCGCATGCTGTTGACCATGAAGGCCTTTACCGAGGGTAGCCGGGCGTTCTCAACTTATGTTGCGCGTTTTCTTGATATTTCCAAGTTCTCGGACGACGCCGAACAGAAACAGCATGCCGAGGCGATGGTCGCCCTGATGACGCCTATCGCAAAAGCCTATATGACGGATCGTGCGTTGGATTCCTGTATTGCCGGGCAGCAGATTTTCGGTGGTCATGGCTATATTCGCGAATGGGGTCAGGAGCAGTTGGTTCGGGATACGCGAATTACGCAAATCTATGAAGGTACCAATGGCGTTCAGGCCATGGACCTGCTCGGTCGCAAGATAGTTTCCAATGGCGGCAAGCTGTTCGAACTGTTTGCTTCTGAAGTTTCCAACTTTATTGACGAAGAATCCGACAACGAAGCGATGGCTCCTTATTTGGGACCCTTGGCTGCATCCGTTGAACGCCTGAGCGATGCAACCGAATTCGTTCTGAACGCGAGCAAAGACGATGCAAGCGAGGTGGGTGCAGCAGCAGCGGAATATCTGGATATGTTCGGTCTGACCACCTATGGCTATATGTGGGCAAGAATGGTCAAAGCGGCGGCGCCTAAAGCCGAGAGCGATGACTTCTATGCCGGGAAGTTGAATACGGCCAGGTTCTTCTTCAGCCGACTGTTGCCAAGGACCGTGTCATTGCTTGAGTCAATCAAGTCAGGCAGCCAGGACCTGATGGCGATGGCTGACGCTCAGTTCTAGACAATCGTCGGAAATCAGCAAAGTTAAAGTGACGCAAAGCTCTGTTTGCGTCACTTTTTTTATGTCTGGCGTTTATACGCCGCTAAGAAGGTTTTTTACAATCGGGCTGCTGCTGGCTTTTCCTGTAAAGGCTTTTCGCATGGCCCATATGACTGTTCAAGTCGTTGATTCTGGTCTGGTTGGCAGGGTGCGTCGACATGAATTCAGGCGGTTTTTGGCCACCCAGTTTAGCCATGCCTTGCCAGAGACCAACCGCATGGCTGGGGTCGAAACCAGCTCTGGCCATGATCTCCAGGCCAATAAAGTCGGCTTCAGACTCATGTGTGCGGCTATAGGGTAACAGAACGCCAAACTGCGCGCCGAGACCCAACGCTGCCATGGTGGCTGCGCCGTACTCCGTGCCATCAACAACGATGGCCGCCACTTGTTGTACGGCCTGACTGGTCATTCCCAGAGAAACCCGTTCAGAGCCATGTTTTGCCTGCACATGCCCGATTTCATGTCCGATCACTGCTGCCAGTTGGCCCGACGTTTTTGCGAGTTCAATCATGCCTGTATGGATGCCGATCTTACGCCCGGGCAGTGCAAACGCGTTCGGAGAGTCGTCCTCAAACACCTGAATTTCCCAGCCCCCGGGCTGTTCGCCGGCAGCGATCAGGAGAGGGTGGCTGATACACATGACGTAGTCGAGCAGCGCGGAGTCTGATAGCGGGGGATTACCTTTCTTCATTTCGGCAAAAGAAGCGGCCCCGAGTTGGTTCATCTGACTGTCCGGAACCACGATTAACTGTTTTCGCCCGGTGGGCGAAGTTTGGCAGGCGACAATCGCGGTCAGTGCGAGAAGCAAAAATACGTAAAGTGGTTTGAAGGATTTCAATGGGCAGTCCTCTTCGCTGCTATCTTATTTCGACTATCTGAGAATCGGCGCCAGCGTTCATGGGCGAATTCAGCTGACAGCGTGCTGATCCGTATTATTAATGGCGCGGGTACCACAGAGCATCAGTACCATATCTGAAAGCGTATCCCAGGGTGAACCACCTTTCAGCATTCCCTTGATACGGGCATCGCACTCCGCTCCCAGTGCGAGTATTGTCCTGATGTGCTGGTGGTCCAGGCGTCGGGCCGTTTGGGTGACCAAATTCTGACGCCGGTTGATCACCCGGTTTTGTTTGAAAATGGCCGTCATATTGGCGCCATTGGACAATCCCTGCCTGATCGCATCCAAAAGCCTGACCTCTTTAGTGAGGGCCCAGAGCACGAATGTCGCTTCTACACCTTCTGCACGCAAATGGCTGAGTATCTGAATACTTTTGCGTGGGTCTGCCAACAGGCAGCTATCGGTCAAATTAAAGACATCGTAGCGTGCCGAATCATCTACGGTCTCCAGCACCATGGCTTCACTGATTGTTTCAGATGGGTAATTGAGCTTAAGTTTTTCCAGTTCCTGTGCGGCAGCCAGCAGGTTTCCCTCCAGACGGTCACTCAATAGCATCACAGCCTCTCTCTCAAGTGTCAGATTCATAGCTGCTGCACGACGCGATAGCCAGTCGGGCATCTCTTTCAGGCTGATGGGCCAAATCTGAAGCAGGCCGCCCGCTTTCTCAATAGTGCTGACCCATTTGCTTTTCAGTGTGTTGGCATCCAGACGGGCCGATTCGATCAACAGCACGTTGTCTTCATTGGGGCTTTCGAGATAACGGGTGAGTGCCTTGGCTCCAGCGCTACCGGGTTTAGATTTCCCCAGACGCAATTCGATCAGTTTCTTCTCCGAAAACAGGGACATGGACTCTGCTTCATCCTGAAGCTGAGTCCAGTCAAACTGCCGGTCCACATGAAATATGCGACGCTCGCTATATCCCTGCTGCTGACAGGCCCGTCTGATCTGGTCGGCACATTCCTGCAGCAACAAAGGCTCGTCCCCCGTCAGCATATAAACCGGAAATATCTTTCGCTCGAGCTCGCGACTTAACTGGTCTGGACGAATCTTCATGGTCGCGGAGTTGCCTGTGGGCCGGTTTCTCTGTCTCTGCTGGCGATGCTGATTTCGCGCAGAAGAGTGTTGACCAGCGATTGATTGAGTGATTTCTCCAGTTCTTCCTTTTCCCGGTCTTTGGCAACGAGTGCCGAAGCGTTCAGGCGATAAATCTGACTTCTGGACAGCGTACGCTCCGAGACCGTTGTGCCATGGTCCATGTCGCGCAGGCGATAGTGCATGGTATGCGTGAGTTCCTGCTCGGCAGCGGTAGCATCATTATTCAGGGAGATCGCGCGTTGCGAGCTTTGAACGCGGTCCACCTTGAGTAGGAAGCGCGCGTCATCAGAAATTTCGGTGCCCATGGCTGTAATGCGGGCATTCAGGTAGTGACACATCTGCCAGTCCGACTTCTTGTTGCACTGCACGGCAAGCTTGGGGAAGCTGGCGACAAGTGTCTCGGAGTTGCCACGAAGGTGAAAGCCGCATGCACTCAGCGAGAGCAGGCATATAAGGGTAGCCAGAACCAATAATGGCGAATTTACCGGAGTTGCAGAATCCAGGCACTTTATTTCCAATGTCGGGCTTCCTGTGTCTCGTTCACGGTAAGGGCCCAAGGGACCCGAATTAAAGCATACAGCCTTTGAGGTGCAACGTATGTAGACAAAGGCTGACTAGTGGGCAGTGTCCTATCAGTTTGCGACGATATTGACGAGTTTTCCGGGCACAACGATCACTTTGCGAACCGTCTTGCCGTCAATAAATTTCTGCACATTGCTGTCCGAGCGGGCGGCTTCTTCTATTTCAGCGTTATCGAGTCCTACCGGCAGCTCCAGCTTCGCACGTACCTTACCATTGACCTGCGCCACAATTGTTTCGCTATCACGGGTCATGGCGGCTTCGTCAGCCAGCGGCCAGTCACTAGCGATGATGGCTTCATCATGCCCCAGCTCTTGCCAGAGTGTGTGGCAAATATGTGGAGTGATTGGCGCCAGAAGTAGGGTCGCAGTTTCCAGTGCTTCCTGCGTGACCGCAAGCCCCTGAGGACTGACATCGACAAACCTGGACACCTGGTTCATCAGCTCCATGACGGCGGCAATGGCGGTATTGAAGGTCAGCCGGCGACTGATGTCGTCACTGACTTTTGTGATCGTTTCGTGTGTTTTCCGACGTAACGCCTTTTGCTCATCATTCAATGCGCCTGGATCCAGCGCTTCTGTCAGTGTGTGTTCAGTGTGTGCCTGCACCGCTTTCCAGAGTCTTCTGAGGAAGCGGTTGGCGCCATCGACCGCATTGTCAGACCATTCCAATGACTGTTCGGGAGGGGCCGCAAACATCATAAACAGGCGAACGGTATCGGCACCATGCTGGTCAATGATCGTTTGTGGGTCGATCCCGTTATTCTTGGATTTCGACATCTTGCTCATACCGGCGGTATGTACCTCAGACCCATCGCTGGCGATCGTTCTCGAGACAACCTTGCCTTTGTCGTCGGTAGTGACTTGCACATCGCTGGGGGCTATCCATACTTTGCCGCCCTTATCGTCTTCCTGATAAAAGCTTTCGGCAAGGACCATGCCCTGACACAAAAGGCGTTTGAAGGGTTCATCACTCTCTACCAGACCGACATCACGCAACAGCTTGTGGAAAAAACGGGCATACAGCAGATGCAGAATGGCGTGCTCAATTCCACCGATATATTGATCTACCGGCAACCAGTAGTTGGCAGCCGCAGGGTCCAGCATTTGTTCATCCGAATCCGAAGAGCAATAGCGTGCGTAATACCATGATGATTCCATAAAGGTGTCAAAGGTATCGGTTTCACGCGTGGCCGGCTGGCCCTGGTACTCCGTTTTGGCCCATGCCGGATCGCTTTTGATGGGCGATTTGACGCCATCCAGTTCCACATCTTCCGGAAGTTCGACCGGGAGCTGATCCAGAGGGACTGCAACCTCAGTACCGTCTTCCAGCGTCATCATTGGTATTGGGGCGCCCCAGTAGCGCTGGCGCGATACACCCCAGTCACGCAGGCGGTAATTGACCTTGCGTCGACCGGTGCCAAGCGTTTCAAATTTATTGACGATGGCTTCGAAGGCTTCGCTCGAACTCAGGCCAGTGAACTCACCAGAGGATACCAAGAGCCCTTTTTCGACATACGCAGCGTCCTGAATATCCAGCTCTTCGCCGGATTCGCTGGCAATCACTTGCTTGATCGGCAGCTGATAGGTCAAAGCGAATTCGTGATCACGTTCATCATGGGCAGGTACCGACATGACGGCACCCGAGCCGTAGTCCATCAGCACAAAGTTTGCAGTCCAGATCGGGACTTCATCACCGGTCAGCGGGTGGATCGCGTACAGCCCGGTTGGAACGCCTTTTTTCTCCATGGTGGCCATGTCTGCCTCAGCCACTTTGTTTTGCTTGCAGGAGTCAACGAAGGCCTTCACTTCAGAATTGGTTTCGGCCATGGCCAGCGCCAAAGGATGCTGCGCCGCAACGGCGACATAGGTGACGCCCATGATGGTGTCGGGCCGGGTTGTGTATACACTTAGCGTGTCCTCACGCCCTTTGACCTGAAATTCGAACTCCAGACCTTCTGACCGGCCAATCCAGTTCTTTTGCATGGTCTTGACCTGTTCCGGCCATTCTTCCAGCTGTTCAAGATCGTTGAGCAATTCTTCTGCATAGTCTGTAATTTTGATAAACCACTGCGGGATTTCCTTGCGCTCAACGATGGCGCCTGAGCGCCAGCCACGACCGTCAACAACCTGCTCATTGGCGAGCACGGTCTGGTCAACCGGGTCCCAGTTGACCGTCGCATTCTTCTTGTAAACGAGTCCCTTTTCGTACAGCTTGGTAAAGAACCACTGTTCCCATTTGTAATATTCGGGTCGACAGGTTGCCAGTTCCCGGTCCCAGTCGTAGCCAAAACCAAGTTGCTTGAGCTGGTTTTTCATATAGGCGATGTTTTCGTAGGTCCACTTCGCTGGCGCGACCTGATTTTTAATGGCGGCGTTCTCCGCCGGCAAGCCGAAGGCATCCCAGCCCATCGGTTGCAATACGTTTTTACCCTGCATGCGTTGATAACGGGAAATAACATCGCCAATGGTGTAATTGCGCACGTGTCCCATGTGTAGCTTTCCGCTCGGGTACGGAAACATGGACAGGCAGTAGTATTTTTCCTTACCGGGATCTTCGCTTACCTTGAAGCTTTGATTGTCTTCCCAGTACTGACGGGCGATTTGTTCTATTTCTTTCGGGGAATAATGTTCGTGCATGTGGATAGTAAGGTCACTTGACAATTAAATTACGGTTGAAAATCAGGTCGGCCATTCTAACTTAGATAGTGGCCGTTTGGATACGCCACGCGGCATCAAAACCGGCTGTTTTAAACCGACCGGGAAGTGTCGGCCTGGTCTTTTCCGGTTTTACGTTTTCTGATCAGCACAAAAAAGAAAACAATGCCTGAACAAAGGATCAGAAGCGGTACTGACTTGACGCTGGAAAAGGGCGTTTGGCCCGAGAATATTTTCAGTTTGGCGCTCAGCACTGTTTGCACGAACTGTTCGCTGCGGGCGGTTATGCGTCCTTGTTCGTCAATCATCGCGGTAACGCCATTGTTTGTGGCGCGAACCATATAGCGGCCGTTTTCAGCTGCCCGGAACTGTGCCATTTGTAAATGCTGAAGCGGGCCGATGGATGTGCCGAACCAGCTGTCATTTGAAATGGTCAGCAGATAGTCGGCGTGTTCTGCGCGGCGAGCGACAAAATCAGGATAGACCACTTCGTAGCAGATAAAGGGTGCGACATGATGATTTCTGGATTTCAGCAAGTCCTGTTCTGCCGGGCCCTTCTTGAAATCTGACATGGGCAGATCGAAAAATGCGATCAGTCCGCGCAGATACTTTTCCAGCGGAACATACTCTCCAAAGGGCACCAGTTTTTGCTTGTGATTAATGCCTTCGCCCTGTCCGAAGCTGAAAATACTGTTATGCAGGGCAAGCTGGCGTTTCTTCTCATCCAGCTCGCGATAGGGGATGCCGCTAATAATATTCACGTCTTCCCTGATGGCTTGCTGGTCAATCCCTTTCAATAAGGGTAGTGCCTGATCATAAAGCATGGGGACAGCTGTTTCGGGCCAGATAATAACATCATGATCCCAGTGCTCAACGGTCAGGTTTTCCAATAGGCGCAGGGTTTTGCGGCGCTGACTGGGAAGCCATTTAAGCTCTTGAGGGATGTTCAGTTGCAGCATCGCAACATCCAGTTCTTCACCGGTATCCTGCGTCCATTGAACCTGTTTCAGCATCATTCCGCAGATCCAAAAAGCGGCCACTGCCAGCAACACAATCCTGGTAGCCAAGGTCTGGCTTTGCAGAAGCCATAGGCTTAAGGCCAGTCCTGTTGCAACCACGATTGCTGTCAGACCATACACGCCAAGTACCGGAATCCAGCCAGCCAATGGGCTTTCCAAATGGCCGTATCCCAGGAATAGCCATGGGAAGCCGGTCAGGAAATCGCTTCTGAAGGCGTCTGAGAGTACCCATAGCGCGCCGAAAATCAGCGCATTCACCATAACGCCGGGGGTGCGAATCTTGTAGTACAGCCAGAACTGGAATGCATGGAACAGGGCGAGACCCATCACGAAAAGCACCGTCAAAGACGCCGCAAGAGGTGGACTGGCGTAGCCATAGGTGTGGATACTGACATAGACCCAGGAAGCGCCGGAACCGAAAAGCCCTAGGCCGAACAGCCAGCCATACAGGATAGGCCGCCCTGGCTGCTTTGGATCAAGTGCGCCAGTACTGAAGAGAAGCAGAAGGATCGTCAGGGGGCCAAGCCACCAGAGGTCAAAGGGTGCAATCGTTAATGTTTGAAAGGCTCCGCTGAGTAGAACAAGCAGGGCAACAAGCGAAGGTTTTTCAAGAAGCGAGTGCATACGATTTGTTTTTTTAGTTGATGATGACAGGAAGCGACGCCCGGGTTTAAGCAGAGGGCGTCAGAAAGTCTCAACCCCCCGTGCGGAGCATGTGTGGTCTCGGCCTATTTATAATACCTACGACTCCGGAAGCTTTTCGATCTTTAACAGGCGAATGGAGCGGTTGTCTGCATTCAGTACGGTGGCTCGAAAGCCGTAAAACTTTGTCTGGTCGTTACGATTGGGCAATCGCCCAAAATGTTTCAGCGCGACACCGCCAATGGTATCGAATTCTGAGTCAGGAATGGTCGTGCCGAAAAAGTCATTGAACTCGCCAATCGGCGTGAGCGCTTTGACATTGTACTCCCCGTTGCCGAGCGTCTTGATCATGGCTTCATCATCGAAATCATGTTCGTCTTCGATCTCGCCCACGATCTGTTCCAGCACATCTTCGATGGTTACCAGCCCTGAGATACAGCCATATTCATCGACGACAATGGCCATATGATTGCGCGTTTGCTTGAATTCTTTCAGTAACTGATTGAGCCGCTTGCTTTCGGGAACAATGGAGGCCGGGCGCAATAATTCAGAGACGGTACCTTTCTTGAGTTCGCCCTTCAGCGCCAGTGGCAGCAAATCCTTGGCCAGCAAAATACCGATGATTTCATCTGGAGATTCACCAACGACCGGGAAGCGGGAGTGGGCCGACTCAATAATCTCTGGCAGAAATTCTTCGGGTTCCAGCGTGGCCTTTACGGTAATCATCTGTGTCCGGGGGATCATCACTTCACGCACCTGCATGTGCGTGACCTGCATGGCACCCTCAATGATGCTCAGGGCATCGGCATCAAGGACTTGCCGCTGTTCGGCTTCGCGCAGGATCTCAATGATGTCTTTCAGGGATTCCGGCTGATCTGAAAAGGCTTGGGAAATGCGTTCAAGCCAGGATTTGTTGG
The DNA here is from genome assembly GCA_006212045.1 of Oleiphilus sp. Lineage (GTDB taxonomy): Bacteria > Pseudomonadota > Gammaproteobacteria > Pseudomonadales > Oleiphilaceae > PZPK01. The sequence goes on along the minus strand of PZPK01000008.1, from coordinate 8,093 downwards.
GCGAAGTATTACTTGCCGATTGGTCATTCATACAAGGGTGTTCGTCGTCTTGGATGGGTGTATTTTGCGTGATGTTGAGGGGCTTGTGAAGCCCTTTGTTTTTTGCAGAGTGTCTTGTGGCATATCGCTTTATTCGGAATAGGGGTCCGCAATGCCCAAACCGGCCAGGATTTTTGTTTCCAGTGTTTCCATTTCAATGGCCTCTTGAGCGTCAATGTGATCGTAACCAAGCAGATGCAGGGTGCCGTGAATGGTGAGGTGGGCCCAGTGGTCTGTTTCGTTTTTTTGCTGCGCTTGCGCCTCGCTCTTGACCAGTGGTGCGCAGATCACCAAATCACCCAGTAAGGGGAGCGGGGCATGTTCCGGTGCCTCGAAGGGAAAGGACAGGACATTGGTCGGTTTGTCCTTGCTACGGTATTCGCGATTCAGCGCGCGACTTTCCTCTTCGTCAACGATGCGAATCGTGATTTCAGCCTCTTCAATGTGCGAGCACACCAGTTCCGCCCAGCGCTCGAACTCCTGTTGCGATGGTATGCCCGTGTGCGCAGAGACGATTTGCAAATCAATCAGTGTTTTGTTCATTGCGATGCCTGCTGACTGGCGTCATGTTTGTCATAGGCTTCCACTATGCGCTGCACTAGCGGATGGCGCACCACATCAGCGGCACTGAAACGGATGCTGCCAATGCCGTCAACATCCTTCAGTACCTGCTGGGCATGGGATAGGCCCGAGCGTGCGCCTTTGGGCAAATCGGTTTGAGTAATGTCGCCGGTAATCACTGCTGTGGAACCAAACCCGATACGTGTCAGAAACATTTTCATTTGCTCAGGTGTCGTGTTTTGACTCTCATCGAGAATAATAAAGGCATTGTTAAGCGTTCGGCCGCGCATAAAGGCCAATGGGGCGACCTCAATAACATTCTTTTCGATCAGTCTGGCGACCTGATCAAAACCCAGCATTTCATAGAGCGCGTCATACAGCGGGCGTAAATAAGGGTCAACTTTCTGGGCCAGGTCGCCGGGTAGAAAGCCCAGCTTCTCACCGGCTTCAACGGCAGGACGCACCAGCAGAATCCGTTTCACCTCTTCGTTGTTCAGGGCTTCAACCGCGCAGGCGACGGCCAGGTAGGTTTTGCCGGTTCCGGCCGGACCGATGCCGAAATTAATGTCATGCTTTTTAATACTGCTGACATAGCGGTTCTGGTTTTTGCCCCGCGGCTTGATCTGTACACGCGGTGTTTTGATCACGGTGTCGTCATTGCTATCGTCAAAGGCGACAAATTCCTGCCCGGCCTCCTGAGCAAAAAGACTGACCATGTTCAGCGTCACCGCACGATGCTGTTCTGTTTCCCGATACAGGTGGCGCAGTATCTCAATGCAGGCTTTGGCAGCACCTGCTTCGCCATGCGCTTTAAACACATTGCCACGCCGGTTCAGCTGCACTTTCATCAGCTTTTCGAGATGTTTGATATTTTCGTCAAACTGGCCACAAAGCAGGGCCAGTCGTTCATTGTCATAGGGCGACAAGTCGATTTCCTGTCGGGTCACAGCTTTTTTGCCGTCTGTAGACGGCTCTTGGGGTGCCGGTGTGCTAATAGTAAGTTCCGCCTAGTAGTCCTGATCGTCACAGCGTTCGCCGCGCAATGAATTCGGCAGGGCAGCGGTGATGGTGACGTCTACAAAACGTCCGATCAGCGCACTGTCGTGCCGATTCTGGTTGGCTCTGAAGTTGACGACACGATTGTTCTCGGTGCGTCCCTGCATTTCGCCTGGATCTTTCTTGGAAAATCCCGTCACAAGGATGCGTTGCCTGCTGCCGACCATGCGCCGGCTAATCGCCTGCGCCTGCTGGGTAATGCGCTGTTGTAATATCGCCAGCCGCTGTTTTTTGATCTCTTCCGGGGTTTCATCTTTCAGGTCGGCTGCCGGCGTGCCGGGGCGCGCGCTGTAGATAAAGCTGAACGACGTATCGAAGCCAATGTCATTAATCAGGTTCATTGTGGCTTCGAAGTCCTGATCGGTTTCGCCAGGAAAGCCGACAATAAAGTCGGATGAAATCGAAATGTCCGGACGATGCTGTCGAATGCGACGAATTTTGGATTTGTATTCCAGCGCCATATGGCCACGCTTCATTGCGGCCAGTATACGATCCGAACCACTCTGCACGGGGAGATGCAGATGACTGACCAGCTCCGGCACCGTGGCATAGACATCAATCAGACTGTCCGAGAATTCGACTGGATGGGAGGTGGTAAAACGAATCCGGTCGATTCCGTCAATGGCGGCGACCAGTGTAATTAACTCGGCCAAATCCATGGTGTCGCCATCATGCGTTTCGCCTGCATAGGCATTGACATTCTGTCCAAGCAGGTTCACTTCACGCACGCCCTGGGAGGCCAGATGTGCCACCTCTGCAATTACGTCATCAGCCGGGCGGCTAACCTCTTCGCCGCGCGTGTAAGGCACCACGCAGAAGGTACAGTATTTGCTGCAGCCTTCCATAATCGAGACAAAGGCCGAAGGGCCATCGATGCCGGGGGCAGGCAAATGATCGAATTTCTCGACTTCAGGGAAACTGATGTCGACCACGCCGACATCACTGGTTTTGGAGGCGTCGATCATCTCGGGAAGACGGTGCAGGGTTTGTGGCCCGAAGATCACATCCACAAAGGGCGCGCGATCGCGAATCGCCTGACCTTCCTGACTGGCGACACAGCCGCCAACGCCAATGGTCAGCTCTGGCCGGCCTTCCTTCAGTTTTTTCCAACGCCCCAACTGGTGAAACACCTTTTCCTGGGCTTTTTCACGAATAGAGCAGGTATTGAGTAGCAGAATATCGGCGTCTTCCGCCGTATCCGTCAGCTCAACGTCGCCGTCTTCACGCAAGAGATCTGCCATGCGCGAGGAGTCATACTCGTTCATCTGGCAGCCATGTGTTTTGATAAAAAGCTTCTTAGTCATAAGGTGTTCGAAAAATAAACAGGTTTGTTTTTGGAGGCGCGAGATTATACCTGTCGTGCCGCAAGTCTTGTAGCACTATTTTGTTTCCTGAGAGCTGTGTTCGACCTTGAGAGACCCATGCGTTGTTGTGCGCAGTCACTTGAGGGTTCACCTGCCTTCATAAGCACTGGCAGGACGCGCCGGTTGTTGCAGACAAGTCAGTGAAACGCATCATGGATGCTTCGTTACGATTCTTTTTGTTTCGCGTAAAGCAAGGTTGAAAGGCAATGGTTTGTGATAATTATGTGCTATGATTCGCGTCCTTTTAACCCCAACTGAAACACTGCGAGATTGATGAGCATCAAAAAAACCTACAAAGTCATTTTTTACAATCACGAAGATATCTACGAGATTTTCGCGAGCCATGTCTATCCTTCTGAAATGTACGGATTTGTTGAGGTAGAGCAGCTTCTGTTTGGCGAAAAATCCCAGTTACTGGTCGATCCGGGGGAAGAGAAGTTGAAGACCGAATTCTCTGGCGTCAAACGCACTTATATCCCGATGAATGCCATCGTAAGAATCGACGAAGTAGAGAACGGCGGAACTGCAAAAATCAAAGCCACCAGCGCAGTGGCACAATTTCCGGCGGGCAGTAAGGGCCCGAGCAATAGTAATCACTAATTCTTAAGGATCTGGATGATGGCAATGAGTATGCTTCGATTTACCCCCATTTACGGCAGTCTTCTGGTGATGTTGGTGTTGTTTCTGGCGTATCGGATTACCATTTTCAGAAGACAGGAAAAAGTTGGCCTGAACGATAATAATGCCAGTGACAAGATGCGTTGTGCGATTCGGGCGCATGGTAATGCCGTCGAGAATATTCCCCTGGCATTGCTGTTGCTGTTATTCCTAGAGTTAAACCAATTGACGCCCTGGCTGATGCATGTGTTTGGTGTCTCGCTGCTGATTGCGCGTGGCCTGCATGCCTGGGGCTTGAGCACAAATAGCGGCACGTCCTTTGGCCGTTTTTATGGCACCGCGCTTACCTGGTTATGCATGGCTGCCATGGCTGTTGTGAATCTGCTAATTATCTTTACGCGTTAATGACCCCGGAAAGATTCCAAAAACTCAAGCGCACCCTGGACAGGCGTCAACCCGATCTCACGCTACTGACCGAGCAGATTCACAAGCCTCGCAATATTGCCGCACTGGTACGCACCAGTGATGCGGTCGGTATGCACGAACTGCACATGGTCTGGCCCTGGGACAGGCATCGCCCCTATAGTGGCACTGCGATGGGCAGTGATCGTTGGGTCAATATCCATCGGCATGAATCCATGTCTCAGGCAATCTCGCACCTTAAATCCGGTGGTTACCAAATCTTTGCCGCGCATCTGTCCGACAAGTCCCTTGATTACCGCGAAGTCGATTATCGCCAGCCGTGTGCGATTCTCATGGGAAATGAGAAAAAAGGAGTCAGCGAACAAGCGCTGGCGCAGGTGGATCAGGAAATCATTATCCCGATGGAAGGAATGGTCGAGTCCTACAATGTCTCGGTTGCGGCCGCCATTATTCTTGCCGAAGCGCATCGGCAAAGACAGGCAGCGGGCCTGTACGAGCGCTGCCGTCTGCCAGAAGCCGAGTATCGTGCATGCTTTTTTCGTTGGGCGCATCCCGATGTGGCGAAGTTCTGTGACCAGAAAGAACTCTGTTATCCGCCCGTTTCCATGGAGGATGGTGAGATCATTAACCCTTCGGCCTGGTATGCCTCGGTGCGAGACGGATCGGCCCCACGCATTTCCGATGCGCTGAATAGCGGTACAGTTATCTCAAAGGAACTGAAAATATGAGTTTGCCCAATGATCTGGCGCGCCTGTCGCTACCGATTGTGATTGGACAGTTGGCCTTTGCCTCCATGTCATTTATCGATACCGTGCTGATGGGGCAGCTCGGCGTCGTGGTGCTGGCGGGCGGCGGGCTGGGCGCGGTCGCATTCCAGTTCTTCTATGTCGTGGGTATTGGCGTTCTGGTCGCGACGGCCAATCATATTGCCTTTGCCAAGGGCCGGGTAGAACGGGGGGAAGGAGACGAAAGTGCCATTCATCAGGCACTGCTGTCTGGTGTGGTCGTAACCGCTTTGTTGTCGCTTTTATTTGGTGTGGTGATCTGGAATATCAAGCCACTGTTACTGGCACTGGGGCAGGAGGAAGCGGTCGTCGACGTTGCCGAATCCTATTTGCGGGTCCTGGTATGGGCCTTGTTGCCAGCGCTGTTCTTTATCCTGATGCGTAGTCTTGTGCTAGGCATGGGGCGGCCGGGCATTATACTGCCAATTAGCGTCATCGCGGCGCTAAGCAATTATCCCATCAGCTATGTGTTGATGACCGGACAATTCGGGTTGCCTGCGATGGGCGTGCAAGGGGTTGCGCTGGGTACCTGTCTGGTCAGTTTGGGCATGGCGCTTGCCACGATTGTCATGGCCTATCGACAAACCCTGTTTCGTCGTTTTCCGTTCTGGTCCGGCTGGCAACTATTTTCGTTTTCCCAGCTGGTTGAGACGGTCAGACTTGGCTCGCAGATTGCGCTATCGCATGCCATGGAAATCGGCATGTTCTCTGCTGCCGCACTGTTGATCGGGCTGGTCAGCGTCGAAGCCCTCGCTGCGCATCAGGTCGCCTTGCAGAGCACCACGCTGGCCTTCATGATCCCGCTCGGGTTTTCGCAAGCGGTCTCGGTCAAGGTTGGGGAGTACTACGGCGCGGCGCAATACGATCAGGTCAGAGCGGTTGTCCGCTTGAGCCTGATGGCTATGACTCTGACTGCCGCAGTATCGGGCAGTGTGTTTTTACTGTTGCCGGAACAACTGACAGAAATGTTTATCGACTCCCGGGTCGCCAACATCGACAGTGTGATGCCGATTGCGGTCAGCATCCTGTTTGTGGCTGCACTGTTTCAGTTTGTCGATGCCTATCAGGTGGTGCTGATGGGGGTATTGAGAGGATTCCGTTTGGGCTCTTCACCTACCATAGCGGCCACAGTGAGTTACTGGCTGGTCGGTTTTCCCGTCGCCTATTTCCTTGTGCAGGAACATGGCGCCGCGGGTGTTTGGACCGGCATGGGCATCGGTCTGGGTACCAGCGCCCTGATCCTGGCAAGCTTGTATCTCAGGTTCTCGGGCACGCATATGGCGGCCAGACCGAGCGCTGATCCGCAGCTCCGCTAGTCAGCTGTATTTAGCGAATACCTCGGCTTCTGTCATGTTCGTGGTGTCGTTGGCGAAGGCATAATAGGCGGGTTTATGGTCGATGAAAATCTGATGGTCCAGCTCGAAGCCACTCTGGTCTCTGAATAGACCTACCGGAACAATGTACTCGTCAGAGGCCTTGATGCGATAGTAAAGGTGGCTACCACAGTGTTGGCAGAACGCCCGCTCTGCCCAGTCCGAGGTGTCGTAACTATTGATGTGCTCGCCGCCTTCAAAATGTGGTCTTTCACTGGCCTGCACCGCAAACATCGGCCCGCCGCCCCAGGCACGGCACATACCGCAATGGCAAACGCCCACTTTTTTCTCTACCTTGGTGTCGAGTAAGACCTTGCCGCAGAGACATTGGCCTTTGCGTTGTATTGAGTCTGCCATGTTGCTCCTCCGTTTGTGATGGCGGCCCTGTCAGGATTCCGTAATGCTTTAGGCAACGACAGGGCCTTGTCGGTTCAGGATGACAGGTCAGCCTGAAATGATTTTTTATTATCCGGGTCTGGCGCGACATCTGTCAGGTGTGGATAGGCTTCGATGATCGATTGCACAATAAAGTCCACCGGTACAACTGCAAAGGTACCATGCTCGCGCAAGTATTCCATATGTTTGGCGCCGTCATTGTCAAAGGCATGGAATATCGAGTCTTCCAGTCCATTGAACTCAAGGGCTTGCACGTTCATCAACTGACACAGGTTTTTATCGAAGGCGGGGGTCGCCTTCACCCAGCGATCGTTGAGATAAATATCCGTATAGCCATGCATCACGAAGATATTAGTTCTGAGATAGGCCAGAAACTGTGGACTGGCCAGATGGTTCTGCACGTCGGCCAGCCCCAGGCGGGCAGGAATACCATACCGGCGGCAAAGTGCTCCAAGCAACACCGCTTTAGGGATGCAATACGATTCACCCTTGGCCAGACAATTACTCGCGCTAAAGGATTCTGGTGCGGTATCAAAACGGTAGGGGTTATAGCGAATATCGTCGCGAACGCCGAGGTACAGTCGCTTGGCGATTTCGACGGGGTCGCGCGCATCACCGACCAGTGATGCGCCATAGGAAACAAGTTCCGGATGTTCAAAATCGAACGAAGTGTTGGCTGAAAGATATTCGGACATAGGCAAGACGGTTGGTGATGGAATGTGCAGCCATCTTAGCACCAATAACTGGGGAGTCAGAAGGCCAGCGCCTGAGGAACAGCGTTGCGCTTGTGCAACCTTTGTTTCAGCGCAGCAGCCAGAGCGCGGCCAGTATCACCACCGTTAGATAGAACACCGCATTGATGAACATGGAATAGGGCGAGCGCTGTTCTCCCTGCTCATAGCGTGGCAGAAAAATGGCCACGATCAAAGGCAAACATACCGCAGCCAGGCCAAGCACCAGCATATCGCTTTGCGCCGAGACATAGCCCTGCCGCACCGACAGGTAGTACAGCGCCAGAATGCCAAATGACAAGACATGCAGCAGTCGCGCATTCAAATTGGTACGCAAGGACTTCTGGCACTGGCCGCAGCGAATGGATTTTAAGGTAAACAAAGCGGGGTTGCCGTCAATCACGGATTGGCAGTCCGGGCAGAGCGTGCGTTCTTTCATAAAAGAGCTTATGTAAACTCGAAGGAATTGGTTGCGTCGATTGTTAATGATTTGGGGTTGCTAATGCAAGAGGGACAGGCACTTATTAGAATAACAACCTATCCTTTCCCACGCTCTATGCAACCTAGACCCGTTCACGCTGAATTCCGTTGCGACACCGAGTTTTTATCCTGAAATTTGTTCTTTTCAGTGACTTTCAGACAAGCGCAACCCTCAGAGCGAATCTGATTCATTTAGTTACTTGGAGAAGCTCTATGCGCTTTGCCGGTCGACGTGCCTATGGCGTTTGGCAAAACGTTGACGGTAGA
>PZPK01000007.1 GCA_006212045.1 Oleiphilus sp. | reverse complement strand
GCCTGTCGGATCTCGCGTTGGGTGTGCGTCTGCGTTATGAGTTCAGCCGTCAATTTGCCCCCTACATTGGAGTGGAATGGACGAGCACTTATGGTGATACAGCGGATTACCGGCGCGCCGCAGGCGAGAATCGCTCTGACAGCCAGTTCGTCGCAGGCCTTAGGTTCTGGTTTTAAATCTGACGATTAACTATGACCCTGTGAATGTACCTATCAAAGTGAGCAACTCAAATACAATAGTGCCTTTTGTCGCCATAATGACCATGCTTCTTTGGGCAACATGCTATCCACTAATTTCGGTGAGCCTAACATATGCTCCGGTTATGTTGACTGCATTTTATAGGGCAGCGATTGCGGGTATCTTTTTGATTGCTCTTGCTTGGATACTGGGTGACCTTTCCCTAAGTCCGTTAAAGTCTACCTCTATATTTTCGGCATTGGACTAAGCGCGACGAGTATTGGATTCTGGGGTACGTTTTATGCGGGCAGCCTAATCACTCCTGGACTAGCGACCGTACTCACTAACACCTCATATTTGTTGCCATTATATAGCTATGAGATGTCTATAGATCTAGGGCCTTACCACTTTTTGCAGAATCGGGGTTTAGCACGCTATATCAACGAGACATCCAGTTATAAAACCTTTGAGCCCATGGAGGTATTTCTTCCGGCTTTAGGCCACCTGGGTGCTTCGATTTAGGGTGAGGAATTCCGGAAAAATCGGATTCATCCAGTTTTTCCTTAAATATGTCAGTTTGCCAACCCAACGACTTTTTCATAATACCCTGCAATATTCGACTCATATTGTCTGACAGCCATCCACTAAAACCTGTTCTTAACATCATTGTCGAGAGTTTTGCGGCCCCGTCGGAAGTATCGATCTCAAGTAACGTTATTGGGCGCCCGTTACGCTCTATCTCTATTAGATTCATACACCTTGGGTTAAGAGTATCTTGCAACATATGCAGATCCTTTCTGCTGCTCTCACGCTTTGGTAGCTTGAAGATTTCTCTTGTGATGACTCTGCATTGGTGCTGTACTTCCAAACATTTTATGGCGTCTGAGAATGACTTGAACTTCGACAAATATAGATGTGCATCATCTGTCTGGTCATCAAGATTATTCCATGCTCCACCAGGAAGCTCTCCCGTTTCCTCCTTTTCGTTGGCGCTTAGATCCTTATCTAGCACTTCTTTATCGCCGTCACCGACTACATTGTTCACGGGCCTTAGCTTCTTAGGGACTCGGTTAGTGATAAATGGCGTCTTAAAACTGGTTTTAACCGAATCAGACATTAGCGCCATAGTGGCTTTATCGGTATCCGACAACTCTTCATCATTCAACTCATATTGCTCTGGGGCCTCGCCTTTGGAACCATCACCTTTTACTGGCTTGCCTCCTACCTTGCGCTCATATTTGGGGTGTACGAAGTCGACTTCACCTTCGATCTCAGAGGGTAACCCATGGACTTCATGAATTTCCCACACGAAAAACGTTCCGGAATCACGGTCATCCCAACCTGTCATTTCAAGCTCTACTCCGAAAAGAGGCGGAGGGCTAAAGGAAAAATTCCAGTGATCGTAATCTCCCTTACGAGTTTGATTTAGCAATAAATTCGCACTAATGCTTTCAAACGAACTCCGTGCATCTGAGTCCATTAAAACCCAACTCAAGAATCGCCTGTTATCATCCCCGTTAAAATAATGCACTGGATATTCTGCACCTTCACGGACATATATTGTTTGCCTTTCAGCATTTAGATCGACAAAGAAATCCTCGGCCAAAGCGTTATGCTGCAAACTTAATCTGGCTAAGAATGGGTCATGAAAGAAAAGTACTCTGGCCAACTCAAGCTGCGGAATGTAGACCTTCCGGTCAGCAACTTCAGCGACAAAGCAAAGCTGAGCGTTATCTCGTCCTTTGGGAGCTTTTTGATATGCAGGACAATCGTTAAGTTTTGCTGGCTGCCAATGCGTTGCATTTGCAATCTTCAAGTGACGGGGTAAACCAGACTTCTTATTGCCATTTGTCGCGTTTAATACTCTTCGTCGAACAAGTATGGGCGCGGCGCTGAATTGAACACTCTTGGAAGCTTTGCCCGAAAAATCGAGATTTATCGCCCACAACTTATTATTAACGCCTCGAAATAACGAGCCAATTGCACTTATCTTCGAGTCATCTTCAATATGCTTATATTTTGCCTTGCTTGCCATCCCTGACAATCTCCCCTAAGAACTTCCTTACAACTTTGGACATACGCACTTCACTCAAGCCCGCCTCTCTAAGCAATACCCATTCTTTTACCATCGTATTGCTTTCGATGAATGAGATATAGGCTCGAGTCAAACGCCTTATCTGATATTCATCAACAGACTCTGTGTATCTTTTTAAAATGGCAGCACAGCGCGGTAAACGGCATAAATTCTTCTCTATCGTCGCGCTATTATTTAATTGATGTATCAAAAATGTCTGTGTTAATCGAGGCACAGACAAGTTGTCCTCTACCTTCCGAACAAAGTTGAGTATTGCTCTAGCAGCCACACGATCACGAGCAGACCACTCGACACGGCGATTTACACTCACCGGAGGTAACTGATATTTTTTGTCTACATCGATTAACCAGTCATGGTTGCTTCTATAAAGGCGAGCATATAGCGCAGGCTGTGCATTTCTTGCACGCTTTGGCCCATATTCAAGTACGAGTGACAGCCATTTATCCTGATCTATCGTCAGCTTGTTACTTTCGACTTTTACCTTTGTCTTCTTTTTTTCGCACGTTTCATTTATATCTAAAGCTCTTTCAAGCGCCTGTAATATGGACATTTGACCTTGAGATAGGGCTCCTATGACCGTTATATGTTCAGCAAAACTAAAAGCCTTCCGGTGCTTTCGAACAATACTTCTTAACCATGAGGTATCACTTTTGGAGGGGAGCAGGTTCTTCTTTTTCAGCCAGTCTTTACCCCAATACGAAATTAATTGGCTTCGTATGAGCAGATGATCGATTCGCTTACCATTTCGAAAGTTATATGCAAACGCCAAGTTTCGATAAAAGGATGTCCATTGTTGATAACTAGGCGAGCTTCTTACGCACGAATCAAATAACTGATAGACAAATTCACTAAAGCGCATGCCTGATTCTGTCTCTGATTGGCTACCAACATTTTTGCATTGTGAGACCGGAACATAGGCATGTCGATGTTCCCCATTTTTCCTTATATCGGTCGCAGATAGTACCCCATGAATTGGACAACAATCGACTACAGGGACTTGCCATCGCCTATCCCAAAAGGCTTCTCCATAGTCTTGCTCATGCTGCTCAATACAAGATTGACACATCAGCATTACCCGCTTAGCGGGTACTCTCGATGCCACGATGCCAGACGCTAAATGCGCAGCTCCTTGCGATCTATCCAACATCCATTCTTCAATCGCCTTCCTTCTATCATTCGGCAGAAAAGGGGCGTAGACAGGCCAAAGGGTATGCTTTTCTATGAGATCCAGTGCAGATAAGCTCAATGCCTTTGGATACTGATCAGCGATACGTCCCACATGGCTAGGTAAATCTACCGTGGCAATAACTTTTTTATTTGCAAATACCGAGTCTAATAGCTGTTTCGGAGATGTCTCCCCCTCATGGACCCCAGCCCTCGCAATGACGCTATACAACAGCTCATTAGGGTAAGGGCTAGTAAATCCAAGCATTAAAAACCTGCTGCCCAATCTTCCAAGTTAAAAAACATCCCCCTTCTGTCCAAGGTTTCATGAAAATCTTTTTTCTCTGTGTCGCAAAGATCGAATAGATAACGCAAGTCTTCGCTTTCCAAGTCATGCCAATCTTTTCTCTTCACAGATTTCTGAGCGATAGGAGGCTCATCCTGTTCGTCTTCTGAATACCATTTAATCAGAATGGGGAGCATTTCTTTAAACTGAGCGTTTGGGTACTGTTTAAAGATCTTTTTAACCAAGGGCACCAAAAGTGTTTGGTCATAATTGTCATCGAGTTGAAGCATCAAATTATACAAATGAAGGGCTTCATTATTATCGCCAAAAAGGCTCTGTTCCTCTTTTTGACGCGAGGCGATAATCTGGTTTCCGAGTTCTATAAGGCGCTTTTCGATATCTAGGTCACGCAAATCCGAATACTTTACGATTAGCTCTGCATTTCCAGAACGAAGCGCATCAAGCATCGGCTGTACTGGCTTAAGTTCCTGCTCATAAACTGACTTCATTATTCCTTCGGTTATTCTTTCTTTTTTATTCGCAATAGCTCGTAACTGAGAAAGCACGAACAACTTTACTACGATATCGAGCACTCCCTGGGAAAGGTCGAACCAACAATCTCTAATTTCGTTTGTTAGAGGATCATCCGCATGTTTCAGCCACTGGTACTTCCACAAATCATTGGTAAAACGTATCCAATTTGGGTTATCAACTAGACCTTTGCCTGTCTTATCTATTTTCCGAGGAATAGTTTCCCAATAAATTGATCCTATCCCCGAACTCCGTCGACCGGATTGCATCTCAAGTTCGAGGATCGGTCGGGCTTTTGGGGTTCCTACAAGCACTACTGGAATACCGACCTGATTCACCAGTTCTACAAAGAACTCAAGCATGTGTTCTTTGCCACCCGACCGCACTTGGCTTAAGCGCTGGATTTCATCAATGACCAAAACGCCTATGGCTCGGTTGTTAGCTGTTTGACGCATCAAAGCCAGCATTTTCGGCAAAGACAAGCGCTGCTTTGCATATCGCCTCTCATAGTCGGACCCAAGAATGTTATCCACACCGCTGAAAAAATTAAGGCATAAGCTTTCCAGATCACCATTGCTTGGACATTCGATTTTGAGGTAAGTGATTTGAATAAAATTACGCGCTTCGTGAAAGATAACTTGAGGGTAAGTTTCTAATATTCGATTTAAAGAGCTGCTTTTACCGCTCCCGGATATACCAATCAGAGACATACTCCGGGCAGTAGTCTTTTCAGTAGCAAAATTTACTGGCTGCGTTCCATCAGATTTAATTAGCTCATAACCCTCCTGCAGTTTTCTGTTCAATGAACCATCATTTAAATTTCTACCCACATAGCCTCTGCGTATCATCATGCTGATACGCTCCTCTAATAGTACATGCTGCGATAAAGGCTGAAAGTAGTCATCCAGCAGAGAGACCACCATATGCATTCTTGCTTTTGCATCAGCATTTCTGTCCAAGGGCTTATAAAGAATTCTTCCTTTTAAGTTTGTACCAGCTTGTTTGACCGAGAGTATTGGCGGCAGCGCCTCGATAAATGGATTATCGTCGTACTGCGGTACACCGGTGTCGTTGTATTCCGCAACTACGTAATTTTTTGGAAGATTCATTAGTCATCCCCGCCATCGAATAGTTCGTCTTCATAATCAGGATATTCATCATCGTCGGAACTCTCGTGTAGACTAATGATCTTAGCTGATGGCGCAGAAGTTGTTGAAGCCCTTCTTTGGGCTCTCTCGGTTTCTAACTGGTTAGCACGAGCTTTACTTACTCCGGCCATTCTCTCCGTGTTGGTCTTGGAAGGCTTTGGTGTTTCTTTTACTGCCGAACTTATAATATTTTCTATTCGCTCTTCATGAGCAGCTCTCGTTTTGTCAGCAGCTAGTTTCTGTTTAGACAATTCTTTTTTCTGTATATCTTGCTTACGCCAAACCTGCCAAAAGGAACTATTTCGATACTCTCGTGATAAGTCAGTAAGTTTGCACACCCAATATTCTCGGCTATTTGGCCTGTATAAAAGGTAGACTTCATTCGCAACATTAGGGTCATAGGCAACAACCACTTTCTCAGGCCTGTTAGAAGATTTTGTTCGATGTAACCAACCTGACGACAACACTTCCGGAGAAGAGTAATACAAGCCAAATAAACACACGCCTTTTTCAGAGGTAGTTGCTTGCTCTCTGGGCAGCAGCGCAATTCGAAGGCTTTCCTTATCGCCTTTTCTGAGCCGACCTGTGCGGTTTTGTAATCCCCAATTCCATAAATGAATGGGGACATTAGGCAGGTCTGAAGGCATATCTTCACTTCGATCATACTTTTCCATAGGATCGACAAAGTTATGCATGATAATCGAGGAAACAAGAATTTCAGTAAATTCCGAAATTGTTAGCTTTCCATCCAACCAATAGTTTTTGCCTCCGCGTTTTTTGATGGTCGTTCCTGAAACAACGCCTGGAGCAAATGGTTTAAACTCTGCCTGCAAAGAACGAAAGTTCCTTTCAACAATTCCCTTAGCATCTCCGCGATAAGGAGGAGTGTTTTCAATTCTCACGAGAAACGCTTCTTCCAGCCCCTCAATCTGATGTCCCAGCAGTTCACCTCGATCAGCAAGAATTGATTCAGGTAGACCTGATGCAGGCCAATTCACTTCGGAGCACTCAACTCCTAGCGAAGAAAATAGATCGCTCTTATCTGTCATGGCAACATGAAGAGACTGGATCGCCGCTACATAAGATGGATTCTCAAAGCCTATATACCAACCAACTACAAAACGGGAAAAAACATCTATAACAATGTATAGGATTGGTCTACCTGCTGGCTGTGTTCGGTCATTATCATCAACCAGGATAATATCTGCGATGGTTGCGTCTATTTCATAGCGTGACCCTGGACCAAAGGCTTGCATGGTCGCTGTGCTGGTTAATGGTCTGACATCTTTTTTATAGTGTTGTGTGGGTATTCTCTTGATTATTTTTTCTTCAAAACCGTATTCCCGATCGTAAAAGTACTTCAACTGCCATTTAGTCGGTTTTTCTGATTCAGGCGTGTTTGGAAAGAGTTGATCATATAATCGTTTTAATCGACGATGCGCAAAGGGGAGTGAAAACTCGTTCTCTTTTAACAAGTACTTATCGATTACAATACGGAAAAGCTTTTCGGTCGCTTCATCGATGAGCGCGCCGACACCTTCCATATGAACCCTTGGTCGACCTAGTTTTTTGTCTTTTGCCTGACGACGTTTACCTTTACCTCCTGAATTCGAATAATCAGGTAAGAGTGCATTTGGTATTTGGCCGCGCTTCCAATATTGCCTAGCAATCCGGTACAGGTAGGGTTTTGAGATGTCTTCTACTTCAAGTATCGACTTGAATACTTTCGAACGTATCTTCGGTATGTAAAAAAGTGGCTCTCCGATTAAAGGCTGAAGGATTTTGAAATTTCTATCTCGAATTGCTGCCGCTTTTGAGCCCGGTTCGGGCGCTTCCTGTTGTAAATAAGCATAGGGATCTTTTTCCCGTATTAGCTTTTCATCGAGAACCAACTGCTCTAGAGAATCTAGAGATTCAACGGAAGGGAAGGCATTTTTGTCATCCAGGGCAATCCATACAATATCTTTCCCAGCTATTTTGAGAACTCTGAATAACTCATCATCAAGGCAAAGAACTTCATTAACCTGATACATGCAATACCTCTACTACCGTATCAAAAGATTCTAACAACAAATCACTGCAACGAAGCTTGCTGTAAGGAATGGAAATATCAAAATGGAAATACCGTCGTGCAAGCAAAAGGCGCAACTGAAACAAACTTTCGCCCAATTCAAGACCGTAAGCTGTGTCTATTTGTTTGCACAGATCAATGACTGTTAGTTGAGAGTTTTGAGCAATTTGCTTTGAATAGAAATCAAAGTATTGTGATTCATCATCTAAGCTCATTTCCTGACTTTGAAGACTATAAAGCCATTCAATATTCTTGAAGACTACGGCTGGTATTTCTTTTTCAGTCATCAGATACCAAGGTGTTTTCTTCTTTTGCCAAAAACGGCGCTCAATTTCTAGCTTCTCTACAGTTCTCGAATCCCTAAGCACTGAGCTGTCTTTAACCTGTATGGCAAATAACGCCTTGCCTTTTTCTTTAGAGTTAACAACAAAGTCGGTACTCATAAATTGTGGTACACCATTACTGGCAGGGTGCGGTATTCCTGTTTCGTTACAAAGTTGCTTTGTAATCGTAATATCTAGAGGAAATTGTTCTCTGATATCGAGCGTAGACGCTCTCCATTGCAATAGCAGAAACGTTGCTAGCTCTAAATCAGATAGGAGATGATGGGTTCGATGCGTTAGATGGCCAAAAACACGATGAGATCGACCTTCGGATGGTACATCTCTTACAGTAAGCCACGGTTTATATTCAGAACCCAAACCTTGCCCGCGCCCTTGCTTAATCCAGCGAGCATTCTTAGCTTCAGTATTCCAATACCGTTTTTTGGCCATAAAAAAACCATCCATGCTAGTCTGAATTCAGATTAGCTCAGATGGATTTAGTAAACAACTTTATTACTCAGTTAACTACTTTATTACTTTTTTAACAACTTTATTACTCGCCCACAGTCGAGCGAGAGTAGGTGGCGAACCTACTCTACGGTGACAGATTTGGCCAGATTTCGGGGCTGGTCGACATCAGTGCCCTTGATCAAGGCAACATAATAGCTCAGTAATTGCAGCGGAACCGAATACAAAATCGGAGCGATTACTTTTTCACAATGCGGTACCGACAACACTTTCATCGTTGAGTCGCTTTTGAAATGTGCGCCACTATCTGCGAATACGTACATCAAGCCACCTCTCGCCCGAACTTCTTCAACATTGGAGTGCAGTTTTTCAAGCAACTCATTGTTGGGGGCGACAACAATCACCGGCATATCCGCATCGATTAAAGCCAGGGGACCATGTTTCAATTCTCCTGCGGCATAAGCTTCGGCATGAATATAGGAAATCTCCTTCAGCTTAAGAGCACCTTCCATTGCAATCGGGTACTGATCGCCCCGGCCCAGGAACAGACTGTGATGTTTGTCGGCAAAGTCCTCTGCCAGCAGGTTAATGGCCTTGCTCATATCAAGTGCCTGCTCAATTTTAGCGGGCAGTGCATTCAGAGCAGAAACGACATGTGACTCTGTTTCTGCGTTCATATCCTTATGCCGGCCAATTGCGGTAACCAATAACAACAAACCCACAAGCTGTACCGTAAATGCTTTGGTCGAGGCAACACCAATTTCAGCCCCGGCATTCATCAGGTAGGCGAGATCAGACTCCCGAACCAGCGAGGAGCCCGGCACATTACAAATGGTCAAACTGGAGTGATAACCAATCTCTTTGGCAAGGCGCAAAGCCGCCAGTGTATCGGCGGTTTCACCGGACTGGGAAATAGTCACCAATAACGATTTGGGATGAACCTGGGATTTGCGATACCGAAACTCCGATGCAATCTCAACGTTACAACTAATACCGGCGTACTCTTCAAACCAATATCGCGCCACCATGCCCGCGTGATAGCTGGTGCCGCAGGCGATAATCTGGACATGTTCAATATCTTTTAAAATGCGATCGGCATCTTCGCCAAATGCCGTTTCAGCCAGCTTGCCATTTTTGAGACGCCCTTCCAGCGTATTTTTGATCGCGATTGGCTGCTCATAAATTTCCTTCAGCATATAGTGCTTGAATGGGCCTTTGTCTCCGGCATCATGGGTGATATCCGATTCACTGATTTCGCGTTGGACTGTCTGCCCGGCCTGATCATAAATCTGAACCGATGTGCGCGTGATAACCGCAATATCCCCTTCTTCCAGAAAGCTGAAACGCCTGGTAACCGGCAGTAAAGCCAATTGATCGGAGGCCAGAAAATTTTCACCAATGCCATATCCGATGACCAAAGGGCTACCCGAACGGGCAGCATAGAGCTGGCCCGGATTCTCCACATCTATGGCAACCGTTCCATAAGCACCATCCAGTTGTGCAATCGTTGCCTTGAAAGCTTCTAGCATATCGCCAGACTTCAATAGCTCTTTATGGAGTAAGTGAGTAATTACTTCGGTATCAGTTTCCGAAGCGAACTGATAGCCCTCTGCGATCAGGTCCGCACGCAGTGCAGCATGATTTTCGATAATGCCATTATGTACAACGGCGATTCGATCGTTGGAAATGTGCGGATGGGCATTGGCTTCGCTTGGTTCACCATGGGTCGCCCAGCGAGTATGAGCAATACCGACACTACCGGGATGATCTTCTGAAGTCATCGCATCGGCCAGTGCTTTGACTTTACCCACACGACGCACACGGTCCAGTTTTTTATCCGGATTTACCAAAGCAACGCCGGCAGAATCATAACCCCGATATTCCAGGCGTTTGAGTCCTTCCACCAATATTTCAATTACATCCCGTTGTGCAATTGCACCAACTATTCCGCACATACTTTAATTCCTAATGATTCCCGTCCTTTGATACAACCCGGCCTTTAGCTTGATTCCTTGACCGGTCGTTTCCACCCCGAAATATTTTTCTGCCTGGCTCGGGCCACGGCAAGGTTTTCCTCTGGTACATCACTTGTGACAACAGAACCCGCACCAATGGTTGCGTTACTTTCCACAGATACCGGTGCGACAAGCGCCGTATTGGAACCCACAAACACGCCATCTCCCAACACGGTTTTCGACTTGTTAACACCGTCATAATTGCAGGTGATGGTACCGGCTCCAACATTCACATTACGGCCCAGTTCGGCATCACCCACGTAGCTCAAGTGATTGATTTTCGAGCCCTCACCGACCAGGGCTTTTTTGGTTTCAACGAAATTTCCAACCTTGGTCTGATTGCCGAGCTTAGTACCAGGGCGTAAACGCGCAAACGGACCAATATTCGCGTCTTCTCCAATCTCCGAAGATTCAAGCACTGAATGCGCATGAATCCGGGTCCCTTTACCGACCACACAATCCTTCAATACGCAATTCGGCCCGATTTCGACGCCCTCAGCCAGCTCGACCCGTCCCTCAAACACACAATTAATATCGATAATGACGTCCTGGGAAGCGATCAACTCGCCTCTGATATCGAGTCGGTTCGGGTCATAAAGGGTAACACCCGCCAGCATAAGCTGCTCTGCCTGTCTGGTTTGCACAAAACATTCCAGTTCACAGAGTTGAAGGCGATTATTAACGCCCTGTACTTCTTCCAGATACTCGGGCTGGGCAACTTCGATCTCCACATCATCGGCAACTGCCATGGCGATAATATCGGTTAAGTAATATTCGCCCTGGGCATTGTCATTGGAAAGTGCAGGTAACCAGGATTTAAGGCAATTGGAACTGGCGGCAAGAATGCCGGTATTGACTTCCTGCACGGCAAGCTGCTCGTCGGTCGCATCCTTTTGCTCAACAATCGCAATCACTTCGTCGGCAATATTGCGTATGATGCGTCCGTAACCCTGTGGATCATCAAGCTCGGCGGTCAACAGGCTCATGCTTGAGTCGGATACAGGCGCCAACAGGTCACTCAGGGTTCGCCCCTGGATAAGAGGGACGTCACCATACAGGATCAGGACCTTGGCGTTATCGGGGATCGCAGGAAGCGCTTCCCTGACAGCGTGTCCGGTTCCAAGCTGCTCGCGCTGCTCGATCCAGGAAATATCGCTATCATCAAACGCAGATTCGACCTGGCCGGACTCATGACCAACAACGATATGAATTTTGGCCGGGTTCAGTGCTCGCGCACTGTCCAATACATGGGCCAGCATCGGTTTGCCTGCAATGCAGTGCATTACCTTTGGAATTCGGGATTTCATCCTTGAGCCTTTGCCGGCAGCAAGAATGACAACATGTAAATCCATTTTTCAATCTCTACAAATAAGTTAAGGGTATGGTTTTGCTCAACAGCAGGCTTTAATCCACTATGATACCGAAGAAAAATGACAATTCATCGTCCATCTGGAACCCGAAAGCTTGCGTGGAATGAACCAAATTATTTAATTGTAGTTGAACGCGGGGCTTCCTGCTTCACAAATAAAAAAGGCAGCCAACGCTGCCTATAGTAATGAACACTAATGTTAGTGTTTTTTGCGTAACTGCTGAACAACTCTCAAACGTGCTGAGGCTTCAGCCAATTGTGCAGCCGCTCTTGAATAGTCGAAGTCACCACTTTGATTGGCGAGTGCCCGTTCAGCTTCTTTCTTCGCTTCAAGTGCTGCGGCTTCATCAACATCATCAGCCCGTTGCGCGCTATCCGAAAGTACTGTTACCAGATTTGGCTGTACTTCGAGGTAGCCACCGGAGACAAAGAAGATCTCTTCTTCACCACCTTGCTTGATCACACGAACCGGACCCGGATTCAGCTTGGTCATCAGAGGTGCATGGCCTGGAGCAATACCCAGATCACCAAGCGCACCGGCCGCTACAACCAGCTCTACCAGTCCCGAGAAAATTGACTGTTCAGCACTAACGATATCACAATGCACGCTAATACCCATATCTCTGTTCCTTAGTCATTAAATCGGCCCCGGAGAGGCCGATTCGATTAAGGGAAGTTTTACATATTTTTGGCTTTTTCGATCGCTTCATCGATCGAACCGACCATGTAAAACGCCTGCTCTGGCAATTCATCGTATTCGCCAGCCAGAATCCCCTTGAAGCCACTGATCGTATCTTTGAGCGATACGTACTTACCAGGCGCACCGGTAAATACCTCCGCCACGTGGAAAGGCTGAGACAGGAAACGCTCAATCTTTCGTGCACGTGCTACGGTCTGCTTGTCTTCTTCAGACAACTCGTCCATACCCAGGATTGCAATGATGTCCTTCAGTTCTGCATAACGCTGCAGTACCGTCTGCACACCACGAGCAATATCATAGTGCTCGCTGCCGATCACGAGAGGATCAAGCTGACGTGAAGTAGAATCCAGTGGATCGATCGCTGGATAAATACCCTTGGATGCGATATCCCGGCTCAGTACAACCGTTGCATCTAGGTGAGAGAAGGTCGTTGCAGGTGATGGGTCAGTCAAGTCATCCGCCGGTACATATACTGCCTGAATCGAGGTAATCGAACCTGTCTTCGTGGACGTAATACGCTCCTGCAGAACACCCATTTCTTCAGCCAGTGTTGGCTGGTAACCTACTGCTGAAGGCATACGACCCAGGAGTGCAGATACTTCTGTTCCCGCCAGGGTATAACGATAAATGTTGTCAACAAACAACAGAACGTCTTTGCCTTCATCACGGAATTTTTCAGCCATCGTCAAGCCAGTCAGAGCAACACGCAATCTGTTTCCAGGTGGCTCGTTCATCTGACCGTAAACCATCGCAACCTTGGACTCGGTAGGGTTCTCAAGGTTTACAACGCCGGCTTCCTGCATTTCGTGATAGAAGTCGTTCCCTTCACGGGTACGCTCACCAACACCGGCAAACACTGAAAGACCAGAGTGCTTAAGTGCGATGTTGTTGATCAGTTCCATCATGTTAACGGTTTTACCAACACCCGCTCCACCGAACAGACCGACCTTACCACCTTTGGCGAAAGGACATACAAGGTCGATAACCTTGATACCTGTTTCGAGCAGTTCGGCAGAAGCTGCCTGCTCTGCGTAGGTAGGCGCCTTACGGTGAATGGGCATACGCTCCTGCTCACCAATGTCGCCACGCTCGTCGATTGGACGGCCCAGAACATCCATAATCCGGCCCAGTGTTTCTGTTCCCACCGGTACTGAAATAGGTGCGCCACTGTTCGATACATTCAGGCCTCGTCTCAGGCCTTCTGTACTTCCCATTGCAATAGTACGAACAATACCATCGCCAAGTTGCTGTTGAACTTCGAGGGTTGTTTCCCCGCCGTCAACCATCAACGCATCATAAACATTAGGCACAGAGTCGCGTTCAAACTCAACGTCGATAACTGCCCCAATGATTTGTACGATACTTCCGCTACTCATGATCGGTTCCTCGTTAATTAAATTCTTGCAGGCAATCTGATTCGACTGCCAACGGGTTGCACATCGGTGCAACCCGTACAAACGGTTAATGTACTAAACAGCTGCAGCGCCGCCGACGATTTCGGAAATTTCCTGAGTAATCGCTGCCTGACGGGCCTTGTTGTATACCAGTTGAAGCTCGTTAATAATTTCTCCGGCATTATCAGTGGCGCTCTTCATGGCAATCATTCGAGCAGCCTGCTCACATGCCACGTTTTCGACCACTCCCTGATAAACCTGAGACTCAACGTAACGGGTCAATAAACCATCCAGCAGATCTTTTGCTTCAGGCTCATAGATATAATCCCAATGGTGCTTCAAGTCATCTTCATCAGCTGCTTGTAACGGCAACAGTTGCGCGATTTCCGGCTTCTGAGTCATTGTGTTCAGAAATTGGTTATACACGACGAATAAACGATCAATCTTGCCTTCATCGTACGCATCCAACATCACTTTTACGGAGCCGATCAACTCATGTGCCGAAGGCTCATCACCCAGATGGCTGAGTGCAGCAACGACATTTCCACCATAACTCTTGAAAAACGAGATAGCTTTTTGACCCACCGCGCAAATATCAACTTCTGCGCCCTGGTCATGCCAATGTTTCATTTCCTTGACGGTTTTCTTGAACAGGTTAACGTTCAAGCCACCACAAAGGCCCCGATCAGTGGAAATCACAATATAACCGACTCGCTTGATCTCGCGTTCCTGCAAGTACAAGTGGTTATATTCGGGCGTCGCATTTGCCAAGTGACTTACGACAGATCTGATTTTCTCTGCGTAAGGTTTACCCAGGCTCATACGATCCTGAGCTTTTCGCATTTTGCTCGCAGCTACCATTTCCATTGCACTGGTAATTTTCTGCGTGCTTTTGATGCTCGAAATCTGATTTCGTATTTCTTTACCAACGGCCATTTTATATCGCCTACAGTTTTGACTTTCAGGTCTTGTTCACTTTCAGGGTTGTCGGGAGAGCATGGCTCCCCCAATTACAACTACCAGGTTTGTGTCGACTTAAATGTCTCAAGTGCTGACTTGATGCCGTTGGCGATATCATCGTTGTAATCGCCTTTCTCGTTGATCTTATCAAGCAAAGCTGATTGCTCAGCCTTCATGTAAGCCAACATAGCTGCTTCAAAATCAACTACTTTATTAACAGGTACATCATCGATGAAGCCTTCATTAGCGGCGTACAGAACGATGCCCATCTCGGCAACGCTTTGTGGGCTGTATTGCTTCTGCTTCATCAACTCGGTTACACGCTGACCATGCTCAAGCTGCTTACGGGTTGCATCATCAAGATCCGAAGCAAACTGGGCAAACGCTGCCAGTTCACGATACTGAGCCAATGCCAGACGTACGCTACCACCAAGCTTTTTGATGATCTTGGTCTGTGCTGCACCACCTACACGTGAAACCGAAATACCTGCGTTCATGGCGGGACGAATACCGGCATTGAAGAGGTTGGTTTCAAGGAAGATCTGACCATCGGTAATGGAAATTACGTTGGTCGGTACAAACGCTGATACGTCACCACCCTGGGTTTCGATGATAGGCAGAGCGGTCAACGAACCGGTCTGACCCTTCACTTCGCCATTGGTGTGCTGCTCTACGTAGTCTGCGTTGACGCGTGAAGCACGCTCGAGCAGACGTGAGTGCAGATAGAAAACGTCACCAGGATAAGCTTCTCGTCCTGGTGGACGACGCAGCAGCAATGAGATCTGGCGGTAAGCCCAGGCCTGCTTGGTCAAGTCATCAAATACAATCAGGGCATCTTCACCGCGATCCCGAAAATATTCACCCATGGTAGTACCACCATAAGGCGCCAGGAACAGCATGGCCGCAGGATCTGCAGCACCTGCCGCAACCACGATGGTGTGATCCATCGCACCGTGCTCTTCCAGCTTACGTACGACTGCCGCAATCGAAGACTGCTTCTGACCAACGGCTACGTAGATACACTTAACGCCGGTACCTTTCTGGTTGATGATCGCGTCGATCGCAATCGCCGTTTTACCAGTCTGACGGTCTCCGATGATCAACTCACGCTGACCCCGGCCGATTGGCACCATGGAGTCAATCGCTTTCAGACCAATTTGAACGGGCTGGTCAACTGATTGACGTGCGATTACACCCGGAGCAACTTTCTCGATCGGAGCCGTAGCTGCGGCTTCGATAGGTCCTTTGCCATCAATCGGGTTACCAAGAGCATCGACGACGCGACCCAGCAATCCTTCACCGATAGGGACTTCCAGGATACGACCGGTACACTTCGCTTTTTGGCCTTCGGCCAAACCTTTTGGATCACCCAAGACAACGACACCGACAGAGTCGCGTTCCAGGTTAAGCGCCATTCCATAAACGCCTGTTTCAAATTCAACCATCTCGCCGTACATTACGTCGGCCAGACCATGAATCAATACGATACCGTCAGATACACTGACAATCGTGCCCTCATTCTGGGCTTCAGAAGAGACATCGAGCTGCTCGATACGCTTCTTGATAATTTCGCTGATCTCAGCTGGGTTTAGCTGTTGCATGCTTTAGTTCCTCAAATCCGAATCTGCTAGCTGCTGATACATTTACGCGCCAATCGCTTCGGCCAATTTTGCAATTTTGCCGCGAACAGAAGCGTCGACAACCAGATCTTGTGCACGAATAATAGCGCCACCAATCAACTCGGGGTTGGTTGATGCACTGACCAGCACTTTACGATCCAGTTTCTTACTCAATGCTTGTGCGAGCTTGTCTTGTTGCTCGTTATCCAGCTCAAATGCACTTTCGATATCCACATCTACTGTGTGTTCCAGCAAGGATTTGAAGTGCTCGAAAAGATCAGCAATTTCTGCCAATAAAGCCAAACGCTTGTTCTCTGCAAGAACATTGATATAGCGTTTGCCATCTTCGCTCAGTTTCTCACCGCAAATATCGGTAAAAAACTGGGCTTTCTGTTCACTGGTTAACGAAGGGTGATCGAGAACAACTTTCATTTTCTCGTCATTCGCTACGGCTGCTGCATAAGCGAGTGTCTCTGACCATTCCGTCAGTCGATCACTGGCTTTAGCTGCTTCAAATGCCGCTTTAGCGTAGGGACGAGCAATTGTAATTGATTCTGCCATTGGTCACTCACAAATAATTAAATTTCGGCCGCAAGTTTGTCCAGAAGCTCGCTGTGCTTACTTGCGTCAATAGAGGAACCAAGAATCTTCTCCGCACCGGCGATTGCGATCGTCGCAACTTCAGCACGCAGCTCTTCCTTCACCCGGTTTTTCTCCTGTTCAATCTCGGCCTTGGCAACAGAAATCAGTCGCTCGCCTTCCTGGCGCGCTGTTTCTTTTGCTTCGTCAACGATCTGACTGGAACGCTTGTTTGCCTGTTCGATCAGGGTAGCTGCCTGTACTTTTGCTTCCTTCAGTTCTTCCATTGCCTTTTTCTGGGCAAGTTCAAGATCTTTCGAAGCGCGGTCAGCTGCCGCTAGTCCATCCGAGATTTTCTTTTCACGTTCTGTCAGAGCAGTGACCAAAGGAGGCCAGACGTACTTCATGCAAAACAGCACAAAGCCCGCGAAGAAAATCATTTGACCGATAAGTGTGTAATTAATATTCACACCAGTAACCTCATATTCGTTGTAAATTACGCATTCTGTTTGCTAAGCAATGCGATGAATTATGCACCAACGCCAGGTGCAACAACGAAGATCAAGTACATAGCAATACCAACACCGATAATGGGGATTGCGTCGATCAGACCAGCAAGCAAGAACATTTTACCTTGCAACATTGGACCCAGCTCAGGCTGACGAGCTGTACCTTCGAGCAAACGACCGCCCAACAGACCCATACCTACGGCTGCACCCAGTGCACCCAGACCAAGCATGATTGCAGCTGCAATGATTACGAGTTCCATTTTTTTCTCCTGTTTATCAAATTAAAAAGTGAATTGGTTAATGAAATCTTAATGATCTTCGTGTGACATACTCAGATAAACCACCGTCAAGACCATAAAAATGAAGGCTTGCAAAGTAATAATCAAAATATGGAATATCGCCCAGCCGATTTGAAGAAATCCACCGAAGATACCGAAGAACAGACCGGCGCTGTACATAACCGCGATCAGAATAAAGATCATTTCGCCAGCATACATATTACCGAACAATCGCAGTCCCAGTGAGAAGGGCTTGGCCAGCAGGCCGACAAGCTCCATAAACAGATTCACGGGAATAAAGACCGGATGGTTAAAGGGGTGAAGGGTTAATTCTTTGACAAAACCGCCCACGCCTTTGATCTTGATGGCGTAGTACAGCATAAGAATGAAGACACCCAAGGCCATACCCAAAGTCACGTTAGGATCGGTGGAGGGGACAATCTTTTGGTATTCGACGCCCGCCTGCATCAGCAACCATGGCACCAGATCAACGGGCACCAGATCCATCAGATTCATCAGGAAGACCCACACAAAAATTGTCAGTGCCAGCGGTGCAACCAGAGGGTTGCGGCCATGAAACATGTCTTTCACGTTGCCTTCGACAAATTCTACGATCATTTCGACGCAGCTTTGCAACTTACCCGGAACGCCCGTGGTCGCTTTTTTAGCCACACTGGCGAACAGCCAGCAAAACAGAACACCGAGACCGAATGACCAGGCCAGAGAATCCACATGGATTGCACTGAAACCCATTGCTGCTGCCTCTTCTGCACCATGCGCCATGGTCCAGGTCGCTTCGGTCACAACACTGCCGTCATAACGCTCGTAGCCTTCCGGCAGCTTGCCATAAGTGAGATTGGTTAAGTGATGCTGAATATATTCAGTCGTTGTAGGATTGTTGCCTGCCATAGTTCCGAGGGCCCAATAACAAATTAGAAAACTGTCTGTCCTGTCTGCATCAACGCGTGAACCGGTTTCCGGTCAACATTGGCGTCAGAGCATTCACTAACAGGACACTGATAAAGGTGAAAAACAGGGCAAAGTAGTCCAGCGGTTTAATCAAGCTAAATACCACCGCAAACCCCATGGCAATCAATATGATTTTGCCGGATTCACCTTTATAAAAATTCTGTACTATCTTCAGAGCAGATCTGGCGCCCTGATCCTGATACGCTTTGAATCCAAAATACAACTGGGGAAAGATAAAAATCAGCCCCCCCGCCAGCGAAGAAAAAGCTGACACTTCTCCGCCTGTCGCCCAAAACACACTGCAGATGATCAAAACAATGACACTCTGCTGGGCAAAAATTCTAAAGATTGGCGCTCGCTTAATCGCTACACTCAATTTTATACGCCCCGTCTTTAAATTCTCGTTCTTATCGTTTGCAACAGACCGAAACGTACAAAGTAAAAATACACTTAAAAAACAATAGCTTAGATCGACAATTTCAGTGCCGGTAAAAGTACTCGACCTAAAGCGAGGCAGATTATATTGATAAAGGCAACGGCATTCAACAGATGCCAAGTCGATAATTAGGCTCAGTTACAAAATAAATGAGTATTTTTTCAACAAAATTATCGATGGCCTTATTTGATGTGGGAAATTATGCCGTCCAGTTCGTCAAGTGAGCTGTACTTAATCACCAGTTTGCCGCGCCCACGGACGGAATGATCAACCGTCACGGGTGCACCCAGTTTTTCGGACAGGTTTTCCTGTAAACGCAAGATATCCCGATCCTGTTTGGGTTTGGGTCTGGTTTTGGTCTTGGATGATTCTTCTGTTTGCAGTTTTCTCACCAGCGCTTCGGTCTGACGCACCGACAGGGATTTCGCCTCAATCATTCGGGCGACTTCAATTTGTTGCTGGTTACCCAAACTTAACATAGCCCTGCCATGCCCCATTTCCAGGTCGCCATGTTCCAGCATCAAACGTACTTCACTGGTCAATTGCAATAACCGTAAAAGATTGGTGACGGTCGAACGGGATTTACCTACAGCTTGGGCAACCTCCGCCTGGGTCAAATCAAATTCTTCCTGCAAGCGATGCAAAGCCAGGGCTTCTTCCATCGCATTAAGATTTTCGCGCTGGATATTCTCGATCAGGGCCATCGCAATGGCGGCTTCGTCTGGTACATCCCTGATCACCGCCGGAATACGGTCCATTCCGGCAATTTGGGCTGCCCGCCAACGACGCTCTCCGGCAATAATTTCGTAACGGTCTTCGGAAATCGGCCTGACAACAATCGGCTGCATAATCCCTTGCTGACGAATAGACTCAGCCAATTCTTCGAGCGCTTCCTGGTCCATATCACGTCGAGGTTGATATTTACCACGCTGGACCAACTCTATGGGCAGCTCTCGCAATGATTTGTCGCGATCCGGTGAATCCGCTTTGCTATCAACATTGGAGCCCTTTAACAGCGCACCCAAACCTTTTTCACCCAACCCTCTTTTCTTTACCACAATTGTCTTCCCGTGATCATTAGACAGCTTCCAGGATAGCGGCATCCTGCGCTTTGGTTTTTCTGACGATTTCTCCGGCCAGCGCCAAATAAGCGATGGCGCCTTTCGATGCCTTGTCATAGTAGAGGACCGGAAGGCCATGACTTGGCGCCTCTGCCAGTCTTACATTCCGGGGGATGGCGACTTTAAAGACCAGGTCGTCAAAATACTCGACCAACTCGGAGGAGACATCTTTGGTGAGACTGTTACGCGGATCGTACATGGTTCGCAGAATACCGGCGATTCTCAGATCAGGGTTGATGGTTTCCTTGATCTGCTCAATGGTATTCATGAGGGCGGCGAGTCCTTCCAGGGCATAGTATTCGCACTGCATGGGAATAATCACGCCCTCGGCTGCAGACAACGCGTTGACGGTCAGCATGTTCAGAGAGGGTGGGCAGTCAATCAGAACAAAATCATAACGGTCCCGGACCTGGTTCAATGCAATCCTCAAACGGTGCTCCCTTCCGATTTCATTCAGTAATTCAACTTCGGCAGCGACCAGATCACCATTGGATGGAATGACATCAAATTTACCTTGCTCTGATCGCACAATCACGTCTTCGGTACTGCATTTTTTTGTCAATACGTCGTAGGCGCTGCGTTCCACCTCATTCTTGCTGACGCCGCAGCCCATGGTGGCATTACCCTGTGGATCCAGATCAATCATCAGGATTCGACGCTTGGTAGCTGCCAGCGAAGCGGCCAGATTGACACTGGTAGTGGTCTTACCAACCCCACCTTTCTGATTCGTTACTGCAAAAATTCTTGCCACTTTACGGATCCTTGGAAATTCAACCATTCAGTTGGAACAGGGCTCAATAATAATTAAATGTCGCTGTCCTTCACAACCTGGAACGTCCAGGCTTACATCTTCAGTAATTTTAAACCTGTGCGCAAAGGCTTTCTCCAGTGCAGCCTGCTCATCCAGAGGCTGTTGGCCCTTCATCGCCAGAAACTGCCCGCTTGGCAGTAATAGGGGATGACACAGATCTACCATTTTATCGAGCGAAGCAAAGGCTCTGGAAACAATCTGGTCAAAACATTTGGTCCCGGATAGCGTTTCAACTCGCGTGTGCAATACCTCAACATTGGAAAGTCCCAATTCAATGACCGACTGCGTCAGAAAACGAGTCTTCTTGACGTTGCTATCCAGCAAGGAAAAAGACAGTGTCGGATACAAGATCGCCAAAGGAATGCCGGGCAGCCCGGGACCGGTGCCAACATCCAGTATTCTGGGCCCTTTTATATAGGGTGCGACACTCAGCGCATCCACCAGATGACGCCAGAGCATTTCTTCCGGATCGCGAACTGCGGTCAGGTTATAGGTCTTATTCCATTTCGACAACAGTTGCAGATATTCAAGTAGTCGCTGCAAATCCCGATCGGATGGCTCAAGATTCAGTGTTGAAGCAGCCCGACGCAAGTCGGACTCAAATCGCTCCAGAGCGTCTTGATCAATCATTTGCATCAGGCACTCTTTTGTCGCTTTGTCCCGGATGCTAGATCACGTTTTTTCAGGTACACCAGTAGCAATGAAACCGCGGCTGGCGTTACGCCGGGAATTCTCGAAGCCTGAGCAATGGTTTCCGGACGAATGTCAGTCAGCTTCTGGCAGATTTCATTCGATAAGCCTGATATGGAGGCATAATCAAAATCCAGGGGCAATGGCGTGTTTTCGTGTTTTTTCAGGCGTTCAATTTCATCCTGCTGCCGGGAAATATAGCCTTCGTATTTAACTTGAATTTCCAGCTGTTCCGCCACATCCCTTCGCGAACAGGGATTATCCATTACCTGGGCTATCTTTTCATAGTTGAATTCCGGCCGACGCAACAGATCCGCAAGGCTGTACTCACGCGTTAATGGTCGTTCCAGATATTTATCCGCCCGACTGGCCTGTTCGCTTCCAGGCTGGATCCAGGTTGTCTGCAAGCGCGTTCTTTCTGCTTCAATCAGTGTGTTTTTTTCATCAAAAAAACGCCAGCGGTCATCGCCCACCAGACCAAGCCGACGCCCGGTCTCCGTCAATCGCAAATCTGCATTGTCTTCACGCAGCAAAAGGCGGTATTCCGCGCGGCTGGTAAACATCCGATAAGGCTCACTGGTGCCCAGTGTAATCAAATCATCAACCAGGACGCCGATGTAGGCTTCGTCTCTTCTGGGGCACCACGAAGCCTCTCCTCTGGCCTTGAGAACAGCATTTGTGCCCGCAAGCAGACCTTGTGCCGCAGCTTCTTCATAACCCGTGGTTCCGTTAATCTGACCGGCAAAAAACAAGTTCTCGATGAATTTCGTTTCGAGGCTATGCTTGAGGTCCTGGGGGTTAAAATAATCATACTCGATGGCATAGCCCGGCCGCGTAATGTGAGCATTCTCAAAACCGGCAATCGAACGCACCGCCTGTAACTGCACATCGAAGGGTAAGCTCGTTGAAATCCCGTTTGGATACAGTTCATGGGTATTCAGACCTTCCGGTTCAACGAAAATCTGATGTGAATCCTTATCGGAAAATCGATTGATCTTGTCTTCAATCGACGGGCAATAACGAGGACCAGTACCTTCGATTACACCCGTATACATAGGAGAACGATCAAAGCCGGCACGAATAATTTCGTGGGTACGTTCATTGGTATAGGTAACATAACAGGGAATCTGGGCCGGATGGTCTTCTGCCCGCCCCATATAAGACATGACTGGTACGGGTTCATCACCCGGCTGTACTTCCATTTTACTGAAATCGACGCTACGCGCGTCAATTCTCGGCGGCGTTCCTGTCTTTAGACGCCCCACTCTAAAAGGCAATTCACGCAGCCTTTTTGCCAGAGCAATCGATGGCGGATCTCCTGCCCGACCACCGGAATGATTTTCCATTCCGATATGGATCACGCCTCCAAGAAAGGTCCCGGTCGTCAATACTACCGATGCCGCATGGAAACGCAGACCCATATTGGTCACCACGCCCGTAACCCGATCGTTTTCGACCAGCAGATCATCGGCCGCTTGCTGGAAGATATGCAAGCCAGGCGTATTTTCCAGCATTGATCGAATCGCCGCTTTGTACAGAATCCTGTCTGCCTGAGCACGTGTCGCTCTGACCGCGGGTCCCTTCCGGCTATTCAGGACGCGAAATTGTATACCGGCAAGATCAGTCGCTTTTGCCATCGCACCATCAAGTGCATCAATCTCTTTTACCAGGTGTGTTTTTCCAATTCCCCCTATTGCCGGGTTACAGGACATCTGGCCCAGCGTTTCAATATTGTGCGTTAGCAACAATACTTCAGCGCCCATGCGCGCTGCCGCCAGAGCGGCTTCGGTGCCGGCATGCCCGCCACCAATGACGATGACATCAAAACGAGTTGGATAATCCACAATCTGACCCTAGATAAAAAATAGCGGGGCATTATACGTCCAAGTTAAGATGGTTTCAGTATAAAACGCGCAATATTTGAACACTTTCTGTGTCTGAAACTGAAAATTGAATCTATATTCAATATTTTGAAAATCAAAGGCTTAGCGCCTTTATTCAAATACTTATCAATAGACTTATCCACAGAAATAATCTTTTATTACTTTAAATAACAGCTATAAACTATTGATAAAAAAAGAAATTCTATTATTAGACACTTTATTCCTCAGAAGAGGCTAAAGTTATCCACAATTCTGCTTTCGCCTTGAATGCAATTCAAACACCCGTTGATACAGTAACTCTGCTGTCGCCGACTCCGGTTTAACAGCTTCCCCGGCATCGATACTGACCTTTGACCAAAAGCGTTTGGGCAGACGCGTAAATGCCGGGCCACCTCTATGGCTGAAGACGCTTCCCCAAAGGCCCGTCAAGGACAGGGGAATCACCGGTACCGGATTTCTTTGCAGGATTTTTTCAATGCCGGTTCTGAATTCGTTCATTTTTCCTGATCGCGTTAACTTTCCTTCAGGGAAAATACAGACCAGTTCTTCGCTGTCGAGTGCTTCGGATATCGAATCAAAAGCCCGGGTAAACACTTGCTTGTCCTTAAACTCCGGCGCAATCGGAATGGCCTTGGCCAATCGGAAAAACCAGCCCAGAAAGCGGCTTTTAAAGATCTGGTGGTCCATGACAAACCTGACAGGGCGTGGTGAAGCCCCGGCAATCAATAGCGCATCCACATAGCTGACATGGTTGCACACAATGACCGCTGCGCCCTGTTCCGGGATATGATTCAGCTGATAGGAACGGACGCGGTACATCATATGCGTCAGTAGCCAGATAACGAAGCGCAGTGCAAACTCATCCACCTGATAAAACACATAAGCACACACCACCAGATTCATAATCGCCAGAACCAGGAAGAAGTCGGGGATGGACAACTCAAGCACCCCCAAAAATATGATTCCGGCAATTGCGCTTCCTACCATAAACAGGGCATTCATAATATTGATGACTGCGATGGTTCGGGCACGATAGGACTCTTCTGAACGGGCCTGCACATAAGCATACAAGGGAACAATAAATATTCCGCCAAACAAACCAACAGCTGTCAGGTCGAACAGCAAACGCCAGTTTCCGCTATCAGAGAGAAATTGTGACCAGGAGATCTGCTCAGCCGGCATTGAAGGGACCGCAAAATAGAGATCAATGCCAAACACCGATAAGCCCAATGCCCCAACAGGTACGATCCCTAACTCGATACACGACCTGGACAGTGATTCACACATCATGGAACCGAGACCAATACCGACGGTAAACAGCGCCAGCAACAAGGTCACCAATGAAGCATCGCCATTCAAACTGGCGATCGAGAAGTTTGGAAACTGGGTCAAATAGGCTGCGCCTAAAAACCAGAACCAGGAGATCGCCATAATAGCGAGATAGATCGCTCTGTTTTTACGGACTGTTTTAACCAGTTCAATACTGGAGGACAAGGGATTAAAACTGATCTTAATTGCATCACTTCCGGCTGGCGCCAATGGAATGGAACGACTTGCCAGATAACCCAGGATGGAGAGCCCGATTACGGTCACAGAAACAATCGTAATACGTGCATCAAACTGCATGATCAGCCCTGCACCAATGGTGCCCAGCAAAATTGCCACGAACGTGCCCATTTCCACGATCGCATTGCCGCCGACCAGCTCGGTATCCTTCAGATGTTGAGGCAGTATTGCGTACTTGGCGGGTCCGAAAAATGTCGACTGTGTACCCATCAGAAACAGGATACCCAAGAGGTAAAAATATTGTTGTAGCAGAAATCCTGCGGCCGCCAACAGCATAATGAGTATCTCAGCCAGCTTGATCCGACGCATTAATCTCGATTTTTCGCTGATATCCGTAATTTGTCCGGCAATCCCTGAAAACAGGAAAAACGGCAGGATAAACAGACCTGCAGCTAGATTAAGAACAACATTAATATCCATCTCCAATTGGGAAATCGCACTGTATGCGATAAGTAGCATTAAAGTGTTCTTGAAGATATTGTCGTTAAAAGCACCCAGGAACTGGGTCAGAAAAAACGGTAGAAACCGCCTGCTTTTGAATAAACTGGATTGACTCATCCCTGACTCCGCTAGAACTCTTGAGTAGAAGTGGTGATAGTACAGTTTATTACTAACATTGTCCGCCTGCCTGGAAGTACGAAACGGGCGTTATTTTCCGATGCAGAAGCTACTGAAAATTTCTCCCAAAAGGTCATCTGCTGAAAAACGCCCCGTAATTTGCCCCAAGGCATCCTGCGCGATGCGCAGTTCTTCAGCCAGCAGCTCTCCGGCATTATGTGTGACCAAAGCGTCTCGTCCACGGTGCACCGCTTCTTCCGCCTCTTGCAAGGCTTGCAGATGGCGTCGTCTGGCCGTGTACACGCCTTCAGCCAGATTCTCAAAACCGACACAGGCTTTCAGATGTTTTCTCAGTATATCAATGCCATCGGTCTGTTTGGCTGAGAGCGACAGCACCGGGAACCCGTCCTGCTGATCAAGACCGGCTTTCTCGTTCATCAAATCGATTTTGTTGCGTATAAATGTCACATGATCCTGTTGCGACAGTTTCGCCATAAATTCCGGCCAAAGATCGGCCAATGAGGCGCAATCCTGATCATTCGCATCGTAGACAAGTAAGATGCGATCCGCCTGATTGATTTCCTGCCAGGCGCGCTGAATTCCGATTTGTTCAACCCTGTCATCACTATCACGAAGCCCGGCGGTGTCGATAATATGCAAAGGCATACCATCAATGAGTATTTGCTCCTTAAGCACATCGCGGGTCGTACCTGCTATTTCGGTGACAATGGCTGATTCTTTGCCTGCCAGGGCGTTAAGTAAACTGGATTTACCCGCATTGGGCTTCCCGGCAATCACAACCCGAATGCCTTCGCTTAGCAAGGCGCCTTGTTTGGCACTGTCCTGCAGCCGCAACAAACTTTTATGAAGGCTTTCTGTTTGATTCAATACATCGGATTCCGCCAGGAAATCGATTTCCTCTTCAGGAAAATCTATCGCGGCCTCGACAAACATCCGTAATTTGATCAGACCTTCAACCAGCCGCTCTATCTGCTTCGAGAATTCGCCTTGTAAAGACAGAACGGCACTGCGGGCAGCCTGTTCAGAACTGCTGTTGATCAGGTCTGATATTGCCTCTGCCTGAACGAGGTCAATCTTGTCATTGAGAAAAGCCCGACGCGAGAATTCTCCCGGCTCGGCCATCCGGGCTCCCAGAGCGCAAGCCGAGCGAATCAACATGTCGAGAATAACCGGACCACCATGTGCCTGAAGTTCGAGTACATCCTCTCCGGTGAAAGAATGAGGCGCCTTGAAGAACAGCGCAACACCTTCGTCTATCTGCTCTCCATCCTGATCCTTAAAAGGGCAGAAATGGGCATGACGCGGTTTCGGGTCAAAGCCTAACAGACGATTTGCTATCTCGAGCGATCGGGCTCCCGACAAGCGAACAATCCCGACACTTCCTCTGCCTGCCGCCGTGGCCAGTGCCACTATTGTTTCATTGGATTCAACAGGCATCGGGCTGTTTCCGGCACGCTAGGAAGCGGCAGATTTTTCGATCTGGCGAGTAATCACCCATTGTTGTGCAATCGAAAGGATGTTGTTGACCAGCCAGTAAAGTACCAATCCAGCGGGGAACCACAAGAAAAACACTGTCATCATGATCGGCATTAATTTCATCACTTTGGCCTGCATCGGGTCCGGTGGCGTCGGATTGAGCTGCATTTGAATAAACATGCTGGCACCCATCAGAATCGGAAGCACAAAGTAGGGATCTTTAATGGACAAATCTGTTATCCAGAAAAAGAACGGGGCATGCCGCAACTGAACACTCTCCAGCAGGACCCAGTAAAGGGCAATAAACACAGGCATCTGAACCAGAATCGGTAGGCAACCTCCTAAAGGATTGATTTTTTCCTTTCGATAGAGATCCATCATCGCCTGCGACATTTTCTGTCGGTCGTCACCATACTGGTCTTTCAAGGACTGGAGCTTGGGTGCCACTCTGCGCATATTCGCCATGGAACGGTAGCTGGCGGCAGATAATCTGAAGAATAGCGCTTTGACGACTACGGTCACCAGGATAATGGCAACGCCCCAGTTTCCAACGATCCCGAACAGGAAGTCCAACAATAGAAACAATGGGTAAGCAATAAAGAACAACCAGCCATAATCGACCGTCAAATCCAGTTTAGGCGCAACCTGCTCCAGTCTTTCTATGATTTTGGGACCAAGATAGAGTCGGGCAGACACGCTGGCTTCTTCTCCAGGCGCTACTTTGGTTGCGGGACTGATGAAACCCATCAGATAGGTGCCATTCTTGACCCGGGTCTGATAGGTCTGCGGAACCGATGCATCCGGAACCCACGCACTCAGGAAGTAGTGCTGAATAAAGGCCATCCAGCCACCTTGAATGGTCCGATTGACCGGTGCTTCCAACATGTCTTCAAAATCAATCTTTTCATAGGGCTCTTCTTTACTTGAAAGCACCATGCCCAGATACGATTGCATGCCCATGCTGTTCTGGGAAGAGGGGTCTTCACTACGATCCCGCACGATCTTACCGGAAAAGTTTCCTTCCCAGCTCCGTTCAGACTGGTTGTTGATCACAAACTCGGTAGTGATCACATAGTCGTTTCGTTGAAACACAAAACGTTTGGTGACCGTAACACCACTGACATCCTGATAAACAAGATCAACCCTTAACTCATCCTGACCATCAGACAATACGTACTGGCTCTGAGCAGACTTGTAAACCGGCTTTGGACCGTTTTTAGCTGCATCAAAACCGTGTCTTCCAAATAATCCACTTTCCACAACGTAGTAGCGACGCTGATTACTTTCTAGAAGGGGCAGGGCCTGATCAGATCCAAGGGAAAGTTTGTATTGAGGCAACAGCGCAGAAACAATATTACCGCCAACCGGATCGATTTCGAGATCCAGAACATCTGTTTTGACCTTAATCGTTTCGAGCTTAATCTCACTCGGGTTGCTTTGATCAGCCATGGGGCTAACAGTATTCAGGGCTTCTGGTGGCGTAAATTCACTGTCGGAATCTGCGGGTGAGGTATTACTTTCTAGCGCGACAGAAGGTGAAGAAGCCGTTGGCGGCTCGTACGAAGAATTTTGCTCTTGGTCACGGACCTGGCCGTAATCTTCATTCCAGGCAAGTACGAGCATGTAGGAAACGATCGCAAGTCCTACAAATATTACACCACGTCTTAAATCCATAATATTGAAATACCAATAAAAATTAACTAGTTAAGTGAACGATGATCATGACAGCAAGACTGCGTTTCTGGAACAGGATCGATGCCACCTTCGTGAAAAGGATGACATTTCAATAAACGCCTGATGGTCAGATAACTGCCTTTAATAAAGCCAAAACGTTGTAAGGCTTCGATAGCATAATGAGAACAACTGGGATAAAAGCGACAGGAAGGACCGAGAAGCGGACTAATGCCACGCTGATAAATGCGAATCAGGAAGATGACAATTCGATTCATCAGGTATCTCTGTATACAGGGTGAATGTGAATCCGTTAAACCCGATTGATCATTTTTTGCCAGAGTTTATCGAGCTCTGCTCTGGTTTCACTTTTATTTTGTCTGCCCGCACCGAATTTCGCGAGTACGATCACATCCAGGTTTCTAGGTTGCGTTTCAGATAAGCGAAAAGACTCTCTGATCAGACGTTTTATCCGATTGCGACAAACCGCGAGCTTAACATGCTTTTTGGCAACAATAACACCAAGTCGGCACCCAAGGTTTTGATTTTCCCTTACCAGTAGCAAGAAGTGCTTTGTTGAAAAACGGTGCTCTACTTTGTCGAAGACTCGACTGTAATCATACGCATTGAGCAGTCGAGATTCTTTCGGAAAACCCTGGGATCGACTTAAATCAAGCACTGAGTGCTTTACGGCCTTTTGCTCTTCTGCGATTCAAAATCTGACGGCCACTTTTAGTTGCCATGCGAGCACGAAAACCATGTGTGCGTTTGCGTTTCAGGACGCTTGGTTGGAAAGTACGTTTCATTGTCTTACCCGATATCAGTAGGTCTAAAATTAAGGGAGCGCGATTGTATGTTTTTTAAGATGTTGGATCAAGCAGGATTTTTGTGAAGAAAAGAGAAAGGTCTTTTAATATTTATATTATGTAAATAAAGATAGATATAGTTATATATAGTAAACCTGATTTCTGTGGGTAATGAAGTTTATTCTTTTTAAAACATGAACTTGGAATTTAAATAAGTTGGGTGTAAATCCTGAATCCAGCTTGGATATGGTATGTGTAAAAACTGGATAACTTTTGAATATTTTTGTCCACAGGTTTGTATGCCTGGTTTTACACAGGTTAATTTGGCTAAATCAGGTTTTGAATAAAAGCTAAAAAATATCTGAATTATTATGTGTATAAAAATGTTTATAAGTCTGTATGATATTGAATAATAATATAAAAACCATGCACAGGTGGTTTGATAACCTAAAAAATCAGAGTGGCGTCGGCGCTTAAAGGGCTATAGAATTGTGGTCAGAGCCGTTGAACTAGCAAGAAGCACTACAGGGGATCATTTCCTGTGACAGACAACAAAAACAGTTCGGCCTTTAAAGAAAGCATCAATGTTGGTTTCCTGAATTAAGTACTCATTTAAGTGTCATGAGTCGATAACAGCTATTTCGCAGAGAGTTTAGTGTCTGATAATTTATGGGCAGATTGTCTGTCCTCATTAAAACGAGAATTGCCTGAACAACAGTTCAATACCTGGGTAAGACCTTTACAGGGTGAAGTCGTTGATACGGATTTGGTGCTTTATGCGCCGAACAAGTTTGTTCTGGATTGGGTTCAGGAAAAGTTCTTGCACAGAATAAATGATCTGGTGCTAGAAGTGCTCGGAACCGAATCAAGGGTTAATGTCGCTTTAAAGATCGGATCTTCCACAGTTTCAAGCCAGAATAATGTTCCCGCAACGAATAAGAGTGCGAGCCAAAACCAGACAAAAAGGGCTTCTCATCAAAGTGGAGCTGAAAGAGGGCCCGAAGAAAATAGCAGGACAGAGAACGCGCCGTTAAAATCTGAACGACGGGTTGAAGTAGAAGGCGGCACCAAGTATCAGAGTTTCCTGAATCCTAACTTTACCTTTGACACCTTCGTAGAGGGTAAGTCCAACCAGTTGGCGCGAGCGGCTTCGGTGCAGGTCGCTGAGAATCCCGGCGGCGCATACAATCCGTTGTTTCTATACGGTGGTGTGGGTTTGGGTAAAACCCATTTGATGCATTCGATTGGCAACGAAATAATTGCCAAAAACCCCAACGCCAAAGTGGTATATTTGCATTCAGAGCGCTTTGTCGCTGATATGGTGAAAGCCTTGCAGATCAATGCGATAAATGATTTCAAGCGGCATTATCGGTCGGTTGACGCTCTGCTGATTGATGACATTCAATTTTTTGCAAAGAAAGAAAGGTCACAGGAAGAGTTCTTTCATACCTTTAATGCGCTGCTTGAAGGCGGGCAGCAGATGATTTTGACCTGTGATCGTTACCCTAAAGAAATTGATAACATGGAAGAACGGCTGAAGTCGCGATTTGGTTGGGGGCTCAATGTGATGGTTCAGCCTCCGGAACTGGAAACCAGAGTCGCGATTCTGATGAAGAAAGCCGAGCAGAATAATGTTGCCTTGAGTAGTGAGGCTGCGTTCTTTATTGCCCAAAAGATTCGATCCAATGTGCGAGAACTGGAAGGCGCACTGAAGCTGGTCGCTGCAAACGCCCATTTTACAGGGCAGGAGATTACTCCGGCCTTTATCAGAGAGTGCCTGAAAGACTTGCTGGCAATTCATGATAAACAGGTCAGTATCGAAAATATTCAGCGAACAGTCGCAGAGTATTACAAAATCAAAGTTGCTGACTTATTATCCAAGAGAAGAACAAGGTCCGTGACTCGGCCACGACAAATGGCGATGGCTCTGGCCAAGGAATTGACGAATCATAGCCTGCCGGAAATTGGTGATGCGTTCGGAGGAAGGGATCACACTACGGTACTACATGCCTGCAAGAAAATCGCAGAACTCAAAGATAGCGATGCTGGTATGCGAGAGGATCATAATAATTTCATTAAAACACTTACGACTTAATAGAACGGCATGGAACGATGAAACTGCGAATTTCTAGAGACGATATACTTTCCCCTTTGCAAATAATTTCAGGTGTTGTAGAACGCAAGCAGACAATGCCAGTGTTATCCAATGTGCTGCTGGCGGTGGAGCAGGGCAAAATATCCGTAACGGGTACCAATATGGAAGTGGAGTTGGTATGCCATTTACAAGGTGCTGAAGTTCTCTCGGAAGGGCGAATCACATTGCCAGCAAGAAAGCTTTCCGATATTTGTCGTTCCTTACCAGAGCATAGCGAAATCGAACTGAGTCTCGAAGGCGAGCGAATGCATCTGAGGTCCGGGAAAAGTCATTTCACGCTCGCGACATTGCCGGCAGAGCAGTTTCCGAATATAGAGGAAGAAACTCAGGATATTGCGATCAGTTTCAATCAGAAGGAATTCAAAAATATGATTGAAGCAACATCCTTCGCGATGGCACAGCAGGATGTTCGTTATTATCTAAATGGCATGCTACTCGAAGTCAGCAACAACTCTGTGAAAGCGGTTGCAACGGATGGTCATCGTCTGGCAATGGCAAGTATGGTGACGGATGTTGATGTTGCCCAGGAAAAACAGGTCATCATTCCCCGTAAAGGTATACTGGAGTTGGGTCGTTTGTTATCCGATAGCGACGAAGAGATTGTGATTTCTCTCGGAAGTAATCATGTTTTTTCCGAGATAGGACCTTACAGATTCACCTCTAAACTGATTGACGGAAAGTTTCCCGATTATAACCGCGTTATCCCGCGAGGGGGTGACAAAGTCATTGTGGCTGATAGGGAAGCACTGAAAGGTATGTTCAGTCGAGCGAGCATTCTTTCTCATGAGAATATTCGCGGTATTCAACTGCAACTCAGTAACAACCTGTTGGAAGTGTTTGCCAATAATCCTGAGCATGAGCATGCTGAAGATAGTCTGGAAGTCATTTATCAGGGAGGGGAACTGCAAATTGGTTTTAATGTCAGTTACCTGATCGATGTATTGAATGCCATCCCTGATGAAAGCGTGAAGATGACCTTGTCTAATCCCAATGCTTCAGCCCTGATAGAGTCCACAGAAGAAAGCGATCGCATGTACGTTGTCATGCCGATGAGATTGTAAGATTTTTAGTGAGTTTAATGACAGAGGTGTCGGGTGATGGCAGTGTTGATTGATAGCCTTAAAGGTGGACTCAGAATTGGTCAGACCGCGAGTGTATTGGCCAAAAGAGGATTTCGCTGGATTTCCGGCGACCGGCCATCAAATCCAAAGTTATTGAGGCATGTCTTTGAAGAGCTGGGAGCCACCTATATTAAGCTCGGTCAGTTTATCGCGAGTTCACCTACCTTTTTTCCAAAGGAATATGTGGAAGAGTTTCAGTACTGTCTGGATAGAACACCTCCTTTTGAGTTCTCCCTGGTAAAGAAGATAGTGGAGACAGAGTTAGGCAAACCAATCGCGCAAGTTTACGCTTATGTGGATCCAAAACCATTGGCATCCGCATCCATTGCTCAGGTGCATGCCGCTAAACTGCTAAGTGGTGAAGATGTTGTTATCAAAGTGCAAAAACCGGGCGTAGAGAATATTCTTCTCACGGATCTTAATTTTTTATACGTCGCTGCAAAGTCCGTCGAGTATTTGGCTCCCAAGATATCGTGGACTTCTCTGTCAGGGGTTGTTGAAGAAATCCAGAAAACAATGATGGAAGAGTGTGACTTTATTAAGGAAGCCAATAATCTTCAGGTTTTTAGAGAGTTCCTGAGAGATACGCAGAATGATGATGTCGTGGTACCGAAGGTCTATCCTCATGCCAGTAGTCGACGCGTGCTGACGATGGAGCGGTTCTTTGGAGTTTCACTAACTGATTTGGAAACGATACGAACATATTGTGACGATCCCGAACGGACTTTGATTACCGCGATGAATACCTGGTTCAGTAGTCTGACACAATGTGAGTTTTTTCATGCGGACGTGCATGCCGGGAATCTGATGGTTCTGGAGAATGGCAAGATAGGGTTCATTGACTTCGGAATTGTTGGAAGAATAAATCCGGGCACATGGGAAGCGGTGTCGGATTTTATTTCATCCATCATGATAGGCAACTTTGATGGAATGGCAGATGCCATGATCCGAATCGGTATCACGGACGGAAACGTCAATGTCAATTCGCTTTCAGCCGATTTGAAAGGGTTGTTCAACAAACTCGATGTGATGGTACCGGATTACTCTTCTGGCCCGATTCGGGAAGAAGAAGATATTAATGGACTGCTGATGGAGATGGTAAGGGTAGGGGAAGAGAATG
Organism: Oleiphilus sp.; assembly: GCA_006212045.1. Classification (GTDB taxonomy): domain Bacteria; phylum Pseudomonadota; class Gammaproteobacteria; order Pseudomonadales; family Oleiphilaceae; genus PZPK01. The sequence continues at coordinate 117,667 of PZPK01000007.1, read as the reverse complement.
GATTACATTTCCCGCGAGAGTTTGCGTTGCTATTGAAGCAGTTTTTGTATTTTGATCGCTACGTACATGTTCTGGCACCTGAACTGGATATGTTTGTCGATGATCGATTGAATTTACTCCACTAGTATTTATCCCCACCTTTTAGCTCTGTGTTGTCCATTCACAGGGCTTTCGAACTGCAATTGAAGCGATGACGATTCAGTCCCTGCAAACAACGGATTTTCGAAACCTTAAAAGTAGGCCTCTGCAGTTTGACGATTCACTCAATATCGTTGCCGGACCAAACGGTTCAGGTAAAACCAGTCTGCTTGAAGCCATCTATTTACTGACCTCCGGACGGTCTTTTCGGACAAACAAGCTGGACTCCATCATTTGTCGAACTTCGCCAGGTAGTGGGGAATCCTTTGTGCTTTTTGGATCTATCCTGGATCGGAGTAGAACTCTTAGCACCCCTGGAATATCCGAAAACACGATTGGATTAAAAAAGGTTCGCCAAGCGAACACGCAGATAAAGATTGATGGGGCGAGTGTGCAAAGTGCTGCGCTGCTTGCCAAGTTATGCCCTGTCGTATTATTGGAGCCAGGTAATCTCGCCTTGTTGACAGGTACAACTCAAAGCAGGAGAAAGTACCTTGATTGGAGTGTGTTCCACGTGGAACATAAATTTTCGAAGCTATGGAAGGAGTTTCGTTATTGTCTGAAACAGCGCAATGCACTGCTCAGACAAGCGAAAGGACTGCGGGACATTACCGGCTCAAAGCTTGCGGACCAGTTTACGGTTTGGAACCAGCAGTTGGAGAGGCTGGCAAACGAAATCGATTCACTCAGGAAGACGCAGTTTGAGTTGATACAAGGATGTTTCAACCAAACCATTTCTGAGCTTCTGAATGAAAAAGACATCCAATTACAGTACCGGCCAGGCTGGGATACCAGTGTGCCCTTCTCAGAAGCAATGACACGGGTTTTTTCCAATGACACGATTAAAGGACATACAAGTGTCGGTCCACACCGTATGGATGTTAGAATAACGGTGCAGAACAAACCCGTTGTAGAGCTGCTTTCACGTGGCCAGTTGAAACTTGTTTCCGCGGCTCTGTATTTGGCGCAAGTGAGAGCGCTCAAATCAAGCACTGGAAAGAAAAGTGTGGTGTTACTGGATGATGTATCCGCCGAGTTGGATGCCCACAACACAGAAAGAATATTTACGACACTAAGAGCACTGCAATCTCAGGTGATCTGCACGACACTTGATTCGGTCCGGACTAAAAATGCGGTTGGACAGAATAACAAATTTAAGATGTTCCACGTGGAACATGGTGTGATTACAGACGAATAAATGAGATAGATACCCTCCAAATCCAGGGTACTGATGGAGTAAAAAGCCACATGAGCGAAAACGAAAATAACTATGATTCTTCCAGTATTAAGGTACTTAAAGGCCTGGATGCCGTAAGAAAAAGACCAGGTATGTATATCGGGGATACCGATGATGGCACCGGATTACATCACATGGTTTTTGAGATCGTAGATAACTCCATTGATGAGGCTTTGGCGGGATATTGTTCTGAAATAAAGATCACGATACATCCTGATGAATCCGTGACCGTTTCTGACGATGGGCGAGGCATACCGACCGATATTCATGAAGAAGAGGGTGTTTCTGCCGCCGAGGTAATCATGACGGTGCTGCATGCCGGAGGTAAGTTTGATGATAATACTTATAAAGTATCCGGCGGTCTTCATGGTGTAGGTGTTTCTGTGGTTAACGCTCTATCTAGCACCTTAAAGCTAACGGTTCATAGAGCCGGAAAAGTACATGAGCAGATATACCATGACGGGGTGCCTGAAAAACCACTGGCGATCATTGGTGATACCGAAACAACCGGAACAAAAGTACACTTTGTGCCTTCCCCGGACACGTTTACCAACATTGAATTTCACTATGACCTTCTGGCGAAGCGCATCAGGGAACTGGCTTTTCTGAACTCCGGTGTTCGCATTGTGTTGAAGGATGAACGTAGCGGCAAGGAGGAAGTGTTTGAATATGAAGGTGGTTTGAAGGCCTTCGTGGAATACTTGAACACCAACAAATCAACGATCAACCGTGTGTTCTATTTTTCTACCTACCGGGAAGAAGACGGAGTAGGGGTAGAAGTGGCGATGCAATGGAATGACGGTTTTCAGGAAAATATATTCTGCTTTACCAATAATATTCCCCAGCGGGATGGCGGAACCCATTTGGCCGGCTTCAGAGCCTCCCTGACGCGTTCTCTCAACACCTATATAGAACGCGAAGGCCTGGGTAAGAATGCCAAGGTAAGTACTTCTGGTGATGATGCCAGAGAAGGATTAACCGCCATTGTTTCGGTGAAAGTCCCTGACCCCAAATTTTCGTCACAGACCAAAGACAAACTGGTGTCTTCTGAAGTTAAATCAGCAGTAGAGCAGGAAATGAATGCTTCTTTGTCAGAGTACCTGGTCGAGTTCCCCCAGGAAGCCAAGTCGATCGTGAACAAGATGATCGATGCCGCTCGGGCCAGAGAAGCCGCACGAAAAGCGCGTGAGATGACCCGTCGCAAAGGTGCGCTCGATATTGCCGGGCTACCCGGAAAATTGGCAGATTGTCAGGAAAAAGACCCGGCACTGTCAGAACTTTATATTGTGGAGGGTGATTCCGCTGGTGGTTCAGCCAAGCAGGGCAGGGACCGTAAAACCCAGGCGATATTACCACTGAAGGGCAAAATTCTGAATGTAGAGAAAGCCCGCTTCGACAAGATGCTGTCATCTGCTGAAGTCGGTACCCTGATTACTGCGCTGGGATGTGGCATCGGACGCGAAGAATACAATGTTGAGAAGTTGCGCTATCACAGCATTATTATCATGACCGATGCGGATGTCGATGGTTCGCACATCCGTACTTTGTTACTCACCTTCTTTTTCAGACAGATGAGGGACATTATCGAACGCGGACATATCTTTATTGCGATGCCACCGCTGTACAAGGTGAAAAAAGGAAAGCAGGAACAGTACCTGAAAGATGAAAAGGCGCTGGTGTCGTATTTGACTCAATCTGCCCTGGATGGAACCCGCTTGTATGTGAACCCCGAAGCACCACCTATCGCGGGTGAGGCGCTCGAAACCTTGGTCAACAAGTATCGGCATGTCGAAGAAATCATCAACAAGTTTTCCAGAACTTTACCGAAAAATGTCCTGGAACAGATGATTAATGTCGAGCCTATCTCGGCTGATCGTCTCGGAGATGAGGAAGAGGTGAAACGCTGGGTGAACGCAATGTCTGAACTTTTGGGTATTGATATCAGGACCGGCGTGAATCATGTTTTTGAATATCACTTTGATCCGGAGCATAGCGTCTATGTCCCTTCGGTGAACGTGTACGTTCACGGTATCTCTACCGAGTACAAATTCGCACAGGAGTTTTTCGAGTCCAGCGGTTATAAGGCGATTGCCAGTTTAAGTGATAGCCTGAGAGACCTGTTCGAAGACGGGTCCTATGTTCAGCGTGGTGAAAAACAGCAAAGTGTCAGTGATTTTGGTGCTGTGCTGGAATGGCTGATGAAAGAAGCGCAACGTGGCCTGACCGTTCAGCGCTATAAAGGACTGGGTGAAATGAATCCTGAGCAGCTTTGGGAAACAACCATGGATCCTGAAACACGTCGCATGATGAAGGTCACGATCGAAGATGCTGTTGCTGCAGATATTATCTTCACCACCTTGATGGGTGATGAAGTTGAACCGCGTCGAGACTTTATCCAGACCAATGCGCTCGAAGTGTCGAATCTGGACGTTTAGTTAATAAAATCAATGAGATACGATAGCTGTTACTGCCTCAGCTATCGCTTTCCAGATATTTGGCCGGCGACTTGCCGGTCCAGCGCTTGAATGCGCGGCTAAAAGCACTCAATTCCGAAAAACCCAAAAGAAACGCGATTTGGCTGATGGATAGGGACCCCTGCCTGAGATAGGCAATGGCTTTGCGTTTCCTTACTTTGTCCACCAGGTCGTGAAAACTGATATCTTCCGCCTGAAGTCTTCGATAAAGCGTATTACGGCTCATATTGAGTTTTTGAGCGATATGTTCCGCATCTATTGAATCGTTCGCCAACCGCTTTTCTATCATTAACTCGATCTTGTCGGTGAAGCTTGTCTTTCTTTTGATCTTACTCAGAACGGTTTCGAGATGTTTACTGAGTACCTTTTGAAGGTAAGAGCTACGATGCGGTAAGCGATAGTCCAGATAGGTTTTATCAAAAGCGATAGAGCAGCAAGGCTGGGAGAACCTGATGGGGCATTCAAAGAGGGCATTATAGCGCTCGTAATGTGCCGGAGCGGCGTGTTGGAAGCCGATGTAACGTAAGGGCAATTTGCGCTTCAGGTGCTCTCTGGTTCGTGTAATACCCGCGGCAATTGTGCGTTCCATGTCATACAGGGAGTAATAGGCCGGTTCGATACAAAGGAATTGCAGTTCTATCTGGTCGTCACTCACTTGAATATTTATGCTGATATTTTCATTGGTGACAGAAAAATACCGCTGATACTGGGTAAGCGCATCGCTAATCGTCGCATTGCTGAAAAAAATATGCCCGACCAGGCCAACTTCATCTTCTACCTTTCGAGTACCCAGTTTTAATCCCAAATCCGGTTGTTTGGTGTATTTGACTGCGTACTCCCACAAGCGATTCAGATTTTCGATGGGCAGGCGGAATTCGACTGACTCTAGGGAATCAAGCGGGCAGCCCAATATGGATTCTATTTTTTCCCTGGGTGCTTTCTGCTCCAACAGGTAATGCGTAATTACTCTGGGACAGGATGAACTGACGTAGCTTGTCGAAAGCGCTTTTTTTGTCGTCATAATGACAGGATTCTGGACGGAAAATTAATTATAAGTTTGAAAGACTCACAATGAAACACGATGTCAAATCTACGAGACAAGCAGTCAAGCGCGCTTTGATCCAAGCGAGTATAGTTGCACTCGCAATCCTTAGAAAGTTTAGGATTATTCAACTGGAGATATAAATGGAAAACGAAATTTTTGTACCGCATACAAAACTCGAACAGGAAAATGTTGAAGCATTGAAGTCATATCTGAATTGTATGTTTTTCTGCTAATAAGCGACACGTCAAGATTTTGAAGGCAGCCCTATGGCTGCCTTTTTGCGTTTGGTTCTGGAATTTTTGAGGAGCTACTCTAATCTGGTATCTAGTGCTTTAAATTCCTACACCAACCAGGATTCAGGCAATGGAATTGTTTTCCAAAGTATATGGCCCCGAGGACGCGCCCCGCGTCATTCTTCTACATGGTCTATTTGGAGCATCAGATAATCTGTCCCGACTGGCAAAAGCGCTTTCGGAGAGTTTTAGAGTTCATGCACTCGACGCACGCAATCACGGCCGTTCACCTCATTCGGATCGCATGGATTACCCTGCGATGGCAAGAGATGTCTTGCTTTATATGGATCAAGCCAACATAGAACAGTCTGCTCTATTTGGCCATTCGATGGGAGGCAAGACGGCCATGGAACTGGCACTGTCCATGCCGGAACGGATTTCCCGTCTGATTGTTGCGGACATTGCGCCTGTGGACTATGCGCCTCACCACAGGAGTATTTTTGAAGCATTTGCTTCGGTTCACCTTGCAGAGATAAAGAGCCGCTCAGAAGTGGAGCATGCCTTTAGTCAATTTATCGAAGATGGTGCAACCAGACAGTTCTTACTGAAAAGCCTGATCAGAGAAGGGAGCAGTGCCTTATTTCGGTGGCGTTTCAATGTTGAAGCCATCGTTCAAAATTACCAACACATTATCCGGGCCCCGGAAGCAAAAGGTCCCTATGACAAACCGGTTCTTTTTATCGCCGGTGGACATTCCGATTACATCCTGCCTGAACACCGAGATTCAATTCTGAGATTGTTCCCCAATGCCCGCTCAAAAATAATTGAAGGTGTTGGTCACTGGCTACATGCCGAAAAGCCGGAGTTGTTTAACAGACTGTGCCAGCGCTTTCTCGAGGAAAGCTGAGTATGGCGGGGCCAGACAGTTGTAAAAGAAAAAAAAATGTCACAAACTGATAGCTTCGTTAAGTATCAAAAATAGTTTTCGCTTAGCTATCAATACCATAACGAAGTACTTGGCATTAATGTTGTATGTAGCCTTCGCTGGAATTCAAGGTTCGCAGTGTCGGGAAGTGCCAATGTGAACCTTGACTCTTAATTAAAACGAAAAGATGAATCAGGAGAAACATTATGAAGCTATCTTCCATCATCGCAGCAGGATTGGCCGTAGGTCTGTCCTTTTCCGCGACAGCAGGGACTTTAGAGGACGTTAAAAAAAGGGGTACGCTTTCTTGTGGTGTAAGTACGGGATTAGCGGGTTTTTCTCAGAAAGATGAGAAAGGTGCATGGAGCGGGCTGGACGTAGACGTATGCCGTGCCGTTGCAGCCGCGGTATTGGGTGATGCTGACAAGGTGCAATACAAGCCGCTGACAGCAAAAGAGCGGTTTACCGCACTGCAGTCAGGCGAGATTGATGTGCTGTCCCGTAACACTACCTGGACGCATACACGCGACACTTCTCTGGGTCTGAACTTTGCTGGCGTTAACTACTATGACGGTCAGGGTTTCATGGTCTCCAAAAAGCTTGGCGTTAAGAGCGCACTCGAACTGGATGGCGCGTCTGCCTGTATTCAGGCCGGTACAACGACTGAACTGAACATGGCAGATTATTTCCGTGCCAATGGCATGAAGTATACTGCTGTTACCTTTGATACCTCGGATCAGACCCGTCAAGGCTTCGAAAGTGGACGCTGCGACGTGTTGACTTCTGACCAGTCTCAACTCTATGCCATTCGAATTGGTCTGAAAGATCCTTCCTCAGCCGTTGTTCTGCCAGAAGTAATTTCCAAGGAGCCACTGGGTCCTGTTGTTCGACAAGGTGACGACGCATGGTTCAACATCGTCAAGTGGTCTATGGCTGCATTGGTCGAAGCTGAATTCCTTGGCGTAACCAGCGCGAATGCTGACAAGATGAAAGCCGAAGGCAAGCCTGGTCAGAAACGTTTGCTGGGTTCCGAAGGTGACGCGGGTGAGAAGCTTGGTCTTTCTGCTGACTGGGCTTACAACATCGTGAAGCAAGTGGGTAACTATGGAGAATCTTTTGAGCGTAACGTCGGTCAGGATTCCCCACTGAAAATTGCGCGTGGTTTGAATGCACAGTGGAATCAAGGCGGTATCCTTTACTCTCCGCCAGTGAGATAAGAGCTGTCTGTTTGATTGAGGACTCCGCAAGGGGTCCTCAGATACCTTTCCACGCACTCAAAAGGTCAGAGTATGTCGAACGAGCCGATGCCGGAACTGCAGCCGGTAAAGTCAGGATCATTCTTCAACAATCCAAGAAACCGAGCGGCAATTTATCAGATTCTTCTTTTGCTTGGTCTCATGTTTTTCTTTTACACCATCGTTTCAAACGCTCTTGCCAATATGGAAGCAAGGGGGATAAAGAGTGGATTTGGTTTTCTGACCACCACCGCGGGTTTCGACATATTAATGTCACTTGTTGAATACGATGCGACACATACTTACGCCAAAACTTTTCTGGTGGGTCTTCTCAATACAATACTGGTTTCATTTGTCGGCATCATTCTGGCGACCATTGTCGGCTTTATTGTCGGAGTATCCTATTTTTCCCAGAACTGGTTGCTGAAAAGAATATCGATCGTCTATGTAGAGACCTTTCGCAACATTCCATTACTGCTGCAGGTCTTCTTCTGGTATTTCGCAGTACTTTCAGCCTTGCCCATTGTTCGAGACAGTATCAACTTTGGAGATGCGGTGTTTCTGAATGTACGGGGCTTGTACTACCCGGAAGTTGTAGACGAACCAGGTTCGGCGGTTGTTTACGGCTCCTTGTTTCTCGCATTTGTCGCGATCTTCTTTTTACGCCGCTGGGCCCACAAACGGCAGGATGAAACAGGCGAACAATTCCCTGTCTTTTTAACCTCGCTTGGCATCCTTATCGGTCTGCCTTTGGTGACCCTGTTGATTATGGGTAACCCGTTTCATCTCGATTATCCCGAAAAAGGCGGATTCAATATCAGCGGTGGTACCAATGTTATTCCGGAACTCATGGCGCTTGCACTGGCATTGACAGTGTATACCGGCGCGTTTATTGCGGAAGCTGTACGAGCCGGGATACAGGCTGTTCCGCATGGTCAGACTGAAGCAGCTCGAAGTATTGGTCTGAGAGAAAAGCGTATCATGCAGTTGATCATCGTGCCTCAGGCGATGCGTGTGATTGTTCCTCTTCTGAATAGTGAGTACCAGAGCCTGGTTAAAAACTCGACCCTGGCGACAGCGATCGGTTATCCGGACTTGTTTACCGTTTTCGTAGGGACCTCATTAAATCAGACGGGACAGGCAATCGAGATCGTGTTTATGACGATGGCCGTGTATTTTGCGATCAATATGATGATTTCGTTTTGCATGAATCGCTTCAATGAAAGCGTTGCCCTTGTTGAACGGAAATAGGAGGCTGGACTGTGAGAGAATTTAAACCGTTACCCGCACAACCGGCCCCTATTGACGAAGTTGGTGTCATTGGCTGGCTAAAAAACAACTTGTTTTCAACACCCTTAAACTCGCTTGTTTCAATTCTTATTATTGCTTTTCTAGCCTCTGTTTTACCGGCGCTCATTGACTGGTTGTTTATCTCGGCGAACTGGGTGGGTACCAGCGAAGCGGCCTGTAAAGCGGAGGGTGCTGGCGATGGTGCCTGTTGGGTCTTCGTCTCGGCCTGGATGCAGCAGTTTATTTACGGTAGTTATCCGGATGGTGAGCTCTGGCGAATCAATACCTCATTGATCGCCCTTGGGGCTGTGATTGCTGCTCCGTACCTGTTGCCAAATGAGTTGCGTAACAGTGTCGGTGTACCCTTGTTTCTGGTGTTTCCATTTATCGGTGCCGCATTTCTGGATGGTCGATTATTCGGCCTTGAATATGTCAGTACCGATTACTGGGGCGGCTTTTCCCTCAACATTTTCCTGGCGGCCGCCAGTATCATTATTGCCTTTCCGCTAAGCTTTCTCTGGGCTCTGGGTAGACGCTCTGAAATGCCATTCATCAAAAGCGTCTGTATCGTGTTGATCGAGTTTTTCCGTGGTGTACCGGTCCTTGCCCTGTTTTTCATGGGCTCGGTGATGCTGCCTCTGTTTTTCCCCGAAGGTACCAATGTCGACAAACTGTTACGTGTCTGGATTGTGCTTATTCTGTTTATGTCGGGTTATATGGCAGAAGTCTTCAGGGGTGGTTTTCAGGCGATTCCCCAAGGACAGTATGAAGCTGCAGATTCTCTGGGTTTGAGTTACTGGCAGAAAACCTTGCTGATTATTTTTCCGCAGGTGATCAAGATCTCCATGCCGAATATTCTGGCGACCTTTATCATGCTGTTCAAGAATACGACCTTCCTCTTGATCATCGGCATATTCGAAATACTGAGTACCACGCAAACGGCGTTGACCAATTCCAACTGGTTGGGTGGACACGCGGCGGAAGGTTATATCTTTGTAGCCCTTGTGTTCTGGTGTTGTTGTTTTGGTATGTCCATGATCAGTTCCAATATTGAGAAAAAGCTGGATACCAGCCATAGAAATTAGTCGATCGGAGATTCGTGATGAGTAATGAACCGTTAAACAAGTCTTTGTCGACCGATGAAGACGTTATCGTGATTAAGGATTTGAATAAATGGTACGGAAGCTTCCATGTACTCAAGGATATTAATCTTAGCGTCAAGAAAGGCGAGCGAATTGTCGTCTGCGGGCCTTCCGGCTCGGGTAAATCAACCATGATTCGCTGTATTAACCGGCTGGAAGAGTTTCAGCGGGGCTCATTGATCGTGAATGGCGTGGAGATGATCGAAGATGTTAAAAACATCGAAGCGATTCGTCGCGAAGTGGGCATGGTATTCCAACATTTCAATCTGTTTCCCCATTTGACGATTTTGGAGAATCTGACGCTTGGACCAATCTGGGTTCAGAAGAAACCAAAAGATGAAGCCGAAGCAATTGCGATGAAATATCTGGAGCGGGTTAAGATCCCGGATCAGGCGAATAAATTTCCGGGCCAGCTATCCGGAGGCCAGCAACAACGCGTAGCGATCGCGCGTTCCCTGTGCATGGCGCCTCAGATTATGCTGTTCGACGAGCCGACTTCTGCACTCGATCCGGAAATGATCAAGGAAGTATTGGATGTGATGGTTGAGCTGGCAGAAGAAGGCATGACCATGTTGTGCGTGACGCATGAAATGGGCTTCGCCAAGAAAGTTGCAGATCGGGTCATCTTTATGGATGGCGGAGAAATCGTGGAGGAGAATACCCCGCATGAATTTTTCGACAATCCTGAAACTGACCGGCTACAACTATTCCTGAGCCAAATACTGCAACACTGAGCCCCTATTGCCTGCTTGGCCGCCTGAATGCTTTCCCAAGGGTTCAGGAGGCCAGTATTTCTGCTTCCTGCTGTTCACTTTCGTCCGTAACCACGCGAGCTTTACGTAGCTGTTCCATCTTGTATTCCAGGAATTGTCCGATCGAGTAAGTGAGCCCGAACAGCACGGAGAGACTGGCGATTAGGTAAGCGACATGTACATCTAAGATCATGTTTTTTAAGCCTTTAAAACAAGTGTTTGAAATTGCGCGGAAGAATACATTCTTCTTGAAAATTACTCAATCTTGAAAACGCTTTTTTGGTAACAGAATGCAAAATCAGTCGGGGCTTTTGTGTGACCGATCGCTTTCAAAGGACTTCAGATCTTCCGGGCGATTACAGTTGACAAAGATATTCTGGTCGCTGAAATCCACATAGGCCGGGTGTTGTGAGGAGAGCCAGTCCATTGCCCGAAGCTGGTCTTTGTTGATGGCGTCTTCGAGGCTCTTGATGCTTTGTCGAGCGATCAGGAGGTGGGTAGGGTGCACGCGCAGATTGCTCCGTGCACAATAAACCAGCGCAGGGGGGTTACCGGATACCAGGTCAGATTGGAGCGCTGCTAGCATTGATTCACCATAGGAGGCGTTCAGCATCGGTGTGTCGCAGCTGGAGGTCAGTAAATAGTCCGCCTCGCTCGCACAAAGCAAACTGTGCAAACCGCATAGAGGTCCACGAAAACCTTCATGCCGATCCCCGCATACAAGATCGGCAAACGGAAGGTAGTTGTCCTGATCATTGTTACAGTTAATGGCCAGTTGCTGGACAAACGGACGCAGCGATTCTGCGATCCATTGCACCATGGGCCGGCCCCTGAAGATTGCCAGGCCCTTGTTCTGACCTGCCATTCTTCGTGAAAGACCACCTGCCAGTATCCCTCCGTCAACCCTCTTAGACACGCTTTACCCTTACATCGAAAACAAAAAAGGCGAGAAATTTTCTCGCCCATTTGCTGCTTTTCAATCCGGTTGAGATCAGAGGTTGCTGTCTACAAAGGCTGTCAGCTGAGACTTTGATAATGCACCGACTTTGGTTGCATCGACATTGCCATTCTTGAACAGCATCAAGGTCGGGATACCCCGAATATTAAACTTGGGTGGCGTTTGTTCATTTTCATCTATATTGAGTTTGCAGATTTTGATCTTACCCGCGTAATCGTCCGCAATTTCTTCGAGCACTGGCGCAATCATTTTACATGGGCCGCACCATTCAGCCCAGTAATCCACCAATACGGGGATATCAGAATTCAATACTTCCTGTTCGAAAGAAGCATCCGTTACGTTGACTATGTTATCGCTCATCGTAATTATCCAAGTTTAAATTAAAGCGGGAAAGCCGCCCCGTACAATGTTATTGACAGGGGGAATGGCTTAGAATCAATTTCCTACCCGCTAATATATAGCCTTGTTAGAGGATTTCAAGGACGTGTTGTCGGACAAACAAGAACAGTCTTCCCCAGGCCATGATCAATACATTGCTGCTTTGGACCTTGGTTCAAACAGTTTTCATATGGTGATTGCCAGACAAAGCCATGGCGAATTGCGCATTATCGAAACCCACGGCGAGAAAGTGCAGCTGGCCGCCGGCATCGGAACCGATGGCAAGTTAAGCGAGGCCGCCCAGGAGAGAGCAATTGCCTGCCTTGAGCGGTTTCATCAGCGGATACGGCTTTTTGATGACTCGTATGTACAGATCGTGGGTACCAATGCGCTACGCATGGCGAAGAACAGAAGTGCTTTCATCCGAATCGCCCAGGAAAAGATCGGCTTTCCGATTGAAATTATCTCAGGGCGTGAAGAGGCGCGACTGATCTATTTGGGTGTCGCGCATAGTATGGCTGATGATGGAGGCAAGCGGCTGGTCATCGACATCGGTGGCGGAAGTACCGAGATAGTGATCGGTCAACGCTTTGAACCTCTGTTGCTGGAAAGTCTTCATATGGGCTGTATTTCGTTTCGCGACCGCTATTTCAGTGAGAATCGCCTGAACAAGTCCCAGTTTAAAAAAGCAGAGTTGGAAGCTTCACGTGAACTACTGATGATCAAGAAAGACTACCGGGCAGTGGGTTGGGACGAGAGTGTCGGATCCTCTGGGTCGATCAAGGCAGTTGCCAATGCATTGGCGTACTCCGGGATTTCCGATGGCACCATTACACTGGCCGCGATGAAAGCCCTGCAGGCAAAAATGTTGGCACTGGGTAATATTAAGGATCTGGTCGAGCTGGGTATCAAGCCGGATCGCTGTTCTACCTTTGCGGCCGGTTTTTCCATTCTTTATGCGGTTATCAAGGTCTTTAAAATCAGCGAGATGCATTTTAATCCCGGCGCGCTTCGTGAAGGCTTGCTCTACGATATTCTGGGGCGCAATTCTCATGAAAATGTGCGCTCCCGAACCATCCGCTCAATTCAACAACGTTACCACATTGATACCGGGCAATGTGAACGTGTCGAGATGACCGCCCTGCATGCCTTCAATCAGGTCAGGAATGACTGGAAACTGGACTCGGAAGAGGCAGAAAACTTCTTAAGCTGGGCGGCCAGAATTTATGAGTTGGGCTTGGCCATCTCCCATACCCAGCACCATAAGCATGGCGCTTATCTGATACAGCACTCGGATTTGCCGGGCTTTACAGATCGTACAAAAAGCATTCTGGCAGCACTGATTCGTTTGCATCGCCGTCGATTCGCCACGACGGTGATCGACCAGCTAAATCTCGATAAACCGGAGGCGAAGCAATTACTTCAATTATGCGTGCTGTTTCGTTTGGCTATTGTGATGACTGCCAATCGTATTTCAGGAGAAACCACATTCAGACTGAGAGCCATCGGCAGTAAGCATTTACGCTTGGAGCTCGATGAAGAATGGAAAAGTAAGCACCCACTGACGATAGCGAATGTCGAGGAAGAACAGTATCAGTTGGATAAAGCTGGCTTTAGACTGGACGTTGTATAAATTCCTTACCGGAATTTCGTAGAGTTCAGCCGTCTAGTTTGCTAGTCTTGCCGCCCTCCTGCGACGTACAAATGACCGACGAAATGATAGTACTAGGTATTGAAACCTCTTGTGACGAAACCGGAATCGCCCTTTATGACAGCAAGGCCGGTTTACTGTCACATGCGCTTTATTCCCAGGTGGCCACTCACGCTGATTATGGTGGTGTGGTGCCAGAGCTGGCTTCACGTGACCATATCAACAAAACCTTGCCATTGATTGATCAGGTCCTTGGCGATGCCAATCTTGAAAAGAGCGATATTAGTGCCATTGCCTATACTTCGGGTCCGGGTTTGGTGGGCGCCTTAATGGCCGGGGCTGCGATTGCACAATCTTTGGCCATGGCGTTGAATGTCCCCATTGTTGGCGTGCATCATATGGAAGGACATTTGCTTGCGCCAATGTTGGAAGATCAACCGCCTGAATTCCCTTTTGTAGGTCTACTCGTGTCCGGAGGCCATACGCAATTGGTTTCCGTGAAAGGCTTCGGGGACTATGAGCTGATGGGGGAGTCTTTGGATGATGCTGCCGGAGAAGCGTTCGACAAAGCGGCAAAAATGCTGGATCTGGACTACCCGGGTGGGCCGCATATTGCAGCGATGGCGGCGAAGGCGAGAGAGCAGGGGGTAGAAGAACCGGTGAGGTTCCCGCGACCAATGACGGATCGCCCTGGCTTGGATTTTAGTTTCAGCGGTTTGAAAACCTATACGCTCAATACCATTGCTACGTTCAGGCAGCAAGACAAGCTGGACGAAACGGCCAGGGCCAGTATTGCACTCGCTTTTGAAAATGCAGTCGTGGATACTTTGCGCATCAAATGCAAGCGGGCTTTGGAGCAAAGCGGGTTTTCAACCCTGGTGATTGCCGGGGGCGTCAGCGCCAACAGCCAATTGCGCCATTCACTCGAGCAAATGGTAGCGAAAATGAATGCCAGGGTTTTCTATGCGCGACCAGAGTTCTGCACTGATAACGGGGCGATGATCGCGTTTGCAGGTTGTAAACGCTTGCAGGCGGGTGAACGGTCTGATCAGACGATTCAGGTCAGACCTCGTTGGCCCTTGAACGAGTTGAGTCCATTTTCGGAGTCCGCAGTTTGAACAAGCAAGTTCAAAGTATCATCGTTGATCGACTGCAATTCGACACCTCTATCGGCGTATTTGATTGGGAAAAGCAGGTCAGACAAACCCTGGTCCTGAATCTTGAAGCAGAATATGTCACTTCCAGAGCTTCGAGCACTGACCGCATAGAAGATGCGATCAGTTACGTGGATGTTTGTGATGCGCTTGTCCAACTAGCGCACTCCCGGCATTTTGATTTGTTGGAACATCTGGCAGCGTGTATGTGTGATCTGTTGCTGGAGAAATTTGCATTTCAATCACTCGAAATTGTTCTTCTCAAACCCGGAGCTGTTCCAGCGACAGATAATGTGGGAGTGAAGATGAGGCGTGAACGATGACCACTGCCTATCTGAGCCTGGGTAGTAATATCGATAAAGAAGCCAATATTCGTGCGGCGTTGTGTGCCCTGCAAGCGCGATTTGGTCAACTGGAACTTTCCCCCGTATACGAAAGCAAGGCAGTAGGTTTTGACGGTGACAATTTTCTGAACCTGATTGTCAGGCTGGAGTGTGATGTATCACTGTCTGCTTTGGTCGTTTATTTGAAGCAACTTGAACAGGAGCTCGGGAGAGTGCGCAGTGCGGTTCGGTTTTCGTCCCGAACCATGGATATTGATATCGTGCTTTTTGGAGATCTGATCTGTTGCTCCGAGGGCATCGAGCTTCCAAGACCGGAGCTCTACTTCAATGCCTTTGTTTTACTGCCGATGGCTAAACTGGCCCCTGATCTGCTGGATCCCAAGTCCGGACAGTCTATGCAGGAACTCTACGCAAGGCTGGCTAAAGATCAGGAGTTATGGGAAGTACCCTTCAGTTTCTGATGCTTTGCCAGTATTTTTTGATCAGCCCCTCCGTGGAGCTGTCCAGACCGCTTTGTTGGGGCACGCTTTCAGTGCCTAGATTCTGATAGATTCCTTGTTCAAGGGTTTTACCCAGTTCCACGCCCCACTGGTCAAAGGAATTGATATTCCAGATTATCCCCTGAACAAATACCTTGTGCTCGTACAAAGCGATCAGGCTACCCAATGATTGGGGGCAGAGTTTATCGAGTACGAGAGTATTGGAGGGCTTGTTTCCTGCGATGACCTTGTGTGGTGCCAGCGACGCGGCGTGTTGATCTGTCATGCCACCACCAATAAGCTCCTGATATGCTTCCTCCCTGCTTTTGCCATTCATGAGTGCTTGTGATTGGGCCAAACAATTGGCAAAGAGATGTGTATGGTGGTTCGCAATGTTGTGATGGCTTGTGAGCGAGACGATAAAGTCCACCGGCACCATTTGGCTTCCCTGGTGCAATAGTTGATGGTAGGCATGCTGCCCGTTACATCCAATGCCTCCCCATATCACTGGACCTGTCTGGTATTGGATAGCTGAGCCGTTCCTGGATACCGATTTGCCATTGCTCTCCATGTCCAGTTGTTGAAGGTAAGCCGGGAGATGTTCCAGATACTGCTCGTAGGGCAGCACCGCATGTGTGCTTGCCCCGAAATAGTTGTGGTACCAGATGCCAATCAATGCCAGTAAAACCGGAAGATTCTGATCGAAGTGCGTGGTTTGAAAGTGACGGTCCATCTTGTGCGCGCCAAGCAGCAAGGCCTCAAACACTTCGCGCCCAAACTGAAATAGAATGGGTAAGCCAATGGCAGACCAGAGTGAGTATCGGCCACCGACCCAGTCCCACATCGGAAACACGCGCTCCGCACTGATCCCAAACGCAACCGCTGCCGGTACGTTAGCACTTACTGCCGCGAAGTGTTTTGAAATATCGCTCTCTTTTGCCCCTTGATTGAGCAGCCACTGCTTTGCTGCATTGGCATTTTCCAGTGTCTCCTGCGTCCGAAAAGACTTCGATTGCACAAGAAAAAGAGTTGTTTCGGGATCGATTCGATCCAGCACCCGGGTTAGGTCCGTGGGATCGATATTGGCAACAAAATGTGTTTCCAGGCCGGCAATACGAAATGGCGCAAGTGCACGATTGACCAATAGCGGGCCCAGATAAGAACCGCCTATGCCAATGCTGACCAAGGTATCAATCGGCTGGCCACTGTAGCCAAGTTGCTTGCCTCGGTGAATTTCTTCAGCAAATGCAAACATCTGTTGTTGTACCCGGTTCACCTCCCTGGTGACCTCGACTTCATTGACAACAACATCGTTGCCCACGGAATTTCTCAAAGCGACATGCAAGGCCGGTCGATCTTCCGTCGTGTTGATGGCCTGACCGGCGAACATTTGCTCAATGGCATGACTCAAGCCAGCTTCATCTGCCAGATCTATGAGGCTATTGAGAATCCCACGGTCTATTCGGTTCTTTGAATAATCGAGAAATATTTCCGGTCCCTGTACCGAAAACTGATCGAAGCGCGTTGCATCGGAGGTAAACAGCTCGCGCATCGATTGGTGCTGAATGCGGTCCAGATGCTGTCGGAGAACCGAGTCAGTTTTATACTGCTGCAATGTCATATTGCTTCCTTGTTGAATGATCTTGCATGGTATCTGGCCCGCTTTAATTCAGCGATACCGTCATATTATCAATCAGGCGTGTATTTCCCAGCCATACCGCGATAAGAATAACGATTTCAGGATCGCCGTCTTTTGCCATTTCAAGGGTGACCGGATTTGCAAAATTGAGATAGTCGATACGAAAACCTAGCGCCGTGAGTTTTTGGGCGGCCTGCTGCCTGATCGTTTCGAGGCTGGCGTCGTGTTGAATTAGTTGTGTGCTGCAGTATTCCAGAATCTGATAAATCTGTGCCGCCTGTTTTTTCTCGGCATCTGATAAATAACCGTTTCTGGAACTACGTGCGAGACCGGAATTTTCCCGGGAGGTCGCGACCCCGATGATCTCGATCGGGAAACACAAATCCAGCACCATCTTGCGTATCACAGCCAGTTGTTGAAAATCCTTTTGGCCAAATACCGCGATATCGGGTTGAACCATATTAAACAGCTTGCTCACCACCGTTGCGACACCGGTAAAGTGTCCGGGACGACTGGTACCGCAATGCAGGGCTGACAAGCCGGGGACTTCTACCCTGGTTTCCTGCGCCGTACCTGCAGGATACACTTCGTTCACGCTTGGTGCGAAAAGCAGATCACAGCCATGCGCTTCCAGACCTTTCTTGTCTGCGTCGAGTGTTCTGGGGTAGGCATCCAGATCTTCATTCTCCCCAAACTGCATGGGATTCACGAAAATGCTGGCGACTACCACATTACCGAGCTGCCGCGCTTCATCAATCAGGGCGAGGTGGCCTTCATGCAAATTGCCCATCGTGGGGACAAATGATATACGCTGGCCACTTCTACGTGCCTTACCGACATAGTCGCGGAGATCTTGAACCGTATGTACTGTGGTCAGCATATTCAGGCTCCAAAACTATGTTCCGGCCCCGGGAAATCGCCTGATTTCACGGCCTGATTGTAGCGCTGAAAGGCTTCAAGAACGGATGCGCTTTCTGCCATGAAATCTTTTACGAATTTCGGGCGATGGCCCGAGGTAACGCCAAGCATGTCATGCATGACCAATACCTGGCCATCGGTGACATTCCCGGCGCCTATGCCAATCACTGGAATACTGGCGTTCCGGGTGATCGCGTCCGCCAGTTCGGTCGGCACACATTCCAGAAGCAGTAGATCTGCACCGGCGGCTTCAAGATCCAGGCAGGCTTGCTTGATGCGTTCAGCCTCTTCGTTGCCTTTTCCTTGTACCCTGTAGCCGCCCAGTTTATTGACGCTTTGTGGTGTTAAACCCAGGTGTGCGCAAACCGGGATGCCGCGTCGGCTTAACTCAACGATGGCATCGGCCAGCCAGGCTTCGCCTTCCAGTTTGACGATATGTGCGCCAGCCTTCATCAATTGACCTGAATGCATGAGGGTATCTTCAACCGTATTGTTTGCCATAAAAGGCAGATCTGCCATGATCAGAGCGTTTTTGGCACCGCGTGCAACGCATTGAGTGTGGTAGACCATGTCACCCATCGAAACAGGTAATGTGCTGCTTTGACCCTGAAGTACCATACCCAGGGAATCACCGATTAGCAGCACATCAATCCCTGCTTCTTCTGCAAGGTGTGCAAATGCAGCATCATATGCGGTGATGCAACTGAATTTTTCGCCCTGTTGCTTCAACTTGAACAGGCTTTGAGTGGTCGTCAAACTCATTGTTTCATCCTTACGTACACAAGAAAGCCCGATTAGGGTAGCTTCTTGTGAATTCCATCACAAGGTTTATGCCGCGGTGATTCGCCTCAGGTTATGACTGGTCACCCCGGCGAGGCAGCTAGCGAGCCGCTTACCGTCGGGAAGCCGCCAGTCCGGACAAATTTCCAGGACAGGCTGGAGAACAAAATCCCGCTGGCAAGCGAAAGGGTGAGGTACCTGAAGGTCCGGCTCGTCGATGCTTATCTGTTGCTGGCCGTAGAACAGGATATCAAGGTCGATCACACGCTCTCCCCAATGCCTGGTTTTAATGCGTCCACAGTCATTCTCTATCGATTGCAGTGCCAGTAACAGATCAACGGGAGCGAGCGAAGTGTGCAGCAGGGCAGCTGCGTTGCAGAAATCTTCCTGGTCCTGTGGGCCTTGTGGCTTGCTAAGATAAAGTGAAGAATGTCTGAGTAGAGCTGTTTGTGCCACAGAATCCAGGGCATGTAAGGCTTTGTTTACCTGCTGTACCGGGCCATCCAGATTACTGCCAATTCCGATGAGAATCTGTTCACCCACGCTTATTAATTCCTGGGTTTGCGGTTTCGTGGACGCCTTGATCGCTTGGGTTTGTTGTCAGGATCGTTCTGATGGCGCTCCGAAGGCGGTGGCGCAGGATGTTTCTTCTGGAATTCGGTCCACCAGTCACCCAGGCCATCGAGGTCTTGTCCGGCGAGCTCTCGCAACAACAGAAAATCATAGGCGGCGCGAAAGCGCTTGTGCTGAACCAGTTGCTGAGGCGATCGCCCCCGTGTTTTTTTCAGTCGAATCTGAAATTCCCAGATCTCCTTCATCATCAGAGAAAAACGCTTGGGAATCGAAATAAAGGCGAGTTGTTCTTGGATCGCTTTTTGACCGGCCTGCTGCAAAGCCGGAAACTCCGGGATACCTTCGTTCATATGTTGATGCCAGAAACGTTCGACTTCCGGCCAAAGCAGCACGGCATACAGAAAAGCCGGGGTGACCGGTTTATCCGCTTTTACCCTGGTGTCCGTATTCTTGAGGCCAGCGATGATGAAGCCTCGGTAGAATGATTTCATCTGATCGTTTTGCAGAGTATAGGCGACCGCCGGAAACAGATAATCGAACAAGCCAAAGGAGACCAGATCCTCAAATATTTCGGTACCGGCTCCGGAGACAAACAGTTTCACCATTTCATCGAACAGGCGCGCGGCCGCGACGTTTTCAATCAGCTCGGCGTGATCACGGATTGCCTGTTCTGCCTTCTGTTCGATGCTGAATCCCAATTTTGCTTTGAACCGCAATGCCCTGAGCATTCGTACGGGATCTTCCCGATAGCGCGTTTCAGGGGCGCCGATCAGTCGCAGGTTCTGCTTGCGGATATCGTCCATCGCGCCCAAAAAGTCATAAACAGCAAAGTCTCTTGGACTGTAATAAAGGGCATTCACGGTGAAATCCCTTCGCAGCGCATCGTCTTCCAGCGTCCCGTAGACGTTGTCCCGGATCAGCATTCCCTGATCGGATTGTTGTTGATGCTTTGACTCTTCCGGCGCGCCGCCCCTGAACGTGGCGACTTCAATAATTTCGCGCCCAAACAGAATATGCACAAGCTTGAAGCGTCTACCGATCAAACGCGAATTCCGGAATAGAGCGTGTACCTGCTCGGGGTGCGCGTTGGTTGCAATATCAAAATCTTTGGGGTGACCACCGAGCAAAATATCGCGCACGCCACCACCGACCAGAAACGCGTCATAACCGCTGGAATTCAGGCGTGATATGACCTTGAGCGCATTGGGGCTGATGAGCTTTCGCGATACCACATGTTGATCGCGGGGGATCACTGTTTTTGAAAGAGATACAGGTTTATTCAAGTGACTAATACAGATCCGTTTTAAAAGATAGGAATATTATGTGAAGCCGGAGTTTAACGGCTTCGGGCGAGGAACGCCACGCAGAAAAAGAAATGACTTTGCATGAAAAGATCCAGTGTCCCGACTTGGACCTTTTCATGCTAAAAACAGCAGACGATCATTTTTTGTTATTGTCGTTCCGTGTCTATACCTAATGCGCTAGTGTGAGTAGCGCTAGCAAACGGACCATTTTGAATACTTAGAGCGCAAATTCTATTCAGGCTCTATGTTTGAGCTGTCGCTACTTTCGTAGTTCTTTTCAGCAAAAAACAACACCTGAACCGAGTTATAGCCGCTAAAAAGCAAGGCATTCAAAACTATCAGTTCGCGCCGCTTTTTTATTTTTGTTATTGCGATCCCGGCTGCAAGCTACTTCGATCTTATTTTTGTTTTAACACAAACAGCCAATTATTCTTATTATGGTTTATCACTAAGCAGTGACTGTACCAATATTAAATAGATGAGATAAAAAAATATGTTAACTAATCCCCATAGTTCAAAAGGACTAGTTTGGACGAATAGTTTGAACTGGGTCTCACTAATTCGTGATTAAGTGTTTCCAAAGGTAACGTTAAGTAACAAAGTTGTGGTAGCAGGATTCACTTGTTGTTTCGGTATGGGGTTGTGGCTCTCCGTTTTTGTGATCTGGTTCACACTGAGTGTTGATGGGAGCACATTACACGCTCTTTTTTCTGGGTATGCCCAATTTCTGCCGTTTTTCCCAAAGGCTTTTACGACTGATACCCAGACGCTGAGCCAACTCTGTTTCACTCATTCTGTTTTCATTCTCGAGCACGAATTGCTGGAAATAGCCTTCGATCGAAAGTGACTCTGAAACCGGTGTGACCACGTGAGGCCTGTTTGGCGTGGCTGGAGTAATCAGGCTTTGTGGAATATTGATATCGTCTACTTCTGACTCGATGTCCAACAGATCAGCTGTGATTGTGCTTTCGTCGCAAAGAATACCGCCTCGTTCAATGGCGTTTTCGAGCTCCCTGACGTTTCCTGGCCACGTGTAGCGGCGAATCGCATGCATGGCATCTTCAGTGATATTCAATTTGGGCTTACCGAGCTTTTCGGCGATTTTTTGAAGCAGGGTGTCGGTTAGGCCGGCGATATCATTGCCTCGTTCTCTCAATGGTGGCAGTTTGAGCTGTACAACATTGAGCCGGTAAAAAAGGTCTTCCCTGAACTGGCCGGTACGCGTCAGGGCTCTCAAATTACGGTGTGTGGCTGCCACCAGGCGGACATTGACCTTTCTGGACTGTGTCGACCCCACTCGACGAATCTCGCCTTCCTGCAGAACACGCAGCAAACGCGCCTGGGCTTCCAACGGAAGCTCACCGATCTCATCCAGAAACAATGTGCCCCCGTCCGCGGCTTCGATTAAGCCGTTGCGCGCACTGACCGCGCCGGTAAAAGCGCCTTTCTCATGCCCGAACAGTTCCGACTCAATCAGTGATTCCGGAATAGCCGCGCAGTTGACACAGATGTATTCCCGCTCGCTTCGCTTGCTGAGTTTGTGTATTGCTCTCGCTGCCAATTCCTTGCCCGTTCCGGTTTCGCCCTGAATAAGTACTGTCGCTTCGGTGGGGGCGACTTTATCCATCAATTTGAATACACGGCGCATTGCCTGGCAGCAACCATAAATCATATTGCTGATTTCCTGGGTTCTGGAAACCCGGGAAGTGGGCAATGCAGAGGTGTCTTTGCTCAGGATGCTGTTGACGATACGAATGATATCCTCTTCATCGAATGGTTTCGCGATGTAGTCGACTGCGCCTAACTTCATGGCGTCGACCGCTGAACGCAAACTGGCGTAGCTGGTCATGACCAGCACCGGTACACCTTGAGCCAGATGAATAATATCGGTACCAGGCTGGCCGGGTAGTCTGAGATCGGTAATGATCAGATCAAAGGACGGGAGGGGATAGTCTTCCGTCGCTTCCTGAATTGATTTTACGGTACTGGCAGAGTGGCCATTCTTTTCAAGTATCTCTCTGAGATTACTGTTATGCGCAGTTTCGTCTTCAATTACTAGGATACGACTCATAAGATCTTGGTGCTGACGTTCGAATGATTCTTGATGATAGCGGAGACCGGGAACATATTTCCATTAAGCATCGCAAGTTTCACACAAAATGACTGGGAGAATCGGGTGTTAGCAAATCGCGGGTTCGACAAAGCTTTTTCTGGTCGCGAGAAGATCCGGATGCCACCGCTCAATGGCATTGGACAACAGGGACCTGCAATTGTTTGCATCGCCTCCCGGTA
This sequence comes from Oleiphilus sp., assembly GCA_006212045.1. Lineage (GTDB taxonomy): Bacteria > Pseudomonadota > Gammaproteobacteria > Pseudomonadales > Oleiphilaceae > PZPK01. Next base: position 94,726 of record PZPK01000007.1, on the reverse strand, counting down.
TGATCCCCAGCATAGCGAGGACGCGTTGTATATTCTGTGTCGCATTGTCGATGTTGACCGGTTTTGCCAGATTCTGCTTACTCAGTTTCTGTCCCTGCTCATTCATAACGACCGGGAAATGAAAATATTGAGGGGGGCTTACTTCAAGGGCGTCATAAAGCGCGAGCTGCATTGGTGTCGATTCGACCAGGTCTGCCCCGCGTACGACATGTGTCACTCTCTGTTGGATATCATCGGCAACGACAGCCAGTTGATAGGAGTACAGGCCGTCTTTCCTTTTCAGCACAAAGTCTTCATCGAGCAAATATGAGGTTCTTCCCAGCATGCCGTCCTGCCAGACTTTCGCTTTGCCATCCGCTTTGAACTTGATTGCGCAGGGCAATCCTTCCACTTCCTGCTGGCGACAAATTGGCAAGTGTTTTGCGGTATCGGCCAGTTGTTTTCGGCTACAGGGACAGCGATAAAGACAGTTTAGAGACTGGAGTGTCTCAAGCATCTGGTCGTAGTAAGTACTTTGACGTGATTGGAACAGGATATCTTCGTCGGATTGCAGTCCATGATGCTCGAGGCACGAGATAATGGATGTGACGGCGCCTTTGAGTTCGCGCGGAGGATCGATATCTTCGATACGAACCAGCCACTTTCCATGATGACGTTTCGCTTCAAGATAACTGACAACAGCAGCAAAGAGAGAACCGAAATGCAGAGGGCCGGTAGGGGAGGGCGCAAAACGCCCTCGATACTCACTGATCACAGGATCTGGTTGACCTTGTGTGCCCTGGGAAAGCAAGCACTAGATTCCGGTTTGGCGTTCCTTGATCTCTGCCAATGTCTTGCAGTCGATACACAAGGTGGCAGTGGGGCGAGCCTCTAGTCTGCGAATGCCGACTTCAACACCGCAGGAATCGCAAAATCCGTAATCGTCGTTTTCGATTCTGTCGATTGTTTTATCAATCTTCTTGATCAGTTTGCGTTCACGGTCGCGGGTGCGCAGTTCAAGACTGAATTCTTCTTCCTGAGTGGCCCGGTCACTTGGATCAGCAAAATTGGAAGCGTCTTCCTTCATGTGATGAACGGTCCGATCAACTTCTTCCATCAACTCCTGTTTCCAGGCTAGCAGAATCTGTTTGAAGTGCTGAAGTTGCGCATCGCTCATATACTCTTCTCCCTTCTTTATCTCATAAGGGGTAAAAGCATTAAACGATTGTGAGTTTTGAGTTGCCGGCATAAATTTAGTCTCACTGATTAACCAAGTTGATTGTCGCTGCCAAGCCGGGACAGCCTACTTCATTTTTATGGGACGGAGATAGAGTGGGCGGCACTCATCGCCCGCCATAGGCAGCGGAAATTAGCAGAAACAATGTTACTTGGCCACAAAAATTTTAGTTGGGCTTGCGATAACGAGAGCATCTAGGCGTTTTGAACAAGAATACAGACCTGACCCTGCTGAATTTCGAACGGGACTTTCTGCAAAGATTGTCCGGTACAGGGGCCAGCAAGGCACTCGCCCGTTTCGATCTCGAACAGGGCCCCGTGTGATGAGCACTGAATCATGGATTTATCCGGCACCAGAAATTGGTTTGGGACGAAGTCCAGACTTAAGCCAAGATGCGGGCATGCGTTTTTATAGGCGAACCACTGATCGTTATAACGAACAACAAAAAAAGCACTGTCCTGCGCTTCGAGGGAGGCACACTCGCCATTGGAAAGCTGGTCAACGTTGCAGATTGCATGGTACATAGGTGGAGCCAAGGAATAAAAATGTTGACTATACTGGATATTCCGGACAACAAAAATCACAGGGGTTTCGTTCTTCAGGCAGAAATAGCTCCCCCTAGTATTATGTCATTGTTGGTTATTGAAGCCGCGTGCGATGCGCGATGAACGTTCTGGAGTGTCCTTCATGAAGAAAGTACTGGTTGTCGATGATAGCCATATCACACGATTGATGATCAAAGCGATTATCGAAAATGCATTTCAGGATTGGCAGGTGGACCTGGCCGAAGACGCGCGTGAAGCGGTTACTCAGTGCGAGGCCGGCGACTATGACTTTATTACCCTGGATATGAATATGCCGGGTCGTGATGGTTTGTCGGTAGCGCCTGCACTGATGGATGCCTGCCCTAATGCCAGGATCGCTCTTCTGACCAGTAATCAGCAGGAACGGGTCAAAGAACTGGCCAGTCAGCAAGGACTGATTTTTATCCCGAAACCGGTGACTGAAGACAAACTCACTAAATTTTTCAAATCACTTATCTGAATCCATTCCCAACAATTAAACAGCAAGGGTCATTGGCAATTTAATCTCTGCTACGTATTATCTGATTTTGTTTCGAACTAACTTCAGGCAGGTGCAATGTTTCAGGATATTTTCAGTTTGATTATCGATACAGTTTCTTCTCTTTATCTGATGATTATCCTTTTGCGTTTTATTCTTCAGTACTCCCGTGCAGACTTTTACAATCCGATTTCCCAATTCATAGCCAAAGCGACTAATCCCGTATTGATCCCGTTGCGGCGTATTGTTCCGGGTTGGGGTGGACTGGATGTTGCGGCACTTGTCTTCGCATTTCTTTTTCAGGCTTTGGTCCTTTTTCTCAAGGCGCTGGTAGCAGGGTTTGTTTTTGGCGATATATTGGCATTGCTGGCGATGTCACTTGTCCTGATATTGGGGATGATGCTTAAGATTTATTTTTGGTCACTGTTGATCATGATTATTGCCAGCTGGATCGCTCCGGGCAGCATGCATCCGGCGCTGGTGCTAATCAACCAGATCAGCGAACCATTAATGCGTCCGTTCAGGAAACTGTTGCCACCAATGGGGGGGCTGGACCTTTCCCCGATTCTGGTGTTTTTGGTTCTGCAGGTACTTTCTGTCGTGTTGGCACATATGTCTCAGCCCTTCGGAATCGGCTTTTCGCTACTCTAACGCGTCAAAAGAGAAGCTAAGTCACTGAAATAACAACACTTTACAATAAAAAACATGTCACAGAAAATCACCTGGAAATTCGCCAGGTGATTGATTTTAATGTAAAAAACCTGTTTCTTAATATTACATTGCTGGCGTGGTCAGGCCTGTACCATGGGCGCCACATGAAGTTCACATTTCTCCGCACAACTCCCTCCTATAATCCAGTTAAGGTACTGTAAATTTGCATGGCCGTCGTGACCTGGTTCTGACGGAGTTCATGCCTGGTTCATATCGGTTTCTGGTTTTACAGCTATGACAACAAATGGTTTATCGCAACAGGTCGACGTCTACAACGAGTGGAAAAATCGACTTCGGGACGAGATAGGGAATTACAAATCCTGGCTGGGTTCCAACAATCTGGCTTCCGACGATATGATCCATCGTCTTAAGCGAGGTCTGGATGTCCTAAAGAATGACCACCTCACGATTGCGTTCGTGGGTGAATACTCGCGCGGCAAGACCGAGTTGATCAATGCGCTGATTTTTTCAGAGTATGGGCAGCGTATGCTGCCTTCCCAGGCCGGACGCACCACCATGTGTCCGACCGAACTGTTTTACGACCATGACCGAAATGCCTGTTATCTCAGGCTATTGCCAATCGAAACCCGTATGCAAAGCCGTTCAATTACGGAGTTCAAAGAGGATGCGGGTGTCTGGACCGAAATTGCCATTGATACCAGCAATCCCGAGGCGCTCAGTGAAAGCCTTTTGCAAGTGGCTTCGACCCGCTCGGCGACCATTCCCGAAGCGCGGGCTCTGGGGTTCGATGAGTCGATGCTGGAAAAGGACAAGGACGATAATCAAAAAGTCATTATTCCCATGTGGCGCCATGCCCTGATCAGTCTGGACAACCCCCTGCTGAAGAAAGGCCTCAATATCCTCGATACGCCGGGTTTGAATGCTCTGGGTTCGGAACCCGAACTCACCATTAACATGATTCCCAAAGCCCAGGCCGTGATCTTCCTGTTAAGCGCTGACACGGGTGTGACGGCCAGTGATATGGCCATCTGGAATGAATATATTGATATGGATGATGCGGATCATCGTGCCGGTCGCTTTGCGGTGATGAACAAAATTGATGTGCTCTGGGATGATATTCAGGGTGAAACACATACGGCCAGGTCGATTGAGCGTGTGCGTGAAGATACCGCCCACAAACTCGGTCTGGAAACCGGGGATGTGATTCCCTTATCGGCCAAACAGGGCCTGATTGCGCGCATTCGCAATGACGACTTGCTGTTACGCAAAAGCGCCATCACCAAGTTGGAAAAATTGATTTCTCAGCGAATTCTCAGTCAGAAAGAGTCGCTGTTGCACGGTGCTTTTGTAGCCGATATTCAGGATATGCTATCGAGCAGTCAGTCGATCCTTGAAGGCCGATTGGCTGAATTGAAGGGGCAATACGAAGAGCAATGCCATTCCGAACTTAATCCTGATGAACTGCATGCATTCGCCGAGCGAACCCATCAGGAACACGATGGGCATTACCGACAGCTTTTAACACTGAAATCCAGTCGTCGTCTGATGCAATCGCAGGGGGAGATTCTGCAGCAACTGGCCAGTGAAGAAAATTTCAATGCCCTGGTAGCTGACACGCGCCGCAACCTGCAGGAAAGCTGGAGTACCCTTGGTATGAAGCGGGCGATGGACCAGTTTTTCGGAGGTCTGGATAAACTGATTGACGCGGTTTGCATCGAGGCGCAGTTGGCAGACAAGATGGTCGAGGCCATTTACGAACGGTTTCGCAAGGACCCGCGTATGGCGCATTTGCACCCCAAACCGTTCTCATTGAAACGTGAACGCCAGGCCATGCGAGAGCTGAAAGATAAAGCTAAAAAATTCAAGCGCAATCCGAAGTTGATCATGACTGAGCAAACCTTGCTGATCAAACGCTTTTTCAGTTCGTTTGTTCAACAGGCGCGGCAGATTCATATGAAAGTGCTGGATGAGGCCCGCCGTTGGCCGGACGAGGCTTTGCTGCCACTGATGCAATATACCCTTGAGCAGAAAAAAGCCCTCGAAAACCAAGTGGCAGAACTTAAATCACTGGCAAGCAACAGCCGCACAGCCAGAGAGCAGCAGGAAGCCCTGAAAGCGATGATCGACAGAGTCGGCGCTTCCATTGAAGAAGCTGCTCGTATCGAGAAGCGCCTGTGCCGGGTACCTGTCAGTCAAAACGCCAGGACCATAAAGCTGGCAAACTGACCCGGCCGGAAGAGGAAACTGGCCCTGGTGCATCGGGCCAGCTTATTGCTTCTGCAACAGGCTCCGTTTACACTCCCCCCACTCTCTATTTTCCAGATTTATTTGCAGCCGAATGCCCGCAACTTTCCCGCACGATTCCGTTGGACTGGTGGAACCCAGCGTATTGAAATTTGATCAACCGCTCGCTTTGGTTTGTGGTAAAACCATTCCGCAGTATGAGTTGATTGTCGAGACCTATGGCTCTCTGAATGAACAGCGCAGCAATGCGATCCTGATCTGCCATGCCCTGAGTGGTGACCATCATGCTGCGGGCTACCATTCCGAAGAAGATCCCAAGCCCGGCTGGTGGGACAGTTGCATTGGCCCGGGAAAACCAATTGATACCAATCTGTTTTACGTGGTCAGCCTGAATAATCTTGGTGGATGCAATGGCAGTACAGGCCCCACCTGCGTTAACCCGGATTCGGGTGAATTGTATGGCCCGGATTTCCCGATTGTGACCGTGAAAGACTGGGTGGAAAGTCAGGCGCGTTTGGCTGACCGCCTCGGCATCGAAAAGTGGGCTGCGGTTGTTGGAGGCAGTTTGGGAGGAATGCAGGCCCTGCGTTGGTCGCTGGATTATCCTGAAAGACTGGGCCATGCCGTTATGATCGCATCAACTCCCAAGCTAACGGCCCAGAATATCGCGTTCAATGAGATTGCCCGCAAGGCTATTACCTCAGACCCGGATTTTCATCAGGGGCATTACTATCGGCATGATACCGTGCCGACCAAGGGGCTGATGCTGGCGCGAATGATCGGGCATATCACCTATCTGTCAGATGAATCGATGGGCGAGAAATTTGGCCGGGACCTCAAACGTCAAGCGTTTAATTTTGGCTATGATGTCGAGTTTGAAGTTGAGAGTTATCTGAATTATCAAGGCAAACGTTTTTCCAAAACCTTTGATGCCAACACCTATCTGTTGATGACCCGGGCGCTGGATTACTTTGATCCGGCAGCTGACTTTGGCGGCTCCTTGGAAGAAGCGCTGTCGAGGGCAGTATGTTCGTATCTGGTGCTGTCTTTCAGTTCTGACTGGCGTTTTTCGCCGGAGCGTTCCGAGCGACTTGTTGAGTCGATGGTGAAAGCCGGCAAAAGGGTTTCCTATGCCGAGATCGATGCGCCGCATGGCCACGATGCATTTCTGATACCGACCCCAAGATACATGGCGATCTTCACTGCCTATATGCGTCGCATCGCAGACGAGGTGGCGGCATGATGCGCGCTGACCTCAACGTTATTGAGCCCTGGGTTGAGCCGGAAACTACAGTACTGGACCTGGGGTGTGGAGACGGGACCCTGCTAGCTTATCTGCAGGAAAAAAAGTCGGTGCTGGGCTATGGCCTGGAAATTGGCGAACAGCAGATAAACGAATGCGTACGCAAGGGCGTCAATGTCATTGAGCACAACCTCGATGAGAAAGATCTGAGTTCCTTCGCGGATCGGCAATTTGATACGGTGATAATGACACAGGCCCTGCAGGCGATTCGCAGGCCGGACCGATTGCTCGATGAAATGCTGCGTCTCGGACGACAGGGGATCGTGACCTTCCCCAACTTCGGGCACTGGCGCTGTCGTGCTTACCTGTTGACCAAAGGCAAAATGCCGGTTTCCAGAACCTTGCCCTATCACTGGTACGACACGCCTAACATTCATCTGTGCACGTTCAATGATTTTGAGTCATTGTGTCAGCAGAAACAGATTCGTATTCTGAATCGAACGGTAGTAAATTCGGAGTTTGAAACCACCAGACTGGCGTTGCGCTGGCCCAATTTGTTTGCCGAATTGGCCATTTATCGTATCGCGAAACATTGATACCTATTCTGAAGCTGAATAGCAGGGGGATTCCCATCATGACCAGATTAAGCCGCCTGATAATAGCCTTGATACTGTCGGTGAGCAGCGTGCAGGCTGAGCAGAAAAAAGTATTCGATGGCCCTGACAATAGTGAATATGAACTCCACTATATTGCGCTCAACAGCACTTTTCTGGATCCAGAAATTGCCCAACGTTACGATCTGGTGCGCAGTAAGGCCAGGGGCTTTATCAATGTCAGCTTACTGCAGAAATTTCCGGATGGTCGAACGAAAGCCGTGATGGCAGTGGTGCAGGGTAAGCGAACCAATGAAATCCAGCAGCAGCAAAGTTTGAACTTCCAGCAAATTGTCGAGGGTGAGGCGGTCTACTATCTGGCGCAGCTAGCCTTTGCTGAAGGGGATCCGATCAGAATTGATCTGGAAGTTTACCCCTCAGGAGCTTCGCAGCCTTTGTTGCATCGTTTTAGTCACACATTCTTTAATGATTAGTCGGATCTGAGCAGCCATGGCGAGTGATAATACCATCGTATTGGCCAGTGGAAATAAAGGGAAACTGGCCGAGTTTACCGCCTTGTTTGCGGATTTCGGTGTGCAGGTAAAGGCCCAGTCAGAATGGGGTGTTAAGTCGCCGGTTGAGGATGGTTTGTCGTTTGTTGAAAATGCCCTGATCAAGGCAAGACATGCGGCCAACGAAACCGGTCTTCCGGCGCTGGCAGATGATTCGGGGATCTCGGTCAAGGCCTTGAACGGCGCGCCGGGGATTTACTCCGCCCGTTACGCGGGGCCGGATGCTTCCGATCAGGATAATATTGCCAAGCTGCTCCACGATCTGGATGTTCTCGGAAGTGACGATCGCAGCGCCTGTTTCCACTGCGTGCTGGTGTATGTTCGCACGGCCGATGACCCTGTGCCTCTGATTGCCCATGGTCAATGGCCGGGAACGATTCTCAGGCAGGCAAGCGGAGAGGGCGGCTTCGGCTATGATCCTGTATTCCATGTCTCGGACAAACACTGCACCGCAGCACAATTAAGCAAACAGGAAAAAAATGCCATTAGCCATCGGGGTCAGGCTATCCGCTTGCTGATCGAGCAACTCAGGCAACAAGGGTTGATTGGCCAGAAATCGTGACCCTGCCGCCGCTGAGTCTCTATGTGCACATTCCCTGGTGTGTACGCAAATGCCCTTACTGCGATTTCAATTCGCATCAATCTTCAGTTGCTGATATCCCCGAGCAGGCATACCTGAGCGCATTGAAGCAGGATCTGAATCAGGATCTTGCGTTTGTGCAGGGGCGAAGCATCAGTAGCATCTTTTTTGGTGGCGGTACACCGAGCCTGATGTCGGGTGAATTCTATACACGGTTGCTCGAGCACCTTGACTCGGTCATGGTCCTGGACCCCTCCATCGAGATTACGCTCGAAGCGAACCCCGGAACAACAGAAGCCAGCCGTTTTGAAAATTTCAGACAGGCGGGTATCAACCGCCTTTCACTGGGCGTACAAAGCTTTGCTGACCGGCATTTGAAAGCCTTGGGACGCATACATAATGCGCGACAGGCCAGCGAGGCGATACTGCGGGCGAAAGCCGCAGGCTTCCAGAATTTCAATATTGATCTGATGCATGGCTTGCCTGAGCAGGATATCGATCAAGCCATGGCGGATTTGAGCCAGGCCATTGATCTGGACCCGACCCATATTTCCTGGTATCAGCTGACAATAGAACCCAACACCGAATTCTACTCGCGACCACCGGTCTTACCGGAAGATGAGCTGCTTTGGGACATTCAGTCGCGTGGCACGGCGCTACTGGAAAGCGCCGGCTATAAACAGTACGAGGTATCGGCTTTTGCTGCGACTGAGCGTCGGTCCCGTCACAATCTCAACTACTGGCAGTTTGGCGATTATATCGGAATTGGTGCCGGAGCCCATTCAAAAGTAAGCTTGCGCGATAGTAAGTGCATACTTCGATATCGAAAATCGCGACTTCCCAAGGATTATCTGGCGCATCGCCCTTTGTATCGTGTCGGAGATAGCGAGGTTCCTGATGCTGACTTGCCTTTTGAGTTCCTGATGAATGCGTTGCGTTTGAAGGATGGGGTGAATGCAGGCCTGTTTGAGCAACGCACCGGGCTTCCGTTATCGGAGCTCGAACCCCAACTCGGGACATTGCGAGAGCAAGGACTGATGTTGCCAGGGCGGCTGCAGCTATCCGGGCAGGGCTTTCTTTTTCTGAACTCGATTCTGGAAAGATTTGTGCAGGACTGAGGCTTATGAGTACGCCGAAATTGTTTGTTTACGGCTCATTGGCGCCCTCAGGAAGCAACCGGCATATTTTGAGTCGCTTGCGTGGTCGGTGGGAAAGTGCCGAAATCACCGGGCGACTGGTACAAATCTGTCGAGGCTGCGACGCAGGCTATCTGGCGTTGACCTCGGGAAGTCAGCGCGTTCCGGGTTGGAGTTTTTCCTCGCAACAGCTCCATGCCCTCTGGCCGATCCTGGATCAGTTTGAGGGTCAGAATTATTGTCGGCAACTGACTCGCATCCGGATCAGAAACGATGACTGCGAGGCCTTCGCATATTTCCTGCGGAGCGGGCCAGGTTGCCCCGGTACACGGGCTATCCGAACAAGCAAACGAAGGCCCGGAAATGCACGGTTCAACTATTGGTAGCGGGGCGATGAAGCGACTTAAGCACTTCGCCGGCCGCTTCTATTGTTCGGCTAATATGCACGTCGGTATGGGCGCTGGACACAAAGCCTGCTTCAAATGCCGAAGGTGCCAGGTAGACCCCCTTCGCCAGCATGCCGTGATAAAAGCGCTTGAATCGCTCCTGGTCACAGTTCATGACTTGCTGATAGCGGGTGATGGCGTCTTCTTCAGTGAAAAAGAAACCGAACATGCTGCCGGCCTGATTAAAGGCCATCGGAATACCTGCCGCTTCTGAGGCTTCTTTCAGCCCCTTAACCAGCGAGGTCGTGGTTGCGATGAGCGCGTCATAAAACCCTGCCTGAGAAATCTCGCCCAGCATAGCCAGACCTGCAGCCATCGCAAGAGGATTGCCTGACAAGGTACCGGCCTGATAAACAGGCCCCAATGGCGCGATGCTGTGCATGATCTCGGCCTTACCACCAAAGGCACCTACCGGCAGACCGCCACCGATGACCTTACCCAGTGTCGTCAGATCAGGTGTCACATTAAAGGCCGCCTGAGCGCCTCCCAGGGAGACGCGGAAACCGGTCATCACTTCATCAAATATCAGAATGCTATGGTATCGGTCACAGCATTGTCTGAGTGTTTCCAGAAAGCCAGGAACCGGGGGAATGCAGTTCATATTACCGGCGACCGGTTCAACGATTACCGCGGCAATCTGATCTCCAATCTGGCTGAAGAGCTGTTCTACTTCTTCGCTGTCGTTATAGCTCAGTGTAATGGTGTGTTCGGCTACGCTGTCTGGCACACCGGGAGAGCTGGGAACTCCCAGTGTTAGCGCGCCGGATCCTGCTTTGACCAGCAAGGAATCTGCGTGACCGTGATAGCAGCCTTCAAATTTTACGATCTTGTCGCGGCCAGTGTGTCCTCGTGCCAGACGAATCGCCGACATGGTGGCTTCGGTCCCGGAACTGACCATCCTGACCATCTCGATCGAAGGCACCAGCTGGCAAACCAATTCGGCCATACGGGTTTCTATTTCGGTGGGAGCACCATAGCCTAGTCCTTGTTGCAATTGCGCCTGCACTGCTTCCAGAACTGAGGGGTGTGCGTGACCCAGTATCATCGGCCCCCAGGAGCCCACGTAGTCGATATAAGTATTCCCATCGGCGTCTATCAGATGGGGTCCTTCTCCTTTTTCAAAGAACAGGGGCGTGCCACCGACACCCTTGAAAGCGCGCACGGGAGAATTGACGCCACCGGGAATACGGTGCTGTGCCTGTGCAAAAAGAGATTCGGATCGATTCATTGATGACTCCTGGTCAGACGGCTATGAGGTCTTTCTGTGTGATCGAATAATGCGCAAAGATCACGCGCTGCCCCTTCGATATTATCCTGTCCAAACAGGCCATGGATCAGTGCAATCATATCTACACCTTTTTCGATCAGGGACGGCGCATTTTCCAGATCGATGCCACCGATCGCAACCACCGGATAGGGATTTTTGCAGGCAGTTTCCAGAATGTGCTGCGAGCAGGGGGGGGCGTCCGGTTTGGTCGATGACGAAAATATACGGCCAAAGGCGCAATAATCCGCGCCTTGTTCATAGCAGGTCTTGGCATAAACGAGATTATCATGACAGGTCGCACCGATTATTTTTCCATGACCCAGCTTCTGACGAGCGTCTGCCAATGCACCGTCGCTGCGTCCGAGATGTAAACCATCGGCGTCCACCGCTTGGCATAAAGTCAGGTTATCGTTAATGATCAGCTTGGCGGCGTATCGGTGGCAGAGTGATTTCAGGGCGCTGGCTTCTTCAAGCTGTTGGCGTTCCGGGGCGCGCTTATGCCGGTACTGAATGAGCCTGACCCCCCCGCGCAAAGCGGCCTCGACACCACTGAACAACTGGTCTCCGGGAAGCAGATAGGGATCTGTGATGGCATAAACGCCAGCAAGTGCAGAGGGTGTTTGCATGGGCACCAGACTAGAAAGGTTTGACGACGACCAGTATAACAATGGCGACCAGTACCAGAACCGGAGCCTCATTAAACCAGCGATAGAAAACATGCGAACGGGTGTTGCGGTCTTCCGCGAACTGTTTAAGCAGTGCTCCGCAGGTCATGTGATATATGACCAGCATGGCTACCAGAGCCAGTTTGGCGTGCATCCAGCCTTGCGACATATAGGCTGCCGGGTGATAGCTGATCAGCCAGAACCCCAAAACCAGTGTTGCCAGCATGGAGGGAGTTGCAATGCCCCGATAAAGCTTTCGCTCCATGATCCTGAAACGCTCTTTACTGATGTCGTCAGTACTCATGGCGTGATAAACAAACAGGCGTGGAAGATAAAACAGTGCCGCAAACCAGCACACCACGGCAACAATATGAAAAGCCTTGACCCAGAGCATGCATATTTCCTTTTAGTTGCGCTTGTATCGATAATAGTTTTCGACATCCGCGCGCGTGACAACCCCCAGAACACGCGATATCGAGGGGCCGCTCATCCGCTCGACAAACAGGCAGTCGGTTTTGCGTTCGTTAATTACATCCAGAGCTTCCTGCAGCGTAGCCTGATAGGAAATCGCTGCGATATCCTGTCGTTGCGCAGGAATCTCAAACAGTTTCACCAGTATTCTTTCTTGCATCGGATCGTTCTCGGCTTCCAGAAAGCGCTCTTCATTCTCTGCCAGATAATTGGCCAGATCCAGAACCGGCAAAAGCGACATGGGCTCGCCTTCCGGATTATCAATCAGAATCCATTTCGGTTCCTGCCTGAGCACTTGCTTGGCTTCCAGGTAAGTCAGTGTTGCTGGCGCCCGGACAAATTTTCTTTCCATTAACGCGCCAACGCTGACGCGGCGCAGGGCCTGTATCATTGGACCGTTATTCACATTCAGACCCTGCGCCTCCAGAATACTCATAAAGACCGACTTTTGTTTAAACACCTCACTGGCAAACATACTGGAAACCACGATGATCAGCATTCCGGGCAAAATGATATTGGGGTTCTGAGTCAGCTCCAGCAGTGCCATCAGCGCAGATAAGGGGGCCTGCAAGACTGAACCCATCATGGCACCCATTCCCAGCATGGCATAAAAACCGGGAGAAGACGCATGCGCCGGTGCCAGCCAGTTGGCTATCAGGCCCAAAGCGGCGCCCAGCGTAGCTCCGATAAACAGGGTAGGGCCCACTAAGCCGTTTGGCATGCCAAGTCCGACACTGGTGGCTGTCACAATAATTTTGGTGGCGGCAATCAGAACTAGCAGCCCAACACCAAACTGACCCAGCAGGGCGCCATTTACCGTGTCATATCCGATTCCCATAATCTGGGGAAAGAAAGCAGCAGCGACCGAGGTAATCACACCGGCAGCCATAATGCGGTAGAAAATGCTGATGGATTGCAGGCCGATACAGCGCTTCAACAGGCGTACAAAGGCCACCGAGGCCAGACCAAACACGATACCGCAGGCAATGACATAGGGCACTTCCAGCAATGAGTTCATGTTCAATTGCGGGACCAGGAAGGCCGGGTCCGCGCCATAGACAGCATGGGAAATAATGGCGGCAGTGACAGATGCCAGAATAACAGGGGTAAAACCCGTGATCGTGTATTCCATCATCACGACTTCCATCGCAAATATCACACCAGCGATGGGCGTATTGAAAGAGGCTGATATCGCCGCAGCCGTCCCGCAACCCACCAGTACCCGAATACTGTTGTTGGGCAAACGGAACTGTTGTCCGAGCAGGCTGGAACAGGCTGCACCCAAATGCACGGCCGGACCTTCCCTGCCAGCGGATTGTCCGCTCAACAGTGTCAGTACCCCGGCGATAAACTGGGTCAGAAAACTTTTAAAGCTGATATAACCCTGATGGTAGTTCAGTCGCTCAATGACCAGTGCAACCCCGACTTTGCGCTGGGAGATCTTCATGCGATACCAGATCACCGCAATGACAAAGGCGCCACCAAGAGGAATAAGGCTGCGAGCCGCGCGGGATAAGCCCTCAAAATTTTCCGGATCGCCGCCGGGCAATAGTTGCGCCAATGGCCATTCGATACACCAGCGAAAGATGACAATGACCATTGCCGTCAGGAATCCAACCATCAGGCCCAGTAGAGACAACTGCGGAAGTGCATCGGAACCGGACAGTTTATGCCTGAAAAAACTCTTGAAGGACTCAAGCGACTGCTTCAACTGAAAATATTCCTGCGCAATTAGAGTGGGAAGCTGCTTTATCTTAGCGCCTTACGAAAATTTACTAAAGCGCACGGCTGACTTTCGTCGTGCTACAATTCGCGCCGATTTTGGCTTCAAATCTGCATGTTAAACGAATTAATGACAGAAAAAGGACACCCTTTGGCCTATGGCGCGTTTTCAAGCAAACGATAAACTGATACTCGTTAAACACGTCCCTGGCGCCAGGCGAAAGCGCTTGGTGTATACCCTGACAGCCGTGTTTATCAGTGCGGCCATCGCCTATTTGCTGGGTTATGTGGTGGCTGGTGCAAAACTGGACAATGCCATTTCGAGTTTACAGCGGCTGTCATCAGAGCATCAGATGCTGAAAAAGGAAGAGCAGCAATTGCGACAAACGGTAGCCAATCTTGAAAGTGGACGGGCCATCGACGAGCAGGCAAAACAACAGATTCAGGATACGATTAGCGGTTTGCGATCAACGGTGGCAAGGCTTGAGAAGGATGTGTCGTTTTACAAGAACATCATGGCGCCTTCCGACAATGCCAAAGGTCTGCAGGTTCAGAATGCCGAGATTGAGGAAACTTCGGAAGATCGGCGCTATGCTTACAAGATTGTGCTGGCCCAAGTGGCAGACAATAAAAACTATGTGAGCGGTGTCGTTGCGATCAATCTGATTGGCAGCAATGGTGGCACTCAGGAAGTCATCCCGCTTAGGGATGTATCGGAAAGGGAAGAGTTGGGGATCAAGTTCCGTTTCCGCTATTTTCAGAATATTGAAGGGGAGCTTACCTTGCCGGCAGATTTTATCCCGGCCAGCATTCAGGTTGTTGCGCAATCCAAAGGCAAAACGGCATCCCGGATCGAGCAGTCGTTTGACTGGGGCACTCTGACAGCGAACTAAAGCAGCAAGCGCCGGGCCATTGAACCGGTTTTATCAATTACCAGAATCCTGAAGTGACGGGGGTAATAATGTGGGGCAAAAACAAGCGTAAGAAGTTGCAGGAAAAAGCAATGAAGACTGCGCATTTCGATACCTTGATTTCAAGCAAAACACAAATTGAGGGTGATTTGCAGTTTTCGGGCGGCCTGCACATTGACGGTCTCGTCAAAGGTGCGATACGCGCTGAGGAAGACAGCGAAGCCGTGGTCAGAATCAGTGATATCGGTGAGATCGATGGTGATGTGATAGCGCCCCATATAATTGTGAATGGCACGGTGCATGGTGACGTATATGCATCCAAGCATATCGAGCTGGCCGAAAACGCGTCTATTAAGGGCAACGTCTATTACCATCTGATAGAAATGGCGATGGGCGCCGAAGTGAATGGCAGCCTGGTGCATCACAAGGAGCCGGTATCGATTTCCCAGCGCGATGAAGTGCCTGAATCCCCGGCAGAGCAGGTATCGTTGAAAGCAATCACTAAAGAACAGCCAGGCCCCGTGTCCAAAGCGGTGAAGGCCAATGTGGGTGATGCCAACGCGAACAGCACACGTGTTGCCAGTGCGAGCACGTGTTCTAGTGGAACAAATAGTTGACTGTTTTACTGGGTTAAACCGATAATGCAGTCACTTGCCGATGCAAATCGGTCTTTTGTTCGCCTGGATTTATCTGGAACTATCTGATGAGTGTTGTTCAGTCTCATATCCCGACCCCTCTGATTTTTACGGATACGGCTGCTGCCAAGGTAAAAAGTCTTGTGGCGGAAGAGGGCAATCCCGACCTTAAGTTGCGTGTTTACGTCACGGGAGGAGGGTGCTCCGGTTTCCAATACGGATTCACTTTCGATGAAAACCAGGCAGAAGATGACACGGTTATCAGTAACCAGGGTGTCGATCTGGTGGTGGACGCCATGAGTTATCAGTATCTGGTGGGGTCGACGGTGGATTATACCGAAGGTCTGAAAGGGGCTCAGTTTGTTGTGAGCAACCCGAATGCTACGACTACTTGCGGTTGTGGTTCCAGTTTTTCCATCTGATTCTATTCCTCTGCCCTATGTTTCAATCACCCGCTCACAACGGGATTCTGTAAGGGATGCAATGGCCTTGCGAAGTATCGCCAAGCCTTCCTTTTTCCCCCGAAGTGCGCATGCGTCCACGCACTCCTGCCAGTCTCTCTGCTGCGTAATACGCATCACCAGAAGTTGCTGCCACTGTTCTGGTAGTGCCTGCAGGTGTTCTGATGGTGCGCAGTCCTGTACAAGTTTGTCCAGTGCGGAAAGACAGTCAAATTCGCTCCGATAGCCGGATACGAACAGCTGGATGTTGCGTTCTTCCAGAGGTGTGAATTTTACCCTTTCGTGGCTGTCTTCGCAGATTAATGCACGACACAAAAGCCAGTCGGCCTCTCTGTAATAGCGCGCTAGCCCATAGCTGAGATGCGTATGAAACAGTTCTTTCAGTCTAAGTAAGCAATCACTAACATCATCAAGTGCCTTGAGCGAAATGAGTGACGGCGTTCCGCTGGCAGCATCCTTTCTATAGCCGAGCCTGACGGTGTGGAATCCGGCGCGTCGCCAAAACCCGTATACCGGGGCAGAAAAACCATAACTGACGGCCAGAAAATCATGGCTTTGATCTTTGGCAAACCTGTTCAGTACTTCCAGCATCTTCGATCCAATGCCTCGACCAAAGAGATCCGGGTGTACCGTAATCCGTACTATACGGAGAAAATGCAGTTGCAGCAGGCCGGCATCCAAACTGAAACTTGCCAGCGCCTGTGGCACCAGTTTGCCCTTGAGCCGACGTTTACCGGCAATAATGTCCTGGTGCAGCTCGGGACTGGTGGCCAGAGATTCGTCGACACATAATGCGGCCCCCAGCACATGTGCTTCGCGCTCACAAATGAGTATATGAAAATGTGGCTGGTCCAGCAGCATGCGAAGATCCGAAGGCGCGGTCTGGTAGTGCGCGAGTACCAGCAAGCCCATTACCTGACGGAGCAGGCTTTGGTTCCGGGCCAGCTCATCCTGACTGACCAGGCGATATGTCAGGTCTGGAGCAGGCCACTCCTGTTCAAGCCAGGATTGAGGAATATTGCAGGGCTCAGCGTCCATCGCCAGCAGATCAAACAGTAATTCCTCAAGCAGGTCAGGCTGAGACCAGCGAATCGGAGTTTGCATGTAAAACTGTTTCCAGCCCGGTGCACGTGATTCCAGCACGCGTTTGAAGCGCAATGCAAAGCCCTGACCCGAACCTTCATAGCCATGTACTGTGGAGGAGAATACAATGCGCGAGTAGTGTGAAAGGATTCTGGTCAGTAACTCTACAGGCAGCGCCGCGGCTTCATCCACAAACACCAGATCCGCTTTTTCACGCCCCTGTGCCAATACTTCCGGAGCAATATAAGACAGCGTACCCGAAGCCTCTTTAGTGTTGGAGAGTTGCTCGATGCTACTCGCATAGTGATCGAAGGCCGCCTGGACCGAACGTTTTTGTGGTGCAGTCATCAGTACCCGGCGGCCTGAATGGGCCGCGGCAATACCAAGCAGGCTTGTTTTGCCGCGGCCGCGATCCGCCGTGATCACGAGAGGTCTGTGCCGGTGGCCATTCGCCACCCTGAAAATGGCATCCAGAGCGGCCGACTGATCCCCCTTCAGTTTCTTGTCCATTGCTGGCGCTTCCTGACGCAGCGACGCCAGTCCGGTTTCGATAAGAGCCGTGGCTATTGCTGGCGTTTGCTGCTGTTCCAGGACGATGCATCCCGGCGCGGATTGGAGAATGTCGACAAAGCGTTTCAGAAAGCGAGTGCCACACCTGCTTAACTCGTCTTCGGTGCTGCACATGCGGAGATAGTCGGGGTCAGGTACGGTGGTAAAATGCTCCAGTGGCGGTAGAAGCAAAATCATCAGCCCGCCACCTTGAACCAGGCCACCGGCGGCACCAAAGGCGTCAGGGTGCAAGCCATCATGTCCGTTCCAAATGACGTGCCTGGTTTCGGTGCCGAGGTGCTGCAGCACTTTCTCGGGGTCGGTGACGGCGTGTCGCGGGGAAACAGACTGGCGGGATACGATGAATAGCGAATTTTCCTGAACCGAGGATAGGAACTCTTCCAGGCAGTCGTGAGCCCATGCCTCTTGACCACAAAGAACAAGCATTCGCCTTTGACGTGTCCGCGCGACACCGGATGCCAGGGTCATGATACCCGAGCGCAGTGTGTCGTTTTCAGAATTTACAGCCATGTGCCTGAACTATCCCCAGTTTTGTATGATTGTCGAAGCGGCAGAAACCAAGAATAAATGATTTTGCAGGATTAAGCGTTAACTGTGGACTTTTTGCTGTCTGGCCAAATGGGGCATAATGCGCTGAAGGACATTTCGTGTAAACGCGCGCGAGCCGATGTCTGTCCGCCAAAAAACTGTTTGTGACAGTGGAGTCAATGATGCCTGACAATGGGGCTAAGCGAATACAGTTTGTTCCTTTATTCTTTGCTTTCAGCTTTGGCATGATCCTTTCCAATTTGCTGGCGCAGAACGCCGAGAAATCCGGGCCACCAAAAAGCTATGAGCTGGCCTATCGTGGCATCGACAAAATGCGGGACGAGTTGCCTGAAGAAATTGCGGCGGAACTGGCCTCTGAAGAAGGTGCGTATCTGAGAAAAAGAAAGGCATTGCTGGAAAGTGCCGGCTTGCGTTTTCATCTGCATGATTATGCCCAGCAACATCAGTTGGACCTGGATGCGGCCGCTGCGGCACTTTTCAAAGTTAAAGCGCCAACGGAACAGGAAATTTCCGAGTACTTCAGAATGCATGAAAGCCGCATTAGTAAACCATTTCATGAAGTTCGCGATGCCATTGCCACGACCTTGAGCCAACAGAATGCAGAGAAATTGCGTCGGCAAAGGCTGGATGAGCTGTTGGCGAGTGGAGATCTTATTCTGTTTCTGAAGTAGGGCGGGTGTTTCCTGATATTGTCGGCGACGCCAAAAAAACAGATGATTTACACGATAATAGCCTTTATTATGCTGCAGGATAAAAAATGAAAACCAACGGGAACTAGAATGGATCTTAACCCCAGGTTGTTGGCGCGCTATGGGGTAGCGATGACAGCAACGATAATACTCTCAGGATGTGCAGTTACTTCGGTATTCAATCCATACCCCAATCAGGCTCTTCAGTTTAAATCTGCCCTTAACAGCCCGGACCCCCAGTCTTCCGCAATTCATGAGTCGGTGCTGGTCGAATTGGCGGAGGAAAGGGAAAGTTCTGACGCCATGCTCTACATGATGGAGCGTGGGCGTATTACGCAACTGCTTTCTTTGTATGAAGAGAGCAAGGGCGACTTTCAGCTTGTCATTGACAAATTCGAGCAGCAGGATCTTGCCGCGACCGTAGAAACCTCCTCAATGGCAGCCCAGGGCGCGTCAATGCTCACTAATGACAACGCGATTCCGTATTCCGGATCGGGTTATGAACGCATCTTTACCCATCATTTCCAGGCCTTTAACTACTGGGGGCTCGGAAATGTCGAAGGGGCGTCAATCGAGTTCCGAAAAGCAGCGCTGGAACAGCAGGTTCTGTTGCAGAAATACGAATCTGAAATCGCTGAAGCGCATGAAGAAGCAGAAGAAGAACAGATCGACGTTGACACCTTATCGGCAGAATTCTCAGGCCTGGACACTGTTGCGGGAAAAGTGAAAAGCTCCTTTCAGAATGCTTATACTTTCTATACTTCAGCAGCGTTTTGGGAAGCCACCGGTGAGCTGAATAATGCACTCGTGGATTACAAAAAGGCGCTTGAAATCAACCCCTCTGCAGAGTTGATAAAACAGGACATCGCGCGGGTATCAAAAAAATATGGTACATCGACCAACTTTAAAGAACTCAACTTGCCTGGCGAAAACCAGGGCACGGTTGTACTGTTCTATGAGGAAGGCTTTGTTCCGGCCAAAAGCGAAACAAAGTTAAGCTTACCAACCCTGGATGGCGGCATCATTTCGATCGCGTTTCCAACCTATGAAACCGAGAATTGGCCGCGCGCAGGCACCCTTCGTATTCGCGATGATGGGTTTAACGATCTCGGGACGACACAGCAGGTGGCGGATGTCGGAGCCATGGCGGTGAAGAGCCTCAAGGAACAGATTCCAGCGATGATTGTCAGACAGGCTTTGAGGGCCTATTCCAAGTATGAGTTGCAAAAGCAGTCGGGTGAGCAATTCGGCCTGATGGGAAGTTTTGCTGCAAATATCTACAATATTATTTCCGAGAGTGCAGACCGCAGAAGCTGGCTGACCTTGCCGAACAGTGCCCAGGTACTGCGTTTCAATCTGGATCAGGGACAACGTTTGCTGAGTCTGGCGTCCGGAGCTTTGCAGCAGGAACTGCCGCTGAATATTGAAGCCGGAAAAACGACGTTTGTGCGCGTCGTCAATGTAAACAATCAACTTATTCCGCAAGTATTTAAGTTGTAAGGAACTCAGGAGAACCAAGATGCGAACGAACTTAATCAAACTGGCAGGCGTGGCGTTTATTGCCAGTGTTATCAGTGCATGTGCGGTCAATGAAACCGCGACGGTAGAAGTCGGGCCAGACGGGACCAAGCAAATCATCGAGTCCAACAGTGGCTTGTTGGCGGCAAGTCTCGAAATTGTGGACAACAAAGTCGGTTACTCCGGTGATTTGTTGCGCGTACAGGCGACGATAAAGAATGATTCCCGCAGCGCGCTGAGTTTCAGATACAAATTCAAATGGCTGGACAAGGACGGGTTCGAAGTTGCGGTAGATGGGCGCCCCTGGACGCCACTTACCATCACGCCCTATGAAAGCAAATCGGTCCAGGCGCTGGCGCCCAACCCGACCGTGAAAGCATTCAAAATTCTCGTGCAGGATTAAATCCAAACGCTTAATTGCAACTTTACATTGATAGCAGCAACAAGGAGAACGTAATGAAGTTAACAAAACTGTTTGTCGTACTGGTGGCCTCTCTGGTACTGAGCGCCTGTGCCAACGGCCCGAAAATATCTTATGGTGACGCCACGGCGGTCGAAACAACCACTACCGATTTTGGCTCAACTGACCTGCAGACCATTGCGGCCACGCTGGTTGATGACTTGTTGAGTTTTCCTCCCATCACACAAATGACTGCAACTCGTCGTCCTGTGATGTTTGTGGACAAAATCAAGAACAAGACCACTGAGCACATCGATACCGAGTCAATTACCGATACAGTCCAAACCAAAATACTGAAGTCCGGAAAGTTCCGCTTTGTGGATATGACCGCAGTCAGGCAGATTCAGGAGCAGCTGAACTTCCAGATGGATTCGGGCATGGTTGATCCCGGCAAGGCCGTGGCTTTTGGCAAGCAGACTGGAGCAGAATTTATGCTCTACGGCAACATGTCGAGCATCGTCAAGCGTAACGACAGCACCAAAGATGTTTACTACAAGTTTACGATGAAAATGGTGAACCTGGAGACGGGTATCATGGAATGGGCTGGTGAGAAGGAAATCCGTAAGACCGGTGAAAAGTCTTTCTTTTCACTCTAGGGTCCATTGAAACGGAAAGCGCAGTTGGGGGTCAGCTCTACTGCGCTTTTTTTGTCTAGATATATGCAGGGGAATCAGGATGATTTATCAGAGAATAGTATTTTGCTTCCTGATGGCACTAAGTATGGTGTCCATCGCGGAAACCGAGCGGGTTGAAAAAACAACAACCGGATACGGGCAAACATATCAGGAAGCGCTGGCTGGCGCTTTGTACGATGCTGTGCGTCAGGTGCGGGGAGCGACGGTTGGCAGTGAAAAGCAGCTGCGCGCGGACCTGAACAGTGTCTTCAATCAGAATGCAGCGCTGATCACTTCTACCGTCGGTGTCGAAGAAAACATCTTTGCCGTGTCAAAAGGCTGGGTCGAGTCCTACGAGGTTAAATCCACGACCAAACCGAAATCAAAAGAGGATATGTGGGAAGTCACCGTCGTCGCCATGATCCCGGTGCATCAGTCTCAGATCAAGGATCAGGGACGCCAGCGAATTGCAGTGATGCCATTCCGTTTTGCCCACAGCACTTTCGCCATAGACGATTTGGGTAACGCCAGTAGCGCGTTTCAGATTTCCAGTCGCATCAGGGACCGTATCCTTGGTTCACTGACGCAAACCCAGCAATTTGTTGTCGTCAATCGTGATCATGGTGCCGAGTTTGCGTCTGAGAAAGCCCTGCTGTCTTCTGACAATGTGAGCCCCTCAGAAGCCAGCCGAATAGGCAATGTTGCTGGCGCAGATTTTATGGTGGTGGGGAATATCCATGATTTGTCTACCAAAGCAGAATCCAAAACCTTCTATGGGATGACCAAGACAACCTTCCAGGACCGCATTGATTTATCCTATCAGGTCATTGAAGTTGCGACCCAGAAAGTCTTGTGGGCAGATACGGTGAATACGAAAGTGGAACGTAAGCCGGCTGACGACGACAGTGGTATTACCACAACCATCGATCATGTCGCGCATCTGGTGCTGTCTGGCGTCATGGACGTGTTGTATCCGATCAAGATCATGGATGTTGCCAGTGCTAACGAGATTTACCTTAGCCAGGGCAAGGCACGTGTCAGGGAGGGTGATGTGTTCGCACTGTTTTCCGAGGGACGCACGCTAAAGCAGCCGGATAGTGGTATAGAAATCAAAATTGACGGAAAAAAAGTGGCCGAGTTGGTGGCGGTCACCGTCTTGCCAAAGTATTCGATTGCTGAAGTACGCAATGGTTCCATCGACGGGGTCAAGGCGGGCGATATTGTTCGAACCCTGGTTCAGGACAAGGAAGATCTGTACAAAAACAAAGAAGTAAGATCGACACCCGGTTCAAGTGACGCGCCGGTTAATTGGTAATCCGACAAACCGGCAGGCGGGTGCCTTGAGGCATCCGCTTTTTTGATTCTGGTTATCCTTTAATCTACCGACTATACTACCCGCCACTCTGGAAGGGGATGCATCCAGAACTTGTTTACTGTTTTTGAGATTGGAGAATGAATTTCCGTTTCAGGACATCAGAGAGTGGAAGTATAAACTCGGGCTTCCTTGGTTCGGTTTTCAGTATTCAGCTATGTCGGACAGTCTATACCACAAGAAAAAGCACGCCCTGGCCAGTATCGAGAGTATGTACCGGGTGTTTACCGTGCCCGAAGCTCCTGACTCCACGCTTGGACGGATTGATAAAGACGTATCCACCAATCTGGCGGGTTTTCTCCAGGACCATATCGTTGCCGTCGAACACGATCTGCAGGAAATAGAAAAAGACTTTTCTGATTCCAAAGTCCCTGAAAAACCCATTTTTGTATCCGAGCATACCCAGTTCTTGCTGGATAAACTGGTTGCCCGCTCAGTTCACACGGCCTCTCCCAGCTTTGTTGGACACATGACTTCGGCTTTACCGTACTTCATGTTGCCCTTGTCAAAAATCATGATCGCGTTGAACCAGAATCTGGTGAAAACCGAGACTTCCAAAGCCTTTACGCCGCTTGAGCGACAAGTGCTTGGGATGTTGCACCGGCTGGTTTACGAGCAGGATGAAGAGTTTTACAAACGCTGGATGCACAATCCTGAATTTGCGCTTGGCGCCATGTGCTCCGGTGGCACAATTGCAAATATCACGGCACTGTGGGCGGCAAGAAATCTGGCGCTTCCGGCGGAGGGAAAGTTTCGCGGTGTGGCGCAAGAAGGCTTGTTTCGTGCGCTCAAGTACTATGGCTACGATGGCGCCGCGGTACTGGTATCAAAACGTGGTCACTATTCCCTGCGCAAATCGGCTGACGTGCTCGGCATTGGCCGGGACTATCTGATTGCCATCGATACCGATGATGACAATAAGGTGGATCTGGACAAGCTGCGCGAGACCTGCACCGACCTGAAGCAACGCAAAATCTGCATACTGGCCATTGTCGGCATTGCCGGTACAACAGAGACAGGAAGCGTGGATCCCCTGGATGAGCTCTCCGACATTGCCAAAGAGTTCAAAGCCCACTTTCACGTTGATGCCGCCTGGGGTGGACCGACCTTGTTCTCGCATCGCTACAAGTCCTTGCTTAAAGGAATTGAAAAAGCCGACTCGGTGACCCTCGATGCGCATAAACAGCTCTATGTCCCGATGGGGTGTGGCCTGGTGGTGTTCAAAGACCCTGCCAAGCTGAAGTCCATCGAACACCACGCCAATTATGTTATTCGTAAGGGGTCGCGTGACCTGGGTGCCAATACGCTTGAGGGTTCCAGGCCCGGCATGGCAATGCTGGTGCATTCGGGGCTGAAGATCATTGCCAGAGAAGGTTATGAAATTCTGATAGAGCAGGGCATTAACAAAGCGCGCTCGTTTGCGGAGCTGATTAATCAGGACAAAGACTTCGAACTGATTTCCCGTCCGGAACTGAATATTGTGACCTATCGATATTGCCCGGACTATGTCCAGGAGGCGCTGGAACAGGCTGGTGATGTCGATATGGACAAGATTAATGGCGTGCTGGACCGTTTGACCAAATTTATCCAGAAATCCCAGCGTGAAAAGGGACTATCGTTTGTCTCCCGAACGCGTCTGGAACCCCAAAAATACCAGCAGCGTTCCTGCGTGGTGTTCAGAACGGTACTGGCGAATCCATTGACCACCATCGAAATTCTCCAGGAAATTCTGGAGGAGCAAAAGCAAATAGCGCAAAGTGCCCCGGAAATTCAGTCCGCCATGAAACAACTGGAAAGTCTGTCGAAGAAACGTAAAATCGCTTCCTGAAGATTATTTTTCAGGGTTTCCAATCTTTAATTGCGTCTGATAATTCATCATTTTCCACATCAGTCCCGTGACCAGAAACTGTAAGCTCATGGGTAAGGCAAAGCTCCATTCAATGGCGTCATCCATGCGCTTGTAAAGGTCATTGGCAAGACCTGACAGCATGCCGCTGATCAGTCCCAGACAGACCAGAAAATAGCTGATCGATTTTTGCCACTTGAGTGCGCGTCTCAGTGCGAAAGTTCGCGGCCTGAAGTGCCTATTCAGCTGGTATACGGTGAGCAGGTGGGCAAATGCCGTCAAGCTGAAAAAAAGTACGATGCCTATCCGTCGTAACTCCTTTTGTTGTGAAACTTCCGAACCCAGGGTGACACAGTAGAGGATCAGTGCGAGGCCAGCGTAGGTTCCCATCAGGGTGATGGCGATGCACGCGCCTTTGGATACAGCTTCCAGCGCGCGTAGCCAATGTACCAGTGCAATCCAGTATAAGAACATCAGCACAGCAGTCATTGACAACATGGATTTGAAAATGATCTGGGCCGGATGTTTTCGTCCGGCATTACTGATGGATGTACAGCTATCGATGTATGGAAAGCACCATTCCACCTGCCCGGAGAGTGCTGAGATCAGATAGCTGGCATGCACGGCAATGACAGGCAGGCCAGCGCACCAAAAGGCAAGCGATGCCAGGTCATATGACGCTTGTCGTTTACGCCGGTTGCACATCTTATAAGCAAGCACAAGGCCGTTGACAGTCCGGAAAGAACAAGTGAGGAGCCTTTAGCGACATATTTCAATGACGTCTCGAATGATTTGCCCGGCTAGTATAGCGCGGCTTCATCATCCAGAACGTCCTGCACCAGCTTGAGAAACAGTTTATCGGCGTCGCTGTGGTCCTCGGGAATGCGTACGATTGTCGAAGCACTGATTTCTTCAGCCATCATTTTGGTGGCTTCAGGGTGGCCCTTGTACTTACGGGCTATTTCCATGCATTTTGGAGCGACTGTCGGATCACTTAGTACCTTGCGAATAAACATACTAAGCTCGCTGATAATTCTGGCTTGACGACTTTCTTCTACACTGCTCATTTTTCATCCTCATTGATACTGCGGGGATTATGAAAGCCCGCTACCGTTTGTGATCCTTAGCGGGACCTTATACGACTCAAATGCTGTTGGTCACCCTAAGAATAGGCCAATCCGGGCCTAAGTGAAATAGCCGTGTTAATGCGCAAAAAATGAGGAAGCTG
The DNA here is from genome assembly GCA_006212045.1 of Oleiphilus sp. Taxonomy (GTDB): domain Bacteria; phylum Pseudomonadota; class Gammaproteobacteria; order Pseudomonadales; family Oleiphilaceae; genus PZPK01. Next base: position 68,901 of record PZPK01000007.1, on the reverse strand, counting down.
CTAGGCTTAGAGGTGCGGGTCATATCAGTCTTTGGGCCGATCCGTGCCCGGAACAAAGAGTATTTGGTATTGAGGTTTCATTGGTGCACTTGCTAACGATAAAAAAGCTGCAGCGCTGCCTGGTGGTATTGTCGCTGCTTATATTAAGTGGTAGCGCTTTCGCCATTGGCAATATTGAAACCTTCATGCCTAAAGGCGAGACCTCAGTCGTCATCAAGTCCGAATTTCTGGAAGATGTGGCAGGCGTACTTGATATTGAGGATGTGCAATCGTCGTCTGGCGAATTGCCTTGGCAAGTGGTACTGGAAGAATACGCTAATTTTGGCTATCAGCCTCACGCCTTCTGGTACCGTTTTGAAATTTCCAATCCCGCCAGCAAGACCGGGCACTACATTATTGAGCTGGCCTATGCACTATTGGACGAGGTCGACTTCTATCAATTTGGCGCACAGGGTGAATTACTGACACATGTGCAGACCGGTGACCACGTACCCTACCATTCCAGGGTTGTCGACCATCCCAATTTTCTGTTTCCAATACAACTTCAGCCCAATGAAACACATACCTTTTACCTTCGTGTAAAAACGGCAGGCTCCCAGCTGGTGCCGTTGAAACTCTGGGATAACATCGCGTTGTTTTCCAGCTTGTCCAATCAGGATGAACTGCACGCGGTGTACTTCGGCATTGTGCTGGTGATTGTTTTCCTAAACAGCCTGATTTTTATCGCCCTCAGAGAGAAAATGTATCTCTACTACGCGCTGTCGACCTTTTTCTTCATGCTGTTGTTTGCGGTGCTCAGAGGCAAATTATATCCCTATGTCCTGTCAGACAGTCCGTCTTTCCACCACATGCTGTTGTTGTTCTTGCCGCCACTCTGTCTGATGTTTTCGGCCCTGTTTACCCGGGAGTTTCTGGAAGTCCGCAAGTACAGTCGCTTTCTGAACGCGGTGGTCAATCTTGTGGTGCTGGTTTCCCTTGTCTGCATGCTGGGTATCTTTGTGCTGGATCGACAGACTTCGCTTCAATTATCGGTCCTGTGCGCGATTCCGGGCACCGCCCTGTTGCTCCTGTTTGGCCCAATCCTCAGTTGGTTGGGGAATCGCATTGCATGGGTCTATACGTTGGCCTGGGGCATATTGATGGCGGGCGCAACCGTCACTGCGATGAGCAAGCATGGATTTATTCCCGCGAATTTCGCGACTGAATACGGTATGCAGATCGGTTCGGCGATCGAAATATTCATTCTGACGGCCGCGCTGGTATATCGCTTTTACAGGGAGCACCGTGACCGAATTGCCGCTCAGGCGAGAAGTATTCAGGAGAGTAACGAAAGGCGCGAGGCGGAATTGAAATTGCTGGACAGTTCAATGACGCACCCGGTCACCATGATGCCGAATCGGGTGTGTTTCGAGCAGACCATCACCCAGCATATCCGCAACAGTCGCCGGGAGTTTGCGATCTGTATCGTGGAAAGTCGTCGATATGCCGAGATCGTCAAGACGCTTGGTCAGCAGAATGTTGATCTGATGATCTGCGATATGGCAAAACGCTGCAATACCCAGCTTGGCAAGGTCCCCGGTATTCTGCCAATTCTGGGGCCCAGTTTCGAAGCGAATATCTGCTCACTGGAAGGTGGCAGTTTCGGTTTCATGATGGATTATGAAGTGGTACTGGCACATCAATCAGAGGTGGAAACAGCCGCACGGACTTTGCGTAAACCCGTCGCTTACAAGGATATGTTGCTGGATTTTCGCCCCAGAATAGGCGTGGCGCTGTATCCGGAGCATGGCGCTAATGTGTCAACGCTGATGCGCCATGCGGAAGTGGCTGCTGACTATTCGGAACATACCAATCATATGATTCTGTTCTACCGCCCTGAACAGGACCAGTATAACGCGCGCCGTTTGACGATGATCTCGGAACTCAAACAGGCCATCGCCAACGACAAACTGGTACTGTACTTCCAGCCCAAGTTTGATATTGCCAGCCGCAAGGTGATTGGTGTTGAAGCACTGGTCCGCTGGAACCACGATCAGTACGGTCTGGTCAGACCGGACGAGTTCATCGGTCTCGCCGAACAAACCGGTATCATCAAGCGGCTGACACGCTGGGTTTACGATGAGGCTTTACAGAACTGCAAACGATTGCAGTTGGCCGGCTATGATCTGACCATGTCGATCAATATTTCTGCACTGAATCTAAAGGAAAAAGACCTGATCAAGTTTTTTCAGAGAACGACGGAAGCGGCTGAAATTGATGCCGGTAAACTGATCCTGGAGGTCACGGAAACCTCGATGATGGCTAATCCCGAGCTGGCATTGGAGACCTTGGCGGCGTTTCGTCAATCCGGTTTTAATATCTCGGTGGACGACTTTGGATCAGGTTACTCGTCGCTGTCCTACCTTAAAGACTTGCCGGCGCACGAGATTAAAATCGACAAGTCATTGATTTCGGGGATGATCGGCAGCGAACGCAGTGAGTCCGTGGTCAGAAAAACTATCGACATGTGTCATGACCTCGGTTTTCGCGTGGTGGCCGAAGGTGTCGAAACCCAGGAAATGATGGATAATCTGGTGATGCTGCACTGTGACCAGATTCAGGGCTATTTGCTGACGCCGCCATTGCCCCTGCATCGACTGATCGAGTGGCTACAGGATCAGGAAACTACTCGACGTTTCGCTTCCTGATCAGGGCTTCCTGGCAGACTGAGGCGACCAGTTCGCCATTCTGATTGAAGATATTGCCGCGATTAAAGCCCCGGCCATAAGACGCACTGGGGCTGTCCATATCGTATAGAAGCCAATCGTCGACCCGAAACGGTCGGTGAAACCAAAGGGCATGATCAATGCTCGCGACTTGCATGCCTTTTTGAGCGAAGCTCACGCCATGCGGCAGCATACTCGTTCCCAGCAAACCGAAATCCGAAGCGTAAGTCAGAATACATTGGTGCAGGGCCAAATCATCGGGCAGGGCAGCGACGGCCCGAAACCAGTTCTGCTTGTAAGGTGCCCTGACATCCGGGTTGGAGTAATTGACCGGATTGACCGGTCTGATTTCGATGGGACGGTCACGGGTAAACTGATCGCGCAGTTTCTCCGGGATCAGGTGCTTAAAACGGCGCCGCATTTCAAGTTCTGACAGAAGCACTTCCGGGTCTGTCGTATCCGGCATGTCGAACTGGTGACTCAAGCCCTGTTCCTTATTCTGAAATGAGGCATTGAGTGTAAATATCTCTTTCCCGTGCTGCGAAGCGATGACGCGCCGGGCTGAAAAATTGCCGCCATCGCGGAGTATCTGGACTTCGTACTCAATCGGCAGCGAATGGTCACCCGGGCGCAGGAAATAACCGTGCATGGAATGCGCTACGCGGTCTTCTACCGAGCGATAAGCGGCCATCATGGCCTGACCACACACCTGTCCGCCAAAAACGTTTTTGAACCCCAGATCTTCGCTGCAGCCCTCAAACCTCAGATCACCGATCTGTTGAAGCTGTAGCACGTCGATGAGTTGTTGCAGTACCTTGTTCATGTTTTTGATCCGTATCGCAAGCTTGGTTTAGTGGGTGTTGATTTCGCTGTCAAGATAATTGACATGCAGTGCATCGCTGGCACTCATTTCCCATCCCGAGGGTGCCTTTTTACGGCGCTTGATGAGGGTGCTTTTCTGCTTGGGCTCACTTTCTTTTTTGTTGTTTTGTTTAGGCGGGCGGGCGAGAGGGCTGGTATCCAGGGTGTTGGACATTTGCTTCCTTTAGAGTGAGCATAGCTGGGGAAAAACTGGCGTATAAGTGTATAGAATTATGGCCCGCACAGGTAGCGGTGCGGGCCGGATTTTGTCCGGGAAAAGATTAAATTCGTGTCATCTCCGGACGCTGTAAGATATTGTTCATACAACAGTTTTTGCGACTACGCCGACTAATGAAAACTCGCCGCTTGCTTACTCAGCGCCTGTTTTTCACTGGCATAGTCGCCGGTGAGCACAAAGCCGTTCAGGGTCTCTCCATCCTGATACAAGCCCTTGATATGTGTACCCTCTCCTTCGAAGTGCCACTGCCCGGGCTTACCCATGGGCGGCAGAACCACGACGGGACAAGCGGGTGTCTTGGTGACCACGGGCATTACCCCATAGTGGACTTCGGTACGCTCGCCGCTGAGGGTTTTGGCAAGTGCGCGGGCGCAGCTCATCAAGGGCAGTACATACAGCATTACGTGCCCGTCGACCTGGGCGCAGTCACCCAGTGCATACACATCCGCTGCGCTTGTTTCGAGCGCCCGGTTGGTGACGATGCCCCGGTCGCAGACAAGTCCGGCCGCTTCGGCTAACTGCAGGTCGGGCTTGATGCCCACCGCAGAAATCACCATATCGGCATGGATTTCCGTACCATCATCAAGGCTTGCGCAAAGTGAGGTTCCGTCTTCTTGAAGTGAGCTGACATAGCGGCCCATCAACATACTGGCACCGGCATCCTGCAATCCCTGCTGCAAGGCCTGACCTGCCGGCTCCGGCACGAGTCCGTTCAATGCTGTTTTGGCCGGGTCGACGATTGTTACCCGATGCCCGCCAATCATCAGATCATTGGCATACTCGCAGCCAATCAGGCCTGCGCCCATAATCAGAACATGTTGATTCGGCTTCAGGGCAGTGCGAAAGGCGCGGTAGTCCATCAGATCATTGATCGATACAACCCGGGCCAGATCACTCCCGGGAAAGGACAGACGATTCACCTGAGCCCCTGTGGCCAGGACCAGTTTCGAGTAGGGGAGGGATTCACCCCGGATTCCCAGTTGTTTGTTGTGGGTATCGATGGCGTCGACTTCAGTAAAATTCCGAATAGAGGCATTCAGCTGCGCGGCCATTTTGCCGGGGTCGCCCATGGAAAGTTCATCCGCCGTTTTCTGTTTGGTGAAACCGGTGGAAAGCATGGGCTTGGAATAGGAATGGGCATCGTCACGGCTAATCAGAAGTAATGGCGTATCCTTGTCCAGCTTTCTGAATTCCCTGGCCAGAGAATATCCTGCCAGCCCGGTGCCAATGATAATAACAGGTGCCTGGTCCATCAGATTTCAATCATCTCAAAGTCTTCTTTTCCGACCCCACAGTCCGGGCAGATCCAGTCTTCAGGCACATCTTCCCAAGCGGTGCCGGGCGCGATGTCATCATCGGGCCAGCCTTCCGCTTCGTCATAAATCAGGCCGCAGACGACGCACTGCCATTTTCTCATAGGGTTCACCTTTTACTTCTGATTAGAGTCTTTAGATTTGAAGAGGCGATAATGTACCCAATCATTGCCTGTGCTACAAATGCAATTACTGACAAGCTTGAGCGCTCGTATGTCACCAAATGACCGTTTCTGAGTGAACGAGCCGGAATGTTGTGGTTGCGCCAGTGCAGCTTGGCTATAATTGCGTGCTTTGTCATATTGCCTAACTCAGGTGTTTCTCTGAAAGCGTTACCGCAACAATTAAGCTCTTGGCGAGCCTATCGCAGTGTCCCTTCGAGCATTCTTCCGAGGGCCTGGCGCAATTGGGTGCTGGATCGTGGTTCTCTGACCCAGCGTCTGATTGATGTTTCGGGAGGGCAGTTCAGGGTCAGGGTGACGCGACTTCACTGGGCCATGCCAGCGATAGACGAAGCAAGGACCCTGTCCATTCCCTTTCGCCAGCAGGCCCTGATCAGGGAAGTGGAGCTGTGTGTATTCGGTGTTCCCTGGGTCCGGGCGCATAGTGTGATTCCGGTGGGGACCTTGCGAGGCGAGGAGCGGCAACTTCAGTATCTGGGTGAAAAACCGCTCGGTGCGTTTCTGTTTTCATCCCGCGCGATGAAACGGGAAGCATTGGAATTGGCGCGATTCAGCAATGAGCAGGACGAAATTTGTTTTGCCAGACGTTCTGTTTTCAGGCTTCACAATAAGCCTTTGCTGGTCAGCGAAATGTTTTTACCTGAGGTGCTTCGGGCTTCCTGATGGCTGTGATAGGCAAATTGGCCCTGCAATCGATGAAGATGGAGAGTGCGTGAAAAAACTGGCTCTGGGTAAGTGGATGCCCTATATACAATTGACCCGGTTGGACCGTCCGATTGGAATATTCCTGGTCATGTGGCCCGCGCTTTGGGCGCTCTGGCTGGCGGGGGCGGGACAACCTTCAATTGCAAACGTGGTCATTTTTGTACTGGGCGCGATTGTGATGCGTTCTGCCGGTTGTGTTATCAATGATTATGCCGACCGAGACATTGACGGACACGTTGAACGAACCAAAGACCGGCCATTGGCAACCGGAAAAGTCAGCCCTAAACAGGCGCTGGGCCTGTTTTTCGGCCTGTGTCTCGTGGCGCTGCTGCTGGTGCTGTGCACCAATCAATTGACATTCTATTGGTCTTTCGGTGGCTTGGGCCTGGCCATTCTGTATCCATTCATGAAGCGCTATACCTACCTACCCCAGGTTTTCCTTGGCGCCGCCTTCGCATGGGCCGTTCCCATGGCATTTGCTGCCCAACAGGAAGCGGTGCCACCTTTGGCATGGCTGGTGTTTCTGGCAACGGTCTTGTGGACGGTTGCCTACGATACGATCTATGCCATGGTCGATCGCGAAGACGATATCAAAATCGGCGTGAAATCTACCGCTATACTGTTCGGTGAGGCCGATCGGGCCATTATTGCCTGCCTGCAGACCATGTTTGTCCTGACGCTTTGTCTGATCGGCAACGAGGCCGATCTGGGGCAGTTCTATTTTCTGGGTGTTGTCGCCGCGTCCTGCCTGCTGGTGTACCAGCAACACCTGATTCGTCTGCGTTACCGGCAAGAGTGTTTCCAGGCTTTCCTGAACAACAACTGGGTCGGCATGTTGGTGTTTTTCGGTTTGGCGCTGGATTTTATTGCAAAGGCCTGATGCTAAACATAGAGGCCCAGATCTAGACGATCGTTATCGTCATGTTGCGTTCAATCCATTCAATACTTCACGAAAACTGTTCAGTCCCGCTTCTAGATTCTCAATAATCTCTTCTGCAAGATCATCGGGTTCTGGTAAGTTATCCAGATCTGTCAGGCTTTTATCTTTCAACCAGAAAATATCCAGGCTGGTCTTATCTCTGGCGATGAGCTCTTCGTAGCTATACTTGCGCCAGCGGCCATCGGGGTTTTCTTCCGCATGCCAGGATTCTTTGCGCTCGCTGGGGTTCTGGGGGTTATAACAAGTGATGAAATCTGCCAGATCATCAAGCCTCATGGGCTTTTTCTTGAGGGTGTGGTGGATATTGGTGCGGTAGTCGTAGAACCAAACTTCTCTGGTCCAAGGATTTGGGCTGGCGGGGTGGTTGTCGAAGAACAACACGTTCGCCTTCACGCCCTGCGCGTAGAAAATACCTGTGGGAAGGCGCAAGATGGTATGCAGGTTGGTGTTTTCTAGCAGTTTCTTGCGAACCGTTTCACCTGCGCCTCCCTCGAATAACACATTATCGGGAACAACAACAGCCGCCTTGCCAGTGGTTTTGAGCATGCTACGTATGTGCTGCACAAAGTTAAGCTGTTTGTTGGATGTCGTCGCCCAGAAGTCTTGCCGGTTGTAGGTTAGCTCATCGGTCTCTTGCTCGCTCTCTTCGTTGGTAAAACTCATTGAGCTTTTCTTACCGAAAGGAGGGTTCGCTAATACATAGTCTACGTTGGTTGAGCCTGCAGCGATTAGCGCATCATTGGGAGATACTAAGCTCTCACCGTCTATCTCACCAATGTTATGCAAAAACATATTCATCAAGCACAGCCGGCGCGTATTGGCGACGATTTCATTGCCGTAGAAGGTGCTGTGCTTTAGAAACTGCTTTTGTTCTTTGTCGAGAGAGAAATTTTTTGGATCGGTCAGAAAGTCATAGGCCGCCAAGAAAAATCCACCCGTTCCGCAAGAAGGGTCAGCGATAGTATTACCCGGCTCCGGCCTTACGCACTCTACCATCGCCTGAATGAGCGCTCTGGGGGTAAAGTACTGGCCCGCGCCGGATTTGGTATCCTCGGCATTCTTTTCCAGCAAGCCTTCGTAGATATCGCCCTTTATGTCGGCGCCCATCATGATCCATTGGGTGCTATCGATCATATCGATTAAGCGGTATAGCTTTGCGGGGTCCTGTATTTTATTTTGGGCCTTGGTAAATATTTGCCCTAACATGCCCTTGTGCTTGCCTAGCTCTCGTAATAACTCAACATAAAGTACTTCGAGTTCTGCACCCTTTTTACTCGTAAGGGCCTGCCAGCTGTACTGTTCTGGTATGCCAACGTCCCTGCTGTAAGGAGGCTTCGCGTACTCATCCGCCATTTTCAGGAAGATCAGGTAAGTCAGCTGTTCCAGGTAATCACCATATCCCACGCCGTCATCGCGTAGTGTGGTGCAGAAGCTCCAGACTCTGGAGATAATGGAAGATGTGTTCATGTTGTTCCTAATGTAAATATGAAGCTCAAAACTCACGGAGAGCAAAGTTATAATTTTGGTCGATCGAGATGTTCCGAAATATCTAAAAATATCTAGAAATGTCTAAAAATATCTAGAATTACTATGTTTTAGATATTCGCCATGATTTTCCTTCAGGTTCGATAGAACCCTCGTGTTTCAAAGCCTGAAGCAGGTTTCGGATCTTGTTGTCCTTCTGTTTTTCATCCAACACATCGGGTAGCTTATCCAAAAGCAGCCGATTAATATCTACACGTCGAGCGCTCCCAAACTCTTCAAGGTAACCAACGATTAGTTGTTTATAATGCTGGTCATCAAATCCTCTATGACGAATATATTCGGCTTTATCACCGCTATGGCCAGCTAACCTTGCAGATATGTGGTAATTCGGTTTGCGCCCTTCAATTAAACTTTTCCCTTTGAGGTTTTTTGCCTCGTCTTCACTCAAAACCTTACGCTTTTGGACTTTATCCAAAAGCATGATGTCTTCTAGGGACAGGCCCGGTATTTGGGCCAATTTACGAGCATACGCTACATCTAGCACGCGGCCGGTGATCGTTACTTCAACGCGATTATTGGCCAGGTTGTATTCTGGCAATGGAAACAAACGGTTCTTCTGAATGATGAACATCTTACGAACACCACTGCCTATGGTGTCGATCAAGTTCAGATTGACCATCGCGTCCGCCAAAAACCGATTACGATAACGGCTTTCCGGGGCATCGGCTCGAATAACCGATTCAACCGATCCCGGAATAAAGCTACCCAAGTTGCTGAAACAAAGCCGGTCGTTCTCAAATTCGACCACTGAGATCTTGCCGCCCAGTTCGTAATCCTGATGCGCAATGGCATTGTTCAGCGCCTCGCGAATAATGTATGGGTCGAATTGATCGACTTCTTCAGGAAACAATGTCCCTTCTTTCATGTAACGGTATTTGAGGTTACGGATTTTGTGGAAAACAGCGTCAACACTTAGCAGAAGCGGACAAGAGAAATGCTCATAATCGCGCTCCAGACCATCTCGGTCCTTTAGAATCCAAGTGATTGTCGCCGAGGCCGGGTTCAACCAATGCGTTGACTCTGGCTTGCCCAGCAACAGAATGGTGGTGCGCGTGAGCTGGCCGTTTATTGTCAATTTTGCCTTGTTGAGAAAGGTCTTGTCGTCCCAATGAGGCAGATCCGCTGCCAACTTTGTGTTCTTCAGGGCAAACTTTTCCCGAGCGAGCGCTATTGCGTCGGGTTCCAGGTCAGAAATTCCGGCTTCTGGTAGAACTGTCGCGCTCCAGTCGTGCGCCCGGTTTTGGGCTCGAATTCGTTCGATTTCTTCCAAGTTAAGTGGTCCAAGTGATTCGCCGTCCCGACCGTAGTAATGGCCATTCCAGGCGACAGGAATGCCTTGCGGGGCCGCAGGAATTTCGAACAGTAAAACCCGGCCGTTTGCATGATGTACCGGGTGAATATCGACAAAGGTCAATCGGTTGGTGGTTTTATCTGCGATTTCTTTTTTGAGCGATTGTAGGCTTTTCAGATCGGAACGGAAATGTGTGCCTACGATTGTCTTGTTATCCTTTAAACCAAAAACAAGCCAAGCATGTTTTTGGTTTTTCAAATTAGCCTCGTTGCTTAGTGCAGAGAAATACTTCCCTAGTTTTTCGAGCGGGTAGTTGCTCTTCGCTTCTTTGAACTCAATTACCTCGCGCTCAACCTCATTGTCGATTAAATAGTCGAGTAAGTTGAGGGCATCCATTAGGCACGCTCCTTAGACTTTCTTTCACGTTTCTTGGCGGGCTTCGGTTTCGCTCCTGCTTTGGCTTGCGGGGTTTCTCTTTCGGCTTGAATACGAGCCAGCAGTTCGCTGGCCGGTTTGTCGCTGGGATCTTGCGAGACCAGCTGACCGGAGAAGGCTTTTTTGAGAATGGATTGGCGGAGTGTTTCTGACCTAGCCAACGAGTCGTCTATCTCTCGCTCGATGCTTTCAACGACGGACAGCTTTTCGCTAAGCCGGGCAACGACCTCTAACTGCTCTGCATTCGAACATAAGGGGAACTCAATACTTGATACACGAGCTTTATTCAAAGCTTTCTGATTGTTACCAGAGCCAACTCTTCTTGTTTGTTCGTATTGATACTGTAGGAAGTGGTATAAATACTCTGGTGATAATTTGGCCTCGGAGACTCGAATTGCTGCTGTGTTTTGGTTGTGCGCTGCTGGGACGTGAGTAATCGCCGCTTGCCCACGAGTTTTACCCTCTCCGATCATTGCCAAGAGGACCGTACCAGGTGGATGTATTTCTGTAGAGGTATTCTCGTAGCCGCTTTCTGTTATTTTCTCTGCTGTATCCGTAATCTCACAAAAAGATACTTCACCACTGCTAACCCAAAATATATCACCGTTCCAATATGTTGCTTCCTTTCTGCTCGGAGTAGCTCCTACATATACGGAATAAGCTTGACCAATGCAGCAAGGAGACCAAATGTCGGGCAATTCAAGCTTCAGCTTATAATTGCCATCTGGATCGCCCTGCGGCTCTAGTTTCTTCGGCTTACCCGGCTTTTTCCCTTCTTTACCATTTGCTTCCCATTCCTTCACAGCTGCTTTCCAGTCTTCCATTTGCTGCTGGTAGCGGGCTTCGCGTTCTTGTTGAATGCGGGTGAGGAGTTGTTCTGGGCTTTCGAGTTTGTCGGCATTGTCCTCACGCCATTGGGCGGTGAGTTTGCCTTCGAAGGCGTGTTTGAGCACGGCCTGGCGGTAGACTTTGAGTTGTTCGCGGGCGGTTTTTAAGGCGGCGATGCCGTTGTCCAGTTCGGAGAAGAGTTCTTCGATTTTGGCAACGATGCGTTTTTGTTCATTAAATGGAGGAAGCGGAAATGCCAATGCCTCTATATCTTTTGCGCTAATGTTTTGAACGCCCATTCCCTTTGCTTTTTTTACAAGTTCATTTTCTATATTTGAAAGGTAAAGTCCTAAGTATTTTGAATGCAGGTAATTTTCGGCAAATATTTCAATCTTTCCAGTGCGTTGGTTTTGTAGTGACATAAAATCATGTTCGTAATAGCACAACTTTCCAATTGAACCTGACATGCCGATAAGAATGTCGCCCTTCTTCAGTAAATAGCTCGGATTATCCTCTGCAAACTCCTTTGCTAGGTACACAGCCTCACTGAGGTCAATTTTACTTCCAACTAATTGAGATTGCTTTACCAAAGGAATATCTGTGGGTAATTCTTTACCTTTTTTAAAGTCTTTGCTTTTAAAAGCATAGCCATTGCGAATTTTTGCGATATCACCGAATTCGCAACTTTCCCAGCTGCTAGGAACCATATTAGTCATTAGGCCACCAACTCCCGGTTCAGTTCTTCAATCACCCAGTCCATCTTGTCGCCAAATTGCTGGTACATACCCATTAATCCACCTTTGGCATCAAAGGGCGTCATATCCAAGTCATCGCGTTCAAAGTGAAATGAACTGGCGATATGGTCACGAATGGCATGCAGCCATTGCATTTGTTGTTCACTAAATTTTTCTGAATTACCTGAGTGGTACTTCATGATCCAATCCTGAAAATTCTTTCTTACTGTGCTGCCGAAGGGCGTGATAGCGCTGTCGATGCCACACACTCGGCGAACCAGCGCCACTAGGGCGGTGAGTTCGGTCAGCGGGTTTTCGCCCGTGTAGTTATCGAGGTGGGCATAGGCTTGCCAGATGCGTAAGGGCGCGAGTTTGGGGCGATCCTGTTTGAGCTTTTCCAATAGCGCTTTTATTTGGCTATAGGTCACTTCGCTGCGTCGCGCCGGTGTTTGGAAGTAAATCGCTAGCGCGTTGATTTCATCGACTTGCTCTAGTAAATAGTCAGCAAACTCCTGGGTCAGAGCTTTTGCATTCTCGGTGGTTTCCCCAGCCCATTCTGCTTTGAGGACGGTATCCAGATCGTCGTGTACGATGGTCTGTTCTTTGTCCCGACGAATGGTGTCGATCAATTCAATCAGTTCGCCATTGAATACGTTGGCGACCTGACCCACCAGTTCTTTTTGGGCTTGGTCACGGGCGGCGTCACCCGGATCGGTGCCGACTGGTTGTTGTGCGATTTCGAGCGCTTTCGTCTCAACCCGGTCGCCGTCGATGGCGTCAAATAAGTCTCCGACGATCATCAGGAGTGGCGTGCCCCCAGCCTTTTCAGCAATGCGGGCGCGTTCTTTGTCATCCAGTTGTTTATCCAAACGGGCCAGCCTGCCGGCCAGGGAAGATACGGTATCGGTATCGCTGGCGCCCATCATCACGCCCATGGCCAAGTCTTTCAGTGGCACGCTGGGTTTTGTGATCAATGGTTGGCTGGCCGTCTTCACTGACTTGGTGACGCCGATGGCATCGACTATCACGTAATGGGTTTTCGCACTTTGTGCGGACGGGGTGACCTTTTGCAGGCTGTCTTTGTCGAGGGTGCGCGTACCGCGCCCCTTCATTTGCTCAAAATAGTTTTTGCTCTTCACGTCGCGCATAAACAGCAGGCACTCCAGCGCCTTTACGTCGGTGCCAGTGGCGATCATATCGACGGTCACCGCGATACGCGGGTAATAGTCGTTACGGAATTGCGCAAGTACCGATTTCGGGTCTTCGCCTTTTTCGATGACTTTGCCTTCTGTGTCGGTATTATCGTTGGCGACTCGGTAGGTGACCTTTTTGCAGAACTGATTACTCTCGCCAAACTCCTCGCGCACGGTTTGGATGATGTCATCGGCATGGCTGTCGGTTTTGGCAAAGATCAGTGTTTTCGGTATTTCTTTGCGGCCGGGGAAGATGCTTGGCAGTGCGTCTTTGAAGGCGCGAATCACGGTACGGATCTGATCAGGGTTTACGATATCCCTGTCCAATTGCTTGCCGGTATAGGCTTCATCTTCATCTTGGGTTTCCCAGCGCTTGCGCCGTGTGGTGCGCTCGCGCCGCTCCACCTGCTGTTTGGCCTCTATCTTACCGCCTTGCTGGGTTTTTTCGGTTTCGATCACAAAGATCTCGTTGCCAACGTTCACCCCATCGGCGACGGCTTTTTCGTGATCGTATTCGCTCACTACGTTTTTGCGGAAGAAGCCGTAGGTGCGGTTATCCGGTGTGGCTGTGAGGCCGACCAGGTAGGCATCGAAATATTCCAAGACTTGTCGCCATAGGTTGTAGATGGAGCGATGACATTCATCAATGATGATCACATCGAAAAACTCAGGCGGCACTTTTGCGTTATAGACTACGGGCACGGGTTCTTTTGGCTTGGTGATCTGCTCTGCCGGGTTTTGTTCTTCCAGTGCTTCATCCAGCGGTTCATCTTTTAGGATGGAGTACATGCGTTGAATAGTGCTGATACATACTTGCGCATCTTTGGCGATGTACTGGTTCTTGAGCCGCTGTACCGTGTAGAGTTCGGTAAACTTCCGGTTATCGTCATTCGGCACGAAGGACATAAATTCCTGTTCGGCCTGTTCACCCAGGTTTTTTGTGTCTACCAGAAATAAGATGCGATTTGCACTGACTGGCTCCTTGAGCAAGCGATAGCTGGATGTAATGGCGGTGAAGGTCTTTCCCGAACCGGTGGCCATTTGTACCAGGGCACGAGGCTTATCTTGCTTGAGCGATTCCTCAAGGTTGGTGATGGCTGTGATTTGGCAATCACGCAGGCCATTGGTATTGAGCGGTGGAAAGTCTTGCAGACGACCTCGGAAGCTTTTGCTTTCTCGCATCCAGGTAGACAGCGTTTCAGGGCGATGAAAATTGAATACCTCCCGTGAGCGCGGGTTTGGGTCTTGTCCATCGGTAAAGCGAGTGATGACGCCGGTGCTTTCATATACAAAACGCAAAGCCTGGCTGTTGTTTACCCACTTCAAGGTGGCGTTAGCATACCCCTGAGACTGGTTTTCAGCCGTGGTGATCTTCTCGCCCCAAGCTTCAGGTTTGGCTTCAATTACGCCCACTGCTTGCTTATCCACAAACAGCACATAGTCTGCTGGACCAACGTCGGTTTGGTACTCGCGTATGGCCACTCCTAGGGATGCGGAAAAGTTGATCTTCTTTTTGTCCTGAACGGACCAGCCTGCTTGCTCCAACATGGCATCTATTTGGTCGCGTGCGATTTGTTCAGGGTTTTGATTGACCATGTTTCAATTCCCTTGATTTTGTTATTGAAATTGTTAGCATCGAACCATGGGCGAGCAAACTGCGTTATTGTCACGGGTACGATGCTTGATCTTCTGGCACACAAAAACTCGGAAATAGTTTTTGCCCATTCAAAGATGGCAAGCCCCCATGTTCACGAGCGCATAGTTTATCAGTACTTCTGCAAAGAAATCACTCGCGATGGCGGCAATTTGGCTAGCAGTGTTGGTAGTATCGGCTATAGATATTCATACTTTTTATGTGCTGGATGCCTCACTTTTGGATTGGTTCCCAATTTGTCTTTTAAATCATAAGTAGCACCTGTCAGCCATATAGCTTACTACCACTGGCTTTATCACCTCTTGCTTTAATTTTATCATCTTCTGTTTTAATCGACACAAAAGGTCATGCTACTGTGTTTCGGTCTTGTCATATACCTGTAACAATATGCCGTTGTAATACCAGCTTTATTTTTGCGGGCCTCTACTGGGCCTGACAGGCACGAAATGTGAAGGCGTATGGGTATGAAAGGTGATCACATGGCAGAAAAAACAGTTCTGATCGTCGATGACGAGGCCGCGATCAGGGAAATGATCGCGGTGGCATTGGAAATGGCTGACTATCACTGCCTGGAAGCCTCCAATGCCCGGGATGCCTACATGGCCATTGTTGATCAACGCCCGGACATGATTCTGTTGGACTGGATGCTGCCGGAAACCAGCGGTATCGAGTTGGCACGGCGCCTCAAGCGAGATGAAAGTACGGCAGAGATACCGATTATCATGCTGACTGCCAAGTCCGAAGAAGACAACAAGGTGCAGGGGCTGGAAGTGGGGGCTGATGATTACATTACCAAACCCTTTTCGCCAAAAGAACTGGTGGCCCGCCTGAAGGCCGTATTGCGTCGAAGCACACCCAAAGGCATGGAAACGGCAATTGAGATCGATGGCTTAATGCTTGATCCGGTTTGTCATCGTGTGACATCCCATGATCATCCTCTGACCATGGGGCCGACCGAATACAAACTGTTGCAGTTCTTTATGACGCACCAGGACCGCGTCTACTCAAGGTCGCAACTGCTTGATCTGGTGTGGGGTGGCAATGTCTATGTCGAGGAACGTACAGTTGATGTGCACATTCGCCGTTTGCGTAAAGCACTGGGCTGCGCCCATGATTATCTGGTTCAGACAGTTCGGGGAGCCGGATACAGATTTTCGTCAAAAACTACGCATTAATCTGCTAAGCTAATTCTGTTACTTTCCCCTATCGAGAACGCCCATGCATAAAAACGCGACAGGACATATACGTTTTATTGCCTGGGGCGTCCTCTTTTGTGTTCTTCTGGGCTGGTTCATCGGTGATCTGGCCTGGATGCTGGTCGTGGTATTGAGCGTCTACCTGGTCTGGTCTGTCTGGCAAGCGATCCGTTTGCATCGATGGTTGTATGAGAAAGACACGTTCCCGGAAATCCCCGAAAGTTTTGGTTTGTGGGGAGACCTTTTTGACGGCCTGCATCAGGTTCAGAAGCAGAATCAGGAGGCTAAGGAACGCCTGAAGTCCATGATAGAGCGCGTCCGTGCGTCCACCAACGCATTGAAAGAAGCTGTGGTCATGACCAACGAAAAGGGCGAAATGGAATGGTGGAATGATGCCGCCGCCAAGTTGCTGGGATTTCGTGAAAATAATGACGAGGGGCAGCTTGTGACCAATCTGATTCGGGACCCTTCCTTTCGAAAGTATTATGAGAGCAAGGATTATGAGGATGCGCTTGAACTAAGCTCTCCGCTCGACGCCAATCTGATACTGCGTGTTTATATCACCCTGTTTGGGAAGGGGGACCGTCTGATCTTTGTGCAGGATGTCACCCGCATCTATCATCTTGAGCAAATGCGTCGCGATTTTGTCAGCAATGTCTCACATGAGATGCGCACACCGCTCACCGTATTGTATGGCTATATCGAGACGCTTCAGGATGCCGCGGAAGTGCCGCCCAAATGGCAGCGTGCCTTGCGGTCCATGGCAGACCAGACACGCAGAATGGAAGTTCTGGTCAGTGACCTGTTATTGCTGGAGAAAGTGGAGTCTCAAGGCGCACGACATGCGACCAAAACAATTGACGTCGAGAAATTGCTTGGCATGATTTGCCATGATGCCCAGATGCTCAGTGGTGATCGCCAACATCGTATTCAGCTGCATTGTGAAACGCGGGACATGCTGACAGGCGAGGAAAACCAGTTGCGTAGTGCGTTCTCCAACCTGATATACAACGCCGTCAAGTATACGCCGGATCAAGGGCGAATCGACATATACTGGTACCGGGATCAGGAAGGCGCGCACTTGTCGGTCAAAGATACTGGTTGTGGCTTTGATCCGATCCATATTCCCAGACTCACGGAACGTTTCTATCGCGCTGACCCAAGCCGTAATAACAGCACAGGTGGCTCGGGCCTGGGACTGGCCATCGTCAAGCATGTACTGATCAACCATGGCGCCAAGCTCGAAATTCAGAGTGAAGAAAATCTTGGAAGCGAATTCACCTGCCATTTTCCACTAACGTCAGTGGTGCCGGCACAGCAAGCCAGTGCTTGACCACACCGATTTATCGTTGTTCCAGTTGATTTGATGTCCCTTTTCCTGAATGCCATTCCAGTTCCTGTCGACCTTTTCTCTCCTGGCACCAGAAGGCTGTCGCACCGCACACGGCCGCAGGGAATGTAATCAGATTCACCAGTGGCAGCAGCGTCAGGCCAAAGGTTAAGCTGCCGAAACCCAACGCTGCGGCCCGTTTCTTCCGGAGATAGCGCAGCATATCCGGAAACGAGAGTTGATTATTGTCTGCCGGATAATCCAGGTACTGAATCGCCATCATCCAGGCCGAGAAGAAAATCCAAAGCAGGGCGGCCAGGGCGTTAATGCCGGGAATCAGGCCCAGAACAAGCAAGGCGATGACTCTGGGTAAATAGTACAGGATTTTCTGCAGCTCCCTCATAACGGTTCGTGGCACCATCGCCAGCAAGGTTTTCCAGGAAAACGTTTCGGGGTTCTTGCGGTCGCTCAGACGGTTTTCCACGATTTCGGATAAATACCCGTAGAAAGGAGCCGCCAGTAGATTGGCGGCAGAAACAAAGCCATAGAATATCGTCATCAGAATGGCGATAAAGTAAAGCAGCCAGAAAAACCACTCCATAAAAGCCAGCCATTCGGGAAGCCAGCCCATCAAAGAAGCCATCCAGCCGCCCACCATGCTTTTTGCCCAGTAAATAAGCATTGCAAACAGGACGATATTCACGGTGACCGGAATAAATAGAAACAGCCGCAGACCGGGCTGAAAAATGAGCTGGAAGCCCTGCATCAGGTGGGCGCATCCACGAAAATAATTACTGAACATACGGTGCCTTACGGAAAAGTCCGCTATATACTGAACGACTAATAAGCATGATTCAATCCGATTGCCCTGTAAAATGCCAGCGCCGTACAGACAAGAAAATATCGAAGTTTTGTATTCAGATGACTCTTTGATCGTTGTGAATAAACCGGAAAACCTGCTGTCTGTTCCCGGCCGTGGGCCAGACAAGAAGGATTGTCTTGTGTCTCGTCTGCAAAGCCGCTTTCCGACGCTACGCGTGGTTCACCGGCTGGATTGTGCCACCAGTGGCTTGATGGTGCTGGCGCTGAATATCGAAAGCCAGCGGGAACTGAACCGGCAGTTCCATGATCGGGAGGTTCAGAAACGCTATGTCGCGTGTGTTTTAGGGCATTGCGCGGCTGATGAAGGCGAGATTCGGGAGCCCTTGATCACGGACTGGCCAAATCGGCCGCGGCAGAAAGTGGATCCTGAGGGCAAGCCAGCCCTGACCCGGTACCGGTGTATGCTCCGTGGCGAACAACACGGCCTGGCTTTCAGTCGCATGGCTCTCACCCCGGTGACCGGACGCTCGCACCAGCTGCGCGTTCACATGCTGCATTTGGGCCATGCGATTCTTGGCGATAGACTTTATGCCACTGAAGCCGGTATTCAGGCCTCGAACAGGTTGCAACTGCATGCCGAACAGCTTGCTTTCCATCACCCGAAAACGAAACAAGCCATGGATTTCGAAACGCATGCGTCTTTCTAGGGCCGAACTGGTCAGCCGAATCGTGTTCTACAGCGCATTGATCTGTGGTTGCGTCCTGGCATTCTCACCCGGTGGTAATGCTTTACACCAGCACATGAATGATAAGTTGCTGCACGGGGCAGGCTTTGTAGTGATGGCCTTTTTGGCGCACGCAGCTCACCCCCACGCGCGCATTCTCTATCCGTTCATCGGGCTAATCTTTTTTGGCCTGCTGATCGAACTGGTGCAGGCATTTTTGCCTTATCGCAGCTTTTCAGTCGGTGATCTGTTGGCGGATATTGCCGGACTGGCGGTTTATCATGTGCTGTTCAGGTCAACAGTCACTGCGGCATTTGCCAGCTATAGATACGGACCTGGTTAAACTCTTCGAACTCATTCAGGTCAGGACAGGTCCTGGCCTCCATGGTGGTCTTGAGATCAAAGCCCTCGGCGGGGAGGGTTTCAACGCGGGAATCGGCCAGCAACAGTGCGTTGGTTTGGTTTTTGAGTGTATTCAGCAAGGGATAGTTATCACGGTCATAAAGGATATCAGCGGCTAGTATGATGTCGGGTCTTAAAGCAAGCTGACTGAGGTCCGCCAGTGTTGCCAGTGTTACCTTGTTGGCAGTCGCGTTGACTGCAGCCGCAGCGAGCGCATCGGAGTCAATGTCGCACACTGTCACTGTATCTGCACCGGCCATTGCCGCGGCAATCCCCACGACGCCAGATCCGGCACCCAGATCCAGTACTGATTTACCGCGCACCCATTCCGGATTGTCCAGAATAAATCGCGCCAGTATCTGCCCGCTTGCCCAGCAGAAGGACCAGTAGGCAGGCTCCGCGACGACGGCCTGCGCCTGTTCATGGCTGATTGGTCCCTGCAGAACCTCGGGGTCGTAAAGGTAAAGCTGGATTTCGCGACAGGCAGGAAGTTTGGTGAGGCGTAAACGCGCGTGACTGAGTGTTTTCTGCAGTTGTCGCTCAAGGCTTTGTTTTGCTGTCATGTTTTTCCGGAGAATTTCACTTGAACCGTCATCAAAAAGGGATAGCATGGCGAAGAAGCTGTGGTTTGCTTCGGCAGGGCGTTTCCGGTCGATACCGGCATGCTGACTATGAATTGATTGTAGCGTAAAGACGGAGCATTTCGGCAGTGCGTCGGGTTTTCTCTGTTGTTGCGCTTACAGTTGTGCCTATAGAAGTACAAAGGACGAATGTCTGCGACGGACTACCGTATAAGTCCGTGTCAGTCAGTACAACAAAAGAAACCAACAAAGGGGAAACAAATGGATAATCTATTGCAGGGTGATCAAGCACAAAAGTACATGGATCAAGCGGTTGAGTTGTTGATGAACTATGGCCCCAAGCTGGCACTGGCCATCATCACTCTGGTTGTCGGCCTTTGGCTTATCGGGCGTTTTGTCAAATCCGCCAACAAGCATTTCACCGCCAAGGACCCGACTTTGGGATCATTTATCTCCAGTCTTGTTTCGGTCTTGCTCAAGGCGGTATTACTGATTGCTGTCGCTTCCATGATAGGGATCGAGACCACTTCCTTTATTGCTGTGCTGGGTGCAGCGGGACTGGCCGTTGGCCTGGCCTTGCAGGGGTCTTTATCGAACTTTGCCGGAGGTGTGCTGATTCTGTTGTTTAAGCCCTTCAAGGTCGGTGATCTGATTCAGGCGCAGGGGTTCACCGCCACGGTCAAGGAAATACAGATTTTCAACACCATTCTGAAAACCGCCGATAACCGGATTGTGATATTGCCAAATGGTAGCTTGTCCAATGGTAGCCTGGTCAACATTAATCAGGAGCCTACCCGACGCGTCGATTTTGTGTTCGGGATTGGTTACGACGACGATATCGACAAGGCCAAGGGCATACTAAATACACTGGCCGAACAGGACTCACGCGTATTGAAGGATCCTGCACCCGTGATTGTATTGTCGGAACTGGCAGACAGTTCTGTGAACTTTACGGTGCGGCTGTGGGTCAATACGGCGGACTACTGGGGGGTCTACTTCGACATGCATGAAGCTGTGAAAAAATCCTTTGACAGTCAGGGTGTCAGTATTCCGTTTCCTCAACAGGATGTGCATATGCATCAGGTGGCAGGATAGGTATAACGATTTTACTGGCAGGCGTTTTTTTTAAAACAAATGTCAAAGAAGGGAATCCTTCACTGAAACAACAACTTTAATAAACGACGCTAATAATACGTTACGTTTTCTTACTACAACTTCTGCAGGGCAGGGACTAAGCTCAAACAGAGAAGGTCAGAAAAAACGTTAATGGAAGTAGTGATTGGTTTCAGGAGCAGTATCGAAAGTATTCGTGTGAGCGGATACGAACAACGTTGATTGGCAAGACTATAGTCCAGGCCAAAAAAGATGTAGAGGTTGTTGAGATGCCAGTAAAAGAACTTAAAAAGTACCTAGATTCACACAACATTCATTATGTTTCTATTGAGCATTCTGTGGCCTATACCGCCAAGGAAATCGCCGAAAGAATCAAGGTCAAAGGGGACCAAATGGCCAAAACGGTCATGGTCAATCTGGATGGTTCCATGTCGATGGTGGTATTGCCTGCCTCCTGCCGTATTCGCTGGGACAGATTTATGAAAGCGATGGGAACAGAACTGGTTGCGCTGGCCTCTGAAGACGAGTTTCAGGACCGTTTTCCGGACTGCGAAGTCGGTGCGATGCCTCCTTTTGGCGATCTTTATGATATTCCTTTGTATATGTATGAAGGGTTCGATGAGAGCGGTGATATTGCGTTTCGTGCGGGTAGCCATCATGAGGTGATTAAAATGCAGCTCAGTGACTACATGCGACTCGCAAAACCCATGACCCTGACCGAAGGTTTTGCCAAGATCGGCGTGAAACGTCCGGACTGGCTGAAGCGCAAGAAAGCGGTGTAAGTGTCGCGCTAATCAAATGATAAGGGCTGTTTAAGACAGCCCTTTTTTATCGCAGATAAACAATCAGATCCTGATAGCCGCGCTGAATTCGGAATGCCGATACCCGCCGTTGCGACAGCACCTGCCTCAGGTAGCTGATATTGCGAATACGCTGTCGATCCACCCCGTAAAGAATGTCGCCCTGGAGAAGCCCCAGTCGCTCCGCGACGGAACTGCTTTCCACCTTCGCGATCAGCACCCCGGTCGCTTCTTCCTGTCCGGAGGGAATGTAATCTTTCAGGTAGGCACCCACCAGATACTGACTGAGTTCGGCGCCATCAATCTCGGGTACCTGAATCGCCGAAATTTCCACTTCGCGGATGTGTTTTTTCCCTCCCGACAGGACTTCCAGTTCCAGGGTTTCTCCGAGTGGCGACAGGCCGATTCGGTTATGGATATCCGATGCATTGCGAATACGGCGCTGATTGGCAGAGATGACAATATCCCCGACCCGGATGCCGGCACGATCAGCGGCGCTTTCCGGCAATACTTTCGAGACGACGGCGCCTTGAAAGGTGTCCAGAGAGAATGCCTCTGCCAGTTCAGGCGTGAGATCCTGGAAGCGCGCGCCAATGCCGCCACGGCGTACTTCCCCGAAACTGAGCAACTGGGAGACGATCGCTTGTGTCACTTCCGAAGGGATCGCAAAGCCGATGCCCACATTGCCGCCTGCCGGGGCAATAATGGCCGAATTGATACCCACCAGTCGCCCGCTCAGATCAATCAATGCACCGCCGGAGTTGCCGGGATTAATCGAGGCATCGGTCTGGATAAAATCTTCGTAGCCCTGAATGCCCAGCCCGTTGCGTCCCAAGGCACTGACGATGCCGGTCGTCACGGTCTGACTCAGTCCGAAGGGGTTACCAATCGCAATCACAAAATCACCGACACGCAGACTTCTGGAGTCGGCCAGGGGAATTGCGGTGAGGTTTTCCGCTTCAATCTGCAGCAGGGCGATATCGACTTTCTTATCCGAACCGATCAGTCTGGCCTTGAATTTTCGGCCATCGGCAATGGTGACTTCGATATCATCAGAGTTGGCAATCACGTGATGGTTGGTAATGACATAGCCGTTTTCAGCATCAAACACAACGCCTGAACCGGCGCTGCTTACCTGGCGTGACTCTTCTATCGAATCCGGCAGATCGAAAAAATGCCGGAAGAAGGGACTCTGCATCAGCGGATTGTATCTTCGTTGAATCGTGTAAGTTGCGATATTCACTACGGCCGGAGCCGCGCCATCAATCACCGGTGCCAGAGAAGGCTGTAATTTGCCATCGATCAGGCGCTGCGGAAAGCCTTCGGCATTGGCAAGGCCGGTCAGCACTGAAGCACATAGAAGAAAGCTGGCCAAACAGAACAGAATGAATTTTTGTTGTATTCCATGCATACAGAGAGCCTTTGATCAAACGCTGGATTCGGTTTCATTGCCAATATCGCTATAGCATAATGTAGGGGTCGTGATTGCGATTTCAATCTTTCATGAGACCAGGATATTTATGAACAGGCCATATGATGTAATCATTGTTGGCGCCGGCATGGTCGGGGCAACCATCGCTTGCGGTCTGGCACGGTCTGATTTGAAGATTGCCATTATCGATGCTGTACCTGCCAAGCCTTATGAGCCTGATGCGGTGCCGGGTATCCGTGTGTCTGCGATCAGCCTGGCCAGTGAAAACGTGTTGACCAATGTCGGGGCCTGGCAGTTCTTAAAGGAGACCCGACTTTGCCCTTACCGCCATCTTGCGGTCAATGAATTGCCTGCAGAGCATGGACTGGCGGCCAAGTTGCCGGATATCTCCTCATGGGCCCGCACACAGTTCAGCGCGCAAGAGATTGGCCAATCCCACTTGGGCTATATTATCGAAAATGATCTGATTCAGTGGTCCTTGCAACAAGTGCTTCTAACCCATAGCAATGTGAGTTTGCTGTGCCCGAAAAATATCGTCGCCATGGACCTGCAGTCGGATACGAAAACCATCACGCTCGAAACGGGGGAGGTGCTGGAGTCCGCGCTGGTGATTGGCGCGGATGGTGCGCAGTCGCAAGTCAGGCAGGCCGCCAATATCGGACAATACCGGGAGCAATATACCCAGAGTGCGCTGGTGGCGACGGTCAGCTATCAGGGCGCGCAGCAGGATATTACCTGGCAGTCGTTTACCGAACATGGGCCCCTGGCATTCCTGCCTCTGGCGGAAAGTGGAGGCCAGCAATATGCTTCTCTTGTCTGGTACGATAAAACTGACGCGATTCGTGAGCTGATGGCGATGGAATTACCGGCATTAAGACGTTTGATTCAGCAGAAATACCCGCCGGAGCTACCCCGGCTGAATCGCATTGAAGCGCGTGGCAGCTTCCCGCTTTTCAAGTCACATGCGCATCACTATGCCAAGGCCGGTGTCGTGCTGGCGGGTGATGCGGCGCATACCATCAACCCTTTAGCCGGGCAGGGGGTGAATCTTGGTTTTATGGATGCCGCTGTTCTGGTGGACATTCTTCTGAAGGCACAATTGAATGGAGAACGGATTGCAGATCTGACCGTGCTGCGTCGTTTTGAGAAGAAGAGACGCCTGTCCAATCAGTCCATGATGGGATTGATGGATGTGTTTTATCACGGCTTTGGCAATAAACATCTGCCCGTCCGTGTTGCACGGAACCTCGGGCTAGGTTTTGCCCAACGCCTGGGGTTTGCCAAGCACAAGGTGATGGCCTATGCCACCGGTCTTTCCGGAGACCTGCCACGATTGGCAAAGCCTGTTTAAAAGGCGCACTACTGATTGAATTAACCACAGACAATTACTCGGGGTAAGCACATGTCGGATACGCTCTTTACCAAAATCATTAATCGAGAAATACCCGCAGACATTGTCTACGAAGATGACCTGAGTCTCGCTTTCCGGGATATACAGCCGCAGGCGCCGGTGCACCTGTTGATCATTCCGAAGAAGCCGATCGTCACGATCAACGATATGCAAGAAGAGGACAAAGTCCTGTTTGGCCATTTATTTTATGTGGCCAGACAACTCGCGGGAGAGATGGGTTTTGCCGAAGACGGTTATCGTGTCGTGATGAATTGCAATGAGCATGGTGGGCAGTCTGTCTACCATGTGCATCTGCATTTGCTCGCGGGCAAGCCGCTGGGTTGGCCGCCCTATACCGAAAAACTTAAGGTTTAGGATCGGTCGCGATGGCCAGTTCAACGGCCTTTTGCGCATGGATGGCCGTGGTATCAAACAGAGGCAAGGGACTGTCGGACTGACCCAGCAGCAGGCTGATTTCCGTGCAGCCCAGAATAATGGCCTGCACGCCTTGTGACTGCAATTGCCGGACAATGCGGATGTAATGCTGGCGAGAGTCTTCCGCAATTTTGCCCTGGCAGAGTTCGTCATAAATGATGCGGTGCACGTGCTGCCGGTCTTCGCTTTCGGGTATCAGCACCTGCAGCCCGAACTGTTCGCTTAAGCGTCCCTTGTAAAAATCCTCCTCCATGGTAAATGCCGTGCCGAGTAAACCCACTCTGGTAAACCCCTGAGCCTGTATCTGTGCGCCGGTGGCATCGGCGATATGAATCAGCGGAATCGAAATTTCTGACGCGACCAGGGGCGCGACTTTGTGCATGGTATTGGTACAAATCAACAGGAAGTCAGCGCCAGCGCTTTCAATGCGCTTGGCGGCATCGGCCAGCACCTCCGCTGTGCCTGTCCAGTCACCCTGATGCTGCATCTTTTCGATGGCATCAAAATCGACGCTATAGAGCACCAGTTGGGCAGAGTGCAAACCGCCCAGCGCGCTTTTAACTCCCTGATTGATATGCCGGTAATAGCTGAGCGTGCTTTCCCAGCTCATGCCGCCGAGTAGTCCGATAGTGTTCATAGTGTTAATTCCTGATATACCTTGGAGCTTTGCATCGCTCTTCGGTCTTTTTTTGAGTTCAACAGAGTGAAAGCAGAGCCTGTGCCAGCAGGTTTTTACAGTAGCGTTCCGGTTTTTGGCTGTCGATCAGGGGCGTGGCGATGACTTGAATCTCCATTGCCGCGAGCTTTTCCCTAGTCTCAGTTTGAAGCTCCACTGCAGTTGTGGGGTCAAGCAGAATGATGTTCAGATAGCGAGAGGCGGGGAGGTGTTCATCATTATTGTCGATCAGATAACCCAACAGCCTGTCGATGCTGTCTCCCAGCGTCATACCGAATTGTTCAGGATCATCGCCTAGATTCGGCACATACACTTTCGGGCAGGTGTTCCCGGCGATGGCTTCAGCTACCCCTTCTGGCAGCAGGTTGGCGATAAGACTTGAGTAAAAACTTCCCGGGGGATAACAGATCAGCTCAGCGTCCTGAATTAGCCGGGCAATTTTCTCCGGCAATTCAGAGCAGACCGGGGTGGTATCTTCCAGCGAAGCTGACAGCCAGATTTCCTGGATAGGCGAACAAATAGGCGGGCATTCCTTGCCGGTAAACCGGTGCTGCCCTGTCAGCGTTTCTCCGGAAGCCAGCTTCACATTCAGGTGCAAATTATCGTCAGTGACTGGTCGCACGACACCCTGCACCGCCAGCAGCTTTGAAAACAGGTACAGGATCGGGTCGAGGTGCTGTTTGTAGTTCAGGTAGCCGCCCGTCAGGATGAGATTGCCGACGCTCGCGCCGCGCAAATCAAAATCATCGGGCATCGCTTCCATGAAGAACCGCAGTTGCAGACGAATCAGTTCCTGCAAGGGGTTGGGGATCTCGCGAATCAAATGATGTTCACCCTGAATAAAGGCATCCAGCAAGTCACGTAATGCATTCTGTTCGGCCTTGAAGGGCAGCCGGTGATTGGCAAGCGTGTAGACTTCGGGGTTGCCAGTGATGCTGTAATCTGCCAGTGCCATGAGTCGGCTGCGCATATCGCCTACGGCAGGCATCGAGAAGGCCTGTCGTAGCTTGGCCGAACTGCCGCCGGAATCAAAGGGCGTCAGTAAATGGATGCTGTTTTTGGTGTAGCGGGTGAGGTCCCTGCTGAGGTCTTTCAGCGCGGATCCACCCGAAAAGAACAGAATGGCCGGTCCGAACTCGGGGTTCCTGCGATAACGCTCCAGACGAAGCTCGTCGGGGATTTTGACCGCACGTGCGACCGTGACCTTGGGTTCTGGCATGGGTGTAAAAACTGAATGGGTGAATTTTCAGTGTAGACTTTTACCGGCACTTGGCAAAAGGGTTGGCGTGGATTCGGAAATGCAGGTTCGACTGGCGATTGTTGGCACAAGACCGGGCGAATCCATTGCCCGGCCTGTTTTGATCGAAGCTAGCTGTTCAATGCCTGCTCTGCATCATGCATACTCATATGGCGCACATCCATGCCACGCACCATATAGATGGTGTGCTCCGCAAGGTTGGCGGTGTGATCTCCGACCCGCTCCAGAGAACGCAAAACCCACATGACATTATGTACCTGTGAAATACTGCGCGGATCTTCCATCATAAAGGTCATCAGTGAGCGAATTGCCGAGCGATATTCGGCATCGACTTCGCGATCTTCCTTGATAATGGAGAGTGCTTTATCGACATCGAAGCGGGCAAAAGTATCCAGCGCATCGTTCATCATCTTCACCACATGGTTGCTGATATGGCGCACTTCGATGTAGCCGCGAGGCGACTTGCCTTCTTCGGCCAGATCAATGGCCAAGCGTGCTATCTTGCTGGCTTCATCACCAATACGCTCGAGATCTGCGACCATCTTGATAGTGGAGATGACCAGACGCAGGTCACTCGCAGCCGGCTGCCGCAGTGCGATAATCTGGGTGCACTCCTCATCGATGGCACGTTCCATCTCGTCGACCTGTTCTTCCTTGATGCGCACATCTTCCGCCAGCTGTGTGTCACCTTCCAGCAGCGCTTCCACAGCGTCGGTCAGCTGTTTGACGACCGTTCCACCCATGGTCAATATGTGGTTACGCAGCTCAGTCAGATCCTGGTTGAACTGCTGCGAAATATGTTGGGTATGACTTTCTTTTGTTGTAATACTCACTTGAACCTCTCTTAAGACTGACCTGTTCGAAACATGTGTTCAGGGTTAGTGACCACGCTTATCCATAACGACCGGTAATATAGTCTTCGGTCTGTTTCTTTTGAGGATTTGTAAATAATTCATCGGTATTGCCAAACTCGATCAGGTTGCCCATGTACATAAAGGCCGTGTAGTCGGAGACGCGTGCCGCCTGTTGCATGTTATGGGTCACGATCACGATGGTAAAATCATCTTTCAGTTGATGAATCAGTTCTTCGATCTTCAGCGTAGAAAGTGGATCCAGTGCCGAAGCGGGCTCATCCAGCAGTAACACTTCCGGTTTTACCGCAACGGTACGTGCAATCACCAGCCTTTGCTGCTGACCACCGGAAAGTCCCAGGGCACTGTCGTTCAGCCGGTCCTTTACCTCGTCCCAAAGCGCCGCCGAACGTAATGACCATTCGACCGTTTCATCCAGAACACGTTTCTTGTTAATGCCCTGAATACGCAGGCCATAAGCCACGTTTTCGTAAATACTCTTCGGGAAAGGATTCGGTTTCTGGAACACCATGCCCACTTTTCTGCGCAGCTCTGCCACTTCAACATTACGTTGATAGATGTCCTTGTTCTCCAGCAGAATCTCGCCTTCAATACGGCAACCATCCACCAGATCATTCATCCGGTTAAAGCAACGCAGTAAGGTCGATTTACCACAACCGGATGGCCCAATAAACGCGGTCACACGTTTTTTCGGGATGACCATATTCACGCCATGCAGTGCCGCTTTTTCCCCGTAGTACAACTTCAGGTCTTTCACTTCCAGGGCTGTTTCTTCCTCGGCGATATTTTTGATAGCACCGGCACGCTTGAGCGTACTGATATCAATGGCGTGGGTTCTTTGGCCGTCCGTGCCTTGAGCGTCTGTTTGAACGTCCTGAGCGTCGTCTTGCATTGTGTTTTCTCTGTCTAAAGTTTCGGTTGTCATAGCATGTACCTATTAACAGTATATCTCTACATTTCCAACGCTTTGTATTTTTCGCGCAATTGATTTCGAATGGATACCGCAGTCAAATTGAGTAAGGCGATCACAATAACCAGCAGTAAAGACGTGGCGTATACCAATGGTCGTGCGGCCTCAACATTAGGGCTTTGGAAACCCACGTCGTAGATATGAAAGCCCAGGTGCATGAATTTCTGGTCCAGATGCAAGAATGGGTAGTTGCCGTCTAAGGGAAGTGACGGTGCCAGTTTCACCACGCCAACCAGCATTAAAGGGGCGACTTCGCCTGCTGCTCGTGCAATTGCGAGAATGACGCCTGTCATCATGGCCGGGCTGGCCATCGGCAATACTACACGCCACAGGGTCTCGGCTTTGGTGGCCCCAAGTGCCAGACTGCCTTCACGAATGGACCGGGGGATACGCGACAGACCTTCCTCCGTGGCTACGATCACCACCGGCAGGGTCAGGATAGCGAGTGTAATCGATGCCCAAAGCAGACCGCCCGTACCAAAGGTGGGTGAAGGCAAGGCCTCTGGGAAAAAGGCATGGTCAATGCCGGAGCCGACAAAATAGATGAAAAAGCCCAACCCAAACACGCCATAGACGATAGAAGGCACGCCGGCGAGATTATTCACGGCAATACGGATGATCCGAGTCATGGGTCCTTGGCTGGCATATTCCCGCAGGTATACAGCAGCAACCACACCAAAAGGAGTGACGATGACCGACATCAAAATAACCATGAGTATGGTGCCGTAGATTGCCGGAAAGATTCCGCCTTCGGTATTGGCTTCGCGTGGGTCATCTGAAACAAACTCAACGACCTTTTCGACATAGAATATAATCTTGTCAAACAGGCTCATATTGTTTGGTTGGTAGGCTCGAACGATTTTGGACAGTTCGATGCGCACTTCTTTACCTTCAATGGTTTCGGCGATCAACGTGTCCCGGCTGACCTTCGCATAAAGCTCTAACAGTCGCTCCTGCAGAAGTTTGTACTCTGCATCCAGCACGGCCCGGTCTTCCTGAATACTGAGCAGGTTTTCCGGAGTGTCGTTACCTCTCAATTCGAGGCCACGTTGCTTGAGGCGAAGTCGTTCCATGCGGCTGTTGATGCCGCCAATCTCGACTTTCTCAATGTCGTGGATTTCGCCGTAAATATCTAGCGCACGCTCAATGCGTTGATTCAATTCCGGCCACGCCGCATTGCCCGAAGCAATGGTTTCTCCGTTTTCCATGATTCTGGAAATAAAGCCGTAGAAATTACCCCATTCTCGTCTTTCCAGTACCACAACCTGTTCCGGATAGCTGCGATCGCTGAGTGACTCGTCAATGACCCATTTGAAGTCGGTGCCATAGACATCACGGTTGCCCAGTTTCATCAGATTGCGTTGCAGAAACTCCTTGTCGGGAGCCACTTTGTAACCCGCACCACGCAGCTGCTCAGCCGGGACATCCTCGGTCTCAACCAGTTCACCGATAATCGGCATGGTCTGGCCATCCCGGCCCACCAGCTCCGCCTGCAGCACGTCATGTGCCCAGAAATGCACCAGGCCACGCGAGGCGATGAGCGCCAGCAAACCAAATACCATTATCATGCTGATTGCGACCGCGCCGGCATTGAACCAGATCCAGGGGTCGCCATCCTTAAACCATTTTCTTAAAGGTGTTCTCATTGTCTGATCCCCTAAATCACACTATATCGATTACGCAAACGCTGCCGGATAAATTCGGCCAGCGTATTCACCGCAAACGTAAACAGGAAGAGTACAAAGGCTGCCAGGAACAGAATACGGTAATGGGTGCTACCAACCTCGGATTCCGGCATTTCAACTGCGATATTGGCGGACAGGGTACGCATGCCCTCAAAGATGTTCATATCCATAATGGGGGTGTTTCCGGTGGCCATCAGCACGATCATGGTTTCGCCTACGGCGCGCCCCATGCCGATCATGACCGCGGAGAAAATACCCGGGCTGGCAGTTGGCAGAATCACCCTGACCATGGTTTGCCATTGGGTCGCACCCAGCGCAAGTGAGCCATAGGTCAGGTGTTTCGGTACGCTGAACACGGCGTCTTCCGTGATTGAAAAGATGGTGGGAATGACGGCAAAGCCCATCGCCGCGCCAACAACCAGCGCGTTGCGCTGATCAAAATCGATACCGGCCTCAAAGGTCAGCCATTTGCGCATATCCCCGTCAAAAAAGGCCAGTTCCAGGGCCGGGCTGATTGCAAGACTGAACCAGCCCGCCAACAGAATCACCGGGATCAGCAGGGCAGCATCCCAGCCATCGGGGACCAGATAGCGTATTCGGTTAGGCAAGTTGGTCCAGACAAAGCCGAACAGCAGGATCGAGAGCGGGCAAATAATCAGGACCGCGAACACGCCAGGCAGATTGGATTCCATAAACGGCGCAAAGAATAGCCCGGCCAGAAAACCGAGTATCACGGTGGGTAGCGCTTCCATGAGTTCGATCGAGGGTTTGACTTTGCGGCGCAGGGCCGGGGCCATGAAGTAGGCGGTATACAGCGCACCACAAATGGCAAGAGGCGTCGCGACCAGCATGGCATAGAACGCCGCCTTTAGCGTACCGAAAGCCAAGGGTGACAGGCTGTACTTGGGTTCAAAATCGTTGTTGGCTGCAGAGGACTGCCAGATATATTCCGGTTCCTCATAACCTTCGTACCAGACCTTACCCCAAAGTGCCGAAAAGGAAATTTCCGGGTGCTCATTGTCCAGGTGCCACCAGAGTATCTTGCCGGAGGCTGTTTCAATCAGGGCATAGTTTGAACGTGGCGTCAGGCTGACATGTCGAATGGCTTCATCCGAAGCTTTAAAATTCAGCGCAGTGGAATGCGCAGTACTGTTCATTAGGGCAATATTGCCCTGGTCATCAGCGACCGCGAAACCTTTGCGGCGCTGTTCAATATTCAGTGAGGTGATCGCGCCGGTCTCATGTTCGAAGCGGCGCACCTGCTGGAAACTGTAATGGTTGTCGTCGTCGCGCACCATAAACCACTGACTGACGGCACCACTGCTTTCGCTGACCAGCACTGACGAGCCTCCCAGCAGCAGTTCCATGCCAATAATGTCGTTCCCATCGCCACCCACATCGACCGTGCTATTGATGCCTGAGCCTTCGGAATCGAACAGATCAATAACCTGTACCTTGCCGGCTTCGGTGCCGACAAATACCCAGCGCATCCCCGGTTCTGTGACCACATATTCGGGCTTGAAAGCCAGTTGGGGAAGTTCCATGTCTTCCGGCTCAAGCGTTATGGCGCCGGTCAGGAAATTCTGTTCCTTGTTGAACCTGGAGGCAAACAGGGCATTACTCTGATTAACGCCTACTACCATCAGTGCATCGTCGGTCAATGTCAGGCTGACCCTGCGAATGGATTGCCCCGATTCATCAAGCACAATCGGTTCATCGCCGAAGGGGTATTCGATAAAGGGGTTAATTACCCGGATATCATTGGGGTACGTCAGCTTGTAACTATGCTTGAACAGAATGACCTGGCCATTATCCAGCGCTGCTGCCAGAGTCCGGCTGGAAGGGTCGGCACTAGCGATCTGGGTGATACGAGCACCGCTCGGAACAGGCAAATCTATGCGTGAATGTTCGCTACCATCAATCGTATTGAAAAACACCACCGTACCGTTTTCGGCGATACGCATGGCTTTCTCGCCTTGCTCTTCAGATGTCAGAAAGCGTGTTTCTCCCAACTCTGCAGCGGGCATTGGGTATTCGCTGACTTTGTCCGCAGTGGCGGATTCAAACAGTGGAGCGACTTCATAGAGTAGATAGAAGAAAATCAGGGTAATCGCGAGGATTACGCTGATGCCCCCCATGCCAATCGCATATTTAGCGCATAGGTCCTTAAGATTTCTCTTCTTTCTGTAACGAATCAGAGATGGACTGTCGAAGTCCAGTTCGGGGGGAGAGGAAACAGCTGAATCATTCATGCTCTAGTCCGCGTTGAGTTTACCAGGTTGTCTTATATCAGGCCCTTAAACGACCAAGGCGCGCTCTGTGATCATGGTCACAAAATCGCGCGCAGTATACACTAAAAAACCCCCGGCCAAATAATTGACCGGAGGTATTTAAAGTTGTTGACAGTGCTTATTTCAGGTTTAGTGCAGAGCGCTGTTTCTCCGCGACCGGCGCTGGCAACGGCACGTAACCATCTTTCTGTACGACTTCCTGACCTTGCTTGGAAAGGATCAGTTTTACAAACTCTGCGGTAATCGGTGCCAAATCCTTATTAGGTGCTTTGTTGACGTAAACATAGAGGAAGCGGGACAGCGGATAGGCGCCAGAAACAGCGTTGGCAGGTGTCGCTTCAATATACTTGTCGCCTTTCTTTGACAGAGGCAGGGCACGAACAGAAGCGGTCTTGTAGCCGATGCCTGAGTAACCGATTCCATTGATAGACTCGGAAACACCTTGAACAACAGACGCTGAACCGGGTTGCTCATTCACGTTATTTTTGAAGTCACCTTTACACAGCGCTTTCTTCTTGAAATAGCCGTAAGTACCCGATACCGAGTTTCGACCAAACAGCTGGAAGGACTTGTCAGCCAGAGATCCGCTGACACCCAGGTCGCCCCAAGTGGTTGCATCGCTGCCGTAACCACATTTGCGGGTAGAAGAAAAAATGGCATCAATCTGGGGGATGGACAAACCTTTGACAGGGTTATCCTTGTTCACGAATACCGCAAGCGCATCAATTGCAACAGGGATGGCAGTCGGAGCGTAGCCAAAACGTTTTTCGAAGGCTTCAAGTTCCTTGTCTTTCATTTTGCGGCTCATCGGGCCCATGTTGGAAGTGCCTTCAGTCAACGCAGGTGGCGCAGTAGAAGAACCGGCGGCCTGAATCTGGATGTTGACGTTGGGGTAGTTTCTTTTGAAGTCTTCAGCCCAAAGAGTCATCAGATTGGCAAGCGTATCGGAACCAACACTGGAGATGTTACCGGAAACGCCACTGGACTTTTGATATTCAGGCAGATTTGGATCGACGTCAGCGTTTGCGACTCCGATACTGGCCAGTGCAGATACTGCCAAAGCGCCTACTATTTTTCTTAGTTTCATTTTAGTCTCCTAATTTTTCGTCATACGGTCTTATCAAAAATGATGGGGGCACTATAAGTCTGAAATATGACAGTAATATGACAGCGGATCATACCCCTTGGATCAGCGTCGGGTAACCGCTGTCGATCAAAGCCATTTGACCTCTTGGCGACTCGGCTATACTGAAAAGAAGTAATGTATAAGAGCACTAGGATTATGAGAGCAAAAGAACAGTCGTCCGTCAGTGCAGGGGATCTGGCCCTTCAGACCATTGCCCTGCCACGGGATACCAATGGCTCGGGCGATATTTACGCCGGCTGGCTGATTGGACAAATGGATCTGGCCGCTTCAACAGCGGCCATGCGTGTTTCCAGAGGACGCGCCACCACGGTCGCGATGGAACGGGTCGAATTTCTTTCACCAGTAAAAGTAGGTGAACAAGTCAGCTGTTACACACAACTGCTCGACACCGGCAGCAGTTCCATGAAAATCAGGGTTGAAGCGTTTGTTACGCCGTGCGATACCAACGCTGCCAGAAAAGTCACAGAAACCACCTTTATCTATGTCGCAATTGATGAACGGGGCGGTATTCGCAATTTACCCGGATCAAGCTGAGAAACCGGTGGCAAAGTTGAAATTTGGGGTCAGAGTAAAATTAACTGAGGCAAATCGCCCAATCTAAGTTGAGAGAATTAATTTTACTCTGCCCCAGTTTCACCCAATTTTACTCTGAGCCCAATTTCGCGCATCCTGATCGCCTTTACTGGCACTCCCGAATACCCGAGAATAGATGAGTGCCCTGCATCATCCAGCCTGAAGCCCGTTTCTTTTTGGCTGTTGGTCGTGTAAGTACCCTCAATTCAGATTTCATTAGGATGCCAGATCTTGCGTGTTTACCCAACCTCGGATCGAATCAGATGCCTGTTTCTTTCCGGCCTGCTGTTGTTCATAGTGTCAGCCTGCAGTTCACAACAGGAGCGCATGCTCAACCTTGAAACCCTTGACCTCGAAGCGCTTGAGCTGGCCCGGCCCGGAGCCTTGATACTGGCTGCTCGCGAAGCGGATGTGGCCGGTTTGAAAGCCGCGTTGTTGGAGGGAGAAAAACTCAATGGCTACACTGATGAAGGCAACGCTTTCAGCGCGGCATTGCAAGCCGGGCACTTTGCCATTGCCGAATTTCTGCTGAAAGCCGGTGCGACCTTTGACAAGGGCTTTGGTGCAGGCCAGGACTCGGCCTTGATGATCGCCGCTGCCAATGGGCACAATGAACTGCTCAAAGAGCTGATCGTCAGGGGTGCCGATCTGGATTACATTGCCGACGGCGGCTACACCGCTGTTGCGCGCGCGGCATTGAATCGTCACCTGACCTCCTTGAAGATTCTGGTCAATGCCGGGGCTGCGGTAAACACCATTGCCGATGGCAAGTCGGTACTGATGTATACCGTGATCGACAATAACCCGATTCTCGCCCAGGTCCTGATCAATGCCGGAGCCGATGTTAATTTTCGGGATGCCAATGGTGATACTGCGCTCAGGCTGGCGAGAAGGGCCGGTTACTATGATCTCGACTTAATGCTGGTTCAAGCTGGCGGGCGGCTGTAAAATCGAATTGGCAATACAGACCAGAGTGCTGTCTTGCTCTGAACTATCGAAGCAACAAGCAGGGGCGGGGGTGAGCGCATGACCAGTAAACGAAAACTGACGGTTGGACCGTTACCGGAGCAGCCGGTAGATCCGGGCAGCTACGAAGAAACAGAGGTGCTCTGGGGGCGGGTGATATTTGTGGTGCTGGTGTTATGCGCTTTGCTTGCCGGGCTACTCAGCATGTTTTTAGGCCAGAAGCCCGGGGACCAAGGCGTGGCGACACCGGAACAGACCTTTTCCGCGGCACCACTGGTGAAATCGGCCACTGAAATAAGGCAAGTACTGGCAGAGCCCGAACAGCAAGCGGAGCAGGTATCCGCGTCTGTATCCAAAGAAGATGAACCCCGGTCACAGGCGCCCGAAGATTTGGCGGCTGCTGAACTGCCTGCCAAGAGTTCGGAAGAGACAGTGGAAAGCGCACCGGATGGTGCAGACATTCCGCCCAGCCCCGCTTTGGCAGAGGTGATTTCCCCGGTATCGATTTTTCATATGGGGATCGCGCATGCGGAATTGACGCATGTGGTGACTGACGGTAAACCGGCTGAGCCGCTCGGCTATAACATCGCGATGTCCGAACAGGGAATTATCAAAGTCATTCTGTATACGGAAATGCAGGGGTTGCAGAAAAGCGTGCTTTACCATGACTGGTACCTTGGCGATAAGCGGCAGGCGCGGGTGCGAATCCCCGTCAATGTCGCGCAACAGAATTCCTATTCCAGTAAATTTATCAATCACCAGATGCTGGGTGACTGGTCTGTCAAAATCGTCGATGAGCAAGGTGAGTTATACGCCCAGGCCAGCTTTACGGTGCAATAATGCGACCTGGCCATAATGCAGATGGAGGCGGGTACAGCCTTTGATGTTTACCCTGAAGAAAATTCTGGGAGGGTTGGCAATGCCGTTGCCGATCATCATCCTGCTTCTGACGGCTACCGCGCTGGTCTGGAAGCTGGGCTATCGGCGCTTGGGCAGGGTGATGTTGGTAAGCGCCTGTCTGCTGTTGTACCTCTTGTCTGTTAGTCCGGTGGCCCAATGGATTGCTGCGCCGCTGGAATTTGCGCACCCACCCTACCGCGACCAGGCGGTTGAAGCCGTTATTGTATTGGGCGGGGCGCATCGAAGTGATGCCCGTAAGCCCGTCACCAGCCTTCTTTCTTCGACGTCCATGGTGCGCTTGAGCGAAGGGGTGAGGCTTTATCGACAAAACCCCGGCGCCCGACTTTGCCTTTCCGGGTATGGTCCAAATGACACGTTAAGCCAGGCGGAAGCAATGGCCAAGGTGGCGATTGCCATGGGCGTTCCCGCACAAGACATCAGGATCGAATCCGGCCCACGTGATACTCGCGAAGAAGCCATGGTCTGGGCTTTGCAGTTGCAGGGGCAGTCGGTTGCGCTGGTGACGTCCGCGATGCATCTGCCACGCGCCCTGTATCTCTTTGAGCGGGAAGGTCTGCGTCCGGTTCCGGCACCGACCCATTTTCGAACCGGTGCCCTTGGTGAATTTCGCTGGCACCACTGGCTGCCGAAAGCGAGCACGCTGGCCATCGTGGAATCGGCCTGGCATGAATATCTGGGCCTGCTATGGGCAAAATTAATGACATTCACAAGTGAGGCAGGATGAGATATCAGGGGCAGGAGTTTACGCATCAGCAGAAAGATCTGACCGGTGTGCTGATTACCAACTTGGGGACGCCCGAAGCGCCAACACCCGCTGCGCTCAGGCGTTATCTTGCCGAATTTTTGTCGGATCCCCGTGTCGTGGAAATTCCAAGGCTAATTTGGAAGCTGATTCTGCATGGCATTATTCTGAGACTGCGACCGCGCAAGTCGGCGGAGGCGTACCGGGGAGTCTGGACAGAGCGCGGCTCCCCCTTGCTGTTTCATACCGAAGACCAGTGCGCAGCCTTGCAGCAGGCACTCGGCGACAAGTATGGCGAGAATCTCTGTGTTGATTTCGCCATGCGCTACGGTGAACCTTCGATCGGCGCAGTGGTGGATCGTATGCTGAACAAGGGGGTCAGACGCTTGCTGGTGCTTCCGCTTTATCCGCAGTATTCAGGGTCCACCTCCGGCTCGACCTTTGATGCCATTGCCAGGGATTTCGGCGCGCGGCGATGGTTGCCGCATTTGCGTTTTGTCGCCTCCTATCACGATTTCCCGCCTTACATTGAAGCGATGGCTGCGCAAGTGCGTGAGTACTGGCAACAACACGGGCGTGCCGAACGTTTGATTCTTTCCTTTCATGGTGTTCCCAAACAATTTCTGATGCAGGGGGATCCTTACCACTGCCAATGCCATGTCACGGCGCGTTTGCTGGCCGCGCAATTAGGACTGGAAGCTTCCGAATACATGGTCACCTTCCAGTCGCGCTTTGGCAAAGCCGAGTGGTTGCAGCCCTATACGGATGTGACGCTGAAGCAGCTGCCCGCGCAAGGGGTGAAGCGGGTCCAAATGTTTTGTCCGGGCTTCTCATCTGACTGTCTGGAGACGCTGGAGGAAATTGCGGTCGAAAATCGTGATTACTTTATGGAAAGCGGTGGCGAGCAATACGCCTATATCCCGGCATTAAATGCCGGGGACGCGCATATCGAGGCGCTGGTGCACCTGATCGGGGATCATCTTGCCGGTTGGTCACACGAGACCGTTGATGTCGGTATGCGTGATGCGCGTTACCAGCAACATGCCTATAACAAATAAGGGAATCGACATGATAGTGAAGAAAATGATCTTGGGCGCGTACCTGCTCTTCCTGGCCACAAGTGTGTTGGCGGATGTGCAGTTCCACTCCGGTTGGGCGCGTCTTCTGCCACCAGGCGTGACCACAACTGCGGGTTACCTGGAACTTAGTGTGAGTGAAGCAGACCGCCTGCTTTCTGCCTCCAGTCCGGTGGCAGGGATGGTCGAAATTCACCAGACCGAAATGCAGGACGGGTTGATGTCAATGAGTGAAATCGATGCCATTGATCTGCAGGCCGGAGAAAAGCTGGTGATGGCGCCCGGTGGCTATCATCTGATGATCATGGGCTTGCACAAACCTCTGCAGGCAGGGGCCGTATTACCGGTAGAACTTGTATTTGAAAAGGCGGGCCGCTATTCGGTCGAGTTGAAGGTTGAAGCACGCTAGCAAGTGCTGGGCGAGCGCCTCAGTTGGCTCGAATCAATCCGATTAAACCGGCATACAGTTTCAGAGAGCCGGCTACCATCACCGGGCGTGGAGTGGCGTAATCTGTCATCAGCCAGTGTGTTGCAGATTGTCGCAAGGCGCCGATCAGGGAAATTCCCAGTACTTCCTTTTCCGCCAAAGGCAATTCCCAGTCCGGAAACGCAATCCCCGCCAGTTCCAGAATGATGCGCGAGAAACTCTGGATATAGCGGTTGTACAAGCGGTCGACTTCCGGACTGATCCCTTCCAGCTCCACCATGCAGATTCGGGCAATGCGAGGTTCTTCCAGTACACGATAAAAGCAGTCAAGGCCCGCTTCGAGGGCAGCCAGTGGGTCGTGGTGCGCACTGTATTCGCTCTGAATCGCAGCCAGAATCTGTTTCGAAAGATCGGTCATGCACTCCTCATACACCGCCATCACCAGTGACTCGAGGCTGCCGCAGGATTCGTAAAAATAGCGGTCCGTTAATCTGGCTTCTTTGCAGACCGCTCTCACGGTTGTGGCGCGATATCCCTGCGTACCGAAAAGCTCCAGACCCGCTTTCAGAAACTGGCGTTTGCGCTGAGCCTTGCGCTCAGCCTGACTTAATCCGCCATAGGTACGACCCGCACTTTCGGCACCGGATTCTGAAGAGCTATCTGAGTAATCCATCATGCGCGTCATTTGACTATTCCATCACTGAAAAGTAAAGCGTGGCCGAAATCATCAATTTACTGAATTGACAACGCCTGTCTTCAGATAATACATTAAGTGACTACGCGCGTCGTCAGAATAATCTGAGTCCCCGGAAGCGCATGTATTCTGCCTGGATAATAGTGGAGAGGCGCATGAACAGGTCGTACGAAGTGATCATTATCGGGAGTGGATTTGGTGGCCAGTTAGCGGCGATTCACTTGAAACGTCGAGGGATCGAAAACTTTTTGATGCTAGAGCGACGTGACTATATGGGGGGCACCTGGAGTCAGAATACCTATCCGGGGGCGGCCGTTGATGTGCAATCACCGCTGTATTCGTTGTCGTTTGAACCCTATGACTGGAGCCAGATGTTTGCCGGGCAGGAAGAGTTGCGGGCTTACACGCAACATGTGATCGACAAGCACGGCCTCAGGCAAAAAACCGCCGTACGCAGCACGGTAAGCAAGATCGAATGGGACCAGCAAGCGCAGTTATGGCGCATTGTTGTCGAAGGGCAGGAACCCTACACCGCAAAATTTGTCATCAATGCATCAGGACCTTTAAGTACACCCGTTATCCCGAACTTCAAAGGGCGCGACAGCTTCAAGGGGCGGGCTTTCCATACCAATGCGTGGGACCACAGTTTTGATTATCGCAACAAGCGGGTAGCGATTATCGGCAGCGGCGCCAGTGCGGCGCAGGTAATTCCCGAGATCGCACCGGACGTTGCGCATTTGCATGTTTTCCAACGCACTCCACATTGGGTTCTGCCGAGACCTGATTATGTCTTTAAACCCTGGCAGCGCGCCTTGCTGCGCAAGCGCTGGGCTTATAAGGCCTTACGTATTCTGATCTATTGGGTGCTCGAATTCAGGGTCTTGGGTCTGAAGTATTCGAAAACCCTGCTGGATCTGCTGGCTACCCGACAGGCGCGCAAGAATCTCGAAAAACAGATCCCGGATGAGGTTCTACGCAAAAAGGTCACACCGGAATTCACGATTGGTTGTAAGCGTGTGATTCTTTCAGACACGCTCTATCCGGCGTATTGTCGTGACAATGTCAGCCTGCATGATAAAAATGATGGCATTCGCGAAATCACCGAAACCGGCATCGTGACAGAAACCGGACAGGCGCTGGAGCTGGATCTGATCGTCTATTCTACCGGCTATGATGCTACCGACGGCGTTATTTCCTATCCGGTGGTTGGGCGTGATGGCAGGACTCTGGCCGATTTCTGGGCGGACTATCCGAGAGCCTATCTCGGAACCTGCGCACCGGGTTTTCCCAATCTGTTTGTTGTGACCGGGCCGAATACCGGCATCGGTCATACCTCAGCCCTGTTTGTGATCGAATCGCAGATGAAGTACATCATGAACAGTATTGAGCAGGTCAAGCAGGGCCAACATTCCGTCATCGAGATCAAAGCAGAGGCCGAAGACCGCTATACCCACAAGATACATCAGGAGATGGCCCGGACCGTTTGGCAAACCGGCGGCTGCAATTCCTGGTACAAGAGCAAGAGCGGCAAGGTGATTGCGATGTTCCCGGGCTTCAGCTTTACCTTCAGGCGCTGGGCCAGTCGCTTCAGGAAAAAGGATCACAGTTTTGATGGTGATCTGGTCTGACTCTGAAGCATCGGTGCCAAACTAGAAAGCGGCGATGCTGGTTGAATTTTTTAAGGGGTACGAATCGGAATGCAGGATTTCAACAATAAAACCGTCGTGATTACCGGGGCGGCTTCGGGTATGGGCAGAGCCTATGCACAGGCCTTTGCAAGGCTCGGAAGCCATCTGGCACTTTGTGACTATGACAGAGAGGGGCTGCACGAGACGGAGAGCCTGATCCGTGGCGAATGTCAGCGTGAGCCTGTCCTGGCTGTGTTTGATATTGCCGTAGAAGAAGAGGTCGCCGGGTTTGCAGAAAAAGTGCGCACCGAAATGGGCGATGTCGATGTGCTGATTAACAATGCCGGAATAGAAGGCAGTGCCAAGCCCGTGTGGGCCAGTCGCTCTGAGAGTTTTCAGCGCGTCATGGCGGTCAATTATTTTGGTGTCGTCAATTGTACGCGCGCCTTCCTTCCGCGAATGCTGGCCCGCCAATCCGGGGTCATCGTGAATGTTTCAAGCATTTTTGGCCTTGTCGGAACGCCTAATCATGCAGATTACTGCGGTTCAAAATTCGCGGTAAGAGGGTTTACCGAAGCGCTGATGGTGGAGCTAAGCGAAAGCCCGATACAGGTGCATCTGCTGCACCCGGGTGGTATCGCAACGAACATCGCACGGCAGCCATCCAGTCAGGCTTTCTCCGGCCATTTTCTGACGACGCCTCCAGAGGATATAGTGCGATATGTGATCGATAGTATCCGCAAAAACAGGACACGCATGGTCTATGGTAACAATGCCTGGAAGGCTGCCTGGGGCGCACGTTTGTTGCCTCTCAAGGCAATCTGTGCAATGGCCTGGAAAGAAATGAAAGGGGTCATAGACCTGAGTGACTATGACTTTCTCAAATCCAACAAAAACCAAACAGGAGCCAAGCGTGAAAAGTTTCAGGAATAAAGTGGCCGCCATTACTGGCGCGGGATCAGGCATCGGGCAAGCGCTGGCATTGAATCTGGCCTCGCAGGGCTGTCACCTCGCCTTGTCGGATATCAACGAAAGCGGTTTACAGGAAACGGCTGAAAGCACTCGCGCGGCGGGAGTCAAAGTGACCACCACCATTCTGGACGTCTCTGATCGGCAGGCTGTTTTTGCCTGGGCCGAAAAGACGGCAGCCGAGCATGGCAGCGTCAATATGGTATTCAACAATGCCGGGGTGGCCTTGTCTGGCACCGTTGGCGCCTTATCAGTCGAAGATTATGAATGGATCATGAATATCAATTTCTGGGGTGTGCTGTATGGGACCAAGGCATTTCTGCCGCTCCTTGAGCAGTCCGGGGAAGGACATGTTGTCAACATTTCAAGCGTTTTTGGCCTGACTTCGCAACCCATGATGAGTGGCTACAATGCCAGTAAATTTGCCGTACGCGGATTTACCGAGTCCCTGCGTCAGGATCTGGAGCTTGCCAAGTCAAAGGTAACTGCAACCTGCGTGCATCCGGGCGGTATCAAGACAAACATTGCCAAAGCCGCGCGAGTTTCAGAGAGCGTAAAAGCG
Organism: Oleiphilus sp.; assembly: GCA_006212045.1. Taxonomy (GTDB): domain Bacteria; phylum Pseudomonadota; class Gammaproteobacteria; order Pseudomonadales; family Oleiphilaceae; genus PZPK01. The sequence continues at coordinate 26,594 of PZPK01000007.1, read as the reverse complement.
TTGACCGGGGTCAGTGACGAAGAAACGCTTGAGAAGTACGAGAAGATGTTTATTCATACCCCCGATACGGCGGCGAAGACTATTCTGAAGGGCGTGCGCAAGAACAAGCGTCGTGTTCTGATCGGTATGGACGCCCGCATGTTCGACTGGGCTGTCAGAGTGGCGCCGACCGGCTATCAAAAGGTATTTACCAAGGCGACCGAATGGTTCAGTAAGTCGGGTTAGCGGTGCTGAGAATATACACCTGCTGAAGTCCGGCCGCATCAAGCGGCCGGGTTCGCGTGTGTCTTATTCCCTGTCTTTAGATGTGCACTCGGCCAGGCTTGAGTCCACCTTGCATCTGACTTTGCGGAACAGGGTCAACGCTTTTGCGTTGTAGACCTTCTGTTCACGCAGAGCAATTCGACTTTCCCGAAAGGTCTCGTTCCAGGTGTTTTTGGTTTCATCGGGGATATCGATCCAGTATTTTTCGGGAATAGTCTCTTCACTTTCCAGAATTTTCTTTATCTCTGCCGGATAGTGATTGGCGAAATAGGAGCGGGATTTTTGCCCGAAATCCTCTGGCACTTTTTTCCAGCGCACCATAATCTGCATGGTGACCTGCAATGTAGGCCAGCGAATAATCCCTCCATTCGGTTCCAGCCCCTTGTAGAGCTCCATCGGCTCGTAGGCAAGCCCCGGCGCGCCGGTGATATCCACCGCTTTGTTATTGAATTTCTGGAGCGCATTCATAATGCTGGAGGATACCGGGGTCATCCCGATACGTTGCGCCAGATATTCGGTTTCAGGCGCATTATCCAGTACGGTTACCCGCTTGCCAGCCATGTGCGCTGGCGTGGTAATGTTTTTGTCATTCACAAACAGGAAAATCGCACCAATCGGGCCGATACCGATAATTTCGTAATCGCCCTTACGCATCAGTTTGGAGGCTTTTTCGCTGCTCAGGGTTTTAATGACCATCCCCAGATGCTCGTAAGTCGGCAATGCACCCACAGCATTAATCGATCCGGTGAAATCATTGTATTCCCGTGCGCGAATCCCCGGCAGGTTGAGCATGTCACAGACGCCGTTCTTGAATTCTTCTGAAGCGATCCGGTCATCGGTGTACACCAGGAACGACAGGTCAACCCCCCAGCGAAGCGCTTCCAGCGCGAATTCCTTCATTGGCTTGTGCACCGGCCCATCGACGCCCACGAAGTCGAACACACACATGGTCAGGGGCATGAGACCATTGTCAGGCTGATTTTCGGTTTGAGCATAGACGCCGGTAATGTTGGCGGCACTGCATAGAAAACATGCAGTCAGTAATAGTCGCTTGAACAAATGCTTCACGATAGCTCTCTTGGATTGTGGTTAATGCAGTCAGCCCGAATCCTAACGCATTCAAATGGCGAGCGGAATCAGGCGGCGGCAAAAATGAGAATTCCACACCCGAAAGCAAAAAAAGCCCCGAATAAACGGGGCAGAGTTGTCAAACCATAAAAAGGGAATGAGGTTCTGGTTGCAACCTCATACTCAGTGTATTCCCGCTTCCGGACGAGGGATTGATCTGCATCAAGCACAAGGCATCAAACTTGGCCCTGATTTCTTTCCCTTGTCATAATCCCCGACGGCACATCCCAACTGAAACCATTTCATTTCCGGAGCCATCAGCCATGCAAAAGGATAGTCAAAGTCTGCGACGTGTCATTTCGGCTCCAATGTTGTTGCTGTATGGCATGGGCAATATTCTGGGTGCCGGTATTTACGTGCTGGTGGGGAAGGTCGCGGGTGAGTCCGGTTATGCGGCGCCTTATGCTTTTCTGTTGGCTTCCGTGGTCGCGGCATTTACAGCGCTGTCCTATTCCGAGCTGACAGCGCGATATCCGGTCAGCGCAGGCGAAGCCAACTATGTACTCTCTGCGTTTCGCATGCCCTGGCTGGCCAGTGCCGTGGGTTTCGCGATTGTCTTATCGGGGCTGGTATCCAGTGCGGCTATTTTGCATGGATTTGCCGCGTATCTGGATACCTTTCTGGAGGGCAATGATCGGTGGGAAATGTTGCTCGCGCTGCTTTTGCTGGGGGCCATTGCCATTTGGGGAATTCGCGAATCTCTTTGGGTGACGGCAGTATTGACCGTGATCGAGCTTCTGGGTTTGCTGTACGTCATTGGTATTGCGATGCCGGATTTGTCTGCATTGCAGGTCACCGTAGACCGGGCTAATTCGGAGGCTTTGCTGTTGGGCTTTGCGCTGTTTCCTGCCGCTTTTATCGCGTTTTATGCCTTTGTTGGATTTGAAGATATTGTCAATATCGCCGAAGAGGTCAAAGAGCCGGAGAAGAGCATGCCATTTGCGCTTCTGGGGGCGCTATTGTTGACGACGCTGGTCTATATCGCTGTATCCATCGTTGCGGTAACGACCATGGCGCCCGCGGTCATAGCCCAAAGCGATGCCCCTTTGGCACTGATTGTTGAAAGCGTTACCGGCGATAAAGCATACAGTATCAGCGGTATTGCCTTGTTTGCGGTACTCAATGGAGCGCTGGTTAACCTGATTATGTGTTCTCGGGTGCTCTACGGTTTGGCAAATGCCGGGCTTTTACCTTCCTCCTTGGCTCGCATTCACCCTAGAACCCGGACGCCTGTGTGGGCAACCTTGCTGATTGTTGTTCTGATTGCAGTGGTGTCTCAATTGTTACCCTTACTGTCGTTGGCAAAAGTGACCAGCTTTATTCTTCTGCTTATTTTTGGACTCGTGAATGCGGCTTGCTGGCGTGTACTGAAGGCGCACCCGAGAAGCAAACAGCTTTCAGTGGTTTGGCCTGTGCTTGGCGTTGTGACCTGCGCGATGATGTTATTCATACCGTTTCTACTGGCGTCAGGCACTAATTGACTTGGAAAATACGCTTTTCCACAGTAACGTGTGAACATCGTTTGATTAACCAATCAAGAAAGATTTAAAACCGACGTGGATATGAGAGAGGAAAGTAAATGAAACAACAACTCGTTCGAGTGCTGACACTGGGAGCCTTTGTGGCGTTTTCTGCACCAGCATGGTCAGGTGATGCGGCAGCCGGCAAAGCAAAGTCCGCAGTGTGCGCGGCGTGTCATGGCGCTAATGGCATTGCCACGATTGCGACCTACCCGAGCCTCGCAGGACAGAACAAGGCCTATTTGGTAAGCGCAATGAAAGCCTACAAAAACAAGCAGCGAACCGGTGGCATGGCGGCCGTGATGCAGGCTCAAGCGGCAGGCCTGAGTGACGCCGATATTGAGAATCTGGCTGAGTACTACAGTTCGATGAAGTAAGCGTTGATGATCAGTCAAAGCCACCCGGGCGGGTGGCTTTTTGTTTCTGATCAGCCATTGACGATTTCATAGCAGGGGACATAAGTGCTGCCTGGCAGTTTCATACGTCCTTCCCGCACAAATGCTTCAAGTAATTTCTCCAGCGGCATTAATATTTCCGGGTCGCCACTGATCTTGAAGGGGCCGTGATTCTGGATCTGACGAATACCGTTGGCCTTCACATTCCCGGCAACAATCCCGGAAAAGGCCTGTCGTAATGCCGCTGCCAGCAGATGCGGAGGTTGATCCTTGTCGAGCTTCAGACTGGCCATGTTTTCATGCGTGGGCTCGAAGGGCGTCTGAAAGACCGGGTCAATGGCCAGCAACCAGTTGTAGTAATAGGCATCCCGTCGGATTCTGCGATAGTTACATACTTCGTCCATACCGGCTTTCATAGTACGTGCGACTTCTACCGGGTCATCAATGATGATTTTATAAAGCTGGCGTGCCTCCTCACCGAGTGCGTGTACGATGAAATCATCAATCATTTCAAAGTAACCCTGGTTCTCCTTCATGCCACTGAAGACAAGGGGAAAAGGCATGCCTTTGTTTTTCGGATGCAGCAGGACACCGAGTATATACAAGATCTCTTCGGCGGTGCCGACCCCTCCGGGAAATACAATAATACCGTGGCCCAGGCGGACAAAAGCTTCGAGCCTTTTTTCAATATCGGGAAGAATGGTGAGTTCGTTGACGATCGGATTGGGTGATTCCGCCGCAATGATGCCGGGCTCAGTGACACCGATATAACGGCCGAGCTGGTGACGTTGCTTGGCATGTCCGACCGCAGCGCCTTTCATCGGGCCCTTCATGGCGCCGGGCCCGCAGCCGGTGCAGATGTTTAGTCCACGCAATCCCAACTGATAGCCAACCTCTTTGGTGTAATCGTATTCCGAGCGGCTGATGGAGTGCCCGCCCCAGCACACGACAATGTCCGGCTGACCGCCGGTTTGCATCAGGTTGGCATTGCGCAGTAACTGAAAAATAAAGTTGCTGATGTGTTCGGACTGACGCAGGTTCAGGCCGGTGCTGCGGGCCACCACGCTATCGGTGTAAACAATATCGCGCAGTACCGCAAACAGATGATTCTTGATGCCCTGAATCATCTCCCCGTCAACAAAGGCGGTTTCAGGCGCATGTTTGATATCGAGTTTGATTCCCCGGGGCTGTTGGACCACTTTGATCTCGAAATCCCGGTATGAATCCAGTAGCGCCTCACTGTCATCGGTGAGTACGCCGCAGTTCAATACCGCCAATGAACAGCGACGAAAAATCTCATGCAGGTGTTGATTGTTCTTGTCTTTCAGCAGACTGACTTCGTGTCTGGACAGAATGTCCATACTTCCTTCGGGGGTGACACGGGCATTTATTCCCTGTGGCCTCATACAACGCTCCAATGATCAATCGTCCAAAAATCGTAATCTGAATGATTCAGTATAGAGTAGTGCAACAATCTGATGCGTTATTTTACAAGTCATTTCTGTTGTATTCAGGTACACTTACGCGCCAAAAATTTGCCGGTACCCCTTCGATATCCCATGAAATTTGTTATCAAGCTCTTTCCCGAAATCACGATCAAAAGCAAGCCCGTGCGCCAGAGACTGGTCAAGCAGTTGCGGCAGAATGTCAGCACGGTGCTGAAAAAAGAATGCGAAGACGTCAAGGTTCAGGGCTTCTGGGACAAGGTAGAGGTTCGGGCGCCGGACGAGATGGCTTCGGTGATCGTGGACGCCCTGCGACGTATACCCGGCATTTCGAACATTCTGCAGGTGAAACAGTACACCATCGAAGATATCGACAATCATTTTGATACCGTTGTAGAGCGTACCCGGGAAGCACTCGGTGACGCACTGGAAGGCAAGCGTTTTGTGGTGCGGGTCAAGCGGGCGGGCAAGCACAGCTTCACCTCCCATGAACTGGAACGTTACATTGGTGGAGGTCTGCTCAGGCTGACCGGTGCTGCGGGTGTTGATCTGCATAACCCGGAGGTGACCGTAAAGCTGGAGGTCAGGGACAACGAGCTTTACGTTGTCGAAGCGCGTCACGAAGGCCTGGGGGGCTACCCCCTGGGTACGCAGGATCCGGTCATGTCGCTGATTTCCGGTGGTTTTGATTCAACCGTTTCGAGCTATCTGACCATGAAGCGTGGTTTGAAGACCCACTTCTGTTTTTTCAATCTGGGCGGCATTACCCATGAAATCGGGGTGAAGCAGGTTGCGCTCTACCTATGGCAGCAATACGGCAGTTCGCATCGCGTTAAATTTGTATCTGTGCCCTTCGAAGCGGTGGTTGCCGAGATTCTGAAGTCGGTCAACCATTCGCACATGGGCGTCGTTCTCAAACGCATGATGATGCGTGCGGCCGAGCAGGTGGCCGAGTCCATGGGAGTTCAGGCGCTGGTGACCGGAGAAAGTGTCGCCCAGGTTTCAAGCCAGACCCTGACTAACCTCAGCGTCATTGATCAGTCAATCAATATGCTGACACTTCGGCCTTTGGTGACCATGGACAAGCAGGACATCATTCGACTGTCCGCAAAAATAGGCACCGAAGATTATGCCAAGAACATGCCCGAATATTGTGGCGTGATTTCGGATCGACCGACGACCTGTGCCAAGATGAGTCGCGTCAAGGAAGAAGAGGAAAAGTTCGATTATTCAGTACTGGAAGATGCCATCGCGCAAAGCCGGGTGATTCGTATCGATCAGGTGATGGAAAGTCAGAAAACGGTGGCAGATGTCGAGGTCAAGGCGGTACCGGCGGTCGATGATGTCATCATTGATATCCGGCATCCTGACGAGCGAGACCGCGCGCCACTTTCACTGACCAATAACGAGATTCTGCCGATTCCCTTCTTCGAACTGATGAGCAAGGCGGAGGGGCTGGACCATAGCGCCTCTTATCTGCTCTATTGTCAGCAGGGTGCCATGAGTCAGATGCACGCCAGTCATCTGAAAATGCTCGGCTATGACAATGTCAGGGTATACAAACCCTGAATACAGGTCTGGCGATAGGTGGTCCTTTCTGAGGGAAACATTTTAATAATTGTTGGTCTTACCGTTTTAATTCCCGGCACCAAAGGTATACTCCGCGTGAGTTCCCGTGATGCGAATGCATGCTTGCTGAGTAGAAAGCAGGATTACGAGACAGACAGATGTGTGCTCCCTGAATAAAGGGAGAAATGTTCAAATATGGAATAAGTGAGGTTAGCAGGGAGTGACAACGATCGAAGCAAGCGACGGCATCAAACTGAGCCGGCGTGAACGCAACAAGCAATTGAACCGGGAAGCCATACTCAGGGCCGGTCTGAAAGTGTTTTCCACCATCGGCTATGAGTCTGCCACTATCTCCGATGTAGTAAAAGCCAGCAAATTATCTGTGGGTACCTTTTATAACTATTATGGCGACAAGGATTCGGTCTTCGCCGAATTGGTGGAGAACCTGCTGGCACGTTGCAAGCTGGAGTTAGCAGAGGCGCGTCGTAATGCCACCTCTTTGGAATCTTTTATATCGGACGCATTCAAAGCCTTTGCGACCGTTGTGTTTGAGCAGGAAGGCATGCGGGGCCTGATCATTCAGAACACTCAGGTATTCAGGCAATTTGTGTTTGGTGGCGAGAATATTCATGCGGTGTTCAGTGAAATGGAGGATGACATTCGTTTTGCTATTGAGCAGGGCCTGTTGCCGCCATTCCCGGTGCGTCTGGCTGTATCCGCCATGATTGGCGCCGGATCGGAAGTATTCGCCGCTGATGCGGCAAACGAGGACTTTGGTCACGAGGAAAAAGCCCAGTTTCTGGCAGATATCTTTATTGGCGGTATTCGTCACATTTCCCAAAAACAGTCGGTTTAGTGTTACTTTATCGCTTAATACAAAATAGTCCTGAACTTTTTCCGGACGGCCGGGTCTTTACTCGCAGTTCGATTGAACTACACAAACCGATTGTTTAACTCCAATAAATGAAGGAAGAGTCCATGAGCACTAAAACAAACATCGCAAAAACCGCTTTTGCCAGCATGCTTGCTGTTGGCGTGATGACTGCAGCAACACAGGCACATGCCGGCAAACCGGGCATGGAAAAATGCCAGGGAATTGCAAAGGCTGGTATGAATGATTGTGGTACGAGCAAGCACAGTTGTGCAGGTCAGGCGACAAAAGATGGCGATCCTGAAGAGTGGGTATATGTTCCTGAAGGTACCTGCAGCAAGATCGTGAATGGTAAAGTAAAGTAGGTTCCATTTCTTTATGACGATGTCAGCATCAGTGCAGAACAAATGCGAGGGTGTTGGCATCGGACTGCGTTCAGCCCACTATCAGGACATTCTCGGTAGTCTACCGGACATTCCCTGGTTCGAAGTCCTGATCGACAATTATATGAACGAGGGCGGATACCCGCTCTATTATCTCGATCAGATCAGTCAGCACTACCCACTCTCATTTCACTCCGTCGGTTTGTCTCTTGGCGGAATGGAAGCCCTCGAACAGACCAGCATCGCCCGACTCAAGTCATTGATTGACCGGTATCAGCCAGCATTGGTTTCAGACCACTTGTGCTGGACGGCCCATGCGGGCCTGCACAGTCATGACTTGCTACCCATGCCCTATACCGCAGAAGCTGTGCGACATGTCGCTGCGCGCATTGATCAGGTTCAGAATGCTCTGGGCCGACGCATACTGGTCGAGAATGTGTCCAGTTATATGCAGTATCAATGCAGCGATCTGTCAGAGGCGCAGTTTTTCGCTGAAGTGGTGGAATCGGCCGATTGCGACATTCTTTGTGACCTCAATAATATTTATGTCAGCGCAAGCAATCACGACTTCGATGCCATGCGTTATCTCGAGCAACTACCCGTGAGTCGCATTCGGGAGCTGCACCTTGCCGGCTACGAAGATCAGGGGCGCTACCTTCTGGATACCCATGGCGAGGCGGTGCATGCCCCTGTCTGGGCGCTGTATGAGCAGGCGTTGCAGCGATGGGGCGATACAGTTCCTACGCTGATCGAATGGGACAACAATATCCCGGCGTTTTCGGTATTGCTTGCAGAGCGTGACAAGGCGCTGCAAATATCCCGGCGTATTTCGGGAGACCCTGTCTGTGCTTGAGACGCTCTATCAACAGGTGATCGAAGGGATCTATCACGAAGCGAAAGATCCCCCAGCTTTCGTTGAGCACAAACAGACACTGAGCGCGGCCGAGCAGCTGGGTATTTATCGGGACAGTGTGCATGGCAATCTGGTGATCGCGCTGGGTGATATTTTCCCCGCAGTCAAGGAGGCCCTGGGCGCAACATTCTTTGATGCCATGGCCAGTCGCTATGTCGCCCAGCATCCTTCCCGTTCTCCTCGCCTGGATGATTATGGGGAGCACTTTCCGGCGTTCGTGGCGAGCTTTGAACCGCTTGCGGACTACCCCTACATGAGAGATGTGGCACAACTGGATTGGCATTGGCACCGGCTTTTTCATATGAGCAGTCCGACCGTCGTCGCCTTCGACAGCCTCGCCACTCTCGCGCCGGCTCAGATCGAGAGCATGCAGCTGGGATTGATCCCCGCGCTGGTCTGGATCGACTCGGCTTACCCTCTGGAAAAAATCTGGCGGCTGAGCCGCTTCCCGGAGCAAGCTGCCAGTACAGACAGCATTGACCTGAACGAGGGCGCTTCTACTGTCGTGGTCTATCGCTTCGGTCTGGATACCCTGGTCACCAGTATTGACCCGCTATGCAGGGATTTGCTGATTGCCATTAAAAAAAGAAAATCCTTCGGAACAATATGTGAGGAGTTGGGGTCAAAGTGCGGCCCGGAACAGATCAATCAGGCGCTGGCCACTCTGGTACAGCATCACTGGATCTCCGAACTCATTGTGGATACAGAATCATCCGGTAACGCTTAATCAAGGAGGTCATGTGCAATTCCCGATCAAACTCTACTTAACGACGACCCGCTGGGTCGATCTGACACAGCCCCTGCTGAATCTGGCATTCAGAATCTATTTGGCAAAAGTGTTTTTCTATGCCGGATTGACCAAGATCAAAACCTGGGACTCCACCCTGATGCTGTTTGAGTATGAGTACAATGTGCCTCTGCTTCCCTTCGATATTGCCGCCTATCTGGCTACGTTTGCAGAGCTGGTATTTCCGGCCTTGCTCGTGATAGGCCTGGCCGGGAGATTCAGCGCCGGTGCACTCTTCGTATTAAATCTGGTTGCGGCGATTTCCTATCCCGATATCAGCCCGGCCGGCACCAATGACCATTATTTCTGGGGCGCTATGTTACTGGTGTTGACGGTCTATGGTCCCGGAAAACTCTCGGTCGATGCCTGGATTCAACAACGCTTCTTCTCCCGTTAGTACTGCGCTATGCGCGTATGCGGACTCAATAGTGCTTGAGTCCGTGCGCGTACCACGGCAGACTCTCCGACATATCGAATGTGTTAAGCAGTAAGCGAGGGAAGACGATTGGACATTGGTGATTTGCGGCGAGAGTACATGAGCGAAGGGATCACGGAGTCGAGCATGCTGGAAGACCCCGTCCAGCAGTTCGAACAATGGTTTACGCAGGCCAACGAATCCGGCATCAGTGATGCCAATGCCTTCTCGCTAGCGACTACGGATAGCCAGATGCGGCCATCGGTCAGAACGGTGCTGTTGAAGCTGTTCGATCACAAGGGGTTTGTGTTTTTCACCAATTACAATAGCCGAAAGGCCAAACAGCTGGGCAAAAACGCCTATGCTGCGGCGTTGTTTCCCTGGCTTCCTCTGAACAGACAAGTGCGTATTGAAGGTCGCTGTGAGCGCATTTCTTCGGCAGAATCGCTGAAGTATTTCGCAACACGCCCGCGCGGCAGTCAGCTGGGTGCCTGGTGCAGCGATCAGAGTGATGTGATTGAATCGAGAAACTTTCTGGAGCAGAAATACCGGGAGGCGGCGGAGCGCTTCAAACAGGGCAGCGTGCCCTTACCTTCGTTCTGGGGGGGATACCGTATCGTGCCTGAGCGCATCGAGTTCTGGCAAGGCCGCGAGAACCGATTACATGACAGAATCGAGTATCTCTTGAATGACCAGTCTTGGGTAAGACAGCGACTCGCTCCCTGAGCCGCAATATGACACCTTAGGGCTGCGCAGAATCACTATTGGCCAGATGGCTGCGTAAAGATTCAATCTGAGCGTCTTTCCTGGCCAGCATGTCTTCCTGATCCTGAATCTGTTGACGGGCCTTGCGCAGATCGTTTTCCTGATACTCGATATAGACTTCGTTGATATCATTGGTCAGATACTTGTCCTCAAGCTGTGCCTTGAGCGTCGCGAGTTGTTCGGAAAGGTTGTCTGCGGACAGAAACAGAGCGCTTTTGTCTTCGGCTGTTTCGTAGCTATCCCCTTTGAGTTGGCGAATTTCCAGATACAACTGGTCGGTGGTGCTTTTCAGGTCGTCGAGCATTGATTTTGTGCGTTCCAGCTCTACCTGCTTGGTGCTCAGAGAACTTGTTGCCAGTACGACTTCATCCTGGGTCACACTGAGTAATTTCGCCAGGGTATCGATGTTCTTTGATGCCGTCGTAACCTGATCAAAATATTTTTGCTGTTGTTCAATGTTCCGGTAGGCCAACATGCCTGCGGCGATGGCAGCGACCAGCAACAGTGGCAGCATAAAGGCGCTTCTTCTGCGTCTGCTGGACTTCAGTGACAAATGCGTGTGTTCGAGCATTTTGCGTTCCTGTTGCAGGATACGTTGCTCGTCTTCCAGCTTGCGTTCGCGCTGAATCAGGTTCTGCGCCTTGATCCGGTTAGCGCGCTCCTGATCGGCAACCTGTTTCTGGTGCTCCTGGAAACGCTGTTGTACGGTGTCCTGGTCAGCGCTGATGGCTGGTTTATTCTGATCGGGGTCTTGTGCGTCCGGCATGGGCAATTCTGTTTTATCGTGTTATGGATTAAGCATAATCCAAACGCGAGTTTTTTCATCGTGTTTGGATCACACTGTGAAGAGCGCTAAATCACGGCACTCAGTTTGGCGTAAGAAAGCACCAGCCACTTGTTGCCATGTTCGGGAAAATTTACCTGGATTCGGGCGTGTGCCCCTTTCCCTTCATAATTCATGACGGTGCCTTCGCCGAATTTGGGGTGCATGACCAGTTGCCCCAACTGAAAGGCGGGAGCGTCCTCGGTGCCGGCGATTGCCTGATTTGGGCTGGCGAAAGATACAGGCCGAGAGACCATATTCTTGAGCCGGACTTCCTGTAGATACTGCGCCGGTATTTCGCGGATGAACCGAGAAATCGGGTGGTATTTGTCCTGACCATACAGGCGCCGTGCTTCGGCATAAGTGAATACCAGTGATTCCATGGCACGCGTAATGCCGACATAGCACAGCCGTCGTTCTTCCTCGAGCCGCTGAGGATCTTCCATCGACATCTGGTGCGGAAACAGCCCTTCTTCCAGCCCGGCCAGAAATACCATCGGAAACTCCAGGCCTTTGGCAGAATGCAGGGTCATAAGCTGTACGCTGTCTTCATGTTCGGCAGCTTGTTGCTCACCGGCATCGAGCGCTGCCTGGGCGATAAATTCCGCCAGGGGTGGTGCTTCGGTGTCTTCGGGTTCATAGTCCTTGCAGGCGTTGAGCAACTCCAGCAGGTTTTCTTTTCTGGCCTGCCCTTTTTCGCCTTTCTCGCTGGCATGGAATTCCATCAGGCCACTATCCTTAATGACCTTTTCCGCCAGCTCGGCGAGCGACAAACTGTTTTGCTGAGCGCCGAGTTCGTCAATCAGATCGAGAAAGTGGGCCAGAGATTTCGCGGCTTTGCCCTTGATCAGTCCAAGCTGCATGCGAGCCACGGTGGCCTGCCACAGGGAAACGCCATGCTCCCGTGCGTGCAGGCGCAGGTCCGTCAGGGTCTTATTGCCGACGCCCCGGGTCGGGACATTGACCACGCGTTCGAAGGCGGCATCGTCATGGCGATAGTAAATCAGGCGCAGGTAGGCAATCGCATTGCGAATTTCCTGACGATCATAGAAACGCAGACCACCATAGATACGATAGGGAATGGCCTGTCGTATCAGGGATTCTTCCAGCATTCTGGATTGCGCATTGGAGCGGTAGAGTATGGCGCACTCGGAACGTAACCGGCCCTGTTGCACCCAGGCCTGGATGCGATCCGCGATATAGTTCGCTTCGTCCTGTTCGTTAAACGCAGCATACAGCTGGATCAATTCGCCCTCGAGCCCATCTGTCCACAACTGTTTTCCCAGGCGATTGCCATTGTGTGCGATCAAGCTGTTGGCGGCTGAAAGAATGGTCGAGGTTGAGCGGTAGTTCTGTTCCAGCCTGACCAGTTGTGCATCGGCATAGTCATTCTGGAACTGCTGGATATTCTCGATTTTGGCGCCTCGCCAGCCATAGATGGACTGGTCATCATCACCCACCACCATGATCGGGATACGGTTTCCGGTCAGTACCCTGAGCCAGGCATACTGAATGGTATTGGTGTCCTGGAATTCGTCGACCAGTACATAGCGAAAGCGTTCCTGATAATGGGCCAGTAAGCCTGCATTATTCAGCCAGATCTCATGAGAGCGCAGCAGCAGCTCGCCAAAGTCTACCAGTCCGGATCGCTGGCATTGCGCTTCGTATTCCTGATAGACCCGATACATCACCTGCTCGAACTGACCCTTGGCAGGAGGCAAGTGAGCCGATCGTTTACCTTCATCTTTCTGGGCATTGATGAAGGATTGCACCTGCTTTGCCGGCCAGCGGGTTTCATCAATATTGAACTCTCGCATAATGCGCTTCACGACCCGGAGCTGGTCGTCAGAATCCAGCACCTGAAAGTTTTCCGGCAAGTCTGCTTCACGCCAGTGTGCGCGCAGTAATCGGTGCGCAATACCGTGAAAGGTGCCAAACCACATGCCTCGCGAGGGCAGGGCGATCATGTTTTCAATACGCGCACGCATCTCTTTGGCGGCTTTGTTGGTAAAGGTGACCGCAAGAATCGAGGCCGGGCTCAAGCTTTCGCATTGCATCAGCCAGGCGATGCGGTGCACGAGTACACGGGTTTTGCCGCTGCCTGCGCCAGCCAGCACCAGCATATTCTGGTTTGGTGCCGCGACGGCTTGTCGTTGGGCCTCGTTCAGACCCTCAAGAATATGTGAGACATCCATGGACTAAATCTGGTTAATCTTGAAAAACGACAAGCCTAACACAGACCTTCTGATTTGCGGCTTGGAAATTCTGTCAGGTGACCGCCCTGCGCTTTATTTGTATTGAATTCAGGGTAGAATGAATCGCAATAACACCGTTTCTTCTTTTCGCATTTTTTGAGGCTCCCCTTTGTTGATCTGGCAAAACCGTCTAGTTCCTTCGTTGACGCGACAGGACCGGATCATTTTCTACGCAATGATGCTGTTGTCATTGCTGCTTGGTCTATTCGGCCACCAGAGTGATCTGGACGCCATGTTAGTACTGGGTAGTTTGTTGGTGATGTTCGCCTTGTCTGCCTACGCCCTGTTGATGGCCTTGTTTGATCATGACACTTCGGCACCCGCCATACCTTCCATCAGCTGGGAAGCCCGGATACCTGGCATTCTTGGTTTGGCAGTGCTTGTTCTGCTGAGCCAGATCGAATGCAGCCCGGCGGGAGCCGTAATGGTCATTGCCCTGAGCACATTGCTGATGGTGCTGGTCATCCCCTTTGGCAAACCGGCTGCGTTACAGTTTTCCATTCCTGTCATACTGGGTGTCTGTGCCTTAATGCTGGCCAGTTTTGAGGCCTCTTGGCTGCCCATTCTAGCGACGCTACTGCTGGTGGCAGCATTTTTCTATGCGCTTTGGCGAGTATCCGCAGGGCAGACTCTGGAGGGACAGGAAGGGACCTCGCTGAAAACGCAGTCACTCGGAGAGCAGCTGGAAGCTTCGCAGCGTAATGTGGCAACACTGAAAGCCATGCTGGCGGAAAAGGAACAGGATTTTGAACGTGAGATTGCCGATCAGACTAAGTATCTGCGTGATGCCAATACGCAGCTGAGTCAGCAGATTTCACTGCGCAAAACCATCAGTGATGCGCTGGTCAAAAGCCAGACCCGCTTAACGCAGGCAATTGATGCGTCGCACCTCGGACTGATTGACTGGGATATTGCTTCCGGCCAGTTTTACCAGTCAGCCTTTCATGAGCAGTTTGGCGATAAGGAACAGACCTCGGCGCAGGTCATTGAAACCCTGAAAAAGGTCATTCACCCCGGTGATTATGAAGCGGTCAGGGATACACTCAATGCCTGTCTCAGAGGTGATATGCCGGCCTACGATCTGCAATACCGGGTCAAGGATGGCGATCAATGGTGTTGGATCGAAGAGTGCGGAAAGACCCTGGATACGGGTGCTGATGGCCGCGCGCTTCGGATTCTGGGTACCCGCCGAAATATTCAGTCAGAAGTTGTGCGTGATGAGCAGGTACGTTTGGCTAAAGCCGTCTTCGACCATACTTCCGAAGGCGTCTTCGTACTGAATGAGGCCGGCGATTATCTGTCCGTCAATCCGGCCTATGCCCGCATCATGGGCTGCAAGCCGGAAGAATTGAACGGGCAGTCGATCAAGCGTCTTTCCGACACGCCGAGCCGGGAAGAGGTGTTCGATAATATTTTGGAGCAAGTGCGCCATCTGGGCAGCTGGCAAGGGGAATTGCTGGAGAAGCGGATACATGGTGATTATTTTCCGCAGTGGACCCAAATCAATGCGATTGTAGATGAAAGCGGTGCCACCAAGTATTTCGCGGGTATGGCGGCAGACATCTCGGACCGTAAAGCGGCCGACGAAAAACTGGATTACCTGCTGAACTATGATGATGTCACCAAGCTGGCAAACAGGGTTCAGTTTCAGGACCAGCTGCATCGCGCCCTGCTGCGTTTTAAGGATGAACAAACACCCTTCGTGATGGTGACGCTGGATATTGACCGTTTCAAACAGTTCAATGACAGTTTTGGCTATGAAGCCGCAGACCAGTTGCTGGTCGAGATAGCACAACGCTTGTCCAACAGTGTCCAGAAAGTGGATATTCTGGCCCGTATCGGCGGCAATGAGTTCGCCTGTATCGTCGCTTGCAGCCCTACCTTTGATGTCAACAAGTTCGCCCAGCGGCTGTTCAAATCTGTCACAACAGGGCATTACGAAATTGCCGGACATGCCGTCATGCTCTCCTGCAGCATTGGGGTGGCCCGTGTGCCGGAGGACACACAGGACATTGAAGCCCTAATGCGCTATGCCGCGCTGGCGGTGCAAAAGGCCAAGTATCATGGTGGTAATCAGATACAGTTTTTTGACGAATCGCTGAAGTCGTTTTCCCGCCGCAGGCTCGAAATGGAGCACGAACTTCGCAAAGCCTTGAACAACCATGAGCTCGAAGTGTATTACCAGCCCAAACTGGACCTGAACCAGAACCGGATTACTTCCTGCGAAGCGCTGATTCGCTGGATACATCCGACGCTGGGCATTATCTCCCCGGAAGAATTCGTCTATATTGCCGAAGAAAATGGCCTGATTTCGGATTTGGGTGAATTTGTACTTGCGATGGCATGCAGGCAAACGAAAAGCTGGGCGGAACAGGGCCTGGGCAACATTCATGTGTCAGTTAACCTGTCGGCCCGACAGTTAAAAGACAAAGGTTTTCAGCAGGTGATTACGTCGACCTTGCAGAACAGCCAGATTTCACCCGAGTGTCTGGAGCTGGAACTCACTGAAAGCATGATCATTGAAGATGCCGACAGTGTGATCTCTTTGCTGCGGCAGTTCAGGGAATCCGGTATCAAAATATCGGTGGACGATTTTGGCACCGGCTACTCATCCCTGAGCTATTTGCGCGAATTACCCGTCGATACCCTGAAGATAGATCGGGCCTTCATCGAGAACGTCGAAAATTCCAAGCAGCAACTGGCGATTGTAAAAGCCATTGTTGTGCTGGGCGAGTCATTGGGTTTGCAGATTGTGGCCGAGGGCGTCGAAAACGATGCACAGCTGCAACTGCTCAAGGAATTGGGCTGTGATCTGATACAGGGCTACCATGTTTCCAAGCCACTGTCGGCCACGGAAATGGAAGCCTTACTGCAAAGCCAGCTGGTGTCAGCCGAATAGCTCACCGATGACGGGCAAGTGTTACTCCCACTCTTCGCCGGTGATCGCTTCCGTCAGGTAGATATCCATAAAATCAGATTCACTCATCACCGTCACATTGCGCGGAATGCTTGCCAACTCTTCTGGCTGGGTCAGCTCGCTGGTGACACATAGGGTCGTGAGATTATTGACCCGGTTGCCAACGATGGCACCGGCGTCTATCGACAGTTCGGTGAGGTAGGAAATTTCGTCCCGGTTTACGGCCTCATAACCAGACATGTTCAATGGGCCCATAAACACCACCACCTGATTATCCAGGGTACGATGTCCACTCAACATAATGAGCCACTCCTGCAGATTTCAGTTAGTCACGCTTACCTTAGAGTTTAGGCCGCATAACGGCACAGCATCCAATTAAATTCGCCTATTGGAGAATCCGTTAATATGTTTTGGTTGTATTGGGGAAAATGACGGCCCGATGCGGGCCGTGCACTGAAGTGGCGTGTTACTGGTAATCGAGATCGTCCTGAATACTCAGCTTGTCCGTTGTCGTTACCAATTCGGCTGGCGTAGCCGCATCGGAACCCAGTTTGATCAACAGGCGCAAATCATTCGCCGAGTCGGCATAGGCCAAGGCGTCTTCGTAGGTGATTTCACCGGCGGCATAGAGGTCGTACAAGGCCTGATCAAAGGTTTGCATGCCGACATCGCGCGACTTGGTCATCAGCTCCTTGAGTTTATGAACCTCCTTCTTGCGAATCAGATCGGCACACAAAGGCGTATTCAAGAGCACCTCAATCACTGCACGCCGCCCCTTGCCATCGGGCGTGGGTACCAGCTGCTGGGCGACAATGGCTTTCAGGTTGAGAGACAGGTCCATCCAGATCTGGTTATGCTGCTCTGGCGGGAAGAAGTTGATAATCCGGTCAAGCGCCTGGTTGGCATTGTTGGCGTGAAGCGTGGCCAGACAGAGGTGGCCGGTCTCGGCAAAGGTGACGGCATATTCCATCGTGTCCTTGCTGCGGATCTCCCCGATCATGATCACATCCGGCGCCTGTCGCAGGGTGTTTTTGAGTGCCACTTCAAAGGATTCGGTATCCAGTCCCACTTCTCGCTGCGTAACAATGCAGCCCTGATGCTGGTGAATATACTCAATCGGATCCTCGATCGAGATAATATGGCCTTTACTGTTTCTGTTGCGGTGTCCAATCATGGAGGCCAGAGAAGTGGATTTACCGGTACCGGTGGCACCTACAAAAATAATCAGGCCACGTTTGGTCATTGCCAGATTATTGATGATATCAGGCAAGCCAAGATCTTGGACGCGGGGAATGTTGGTTTCGATACGGCGCAATACCATGCCGCACAGATTGCGCTGAGAGAAGGCACTGGCGCGGAAACGTCCGATGCCGCGCGCACTGATCGCAAAATTGCATTCGTTCTTCTCAGCAAACTCGGCTTGCTGCTTTTCACTCATCGTATCAAACACGATCTCGCGCGTTTGTTCGGGGGTCAAAGCATTTTTGGTGACCGGTACGATCTTGCCATGGATCTTGATACTCGGGGGTACTCCCGCTGTAATAAACAGATCCGAGCCGCCTTTTTCAACCATCACCGACAGTAATTTTTCAAAATCCACGTCTGTTACCTCAGATTTACGCTATCCATCATCCTAGAAATTTTCGGGGACCTTGGCTTTTTCCCGCGCAATATCGCGTGAAATGTGGCCCTTGCTCAGCAGGTTCTGCAGACATTGATCCAGCGTCTGCATCCCGATAGACGCACCTGTCTGTATGGCACTATACATTTGCGCGACCTTGTCTTCCCTGATCAGATTCCTGATCGCAGGGGTGCCAATCATAATTTCGTGTGCTGCTACCCGGCCACCATTGGTTTTTTTCAGCAGTGTCTGTGAAATAACGGCCTGCAGGGACTCCGATAACATCGAACGCACCATGGACTTTTCTTCTGCCGGAAATACATCGACGACCCGGTCAATGGTCTTGGCGGCCGAGGTCGTGTGCAGTGTGCCGAACACCAGGTGCCCGGTTTCAGCCGCGGTCAGTGCAAGTCGGATAGTTTCCAGATCCCGTAACTCACCAACCAATATAATATCGGGGTCTTCCCGAAGCGCTGAGCGCAAAGCTTCATTAAAGCCCAGCGTATCCCTGTGAACTTCCCGCTGGTTGAGCAGACACTTTTTGCTCTCATGTACAAACTCGATCGGATCTTCGATCGTCAGAATGTGGTCATAGCGGTTATCGTTGATGTAATCGATCATGG
Source organism: Oleiphilus sp. (assembly GCA_006212045.1). Classification (GTDB taxonomy): domain Bacteria; phylum Pseudomonadota; class Gammaproteobacteria; order Pseudomonadales; family Oleiphilaceae; genus PZPK01. The sequence goes on along the minus strand of PZPK01000007.1, from coordinate 7,900 downwards.
CCGCCAGCGTGGTGGATTTTCCTGAACCGGTTGGACCGGTCACCAGTACCAGCCCGCGTGGAACCTCTGCGATATCCTTGAATACCTGACTCATGCCCAGATCTTCCATGGTCAGAACTTTCGACGGGATGGTCCGGAAAACGGCACCCGCACCCCGGTTCTGATTGAAGGCATTGACCCGGAAGCGCGCGACACCCGGCACTTCAAACGAAAAGTCCGTTTCCAGAAATTCTTCGAAGTCCTTTCTCTGTTTGTCATTCATGATGTCATAAATCAATGAATGCACTTCTTTGTGTTCCATTGCCGGGAGATTGATACGACGTACATCTCCGTCCACCCGGATCATAGGGGGCAGACCCGCTGACAAGTGTAAATCTGACGCCCCCTGCTTGGCGGAAAAGGCCAGTAATTCAGTAATATCCATGAGTATCCTCTAGGAAAGACCAATCAATTTAATCTTGTGAATAGTGTGTGTTTTTGCTCAAATGACGGCCGGAACGGCGCCAGATATACGGTCTGGCTGGGGCTCGTTCTCAAAAACCCAAGCACAAATTCCTGGTAGCCTCCCACGAAACGCAAGTGATTGTTTGGCGGTGGGTTCCCTTAATGAATCATTCAATGTTTAGCATAGCAGACAACATTCAGAACGTAAGACAAGTTATAAAAAAAGCAGAGCTGGCGGCTGGGCGTGAAACCGCTTCTGTTCAGTTGCTAGCGGTTTCCAAAAAACAGTCTGCCGAAAACATTCTGCGCGCGCTGGATGCCGGGCAGTTCAGCTTTGGTGAAAATTATGTCAGTGAGGCTGTGGACAAGCAGGACGCCTTGCAGGGCCTGCTGTCTTCCGGGAACCGGGATGCCCTTGAGTGGCACTATATTGGCCCGGTTCAGTCAAACAAAACGCGTACCATTGCCGAACGCTTCGCGTGGGTCCAAAGTATCGATCGCCTGAAGATTGCCACGCGCCTGAATGCACAGCGCCCAGATGATGCACCACCATTGAATGTCTGTATACAGGTGAATATTGATCAGGAAGAAAGCAAGGCAGGTGTTGATCTGGAACAGGTACCTGCGATGGCAGCAGAACTGGCGAAACTCGAGCGCCTGCGCCTGCGCGGATTAATGGCGATTCCGAAGGCCGGCCAGACGGCGGAACAGCGCGAATACAGCTTTGAGGCCATGGCAAAGGCATACCATGATCTGAAGCAGGACTACGCCAGCGTAGACACGCTGTCTATGGGCATGTCCGGTGATTTTGAACAGGCGATTCGTCATGGCAGTACCATGGTCCGGATTGGTACGGCCTTGTTCGGAGAACGTAACTGAGGTCTGCTGAAGGGCCACCTAATCAACCTCGTGACGACACAAGGGGCAGGATTTGAAGCAACAACGTATCACCTTTATCGGTGCCGGCAATATGGCCAGTGCCATCATTTCCGGGTTAGTGAGCCAGGGCGTCAGCCCGACATCCATAGTCGCGGCAGAACCTGATCAGCAAAATCTCGATCGAATTCGCGACCGCTTCGGCATTGGTACCGATACCGATAACCTGCGCGCGGTCACCTCGGCCGATGTGGTCGTACTGAGTGTGAAACCGCAGATTTTGCAATCGGTGTGTCGGGAAATTGCGCCCGCACTGGCGCACGGACCCTTGGTCATTTCGATTGCTGCCGGGGTGGATATGGCGACCATCACGTCCTGGCTGGGCGCGGAGGTCGCACTGGTGCGATGTATGCCGAACACGCCCGCGCAAGTGCTGGCAGGCGCCAGTGGTCTGGTTGCCAATTCCGCTGTTTCAGATGCGCAGCGGGCGCTGGCATTTGATCTTTTTTCGGCCATTGGCGTGTGTCAGTGGCTTGATTCCGAAGAGCAGATGCATGCGATTACCGCGCTCTCAGGAAGCGGTCCCGCCTATATTTTCCTGGTGATCGAAGCGATGGAAAAAGCAGCCATTGCGCAGGGGATCGACGAAAATACAGCGCGCCAACTCGCCGCGCAAACGGTGCTTGGCGCGGCACAAATGGTGTTGTCGGGAGAGCTTGAACCGGCACAACTCAAGAAAAACGTGATGTCGCCGGGCGGCACCACCGAGCGCGCCATCCAGGTGCTTGAGGCACAGGGCCTGTCCGACATTTTCGCCAAAGCCATGGACGCGGCGGCCCAGCGCTCACGTGAACTGGCCGATGTGCTCAAGGGCGAGGGCAAGGCATAATGAACGGGGCACCGCGTCTCGCCCTGCTTCTCACCGGCAATGAGTTGATGACCGGTGACATCGTAGACAGCAACTCCGCCATGATAGCCGGGCAGCTGCTGGATCAGGGCCTGTCTGTCCATTACAAGGTGACGGTCGGTGATGATTTGCAGTTGCTGAAGCAGGAGCTTGAAAGGCTCGCCAGCCAGTTCGAAATCCTGATCGTCAATGGCGGACTGGGGCCAACATCGGACGATATGACCGCCGAAGCGCTGGCATTGGCAAGCCGTCAGAAGCTCGCAGAACACCCTGAAGCCCGCGCACATCTGGAGCACATTTGTCGGGAGATCGGCATGCCGCTTAGTCCGGCAAACCTGAAGCAGGCGCTGCTGCCGGAAGGCTGTGACATTATCCCCAACCCAGTGGGATCTGCGGTCGGGTTTTTCATGCAACTGAAGGTCTGCGAAGTGTTTTGCACCCCCGGCGTCCCGCACGAATTAAAGTGCATGCTGGAGCAGGAAATTTTGCCGCGAGTATCGGCAAGGCTTGATGAAGAACAAAAGCCTGTCAGAACCCGGCTGAAAGTGTTTGGTTTTGGAGAATCTTCCCTGCAGCAACTGCTATCCGATCGGTTTCCGGACTGGCCAGCCGAGATTGAGATTGGTTTTCGGGCCTCCCTGCCCATGCTTGAACTCAAACTGCAAACCCGACAGGCACATCAGGCCTTGCTTGAAGACTGGACCCGACGCGTTCGTTCGCAACTCGGAGCCCATGTGATCAGCGAGACACAGACCACTATGCAGGAAGCGCTGGTAACACTGTTGCAGGAAAAGAACAAAAAAGTAACCTGTGCCGAGTCCTGCACCGGCGGCCTGGTGGCTTCGCTGCTGACCCAGGTCAGTGGTGCTTCAGCGGTGTTCGAAGCCGGTTTTGTCACCTACTCCAATGGCATAAAGCAGGAAGTACTGGGCGTGAGTGCGGAGCATTTGAAGACACAGGGCGCAGTGAGTGAAGTTGTCGTCAGGGAGATGCTTCTGGGCGCCCTGGCGCGCAGTCATGCCGACCTGGGTGTCGCGATCTCCGGGATTGCCGGGCCGGAAGGCGGCAGCGCCGACAAACCGGTCGGAACTGTCTGGCTGGCCTGGGGTACAAAAGAAACTGTCAAAACAGCAGCCTTGAGGATACCCGGAACCCGTAAACGATTTCAGATGGTGACAGCCACCATCGCCATGGACCTCGTACGACGAGAGCTACTCGGAATAGAAGAGCCTGCCAATTATCTGATAGAGCGGGCATTGCATAAATCCAGATCAGGACAATAGGTAAGGTATGCCAAAAGCCAGTGATGTTAAAAAAGGGGAAGTCATTCTGCTCAATCAGCAGATGCTGCAGGTTAAGCAGATTGAGGTGCAAAGCCCCAGTGCCAGAGGTGCTGCGACCCTGTACCGAATGAAGTTTCGCAATATCCAGACCGGCACCAAGGCCGAAGAACGCTTCAAGGGCGATGATATGCTGGAACGCGTTGAGTTACTGCGTCGTCCGGTTACGTTCTCTTATGATGAAGGCGAAGCGCTGGTATTTATGGACGACGAGGACTTCAGTCAGTACAGCCTGGACAAAGCCGATATTGAAGAAGAAAGCCTGTTTATTACCGAATCGATTCAGGGTGCGTTGGTATTGATTGTGGATGATTCGGTCATCGGTCTGGAATTGCCCCAGTCCGTTGAAATGGAGATCAAGGATACGTCTCCTGCCATCAAAGGCGCTTCAGCCAGTGCACGCACCAAACCGGCAGAATTTGAAACCGGGCTGATTGTCCAGGTCCCGGAATATCTGGCTCCGGGGGAGCGCATACGCATCAATACGGCCGAGAAGAAATTTATGGGACGAGCCGAGGCCTCATAATAAAATGATGCCCCCCCGGGGAATCGCTATGTTTTGTGTTTTTTATACTAGTCTACAATGGGTAGGGAACTAGACTGATATAGACAGGCGCATGAACAGCGGAATTTTCATTGCTCCTTACTAGCAGAGGACATGATGAAAATAAAAAATAAACTCGTGTTTGGTTCGTTGGGGCTGGTGTTCGGTAGCTTGCTGCTGGTGACACTGGTATCCAACATGGTCACCAGCAATATGGTGAGCGATACCGTTGATTCGCTCACACGGTCCAAGCTGGAATCCATTCTTGCGCTTAAAAAGCGGCAGATAGAATCCTATCTGATCGGGTTGCGCAAGCAGGTGCAACTGATGGCACTCGACCAGAACTCGGGCTCGGCCGCCTTCCATTTTGATTCCACGCTCGACATTCTTGAGCAGAACACCAGTTTTTCAGAGCAGAAAAAACAAGCACTCATGGCCTATTACACCGAGGCCTTCAAGACCCCCTTTGATCAGCAGAACAGCCAGCCTGCCAAAACTGCTGAACAGTTTTATGGCGAGATGGATGTCAACGCCATGACCCTTCAATACCACTACATCGTGGATAATCCGAACCCGGTTACCGAAAAATACAAGATGGAAAGTCCGATCAATGACTTTTCATCCTACAGCTCGGCGCATGCCGGTTACCACCGAAGTTTCATTGGCTATGCCGAAAAGCTGGGCTTTGGTGACGTCTTCCTGATTGGGCCGGAAGGGCGCGTCAATTACTCACTCAAGAAGGGTTTTGAGCTGGGTACCAATCTTAAGGATGGCCCCTTCGCAGATACCGGGCTGGCACGGGTTTTTTCGAAAGCACTCACGCTTGAGCAAGGGCAATTGGCGTTCGAGGATTTTGCAGCCTATAGCCCCATGTATAACGCGCCGGCTGCGTTTATCGCAACGCCCTTTATCAAGTTCAAACGTATTCGGGGAGTGCTGGTTGTGCAGTTTCCGATCGATACCATTGACGGCATTATGACCGACGATCAGTCCTGGTCGAAAGTGGGACTGGGAGAGACCGGGCAAGCTTATCTGGTGGGGCCTGATGCGACACTCAGGAGCACTTCGCGCTTGAACGTGGAAAATTTCGAACAGTATATTGAAGCGCTGCGCAGCAGCGGAAACTATGACCAGGAAACTCTGGAACAAGTGCAGGCACGGGGCACAGGCATTGGGCTGCAACAGGTGAAAACATCCGCCGCCGAGCGTGCCTTGAGCGGTGAAAGCGGGTTTGAGGTGATCAACAGCAAAAATAATACGCGTGTGCTGTCGACCTATGCGCCGATCAATGTGGAAGGCTTCGACTGGGCCATACTCAGTGAAATTGATGAGGCCGAGGCGTTCTCGGTTTTATCCGACTTGCAGGCATCCTTGTCAGGCACCCTGGTGTTATTGATGGTGATCGTGATGATCGTTGCTGCATTGTTTATTCTGTTTCTGGCGCGCAGTATTTTTCATCCGATCGATCGTATTGCCTCAAGCATGCACGAGATATCCGAGGGTAACGCCAGTCTGGCCAGCCGTCTGGATGACAGCGGAAATAATGAAATGGCCGCCTTTGCAGAAAGTTTTAACCGTTTTGTGGCCAAGCTGGAATATGTTGTGAATGCCGTGACCGAAAACTCGGCACGACTGGTGGAACAAAGTGCTGCTCTGACACAGCTGTCCAAAACTGGCAAAGAGCAGTCCGAAGCGCAGAATCAGCAGATTGATGCGATCGACCGCTCCATCAAAAGAATCTCCGAGAGCATTGAGCAAAATTCCAATCGGGCACAGCAGGCCGTGAGTCTTGCCGCCAATGCCAACAGTAAAGCGCTGGATGGACGCGCGGCCACCGAGAATGCCATAGATGCCATTCAATCGGTCGCGACCGAGGTCGACAAAACGACACAAGTGCTGTCGACACTGGAAACCGATGTCAACAATGTGGCTGAGGTGCTGGCGGTGATCAATTCCATCTCCGATCAAACCAATTTACTGGCCCTGAATGCCGCAATAGAGGCGGCGCGTGCTGGCGAGCATGGCCGCGGCTTCGCGGTGGTCGCCGACGAAGTGCGCAGTCTGTCCCACAAGATTCAAAGTGAAACCCACCTGATCTACGAGACCATCAACAAGCTGTCAGTAGCCAGTGAGCAGGTGGTGCAAGCCGTGTCAGGAAGTGGCAAGCAAGTGGAAACAGGAACCGGGCTATCACGTAACGCAGGTGAAGCGATGGATGCGGTGGTGTCCGGCAGTCAGGAAATATCAGACATGAATCAGGAGATTGCGGCGACCACAAGCGAGCAGACAGAACTGGTGCATCAGATCAAACACAGTGTGCAGCAAAGCGAAATGATATCTGTAAGCAGTACCGAAGCGGCAGCCCGTATCGATGACATTGGCAATAATATTGAGAGTCTTGCGCGGGAACTGGGCGCTCTGGTCGCCCAATTCGAGCAGAACAAACAAGAGAGCGACCCAGGTGCGTAGGATTCGGTCGCCCAGCAAGAAAAATGAATCGAGGCCAGCCAGATAGGCCGGCCTGTTAATTTACTCGTATTTGCACAGGTAAGCGGTGTCTGTCGGGACTTTCAGATCGAATTCCTGGTTGGCTTCGACCGTAAAACTTTCCCCATCCCGATAGCTTTGAAACGCTTCAGAGCCAGGCAGTTTGACCTGTAACTCGCCGCACACCACACTCATATACTCGCGCTGGCTGGTACCAAAGGTATATTCACCGGCCGCCATCACACCAACCGTGGCCGGCAGTGTGGTGGATTGAAACGCAATGGACTTAACACGGCCATTAAAATATTCGTTAACATCTAGCATCAGAAGGTCCTCAGTAAAAAGTGCGCGTATTATAGGCAAGCGGGCTTCGTGACACACGACTTAATGTTGGACATAAAGACAATTCGGGAAAACATCTTATGCAGGAAACAGTCATAGATTTGATCAGGCACGGCGAGCCTGTCGGTGGCCCAAAACTTCGGGGTGCGCAGGATGACCCGCTTTCGGACCTGGGCTGGCAACAGATGCGAACTTCAGTCGGGGACCTTGATGCTTGGAATCATTTAGTGACCTCGCCCTTATCGCGCTGCCGTGCCTTCGCGGAAGAGTTGGGTGGCAGGCTGGCATTGCCTCCCGAGGTCAATGCAGAGTTTCGCGAAATTCATTTCGGGGCCTGGGAAGGGCTCACAACCAAAGAGTTAATGCAGCGTGATTCGGAAGCCCTGCGACGCTATTGGCAAGATCCCGACAACAATACACCCGAAGGCGGCGAGCGCATGGTAGATTTTGTCACACGCGTGCACGGCGCCTGGGACCAGTTGGTTGATCAGCATGAAAGCAAGCATGCCTTGCTGGTATGTCACGGCGGGGTGATTCGCGCCATTCTGGTGCGCGTGCTAGGAATGCCGGTGGAGAACCTCTGGAATTTTGATGTGCCGTACGCCAATGTCAGTCGTATCGTGTATCACCGTTTCCCGGATGGTCATCGCACCGCACAATTGCGTTTTCATCAGGCGGGGTTCTGAGCCGCTTTACTGTTTCCCAAACCACCCGTCGCTCCCGCGCAGGCGGGAGCCCATTGTTTTTTGCATTATCGAACTTGGGCATTAGCCCCCGCCCTGCTGGCGAACGCTTGTTCATTTGCCTTGATGCAAACGAACCAAAGATCAAGCGCCCACAGCTAGTTACTATGCACTTCTCTTTGTCGACCTCATGACTAGCGCTTTCAGAACCGTGCCCCAAACCACTCGTCGCTCCCGCGCAGGCGGGAGCCCATTGTTCTACGCATTATCGAACTTG